>CAWFWH010000038.1:0-194055 GCA_963819405.1 uncultured Acidobacteriaceae bacterium | reverse complement strand
ACAACAGTAGTGAGGAGCAGCAAGGAAAGAAGCGAAGTGGCGAAGGCTCGGCGCACGGCTCTGATTCAAAGGTAACAGTTTTAGCGCACAGGCCTTCCGCGCCGGCTACGGGCGCGCTGGGTCACGGTTCCGTTCTGCTAGCATCGGGAACAGATGGGCCGCTTGTCCCAAGGTCTATTTGTCGTGCTTGCGCTGTTATTGCTTTTTAGCAGCACAGAATGCATGGTGGCGTGCACCGTTGCACCCTGCGAGACTGCTTCCCAGAGCAATTTGCCGCCATGCCATCGACACGGTGCTCCGGCCAATCAAGCTGCTCCCCCGTGTGCCCATCCGCTAACGATGGCGAACAATGGTCAATCGTCCATCGCGCACCTGGTTGTCCCACATTTGGTGTCAACACCATTCTTGCCGTTCGCAGTTTCCTTATTGAATTCTCACGAGATTCAGCGAGCAGCCACTCTTCAGACTGTGTCGCCGCCTGGCGTCACCCTGCTTCCGACCACCGTTCTTCGCATCTGATATTAGCCGGTTTTTCGTTTTTTGCCGCCTCGAATTCTAAGGCGACCCGAGCGACTCGATCAGCACGGCTGTCCATGCACGCGTTGTGCCTGTGCAGTTTGCCGGCTGTTCGTTGATGGTTGATTTCCCCGGATAGGAGAACCTGTGTTCCAAAGCTATTTGCGTTGCCGGAAAGAAATGCTAATGATGCTGTTTGGGTGCAGCCTGTTTGCGCAGGACGCCATGCCTCCGATGACAATGCCAAACATGAACATGGTCGAGATGAACTCGGCCAGCATGTTCCTGATGAACAGCATGTCGGGCACGGCGGTAAATCCCGCGGCATGGCCGATGCCAATGCTGATGCGGCCTTTCGGCTCCTGGAACACGATGTTCATGGCGCAAGCATTCATTGTCGATACGCAGCAGTCTGGGCCGCGCGGCGGCGATAAGCTCTATTCTCCGAACTGGTTTATGGCGGACGCTGAACACCGGGTTGGAAAAAGCGGCGCCTTCGAGGTTCAGCTCATGCTCAGCCTTGAACCTGCAACCGTTTCGGACCGCCGCTATCCGCTCTTATTCCAGACTGGCGAAACAGCCTTCGGAAAACCAATTGTTGACGGACAGCACCCGCACGACTTCATCATGGCGTTGGGTTTTCAATACGCCCGCTCTCTCGGCGAGAATACGATGCTCGATCTCTACTTCGCGCCCGTCGGTGACCCGGCGTTGGGTCCAATCGCCTACCCGCACCGTGCATCAGCGATGGAATTGCCGCAGGCGCCAATCTCTCATCATTGGCAGGATTCAAGCCACATCGCCAATGAGGTGGTCACGGTAGGGCTCGCTTACAAAAAGATCAAGCTTGAGGCGAGCGGCTTTTATGGTTCGGAACCGGATGAGTTTCGCTGGGACATCGACTCGGGCCCGATCAATTCCTGGTCTACGCGGCTCTGGTATTTCCCGAGCAAAAACTGGGCGGCGCAGTTCTCAGTGGGACACTTGGCCCACCCGGAAATGCTTGAGCCGGGCGATCAAACCAGGACCACGGCATCCGTTGAATACTCGAAGCCCATGCCGGGTGGTAGCTGGTCATCGAGCATCATCTGGGGCCGTGATCACAGCACGTATACCAAACGCAATCTGAACTCGTATACGGTTGAATCCGTGCTGCCCATTCATCGCAAGAACTTCATTACCGGGCGAATCGATCTCGTCGACAAGGACGAGTTGTTCGATGGACAGCCGAGCGTTCGGGAATTCCTCGACACTTTCTACGGCAGCACGTTTCGGATTGGCGGGTACACGATCGGCTACACGCGCGACTTCGACATTTTCCAACACGTCGAAACGGGCATAGGAGCCAACATCGAGGCCTATTCCCTGCCCACCGCTATTAAGCCTTATTACGGAGACCACCCGATCGGCGGAAATGTGTTCGTCAGATTTCGGCTCAAGTCGCGTTCGTAGCGGGGCGCATCGCTCCATCGCGCTGACTTGAAAAATTCAAATATGTTTGGCTAGATCTATGGCAAATCACCGTTACGGTCTGATTATGGCGGGAGGCCGGGGTACGAGATTTTGGCCGCGAAGCCGAAAGAGGAATGCCAAACAGGTCCTTCGCTTCTTTGGCGAGCGCAGCTTAATTCAACAAACTGTGGATCGTTTAAAGGATCTGATACCCCCGGAGAACATTTGGGTCATCACGAATGATCTCCTGCAGGCGGAGATTCGCAAGCAGTTACCGGAAGTGCCGAAGAGGCAGATTGTGGCCGAGCCGTCGCAACGCAACACCGCCCCATGTATTGCCTTGGCTGCGCACATCCTGGCGGAAATGGATCCTGACGCCGTGTTGGGCGTCTTTCCGGCGGACCACCTCATCGTTAAAGAAGCGAGATTTCGCAGCTTTGTGAAAGCAGCTTTTCGAGTGGCGGAAAAAAACACGGTGGTGGTTTTGGGAATTCAGCCCCGATGGGCCGAGACCGGCTATGGATACATCGAGTTCCCGAAGGACATCAAGCCAGGGAGCATTGACGCGCTACCGGTTACGAGATTTCTCGAAAAACCGGACACGCCGACGGCGAAGATGTTTGTGGAAGCTGGGAATTTCTTTTGGAATGCGGGAATGTTCTTCTGGCGCGCTTCGAGCGTGCTCGAATTGACGCGCCGTTATCAGCCCAAGACAGCGACGATTCTGGCAGGGTTGCCTTCCTTCGCGGATAAGCAATTTTCCAGGCGATTGGCCGCAGCTTATCCGCTCTGCGACAACATCTCAATCGATTACGCAATTATGGAAAAGGCTGGCGGCGTTTTGGGCATTGCTCTAGATGACATCGGCTGGAACGATGTCGGGAGCTGGGAAGCAGTTTACGAGCTGGCGCGGAAGGATGCAAGCGGGAATGCTTCGCGGGAAGAGTTGATTGCGGAGGCAAGCCGCGGCAACTATGTGGATGCGGGGAAGACGGTGGCTTTGGTCGGCGTGGAGAATCTGGTGATTGTGGACACGGCGGATGCCCTGTTGGTAGCGAGCCGCAGCAATGCACAGGACGTGAGCAAGATTGTCAAGTTGCTGGAAGCGAAGCGACGCGAGGAATTGTTGTAGGGCCATCTTCACACGTTGGGACGCTTCGCCTTCTTGAAGATTTTCTTCAAGCCTCTTACGGCGCGGTCCACGTCCTGCTCGCACAGAATATATGGCGGCAGGAAACGAAGTACCACATCGTGAGTGCAATTAAACAGAAGCCCTTCGTTTATGCCATCGAGAACGAGTTGCTTGCCGGGAAATTCCAGCTCGACCCCGATCATGAGACCCTGGCCTCGGATCTCCTTTATGAATGAGAAGGTCCGCATCATTTCGTGGAGCTTGCCGCGGAAGTAAGTCCCGACCGCGTTGATTGAAGGCAGAAGCTCGTCGAGAACATCGAAAAACTCCAGGGCGACGCGGCACGCAAGCGGTCCGCCACCGTATGTCGAGCCATGCATGCCGGGCTTGATGGTGCATGCGGCCTTTTCATTGCCGATGATGACGCCAAGCGGGATGCCGCAAGCCATGGGCTTAGCGGCAATCACGATGTCGGGCATCAGCACAGGATCAAGCAACTGATAAGCGAAGTAGGCGCCGGGGCGGCCAACTCCGCACTGGATTTCATCGAAGACGAGAAGCGCGTCGTACTTGTCCGCCAGTTCGCGCGCCTTGCGGGCAAATTGCTCGGAGATCGGATAAATTCCGCCTTCTCCCTGAATAAATTCGAGCACGATGCCCGCGGTATTGCCGCTGACGGCGGCTTCGAGCGCCTCCACATCGTTTCGAGGAACGAAGCGCGCTCCTTCAAGCAACGGCTCAAAATCCTTCCGGTATTTTGGTTGACCTGTTATGGAGAGTGCGCCGAGCGTGCGTCCGTGGAAAGAGCCTTCGAGCGAAACAACTTCGTGCTTGTCGGCATGCGTCGAGTTTCCATGCGCGCGAATCATCTTGAGCGAGCCTTCCATGGCCTCCGCTCCGGAGTTGCAAAAGAAACTGCGATTCAGGCCGCTCAACTTTGCAAGCCGTTCGGCCAAGCGGCCTTGATACTCGTGGTAATAGAGGTTCGAGGTATGGAGCAAGAGCCCGGCTTGCTGACGAATCACTTTGGTTATGCGGGGGTGCGCGTACCCAAGCGAATTGACTCCGATGCCGCTGATGAGGTCAAGATAGCGCTTACCCTGAAGGTCATAAACGTAGCAGCCTTTGCCGCGGTGAAGAGCAAGTGGATAGCGGGAATAGTTTTGCAGTAAGTAACTCTGCTCGAGCCGCATGATCTCTTCGAGCGCAGAGGTCACCTTCGGATTCGAAGTGAGTGTGGTGGCCATATTCCTCAATGATAGGGAGTGGCTCGGCCGTCTGCCGGTTGTTACTTGTAAACGTAATCGAACTTTACAAGGCCGTTGCGGTAATCGAGCGTGAGGCGAAACAGAGCGAGCAGCGGAAGACCGAGGATTCCGTCCATGCGCACTTCCTGGTGATCACCTGTGTTGTTCAGGTTGAAAGAAGTCAGGCCGAAATTCTGCTGGCGATAGGTGGCAAACTGAATCACGGCTTTGTCGGCTTCGAACACATCCTTGACTTCTCCAGATACGCCTCTCACGTGCATGTAGGAATTTCCGCGGATCTTAGTTGACAAGCGAGCAAAAGTGGAATCGACGCTCGACATTCCCGAACCGGTGTCCAGAAGGAACAGGCCGGAGGTCTTTCCGTTCAACTTAGTCGAGACGAAAAGCTCATGCCCATACCTGAACACCGGCGTGAAGCTTGCCTGATCGGCCCCGATGACGCGGTCATAGCCTTGTGGATTGGGCGGACGAGGCGGTTGCGGAGTCAGGTTGAGCAGCTGCTTTTGAAAATCGATTTGGATGATGTAATCGGAAAAGAAGTCAGCGCCGATCAGACCGTCCTCATCGCCTGCGATCCGCCCTCTCCCTTGGATCGCGCGGAGGACACAGTTCTTGTACATCAGGGGACCTATTTGGCAAGTCTCAGCTACAGCGGCAAACGCATTCCGGGGACCTTTGTCGCCAACGCCTCTGGCTTCGAATGAACCCAGGTGATTCAAACCCGCTTTATCGACAGCCGCCTGCCCGATGAGAATGCCGCTTGCACCGGTATCGAACAACATTCTCAGGCGGTGGCCGCCTTCAAGGGAAAGCTCAAGGCCGAGGCCGCGAACGCGGGTTGGAGAGTCGCGCAATTCGATGAGATGTAACGTGATTGGTTTGCGCTCTCCATCGAACTCGAACGCTTTACGCCCATTCATCTCCTGCGATACATCGGTATCGGTATTGCGATTCTGCTCGTATTTCTTGAAGAGCCAAGGATGGGCAGCGATGAAGGGGCCGAGGAGTTCCCTCCGTCTTTCCGGCACCAGATAGCCAAGCCAAGCGCGCGTGATCAGTGCATCGCCAGGATCGATAGCGTAGGCCTTCAGGCAGAAAAGTCGCGCCGTGCGATAAAGGGCGGCCGCATAGAACAAGCGATAAAGTCCGTAATACGCTCGCGGGGTCTCGTCCTTGAGTTTTGTTGCGGCTTTGAACAGCTTCTCCGCTTCGGCGATGTCGCCCATATAGTAGGCGAATTCGCCACGAGCAGCTAAAACTTCCGGAGAATCCGGGAAATCGGTTGCGTCGGCGTCGCTCGCGTCCGAAGCCTCGTCAACGCGTCCTTCGTAAACGAGCGCGGACAGTAACGCAGCACGAATGAGCGGATCTTTAGGAGTATTGCGGGCAGCAGTCTGAAGCAGGGGAATAGCAGTCTGATAATCTCCTTCCCGATACGCGCTCATTCCATTGTCCGGGTCAGCGCCTGAGGCAACCATCCCGATGGTGACGCTGAAAATGGCCAGTATCGCCGTGATCGTGTGCATGCTTATTGGGTAGATTATCCTAGCAGATTCTCTCGACTCAGAGCGTCGATGCGATTCTCAATCACCCGCTGCGAATCAAATCCCGTTAATTTCAGGAAACCGGCCGCAGCCATTTCCAGAGCCTTTCGCGGAATGAGACCAACCAATTCGCTCTCTTCGATTTCGACACCGTGGGCGGCCGCAATCCGTTGAACTTCAGCGTAAACAACGTGGACCGGAGTCTGTTCGAAATCAGTGAGGTTCATGGACACCTGAACGAGCCGGCGCGATAAGAGCGGCAGACCGAGGGCCTTCACGGCAGGGAAGCCTCCACTACTGGCCCGAATGCGTTTGGCGATCAGTTTCGCCAGCGCAAGGTCGGTGGTCTTCAGATTGATGTTATAGGCGATAAGAAATTTTCGCGCGCCCACGATGACGGCGCCCGCTGTAGGATGGAGCGCTGGCCCACCCACATCGGGGCGCTTCGTTTCATCCGTCAGGACAGCCTTGCGCAACGCTTCGAACTCGCCGCGCCGGATGTCCTCTAAATTCACGCGCTCAGGGCGGGTTGCGGCTGCCTGATAGAAGTACACGGGGATGCCAAGCTCTTTCCAAATGCGGTTGCCGGTGTGGCGGGCAATGGCGACACAGTCCTGAAGCGTGGCTTCCCCTATCGGAACAAAGGGCAGCACATCCAGTGCGCCAAGGCGGGGGTGGGCGCCGCGATGACGATTCAGATCGATCAGCTCCGCGGCCTTGGCGGTTGCGCGGACCGCAGCTTCCGTAGCGGCTTGTCTGCTCCCCGCGAAGGTAATGACGCTGCGATTATGATCGGGGTCGTTGGTGCGATGAAGGACAAGCGTGCCCGGCACGGCCGAAATCGCAAGCTCGAGGGCGTCTATACGGGCCAGGTCGCGACCTTCCGAGAAGTTAGGCACGCACTCGATCAGAGACTCTGTCAGGAGGCGCTCGCTTTCCACCGCGTCCGGTTGAACACAACGGCGCCATTGCGAATGGCTAATTCGACGTGATTCACGCCGAACTGGCGCGGGATCTCCCGATAATCGGGAACACTCAGCACCAGCACATCGGCCCGCTTTCCGAACTCAATGCTTCCGGCGATATGCCCGCAACCCACTGCATGCGCCGCGTTGATGGTGGCCGCACTGATAGCTTGCTCCACGTTGAGACCAAGACGCATTACCGCTATACAGACTGCCATCTGCATGCTGAAACTGGCAGGATATCTAGAATCAAATTCAGTGCAAAGGGCAATGGCGGCGCCGCTGTCGGCTGCGACCTTAACGCAAGCTCCGGCCGGGCATTCGAACGCTTCACGGATTGGAGCGAAGACGCCGATCGTCGGCGTATCCGCTAGGACCGTGCATTCGGCGTCACTGAGTTGAGACGAAACGGATATAGCTCGGGGACTGAAGCGGGTCAACAGGCGCGAGAGTAGTTCCGCCGAGCCGCTCGGCCAGAGCAGTTTAATACCAAGCTTTGCCTCTTCCGCCAGGGCCAGCGTGCGCTCGATCACCCCTTCGCCAGAATCCGGCGCGATTTCTACAAACTGCACGAGTTTCCGTCGCGCCATGATACTAAGCGTCTTACGTAAATTGTTCAGATCGTCATCTTCTTGAGACGAACGGCTGACTCGCCACGTCCGTACGATGCGAATCGGGTTTTCGATCTTAGCGAGTTGCCGAAGTTCTGAGATCTCGGAGCGAGCGCAACCGGGGGCGACCTGGACTTTGAGTTCCGCGGTGAGCGTTCCATGCTGAAGACATGATCGCATCAACGAGAGACTGTCAGAAAAACCAGCTGTCTTCTTCTGGGTCTGGACAGATGAGGCGCCAGAGCCTTCGAAGACGACGTTGAGCGCGGCGTCGACAAATGCCGGCATGATGACTTTGCCGACGGCAGAGATCTCGAGAGCGTCTCGTGCTTCCTTGAGATTCTCGATACGCCGGGTGGTGCCTACGCTGGCGATGAGGCCGTCGCGAATAAGGACTGAGCCGTCTTCAATGATTCCGATATCGTGGAGGGCTGAACCACGCCGCACACCACTTGGACCCCGCAATGTTAACACTTGCCTGGCCCCACGAAGCAGGATGGGTTGTGCCAAGATGTTTCACGCTACGTTTCCGTCTCGCGCCTGATCAAAAGAGCGAGACACTGTCCGCAAAATACAATCCACAGCAGCTTATCCGGATGCAGCGACTTCGTTCAGAGATTTCCCGATAAGTCTGAACGGCGCCCAATAGTATGGATGAGGATAGCGTGTTCGCAAATCCAGCATGGCCCTTCGAAGCGCCTCCGCTTTATCTGGCTGGTGATGTAGATGAGAGTAGAACAACTTCATGAACTCCGCGGTACTGCGATCGTCCACATCCCACAAAGAAAGCAACAAAGATCGCGCGCCCGCATATAGCAAGCCTCGGGAGAGTCCGATTAACTCATCTCCTTCCGCGATGACGTTCAGACCAGTAACGCAGCCGCTGAGCGTCAACAGGTCGACAGGCAAATTCATGTGGTAGAGATCGTAAAGGCTGAGATAAGAGTCGGCAAGGCGAATGGCCGAGAACATTGGACTATCTTGTCTAAAGTACCCGTGGCTCGCAATGTGGATCAGCCGGCTGCGAGCGCCATCTTCTCTCAATGCCCGTTCGCTAGCATCAGATCCCAGAAGGATCTGGGGCTCAGTTACAACTTCTGCAACCGCCTCAACTTCTTGCCGGATAAACGGGGTCTTCGGATCCTCAACTCCCAAGATCAATGATGGTCCCGTATGAGTCTCAATTTGTTGCTGGCAGAGAGCGTGGATGCTGGCGCTAGGAGCGTAAGAAATAGTGAAAGTGTCAAGTAGGAACTGTCGCCCGTCGAAAAGTGCGTGGAAGGGCAGGGAGTGGAGTGGGCCGTAAGGCACTATGATCAGATCTCGTGCCTTCAATCGCTGACGCAATGGCGCAAAAATCTCTTCGTAAATTGCTTGAAGATGATTCTGGGTAGCGCGCAACAGAGCTTGTTGAAATTTCGAAACGTAGTCACGCCCGAGGCGAAATTTCGACATTTGGAACTGAAGCATTCGCAGCCGCCGGGTGACGCTTGAGACGGTCGTCACCGGAACAAAGTCGAGACTGTCGGTCGTCAATAGCGCTACAAAAACTTGCTCTCCGATGTAAAAATATTCCAGTAGTGCGGCGTCCGGACCGAGTGAAGCGCGAATTTCCGGAAGCGAAACAGTTTCCGGCGTGCGCAAACTCCTTCCTGCCGCGTTTGAAGAAGGAACTTCGCGCACGAGACGAAGCAACTCGTGCTCGTACGCCCTTGCCCGCAATCCGAGCGATTCGATCAGCTCAGGAGAAGCCCCTTCTTGGGAGAGCTGTTCACGCTCGATGCGGCGATAGCACCAGTTCAGGTCTTTCCTCACATCAAAAATCCGGCGGCCAGTCTCGTTCTCTTCAGATTCTGAGACGAAGGGGAAATGTAAACGCCCGAAAATAAGATCTCTCAGAGTTCGCGATTTCGCTTCCTCCATATAGGAGAATGCTTCTTCCGTCGATGCTTGCCCAGAACCGCGATTCAAGCAGAGCTGTATGAGCCGGGCATAGACCTCCACTTTGTCTTTCATGAACGCGATCTTTAGCTCTTCCGCCCGGAGACCGCTGCGAAGGCTGTCCAATGCCGATCGTGATTCTTGATAGGAATCGTAAGCTTTGTTCGGCTCTCCAAAAGCCTCGTGAACCTGCCCCATAAGGAAGTGAGCTTGGTAGGAAAGAATCGGCGCATCGAGCTTGGAAGCGTGCTCCAGGGCTTCATGGCAATACTGAGAGGCCTCATCCGGTTCGCCAGTCTTCAAACGTACTCGCGCCAATAGTAATAGGCATAGTACGTGTTTGCTGGGCATTTGCGCCGAGCCGAAGAACTCTAACGCTGCCGTACAGAGCCGGTCGGCCTCAACGAAATTTCCTTCGTGGAACAGCACCAGAGCCTGATACAACTCAATGAGCGAGGGCCAGGAGCGATTGTTCTCGCGCAGCATGATCTCCTTCGCCTCTGCAAAGAGCTGCAGAGAACGGGAAGAATTGCCTTGCACGCCGGCAGCAACCGCCAAATTGGCAAGTGATCTCGCAGTTTCGTAACTCATCTCTAGTTTTTGAAACTGCTCGAAGCTCTTCTGCGCCATCTCCGCGGCTTCATCAACTAGCCCGAGTTCCAAATAGATTTCCGACTGGTCCAAATCGCACAAGGCCAGGTGATATTTGTCGTCATTTTTGCGGCAAGTCTCCCGCGAAACTCTTAACAATTCAAGTGCCTGGGTATAATCCCCTCGAAGGTAGAAAAGGTAGGAGATGTTGTAGTCGGCCTGTGACACTAACAGCGGCATGCCTTCCTGCTGGCAGAAATCACGCATTTGCCGGTAAGTCTCCAAGGCCCCATGGAAATCGTCCAGAGCAATGAGACAAACCGCAATGTTATGGAGAGCAACCCCGATCCCTTCGGCATCGTTGTGCGGAAGAAGTTGCTCGTATGCTCGCTTGTAGGCGGCAAGAGCCTGCGTGAAATGGTTTTGCCGATGATAGATGTTCGCCAGGTTGAGTTCCAGGCGCGCGGTGCGCAAAGTCTCGCCAAGAGAATTGAAAATTTCTCGGGCTCTCTCCGCGGCTGAGAAGGCGCTTTCGTATTCGCCCAATAAGGCGAGTGACTGGATGGAGCTGCTCAGTGTGCGTCCCACCTCATTCATGTTTCCTGCTCTTTCAAACAGGACCGCCGCTTCCCGGAAGAGATCGACCGCCGGTTTGCACTGCCCCATGAACCACAACGCATTGGCCTTTGCCCGCAAACTCAGAGCAACCGCGTCTTCGTCACGCAACTGTCGAGCGACCGTCACAGCAGCTTCAGCAAGTCTGAATGCTTCGGGCACGTCAACTCTCACCTTTCGCCGAACCGCTTCGGCCAGGTCTGCCACGACCGATACATGAAGCAGCTCAGGGGAGCGTTTTAGAAAAGCTGTGCGGCTTTCTTCATCCGGAAGTCTGCCGAACTCGGCACAAAGTTCTTGGATTTGTTCTTCCATGTTTTCACTACAAGCCCTTTTTCTCGAGAACCCGCCTCAACTTTTCAAGGCAACGCATCCGCGTGGGTCCAATAGACCCCTTGGGAATTTCCAATGCCATCGCAAGATCGTCATAACTCGGCGGGGGCACCCGATAGAAAAGAAGTTCGACCAAGCGCTTGCAGTCTACAGAAAGCTCCGCCACGGCCTCCCGCACTATCTGTTCTCGCTCGAGCTCATTCAATAGCTCCTCTGCCATGCTTGGCGACTCGTCCGATACCTTGTCGTCTTGCAATTCCGTGTCAAGGTATCGCCGGTTCTCGTCTTTCCAACGGAAACACTTACGAGAGGTCGTTTGGATCAGCCATGCCGGCAGCGCGCGCGGCTCTCGCAAACGCGGTAACTCAGAAACGAGTGCAAGACACACGCCTTGGAAAATGTCGGCGGCATCATCAGGAGCAAAGCCGCGCTTCATGGGGATTGAGAAGATGAGATTCTTGTATTTGTCGATCAGCGTCGACCACGCTTCTTCGTTGCCGCGTAGGCATTCCCGCACCAAAAACTCATCCTGCCTGGAAGTTTGCATGTTTCCGAGTACTTTTGACGGATGCTGATACCATCAAATTCCGTCGTCTCTCATCAGTGCCGGAGAAAAAGCTCTTCCGCGTTCCAGAGCGTGTAATTACTGAGAATCGCGGGCCGAAAATTTCCAAGCCGCTCCGTTGCGCCTACCAGAACATTAGGACTGACCAAACAGATTAAGGGCAAGTTCTCCCAAACCAACTGCTGTACCCGGTCGTACATACGCTTTCGCTGCTCATAATTCGGCGTTATCATTTGTTGCTGCATCAGAAGATCGATTTCTTTTTCCCACGGCATCTGCCCATGCTTTGGTCCCAGATTCCAAACGTGAGTGCTTCCTTCGGAGGTCCAAACGTTGATATCGGAGGTTGGATCTACATCGCCGCTGACGAGCGCCATTATTGCCGCATCGTATTCATAACTTTTGAAGACCCGGTTCAGAAGCGCACGGTACTCTATCGGCACTACCTTGACGTCCATGCCGACCTGCTCCAAGTCGTTCTGGATAAGTGTTGCGACTTGCGTATGTTGCGGGTTTCCCGCATTGAAAGCGATCGAGAAGGCAACTGGCTCACGCCGCTCATCAAGAAGACGGCCGTCGTTCGTCCAGGAAAACCCTGCCTCCTGCAAGTATCGCCGCGCTTCCGCAACCGAGCGCAGCTGTTGGGGGATGCTTCGATTCACCCATAGTTTATTTCCTGGAGTGACGTGAGTCGATAACGCAGAGGCTCGCCCATCGTATGCCAGCCGAACAATCGCTTCACGGTCGATGGCGGCCGAGACGGCTTTCCGAAAGGCCAGCTGCCGGAACCAGGTTTGCTTTCCGGTTACCGAAGGAAGACTGCTCGAGCTGAGATCGTTGAGATTGAAGAACAGAAAATGATATTCGAGACCCGGTCCGAGATCGTAAAGGCGAAAACCTCCCGTCTGCTGATGTTTTTCCAAAACTGAGAAGTTCGCGGCGCTCAACCGACTAACGACATCGATCTCGCCCTGCTGAAATCGCATCGCCTCAGCATCGGCGTTTCCCGTGAAAACAGAATCAATTTGGTCGAGGTACGGAAGGCGGTTCCCCGCAAGGTCTTTCTTCCAATAATGTGGGTTGCGCTCCAGGGTGATATGCTGCCCCGGAACATATTCTTTGACCCGAAATGGCCCCAAACCGGCGACTTGTTCTGGGGGAGTTGTTAACTTCCACGCTTGAGTCAGCTGGCCCTCATCGTAGGCGTGCTTCAAAAGATGGCGCGGCAAAATGGCAATGCTATCGAAGAGGCGCTCGGCAGCGGCATATGGTTGCTGAAGTTCAAATCGCACCGTATAGGCATCAAGCTTTTGCACCAGGATTGGCTTCCCTGAAACGATCAATAGATCTCGCTGAGGAGAATGAACGCGCTCGTCCAGGTAGACCTGAAACGTAAAGAGAACGTCATCTGCGTCAAACGGTTGGCCATCGGAAAACTTTAGCCCACGGCGTAGCTGCAGCGTATACTCCCGACCATCGGGCGAAACCGTCCACGAGCTTGCAAGGGCAGGTTCGGTTTTCTGGGAATAGCGGTTAATATGAATCAAATCTGCCGTCATTAACCCGATAATCTCTTGTGAACTTCCGTCAATCGCGATCACTGGATTAAGCGTTTTCGGTTCGGCGCGCTGTGAGATCACTAGCCGGCCTCCACACTGCCCAATGTCATCGTGAGTAACAAGAAATTGTTCAATTTCCGAGGCATGCTGGCGGCTTGTCGCGGAGCTTGCAGCAAGCGCGCACAGTACCGCCACCGTTACACAGTATCCGGTGAGCCGATTTGTGACGTTCACTTTCTTCATCAAGAACCTGGGGTGCGGATCAAGCCTCAGGGATTGAAGCTGATGTGAGTTCTTGCGAGTCCTCTCATAGTGGTACCACCAGCCAAGTAGTACCCATAGTACGAAAATAGGCTGTAGTACGCAAGGAAGACGGGGATCAAAATAACGGCCGGAATAAACATCCACCAATACGACTCAAGTACGTTGTATTGCCGGAGATTTGCGAGCAAATTTCCCCAACTGGCCGTCGGCTCACTGACCCCTAAGCCAAAAAAAGAGAGAACCACCTCGGCGAGGACGTAAGTAGGGATTAGAATTGCTGCCTGCGTCAGCGCGACGCTGAAAGCCTGAGGCAACACATGCCGGCGCAAGAGGTAAATGTCAGACGCTCCGAAGCCCCTGGCGGCCAGAACATAGTCGCGTTCCCTCGCGCTCAGCACGACGCCACGAATCAAGCGCGCTGGGCGAGCCCATCCGACGACTCCCATGATCGTAATCAGCAGCAAGAAAATCCCGGTTGGAGTAATTTGCAACGGCAGGAAAGCTCGAACCGCGAACAACAGATAAAGCCAGGGAAGCGCCAGGAAAATTTCTGCAGCTCGCATGATCAGTTCATCGAGCCAGCGGCCATAGAATCCCGCCATACCCCCGAGCATCAATCCCAAGCTCAGCGAAACTGCGGTGGCAAGCAGCCCGGCTAACAGAGAGATTCGTCCGCCATACAAAAACCTGGAAAGCTGGTCGCGGCCGTAAGCGTCGCTGCCGATTAAAAGGATCTTCGCCGGCTGATCGGTCCCGAAAAGGTGGCGTTGCGAAACCAATCCTCCGAGAACGGTGTATTGAGTTCCGGAAACAAAGAAGCGTAGAGGATACGCGACGCTGAGGTCTTCGTGATAAACTCCATCCCTTTCCGCATTCGCTCTCGACTGATACACGAAAGGACGGAGGTGCAGTTTCTTCTGCCCGTCGAGGAAATGAATACGAGTTGGGGGAGCAAAGGGCAGCTCGCGGTCTTGTGACGCGGGGTCGTAGGGAGCGAAGAACCCTGCCAGCAGGACCATTCCATGAGAAATGGCCAGTGCTGCTATCGCGAGACGAGGTTTGTTGCGGATAGCCACTTCTACTCTGCTCGAATGCGCGGATCTATCGCATACAGAAGCGTGTCGGCCAGCAAGTTTCCAAAAATGAGGAAAAAGGTCGCGAGCACCGCTGCATCGACAACCAGATAAAAGTCACGCTGGAGAATTGCTTCGATTAACAACTGTCCCAAACCGGGCCAACCGAAAACACCCTCGATCACCACAGAGGAGCTCAACAAGATTCCTAGAGAAAACCCGAAGAGCGAAATGAGAGGATTCGCCGCCGCCGGCAAGGCATGGCGGAGCAGCAATCGCCGCAGCGGAATGCCATGTGCGCGAGCGGCCGCGATGAAGGGCGATTCCAGAACTTCAATGAAGGAAGCTCGGACGTGAGACAACAGCAGTGGCAAAAATCCCGCTGTCAGACAGAGACCGGGAAGGAAAAGATGGCGTGCAAGGTCCTTGCACTTCGACCAAAAGCCTAATTGCGAGAAATCGAGCGAAACCACTCCACCGACCGGGAAGTACCCGCTCCGTACCGCAAGCAATAACAGCAACAACGCCAATACCAGGTTAGGAATTGCGACGAGTGCGGAAATCGTCCCGCCAGCGAGAAGATCCGGCCCTCTTCCCCGCTTTGCAGCGCTCCACATTCCGAACGGAACAGCGATGAGCCATGCGAATAAAGTGGCAGTTCCCGTCAGGAGCAATGTATTTCGGGCGCGAAGCCATATGATCGGAGCCGCGGGACTGTCATAGGCAAACGAAAATCCACACTCGCCTTTCAATACCGACCGCAGCCAGTGGAGATACCTGATCGGCAGCGGGCGATCGAGACCATATTGCGAGCGGAGACCAGCAATCGTTGCCGGCGAGATTCGAGGATTTAACCGCATCTCATCGAAAAATTCTCCAGGCGCCAGATCTACAAGTACAAATGTAAGCAGAGAAACGCCTATCAAAAGAAAGACGCTGTAAAGGACGCGGCGTACTAAGAATGGCATCGTCACTGCCTAGGGCGGATCGGCGTGGATGCCATTGATTTGTATATCGGGGATTGCAGCTAACAACAAGCGCGTGTATGGATGCTGCGCGTCGAGAAACAGGTTTGAGACGCTACCGGATTCGACGATTTTGCCTGCCCGCATAACTGCTATTCGATCTGCCACGTAGGCTGCCAAACGGAGGTCGTGAGTGATAAACAGGTATGTCAGCGATAGAGAAGCCTGAAGTTCGAGCAGCAGCTTTGTGATCTGTGCCTGAATCGGGAGATCCAGACTGGATAGAGCTTCATCCAATATCAACAAACGTGGTTTGAGCGCTAAGGCTCGCGCGATTGCCAATCGCTGCCGTTGCCCTCCGCTGAATTCAAGCGCTGATCGTTGCGCCCACTGCGGTGAAATACCAACTTGCTCCATCAAGGCGAAGGCCTGTTCTCGCCGCGCTTCCCTGGCGAGACTGGTCTGGATCCGAAGCGGTTCTTCCACAACTTCGGCGGCTGAGAAGCGGGGGTTCATCGCTGTCGCAGAATCCTGGAAAATAAATTGAATACTACGGCGCACGGCAAGCCATTCCTCTGGCCGTAAGGTCAGTAGATTTCTTCCCTCGAACCGGATCTCGCCGGAATCCGGCTCCTCTAAACGAGACAAGCATCGGCCGAGCGTGGATTTACCGGCGCCCGACTCACCCACCAACGCGAGTGTGGATTGCGGAGGGATAGTTAAGCTGACATCATCAAGCGCAATAACTCGAAACCTGTTTCGTGAATACCAACGACCCTGAACATAGCGCTTACAAAGATGTAGAGCCTCTAACATAGGCGCCCGGTCGCTTTGCGGGCAGCGGAGGAATCAATCCTAACAAACCCTGGGTATACGGACTTTTCGGCTCGTTATAGACTTGCGTCAACGTTCCTTCTTCAATAAGGCTACCTGCGCACATGATCACCAGACGATCGGCAAGCCCCACCAGGAGCGCTGGGTTATGTGTGATAAAGAGAAGCGCAATCTTAAGCCGCTGTTTGAGTTCTTTGAGAAGGTTGAGAATGTCCGCTTGCGTTGTATTATCGAGCGCACTGGTGGGTTCATCCGCAATCAGAAGACTCGGTTTGCAGACTAGAGCTTGCGCGATCGCAATGCGCTGGCGTTGCCCGGCGCTCAACTGGTGCGGGTAAGCGGAGTATATCCGCGTGTCGCAAAGACGAACCTCTGTTAAAGCAAGCTCGGCCTCTCTTTGACAGCTTCGCCGCGTTCCTTTCGTGTGCGCCCGGACAACTTCGGCAATCTGATCTCCAACCCGCAGCACGGGATTTAATGACATCGCCGGTTCTTGAAAGATGATCGACACCTCTGCTCCACGAATTCGCTGGAGTCTGCGCTCATCTGCACGCAACATGTCATGTTCGCGGAACCGAATGGACCCATATACCACTCGCGCTGTTTTGGGAAGCAGGCGAAGCAGCGCCAGCGCGAGCGTCGTTTTGCCGCAGCCGGACTGCCCGAGCAGACCGACCGTCTCTCCGAAACCTATCTCTAAGCTGAAATCGTGGAGAGCCCGTCGCTCAATACTGTCCCGCCCACAATAGTGAATCGTCAGATTTTGAACCTGGAGCAAGGATTCCATCAGCTCTCAGTCGCTTTCCCTTGACGATGGTACTCGCTCGCGACGATTCGCCCCTTTCCTACGGGATGCCTATAATTTGACGCCAAGCGGTAAGCGCCTGGTACGCATCCAAGCGGCCATGGCCTAGATCCGGACTGATTGGTTGGGCATGGCCCACCGATTGCGCGCTGTCCGATTGATGCTGAAAGAGGAGGATATCCGTCAGCAGCGAGCCGCCGTTATCCAGCATGAGGGCGGCGACTCCGGAAACAAATGGAGTGCTGAACGATGTTCCCCATGCGGCTGCGTAAGTCGCAAAGGGATATGTGGTGACAACACCTTCGCCGGGAGCCGCAACCCACACGAGATTCGGCCCATAGTTGGAGAACGATGAGCGTTGATCGTAGTTCGTAGTCGAGGCCACGCCTATTACGTTCTGAAAAGCCGCAGGGTATACGAGTATCTCCTCACCCTGATTCCCTGCCGCAGCTACGCAGATAACACCATTCAAGGTTGCGTAGTTGACGGCATTCTTCACTTCTTGAGAATAAGCCGCCAAGTTGAAGCTCATGTTGATGATGTTTGCATGGTTCTGGACGGCCCAATAGATCGCTCGAAGAATATCGGACGTGTAACCCGTCCCGTTTGCTTGAAAAGCCTTCAGCGGCATGAGCATCGCTCCGGGAGCTACCACGTGGACCACCCCGGCAACCATGGTGCCGTGGCCGAAGTCACTATACTGCGGGTTACCATCAACCACCGCAGCCGTAGACTGATCAACCAACGCAGCGCTGTTTGAATTGGTCCAAGACGACTGATAGGGAGTGGCAGAGGGTGTGCTCGAAAGAGAAACATCGATTGTTTCGTCGCCCTCTCCGCTCTGGTTGCGCGTGAAGTCGTAACCGGGAACCAGCGCGTTTTTCAGCGCGGGGTGGTTTGGGTCGATACCGGTATCGATTACTGCCACGGTGCCAGCGCCCTTCACCTGAAACACCGTTTGTGTATCGCTCAAACGAATGATCTGGGTCGCCGGCTGATTGACATATCCGTCAGGTACAGTCGTGCCGAAGTACTCGATCGGCGCGTTATCGGATAAAGCAGGAGGTACCGTATAGCTGGAGTCCGCTACCGAGGCTACCAAATCCAGCTCGGCGTCGACCACGCCGATCTGCGTGAGAAGTGTCGACAGGAATGTGGTCGCAGGCATGCTGCTGGGGGTCGTCACCAGGAATACCTGGCCTAGCGAGCCATCTAACCCCGTCGCCACATTACATCCCAGAAGATTACAAGCTAACTGGATGAGCGGTAAACCACCATTTACACGCACTATATATCGATTTTGGGCTTGAGCGGGAATTGCCCAAAGCGAGCTGAATAGCAACAGGCTGAGCAACATGCGAGAGTTCAGGGCTTTCATGTATGCCTCCGAGTATTATTCTAAGCGGATTATCCGTTCAGAAATAAGAGGCTATTTGCAAAAAAGCGAATACATTTCAAATTAAAACGGAAAAAGTCTGGCGCAGGTCTGAAATTGTTGAAAATTATGAAACTTTCCTTACAGAACTGCCAGAATCGAATGGCAGCGAAAATTGCCATGCGGAGGGCTGTTTCTTTGGCAGGTAAGTGTCTTTAGCCTTTCTCTTCCAGGAGTTTTAGCAGTTCCTCCAGAGAGGCGTCCGCGCGTTTCTCCGGAGGCGAATTGCGTGACGCAACTGTTTGCATAGAAAGCCAATTAATAATGGTACGTAGGTGCTGGACGTCAGATGAAAACGCTTCTCTGTCTCGTTTGGGCATTTGGAGAACCGACCGAAGCGCTTCACAGTAGAAGTTTATGGCTCTTGAGCGGGCGAACTCGGCTTCCTCCAGTTTCCCCAGACTGTATGCGGACCGTGCGACAACCGCAAAGGCTCGCGCAAGATTAATGTCGCTGGTAACCAGATCCGATAAAAGATCGCGCGTCGATATGTTGGTTTTCTTTTTCACGGTGCCCCCACGCGTGACGTATTCTCAACGCCGATAAGTAATTCATGTCTCCCGTACGAACGCTAAATGCTTACTCAGCTATTCTTTACTCCTATTCGCCTTTGCCAACCCTTCCGTTTTCATCTCCTAGCGAGGTTGGCAAGCGTAACTCGACGACCTTCTGTCGGCGAATCTCTATAAGGAGCCGCAGACCTTGTTCGTCCTGAAACTCCAAATCGAACTCGCCGGAAGTGTTGGCCGTGGTTCTTCCTGCCAAATAATTCCCGTTCAGTAAAAAGACTTCTATCTCTCCGACATCCTTGTTCGGCTCCTCAGAATTCAGAACCTGCCCGATGAGATGCACTGTTTTCCGTGCAGGCTCGCACTCCACTCGCAAATCGATCATGAAGGGCTTAGCTTCTTGCAGGGACCGCCGGCTAGACGTCGTCGCGCCACGGATTGCCGCGGGAGCGGGTTCTCGGATACTATCGAAAATCAATTGTGCGACTTCTGCAATTTGAAGCAGCCAGCTCCACTTTCGTTGTGCCACAAAGGCCGCTTTGGCGGATCGGACTGCGGCCGCGGGAGGGTTGTAAGCTGGCTCGCGCCGGCTGATCTCTAAAACTCTCCGCCACATCTCGAGCAGCTTTCGACATTCATCGCAGCCGTCATCTAAGTGACTTTGCATCAGAGTTTTTCGTTCGGATGATGCATGATCGCCCGCGAACTCAAACCATTCCCCCGCAGAGAAATGACTCATCCTTACTCCTTTCGGGCGGTCGGCCGCTGTTGACCCAATCAGCGGTCGCTTTCTATTGCGCCCAGTCAAAAGAGCAAGGCGGTTCCCGGAAAATACGATGCCGCAGAAATTATTCGGAGTTTTTGGGATGAACTCGAGGCGTTCAAGTGTTACTCATTTGGGTTATTAGAGCGTGGTACGAGATGAGGTCCCGCCAAAAAGCATAGAGGGTGACAGCGATTGCGATTCCAGCCAAGACCTTCCAAAGATGCTCGCGAGGCGTGTTCGGCAAGCCAGGTAAACCAGCAATCAGGCCGACAAGAAAGCCGCCAACGAAACCGCCAACGTGGGCGGCCAGATCGATGCCGGGCAAAATGCTCATCACCAGGCCGAGGATAAGCCACTGGCTGTAGTGGGCGCGCACGGCTTGCACAAGCGGGTCGGCACGCTGTCTCAATCCCATAGACAACATAATGCCGAAAAGACCGAAGCAGGCGGCCGACGCGCCGAGAGATAAGCTGTGAGGCGACCAGAGCAGGCTCAGCAGAAATCCCGTGAACGTGGAGAATATGTAAGCGACGATGACGCGGCTTGTGCCGTAGAACTGCTCCGCCTCAGTCACCAGAATGAACAAGGCCCAGGAGTTCATGGCAATATGCATAAAGCCGCCGTGTAAAAAACCGGCGGTGATCAATCGCCACCATTGGCCGGCAGCGATGAAGGGAGCGTATTTGGCCCCGAACAATACGATGACTTGGCTGCTCAAGCCGCTTCCCGGTGAGCCTCGGGTCATCTGATAATTAACAATTTCCTCCGCCAGAAAAAAAGCAACATTGATGATCAGGACAATGATGCTGGTGAGATTTGCCCTCGGAAGGAACGACGCGGCAAACTGACTGGCCCTAAGATCGACTGCGCGCGGGCCGAGTTGCACATCCACAATATGGGCAAACACGGTCTTTGACAGTTATGAAGGCCCGGCAGTTCGGGCACATGCGCCGCTTTTCCACGGTCTTAATTGTAGCCGCCGCGGCCAAGCTAGCCTGCTAAAATCGAGAATTCGCATGAGCAAGACGGAGCAGGAACATCGCGAGGAGATCATCCGCGTTTGCCGGCTGGTGTATGAGAAAGGCTGGGTGGCGGCGAACGACGGGAACGTGAGTATCCGGCTCGATGAGCGGCGCATTCTCTGCACTCCCACGGCGATCAGCAAGGGAATGGTGGAGCGCAGCGATCTGATCGTCTGCGACATGGCCGGCAACAAGGTGGACGGGCATCGCGAACGCACGAGCGAGATTGCGATGCACGTGACAATCTATTCGCTTCGACCGGATGTGCGCTCCGTGGTTCATGCGCATCCGCCGGTAGCTACGGGATTTGCAGCCGCCGGCCGCGCGCTGGATAAGGCGCTCCTCCCGGAAGTGATCATTCAGCTTGGCGCCGTACCGTTAGCTTCTTATGGCCTGCCCGGGACGCCGGCCCTAAGCGAAGGCATGCTTCCGTTTATCCCGAATTATGACGCGCTGCTGCTGGAGAATCATGGATGTACTTGTTACGGGCGGGATGTTTGGGAAGCATTTTTCCGTATGGAAACGGTAGAACATTTCGCCAGAATCACGTTTGTAGCGGAGATGCTCGGCGGGGCGCGCCCCCTGCCCCGCGAGGAAGTGGAAAAGCTATTCGCCTCGCGAGCGAGATACAACGTGAATTCGAACGCCCGCATGGAGCCGGGCATGCCGCTGGTGGCGGAAGATCTGTTGCAGACGCAACGGTGACTATTACTTGACGGGCAAGTTGACTTTCTCGTAGACGTCGGACACATGCAACTCGACGTCAATTGATTGCAGCGCGATTGTCGCGGTAGCATTGTCGAATTCTGTAAGCATCCATCGATCGTCTGGAGTGCGCGTGTACTGCTCGACGTGAATCTCGTCCTGTGCGACCGTCAGATACTCCTTGAGCGAGGGGAGCGTCCGATAGCTTTGGAACTTCTGACCTCGATCGTAATTCTTCGTGGATTCGGATAGAACCTCTATGATGAGCACGGGATTCGTGAGGGTATCGACGCGTTCATCCACGAACTTCTCTTCGCCACACACGACCATCACATCAGGGTAGGTGTAGAAACTTGCGGAGGCGACCTCCAAACGCAGATCCACAGAATAGACGTTGCAGTCGCGCTTTCTCAGCCGTTGCCTCAGCTCCCCAAGCAAATTTGTGACGATGAGGGCATGCCGGAAACTGGAGCGGGGCCTTGCGAACACTTCACCGCGGAAGTATTCACTTTTAAATTCCGCCTTACGTTCTTGCTTGAGATATTGTTCCGAAGTCATCCTAGCATCCAATCGCACTTCTCACATATCTATTCGCTCTTCTTTTTTCCCGCTGAGATACCAGCAGGGATCGTCGCCGGCATGCGGAAACAGCGAATGTACGCAGGTCTCGTCCTCGGGGTCATCGAAAAGGAACTGAGTCTTGCCGTCCTTCTGCGGCACTGCGTAATAGGGCTGAATCTTTACCGTCCCAAATGGTGTCCGATTTGTCGCGATGCGGAAGCGAAGTAGTAGATAATCGCAGGCGTACAAAGTCGCCGATGACAGGACTACGATGATGAACGCGCGTTGGACGAAGCGCTTGATGATCTCGCGCCCTGTGCGCGGCTCAGCCATTTAGAATTGCAGCCGCCAGATCTGGCGAGTGCAGATGAATGATCCCGCGGCGCAGCGCGATAGTAACGGCGTGCGTACGGTCTTTCGCGCCTAACTTACTCAGGATGCTTTGGACATGCGCCTTGACTGTGCCTGGAGCGGTTCCGAGCACGTCAGCGACTTCTTTATTCCCGAAACCGCGCGCCACTAAGCTGAGAACTTCGATCTCACGCGGCGTAAGGGCCACTTCCGGGAAAAACCCGTTGAGCTGCTGAGAAACTTCGAGCGGTATAAATCGCTTCCCGGCATGCACAGTGCGAATGGCATGGATTATCTCCGTGTGTACCATCTCCTTCAGAAGGTATCCACGAACACCGGCCTCGAGCGCGCGATATATGTCTTGGTCGCCGTCATAAGATGTCAGAGCGATAATCTTCGCTCCCGGGAATTCACCGCGGATGTCGCGTGTAGTCTCAATGCCGCTCTTATCGGGCAGGCGCAGATCCATCAAAGTAACGTCGGGGCGATGCTGTCGATAAAGCCGGAGGGCATCCTGCGCGGTGCTTGCTTCAGCCACTAATTGAAGATCAGCCGCAGTCGAGAGAATAGCGGCAAGCCCCTTGCGCACCAGATCGTGATCGTCAACGGAGAGAATTGTGATTCGATGGCCGGAGGTCAAGTCGCGGTACCTACCTTAATTGATGTTCCGCGGGGCGGTCAACGTTACTTTCCGATGCGCTGGATCGGCCCAGAAGAAGACGGATGGAAACTTTGGTGCCCAGCTCCGGCGAACTGGAGACCATTAGCTCGGCGCCGATTTCGCTTGCCCGCTCACGAATGCCTACAAGTCCAAAGTGGCCCGGGCCGTTGGTGCTCGACATCGGCGGCAAAGCCGACTCCGTCATCCTCAATTGTCAACTGAAGCTCCTGCTTGCGCACCGAGAGATGGATCCGCAGCGTCGTTCCATGCGCGTGCGTGAGCGCGTTCGAGATGGATTCCTGCGCGATTCGCAGAAGCTGATATTCCATTTCCGGAAACATGCCGAGAGAGAGAGGTTCCAGGTCAAGCGAGAGGGAGATCGGCCTTCCACTAACCGCCTGGCGCGCGAGTTTGGCGAGCTTCCCGGAAAAATCGGCGGACCCCGCGTTAGTAGCCCGCAAGCCCCAAAGCGATTGGCGCGCTTCGGTAGAACATGTACCAGCATCCTTGATGATTTCCTCAAGAACGTGCTTCTCCTTGGAAACCGGCAGCCTGGTCCAAAGCGCTTGCATTTGCATGGTGATGCCGGCTAGACCTTGCAGCAGCGTATCGTGCAGCTCGCGCGCGATGCGGCTGCGCTCGGCGAGCACCAGATCGAATCTATTTTTCAACTGCCGGATGCGCATCCGATATCCGGCTGTGATCGCGAGGCCGAAGACAAGTGCGAGCAGCGGAAAAAACCAGGACCGCTGATAGATTCTTGGCTCAATTGTGAAGTCCAGAGAAGCCGGCTGTGTACTCCAGATTCCATCAGCGTTCCGGGCCATCACTTTAAAGCGGAATTTGCGCGGGGGCAGGTTGGTAAAAAACGCCTCTCTTCTGGCGTCCGCGTCAGTCCACGTCTTGTCGTATCCGTCGAGCATGTAGCGGAACACAACTTTTTCCGGAGATACGAAGCTCAGGCCGGAGTATCGGATCTCTACGTTCTTTTCAAAGGGCTTCAATTCCAGATTCTGCTGCGGATCGACGCGTTGGCCGTTTATGAGCATCGCAGTGATACGGACCGGCGGAGGAACCTTGTTGCTCAGCAGATGATTGGGATCGACGACAACCAACCCGTTCGTAGTCGAGAACCAGAGGCGGCCATCCCGGGTGCGCGAGGCGGCAGGCTGAACGCCGGCGCGGCATTCGAATCGAAGCTGGCCGGTGCTGAATGGCATGCTCGTGACGCTCCGGATTTTGCCGTCGGCGAAATCGTTAAGTTCTTTCTCGCTCACCCGAAAAATGCCCTTACTGGATGCGAGCCAAAAATTGTCGCTGTCGTCTTTCAGGATGCTGTAGATCCGGTTGTCATACAGGCCATCTTTCACGCGGACATGGACGATCTTTCCGTTCTCGAATCGCAGCAGCCCGGAGCCGAGCGTTCCCATCCAGGCTGTGTGGCGGAGGTGATCGAGATAGTAGCAGTCAACCGGATGGATTACATCCAGCGGATAGCTGTTGGACGCATTATCACGCAAGTAGTGAAACCCGGGGCCATCTGTACTGACGAAGAGGCGCACCGTACGGCCACCCGCCAGCGCAACCACGGCATTCGAATTGGATCGGGGGACCACGCCGGCAGCCACGAACCTGGACCCGTTCAAACGGTCCAAACCTTCATTTGTTCCCGCCCATAATGTCCCCTGAGGCTCCGCGAACAACGCACGCACTTCGGGGCCCGAAAGACCTTGGCTCGTCGTGTAGCTGGCAACCACGGTTCGGTTGTGCAAGCGATTCAGACCCTTTTTCGTGCCTACCCAAAGATCGCCGGCGCGATCGATTTCCAAGCTGAGGATCGTGTCATCAATCAATCCGTCGCGCGTAGTCAGCGCACGAAAGCGGTGGCCGTCGAACCAGTTCAAGCCATGGCCGAGCGTTCCTATCCAGAGATCTCCCGACGCGTCTTCGAGCACTGGACCGGCATCATTGCTCAGCATTCCGTTCTCCGTGCTGTAAGGCGTCACCTTCCCGTCTGTGAACTGATCGAGCCCGTCCTTGGTACCGGCCCAGAGGCTTCCTTCGCGATCGATATAGAGTGACAGAACAAGGCTATGCGAGAGGCCGTCACGCGTTCGATAAACGCTGATCTCGCCATTCGCATAGCGGCTGATTCCGTCGTTTGTGCCGATCCAGAGGCTTCCATCGGGCGCCTGCGCGAGAGATGAAACGGCATTATCGGGTAAACCATCGCGCGTCGAGAATGAACGCGAGAATCCTCTACCGATTTGCGCGAGCCCCGAATCCTTTCCCACCCAAATGCTTCCGTCTTTCGCGCAGGAGAGCGCGGTCACATTTTCGCGAGGTGAAATCTGCGCATCGGAGTATGTCTCGAAACGCGAGCCATTCCATCGGCTCAAACCGAAGTCCAATCCAGCAACCCATCGAGTCCCATCGGGAGTTTCGCAAGTGGAACGAATCTGATTCGACGGGAGACCATCCGCTGAAGTGAATACCTTAACGCGGACGCCATCGGAACGAGCCAATCCTCGATCTGTGCAGATCCACATGCGGTCCTTGGAATCGGATGCAAGACAAAAGACGTTGTCGCTCGGCAGACCCTGTTTAGTTGTGTAGCGCATAACCGCACCGTCAGGCGTTATTCTGGCCGCGCCGCTGCCGATCGACCCGACCCAAAGGTCTCCATGCCCATCCTCCAGCAGCGCGCGAATCAAGCTGTGATGAAAAACCGGCTCGCCGCGATAGGCGAATTCCCGGAAGTGCATTCCATCGAAGCGGATCAGGCTATCTTGCGTTCCAAGCCACAAAAATCCATCGCGAGTCTGCACGATCGAATAGATAGTTGGCTGGAACAATCCCTCTTCCTGGCCCCAAATTCGATGAGCGTATTGAGTCAAGGTCTTGCTGGGATCAAGTGCGGCACTTGGAACGATAAAGATGACTGTAAATACGATGAGCGCCGCGATACGGCAGGGAAGGCGGTTCGTGAGCCGCGACCGAAAGTTCGCCAGAGCGGTCGAAAAGGGGGGATGCACTACAGAACGTCGCTTGATTGCAAGTATATCGAAGCAGAAGAGGATACCCTTTCTCCGCGTTCCTTCCTATGCCGAATGGCGTACGAGGACATAGATCTTTCGGCAGTCGCGGAATAATTCACCGCGACGCATAGTCGAGATACAGGCCAGACTATGAGCACAGATTCGAATCCCCCGGCTACTCCAAATGAAGGCGAACAGGCCAAGGGTCCACGTAGGCATTGGGCGGTCTGGATAGCCGCAATCTGCATCCTTCTAGGCGGCGGCTACCTGTTATCACAGCGGTCGTCCGCAACGCAATCCGGCGGAAAAGGTGGCAAGAGCGGCAAGCAAGGTACCGGAGCAATTCCCGTTGCCGTAGACACCGTTAAACAGGGAGATATCGGCGTATACATCAACGCAATCGGCACCGTTACTCCGGTCTACACAGCCAACGTAACCAGCCGTGTAGTGGGCCAACTGATGGAGGTGCATTACAGGGAAGGAGAGATTGTTCACAAGGGCGATCTGCTTGCCGTCATCGATCCGCGACCTTATGCAGCGGTGATGACCCAGGCAGAAGGGCAGCTGGCGAGGGATCAGGCCCTGCTAAAGAACGCCTTAATCGACCTCGATCGATACAAGACTATTTATCAGCAGCACGCGATTCCCGAGCAGCAGCTCGCTACACAACAGGCGACTGTCGAGCAAGATCAGGGCACCGTCAAACTGGACCAGGGGAATCTTGAGGCTGCCAACGTAAACGTCGAATACACGCGAATCACGGCGCCAATCGACGGCCGCGTGGGACTGCGCTTAGTGGATCCAGGCAACATCGTGCAGGCCAATGGCACAACAAATTTGCTGACCATCGCGCAACTGCAACCGATTACAGTCATCTTCACGATGGCTGAGGATTACCTGTCGGAAGTTGTCAGCCAGATGCGGGGCGGACACAAATTGCGCGTCGATGCTCTGGATCGCGCGGACCAAACAGATCTGGCGCAGGGCACGGTTCTGACTATCGACAATCAGATCGACACGACTACCGGCACCGTCAAAGTTCGCGCCACTTTCTCGAATCGAGACAACAAGCTTTTCCCCAACGAATTTGTGAACGCGAAATTGCTCGTCCGGACGTTGGACAGCGTAAACCTCATTCCGACCGCGACCATTCAGCGCAACGGCGACGTGTCCTTTGTTTATGTGGTAAATCCCGCCACGAAAACTGTGCAGTCAAGGAATATCAATATCGCCACAACCGACGGCGATACTGCCGCGGTCACCGGGGTCAAACCGGGCGAGACGCTGGTGACTGACGGATTCGATCGTCTACAGGACGGCATCAAGGTAGTTATTCGAAAGCCTACGGCGCCTCCTAACGGCGCACAGAATTCCGGGGCGAACCAAAACGCTACCCCCGAGAGCCAGCAAGGTAATGCCGGCGCCCAAACCAACACGAGCCAGCAGAATCCTCAGCAGGTCAAGCCGAAATGAATCCGTCACGCCCGTTTATTCTGCGGCCAATCGCGACTTCGCTGCTGATGGCCGCAATCCTGCTCGTCGGCATCGTCGCTTATAAACAGCTACCGGTGTCGGCATTGCCGGAGGTGGACTATCCGGTGATGCAAATCGTCACGTTCTATCCCGGCGCGAGTCCCGATGTGGTTGCTTCCGCTGTTACGGCCCCGCTGGAACGGCAGCTTGGCGAAGTGCCGGGATTGAACCAGATGCTATCGACCAGTTCGCAAGGCGCCTCCGTCATCACCTTGCAGTTTGTCCTCAGCTTGAACATAGACGTTGCGGAGCAGGAAGTGCAGGCAGCCATCAATGCCGCGCAGACGTTTTTGCCCGCCGACCTCCCGTTGCCTCCCATCTACAGCAAAACCAACCCCGCGGACGCGCCGATCATGACGCTTGCCTTGACGTCCAATTCCATGGCGTTGCAGCAAGTGGAGGATTATGCGGACACTCGTCTGGCTCAAAAAATCTCGCAGCTCGCGGGCGTAGGAGCGGTGACCATCAGCGGCGGACAAAAACCGGCAGTCCGGATTCAGGCCAACCCGACCCAGCTCGCTTCGTACGGATTGAATCTCGAAGATGTACACACTGCGCTAACCGCCGCCAGTCTCGATCAGGCGAAGGGCAGCTTCGATGGCGCCCATCAGGCTTACCAAATCGGCGCGAACGATCAGCTTCTGAACGCAAGCGATTACGCGCAAGTGATCGTCGCTTACAAGAACGGCGCTCCGGTCATGCTGAAGGACGTCGCCAAGGTTGTGGACGGAATCGAGAACGTCCGGCAGGCTGCCTGGATGAATCAAACCCCGGCGGTGATTGTCAACGTTCAGAGGCAGCCCGGCGCGAACATCATTCAAGTTGTGGATCGAGTGACAGCGCTGCTTCCCAAGCTGCAAGCGACCATACCGTCCTCAATCGGCGTTAAGGTGTTGACCGATAGAACGATCACGGTTCGCGCCTCCGTATCCGATGTCGAGTTCGAGTTGATGTTGTGCATTGCGCTGGTCGTGATGGTCATATTCGTCTTCCTACGAAATGTCGCGGCCACTTTTATTCCTGGCGTTGCGGTGCCGTTGTCGCTGGTCGGCACTTTCGCGGTCATGTATCTGCTCGGATATAGCCTGAACAACCTTACGCTGATGGCTCTGACGATTTCGACGGGCTTCGTGGTCGATGACGCCATCGTCATGATCGAAAACATCATGCGTTACGTCGAGCAAGGCGAGCAGCCGTTAGAAGCAGCGCTGAAAGGCGCCGAGCAGATTGGATTCACCATCATGTCGCTGACGGTTTCGCTGATCGCAGTGTTGATTCCGCTGCTGTTTATGGGCGATATCACCGGCCGCCTGTTCCGCGAATTTGCCGTTACGCTCGCCGTCACGATCATCGTGTCCGCAGCCGTCTCGCTGACGCTTACGCCGATGCTCTGCGCGAAGCTCTTGCGGCATAAGACGGAAGCCCAGCAAGGCAGGTTCTATAAGGCGTCGGAAAAAATATTTGAACGGATTATCGCTTTTTACGGCAGGACTTTGGAATGGGTGCTGGAGCATCGCAATCTGACACTGGCGGTGGCGGCCGGCACCCTGGCGCTGACCGTCTTGCTCTATATAGTCATTCCGAAAGGATTTTTTCCGGTTCAGGATACCGGCGAAATTCAGGGTGTTACGGAAGCGGACCAGAGCATCTCGTTTCCCGAAATGTCCAGTTTGCAACAGCGGTTGGCGGCAGCCATCCTGAAAGATCCTGCGGTCGACAGCCTCTCGTCTTTTATCGGAGTCGACGGCACGAATACGACGCTTAACAGCGGCCGGATTCAGATCAACTTGAAGCCGCTCGCGCAACGGAGTCGTGTTAGTGCTTCCGATGTGATTCGCCGCCTGCAGCCGGAACTCGCCAAAGTGGACGGCATGGTGCTTTACATGCAGCCTGTGCAAGATCTATCTGTCGAAGACATCGTGAGCAGGACCGAATATCAATACAGCCTTGAAGATCCCGATCCCAAAGAGCTTGCCAGTTATACGGCGCAATTTGTCGACAAGCTGAAAGCGCTTCCACAGCTCGCCGACGTTGCAAGCGATCTCCAGACCCACGGATTGGCAACGTCGCTTGCGATCGACCGCGAAACGGCAATGCGCGTCGGCATCACTGCTCAGAGCATCGACGCGACGCTCTACGATTCCTTCGGCCAGCGGCAGGTCTCGACGCTATTCACGCAGTTGAACCAGTATCACGTGATTTTGGAAGTACAGCCGCAATTCCAAACGCATCCCAGGAATCTGCAGAACATTTACATCAAATCCAGCGGCGGCGCGCCGGTTCCCCTCAGCGCGTTCACTCGAACCTCGAGTTCTTCAATGCCGATCCTGATCAGCCACATAGGCCAATTTCCGGCAACCACTGTGTCGTTTAATCTCACGCCGAGAGCTGCTCTCGGAGAAGCAGTAACCGCCATACGGAATGTAGAGAAACAGCTGCCTCCGCCCGCCGCTATGCAGACGTCCTTTCAAGGCACGGCGCAAGCCTTCATTGCTTCTTTGACGAATGAATCGCTTCTGATCCTGGCGGCGCTCGTGACTGTCTACATCGTGCTGGGCGTCTTGTACGAAAGCTATATCCATCCGATCACCATACTTTCAACGCTTCCATCGGCCGGCGTCGGCGCCATTCTGGCGCTGTTGATATGCCGGTCTGAGCTAACGGTGGTGGCCATCATCGGCATTGTTCTTCTCATCGGAATCGTGCAGAAGAACGCCATTATGATGATCGATTTTGCGCTTGATTCGGAGCGCACCGAGCATAAGCCCGCGCACGAAGCAATCTTTCAAGCAGCGCTGCTTCGTTTTCGTCCCATCTTGATGACCACGATGGCCGCCATGCTCGGGGCAGTGCCGCTGGCCTTTGGTCGAGGTGTCGGATCGGAGCTCAGGCGCCCCCTCGGAATAACCATTATTGGCGGCTTGATCTTTAGTCAGCTCCTCACCTTATATACGACGCCGGTTATTTACCTCTTCTTCGACACGCTTGCGTCGAAAATCGCCGGCTTTCGCAATCGAAGACCGGGTCCGGCGCCAGGCATGCAACCCGCGCCGGCGAGTGGAGATTGATTTGTGAGCCTATCCTCACCATTCATTAAGCGGCCCATCGCTACAACGCTGTTGACCGCCGCGATTGCGCTTGCGGGAGGTGTGGCATTTCGCCTCCTTCCCGTCTCGCCGCTTCCACAGGTCGACTTTCCCACGGTTTCGGTATCTACGGGATTGCCGGGCGCCAGCCCGGAAATCATGGCGTCATCGGTCGCGACCCCGCTGGAGCGCCAGTTCGGACGAATTGCCGGCGTGACAGAAATGACCTCGACCAGCACGCTGGGCCAAACCAGTATCACGCTTCAATTCGATCTAAGCCGGAACATCGACGCTGCTGCCCGCGACGTCGAAGCCGCCATCAATGCCGCGCGAGGATATCTTCCCGCCGACCTTCCCAGCAATCCGACCTATCGAAAGGTGAATCCCGCGGATTCGCCGATCATGATCATCGCCCTGACGTCGGACAAGCTGCCCACCAGCGCTCTCTACGACACAGCATCGACAATTTTGATGCAGAGAATCTCGCAAATTCGCGGCGTAGGACAGGTGACCGTCGGAGGCAGTTCAGCTCCAGCCGTACGCGTCGATGTCAATCCTACGCAAATCAACAGCTTCGGCTTAACTCTCGACAGTATTCGCACCGCAGTTGCCGCTCAAACCGCAAATTTAGCAAAAGGCGTTTTCTCCGATGCGAAAAGAACCTGGATGATCAGCGGCAACGATCAACTGATGCACGCAGCCGACTACGCGCCTGTGATCGTCAGTTATCGCAGCGGAGCCGATGTGCGGTTATCCGACGTCGCGCGTGTGACGGATTCAGTGCAAACGCTCCGGTCATTGGGATTAGCGAACGGCAAACGATCCGCGTTGCTCATTATCTTTCGTCAGCCTGGCGCAAACATTATCGATACCGTCGACGGCATCAAGGCGGCGATTCCCCAACTAAAAGCATCCATTAATCGCGCAGTGGAAATGACCGTCACCTTGGATCAAACCGTAACGATCCGCGCGTCCGTTAAGGATGTAGAGCGAACTCTTCTCATCTCCATTTCGCTGGTGGTCTTGGTGGTTTTCGTTTTCCTGCGCGATGTGCGGGCAACCTTGATTCCCAGCGTCGCGGTTCCAGTCTCGCTGATCGGCACGTGCGGCGTAATGTACCTGCTCGGTTTCAGCATAGACAATCTATCGCTGATGGCACTCACCATCTCTACCGGTTTCGTGGTTGACGACGCCATTGTGGTCCTCGAAAACATCACCCGATACCGCGAACAGGGCATGGGGGCAATGGAAGCCGCGTTCAAAGGCGCCGCCGAGATCGGTTCCACGGTCCTCTCCATCAGTATTTCGCTGGTAGCTGTGTTCATCCCAATTTTGATGATGGGAGGCATTATTGGGCGCCTGTTTCGCGAATTTGCAATCACCCTCTCCATCACCATCCTGGTCTCGCTCGCCATTTCTCTGACCGCAACGCCTATGATGTGCTCCCGCTTGCTCAGCAATGAGAAAGGCCGCGGAAAACTCTACAAAGCGAGTGAGAGGGTATTTCAGTTCATCCTCAAAGTCTATGAGCATAGCTTGGGTTGGGTGCTGAGGAATTCCGCTCTTATTTTGCTGATCACCATCCTGACGTTGGGCCTGAATGTCTATTTGTACGTGATCATTCCCAAGGGTTTTTTCCCCCAGCAAGACACCGGGCGCATGAATGGGAACTTTATTGGCGACCAAAGCATGTCGTTCCAATTAATGCAAAAGAAGATTGCTGAATTAGCCAAGATCGTGCAAGAAGACCCTGGGGTCGCGACTGTGCAGGCATTTACCGGCGGCGGCGGCGGCACCACCACCAACACCGGGCGTGCATTCTTCGCGCTTAAGCCATTAAACGAGCGCAAGGTGAGCGCCGACCAAATCATCACCCGCTTGCGTCCCAAGCTGGCGGTTATACCTGGCGTGAACTTGGTTCTCCAGGCATCTCAGGACTTGAGAATCGGCGGCCGGCAGAGCCCCGCCCAATACCAATACACGCTTCAAAGCGACAACCTGGAGGAATTGACTCACTGGGCGCCTCTGCTGATGAATCTGATGAAGAAGATGCCAGACCTAATGGACGTCAACAGCGATCAGCAGAACAACGGGCTTGAAGCGAATCTCGTCATCGATCGTCCAACCGCATCCAGAATGGGCATCACTCCGCTGACCATCGACAACATTCTTTACGATGCGTTTGGAGAACGCGAGATCGCCAAGACCTACACCGCTATGAACCAGTACTTCGTGGTCATGGAGGTCGATCCCATATTTTGGCAAAACCCGGATGGTTTGAAGCGGATCTACGTTACTTCAACGAATGGACGGCCGGTTCCACTCGCGGCGTTCACGCACTTTCAGCGATCGACCGCAGCGCTGGCGGTAAACCATTCCGGCATTTTTCCCTCTGTGACTATTTCGTTCAATCTGGCGCCCGGCGTCTCATTAGGAACCGCCGTGAACGCGATCAACGCTATGGAGTTGAAGGCGGGAATGCCGAGCTCCATCACAGGAAACTTCAGCGGAACCGCGCAAGCCTTCCAATCGTCGCTCGCGAATGAGCCAGTGCTGATTGCGGCAGCGCTTGCTGCCGTTTACATCGTGTTGGGAATCCTCTACGAGAGTTACATTCACCCGATCACCATCTTGTCGACCCTCCCCTCCGCTGGCGTGGGGGCGATTCTCGCGCTCCTGATCACCCACACGGACCTGAGTGTGATTGCGCTGATAGGAATTATTCTTCTCATCGGGATCGTCAAGAAGAACGCGATCATGATGATCGATTTTGCGCTCGAAGTGGAGCGGCGCGACCACAAGAGTCCGAAAGACGCTGTCTTCGAGGCGTGTCTGCTTCGTTTCCGGCCCATCATGATGACGACCATGGCCGCGATGCTGGGAGGATTGCCGCTCGCGCTCGGCACTGGCACCGGCTCCGAGCTAAGACGCCCGCTCGGAATCACCATCGTCGGCGGATTGATCGTGAGCCAAGCCCTGACCTTATACACCACTCCCGTCATTTATCTCTATATGGATCGCATGCGCCTGTGGGTTGAAAGACTGCGTGGTGGCCGATTGCCGGAAGCACCGGCGGAAGCTGTTGGCCCAGCCTAGGAAACACATGGAAACGAAATACAAGATCATTGCGGAGCGGCATCCGGCGGAACGGTCTGTCACCCTCCTGCTCAATGGAAGATTCAGCGAGGACGCGCTGCCCGACTTGGAACATTCCATTTCCGAGGCCAGAGGCGCGGATCAACGGATTTACATCGACCTCAGCGAAGTCACGCTGGTGGATCGAAAGGCTGTTCAGTATATATCCGCGCAGGCTGCCGACAATATCAAGCTGGTCAATTGCCCTATTTATCTGCGGCGTTGGATTTCACAGGTGAGCGATGAAGTTGAAAAATAGTACAGAACCACGACCGTCAGGGAGTGGACTTGCGTCACTCGCCGTTGCATTGACTCTGCTCTCCGCATGTAATCCGGCTCCGAAATATGCAAAGCCTCCGGCGCAAACGCCTACTGCTTTCAAGGAAGCGATTCCACAGGAATACAAGGAAGGAAACGGCTGGAAACTGGCGCAACCCGGCGATGACAAGATTCGCGGCAAGTGGTGGGAAATGTATAACGATCCTCAATTGAACGCGCTCGAGGAACAGGTTCAGATTTCCAACCAGACCATCGCCGGAGCGGAAGCGAACTTCCGCGTAGCGCGCTCGCTTGTGCTCTCCGGAAGAGCGGCGCTGTTCCCGGTTGTTACCGCATCGGCTCAATATACGAATTCCCGCTTCTCACAAACTTCAAAGAGCGCGCACGTCGTAGGAGCAGGAGGCGTGGCAACCTCCACAACCACCGGTTCGAGCACAGCCGTAGCGGGCAGCTCCAATACCGGCGTCGTCAATGACTTCTCTCTGCCCGTCGATGTCTCGTACACCATAGATCTTTGGCACAAGCTTAGAAATGCAGTTGCGGTAAGCGCATATCAAGCGCAAGCGAGCGCAGCAGATGTAGGAACGGCACTGCTCAGCACTCGGGCCGAGCTTGCTCAGGATTACTTCCAGGTTCGGGCCCTCGACTCGCAGAGGGTGATTTTGCGAGATACCGTTACGAATTACCGTCAGACGCTCGATTTGACGCTTGCCCGGTTTCGCGGCGGAATCGATTCCGATGAAGACGTTTCACAGGCGCAAACCCAGCTCGACACCGCGATTGCGCAGCAAACCGATCTTGGCGTCGCCAGAGCTCAGTACGAGCACGCAATCGCCGTGCTCACCGGTAAACCGCCCGCAAGCTTTGAGCTGCCGGTAGCTCCCTTTGTTCCGAATCCTCCTCCCGTGCCGGTCGCTTTGCCCTCCGAGCTGCTCGAAAGACGACCGGATATAGCAGCGGCGGAACGCCAAGTGGCAGCAGCGAATGCCGAGATAGGCGTTGCCAGAGCAGCTTATTACCCGGCTCTGACGCTCAGCGCCAGCGGTGGCTTCCAGAGTTCCAGCTTCACGCAATGGTTCGATTGGCCAAGCCGCTTTTGGTCGCTGGGACCTACTCTCGCCCAGACGATTTTCGATGCCGGGCTGAGGCGCGCGGCGAACCAACAAGCGCAGGCGTCCTACGAAGGAACAGTTGCAAATTATCGCCAGTCCGTTCTTACGGCGTTTCAAGCTGTCGAAGATAACCTTTCCGCTTTGCGCATTCTTTCTCAGGAGATAGTGGAGCAACACACTGCAGTTGATTCAGCCAACCATTTTCTCGATCTCTCTCTGACACGCTACAAGGGAGGCGTGGATAGTTACCTAAACGTCATCACGGCGCAGAACACGCTGCTGACGAATCGCGAAACCGAGCTGCAAGTTCAACTTCGCCAGATGACCGCCAGCGTGTCGTTGATCATGGCGCTCGGCGGCGGATGGGATACTTCTCAACTGCCAAACACGAAACAGCTGACCGCAAAGCAGCCGAACAATTCATCGAATACTTCTTCGCCAAACACAACCACACAACCGGTCGCTACTCCCAACCCGCCGCCTCTCAGTCCTTCAGCACCGGTGCCCGGCGCTCCGAATGCTCCTCCAACCAAACCTGTCCCCACCGCTCCAGTAGGCACTAAGCCGCCAAGCGATCATTAATTAAGCCAATGAACGACAACGAATCTGTATTTCTCCGCAAAATAGTGGCTGACGCGATGCGCGGCCATCAATCGCACATCGATTTTGATTCCGCGGTAAAGGATTTTCCTCCCGAAATTCGCGGCAGCAAACCCTCCGGCGCTCCGCATACCGCCTGGCAGTTGCTCGAGCACATGCGACTCGCACAACGGGACATTCTCGATTTTTCGCGAGACCCCAAGCACGAGTCTCCAAAGTGGCCGGAGGGATACTGGCCCAATAGCGAAGCTCCTCCGGATGCGAAAGCCTGGGACCACAGCGTTGAATCTTTTCGGAATGACGCGCGAGAGCTGGACAAACTCGTACACGACGGACGGCAAGATTTATTCAAGCCGTTCGAGCACGGCGACGGGCAGACACTCCTACGCGAGGCGCTGCTCGTCGCAACACACAATTCGTATCACCTGGGCCAACTCATGTTTTTGAAAAAGATGTTGCTGCCACACAGTTGAAATAGAGGCGATCGACTATGCGTGGGGTATTCTCAAGAGCGCATCCTTCATTCGATCGGCTGCTGGTCATTGAAAGCGGCCCTCGCGAGATTACCGAACGAATTCTTCCATATTTTTATGATGACCAGAAATGCCGTCAGCTGGATGTGCTGACTTGCTACACGGCCGGTCCCGCAAATTTCGACCCTGGCCGCGGCACGCTTTTTTTTGCAAACAGCGCCGATATCGCGCACGACCGCCAACGATTCATTCGTACGCTGATCGGGACGCCTTACAGCGTGGTGGCGATTATCTGCGCCGACAGCGCCGTCCTGAGCAAATGGAAGTGGACCGTCGCTCTATTCACAAAGGCAAAACTTCTTATCATCAACGAGAACGCGCACTTCTTCTTCTTGGATCTTAGCCATCACCGCGTGGCAGAGGCGATGCTCGCCCGCCGCATGGGCATTCGGAATCCGACGAAGTTCATCGTATTGTGTGGCGAACTTCTGATCGTGCCGTTCACGGTCGCCTACCTGCTGCTATATGCAGGTGCCGTACACGTGCGTCGACTACTCAGAGCAAAGGCCGCGCTCTAATATCAACCGGCATTCGCTCGCGATCTTTACGTCCCATCGTAGAATCGCTTACATATGAAAGCCGTTGTCGCTGATCCGGTCGGTGGCCCCGAAAATCTGAGGTACTTGGACTTGCCGAAACCCGAACCCGGCGAAGGAGAAGTCCTGGTCAAGCTGGAAGCAATCGGTGTCAATTTCATCGATGTTTACTTTCGGAACGGTCTCTACAAGGCGCCCGAATCTCCAGTCAAGCTGGGGAGCGAAGGCGCGGGGACGGTGGAAGCGGTTGGAAAAGGCGCCAATCTGCCAGTAGGGACGCGCGTCGCGTATGCTATGGCTCGCGGCTCATATGCCGAGTACGCTGTAGTGCCCCAGTCAGTCTTGGTGCCATTGCCCGACAGCATCAGTTTCGAAACGGGCGCTGCGGTAATGCTGCAGGGGATGACCGCGCACTACCTTACGCATTCCACTTTTGCGCTGAAGCCGGGCCATACGTGCTTGATCCATGCCGCTGCGGGAGGTGTCGGTCTGCTGCTTGTTCAAGTGGCTAAAATCATCGGAGCAACGGTAATCGGGACTGTCGGAACCGATGAGAAAGCGCAACTGGCGAAAGAGCACGGCGCCGACTATATCATTCTCTACACCAAGAGCGACTTCCTCCAGGAAGTGAAGCGAATTACGAACAACAAGGGTGTCGAAGTGGTTTATGATTCGGTCGGCAGCACAACTTTCCACAAGAGTCTTGACTGCTTGCGACCGCGCGGCATGATGGCCAGCTTCGGGCAGTCGAGCGGACCGGTCGGGCAAATCGACCCGCTGGTGCTGAGTCAAAAAGGATCGCTGTTTCTGACAAGGCCGACGCTTGCAAATTACGTCAGCGATCCGAAAGAATTGAAATGGCGTTCTTCCGATATATTCGGTTGGATTGCGGCGGGACGCCTCAATGTGCACATACATCATGTCTACGCGTTAGCCGATGCCGCAATTGCACATCGTGACCTGGAAGCTCGCAGGACCACCGGCAAGTTGCTGTTGAAGCCTTAAGGGTAACGATTGGACGATCACACGGAGTTCTCTTCGCGGCGGGAGCGTTTCCTGCCGGTCCTGCAAGAAGCCCGGGCACATGCATTCCTGGTTACCGGTCTACCCAACGTTCGCTATCTCAGCGGCTTTACCGGCAGTAATGCTGCGCTGCTAATCACCACCGATCGCGCGCTGCTCTTTACCGACCCGCGATACCAAACTCAGGCAGCCCAGGAAAGCGACTGTGAAGTGAAGATCGCGAAGGGACCGCTCACAAAAGAGTTATCGAAATGGATCAAGCGGCTGCGGCTCAAATCTCTCGCCTTCGAAAAAAATCGTATCAGCTTCGATGAGTATCAGCAGCTCAAAGAGACTGTCGAAGGCGTTCGTCTAAAGCCTGTATCGGGCGCGGTGGAGTTCCTGAGGACCATCAAGTCTGCGTCGGAAATTGCTCGGATAAGAGCTTCTGTTCAACTGAACTCGGCCGCTCTTGAACGCGCGCTGAGGTGCTTCAAGCCGTCCATGACCGAAGCGGACCTCGCAGCCGAGATCGAGTACGGCATGCGAAGCCTGGGCGCCGACGGTCCCGCCTTTGAGACGATTGTCGCTTCGGGCGATCGCAGTGCCCTGCCCCATGCTCGCGCGGGCAACCGTCCAATTCAGCGCGATCAACTATTATTAGTTGATATGGGCGCGAGCGTCGCTGGTTATGCCAGCGATATGACGCGCACTCATGCGGTCGGCCGGCTCTCGGCGAAGACGCGTCGGATGTATCGGGCCGTGCGCGAAAGTCAGCTTGCGGCAGTCGAAGCGGTAAGACCAGGCGTGTCTTGCACCCGTGTGGACCGGGCCGCTCGCGATGTATTGCGGGGTTTCGGTTTGGATAAGTTATTCATCCATTCGACGGGGCATGGACTCGGCCTTGAAATCCATGAACGCCCGCGGGTGGGCCGGAAGGAAGCGACAAAGCTAGAGGCGGGGATGACAATCACCATCGAGCCGGGCGTTTACGAAGAGGGCGTAGGCGGGGTGCGCATTGAAGACACAATAGTGGTCACTGCATCCGGCGTGCGAAATTCTGACCCCCACAACGAAAGAACTGGTGGTCCTATAAGGCGTATGGCTGCCGTCGCGGAAAAGCTAACCTTCCTCGAATTCCAGTCGAAGTACCGACTGAGTGAGCGTCGCTATGAATACTGGTATGGAGAGGCCGTCCCGAAAGGTACGTCAACTTGGATTCATGGTCTTTTGCAGGTCATCATTGGTAAGTTGCTCGGCGAGGCTGGATATATCGCGGGCTCAGAAGTCGAGTTGCGGATCATTCCTGATGCTCATCCCATCCCCGATGTGATCGCCACCAGTGGTGAAGTGGAAGACCCGTATCCTACGAAAGCAGTCGATGTCGTCGTCGAGATTCTCTCAAAAGACGATACAGCACCGTATGTTCTGGAAAAGTGCCAAGCTTACAAGACCTGGGGGTTTGAATACATTTATGTCGTTAATCCGGAAAGCCGGCAGCTCTTCCGCTGGATTGGAACGGCATTGGAAATTTCGGACACATTGGTTTCAATTCCTGCTACCAGGATTTGGCAACAGTTGGATCAAGCGATCCGTCGCCCGCAACAATGACCACTGAAGAGATCAAAGAACTGATTCACGTTGTGCGCGACACCGGGATCGCCGAGTTGGAAGTACACCGCGGCGAAAATTGGGTGCGCATTCGTATCGCGCCAGCGGCAGGCCAGGAAGCTACGATGCCCACGCTAATTCCCGTTCACGTGACTGGCACGCCGCCCCTGCCGCCGTCCCCGCAACCCGCACAGGAACCAGCCGCTGCGCCTCCGCCGCCTGCTTCAAAAGAAGACGAGCGCGATGTGCTCGTCAAATCCCCGATTGTTGGGACGTACTATGATTCGCCCGGCCCTTCGAACCCGCCTTTCGTGAAAGTCGGCGATCGCGTGGAGCCAAAGCAAGCCCTTTGCATTATCGAATCGATGAAGTTAATGAATGAGATTGAGGCAGAAGTAGCCGGTACCGTCGTCGCCAAACACGTCGAGAACGGGCGGCCTGTGGAGTATGGTGAATCGCTCTTCACCATTCGACCCCTGTAGCCGGTCAACTCATGTTTCGTAAAATTTTGATCGCGAACCGTGGCGAAATTGCGGTGCGCGTCATATGCGCTTGTAAAGACCTGGGCGTCAAGACAGTGGCGGTCTACTCAGAAGCTGACCGGCACAGTCTTCACGTTCGTTTTGCCGATGAAGCGATCTGTATCGGGCCGGCAAAAAGCTCACGCAGCTACCTGGATATCGCCTCCGTTATTAGCGCAGCCGAAATTACCGACGTCGACGCCGTGCATCCAGGCTACGGTTTTTTGAGTGAGAACGCGGATTTCGCCGAGGTGTGCGAGCTGTCGGGCATCAAGTTCATCGGGCCCAAGCACGAGATCATTCGCCAAATGGGTTCGAAACAGCGCGCCCGGGCAATCATGGAAGAGGCTGGAGTTCCCATTTTGCCTGGCTCGCGAGGCGTGCTTGGCAGCGCCGACGAAGCCCTGGTGCTTGCGGCGCAAATTGGTTTCCCGGTCATGTTGAAGGCTGCCGCCGGTGGTGGCGGGCGCGGCATGCGCGTTGCCCGCTCCGAAACGGAGCTTCCGGTTTTATTGATGCAGGCACAATCGGAAGCGGCCGCGGCGTTCTCTTGTGGCGACATCTACATGGAGAAGCTGGTAGAGGCCCCGCGCCATATCGAGTTTCAAATTCTCGGCGATGAGCATGGCAACGTGGAGATCTTGGGCGAGCGTGAATGCTCCATTCAGCGCCGCCATCAGAAGCTGCTCGAGGAAGCCCCCTCCCCGTCGGTTTCGTGTGCGCTCCGCACCAGAATCTCTGATAACTTGCGGGTCGCGATGACCGCTATCGGCTATACCAACGCGGGCACAGTCGAATTCCTGATGGATGAGAACGGCCGTTTGTACTTCATCGAAGTGAACGCGCGCATCCAGGTGGAGCATCCTGTTACGGAGTTTGTGACCGGCATCGATCTGGTAAAAGCGCAGCTCCGCATCGCCGCTGGCGATCGCCTGGATGAGATATTGACTGGGCCCGTATCGCTCAACGGGCACGCGATGGAGTGCCGGATCAATGCGGAAAATCCGGACACATTTGCCCCTTCACCCGGACGCATCACTGGCTTAAATCTGCCAGGAGGCATTGGCGTCCGCGTGGATACCGCCGCGTACACCGATAGCGTCATTCCCCCGTATTACGATTCGCTCGTCGCGAAGCTGATCACCTATGGAAAGGATCGCGAAGAGGCCATTCTTCGAATGAAGCGCGCTCTCAGCATGTTCGTCATCGAAGGGATTCATACAACCATTCCGCTTCACGAGCAAATCTTGTCGAATGACGATTTTCTTGCAGGGCGATTCGATACGACGTTTCTGACGAAATTGATCCGGGAGAATCATAACGGTACCGGCGCCTTAGGCGCCTCTGGCTAACTGGCGCAAGTGGTGGCGCCTCATTTACCGTCAACCGAGAATGCCAGAAGGACGTTGCCCGGCATGCCGCCCCACTGCCCGTATCCCGAGTTCACGTAGACCATCCCTCCGGCGATCACCGGTCCCGCCACATCGAGAGAGCCGCCGTTTGCTTTTTGTTCATTTACTGTGTCGTATTCGCGCACGGTATCGGCGTCCCAAATAACTTTCCCGCGTAGCGGCGTCATACGCTCGCAAGTGCCCATCGACGGAACCGGAAAACACTACGCCCGGGATAGCCGTCACGGGCGCCGATTGCGCAGGGCTGCAGTGCTTGCGTTCGCCGCAACCCTCTGGCTTTGCATCCCATACCGTTTCACCAGTTAAGAGCCGGAGAGCGAATAAGCCGCCTCCTTGCTTGGGGTCAACGCCGAGACTGTATCCCTTTGGAGCCGCGGTATCCGGCACAATTCTGAGCTGTAAACCCGACAGAGCGACATACATATTTTCGCCGTCGGCAGCCGAGCCCCACTGGATGCCGCCCAGGACCCCGCCTGGGCCGACGCGCTTCTGCCACAGAATTTCGCCTTGCCGGTCAGGGTCCAAGGCATGCACCATGCCCGACTTCTGTCCGATGACCAGCGCTCTGCGCCCGTTCGCCAGCGACACGAGGATGGGAGGCTGCCCAAAGTCGAAATCATTGCCATGCGCACCGGGACAGTTCGTTTTGGCAGGACTGCCGCAGCCGTTGTTGTAGACATCGCCGGGCGTCAGTTGCTTGGACCAAAGAATCTTGCCGGTTTTGGCGTCAAGCGCCAGCACGGCATCGCTTGTGTTGGTTGCAGGGTCCGAATAGTTGTCCCCGGTCGCCACGTCGACAACGTCACGTTTTTCATCGAAGGTCGGAGTTGCCCACACAGACGCGCCCGATGGCCCGTGCAATTGGTTTCCCTGTTTTGCTTTTTTCGGTCGAGTGCGGCGCCTCGGCGATGGTGTAGGTTTTCCAAACACGCTGCCCGGTGGCCGCGGCGAGTGCGACCACGCTGCCGCGGAACGTGCAGCACTGATAGGTAGGCGAAGCGGCAAGCAGTTCCTCATAAGAAGCCACGGGCACGTACAACACACCGTTGTGCAACAGCGGAGCGCCGGTGATCAAGGCGGCAAAATGATCGTCCACGCGAACCTTCCAGAGCAACTTGCCGGTGGTTGCATCCACTGCATAGGCGTTCCCCCGCTGGTCGCCGAAGTAAATTGCGGGATTCGGCGCAGAACCGCCACTCGAACCGAAGACGACTGGCGGTACGCACGGGAGCGTCTGCCGCAAATGTCCAGTGAATACACCCGGTGCGTGCGTCGAGCGAATAGACGTCGCCGGTCAGGCCCGCGATAAAGACGCGGCCATCGGCAACGGCAGGCTGCGAACGCGCATTGGTTCCGTCGCCCAATGCAAATGCCCACTTCAGCTTGAGCTTTGGGACGTCGGCGGCCGTGATTCCTGCCGAGGTCGCGTTCTGAAAGCGCGTATTCGCGGTGTCTCCACCCCATCCGCTCCAATGCGGAGCTTGTGACGCGTTGGATGAAGGCTGTGCCTCAGAGCCACAGAATGCAGCAGCAGGAGGCGGAGCGGCCGATTTCCGGGCAGGAGAGGCGAGATACGTCACCAGCGCGTACAGCTCGCTATTCGTCAACCCGGCCGCTTGCGTCTTCATGAGACCGGTTTCGAGCGAGCGGAGGATCGACGCCGCATCCATAGCGCGAAGTGCACTGAACGGCGGCACGCGCGCGGCGGGCGCGTCATGACATCCTGCACAGCGTTGCTTGTAAATTGCCGCGCCATCTTGGGCCGACACCGTCGCGGCGCTGAGAACCAGAAACAGTAAATGTCGCATTACACGTATCCCTCCCCAGATGCACGTCTCAACAATCAGCTTACGCGCCCGAGCTGACGGACCGCGGACATGCCAATCAGGACGGCGACGTGAAGCATCGTTGCGCCCGAACTCGCGCGCCCACGTTAGGCGCCGCTGGATGATTAGCGCGGTCGGCTGGTTGTGAAACTGCGTTTGCGCTGGCTATAAACTGCCATCAACTGACCGTTATTTCTCTCGAAGCCTCAATCCTGCTGGAAGGGATCGATGCCAAAGCCGTCGCCCAGCTCACGGGAGACAAGGATTGTGGTGCGGGGGTGATTCGTATCTCAAGGCATGTACGGCGTCGCCAATTATTCGGCCGTGGTGAAACTCAGGACGGCCTCTTACTCCTCGCTACGATAGGCCTCAACGACCATGAATTCGCTCCAGGCCTTCCCGTCGTCAGACTTCTCACCTCGCCACGTGAAGTGCGTCTTGGAGATGTTCGTGTAGGTGGCGCGCGTATAAGCGTGGGCCGCCACCGGCTCTTTGAAGGCGTAGATGATGGAGTGGCCATCGAACCTGACCCCACCGAACTCCTCCGATCCGAGGTCCGTCCACGTCCCAGCCAGCGCGTTCAGCCATTTAATGTTCCAAATCTGCCTGGCAGCGTCATACGTGCGGAAATTCATGCCGAGCACGATCAGTTCTCCAGAGGAGCCCTGTCATCCTGTATTCGTCTGCGATTGCATAGCCGTCGAGGATGAAGCGACCCAGCCACGTTGCCTGGAACGTCCGCCATTCCCCATTAGCCGACTTCACTTTTGCTTCGCATTGCCATCTGCCAATGAGAAACGCAAATCGAGAGAGCGCTGCCGGCGCATCGGGGTTGGGCTTGCCAAATTTCTGCTCGACCTGCTCCATGGGATCGTCCTCCGCAGTGGCCGCTGCCGGTCGCGTTGGTCGGATCAGCTGTGATAGTGCGGTGAGCAGGACGCTGCGCCGCATCGGCTTTCCAGCCAGCATTCTGCGCCGACCACCGCATTCGTCCGTATCATCACATGTGAAAATCCTGGGCTGCGATGTCTCAAGCCGCTGATCCGCCGTCACACCCCATGGTGACTGGGACTTGGCCACGACGTGCATCATCGCTCTCGGAGAAACCGTTTTCTAGGCCGCCGAATGAATTGCGTACTCGAAGCCGAGCCATGTGATCGCAGCTTCATCGCCCTAAGATCAGAATGTACTTGCGATCAGCGCAACAAAGACGATGCATACCGCTCCTAGCGCTCTGGTAGCGCGGAGATCGGGATGACAGACTACCTATTAATATCGGTGGCGTGCTCATTTGTTCGCCGCCGCGATGCTTTCAATCACGAGAGCCTGAGAGCCGCCTTTTGAGTAAACCTTTCCAGTAGCTGTGACGCGCTTGCCAGCATACGGAAGAAGCCGGCTGTTTTGGCCTTCCGCCGGCATAGATTCTGATATGGGCCAGAAGATCGAGCCGTCATCTTGCAAAATGACGAGGGGCGAACCTTTACGGGCGCAGGCTAATGCACATTCCCGGCTGATCGGTTTATCCAAGCCTTTAGTGAAAGCGCATGCCGAGTCGAGAACCCAACCTGTTATAGTTTTTCGATCTCCGGCAGGAGCAGCGGAAAGCAGGCCCGCAGCCGCGAGTGAACTGATCAATAAAATACTTGCTGCGAGTTTCATACCCTTCTTAAACGCCCTCCAACGCCGGAGTATACAGCATCCGAACGCGGCCGCTATCGCGGCCAGGCCGCGTGAACATTCAGTGGGACAAGCGCAGCGCTCATGACTCGGAACCGGCAGTGACCGCCTCAGCTAGAAACTCTCGTGCCTTGTCAATTGCTCGCTGCTGAATCTCCGCGTAGGAATCTGTTGGCTCTATATAGAGTTCGATAGCAGCGCCTTCCGTCGCCAATGGTCTCCCCTCGTCTTGCGTCTTTTCTTCAAAGAGCACTTTCACCCGGATCAAATCCTGTGCGGAGCTACTCGGGTGGATGGCCGCCACTCTGACTTTCATATGACCGTATGATACCGTCCTTAATCATATGGTCAAAACATTTCAGAGACAAACGTTTTAGCCCGGCGTCGTCTTCTCCCAGCGCGCTATTGTGTCTCTCATGGCTAACCTTGACCATCTCGCCAAACTGAAGGAAGGCCCCTTGGCGTGGAATCAGTGGAGGGCGAAGCATTCTGATTTACCTAAGCTCATGAAGGCGGATCTCAGCATGGACGACCTCCGAAAGGCTTACCTCCGGGGGGCCGATCTCCGACAGGCGGATCTCAGTGACGCGGACCTGGATGGGGCTGACCTCGTCAAAGCGAACCTCAGGAATGCCAACCTAATTCGGGCCAAGCTAAACGGTGCGGACCTCATTGAGGCAAACCTCAGAAAAGCGAACCTCGCAGACGCAGAACTCAGCCGCGCGAACCTCGTCAGGGCGGACCTCAGCGAGGCGAACCTCACCGCAGCAAACCTTTCCGAAGTGGATCTTGCCGAGGCAAACCTCAGTTGGGCGAACTTTATGCAGGCCAACCTCGGCGATGGAGACCTTAACAGAGCAAACCTCGGTTGGGCAAACTTTACGAGTGCGGATCTTAGCCGTGCGGACCTGAGCGGGACCAATCTCAAGTTAACGATTCTTCGCGGTGCAGATCTTCGCGGCGCTGACCTTACAGAGGCGCACGTTTATGAAACGGTTTTCGGCAATACAAATCTCAGTGGCATAAAGGGATTGGATACCTGCCATCACTCGCAGCCGAGCACCCTCGATCACAGGACTCTTGCTCTTTCCGGTCCTCTGCCGCTAGCTTTCCTCCGAGGCTGCGGTCTTCCCGATCCGCTTATCGATTACCTTCCGTCGCTCTTGAATGAAGCTGTTAAGTTCTACTCGTGTTTCATCAGTTACTCGACCAAAGACCAGGAATTTGCCGACCGGCTTTATACCGACCTCCAGAATAAAGGAGTACGCTGCTGGTACGCTCCGCGCGATGTGAAAGGGGGCAAAAAGCTTCACGAGCAAATCGACAATGCGATTCAAATGCAGGACCGGCTGCTACTGTTTCTTTCCGAAGCAAGCATGAATAGCGAGTGGGTAAAGACGGAAATCTCCAAAGCCAGAAAGCGGGAAATACGGGAGAAGCGGCGCATGCTGTTTCCCCTGCGGTTGGTGGATCTCGAGACCTTGCGGCGGTGGGAGTGTTTCGATGGCGATACCGGCAGAGATTCAGCGCAGGAGATTCGGGAATACTATTTGCCGGATTTCAGCAATTGGAAGAACCACGACGATTATCAAAAGGCGTTGGAGCGGCTCCTGAGAGACTTGAGGGCTACCGAACCGACACAACGACTTGACAGGTAGTGCCTGAAATGTGAGTTGATGAATAACAGCGAACGCTTGCTTGGCGTCATCAAGCCTTGTAACGTTGAAGCATGGCCAAGCCGTCCGCTGAGTTACGCGTACTAAAGAACCTCATCTCTGAAGCCGACCTGATTCTTTCCACTACGACGTTGCCCGAACGTCGGTCCAAGCGGGCGCGTGAATTGCTTCGCGCCGCTGTCGCACTGACTGACGATCTGATTGCTCAGTCAACTCTCACGCCCGCTGCTGTCCTCGGGCACAAGGGCGGTAGCAGCACGGCACAGAAGCACGGGACCGATCATTTCCGAAAGCTCGCGGCCATGCGCAAGACACGAGCGGGCGGAAGGCCGCGCAAGGAATCGGAATAGGTTTTCCCTACAGATAGAATAGTCTCCAAAACGAAAAGCCGGGCGCGAGGCCGGGGCTATTCGATCGAGACTTAGAGACCCTGATCGTAGCCCCTCGTACCGCCGGACGCAAGGGAGCTATGGCAGAAGATCAACCGGAAGACTCTCGTCAGAGGACCACAGACGATGCGTTCCGGCTTTTCGAAAAAGATGTTCACTTCCCTGAAGTGCAAGTGACTGTCATTGACCGCATGACGTCAGTACATGCCGAGTTTGAACAAAAAGTGGGCAACAGATTCGCAACTGATGAGGAGCGGTTGGAATACACTCTGAAACTCCTGGATGCGCGTGCAGAACCGTACCTGGACTTAGTGAAGGACATGCAGACTCGTAATGCGTATACGGTGGTACCAAGACAGCACTGGCCCGGCGAGGAGCGGCTGGCAGAAACACCCGTCGCAATAGCCTCGCTATTCTGCGGCGTAAAGCGCATACTCGAGACGCAACTAGGCCGGGAGCGTGGAAAGTGCGCAGTATTGTTGTCGTTTGCGGAGCGGTCCTTTGTGTATCCGTACTGGGCGTCTGGTCAGCAGAATTGAACCGGCAAAGGATTGCGCGTCTTCCCACGACGACCCCAGTGACGGTCACTCTGCCGCTTGCTACTTCCAGTGAGACCATTGCATACGAAGATCTAGCTACAGCTATAGATCACGGGCACATGAGCGACTATGCCGGAAGGCGGCTTCGTATTCGCGGGCATATACGAGCCTACGTCATCTGGCGCTCTGACACCATAGTCGTCCTCGGCGAACGCTCACCCGCAGAACAATTTCCTACCATCTTCTGCACGGTTGCACCTTCCGAGTCTCACAACGCTCTTCAGTTTCGTGGAGAGTCGATGACCACGGGGCCATCAGACAAGACCGAACTCTACCAGTCAGCGGCGCCGGATCGTATTGTGGTTCTTGACGTGCAGTTTCTTGGGTTAATGAAGGACGTAGCGGCTGCGGGCATGGATGTGTACAGGGCCGAGGATTGCAAGTTCGTGGAATAGCGCCAAATAAACCTTCAACGCACCTTTCAGGCACCAAAGGCACTACCCCTTGACAGACAATGTGGCGATAAGAGGATACGCTTGTCCTAGAGGTTTTTTGACCTAGGAACGATCAGACGTATGCGCCCGGACCGGGATCAAGATCCTTGATCGGGCCGTCCGTGTTAACTACACACACTTTTGCTTGGGTGTGTCTAGTGTTGTTACAATGCCTATAACAACGTAGTTGGCGTCAAAGTAAAGATCTTTGAAAAGAAGGCCCCCACCGAAGTGGGGGCTGGTTTAAGGGGCTATCCAGAGAATGATGATGTACCCGCCCTCCAAGCGGATCACCATCGCAATGAGACAAGACCTCATTGCTGGTTCCCCCTTTCCTCGGGGTTAAATTTCAGGTTGTACTGAGTCAGCCCCGAAAAACGAGAGTGGGCGGCGTGTGGGAGTTAAAAACCCACAACCCTCTCATGACCAATGAGTCGCTCTTTCAATTGAGCTAACGCCGCCACATCAGGGACGGACCCGTTTTCAGCAGGTCCGTCCCGCCTTCTCATTGTAATTCACAATGCAGCTCGCACCAAATCTGCTGATGCCTAACCCTCGTGTTTTCCGCTGTTTAGCTATCGTTTGGCTATTCTTTTTCAGACCCTAGAATAATTTTGGGATTGTTTTCTAGCACTTAACGCCGCTTTATCCTCCCCCCTCCCCCTCGTCAATCGGTAAAGAAAGGTGCTTAAGTCGGCCCGTTCCTCTCGTCTTCCCCCACCTCACCGCGCTCGCATTCTTGCGCGATCTCTTTCCTCAAGGTTTACCGAGCTAGTCCAGAAGGCGAACGGCGCTACTCCCCGGCTGAGGTAGTCAGCACAGATACCGTGCTTGGTATAGGCAACCCCGATCCAAACCGCGTTTGCACCAGCCACCTTGAGAGACAAAATCTCTCGATGCGTATGGGCATCCGCCGATTCACTCGATTAACGAATGCGTTCTCCAAGAAGTTTGAGAACCACTGGTCGGCAGTTGCGTTGTGGTTCGCCTTTTACAACTTCTGCCGAGTCCACCAGTCATTACGGCGCACTCCTGCTATGGCTGCTGGAATCACCGATCACGTTTGGACGATTGCGGAGCTTTTTGCATAATCTGAAACAAAGCTGAGGAATCCAGTTCTACGGATTTACGAAGAACGTTTGAAAGAATATAGTAACTCTGTCTCTGCGGTTCTACAGGAATAGGGTCCGCTCTTCTTCGTATGTGAGCAGCGATCATATCCGCCGCTTGCAGTGGTGGCGTTTCTTTGTCGTCTAGGTGAAACAATTCTCCTAGGCGTGAAAAGTTTGCTTTCAAAACTTTGTCAAAATGTCGCTTAAAGAGAGTGCCGACTTTGCCTTGTTTGTCAAAAACTACATTTACCTTGTGTTGACTGCCTTCAAAGTCAAGATATTTGCTTACAAGAATAACAACGGTTTGAGCGCATAGAAAATAAGGATTGTCTACCTTCTTCGGAACCTTTCCCTTAACGATCGTGTTATAGAAAGAGTGTTTGAGTTTACATTGCACCTCGCAGACAACGTGAAACGGTATTACGGACGCGAGAGCGTCTATTTTGGCGTCCCTAGCAGAAGTATCCCAACCTAAGAACTCCCCTTTACATCCTTCCGCCTCGTGCATATGGAGATAGCGGATTGACGGTGAAGCTTCGCATACTTCTAACCATCTTTGAGAGAATTCATCCCATTGACTGACAGAGGCAAGATAACCGGCGACAATGTATTCACTGTTTCCACTTGTTTCATCAAGGTATGCTTGCAACACTAAAATACGCCGCGCCTGCCTGTTTACTAAAGGGTAACCACAAACAAGCCTTCTGAACGAGAAAAAATGGTCAACGTCGCCTCTGCCATCAGTCTCTACGCAGCTTTTGGCAAAAGGGTAAAGACCATTATCAACCTCGTGAAAATTTCGTATCCTCCTTATCACGACACTACCCCTTGACAGGTACTGTAGTCATAGCGGGGATACGCCCTCGGGGAGATCCCGCCCGTCTTTTGGCTGCGGAATTATGTACAAATTATCTTCTAGCGGGTCGATACACCGTTTCAGTGTATCGACCGCGTGCTACTAGCGCTAGCAGGATGATCATCATATACTTATACGTAGCGGCTACGCACCTTGCGCTGGGAAGCAAGTGGCTCAACGATCTTTGAAAAGATGGCCCCCACGCTTTCGGGCAGGGGCCGTGGGGCTATATCAAGATAACGACGGCATAGCCGTTCGCCGTCTTGAAGACCATGACAATAATGAATCGCACATGGTCAGCCTCCAGTCTTCCGGGTTAAATTTCGGCTTCGCGCAAACGAAACCGAGTCAGCCCGGAGAACTGAAATAAGCGAGGTCCGGAAAGGAATCGAGCGTCACGACGCTGATACAAATCAACGCCCAACGATCCTAGAGAAACCGGACCTCGTTTTTCATTCTATAGCACTTCATCCCCCGGTCAAGAATCCCTCTTGGCTTTCTTCCATCGAGCTGCAATCGCGTTTCGGGCGATTTCTTTACGCCGCTCCGGGCTTAGACTTTTCGGCTCTCCGCCTTTCCCGCCCAGCTTCCCGCCAATCTTGCCCATTCTGACAAAGTAAGCCCGTATCTCGGGGGGTAATTTTTGCCGTGGCATACCTCTTGAGTGCCAGTTGCCCCCATTAAGAAGTAAACACCTTATTTTTCTTGCATTACATCAGGGGGTCAAGTATAATATAGACATGAAGCAAAAAGCCCCGATCAGTGTTGAAGCACCAGTAGGGGCTGTAATCACCACAGCCGAAGCTGCAATGACCTGCAAACCCATTATCGGCTTCTTGGCTGTGGATCTCAAGGAGATTCACAGTGACCTGCCACAACTGCAAAATCGACGCCGTGAAAGCCGGACGCGGACGCAACGGAGTAGAGCATTTGAAATGCCAGCAGTGCCGCAAGCGGTTTACCGCGCAAGAGCGATTGTTTGGAGCAGATTCAAGACTCTCTAACGAAACAGTCCTGCACATGCTGCATTGCCTCCTGGAAGGTAATAGCGTGCGCTCCACAGCAGCTATTATGCGATGTGGAACCTAAGACGGTTTTAACCATCCTCGTACTTGCCGGGGATCGTGTGTGAGCGATTGCTAGGCGATAAACTCCGCAACGTGCCAGTCGATAACGTGCAGGCGGATGAAATCTGGTCCTTCATCGGCAAGAAGGAAAAGCGCTTGCGACCGGACGATTTCCGGGCCTTGGCGATTGCTACACCTTCGTGGCAATCGAACCCGACACCAAGCTGGTTCTGAACTTCACTATGGGCAAACGCGACCAACACGCTACGAACGTATTCATCGAAGGCTTACGCTTAGCGACTTCCAACCGGCACTTTCGGAAACCACTACGGATGGCTTCGCACCTTACCGCACGGCCATCTCGGATACTCTTAGAGGATCGCGTCGATTTCGCGCAACTCATCAAGGTCTACCGAGCGACGCCCGAAGGCGAGCGCCGTTACTCACCGGCTGAGGTTGTCAGCACCGATACCGTCATTGGTATAGGCCAGCCCGACCCCGAGCGGATTTGCACCAGCCACGTCAAGAGGCAAAACCTTTCGATGCGGATGGGCATCCGTCGATTCACTCGTCTTAACGAATGCTTTCAGTAGAAAATTCGAAAATCACTTACGCCGCTGTTGCCCTGTGGTTTGCGTTTTACAACTTTTGCCGCGTTCACCAATCGCTGCAACGCAGGACGCCTGCGATGGCTGCGGGGATCACGGATCATGTGTGGACCATTGCAGAGTTGCTGGTCTATTGACAGGTCTTTTCCCTACCCAACGAGAATTAATCAGATTATTGTCTGTCTGCTGGACTAGATAATCCCCAGGGAGGAGTCGTGTGCTAACCGTACTGTCCCCTTTCTAGTTTTCAGGCCGGACCGCAGACCCAAATGCAGAGTGTGAGCCAAACCATCGCGGTGGCTGCGGTCGTTGCCACATCTGTCTCGGGAGTGATCAGCGCACTCGCTCAATCTGATCAGAAAGGAGAAACCGTATGCAGAACATCATGCCGACCTTGGTTTTCTTTCAAGACGCGGCTAAAGGTGCGTGGGTCATGCAGAATATCGGACCCGGTTCAGCTAAGGATGTTCTCTTTACAAGATGTAGGATGCCAACAACTATGTGAAACACCGCATTTCGTTGAACCCCGTGGTGCGAAATTAGGAAGGTCGTTTTCCGGCAACCAGAGTTTAAGCACTGCATCAGGTTGTTAGCTGAATACTCGGATGTGACCAACAAAAGATATTACGCAATTTGTGAAGGTTCACAAACCAGAGAATCCCAGATGGAACCCATACAAACACCTCAGAGGACTCCAGGGCCTTTCCCGAAACGCAATTCAGTGAGCACATTGAGCGGTTGCCCCTCTAGCGCCTATGGCAAAACGCCGCACCCGCGCCGAAGTGGGCGCGCATCGCGGCGGTAAACTATGGCGTTCGATTTATCTTCAGACCTTTTGCCGCTCTGATTTATTTGTTCCCCATCTTACCTGGCTCTCCGACCCTTCGAATGCGCGCAAATATTTCCGCATGCGCTTTACGGCCTTCCTGCTTTCTCTGAGCCGCGCGTATCTTTTGACGGAGTCGTCGACAGCTTGATCCAATTGGTCGTGCCGCTCCGCGAATCTCTCCGCAATGTCGTTGATTCTCGGATGTCGCCGAGCATCCTTCAGGATGAGGGCGCGAAACTCAGCATAGTCGCTATCGATTTGTTGCGCGGTTTTGTCAGCATTTACACGCGCCGTAACCAATTCAATTTTGGTCGAATCTGGAGTCCCGCCTTGCAGTTTGGCGATATCGCTGTCTAACTGAGCGTTTTGCAGTCTAAGCTCATCGTTTTCCAGTTGTTGTCGTAGTCGAAGTTCTTGCCATTCGGCCGCGCTATCTCTTTCGTCATTTCTTGTGGCGAGCTGCGTGGCTGGAGTTTGCGGACTTGTTCTGAACTTCTGTGCGGCAACCAGTCGCAGCGACCAATAGCGTAACGGTCCCCAGTAATGCCAGTTTCACGTGTGCGTGCGGTTGCAATCATCGTGCCAAGTGCACCGTTCGCAGATTCAGAAAGTTTAAGCAGCGGTTCCTGTCGCAATTTGTGTACGGATGCGGCGCGACTGTCAACACGCGTACACACCTTTGCAGCGAATCACTCATCACACTCAATTAGCGAGTCCCCGATACGACAAAAAATAATACCGCTATTCCACATCGCCTCGCCAAGACGACACTACCCCTTGACACGCGTGCTACACTAATTCCGGAAGCTAGCTTTAGCTCTTCACATTTTCCGAAAACGCCGGATGGCCGTCGCGCCCTCTCCGGCGTTTTTCATTTCCAGGAGTTTTAATTTATGTCGACGCAATCTCAAATCACCGCCAATCAGGCGAATTCTCAACTTTCAACCGGTCCGACTAGTGAAGCGGGTAAAGCCGTTTCCTGCAAAAACAATTTCCGTTTCGGATTCACCGGCGCGTTCACCGTTCTTCCTTGGGAAGACGAGCTCGATTTCGAATCCCTCCGCACCGGCCTTCTCGCCGAGCATCAGCCCACTACCCAAACCGAGCGTCTGCTGGTCGACGGCATGGCCGAACACTATTGGCTGAAACAGCGCGCCATCACACTTCAGAACAAGTGCCTCACCATGTTGTCCCCACCCGAACGCGAAAAGGAGCTGGCGCTCTATCTGCGCTACCAAACCACCAACGATCGCGCCTTCTACAAGTCCCTGAACCAACTCCTAAGCCTAAGAGCCGAAAAGCGTAAACAGCAGATTGGCTTCGAATCGCAGAAGCGCCAAGAGGCCGAAGAACTCCGCCGCGAAGCCGACGAAAAGCGCAAGGAAAAGAAGCACAAAATGCAGATTTGGCTGCTCCAAGCCGAAGGCGAGCACCGCGAAATGAAAAATAACGAGCTTGATCCGTTCGAAACCGACCCTCGAGTCCGTGTCGAGCGTATCCTCGCGCACGAAAAGGCCGCTTAAAACCGCCTCAGAACCACTGAATGACTTTCACAACACTCCAGCCACGCCTGCACGTTTATAGACATCCCGGACTCGCCACAATCCGCCCTCTGAAGCTCGGAACCGCCTCCCGGAAAAACCACGGATTACAGTCTTGCCGTCTCGATTGGCAAGGACTATTGTGGGAATTGACGCTATGGCTATCAACCTGACTATAAACGGGCGGCCTTCGACCGTCGACGTACCCGGCGACACGCCTCTTCTATGGGTGATCCGGGATGTGCTGAACCTGCACGGAACAAAGTATGGCTGCGGAATCGGCCAGTGCGGAGCGTGTACGGTGCACCTCGGCGGGAAGCCAGTGCGCTCGTGCATGACGCCGGTCGCGAGTGCCGCAAACGCCCAGATCACAACCATCGAGGGCCTTTCGCCCAATGGCTCGCATCCGCTTCAGCAAGCCTGGCGCGATGTCGACGTGCCGCAGTGCGGCTATTGCCAAGCGGGGCAAATCATGTCCGCCGCTGCCTTGCTGGCGCAACATCCAAAGCCCACCGATGAACAAATCGATACCGCCATGAACGGCAATCTGTGCCGGTGTGGAACATATTTACGGGTGCGGGAGGCGATCCACAAAGCCGCTTCGATGCGCGCAAACGGATCGAGTCATCGCGCCGGACTCGCTGGGAAGAAATCCGGCAAAGAACAAGGAGGTCTCTAAATGCGCTTAAGCCGCCGCTCCTTCCTTCAAGTCACTGCCTTGTCCGGCGGAGGCATGCTGCTCGGTACCTATATCGCGCCGAAGGCCTCGGCACGGCAACAGCCTCAAGCTCAGCCGCCTCTCGAGCCGAACGCTTTTATCCGAATCGCGCCTGACGGGACGGTCACCCTCATCTCCAGGAATCCGGAAATCGGGCAGGGCGTCAAGACCATGCTGCCGATGCTGATCGCGGAGGAGCTGGAAGTCGACTGGAAGACCGTGAAAGTGGAACAGGCCGATCTGGATGCGAAGTACGGGAACCAAACCACTGGAGGCAGCCGCGCCGCTTCGAACAACTGGATTCCCATGCGGCAGGTTGGCGCCGCCGGCCGTCAGATGCTGATCGCCGCGGCCGCCAAGACCTGGGGAGTGCCCGAATCGGAATGCTATGCAAAGAATGGGCGCGTCTACCAGCGCTCCACCGACCGCTCGCTGGGATACGGTGAGCTTGCATCGAAAGCCGCTGCTCTGCCGCCGCCCGATCTGAAGTCCGTGAAGCTGAAGGAGGCGAGCAACTATAACATCATCGGCCAATCTACGCCGAATGTGGACACTCCGGAAATCGTAAGCGGCAAGCCGATTTTCGGCATTGATTTCACGACCAAGGACATGCTGTATGCGGCCTACCAGAAGTGTCCCGTGTTCGGCGGAAAGGTCGTCAGCGCAAATCTGGACGAAGTGAAGAAGTTGCCGGGTGTTCGCGATGCATTTGTGCTGGAAAGCTCGTTGAAAGTTGGCCCGATCGTCGAGGGCGACCCGGGTCTCGAATCGGGCGTCGCGATTGTTGCGGATACTTGGTGGGCGGCGCAGTCGGCGCGGAAAAAGCTGGATGTGAAATGGGATGAAGGTCCGGCGGCGGAGCAGAGCAGCGAAGGCTTTGCGAAACGCGCGGAAGAGCTGTCCAGACAAGCGCCGGCCAGGACCCTGAAACAAGACGGCGACGTGGATGAAGCCTTCAAGACCGCCGCGAAAGTGGTGGAAGGCGCATATTCGTATCCATTCATTTCGCACGCTCCGCTGGAACCGAGGAATTGCAGCGCCTATTTCAAAGACGGCAAGCTGGAGATCTGGACCACCAGCCAGACGCCAGCGCGGGGCCGTACGCTTGTCGCGAAAACCCTAGGCATTCCGGAAAACGATATCACCGTCCACATGCTGCGAGCGGGCGGCTCATTTGGACGTGGGCTGACCAATGACTACATGGTGGAAGCGGCAGCGATTGCCAAGAAGAGCAGCGTGCCTGTGAAACTTCTTTGGTCGCGGGAAGACGATATGACGCATGACTACTATCGTCCCGGCGGCTTCCATTTCTTGAAAGGCGCGGTAGATGCATCGGGCAAGGTGATCGCGTGGCGCAACCATTTCGTGAGCTATGGAGATGGCGATCGATTCGCGTCGTCGGCGCAGATCCAAGCCGGTGAATTTCCCGCTGGCTTTGTTCCGAATTTTGTAACCTACTCGTCTGTGATGCCGCTGATGTTAAAAACTGGCGCGCTTCGGGCGCCTGGCGCTAATTCACAAGCGTTTGTGATGCAATCGTTCATCGACGAGCTGGCTCACGCCGCCGGCAAGGACCCAGTCGAGTTCCGGCTGGAGCTGCTCGGCGAGCCGGGACATCAAGTCGTCAAAGAAGCTGCCAAACCGAAAGTTGAGAACGAGCCTCCGCAAAGGCCGGCCGACCGTGGCCAGCAAGCCTACGATGTAGCGCGGATGCGCAACGTCCTTAAGACTGTGGCGGACAAATCTGAATGGGGTAAGCGGAGACTGCCGAAAGGGACCGCGATGGGTGTCGCATTCCACTACAGCTTTCAGGGCTACTTCGCACACGTAGCGGAAGTCAGCGTCACCGCACAGAATGGCCTGAAGGTCAATAAGCTGTGGGTGTGCGGCGATGTCGGGAGCCAAATTGTCAATCCAAGCGGCGCGCGGGCCCAGGTTCAAGGCGCGATCATCGATGGTCTGAGTGAGCTGATGAACCAGGAGATCACGCTGGAACAAGGCCGCGTTGTTCAGACCAATTTCGATAAGCACAGCTTGCTCCGATTGAGGCAGGCGCCGCAGATTGAAATCCACTTTGTGTCGAGCGACAACCCGCCGACGGGGTTGGGCGAACCTGCGCTGCCACCTGTGATACCGGCTGTGTGTAACGCAATTTTCGCTGCCAGCGGCCGCCGCATCCGTTCCTTGCCGCTATCCAAGAGTGGGTTCACTTGGACGTGATTTCCTCCTTCGTGTTATTCGCGGCGATGATGGCGCTACCCTCGCCGGCAGGCAATGCCCTTCTGCTGGTTGCCAATCAGGGCGACCGTGACCTAAGCATCGTCGATCCCGCAGCGGGGCAGCAAGTCGCGACCGTTCCGGAGGGCGGCGTAACGGGACATGAGGTTGCGGCCTCTCGCGACGGACGCACTGCTTATGTTCCGATCTATGGAAACTCGGGCGTCGGAAAGCCGGGAACCGACGGCCGCAACATGGTGGTCATTGATATCGCGAGCCGCAAGGTGATTGGCGATGTCGATTTCGGCCATGGCGTGAGGCCGCACTGTCCGATGTTCAATCCGAAGGATGGATTGCTCTACGTCACCACCGAACTTGATCAGTCCGTGACCATCGTCGATCCGCGAACGCTGAAGATCATGGGATCGGTTCCTACTGGACAAGAGGAGTCGCACATGCTCGCGATTTCTCATGACGGGCTGCGCGGCTATACAGCTAATGTCGGGCCGGGAACCGTCTCGGTGCTTGACCTGGAAGCGCGAAAGACAATTGCTGTGATTCCGATTTCGAGAACTACGCAGCGGATCTCGATCTCGCCGGACGACAGCATGGTGTTCACGTCCGACCAGACGAAGCCACAGCTTGCGGTGATTGATACCTCCACGAACAAAGTTAAGACATGGGTGCCGCTACCCGCGCCTGGTTACGGAACCGCTTCGACGCACGATGGCCATTGGCTGCTGGTGGCAGTGCCCGGCGCGAACAAAGTCGCCGTCGTGGACTTGCGAACATTGCAGGTTGTGCGGAGCATCGACGTCCCGCGGGCTCCGCAGGAAGTACTGGTGCGTCCCGACGACCAGGTTGCGTACGTTTCCTGCAACGCAAGCGCGAAGGTTGCGGTGATTGACTTGGCCGGTTGGAAAGTACAACAACTCATCGACGCCGGCAAGTTAGCAGATGGTCTGGCGTGGGCAGCAGCGAGGTAAGGCACCGATGATGAATCGTTCAGCAATTACCGTGTCTTTCTGCCTTGCTTTGATCCTTGGATTCGCCGCCGACTTGGGTTCGGCGCAGCAGGTGAGCGGATTCAAAGCTGAGTATCTGGATGATTACGCCACTACCAATAAGCAGCTGGTCCAGCTTGCACAAGCGATGCCAGCAGACAAATACAGCTGGAGGCCCGGCGAAGGTGTTCGCTCCGTGAGCGAAGTCTACGTACACATCGCGGCGGCAAATTATCTGCTGTTGTCGTTTACCGGTGTAACGCCTCCTGTCAGGTATTTTCCTGCGGCTTCGGGAAGTGGAAGTCAGAGTGGAAGAGCAGTCTTGGCGCGCGCTCAGCAGTTAGAGAAGACGATCACTCAGAAGGACGACGTGGTTCAGATGCTGAATGATTCGCTGGATGAGGTACGAGAGCAATTCTCAAAGCTTACCCCAGCGGATCTTGACAAGCCGGCGGATTTCTTCGGACAGAAGACCGCTGTGCGGCGGATCTATCTCCGGATATTCGCGCACGTGAACGAGCACATGGGACAATCGATCGCATACGCGCGGGTGAACGGCATCGTGCCGCCTTGGTCTCGTCCGCAGAGCAGCACGAAATAAAGAGCGCAGCCCGCCGAGCCTGAATGGCCTCCAAGGAAATCCTGTTTCTTTCTGACGAACAGGTTCAGGAACTATTAGAACTGGAACAGCTGCTTCCCGTAATGGAGCAGGCGCTGATCGATTTCTCCGCAAGACGAGTGACTCAGCCTTTGCGGACAGTCATTTCAGTCGCGGAGCACGCCGGCGCGGAGCATGTCGGCGCGAAGCATGTCGGGTGGTTCGGTCTTATGCCAGCCATTTACGGCGATGTGATCGGCGCCAAACTCGTGACGGTGTTTCCCGCAAATGCGAAGCGTGGATTGCACACGCACTTGGCGACGATTCATCTCTTCCGGGTTGATACGGGTGAACCCCTGGCGATTATGGATGGCCGAGTCATTACAGCGTTGCGCACCGCCGCTGTTTCCGCGATTGCGACCAAATGCCTGTCGAGCTCAGAGGCGCGTGTGCTCGCTATCCTGGGAAGCGGCGTTCAGGCGCGCACGCACTTTCAGGCGCTCAGCCTGGTCCGAAAGTTCACTGAGGTGCGAGTCTGGAGCCGTACGCGAGAGCATGCAACGCGATTTGCAAGTGAAATCGGCGCGACCGCGATGAGCGCCGAAGAAGCTGTGCGAGGAGCCGATGTGGTGGTCACGGTGACCAACGCATCCGAGCCGATCTTACATGGAGCATGGCTGAAACCGGGGGCTCATGTGAACGCCGTAGGCGCTGTAGGGCTCAAGTCGCGCGAGTTGGATGACGATGCGATGACGAACGCCGCGGTAATAGTCGAATCGCGCGAGGCTGCTCTGCGGGAATCTGGCGATATCGTTCAATCCGGCGCGCAAATCCATGCGGAACTGGGCGAATTGCTGGCGGGCGCGCGACCGCGGACGCGCGCCGGCACGACCGTATTCAAGTCGCTAGGAATTGCGGTGGAAGATGTTGCGGCGGCGCGCCTGGTGTATGAGAAGGCCCGGAGCCAAGCAACCTGCCATCGATTGTGATATGTTCTCGGTTCGTGAAAGCCCGAGAATCGACGCCGGTTGATTACCAGTTAAATTGGCGCAAGCTGCAGCAGGTCGGACTCAACGCATATGAGGCGCGCTCGTACCTGGTCCTGATGGGACATCAACGCTTCAAGGCTTTGGAACTCGCGGCGCGCGCGCATGTGCCGCGTCAAAAAATCTATGAGGTGCTCGACAGCCTGGTGGAAAAGGGATTCGCGCAAGTAGTTCAGGAGAAAACGAAGTTGTTTTCCGCGGTGGATCCGAGTCTGGCGATCCCTGGTTATCTGGCGCGCCGCAGTAAGGCATTGCATAACGAACTGACCGAGCAGGCACGACTGGCAACAGGACTGATCGAGGATCTGCGGGTAGCGTATTTGGAAGGCCAGGACGGCCGCGGAACGCTGGACTTCTTGAGCCTGGTAAACGATCCGACACAAACGGCGATTCACTACAGGCGAATGCTGACGACAGTTTCAACTCAATACGCGGAGTTCTCGCGGCCACCCTTCGCCGTCGATCCGCTCGAGGAACAGTTGGTCAAGGAAGCGGCAATCCGGGGGATCGCTTGCCGTCTGCTCATTGAAACGGCTCCGATGGACGACGCTCACTGCGTGCGGCTGAACGAGTACCGGGACTGCGGTATTGAGATTGGATTTCTGGATCGATTGCCTTTGAAACTGGCGCTTTTCGATGGCAAGTGCGGGTTGGTAGCATTGCTCGATCCCGTGTTGACGAGGCCTTCTTGGACCGCAGTCGTATTTGAGCACGAGGGTTTCGCGGAAGCTATGTCGGGCCTATTTGAAAGCTATTGGTCGCGTGCGCGGCCGGCCTTTTGAATCCACAGCTCGTAAGTCAGCGCGTCGGCGACCGGCACAAGCACGAGTTGCTGCGGCTTTCTATCGTATTCACCTGGCGCCGTGTAGGCTTGATCTCCAGTCCACGTTGAGGGAAGTTTCACGTCTGCCGAGGTAAGTTTCAATTGAACGGCAGAAGCGATACTTGCTGCGCGAAGATCTTTTACTTGCGGGTTTAATGTTTTGTCGAGCGCGAGAATCTGAGGGCCCCGCTGAATGGCGATCGATTCGGCATCGCCTCCTGTGATTGCATGGACGGTCATGTCGATCGCTATTTTGACCGTGTCTCCGCGTTTCCATTGCCGGCTGATAGTCAGGAACTCGCCCCGCTTACCGATCAGGTGCGAACCAGCAATATCGACAGTAAAGTTATTGGTCCACTCCGGCACGCGCAAACGCAGTGGGAATTGAATGTTGTGGGCGGGGTCGACATGCAGCAATATCTCGCCTGTTTCGGGATAGGTTGCTTCGGCATACAACTGGACGGCGCCACGGCGTCGTAGTTGGAAGGTTCCGCGAGCAGCGCCGTAAAGGACAATGGCAATGCCGTTACCATAGCGACCCCACGCGGCGGACGGAAGCAGTGAAATACCTTGCGCCTCACTTGGGGCACATTCGTCCTTCGTGTCTGCAACCTTCTTGCTTCCTTTGAGTGGCACAGAAGTAAAAACAGCACCTGTCTTAGGATCTTGTGCGGCAAATAACTGGTTGTAAACGATGCGCTCGAGTTCCTCTCCGTATTGCGCCTCCCCTGTGAGGCGAAGTAAGTCAAGTGTAAGTTGCATCCAACTTACAACAACGCACGGGTCGGGGATCGTTGCTTCCTGTCCCGTCGAAGTTAGCATGGCGGACAGGGACAGTCGAGTGTCTCGCAAATTTCTCCAGGCTGCGACCGCGGTTCTGTAGTAGGAAGCATCTCCTGTAATCCGGTAAAGCTCTACCAGACCAACGAGCGTAGAGATTCTCTCATGGGGAGAAGCTGATTCGCCGAATGCGATCGGGGATTCTGCCAAGGATCTACAGAACTGCAGGTATCGCTCGTTGCCGGTGTACCGGTATAGATATACGAGCGGCTCAAGTAGAATGCCAGTCAGACCTTCGCCATTTCCGGCCTCATTCGTATATTCACTTATGAGTAAGTCAGCGGCTTTCTTTGAAGCGGCAAATGCACTCTCGTCTCCCGTGATCCGATAATAGGCCAGAAGACCGAGTAAGTCATACTTCCGAGCCAATAAGCCGTTCGTCCGTTGAACCGTTAACAGCTCCTTGGCTACGCGATCCATCAGCGTTCTTAGATCCTGATCATGCCTATATTCATATGCATTCGCGGCGGCGTCGAGGAACTTGCCTGCCGCCTCACTTGGCGATGCGGCCGGATTTACATGCTCGAGATAACCTTCGCTGTTCGCGCGCATGCGCTCGCCCAACAAACCAGTCAGCTTTTGTTGATCGAACGGCAAAGGCCGGTAAAGATCCGTGACGGCGTTCACGACAACAACTGGCGGGGCCGCACTCAGCGCAGGCAGCGCGCCGACAGCAAAAAGACAGAAGGTGAGGCGAATCAAAAATCTACCTTCGATGTCAGTGTAGCGCTAGAGGTAAAGTGAATGGCGCGCATTCCAAGCAATTCGGCGCCTTGAACATTCGCTATACGGTCATCCAGGAAGAGCGTTTCTTCAGCGGGGGTGCCCAATGCTTCCAAGCAGTGCTGGTAAATCGCAGGCTCGGGCTTCGCGGCGTGAACTTCGTAGGACAACGTGACCTGGTCGAAGCTGTTGAGCTTGGTGGTGTCAACCTTCAGCGCCTCGCCCAATTCCCGGGGCATGTTGGAGAGCATCGCGACGCGTTTTCCGGCGCTGCGGAGTTTGCTGATCCAATCCCACATGACCGAATCGAAACGCATCCAACTGGCATTGTCGAACGCGGTTAGCTGATCGATGACATCCGGATTCAACTTCTTGCCCGTGTGATCGGCAACGCTCTGCCAGTACTCGGCGGCCGAGATCAGGCCTTTATCGTATTCGAGGCGGTGCGACCAATACAGTTCTGCAAACCGGTCCTTGGCGACGCCTGCGATCTCGGCGAGCCCGGCCTGATCCGCTTCGGTCTGATCGTGAACCAGGACGCCACCGTAATCGAAAATGAAGCCGCTAAAGGAGCTAACGAGCGCCATCGACAACTTGCTCACGGCGGCAGCGGATTTCGCGTATGGCGTAGATACGGCGCCCTTGGCTTTCGAAGTAGGTACGCATGAGCACTTCCCCTATTAAGCCGGTGCTAAATAGCATTAGCCCGGCGAACCACAGCATGGCTCCGGCGATGAGCAAAGGACCGTGCTCCGCAATGATGTCCTGACCGCCAATTTTCTTGATCAGTATGCCCAGGAGCACCACGCTTCCGAGGACGATTCCCGCCAAACCCCACTTGCCAAAAAAGTGCATAGGGCGTGTGAGATAGCGCAAGAGAAAGCCGATGGTGAGAATGTCGAAAAAAACACGAAATGTCCGGCCGATTCCGTAGTGAGATGAACCATTGCGGCGTTCGACGTTATTGATGGGCACCTCCACAACGCGAGCGCCGTAAAAGCTGGCTAAGGCCGGGATGAAACGATGGAGCTCACCGTAAAGGTTGACATCTTTAAGGACTTCGGCGCGGTAGGCCTTAAAGGTAGTGCCGAAATCGTGCAAGTCGACGCCCGAGGCGCGCTTCATCATCCAATTGGCAATGCGCGATGGAATCTTGCGGGTGACGGCGTTGTCCACGCGATTTTTTCGCCAACCGCTGGCAATATCGTAACCTTCCTCCAATTTTTTGAGCAGCAGCGGAACGTCTTCGGGATCGTGCTGCAGGTCGCCGTCTAGCGAAATGATGATGTCGCCTTGGGCTTCATCAAAGCCGGCGGCGAGTGCGGCGGTCTGGCCGAAGTTGCGGCGCAGACGAAGAACCTTCAGACGGCAATCAGTCTCAACCAGATTTGCAAGCAGGTCGAAGCTGCGGTCCGTCGAGGCGTCGTCGATAAAAATTATCTCGTAGGGTTTGCGCAAGCCTTCGAGCACTGCACTCAGGCGATCGTAGAGGGGCAGTATCGCTGGCTCCTCATTGTGGATGGGGATAACGATCGAAAGCATTTCGCGGATACTACCAGTCTACAGGGGGAATAGGCCTAATAAAGCGGAGAACGCAAAAACTCACCGGAAATCGACCTGAACTGCTAAAATAGAAGCATAAGGCAAATTTCAGTAAGCTGCCGTGTTTGCAATAACTTGCGGCACCTGTTTTGCCATAATTCCAGGAGTTTTCTTTGCCCGATCAAGACGGAATGAGCGGCGGTGGCCTGTTCCCGCCCGCTGACAGCAGAAACCTAATTCCCACCAATATCGAAGACGAGATGAAGCGCTCGTATCTCGATTACGCCATGAGCGTGATTGTGGGTCGCGCCTTACCCGATGTCCGCGATGGTCTGAAGCCGGTACACAGGCGGATCTTATATGGGCTGCATGAGATGGGCCTGCATTACAACCGGCCCACTCGTAAGTGCGCCAAGATTGTCGGCGAAGTTTTAGGAAAGTTCCATCCGCATGGCGATGCGCCGGTATATGACTCTTTGGTGCGGATGGCGCAATTGTTTTCGATGCGATACCCATTGGTGGATGGCCAGGGGAATTTCGGGTCGGTCGATGGCGATCCGCCCGCGGCGATGCGATACACCGAAGCGCGGTTATCGAAGATTGCCGCGACGTTACTGGAGGATATCGACAAAGAAACGGTAGACTTTCGCCCGAATTACGACGACAGCGAAGTGGAGCCGGAGGTTCTGCCCACACGTGTCCCGAATCTGCTGATTAATGGTTCGTCGGGGATTGCGGTTGGAATGGCGACAAACATTCCGCCCCACAATTTGAAGGAAATCATCGATGCGACCATCGCATTGATCAATGACCCGAATACTCCGATCGCAAAGATTGTGGAGATGGCGCCTGGGCCTGACTTCCCAACGGGAGGCTTTATTCTTGGCCGCCAGGGCATAGTCGATTACTATGCGAGAGGCCGCGGAAGCCTAAAGCTGAGAGCGAAGGCGGCGACCGAAAAGTTCGGCAAGGATAGCGAAGCGATTGTGGTCACCGAACTTCCGTTCCAGGTGAACAAAGCGCGCCTTATCGAACACGTGGCGGCCCTCATTTCGGACAAGAAGCTGGAGGGTATGGGCGAGCCTCGTGACGAGAGCGATCGCGATGGCATGCGGATTGTGTTCCCACTGAAGCGCGGCGAAAATGCGGAAGTCGCGCTGAACAATCTGTACAAACAGACGCAGATGCAGGTGAATTTTGGCGTGATCATGCTCTCGATCGTGAACGGGCAGCCGCGCGAGCTTGGGTTGATCGACGTCATCAAGCGGTTTATCGATCACCGCCTGGACGTCGTGCGGCGCCGAACCGATTACCTGTTGAGAAAGGCGCGAGAGCGCGAGCACCTGCTGCTGGGATTCAGGAAAGCGCTGGATAATTTGGATGCGGTGATCAAGTTGATCCGTGCGGCCAAGACGCCCAAGGAAGCGCGCGAAGGATTGATTGGGACGTTCGAATTCACAGAGAAGCAAGCGCAGGCCATCATCGAACTGCAACTGCAACGCCTCACGGGCATGGAGCAGCAGAAGATCCTCGACGAATTGGCCGAGATACAGCGCGCAATCAGCGGATATCTGGAGATCCTCGGTTCGGAGAAAGTGCTCAAGACCGTGGTCATCAAGGAGCTGAAGGAAGTTCAGAAGGACTTCGGGGACGAACGGCGCACGCAAATCATCGAGGATACGGGCGAAATCCGGCTCGAAGACCTGGTGCAGATGGAAGACGTCGCGGTGACGGTCTCGCGCGGCGGATATCTGAAACGGACGTCTGTCGATACTTACCGGCGCCAATCGCGCGGCGGAAAAGGCCGTATCGGAATGGGGACGCGCTCGGAAGACGTCGTCGAACACCTGGTGATTGCGTCAACTCACGCCTATCTTTTGATCTTCACGAACAAGGGGCGTGTGTATTGGCTGAAGATCTATGAGATTCCGGACGCCGCGACCACAGGAAAGGGAAAACACGTGTCCGGCTTGATCAGCTTGCAGCCGGATGAGAATGTCAAGGCGTTTTTGTCGGTCAAAGAGTTCGTCCCCGGCAAATTCATTGTGATGGTCACGCGGCAGGGCGTAATTAAGAAATGCGAGCTGACGGAATTCGATAATCCGTTGTCCCGCGGGATTATCGCGCTCGCGCTCGATGACGGCGATGAACTACTTGGCGCAGCGATTACCAGTGGAGATAATTTCATCTTCCTGGGCTCACACCGTGGCATGGCGATCCGATTCAATGAAGATGAGGTTCGGGCCATGGGACGCCAGGCTCGCGGTGTTCGGGCCATGGATCTGGAAGAAGGCGATTATCTCATCGGGCTCCAGATCGTAGAGGAGGAAGGATTGATTCTCTCCATTTCGGAAAACGGCTTTGGTAAGCGCACGCGACTGGAGGACTACCGGCTGACGGCGCGCGGCCGCAAAGGCGTGATCAACATGAAGACGACGCCGAAGGTGGGCAAAGTTGTCGCGGTGCTCTCGGTAAAGGAGAACACCGATTTGATGATCATCACGAAGGACGGCAAGATCATTCGCCTGGAATCCGGAGAGATCCGGCAGGCGGGCCGCTCGACTCAAGGAGTGCGGCTGGTGCGCATGGAAGAAGGCGATATCGTAGCCGCAGCGTCGGTTATACCAGCGGAGGAAGAGAACGGCAAGAACGGCGAATTGCCGCTTCAATAGACCGGTAATAGCGGCCAGGCTGGCTATACTTCGGGTATGGCCACCCTGGTCAGTCTCGAAGCCACGCCCCTCACGCTCGACAATGCAGCACTAAGCGCCAAAGAAGCCGCTCTATTTACCGCGTTGCGAGATCTGCGACGCGTGATTGTGGCGTATTCTGGCGGGACGGATTCGGCTTATCTGGCATGGGCCGCGCACCAGGTGCTGGGCGACGATGCTATCGCGATCACCGCCGATTCGCCATCGATTCCGACCTCGCATAAGCGTGACGCGGAGGCGTTTGCGCATGAGTGCGGTTTCCGCCATGAATTTATCGATACACACGAGTTTGAGAATCCAGACTACGTCAAGAACGACAAAGACCGGTGCTTTCATTGCAAGGACGAGCTGTTTGTGTGCCTGCAGGCCTACGCAAGTGACCACGGTTACGATCACATCGCTTACGGGGTGAATACGGACGATTTGGGCGATTACAGGCCGGGACAGCGCGCCGCAAGAGATCACGAAGTAAAGGCGCCACTGGTGGAAGCCGGATTGACAAAGCTCGAAATTCGCGAGTTGTCGCGCCGCGCCGGACTGTCTACGTGGGATCGTCCGGCGGCAGCATGCCTGAGCTCGCGCGTGCCTTATGGAACTCCCGTCACTGTGAAAACAATCAAGACGATCGAGGAAGGCGAAGAGGCAATCCGGGCCCTGGGCTTCCGGCAGTTTCGTGTTCGCTTTCACGGCGAGCTGGTGCGGATTGAAGTTGCCAAAGATGAGCTGCCTAAAGCTCTAACTGCGGAAAGCGCGCAGGCATTTGCAGCAATATTTAAACAACTGGGATTTCTGTATGTGACGCTCGACCTGGAAGGTTACCGGCAAGGATCATTGAATGCGGCGCTCTAACTCTGGGTCATCGTATTGGGATTCCAGGCGACGATTTTCTTTTTGAAGTAGCTTTCGTTTGTGAGAAGCGCAGGACCCGCGGCACGCAGGCCGAAGGTAGCATCCTCAATCAGCGGCGCGCCTTCCCGGATAGACCGGTAAAAATTCTTGTGATGATCGAGCTGCGCGTTTTGGCTGGCGGTGTTGAAGGTCTCGGCAGCATCGGGTTTAATTTGTATCCCGGGATCGGGATGCTGAGCCTGCCACTCTGAGCGGAGCTTCTTCTGCATGTCCTCGGCGAAGCTGTCAGTGGTGGAATCGAACTGCTCGGGCCGCGGCGTTCTCTCGACCTTCACGCCGCTGTAGTCAGTGGTCATCACCCCTTCGCTGCCGATGAACTTCACGCCGAAGGACTCCTGCGGAAGGCTGCTCTTAAAGTTGACTCGCAGTAACACGTTAAAGGCCGGATGTTCATTCGCTTTCGGATAGTCGAGCGTGGCAAGCATCACATCCGGCACATCGCGATCAGTCCAGTAGCGAATCCCTCCGGTGGCGTAAACTCGCACGGGGCCAAGCGAACTGGTAACGGTATGCAGGCCGGTTAACAGGTGGACAAAAAGATCGCCAGCCACTCCGGTGCCGTAATCGCGAAAATTGCGCCAGCGGAAGAATCGATTGGGATCCCATGGATGCTTCGGCGCGCTTCCCTGGAACCGGTCCCAATCGCAGGTTTGCGTGCTGGCGTCCAGAGGAATCGAGTAATCCCAGGCTCCAATGGCGGTGTTGCGGTCAAGCCACGCCTCGACGGAATTCAACTCGCCGATGGCGCTGGCCTGAAACAGCTCGCGCGCTTTCAGATAAGCCAGCGAGCTGCGATATTGGCTGCCGACTTGAAAAACCTTACCGGATCTCGCCTGTGCATCGATAATCGATTGGCCCTCTTCGATGGCGTGAACCATCGGTTTCTCACAGTACACGTTCTTGCCCGCGTTCAGGCAGTCGACCGAAATTCGAGAGTGCCAGTGGTCCGGCGTCGCAATGATGACCGCGTCGACATCTTTCCGGGCCACGATCTCGCGGTAATCGCGCGTGGTGAACGTGTCGTTTCCGTAGCGCTCTTTCATGTGTTGCAGACGACCGTCATAACAGTCGCTGGCGGCGATCAGCTTCACTCCCGCTATTGAGGAGGCCAAGTGAGCGTCGCCTTGTCCCATGCCACCCGAGCCGATGAGGGCGATCTGAATGTTGTCGTTGGCGGAATACATTTCAGACGCTCTATGATTTGATCTTCATCGCCGCCGGGTCCCAATCCACAATGCGGTTCTCGAAATAGCTCATGTTCGAAAGTAAAGCGGGCCCAGCGGCGCGAAAGCCAAAAACCGCATCTTCTACGATGGGCTGGCGCGATCGGACCGCGAGGGCAAAGTTCAGATGGTGATCGAAGTGGTCGCTGTAACGGGGAGGCGGCTCATAGACTTCCTGATGATCAGCCCGCATAGTGCCGGATGAGGGCTTCACCACGGGATAGCGCTCGTGATAGGACTTGAGGAACGCCTCTTGGCCGGCGTCCGAGAAAGTACCAATTGAATAGCCCGGCTCGGTTTCGGGCGGCGGCTCGGAAAGAGTAACGTTGCCGGCAACGTTCATGATTGCCTTGCTTCCTGTGAAGCGGAAACCGGAATTCTCCTTCGCGCCACTGACAAAATTGACGCGCAGAATCAAGTTGAAGGCGGGATGATTGGGAGTCTCCGGGTAGTCGTACAACCCAAATAGAACATCCGGCACATCGCGGCCGTCTTTCCAAAATCGCAAGCCGCCGGTCGCGAAAACACGAGTAGGACCTTCCGCGCCGGTGATGAAGTGCATCCCGGAGAACAAGTGAACGAATAAATCGCCGGCCACGCCGGTGCCGTAATCCCGATAACAGCGCCAGCGGAAGAATCTCTTGGGATCCCAATCGGTTTTGGGAGCACGGCCCTGAAATTGAGTCCAGTCGCAGGTGCTGGTGTCAGCGTCGGGCGGAATCGTATATTCCCACGCCCCGACGGCCGAGTTGCGGTCCCACCAAGCTTCCACCAAATTGAGCTTGCCGATTGCTCCGCTCTGAAACAGCTCTTGCGCCTTCTTATAGATGACTGAGCTAACGCGCTGACTTCCGATTTGCAAAATCCGATTCGTGCTTTTCTGAGCTTCGATGACTGGAGGTCCGTCGTCGACGTGCTGGACCATGGGCTTCTCGCAATAAACGTCCTTGTTCGAACGCAACGCGTCGATCGTAATCGTGCGATGCCAGTGATCGGGCGTGCCGATAATCACCGCATCTATGTCTCTGCGGGCGAGAATTTCTTGATAATTCTTTGTGACAAAAATGTCGTGGCCGTACTGCTCCTTCATGTGCTCGAGGCGGCCATCGTAACAATCGCACGCGGCGACAAGCTTCGTCATACCGGTGGATACTGAAACGCGGGCATCACCCTGTCCCATTCCTCCGCAACCAATAAGAGCGATCTGGATCTTGTCGTTCGGAGAAGCAGAACCTTGCGAAGCAGACTGCCGGGCCAGTACCGGCGCGCTCAGTCCAACGGCTGCGGCGGTGGTCAGAAACTTACGGCGAGTGGTCACTCGTTACTTTTTATCAGACGATGAATCGGCTTTGGTCTTTGTTTCGGAAGAAGAAGTTTTGGTGGCTGATGTTTTGTTCGATGATCCCGTGCCGCCCGATTCCGAGCCAGATGTCGAACCGGCCGGCGAATCAGCCTTCTTCGAGGCGCCGTTCCCCGAATCCGCGCTTTTTGCTGAATCCGCACTCTTCTCCGAATTCCCGCTCTTTGCGTAATCGTTGACGTACCATCCGCTACCTTTGAATTGCAGTGCGGACGCGGAAATCAAACGATGAACCTTTCCGCCGCACTTAATGTGCGTGGCGAGTGGCTCGTCAACGAACTTTTGCATCACTTCGAATATTTCGCCGCAGCTTTCGCACTTATATTCGTAGAGAGGCATAAAGCTTCGCGCCGTTCTTGCGCCTAGCGCTCCGGCTGCTGAGGCTCCCTGTGTGTATTCGGGGGCTGAGTTACCAGAGGGCCATTGATCTCATTGGTCAGCTGGGCGATAGTTGTCTTTCCGGTAACGAGATCAATCGACTGTTTGAGTAAATTGTCTTCCGTATTTTTTGGAGCCGAGCCTGGAATCGGATTCCCGTCCTGATCGAGCTCTGGCGAATTGTCGTTTTCCGCAAGTTGAACGGATGGAGTAACGCCCGTATCCTGGATCGCTTTCCCCGATGGAGAGTAGTATTTCGCGATGGACAGAATGACGGCGCCGCCATCATCCATTTCTATCGTTTTTCGCAGGCTTGCGTCGCCATAGCTTCGCTCGCCGACAACCTGCGCTCTCTTGTCATCCAAAAGAGCGGCGGCGGCAATTTCCGCTCCTCCGGCGGTTGCGCGATCGGTGATCACAACCAGAGGACCTTTCCAGGCGTCATCATCCGCCTTGGCGTCGAACTCCTTCTTCTCCGTTTTCTGCCCTTGCAGATGCGTAATCTCTCCCTTATCGAGAAAGAGATTCGCAAGTGGAATACCTTTTTCCTGTTCACCGGTGGAGCAGTGGCGCAGGTCCAGGACGATATATTTTGCGCCCTGCTTCTTCAGATCCTGCAGCTTTGCTTTCGCTTCCTCTACTCGATTGCCCGCCAAACTAGCCACATGGAGATAACCGACTTCGTTTGGCATCAGTTTTGCCGTGACCTGCGGGAACTGCACGTTGACCCGAGTCAATGTGATTTTCTGAGGATCGGGGTTACGAAGCCGCAGCACTGTGATCTCGACCGTCGAGTTCGGATCTCCGCGAAGCAGTTGCTCCGCATACGCTAACGGCATGTCACGCGTAGCAACATTATTTATGCTTTCGATAAGGTCGCCCGTCGTGATATTTGCTTTTTCCGCAGGCGAGCCAGGCAGCACGTCGACTATCGCTACATAGCCGTAACGCTTGGCAAGTATGAGACCGACACCAGCCTTGGCTGTATCCTGGCTTTTCTCATATTGCCGGTATTGATCTGCGTTTAAATAGCTGGCGAAGGGGTCGACCGATTCCAAGAGCCCATTGATTGCGCCTAAAGTGACGCTCTTCATGTCCGGCTCCTCTACGTATTCCAATTTGATTCGTTCCAGGACTTCCGTGTAGACCTTCAGATGTCCGTAAACATCGTCGGGCGCGACAGCGCGCCCATTCTTTGCGCCAAGCAGGAGTAGAACAACTACACAAGTTGAACTACCGACAATCGTCCATTTGAAGCCACTATTCATTTGAGGGGTTTTCCAAAGTCATCTTAAGTATATCGAATTAAGGGAGTTTCAGCAGATGTGTAGAGACACTGGACCGTGGCGCCCAGCGATTTTCCTACACGGCTATAGGAGCAGCTATTTCGGATTGGGACCGTGTACTCACTGGCGCGGATACTCCGAAACGAGCGGTCAAGTGAAAGGTACTTCCGCTGCCCGGTTCGCTTTGAACCCAAAGGCGCCCACCCATCATCGAGGCGAGCTGATGAGAGATGGTCAAACCGAGCCCAGTTCCCCCGTAGCGGCGCGTCGAGGACGTATCCGCCTGTGAGAAGGCCTCAAAGATGGTTCTTTGCTTCTCGGCGGGAATGCCAATGCCGCTGTCGGATACTGCAAAATGCACCATGGATTCGCCATTCAAAGAGTCGTCCACAAAAACGGACAGAGCGACGCCGCCTCTGGCAGTGAACTTTATCGCGTTGTCGAGCAGGTTCAGCAGAACCTGTCTCAGCCGGTGCGGGTCACCGATAACCTCGGTGGGAACGCCGGGGTCCATCTTTATGCTGAGTGACAGGTTCTTCTGGCGTGCGCGCACGCCGAGTGAACGGACCAGTTCATCCACCGACCTTCGAAGGTGAAAGGAGGTGCTATCGAGCGTCAACTTGCGCGCTTCGATTTTTGAGAAATCCAGAATATCGTTCACGATGCGAAGAAGCGAATCCGCCGAAAATTTGACGATCTCCAGATATTCGCGCTGCTCCTCGTCGAGCGCTGTACTGAGCGTAATATCGGTCATTCCCAAGATCCCGTTTATGGGAGTTCGGATCTCGTGACTCATATTAGCTAAGAACTCGCTCTTCGCGCGGCTCGCCGCTTCCGCTGTCTCTTTAGCGGAAATGAGCTGTTCCTCGGTGCGGCGCCGAATCGAAATTTCTCCGTCAAGGGCTTGATTTTTTTCGACCAGTTCGCTGGTGCGCTCTTCGACGCGAATCTCCAGTTCGTCCCGTGAGCGACGCAACTGTTTCTCGCTCTCCTGGAGGGCGGACGTGCGCTCGTCGACAAGCAGCATGAGTCTCTGCTCCCGGATCTTCAGCTGGCTGACTCGCAGCCAGTACACACCAGCACAAAAGCTGGCCGCGACTAACACGATCAGAATGAAAAAAGTTGTGGTTTGATAGTAGTGAGGCCGGAGCGTCAACGAAAGACCGAGGCCCTTTTCATTCCAAACATCGTCGGTACCCGCCCGGATGCGGAAGCGATACTCGCCATGCGGAATGTTCGTGTAGTAAGCGGTTCGCCGAGTGCCTGCTTGAGTCCAGTCCTTATCGAAGCCTTCCAGCATATAGCTGAACTGAAGTTTCTCCGGAGCAAGGAAGCTGGGCGCGGTGAACTGAAATTCTAATTGGCCTTTGCCAGGAGGGACGATCAGCGGTTTATCGAATGGAACGTCTTTGTTGTCGACAAGAACACGTTCCAATACCGCTGAAGGTGGCACCGGGTTTTTGACCAGCTTGGATGGATTTACGATGGCTACGCCTCCGGAAGTCGGGAACAAGAGGCGGCCGTCCTTCGCTCGCCAGCCAGCCGGCTGAAATCCACCATTGCATTCATGACTCTTCATGCCGTCGGCGGTTCCATAGACTGTCGATGTGATTGTTGCGGTCCGTCCCTCGGCGAAAGCATCGAGCTGCTTCTTGCTAACGGAAAAGACACCCTTATCGGAACTCATCCAGAGGTGGCCCAGTTTGTCGTCGAGGATCTGCAAGACCGCATCATCGTAGAGTCCGTTATCGCTGGTATAGGCTGTGAATTTCCCATTGCGGAGGCGGTCGATTCCTCCTCCGTCGGTTGCCAGCCACAGAGTTCGGTCATTATCACCATAGATCGACCACACAACATCGCTAGACAACCCATCTCGGGTAGTATAAGCGGTGAATCGCCCCTTCGCGAATCGATTAAGACCACCACCGGTCCCGATCCACAGAGTTGCGTTCTGATCTTCATAGATCGCCCGCACGTAATTATTGGATAAGCCATCGCGTGTGGTGTACGTGACGAACCGTCGCCCGTCGAAATGGGTGAGCCCGCCGCGAGTGCCAATCCAAATATCTCCCTTGCGGTCTGTATATGTGCACACCACAAAGTCATTGGGTAAACCGCTCTTGGCGGTAAAAGCAGCGAGTTTTCCGTTCGTAAGACGGGCTAGGCCACGCTTCGTTCCGATCCACACGCTGCCTTCATGGTCCTGCGTAATCGAGAAAACCAGGTTGTCCGGAAGTCCTTCTTTGGTCGTGTAGACCGTGACATGACCGTCCTTCCAACGCATCAGGCCTTGGTCCGAACCCATCCATAAGGCGCCTTCATTGTCTTCGTAAATCGGCAGTATCGTGTTGGTTATCAAGCCGTCGTTCTTGGAGAGGGTGGTGACTGACCCTTTCTTGAAACCGTTGAGCCCGCCGCCGGCCGTGCCGATCCATAGGCTCCCTTCCCGGTCTTCGAGAATCGCCCAAACATCCTTGCCGAGGAGCCCCTCTTTCGCAGTAAAGGAACTGAATTTTCCGTTTGAGAGACGATCCACCCCGCCCGCTCCTGTTCCGATCCAAAGACTTCCGGAAGCGTCTTGGTAGAGCGAATAGATGGCATTGCTGGTCAGACCGTCTTTAGTTGTGAAGCGGATTGTCCCAGACGGTCCAAGGCGATACAGCCCATCGCCATTTGTTCCCACCCATGCAATTCCTTGCCGATCTACATATGTCGAGTGAATATAGTTGGTGGCAAGGCCATCGGCTAGTTTCGGCGCGACAAATCTGCCCTGCGCAAGAACGCTTAGGCCGCCATGGGTGCCGATCCACAGATTCCCGCGTGTATCTCCCGAGATTGAGAACACGACGTTGTCGGCAAGACCGGCAGCTTTTGTGAACACGTGAAAGGTTCCATTTTGAAATCGAATGAGCCCGCCCCCATCGGTCCCAATCCAAAGTGCGCCAGCCTTGTCCTCATATAGCGAAAGGATCGTATCGCTCGATAGCCCATCGCGCGTCGTATATGCGGTGAACCTGCCGTGCCTTAAGCAGGAAAGGCCCCCTCCATTAGTGGCGATCCAGAGCGTCTGCTCGTGGTCCACTAAAAGCGCTGGGATTTTGTTGTTTCGTATACCAGCGGTACGTTTATCGAATATCGTAAAGCGCACCCCGTCGAAGCGAACCAATCCTTCTTCTGTTCCTAACCAGAGATACCCATCTGCCGTCTGCGCCATTGAGAGCACGGAGTTTTGCGGCAACCCTTGTGCAGTCGTCCAGCCTTGGTGGATGTACTGCGTAATTGGCTTGTCCGGGTCGAGACTCGCTCGAGCGGTCTCTGACGCGGCGAGCAGGAGGATCAGGCACGGCAGTACAGTTCGTGCCGTCAAGTGAAGCAAACGTGCTACGCCGGACCGAAGCGACACGTTCCGCCGGTTGCGTGACGCACGGCATTCTCCGAACGTAAATCCGCGAGCGTACAACGACACTGATTACCCTTCATAGAATTGATCGGCTGATCCAGGCAAAAAATTGAGCCACTTATTCAAAAAGCTCGAGTAATTTTGCCGCAGGTGTTCAAGTTTCGGAGATCTGTTCCGATAAGCAGCTTGACGGCCCTCGTTACCAGATGTACTGTTTGGCTTCCTCGCGCCGATGGTAACTGTCGAGCACGTGAACAACCCGGATCCTCTTGAGTTTGGTCGGAGAAAGCTGGCCTAGAGGGATATAAACGATCTTCCGATTCACCCGAGAGGCCATCTGCCGGAAAATCGTCCTTGGCGGCTTCCCGGCGATATACACTACGTGCCGCTCCATCGAGTAATCCAGTGCCGCCATCAGCAGGCGCTCTGGCTTAGTCTCGGCCATATCGTAATCGGGATCGCTCCAGACGTCGTAGAGCCGCCGTGGTGGAAGCGTCATAAGAAGGCCCCCATACTCGGCGCGTCCTATGCCGGGGCCCACAATGTGCTCAAAGGGCTCGGTCGAGTAGAACGCCATGTCCGATTCGTTCTGGTGTTCACCAAGCCAGGTCGTGAGATAGCGGTATCGATTTTGTCGATCTTCGTCGAAAATCACCACCAGGGCCCCCACGTCACCTGAGAATTTGCCCATCTCCCGAACATAGAGCTTGCCGCGATACCAGTTGCGAATGGTCTCGCGAAGATCGATGCCGTCGAGCGTGGATGTGGTAAATGGCTCGACCCGCGAGCGCTCCTCGGAAAGCATAGTCTTCGCTTGCCGCTTGAGAAACCGCCCATAGTTTTCAATCACGAGATCCTCGGGAGGATAAGAGCAGATGGATGCGCCGGTCGTCTGACTGGCCCATTCGCCTTTGAATTTTTCGCGCTTACGCGGTTTAAGTCCGGCCGGTTTCAGCATCTGCTTCATACGCGGAAGCCGCCGCCTGATGCGCAGCTTGCGAGTTCGCAGCCAAACCTCCTCGCCCGATATGTTCAGCGTTTCGAGCGGCGGATCCTCCGTTTGCTGGACGCTGTAGCGGTTCGCCATCTGCCAAACTTCATACGCGTAGTTATCGTCTACGATGGAGCGGGCGCCAAGCGCAAGGTCATATACGCCAGGAATGAGATGTCCGTCGAGTATCGCCAAATTGCGCGCGAACTTGGCCAGGCTCAGCCTCTGCCATGACTTGACAGTTTCGCCGGTGCTAATGCCATATTCTTTTTCGGCGTCGCGCAATAGAGCGAGCTGCCAACCTGGCCGGTCCAGTTGAAAATCCCCGATATCGTACGGTCGAATTTCTTCGTACCGTTCCTGGTAGTACGGAGATTCGCTGGTCACTTCCGCCAGACAATCCGGGTGCAGATTGAATAACTCGCCAAGCCCGAAGAGCCTGGTGCGCGCCGCAGGTGGCTCGTCTTGCGGCGTTTCCATGGCATCGAGGAGCGGATCGAGCATGTTCAACGAGATCACGACACAAGTCGATGCGATGGGGTCCGCGCCTTGCAGCTTCCAGGCCATAGCTGCGGCATGAGATTCGAGCTCCGGCGTGCGACCCTGCGGGTGAACGCGATAAGCCTCAACGTAGCGTTCCATCCCGATGAGCTCCACGGAATAGGGCTCCGCATATGTTCCGTTGAGATGCGGCTTCACGCATGTCGCGGGTTCCAGAAACACTACATCGGCTTCGATCTCGCGAGCCGTTCGAAGCGCTTCAATGAACGGATCGCCAGGCTCAACCGGGACATAGGTGGCGTGATCTTCTTCGTCCCTGCTGCTGTCCGGAATGAGTATCACTGACATCCGCGGCATGCGCGCGAGCGCCGCGCGATATTGATCTTCAAGAGACGATGGAAGCTCGACCGCAACAACGCGCGGGCGGTGCTCCAGCAGATAACGCCGCACGCGTATGGAAAATTCTATGCGTCCGGGAACTACTGGTAAATAGGTGATATTGCCGCGGCTGAGAGTTCCCGCCGCGCTCGATTCAACCGGCATACACCTTATCGCCGCAAGCTATATCGAAGCGCCTCTTCCCCAAGCACCGAGCGCAGTGCAGCTTGCAACAGCAAACGGTGCGGCTGGCCGGTCTCACCCTTCAGCTTCAAAGCGTAACGGGCAATGTTGATGCCATCCCGAACCGTGTAGCTCTCGTCTGCCGCATGCGCCTGCTGAAGGAAGTCGGTTACATATTCCAAAACGTCATCGGGAGAAAAAGGAAGATTCTCGCGCAAAATCGCAAGCTCCTCCTCGCGCTCCGGGAAATCGATCAGGATCTGCGGTTGCAGGCGTGAGTGGATATACTCCGGCAAATCAAAAGTCGAGGAATCGTCGTTCATGGTCGTGACCATGCGGAAATTCTGGTGAGCTTTGATCTTGATGCCCGCAACTATCGATTCCACATAGCGCCGGGTATCGAGCAGAGGAGCCAGGCTCGCCCAGCTTTTCTCACTCATGCGATTGCCTTCGTCGAGAATAGCGACCCCGCCCCGGATCATCGCGGTTACCAGCGGCGATGCAACGTATTTCAATTGAGAAGTGCCTTCGATCACTGGCGTTATCAGAAGGTCTTCCGGGCGCGTGTCCACCGTGGCCTGCAGGATATAAACTTCTCGCCCCAGCCGCTTGCCTGCGGCGTAAGCCATGGTCGTTTTGCCCACTCCCGGCTTGCCGAGCAATCGCGGATTCATGGGAACATCGCGCTCGTCGATCACCATCCACGCGGCCATAAGCTGGCGCATGGCTTCTTCTTGCCCGACCCAGGTAACGTTCAACTCATCCGGATGAGCAAGATGTAAGTCGATTCCTTCGACAGCAACTTTCATTGCGCGATGATTGCCTCCCTGCTCACGAAAATCGGCTCACAACAGCACTGTAACTCACAAACCTAAGTCCGCGACCTCGTTACTTAACCATCGTAGAATGAGAATGCCCTGAGGATGACGCCGAAACTGCTGCGCTTGGTTTACGCATTCGAGTTCCTCATCGCGCTGATAGCAATTTTCACGGCCTGGTCGGAAATCGGCGGCCAGGGTGCTCTCGATATCATGCATTGGGCCTGGAAACTAGGGTTAGGAGTCGGGCTGGCGGGTGCGTTTGTGGCATACACAGCTGCAGTCGTTTCAGAAGAATCGGTCTGGAGTCTGCGCTCCGCCCGCTGGCTGGCCGCCGTTGTAATCGTAACGGTGGCTATCGGCGTAGTCACCTATTACTACGCCCTTCAGGAAGACACCGGTGAACCGGATGAGTCGGGCACTATTTCCGGAGTGCGCTCTCTTCTGGGATCCGATTTGCGTGCCTCATGATGGCGAAGAATGTGGATACCGAGTACGCGTTCTGGACTGTACCGGGAACGTCGTTCACTATCACCTATTCGCTGGGCGTATTGCATGAAATTGATTTCCTAGTCAATGAAGGATATAGAAGAATTCCACACGGCGGGATAGAGGCCGGCGGACTGCTGTTCGGCCAACGAACCGAAAATGCGGCGCGCATCGAGGCGTTCCGAGCCATTGAATGCCAACATGCGTCCGGTCCTTCATTTGTGTTGTCCGAACGCGATCTCGATCGTTTGCGCGAGCAACTTGTCTCTACAGCATCCGATCCGGAGTTGGAAGGTGTGGAACCGATCGGATGGTTTATTGCCCGCACGCGCAGTCAAATGCAACTCGGTGACCACGAGGCTAAAATCTTCGACGAATTCTTCCCGAGCCCCGGCAACATCGCGCTGCTGATTAAGCCGGAACGGTTCCAACCCACAAGATTCGCCTTTCTTGTACGCGACGCAGAACGTCGTATGCAGCGTGACGCAGGCCAGCAGGCCATCATCTTGCCCTTACAGGGGCGATCGCCTCGTCCGGCGGAAGCTCCTATTCCGTCCATTTCCGCTCCCTCTGCTCCCGTCGAGCGCGTCGAGCGTGGTCCCGCAGAGCGGCCAGACGCCCCTCGCGTTGAACGCTTACCGGAACCGGTGACACCGCAGTCCGAACCGCCTCCCATCCCTAAGCCCCAAGCCGTCGAGCAGCAAACTCCGCCAACTTTGCCCGAACCGACGGCGATACCTGAGCCCAAACCCGCGCCTCCGGAACCAGAGCCTCGACCTGTGAGCAATCTCCCTGCCATATCGCCCGCGCACACTTGGCCGTCCATCGACGAAATAAAGAGGCGGCGGACCGAAGCCGTTTCTGGGGTACAAGCGGCCGATACACGAGCGGCTCATCAGCAAATCACGCGGAAAATCAGCCGGGGAGGCAGACGTTCGAGTGCCGGTTTGGCGCTCGTTTTAGCTTTGGCGGCGGCCTTGGGCTGCGCGGCCGGGTATTGGGCCTATCTGCGACTCCCGCCGGCAATCGTTCCGCTCACCGTGCATCCTCATCCGCCCGCGCTCACCATCTCGTGGCCGTCAGATCAAACCCGCGAGGCGGAATACGCCGCGATACGCGTCGATGACGGCGAGCCGCTCTCATTATCCGAGCAAGACAAAGCTGCTGGGCAAACCGAGATAAACACGACCAGCGACAACGTGAAAGTGGAACTCATCGTGCGCCATCGGATGCGTGACTCTCGAGGCATCATACGGTTTGTAACGCCTTTGAAGCCGCCGCCGCCCCCGTCCCCAGTTGCGCCCGAGCCAGCAAAGCGCGGTTCGCGCCGGCTCCCCAGGCCATCGCACGAATAAACTCTAGATCGCGTCTCGCATGCGAAGATCCTCGCCCTTCATCTGTTTTGGTTTTTCCAGGCCTAAGATTCCGAGTATTGTAGGCGCGATATCTTTCAGCGCGCCACCCTGCCGAAGCTTCAGGTGTTCTTCATCGCTCACGAAAATCAGCGGCACGGGATTCATCGTGTGGTAGGTATGAGGTCCCTTCGTGACAGGGTCAATCATCATCTCGGCGTTCCCATGATCCGCAGTCACCAGCCAAGATCCTCCCCGGCGCTTCAGAGTTTCGTAAATCTCCGCCAGGCCTGCATCCACGGCCTCGCAGGCGCGAATGGTGGGCTCAAGTTTGCCGGAGTGACCCACCATGTCGGCGTTCGCGTAATTCATGACGATGACATCGAAGCTGTTCTGCTCGATGGCTTTGACAACCGCCGCCGTAATTCCTGCCGCGCTCATTGCAGGCTGGAGATCGTAAGTCGCAACTTTAGGCGAGGCAACCAACTCGCGTTCTTCGCCGCCATATGGCTTCTCGTTCCCGCCATTGAAAAAGTACGTCACATGCGCGTACTTTTCGCTTTCTGCGACGCGCAAGTTCTTGCACCCTGCCTTCTCCATCACGTCTGCAAGAATGTTATCCGGATGTTCGGGAGGCAAGACAAACGGAAGGTCAAAGTTCTTGTCGTACCGGGTCATCATCGTGTATGTCAGATTCTTGGGGACGAGCGAGCGTGACGGTTTCTCTAGCGAGGCGTCGGTCAGGGCCCTGGTGATTTCGCGAGCGCGATCCGCCCGGTAGTTGTACATGATGATACTGTCGTCGTCGCGGATCAGTCCTACAGGTTCGTTCCGGCTGTCTACGATGGTGACCGGCTCGATAAACTCATCCGTGACGCCGTGTTCGTAAGAGTTGCGCACTGCAAGAACCGCCGATTGAAACTTCGCGCCGCTGCCCAGAACCATCGCACCGAACGCGCGTTCAATGCGATCCCAGCGCTTATCGCGGTCCATCGCATAGTAGCGCCCGCAAACCGAAGCGATCTTACCTACACCTAGCCCGCGCATCTTCTGTTCGACTTGTTCGATGTACCCGGCCCCGCTCTCCGGAGGCGTGTCGCGTCCGTCCATGAAGCAATGAACGAACACATCCTTCAGCCCATGCTGCTTCGCCATGGTGAGAAGAGCGAACAAATGGGTAAGCTGCGCGTGCACCCCACCGTCGCTGCACAGCCCCAGCAGATGAAGCCGACGCCCTTCGGCCTTCTCCACAGCATTCAACAAAACCGGATTCGTGAAGAATTCGCCCGAGCTGATCAGAAGGTCGATCCGAGTGACATCCATATAGATGATGCGGCCGGCTCCCATGTTCATGTGACCAACTTCGCTGTTGCCCATCTGCCCCTCTGGCAGACCCACGAACGGACCCGAAGTGTGTATCAGTGTATTCGGGTAAGTTTGTAGCAAATGGTCATAAGTCGGCTTGCGCGCGAGCGCGATTGCATTTCCTTCCATCGCGCGGAGAATAGCCCCAGCCGTCCAGGATCGTGAGAACCAGCGGTTTGCGTTCGGCCATGGGCGCAAGAAGTGTCTACTGGCGAAAAGCTTCTCTGCCTAGGTAAACAGCCGCATCGCCCAGCCCCTCTTCAATCCGAAGAAGCTGGTTGTATTTGGCGATCCGATCCGTGCGGCTGGCCGAACCCGTTTTGATCTGTCCGGCATTGGTCGCTACTGCCAAATCGGCGATAAACACATCCTCGGTTTCGCCCGAGCGATGAGAAATCACGGTTGTGTAATTAGCGCTGGCGGCGAGACGCATGGTGTCCAGTGTTTCTGTCAAAGAGCCGATCTGGTTCACTTTCACGAGAATCGAATTCGCGATGCCTCGCTCGATCCCCTGCTGAAGACGCTCTGCGCTCGTCACAAATAGATCGTCCCCAACTACCTGAATTTTCTTTCCAAGCGCATCTGTAAGCTGCTTCCATCCATCCCAATCGTCCTCAGCCATGCCGTCTTCAAGCGAAAGGATCGGGTACTGTCTGACCCAATTCGACCAGAAATCCACCATTTGTCCAGACGTTTTTTCACTCTTATCTGATTTCTTGAAGATATAGCGCTGCTTGTCCTTGTCGTAGAATTCGCTGGCCGCCGGGTCGATCGCAATTGCAATCTGCTCACCCGTTTTGTATCCGGCTTTTTCGATGGCTTCCATTAGCACTTCAAGCGCCTCTTCATTCGATTTCAGATTCGGCGCAAAACCGCCCTCATCGCCGACCGTCGTCGAGTAGCCGCGTTTCTTAAGAACGCTCTTCAAGTGATGGAATGTTTCGGCGCCCATGCGCAGGGCGTCTGAAAACTTTGCGGCGCCAACCGGGACAATCATGAATTCCTGGACATCTACGGAATTGTCTGCGTGCGCGCCGCCATTGATCACATTCATCATCGGAACCGGCAACACGCGAGCGTTCACTCCGCCGATGTACCGGTATAACGGCGTCATTTCCGACTGAGCCGAGGCACGCGCCGCCGCCATTGAAACCGCGAGAATCGCATTCGCGCCGAGCTTGCTCTTATTCGGAGTGCCATCGAGCGAAAGCATTGTATGATCGACAAGACTTTGATCGGCCGCGTCCAGATTAACGAGCGCGCGAGAGATCGTCTTGCTGATGTTCTCTGCCGCCTTCCTAGTGCCTTTCCCGAGATAGCGCGATTTATCGTTGTCGCGAAGTTCCACCGCTTCGTGTTCGCCCGTTGACGCGCCGGAGGGAACAGCCGCGCGACCGATGGTTCCATCCGCTAAATGCACATCCGCTTCGACCGTCGGATTGCCCCGCGAGTCCAGAATTTCTCTGCCGATTATCTTGACAATTTCCATCAGTGCCCCACTGTAGCAGGGTGGCACAGACGATCGGTTTCCGTTGTCTGTGTCCTGTAAATGAAGAGGCGGCCCACAAAGAACGATGGCCCGCCCTACTGTGCAGTGAAGCCGGCCGCCTTGCCGACACGGGCGCTGCTACACAAGATGCGAGTAACAAAGCCGTGTTCAGCTTCGAACACTAGCAGACACTCTAGTAGACAAAAGTCCGAATGTTCTACTAGAATGTCTTCTAAGCACGCATGACGCTCAATAACCCTAAGGAAAAACGGATCGAGCTGCTTCAGGGCACGCTCGACATGCTGATCTTGCGAATCCTCCAGTGGGGATCGCAGCATGGACACGGCATCGGACAAGCGATTCGCCAGAGTTCGGCGGATTTGCTGCAAGTCGAGCGGGGCTCTTTATATCCGGCGCTCCATCGTCTGGAAGCCCGGGGACTGATCTCATCGGAATGGAAGAGTTCGGACTTAAACCGGCGCGCAAAGTATTACCGGTTGACCGCAGCGGGAAGAAAGCAACTAGTGGCTGAGCAGTCAAAATGGAAGCTTTTGGTTCGTGCGATCACTCGCGTAATGCGTCCTGCGCAGGGAGAGTAGACGGCGAATGACGCAGTGGCGCTTTTGGCGGCGGAAACAGCGCGATATAGATCTCGATGACGAGATTGCTTACGATCTGGCGGCCGAGGCCGAGGAGCGAATTCGCTTGGGTGTCGCGCGCAAAGAAGCCGAATGGGCCAGCCATCGCGACTTCGGGAACGTGCTGCTGCTTAAGGAGGATATTCGCGAGATGTGGGGCTGGACATCACTCGAACGGCTTGGTCAAGACCTTCGTTACGGCTGGCGCACTTTGCGCAAGAACCCGTTGTTCACTGCCATGGCTGTGCTATCGCTAGCGTTGGGCATCGGCGCGAATACCGCGATATACAGTGTCATCGACGCGATTATGATTCGCGCGCTGCCGGTTCGAAATCCAGGCGAACTGGCGATCGTGAACTGGCGCGTCAAAAATAAACAGGATCCCGCCGTGATCCAGAGTCATACCGGCAGCAGTTACGCCGAGCCGGGAGGCGGCAAAACGAGCCCGGATTTTCCATGGCCTGTCTACGAACTTCTTCACAATCACAACAATGTTTTCTCGACCCTTTTCGCGTATCAAAACGCCGGGCAACTCAACTTAGCGATCCATGGGCAAGCCGAACTCGGCCCGGTCGAATTTGTCTCCGGCAATTTCTTCAGCGGTCTCGGAATCGTTCCGGCTGCAGGTCGACTCATCGCCGATAGCGATAACGTGGCTGGCGCATCGCAGGTAGCGGTCCTTAGTTACAACTACTGGCGCGCCCGGTTCGCGGCAGATCCGGCGGCCATTGGCCAGACGGTGAGCATCAATAATTTGCCCTTCACGATCGCGGGCGTCGCCGCACCCGAATTCTTTGGAATCGCCCCAGGTTCCGCTCCGGTGGTGTATGTTCCGATCGTGAACCGGCCCGCGCTGGCGCGCAACTTTGGCAACGAGCACGACACGATGTTCATCGATTCGCACTTTTATTGGGTCGATATGATGGGCCGTCTCCGCCCGGGTGTGACGCTGGCACGCGCACAGGCCGAAGTTGCCGCGCGATTCCATCAGTTCGCGCTCGCCTCGGCCGCAAATGATCAGGAGCGGGCGAACCTTCCCGCGCTCTGGCTGGAGGAAGGCGGATCCGGTATCGACTCGCTGCGCCGCCAGTATTCGAAGCCGCTTTTTGTCCTCATGACTATGGTGGCGTTCATCCTCGCCATCGCCTGCGCCAATATTGCGAACCTGCTTCTCGCCCGAGCCGCCGCGAGGCGCCGCGAAATCGCCGTGCGGCTCAGTCTGGGCGCAAGCCGCCTTCGGGTGCTGCGGCAGTTGCTGACGGAAAGCATGCTGCTCGCGCTGCCCGGTGGCATCATCGGGCTCGGCATTGCGGCTGCAGGGGTTCGGTTCCTCATCTGGCTGCTGGCCGGGGGCCGAGCGGATTTCAGTCTTCGCGCGGAACTCGACTGGCGCATCCTCGCCTTTACCATCGCAATCGCGTTTGCCACCGGAATCCTGTTCGGACTCGCGCCCGCCATTCAAGCTACGCGCGTAGATGTCACCCCCGCGCTCAAAGAGACTCGCGCCAGCGCCCCTAGCCGGCGTGGACGCCGCATCGGCCTCAGCCAATTCTTGGTTGTCTCCCAGATTGCCCTTTCGTTGCTGCTGGTGCTGGGGGCGGCGCTGTTTGTTCGCACGCTCGCCAATCTTCATTCCGTCGAGATTGGCTTCAACCAGGAGAGCCTCCTGACCTTCAACCTGGATGCCAGCCAAGCGGGTTATAAGGACGCGGCGTTGAAAGCATTCTACGAGAGCATGAGCCAGCGGTTTCGCCTTCTTCCCGGCGTTCGCGCCGTGACCTTATCGCATATGCCGCTGGTGGCCGGCTCTAACAGTTCGACCAACATCACCCTCCCAGGCGCGCCCAAAGCGAGCGGACGCGACGGCCCAAATACCTCCTATGTTTCAATCGGCACCGCGTTTTTCGAAACGATGCAGCTTCCGCTTCTGCTTGGCCGCCCCATCGACTCGCGCGATGTGGATGGCGCGCCTCTCGCCGCTGTCGTCAACGAAATCTTTGCGAACAAGTATTTTCCGAACCAGAATCCCATTGGGCGCCACTTCGCTTTCGCAAGCGGCCCGGACGCCAAGGACGTGGTGATCGTGGGCGTTGCAAAAAACGCCCGCTACAACTCGCTGAAGCAGGCGATCCCGCCGGTCGCTTACATTTCGTATCTGCAGAACATCGTCAAACGCCCGCCGAGCGCCATGACGTTCGAGCTGCGCACGGCGGGCTATCCTCTCGCGCTAGCAGAAACCATTCGCAAGACCGTCCATCAAGCTGCGCCGCGTGTCCCCGTTACGAGTATGATGACGCAATCGCAACGTATCGACAGCACCATTACCCAGGAGCGCACTTTCGCGGATCTCTGCACCGCGTTCGCGTTCCTCGCGCTCACCATCGCATGCGTCGGCCTTTACGGCACCATGGCCTATGCGGTATCGCGCCGCACGAACGAAATCGGCATCCGAATGGCGCTGGGCGCTGAACGGCGGCGCATCATCTGGATGGTGCTGCGCGAAGTGCTCGCGCTCGCCGCCGCGGGTCTTGCGATTGGGCTCATCTGCGCCTGGAGCGCCATGTCCACCCTCAAATCGTTTGTGTTCGGAATAAAGCCCGCCGACCCGCTCGCAATGTTTTCAGCGGCTGGAATCCTAATCGCCGCGTTGGTTTTGGCCGGCTTCGCTCCAGCAACACGAGCGTCTCGCATCGACCCCCTCACCGCATTGCGGCATGAATAGCGCAAACGCACGGATCGGCTACATCACGCTAGAATAGTTCTGTTACCCCGCGTGCCCGCAAGCAAGCGGGCCTTTTCCCGGAAGGTGGTGAATTTAATTTGGCAGAAGTCCATCTCCAAGATGGCGAAACGCTGGAGAGCGCACTACGCCGCTTCAAGCGCAAGGTGCAGCAGGAAGACATTGTTAAGGAAATTAAGCGGCATTCTTTCTACCTGAAGCCCGGCGAAAAGCGCCGCACTAAGGAAGCTCTCGCCCGCAAGCGCAACCGTAAGAAACGCCCCCGCGAAATGGAGTAATTACGCTCCCTACCAACCAAAAGCCCGCCGATCCCGAAGGATTCCGGCGGGCTTTTTGTTTGCGAGATTCTTTCTTAGTCGCCCATTGCGCCGACTTCTTCGCGCTTCTCGGCCTCGACCGGCTTCGAAGTAGAAGCAAGCAGCCCATCCAGAGGAACGAAGCCGCCTTCCGGCTTCTTCTCGCCGAGAATGTGCTCGCGATAAAGCCGCTTCATCTTCTCGTCTTCCAGCTTCTTTTTCAGGGCCTCATCGCGCGCGCGAGTCTTCTCCTCACGCGCATTCCTGGCAATCCCCTTGTCGTCCAAATCGTGCTGGCGACCTGCCTTCACGTGCTCCTCGACGAACACCAGGTTGTGCTCCTTGCTTGCCAGCGGAACCGCTTTGTTGCCCGCGAAGATTTCGTGGCGGCCCTTCTCCTCATACCACTTGGTCAGGGTCGCGGTCATGTGCATCTTCTCGATGATGTTTCTCCAGCCCACGCCCGTGTTGTATGCGCAGAACGAGATCTCACCCTCTTGCGTCGCGTAAGGAATAATGCACTGCTCGGTTCGGCGGAAATCGTAATTAAAGAGATCCTGAAACCACATTCCAGCGATGAACAGGAAGTTCCAGCGATCGGCTCGCCGCTTCTCGATGTCTGCAATAGTGCGGTCGCCGGTCACCTTGCCGTATGCTCCCGAACTGGCTTTCTTGGTCATGCCGAAACACTTGTCGAATTTCGCTATCAGATCGGTGAGTCTGAAGTGCTTGGGCGACTTGAAGGGATTGTAATTGCGAAGCAGGGCAAGGGTAACTCCCGCGACCGAGAGGAAACGGCCGCGCGCCGCGTCATTAATCCGTGCTATGTCCTTCGCGAGTTGATCGGCATGCAGGAATGCGGTGACAGGAACGTATTCCTTAGTGTCCTTGTCGCACATCACTGCCATGCCAATTCCGCAGTTCGGATGGCAGCCGCAACTGAGTTGCCCCCAATCGGCGGCGGGTCCATGAACGAGGTCGGCGAAATCGGAGAACGTGCTCATGAAGCTGATCGGAAACCAATCGCGAACCGGCTCGCCGATGCCCGTCTGTGTTTTGACGTCGTGCGCCAAATGCGAAAGCGTATATCGCTGCGCTACGCGGCGCTCGTCCGTAATCGCTTCATCGCGGCCCGTAAAAGAGACCGGCTGGAAAGAAAGGAACGGAATCTTCTTCGGATTGTCGAGCGCAAACTTGACCACGTGCCCCACTTGCTCGTTGTTAATGCCATTGAGAATGGTGATGACGGGAACGATGTCCACGCCGTTCGTCCACAGATTCTCGATCGCACGGAGCTTCACATCGAAGAGATTGCCCACAGCGCGATGGGAATTCGCGGCGTTGCCAATGCCATCGAATTGCAGGTAAGCGTAGCGAAGGCCCGCTTCAGCGGCTTGCTTGCAGAAGTCGGGGCGTTTTGCGAATTCAATTCCGTTTGTCGCGGCCTGCACGCTGTTGTATCCAACTTTGCGCGCATATCGCACCGCATCCAGGAAGTAAGGAGATAAAGTCGGCTCGCCGCCTGAAAACTGCACCGACATCTGGCGCCGCGGCTTGATAGAGATCGCGTTATCGAGAAGCGTCTTGATGTCTTCCCAACTCAGTTCATGGACGAACCCGACTTGGTTCGCGTCCATGAAACACGGATCGCACATCATATTGCAGCGGTTGGTCAGATCGATGGTCAGAACCGAGCCACGCCCGTGCTTGATGGTGCTGGTGCCGTGATTGTGCAGAGTCTCATCGTGGTGCGCCCGGATATCGCGGCCCGGAAACACGTCTTCGAGATGTTTCGAAAACGCGGGGTCGATCGACATCAGGTCTTCGAATTCGCCGTGCTTTGGGCACTCTTTGACCATGATGATCTTGCCATCGCGCTCGATGATCCTGGCCTTGATCTCACCGACTGGCTCGTTTAAGAGGATCTTGTAGTCGATCTCACCATCGACAATCTTTTTGCGGATCTCCGGAATGCACCTGGGGCACAACGAATCGGTTTCGCGCGGCCATCCCAGCGGAGGCTTGGATTTTTCGTAACTCTTTAGAAGCGGCTTCTCCGACCACTTCGGAGTGAAGGAAGGATTTTGATTGACCTGGTTGACCCGATCAAAGACTTGCCAGGCGGCGTTAGCGCCGACGGTCACTACTTTCTCAAAATACTTGACTGGTTTGTGCATGTTCCTCCCAAAATTTTTCGGGCGAATACATCCCGATTACCCCCTAGTATAAGTTGGCTCGTAAGTTCTTGATAAGCAAAAGGAAGCGAACAGCGGCGATTGGCGGTTGTATGGCGCATTAGGAATGCCGAAATGCATCTCTTCTAATAGAGCAAACCTCTTGGGTATCATAGACTTAACTCCACGAGGGCCGCAATTTGGCCATCACCGCGCAACAGATAAAGGATCTTGCCCGCGCTTGCGGATTCGAATTGGCAGGTATTACGCCCGCTCTTCCGAAGCGAAGACTTCGAGCGATTTGAAGCTTGGCGAGCCGCCGGAATGGCTGGGGAGATGGCGTATCTCACCGATCGTCGAGGCGACCTCCGCGCCGATCCGCGGAACCTGTTGCCCGATGCGCAGAGCATCGTTTGCGTGGGGAAGCTCTATAACACGCCGGAACCTTATTCGACTGAGCTCGACGATTCGGAGCGCGGATGGATTTCGCGATATGCCTGGGGCGCCGATTATCATATTGTGCTGCGTCAATCGCTCGAGCGGTTGGTGGACCGAATAGCGGAAATTCATCAGCAGCCGTTTGAATGGAAGATATGCGTGGATACCGCGCCGCTTTTGGAGCGCTCATACGCCCGTGCGGCCGGACTTGGCTGGATCGGAAAGAACACCTGTCTCATCAATCAGCAGCAAGGCTCCTGGTTTTTCCTTGGCGAGCTGTTATTATCCATTCCGCTATCCGCCGATTCCCCGCCACCAGACCGGTGTGGGACCTGCCGCCGCTGCATCGACGCGTGTCCAACCGAGGCGATCGTACCGAACGGCGATGGCGGGTGGAAGCTTGACGCTCGGTTGTGCATTTCATATCTAACAATAGAAAAACGCGGGAATATCGCGCCTGAACTTCACGATAAAATGAAGAATCATCTGTTCGGGTGCGACATCTGTCAAGATGTGTGCCCCTGGAATCGCAACGCATCGGTGACGGATGAGGAGTCGTTCCGCCCGTCCGAATTTGCGCCTCCTTTGCTCCGATTTGCCGATCTGACGGAGGACGAATTTCGTACTCTTTTTCGAGAGTCGCCGGTGTGGCGAACGAAATGCGATGGATTTCTCCGGAATGTAGCGATCGCTATGGGAAATGCCCGGAAGGCGATAAGAAGTTTAGAGGAATAGATCCAGTGTTCAGCGGTAATTCAGTCAGGCGAGCAGCTTGTTTGCTCTCTATCATTCTGGCTGCTTGTGTTTGTCGCGCCTCGGCTCGCGACATGAAATTAGAGGACCCGCTTACAAACCCGGGCTTCATTCATTTCTACAACAACGAATTCGACAAAGCCGTTGCGGATTTCGAGAAACAGCTCAAAGCCCATCCCGAAGATCCCAACATCTACAACCACCTGGCACAAAGCATTCTCTACCGTGAGCTGTTCCGCGACGGAGCTCTGGAAAGCCAGTTGGTAAGCGGCAGCAATCCATTCCTGCGGCGCGGCAAGATGGAGATCAGCGCGCAAGACAAAGCGCGCTTTGCGGACTGCATCGATCATTCGATAAACATCACAGGCGTCGATGCTCGAGAAGAACCCGCGCGACGTTCTTGCGCTCTACGCGCTCGGCGTGGCGCACGGTCTGCGCGCTAACTACCTCTTTCTCGTGGAGAAGGCGTGGATAGACTCATTGCGAGAGGCAACCACAGCGCGTAAAGTGAATCAGGAGATCCTGAAGATCGATCCGAGTTTTATCGATGCCCGCTTAATCTTGGGACTCGATAAGTATGTTGTGGGCTGCCTTCCCTTCTATTTGCGCGCGTTGGGCTCCGTAGGCGGCTTCCACGGCGATAAGGAAGGTGGCATTCGCGAATTGGAGCAGGTTAGCAGGACTGGCATCCTCGATCGTTACGATGCGGAAGTTCTGCTGGCCGTCATTTATCGAAGGGAGCGCCGTCCCCAGCAGGCCATTCCGTTGCTCCAGGAGTTGGCTGCAAGATTTCCAAAGAATTATCTCTTCCGATTCGAACAAGTACAGATGTATAGCGATTTGGGAGACAAGAAATCGGCTCTGCAGGTGCTCGCCGAGATAGACGATCTGCGCGTAAGGGGCGTCCCGGGTTATTCCAATCTGCCGGCTGAAAAGGTTCAATATCTCAAGGGCAACCTGCTGTTCTGGTATGGCGATTTGGATCCTGCTTTGGCGGATTTAAGGCAGGTAACCCGGAGAACGACCGACCTGGATCTAAACACGGCCGTCATGGCTTGGCTGCGCTTGGGTCAGGTTTACGATCTGCAAGGGGATCACAAAGACGCGATAGAGGCGTATCGGACCACCATGAAGACTGCGCCGAAATCCGACGCTGCAACCGAAGCCCGGAGCTATATATCGAGCCCATACCGCCGGAAACGGATTACGGGTTGAGGGCGAGTAGCAAAATCGAGATACACTAGCGTGCAGCGATGCATTCCTTGACCCGCGTTGATCCGAAGCTCCCGAAGAGCGCTCTGTACCAGCAGATTTGTGAACAACTGCACCAACTGCTCGGCAACGAGAAGAATTTCATCGCCAATGCAGCGAACACTACGGCGTTGCTCTTTCAATCGCTGCCCGATATCAACTGGGTCGGGTTCTATATCGCGGAACATCAAGAGCTGGTGCTGGGTCCCTTTCAAGGACAGCCGGCTTGCGTGCGGATATCCTTCGGCAAGGGCGTGTGCGGCACTGCGGCGGCCCAGCACAAAACGATCGTGGTTCCGGATGTCGACAAATTCCCCGGCCACATCGTATGCGACACAAATTCCCGATCTGAGATTGTCGCGCCTTTGCTGAACTGGGGCAGGCTACTTGGCGTATTGGATATCGATAGCGCAAGCCTCAACCGTTTCGATGAGGATGACAAGGATGGGATTGAATCCATAGTGTCGGTGTTCCTGGCCTCGCAGGCTACCAACGATCTTCCGGACCTGAGCGACGACGCCGCAGCAAGTTAAGCTAACTGCGCCCGATAAACTTGACAATTGGCGGCATTCACCCCACAGCAGGAATTGGAAGAGCTCGCGAGCCGGGCGCGGCAGCTTGCCGCTATTGGACAACTGCAGGCAGCGAGAGAGCAGTGGCTTGCGGCGCTTAAGCTGTTACCCACGGACTCCAATCAATACCGCGCAGTCCAGCGCGAAATCGAAAAGCTCAACTTGAGGATCTCTCCGCCTCCCGCCCGCAAAACGGATTGGAAAAAGCGGCTTGGTCCATTAGGCATACTGATCGCGGCGCTCGCCAAATATAAGACGCTCGCGCTGGTTCTGCTGACCAAAGGCAAATTCCTGATCAGCATTCTGGCATTCGTGGGGCTCTATTGGAGCCTTTTCGGATGGTGGTTTGCCGTCGGCCTTACGGGCTCGGTGCTGTTGCACGAGATGGGTCATTACATCGTGGTCCGGCGCTTTGGATTCGCCGCGCAGTTGCCGATGTTTTTGCCTGGCTTGGGCGCATACGTGAAATGGAATGGAGCGAACGTCGACGCCAGCGTTCGCGCGCAGATCTCGCTCGCCGGGCCTCTCTTCGGCTTTCTATCTGGACTGATCGCGTATGGAATCTTTCTTTCAACCGGCCACGGAGTATGGCTGGCGGTGGCGCAATTCGCGGGCTGGATCAACCTGCTGAACTTGATCCCAATCTCGTTCTTCGATGGCGGCTCGGCGATGAGCGCACTAGGAGCGCAAGGTCGACTGGCGGTGCTGCTGGTGACTGTGGTGCTCTTCTTCATGCTCCACGAATATATCTTTCTCTTCGTCGCGCTCGGCACCGGATACCGGCTGTGGAAGCGCGACTTTCCGGCTGAAGCGCGTCAAGGCATCGCGTACTACTTCGTTGCTCTGATCGTGGCGAACGGGTTCTTGAGCTGGTTTTGCTCGAACCAGGCCCGCACTTTGTTCGTGCATTAGCCTTCTTTCCAAAACAATTCGGCATCTGAGCGGCGGACGTAATTCGCATCCAGAACGGCCGGATCGGCCCACGAGCCTTTTTCCCCATCAATCTCGGCGCAGAGGGCAATCGCTGGCGCGAGCGCGCGTGGTGCTTCGATGAAGGGCATGGCGGCAAACCTGGTGCCTTCGAGGGCGGAGCGGAACGGCGACGCTGCCGACGAGATGAACTCGTATGCCGTACCGTCCAAGCTTTCGAGCCAGGCTGGAAACTTCAGTACTGCCTCGGGGACGACTGTAGCCAAGTCCGCGTCGTAGACGGCGGTGAACACTTCGCCACGACGGGCATCCAGCACGACGGCGCGGAGGGGCAAATTACCAAACGAACTCAGGGCCCGCAGGTTCGAGATCCCGGCAGCGCGTTTGCCGCTCGCCTCAGCTAATCCCTTCACCGTGGACAGGCCTATGCGGACGCCGGTAAAAGAGCCAGGACCACTGGCCGCGGCGAAACAATCGATTTCTGCCAAACGAACTCCCCCCTGGGTCAAGAGCTGCTCGATGGCAGGGAAGATGAGGTGCGCGAAACCTTCGGCCGAATGGAGAGTAAGCTCTGCTACAGTCTGCTTGTTTTTTCGGATCGCAAGGCTGCCAAACTCGGAGGTAGTGTCCAGGGCGAGGATGGTCACGGAACCAGACGGTAGATCTTGTCCAGCTCGTAAGCCTTGCCGTTGGCGTTAATTGCGAGCAGCCGGAGGTTGAGGGTTGACCCGGGTTGCTGGATCAATTCCTTGGGGAACGTGAAATTACCAAACGAACCCACCCCCAAAAGCCGGACTCCTGCGCCGCCCATCACCACCTCGCCCCACCAAGCGAACTGCATGTTGCGGCTGGCGCGGTTGGGGCGCGTGATCTTCACCTTGAACTGCACGGGGATGGCAGTATTGATCTCGTCTCCGGCGGGATCGACGATATCGAAGGGAATCTTTGAAGAATCGCTTTCGACTTCCTGGACGGGAGGATCGATGGATTCGAAACGAACCGATTTGAGCATCGACTCTTTATGCCCCTCGCGTTCGAAACGGAGGATCCAATCGTGAGAGTTATCGGGAGTTTGACGGCTGAAAACCTCGCCCCTGTAATCCTTTAGGGGGATTTCCTCGCCAGTGCTCGGGTTGACCCATTCCGGGTTGTACTTGTGCTTGTCGACCGTGATTTCCACGATTCCGGGCGTCTGGGCGTAGGCCAGATACCCGATTTCCTCGAGGCCCACGGCTCGAGCGCCATCCACTGCGAAATAGGGTTCAAGCTCCCAGTGGCGGGTATCGGAAACGACGCTGACCCAGGTACGGACCGCTCGCACGTTGGCTTCGTTCCGCAAAGATTCATAGGAGACGCTGGGGTACTCGCCGTTAGTCGTACTATTCCATAACTCATGACGGAAGATGTCCGAGTCGGTAGCGTTGATGACGTGAATCTCGGGTTGTTCGGTGAACTGGTGCTCGACAGCGGCGACTTCCGGATGAGGCGAGGCCTCGATGAGGTAATTCATCCAACCGTCGGCCAGCAGGGGGAAGGAGGAGACGCGGGCGTCGGTAGAGCGGGGATGCTGGAAGGCGTCGTACTTTTGCAAAATCGAACCCAAATCCTTCAGCAGGGCTCGAGAGCCGGGAGTGTCTTCGAAGTGCTCGATGCCCTGCCATGTGATATTCAGCCCACCGTATCGCGCGATGAGATAGCGAACCAGAGCATCGCGCTGATCCCACTGGTTGAGCAGATCCGGAGCGGACGAAGGACTCGTCGGCGATGAGCAGATCGAGCGTGAAGCCGCGCGTATCGGCTGAAAGAATGCGGTCGTCCAGCGCGGAGAAGTAAGTGAAGTTCGGCTGGGAGTCCGCCGATAGTGGCTTTATGGGACCGCGAAGCGTGAGAAGCGGACCGCGAATGTGAGTGAACCCATCGTGCTTGCGGGCATCGAGCCAGGCATCGAAAGCCGGCTGATCGAGTTCGAAAAAAGGAACCGCGGCGGAGAGCCATAGGTGCGGCTGCTTGTTCGTGGTCCACCAATGGCGTAGATTGGCGACGCTTACAAGACCGGGACTGCCGCTATCCGCAACGTTGAAAGTTGCCTCCTGATTGTCGTAACGCTTGATCGAGCTCGTGATGTGATAGGCCCACGCGCCTGCTTCGGTGGGAGTAAATCGCACGCGCAGGGTGTGACCTCCATCCCAGAATGCACGCATGAGGTAAGTGGTGGCGCGGGGTGAACGAAATTCAATGTTCATCAGCTCGTCTTTGTAGGGCGAGGCGGATTGGGGGAGTTCGTTATCCTGCCACTCGAAGGTGAGCTCGCATGGTGAGAAACTACGAGCTCCTTGAGAACAAGCGGGGAGTGAGACAGCGGCGGCGGGCAGTGCGGAGAAGACGAGAAAGGCGCATAAATACGCGCCGAAACGACCCATATACCTTCAGGATAACGTGCGGATTGCGACTGGCACTCTTAAGCGACTGGTGCCAAATACCGGCAAGCGGCCTGAAACATTATCGAAAGTTTTGTCACTTACGGTACTAGGACAGTGAGAAGCAACTTGTAAGTGAGGGCGAACGTCCTTACAATCGAGAGTTAATACCGTGTCGATAAGAGACAGCGAGACTCCTGATGGACATTATCGGTGATCGAAGGTTCGTCGAGGTGCCGGGCGGCAAGACACACGAGCTGCCTCCGCTGCTGGTGAAGACTGTGCCCGAGGTCAAGCGCATCGACAAGATGATGGGCATTGCGACGGAGATCATCGAGCAAGAGGACATGGTTCCTTCGGTTGCGGGGGACGCGCTGGTGGCCGAAGAGCTGGTGGAGCGCCGCAAGATGGATCTGGCGTTGAACCTGGTTGAGCAGTACCTGGGATTGCTGAGCCACTGGCATTGGGGCGATGCGGTGATCGAATGGATCAGGCAGTGCGAGATCACGTTCGGCACACGCCTGGAATTGAGAACTCTTCTGAGCAGCGATGTTTGGCCGCACGCGGGGCGCAGCAGCTTCGTCACTCTGCTCGAGGATAAAGAAGTAAAGACGGAAGGCGTCCGGCTGGAAAAAGCTGTGGGGCTGCGGCTGGCATTCCGGCAGATGCCTCCGATACGGTGCTGCTCCGATCAATTTTTGTTTTATCTGAACAACTCGGTGGCGCAGACCGCATATCGCACGTGGCTGAATATGACACCGAGTCCGATCTCTTCGCTGCCGCCGGAACGATTTCAATTTGAGATCGTGAACATGTCGCTCGACGTGCATTAGCCGGAAGCAGTCTTCGAGCTGGATTGTTAGCGGTTTAATGCTCCTGAGCATTGGAGAGACTCTCTAGCCGAGTCTCATCGGTCCAGTCAAAATCGGCTCGGCCAATGGCAAATGGTCGGGAGGCGTGAGGCAAAGTCGAAATCGCTGATTCCTTCGCTTGCTGCTGCCCATAAGCGAGAAACAACAGAGGGATTGCGACAATAAGAAGGCGCATGACCTATCTCCTGGGTTGTGTCAGCGCTTGATGGCCAGATAGCGTCGAACGCGGACCTGTGGGAAGGGCGAAGCAGCGTTCGAGTCCCAAATAGGGCTGGATTTCTTTTTTAAATATTTGTCAAAAAACGCCCGCGCATACACATTGGTAACCGCCAACGCTGCTCTTGCTTCCGAGTCTCCTCTGTGCTGCGGGCTCATCGACCAGACGAGCGGCCCGTCGGTGAAATTCTTATCGTTTAGGGCCGGCATCATACCGTCCCGCGCGTACCCATCGGCTTCTGCCTTAACTTTCGCATGTCGGCTTAATATCGAGCCGGGAGTGGTCTTCGAGCGGAACTCGAATGGCGCTCGTTGCCATGCCCATAGGCTAGATTGCTTTATTCTTTGAACGTCGGCGAGCCACTGTTTCTTCGTTCCCGCCGTATCGCGCGGGGTACTCGCGATCTAGTACTAATTGTCAAGTCGAAACGGTACTAGCCCTCCTAACGTTCCATGGAGCACATAGTGCAGAAAACCTATACTGGGCGACGTCACTTCAGACATTGAAGTTGAAGGGAGCGTAGAGAACATGAAGAAACTTATGGTCCTCTCAGTGGTTTTGTTAGTACCGGTAGGAATTGCCCAAGCGGATACCTTTGTAACGGTTGTTATCAACAACGCAGCGTCAGGTAACGGACCTATCCAGTCCTGGAGTCTAGACCTTACGACCGAATGTTGCCACGGCCGCGGGCTCATTCGTCCCTCAAGGGGCGGTGCCTGGCGGGCTCAATGGAGCCGCGCCCAACGGTCGCCGGATCGCCGTCACAAATACTCAGTTCTATTACACGGAACTGTCCGGCGGTGGCGTTGGCCCCACCCTAAGCATCGAAACCGGATTGTACAATAACGGAGCTGGCGGACCTGACAACGGAAGTGTCGCCAATCCGATACCTGGCCAAGGGGTTGCGGACCTTCACTTCGGTACCGGTGTGAATGGGGGCAATCTTTACGCTCTGGCCAGCTACAACACTGTAGGACCAGAAGTTTTTGAATTCAACCCCTCGAATGGAGCGATCGTATTGCCTCCGGTTACGATTGCAACGAATCCGGGCGCGGATCGGTTCACAATTCTGTCGAACGGCAACTATCTGATTAATCGGAGTGACGGTGTCAATTCATACGATCAGTACAACCCGCTCACCGGGGCGAGAATTGCGGGAACCAACATTTCCGCGCAAGGCTGCGGTACCTCCACTGGCGTGGACACAGATGGAACGCACCTCTTCTTCGTTGCGGCTTAAGTCGATCATGGAGACCGACCTGATCACACGCTGATTAACGACTTCGCTCTGCCTGGCGCTTTCGGCTTAGGGGAAGGACTGACCCTCCTTGAGAACTTCAGCCCTCCGCCTCCCAATACTCCTGAACCAGCCAGCATTTTCCTCATGGGCATCGGGGTCTCCCTTATCGGGCTGAAACTCCGGAAGAAGGCCTCTTAGCCCGCCGATCAACTGCTATTGAGGTCGCGCGGGGACTTTTGTCCCCGCGCTTTTCTATGTGTGCCGAGTTCGAACTGCAAGCGAGTTTGCGACCTGACCACGGCGAAACGTCCACTGGCTTGGGGTGCCCCGCGTAGGTAGCGGCCGATATCCAGGATACCGAGCGTGCCACGTTTAGGACATACGCTCCGTTCGATTCCCACCAGCTCCTCACACAAACTTTGCACACACTAGGCAGCAGAATTTTGGCTAGGGGCTTACAGCCGTCCCTTTTTGTCGGGCGGGCGAGTTGATTGAAGCGCCAGTGCAGCTCTGAAAGAGTCGTTGGCGCACGCCGGGAACACGCGCGCGCTAACTGGTGTCTGTTGTTAGTGAGGCGGGTCCGATGTTCGATCAAACGTTCGTTGAGGGAAGGCAAAAGACAAAGAAGCCGTACACGATTGTGTTCTCTTTGTTGGTGCAGATCTCGACGATCTGCGTATTGATTCTGATACCACTCGTGTACACCGAGGCACTGCCGAATGCTCAGTTGAAGAGCATGCTCGTGGCGCCGCCTCCGCCTCCACAGGCTCCGCCGCCGCCCCGTGATGTAAAGTTTGCGACCAGAGCGACGCCTCATCAGCTCAATCCACACATATTGGTGGCACCGATCGTCATTCCAAAGACTGTGAATCCCGTTCAGGAGACTGCCGCGCCCGACATTAGCGTGTTTGGCGGCACACCGACAAGTGGCAACGAGAACGGAGGCGTGACCAGTATTTTAAGTAGCGGGATCACGACCGATGTTGCGCCTCCCGCAGCGGCGACAGCAAAGCCGAAAGCAGCGAACGGACCTATGCGGGTCGGCGGAGCTGTGGCCGAAGCCAAGGTGATTCGTAAAGTTCAACCGATTTATCCGCCGCTCGCTCGATCGGCACGCATACAGGGAAGCGTGGAGTTCACGGCAATTATCGGCAAAGACGGCGTCATCGAGAATCTGCAGCTAATTCACGGGCATCCTTTGCTGGTGAATGCCGCGAGAGATGCAGTCCTGCAGTGGCGTTATCGGCCGACCTTGCTCAATGGTCAGCCGGTTGAAGTACTAACGACGATCACCGTCAACTTCGTGCTCAGTCAATAAGGGCTAAGATTCGCTGCGACGTGGGATAGAGTATCGGAATGTCTATTCGCGTTGCCGTACTGGGCGGCGGTGTGGCGGGATTGAGCGCGGCCCATGAGCTGATTGAGCGAGGCTTTGAAGTCTCCGTTTACGAGACGAAGAACGTGTTCGGAGGAAAAGCGCGCAGCCTCTCGGTTGCGAATACTGGAATTGACGGCCGCAAAGATCTTCCGGGCGAGCACGGCTTCCGCTTTTTCCCGGCGTTCTACCGGCATCTGCCAGATACGATGATGCGCATCCCCTATCAGGGGAACGTCAGCGTGTTCAATAATCTGGTGCATGCGACTCGCATTCAAGTAGCGCGCGCGGGAAACCCTGCGCTGATTCTCACCGCGCGAAAGCCGTCGGACGTCCAGGATTGGGCGGTTGAGTTCAAGGAAATTTTCGGCGGCATCGGCGTTCCGGATAACGAACTGCTGTTCTTCATCGACCGGCTGTTCACGCTGCTGACGAGTTGTCCTGAACGCAGACTCGCCGAGTACGAGCAGATTCCCTGGTGGACGTTTATCGATGCCGCGAACCGTTCCTCGGCATATCAGACGCTGTTGGGCAAGGGGCTGACGCGCTCGCTGGTGGCGGTGCGCGCGCAAGAGAGCAGCACGCGTACGGCTGGGTACACTCTATTGCAGCTGTTGTTCGGCCTGTTGACTTATGGAGGATTCGATCGTCTGCTCAGCGGGCCTACGAACGAGGTTTGGCTGACTCCCTGGGTCAGCTATCTTCAACAGCGCGGTGTGGACTTCCAGAACAATACGGCGGTGAAGGCGTTTGAGGCAAGCGTGGGCGGGATCACTGGCGTGACGGTGGAAACGAATGGCGAGACGCGCGAAATCACGGCGGATTACTATATCTCCGCGATGCCAGTCGAGATCATGACTGGACTGGTTGACGACCGGCTGAAAGCGATGGCTCCGTCGCTCGCGAACTTGACCAAGCTGCGGACGGATTGGATGAACGGAATCCAATTTTATCTGCGAAACGATGTGCCATTGCAGTTCGGGCACACGATCTACGCGGATTCGCCGTGGGCAATCACGTCGATTTCCCAGCGCCAGTTTTGGAACCAGGCGAACCTTGCGAATTACGGCGATGGACAGGTGGGCGGTATTTTGTCGGTCGATATATCGGATTGGGAAACGCCGGGCATTCTGTATGGTAAAACCGCCATGCAATTGACGGCAGAGGAAATCAAGAATGAAGTCTGGGCGCAACTGAAAGTGCATCTGAACATTTCCGGCGCGGATGTGATTCGCGATGACAATCTTCTGAGCTGGTTCCTTGACCCCGACGTGCAATTCCCGAATCCGACTACGGTGACGAACCTCGAGCCGTTGATGATTAACGTCGTGAATTCGCTCGAGTACCGGCCCGATGCGATGACTGAAATTCCGAACCTGTTTCTTGCTTCCGATTATGTGAAGACTTACACGGATGTCGCTTGCATGGAAGCTGCAAACGAGGCGGCGAGGCGCGCGGTAAACGGGATTCTGGAGCGGACGCAATCCAGCGCGCAACCGGCAGGTTTATGGCCGCTGCAAGAGCCTGCGTATTTCGAGCCGCTGATCGATTATGATCGCTTGCGGTTTAGGCTCGGGCTGCCGCATGCGGGTAGTGGGTTTAGATGTTGAGGGTGTTTCGGTTAGGTGGAGAAGGAGATAGAGCTGCGAAAGAGAGTCAACTTCTTTTGGATGTTATCGCGTGAGACCAGGCGCGGTGCGTGACAATAGATGGGGAGAGTCCTAATATCAGGGCAGGAGGCGCAAACCAATGAGCTTTGATATCCCCTCGAACATCGAGCGCGACATTCAGCGGTTTGCGCAGCAAGAACACATCACGCACAATGAGGCCGTTCTGCGGCTCATCGAAACCGGTCTCTCGGTTACAAAGCCAGTTCCGAAAGCCGTATTCGAGCAAGGGCTGGGATTGTTCGGGAGTCCCGAAGATGCCGCTCTGCTTGATGAAGTTGTCTCCGTTGCCTATGAGGAAAGACGACGGCCATCGAAAAACTGCGCCCACGCTTTAGACGATGGTTAAATCCATTCTCGACACAGATATCCTTTCCGAGTACCTCAAGGGCCACCATCCGACTGTCGTCAGCCACGCGGGTCGCTACGTCAAAGAGTACGGCTTTTTCAGCTTCACGAGCGTTACAGTTTACGAAATCGTCTACGGTCTTGAACTGAAGTCTGCCTCCAGTCAGTTGAAGAGGGCCGTGGAATGGCTCAACCAGAACGAAGAAATTACGCCTACTTCCGCTGACTATCTCGCCGCTGCTGCGATCAAAGCGACAGCAAGAAAGAACGGTTCCGCTCTCGAACTTCCCGACTGTTTGATTGCCGCCGTAGCCGTCCGATTGAGTAGGCCGCTTGTAACCGGCAACACTGAGGATTTTCAGGTGATTCAAAAAACCGGGGTCAAACTGATACTTGAGAATTGGCGGAACGCATAGCTGGATGTCATGTTTAGCCGGCTGCGTTCGCTGGAGTGAGGAAATCCGTTATATCGGCGTCAATGCGCGCGAGTATTCGCCCTTGCTCCTGATAAACAAATGTCGCTTGAGTGCCGCCGCTATAAGCTTCAACTACCCAGCAGGTGTGTTTGCGAATCCGGCCCGCCCTCTCGCTATTCTATGTGTTCTTACTGTACACGCACTTGCCGATGTGCGCCGTAGCTTCTTCTGAAGTCATGCTCGTTTCGTCAATTACAACACAAGCCGGAGTACGGGCAGCGAATAGCCGGATTTTTGTTTTTCATAACCAGTCGCTGGCCCCTCTATTCACACCGCCATACCGATGCCGTTGGCACGTGCGAGCGGCGAAAGCTTAATCCGACCCCTGTCTCGTCGCTCCGTCCTCAGTGCCCTCGTTCGTTGCCTTGAGGCGCGCTGATAGCAGCTCCGTTTTCCCCTTACTTAACTGTTGCAACTCGGCGAGAAGCTCGTAAGCGATCAGGCCTTCGGTGTTCTTAACTCGTCGTTCGAGCTTCTCCATCAGGGCTGCGTCCACGTGCTCAAACAGATGCATAAATTCCTTTACCCACAGTTGAGTACCAGCCAGCATCTTAAGTTGAAGAAGCTGGATTGGACATGGAATGTCTAGATAGGCGAGGATGATTTGCCGACAAAAGGGTCCGATGTCGCTGTATTGGGATGCTCTTTCGATTGCTCTGAATTCATCCTCAGTAACCTTGATCGTAATAGCTTTCGTTCGTCGGGATTTTGCTGCACTCGTCCGCATATTAGGTTATTTCCGCAGCAATCGTGAGAGGAGGTTGTCACGACCGGGCCGGATTGAAAATCTGAAAACTCTTGTAGAAGTAAACCTGATCTCAAGCGTGATAGTGCATTGTGTCAGTAGCACAATGAGAACCCCGATAGGTATGGGTTCAGTGATGAAGTTCATTTATTCCTCTCTGATGCACTCTGTGTCAATTCGGAGCATTACTCCGAACGCCAGAAGTATAACGCTGATTTTCCGATGAGGCCCTAATCGCTGTGCTCCATTACCCCTTGCAGGGTTTCTAGACAAAAGTGCGCGATTGAAAGGGATTTATTGCTTAAAGTTTCCGTATAGAAACCAGTTTTTTTCTTGACAGGTTTTCATCGAAGGAGGCAAACCACAGACTATTTGCTCGGAATACAGGTGATAAGACGGCGCAGCCCGGCGTGAGTGCGGGCAGGACGCTGGCACCTTCGCCTGAAGTTTAGCCGACGACGCGTGCTGCCTCCAGTCCGCATTTGGCCTGTCGCGTTATCCTCGGCGGGTATGATAATCTGCCTCTACGAAAGCCACGCCCTATGGGCGACGGTACATTTCATTCTCCACGACCGATGAAAATCATCTCGCGGATTCTGCTTTTGTGCTTGGCCTGGTCCATTTCATCAGGGCAAATTCCTGCAGCCGAGTCGCGCCATCTTCTATATGTGGCGAGTCCGGGGATCCGCAACTATACGGAGTATGGCGGCGTCGGCATCCTTGTTTACGACATCGAGAATGGCTATAAATTTGTTCGCCGTATTCCTACCTGGGCTGTGCCGGAAGGAAAGAAGCCCGAGAACGTCAAAGGGATTGCCGCCAGTGCCCAGACCGGCATCGTGTACGTGACGTCGCTCGATAGCATGATCGCGATCGACGCTGTGACCGGCAAGGAGCTATGGAACAAGACCTATGCGGGCGGATGCGACCGGATGGCCATTTCACCTGATGGAAAAGTTCTCTACGTTCCGGAACTCGAGGGCCCGGCTTGGCACGTAGTGAATGCAGCCACCGGCGAAGTGATTACGACAATCGAGACGAACTCCGGATCGCACAATACGATCTGGTCCACTGACGGCGGCCATGTCTATCTGGCCGGCCTGAGATCACCTCTCCTTTCAGTAGCCGACCCGAACACAAACAAAGTCGATAGAACGGTGGGACCGTTCGAGAACGTAATCCGCCCGTTTACGGTGAATGGAAGCGACACCTTGGTCTTCGTCAACGTGAATGGTCTGCTGGGCTTCGAGGTTGGAGATCTTCAGACAGGGAGGAAGCTCTATCGCGTTGAGGTTCAGGGCTACAAACAAGGTCCAGTGAAGCGGCACGGCTGTCCCAGCCATGGAATTGCGCTAAGTCCTGACGAAAAAGAGCTCTGGCTGGCGGACTGTGCGAACAGCGCAATTCATGTGTTCGATGCAACGGTGATGCCACCGAAGCAACTGACTACGATTAAGGCCAGGGACTGCGTTGGTTGGCTCAGCTTCAGTATGGACGGAAGATTCGCCTATAGCTCCACCGGGGAAATCATCGATGCGACGACGAAGAAGGTGGTCGCATCCCTGCGGGACGAGAACGGACACGACGTGCAGAGCGAAAAATTGCTCGATCTGGTGATCGAAAACGGGAGAGTCATTCGCGCAGGGAATCAGTTCGGTGTCGGTAGAAAGCAGCGGTAAACGCCTTTGGTTCTTCTCCTATCCGCTGCTCAACACAAGATTTCTAGGATAATTTGTGTGTAGTTAAATCCTTCTATATTCGTTGCTTACACCGTCCCACGGCGCCAAATATAGGAAGGATAGCGTGTCAGGCAGGCGCGTGGATTCATTACGCGCTGTGCTTCAGGTGCAGGTACCCCGTAGGAGGGCGAATGTATTAGGATCAGACAAGATTTCATGCTGCTGCGACTCGGGCCGTTCGTTGTTCTTTCCAGACTCTCGTAGCTCTTTGAGTCAGATGACGCGAAGCGGATTTTCGAGGACCTATGCCGGATTGTGGCGTGGATCAGCTACCCAGTTAAGCTGAACTGATGCAGGACCGATACGCGCGGCCGAACGATTGGTGGCTCGGAGAGGATTTTCGACTGAGCCGCCTGTATACGGAGAAAGTTTTCGGAGTGAAAGCAAATGCATAGCTCGCTTTCCACACGACGGAACTTTTTGGGCGCGGCTGCCGCGTTCACCTATAGTCGCGGCATCGCCACCGGACAGCCGATCTCGTTGCGCATCGGAGTGACGGATTGGAATCTGAACTTGGGCGCCAAGCCCGAGGCGGTGTCGAAGGCGGCTGAGCTTGGCTTCAGAGGAGTGCAGGTTTCCTTCGGACGAGAACTGGCCGACGGCAAAATGCCGGCCGATGATCCAGACAAAACAGCGCAGTACCTGAGGTTGTCAAAGCAACAAGGAGTGACGATCGACGGAACTTGTGTGGACCGGTTGCACGACAACGGCCTGAAGAGCGATCCGCTGGCGCTGAAATGGGTTTCCGATGGAATTCGGCTTACCCGAGACTTGAAAACGAAGGTGCTTCTATTGCCGTTTTTTGGACGTTGGGCTCTTAAAAGCGCTGCGGAGATGGAGCATGTGGGCGGCGCTTTACGCGAACTTGCCCCCGAGGCCGAGCGAGCGGGTGTGATCCTGGGACTCGAGAACACGATCTCCGCCGAGGACAACGTGCGCATCATGGAGATGGCCCGCTCAAACAACGTTTCTGTTTACTACGATGTCGGCAATTCGACCCAATCCGGATTCGACGTAGTAAAAGAGATTCGCTGGTTGGGCAAGGACCGCATTTGCCAGTTCCACTTCAAAGACAATCCACATTTCCTCGGCGAAGGTGCCATTCGGTTTGGACCAGTGGTTCAAGCTATCCGAGATATTGGATGGTCCGGTTGGGCAAATCTGGAGACAGATGCACGGCCCGGTAACTTAGACGCCGATATGAAGCGAAATCTTGACTATATCCGTCGCGTAATTGACGAGGTGTACGGCTGAAGGTAAACCACAGCTGTCTCTCGGATAGAATATCCCGGGAGAAATCGTTATGTTCACCGCTACCGCCGATTTGATGTTGCCGAGTACTACTACCGGATCGTTTCCACGCCCGCGCTGGTTCGACGTGAGCATGTGGGGGCGGCCACTCGATACCTGCATGCTCAATGTTCGCTTTCGCGAGAAATTCCAGGACGCGTTATCGGTGGTGATCAGCGATCAGGAACGTGCCGGGCTTGACATTCTGAGTCATGGCGATTTCCACTTGGATGAGGACCTCGCCGGCCGCGCGTGGCATCATTATCCGCTGCAACGCTGGGCAGGATTCGAAGGCGACTACCTGCAGCCGGAAGAGACCACCGCGCCCTGGCTGCACTACCCTGCCGGCACGCTTCTGAACGAGATCTATACCGGCTGGCGTTGGCCTCATGTTGTGGACACGATCGAGCACCGCCCGCTCTATTACGCGAAGATCTGGCGTTTGGCGCAAGCGCGGACCAACAAGCCAGTGAAGTTCGGAACCTGCTCCTCGCAGGTGATGGCGTTATTTCTCGACATTCACACACCAAAATATAAAGACCAACGTGAAGTCATCTGGGACATGGCGGTGGCAATGAACCAGGAACTGCTAGAGCTGCGGACGCAGGCTGCCGGTGCATTCAGATTGAAGAGCCCACATTCCACTTCATGGCCAACACCTATGGCAAGGATCATGAGGAGGTGCAGTTTATGGTGGATGCGTTCAACCGCGAGGTGCAGGGGTTAGAGGATGTGGAGCTTTGGATCCATACATGTTGGGGAATCCAAACATGCAGCGCGTGATGGAAGACACCAGCTATGCGAATTCAATCGAGATCTATCTGGAGCGCTGCCGGGGTGATGTCTGGACGCTCGAGATGAAGGATCGAAACCAGAAAGACCTCGAATTATTTGCACCATTTCGCAACAGCCTCAAGAAGAAGATATGCATCGGAGCGGTAAGCCATCGGGTTCTGCAGGCAGACCGGCCAGAGGACGTTGCGGTTGAGATCCGGAAGGCCCTCCAGTATATCCCGGCCGAAAAACTGATCGTTTCGAGCGATTGCGGATTCGGGCGACAGGGATGTAACCGGGAGATTGCTTTCTATAAGGCGAGCGCGATAGCCCAAGGGTGCAATATCGTGCGACGGGAGCTCGGGTTTCCGGTCAAGGACATACCGGCAGCGGCTGCGAGGCTGCAAGTAGACGTGGTTCCGGGACGAGGTCGTGCCGAGGCCACCTCAGTGTGAACAGCTGTATTCTGGTTCGGCAAGTTCGAGCAGGCAGTGGCGCCACGCCGAGCTTCGAGTTCGCGGGTCTCGCTTTCACGCGGTGGGCAGCCTGAGTTCCGCATACTCATATCCCAGTTCGCCGCAAAGCGCTTCCACAACCAATTCGTGATCAGCGCGCTGCGGCAACCCCGAAACCGCAACCGATCCAATCACGCCTGAGCCTGCGAGGGCAATAGGAAACGATCCGCCGTGCGCCGCAAACTCGGTGAGAGCCAGCCCGAAACGGTCCACCAAGGTCGTGTTCTTCTGTTGAAACTCCAACCCCATTCCATAGGAGCTCCGATAAAATCGCGCGACGACGTTCGATTTCCTGCATGCCCAATTGCTGTTATCGGGCGTACTGCCCGCCAGTGCACAGAAAAAGAGTGCCTGCCCGAATCGCTGTATGTCGATCACCAGGGCGCACTCCGCGCAATCGCCATGTCCCGGAGCCGGCAACCCAACCTCCACGCCGATTCTTCGTTGAATGCCGAAAATTTAAGCCGCTGTTCCTGTTTGGCGATAATCGCAAGGTCTTCGCTGAGGCTCACAGTCCTGACGATATCGCATCGCCATGCCGTCGCAGGTCTTTAGAACTCGGAGATCTCTGCCATCTTGCGGGCGTCAAGTTGGACCAACACCTTCACACCGTGGCATTTTGAACAGTAACGCCACTGGGAAAGTATCCGGCCTCAGCGAAGGTCGAGCGCCTTGAGCATAAGCCCATTAATAGCGAAAAACGCCGCTGGCACGCCTTTTATGCTGCCTGGTAGAGTCGCGATCTCGGACTTCTGGCCGGTTGGCACGATGGGGCGAATACAGATACTCTTGTGTTGAACTGGCCTATTCCGTTATCGTACTTTTTCTGCGCTTTCACGCCGGAACCCTTGTTACGATTCGTTTCGTTGGCTTTGCTCTTTCCTAGACAGTATAATTCTTGCCTGGAGGTGTGCAGTGTCTACTTACATTGGACTCGCCCGCTGGACGAGTCAGGGTTTGCAGAATATTAAAGAGAGCCCATCGCGACTCGATGCGGGCAGGAAGGCGTTCGAGGCCGCTGGCGTAAAGCTAAAGGAATTCTATATGGTCATGGGCCACTATGACATGGTGATTGTCATGGAGGCGCCGGACGATGTGACACTCGCCAAAGCCATCCTCGGGCTTGCTTCGAAAGGCAACATCCAAACGGAAACGCTCCGCGCCTTCGGCGAAGGTGAATACCGAAGCATTGCCTCGGGGCTCAAGTGATCAGCTCGTGAGCGACGCGCGAGAAATCGTCTGAGATCTCCCATGGCCATAAGCTTTGCGACCGAGATTCGACCGTTGTTTCGCGACAGTACCGATGTCGATACTATGCAGGGCTTCGGACTCGATCTGTCTTCCTATGACGACGTCAAAGCGCGAGCCTTAGACATCTACGCTCGTCTCGAAGACGGCACCATGCCTTGCGATGAGGCTTGGCCGACAGAGCGCCTGGCGCTTTTCAGACGATGGATCGACGAGGGTATGGCGCCGTAAAGGAACAGCTTGAAAACGCTGTCGGACTCGAGCGAATCAAGCGGACGCAGTCTTGCCGTAAGCTTTCACAGCCGAGTCAATCCCCGGCCGCGCATTGGCAAGGTCTTGAGGGCTCATGGCCGGACGGAGAGTCACCCGAGCCTTGAAGGCGAGAAACCAAGGTTCGGCTATAGCGGGCAGCTGAGAGGAATCGTTCATGTCGAAAAATATGTATCCCGTACGCTCGCCATTATCTTCAGCGAAGTACGTCGCTTCAGGTTTCAGATCAGCGACAATTTGCTGAATCGTCGATCCTAGAGTGCCGTTTCGAGCTGCTATGTTTCCAGTTTCAACCGGGATTGATACTTTGAGCATCATGCGCATGTTTCGTGCCCCTCCGTGGAGCGTTGTAATTATACATGAGACTTTACGTGGTAAACGATGTTTCAAGATTTGCGTTATGGCCTTCGCGTCCTGGCTAAGAATCCATTCTTCGCGGCCATGGCGGTGTTAACTCTGGCATTAGGCATCGGCGCTAATACTGCAATTTTCAGCCTGGTTGCGGCCGTGCTTCTTCGCCCGCTGCCTTACCCGGATCCGGAGCAGCTCGTGGGTCTTGGACAGTGGCGCGATCAGAAGGGGCAAGGCTATATTCAGACGGGCGTCTCGGCCCCCAACATCACGGATATCGCAAAAACCGGCGTCTTCCAATATGTGGCCTACTATCGCGGGTGGCGGTTCAACATTACGCAAGGCGACCGGCCTGAGAGCATAAACGGCATCAAGGCTTCGACCGAGCTGCTGCCGATGTTTGGCGTTCAGCCGCTGCTCGGCCGCGTCCTGACCCGCGAAGAGATGGCGCCTGGACGCGATCACGCGGCTGTCATCGGATATCGTCTTTGGCAGACGCGCTACGGCGCCGATCCATCCATTCTGGGTAAATCCATCGATCTTGATCAGCGGCGCTACACAATCGTCGGCGTAATGCCAGCTTCTTTCCGGTTTACCTGGGATCAGGAAATGGACGTCTTCGTTCCGCTGGTTCTTACGCCCGAAGAGCGCAGCGAAACAGGTCGCGGTACGTCACGGGATTTGCAAACACAGGCGCGCCTGAAGGCGGGTGTAACGATCAGCCAGGCACAGGCCGCGATGAATACCTTAGCGGAGAATCTGGCCCGAGAGTATCCAGCCGCCGACCAGGGGTGGGGCATCAAAGTGGAGCCTCTGCACGCTGCCTATCATCGCAACATGCAGAAGCCGCTATTGATCATGTTGGGCGCGGTGATGCTGGTACTGCTGATCGCCTGCGTCAATGTATCGAACCTGCTTTTGGCACGAGCAACGGCACGAAAGCGCGAGGTGGCGATCCGAGTCGCCATCGGGGCCAGCGGCCGGCGGCTGATCAGGCAGCTACTGATCGAAAGCCTGTTGCTGGCCTTCTGCGCGGGAGCACTGGGGCTGCTGTTGGCGTACGCGGGAGATCGCCTGCTCACGCTGGCCATGGCTCGCTACGGATTCGCTTTGCCGAATGCCAGGATCATCAACATCGATTGGCGCGTACTGATATTCAGCCTTGTGGCCACCATCGCAACCGGGCTGATCTTCGGGCTTGCGCCTGCCTGGGTCACAGCGAAATCGGCAGTGAACGATTCGTTGAAAGAAGGCGCATCGAGTACCACCGCCGAATTGGGCAGGCGGCGTCTACGCAACATGCTGGTGGTTTGTGAGATGGCGCTGACTTTGGTTTTGTTGACCGGCGCGGGCCTGCTGGTGCGCACTTTCATCGAACTGGTCAAGGTGGACCTCGGCATTGACCCAAAGAACGTTGTGACCATGAGTATCAGCTTGCCCGATTACAGGTATGCGTCCGCGCCTCAACAGGTGGCCTTCTATCGAAGCTTGTTGCAGAGATTTGAAGCCATACCTGGGGTTAAAAGCGCGGGAGCCGAAAGCGGAGGCGCCAACGTTTTCTTCCAGCCGCAAGGCCAACCGCCAGCCGCCCCGGGCAAGGAACCGACCGCCGCGTTCAAAATTGTGACGCCCGATTTTTTGAAGGCCATGGGAACGCGTCTGGTAGCGGGACGCGAGTTCAGTGACCGCGATAATCAGAGCGGCGCGCCGGTTGCCATCGTCAGCGAAACCGTGGCGCGCCGCTACTGGCCGAAGTCCAGTCCGCTAGGTAGCCACCTCACAATTTTGGCCCGAGTTTACTCCGGGGAACACGCCGGCGCCTCGCGGTCCATTGAGATCGTAGGCGTAGCAAAGGACGTTCGAAATGATGACCTCTGGCGGCCGGAACCCGCGATCTACGTGCCCTTCGCGCAAAGCCCGGCGCCGTCGGCATTCATGGCCGTAAGGACGGCGGTGCCGCCCATGAGCGTCGTACCGGCATTGCTTAATGCGGTGCAGTCTCTCGACAAGGAGCAGCCCGTGAGGCGAATCCAAACCATGGACGAGATTGTGTCGGAAACCTACGGCGCTATTCGTTTTCCAATGACGCTGCTGTGGATCTTTTCGGCGCTGGCTCTGGTTCTTTCCGCAGTGGGTGTCTTCGGCGTGATGTCCTATACGGTGACCCGGCGGACGCGGGAAATGGCGATCCGTATGGCGCTTGGAGCAAGTCACAGCGAGGTCTTGCATCTGGTGCTCGGCGAAGGCCTCGGAGTGACTCTGTTCGGAGTAGCGGTGGGCTTGGCGGCCGCGCTGGGGTTGAGCCGTGTCATGGCGGGCTACGTTTACGGCATCACTTCAACCGACCCGCTCACGCTTGCGTTAGGGTCTTTGCTGCTGATCGTTGTGGCCTTACTGGCAAGCTATATTCCAGCTCGCAGAGCGGCGAAAGTCGATCCATTGGTGGCGTTACGGTACGAGTAGGCGACGGCCCTTTCGGGCCAGAACGAAGGATGAAAATCAGTGAGATGATCGATTGCGCGATGCGCGAATTGGCAGACGACACAAACCGATCGTCTGCCCCACCGTCGTTTACTGATTCAGCAGGTGCATCATTTCTCTCGAGTAACGCTCGCCTTGCGCTGCGCCGGGCGGGACGGCCTGATCGATATGCTCGAGTTCTTCCGGCGAGAGCTCCACATCCACTGCTGCGGCGTTCTCCTCGAGGTACTTGCGACGTTTAGTACCCGGTATAGGAACGATATCTTCGCCCTGAGCGAGCAGCCATGCGAGGGCCAGTTGCGATGGCGTGATCCCTTTTCTGCCAGCGATCTGCTTAACGCGATCGACCAGCTTCAGGTTTGCGTCGATTGCCTCTTGACTGAAACGTGGCACCGTGCGGCGCCAGTCGTCCTCTTCGAGGTCCTGAGGTTTTTGAATATTGCCCGAGAGAAGTCCTCGGCCAAGCGGGCTGTAGGCGACGAAGGCGATACCAAGTTTGCGAGTGGTCGGCAATATGTCTCGTTCCGGTTCACGGCTGAAGAGCGAGTATTCAGTTTGGAGAGCAGTGATCGGATGCACGGCGTGCGCCCTGCGAATGGTTTCCGGGCCGGCTTCAGAGAGGCCGATATGACGCACCTTGCCCGCCTTCACTAACTCAGCTAGGGCGCCCACCGTTTCTTCAATCGGCGTCTTCGGATCCACTCGATGCTGGTAGTACAGGTCGATGTGATCCGTGCCGAGGCGCTGAAGCGATGCTGCGCAGGCAGATTTCACGTATTCGGGCCGGCCGTTTACGCCCCGGTTCTTAGGATCCGGGCCGCGCACAATGCCGAACTTCGTGGCAAGAAAAACGCGCTGGCGTTTGCCTTTAAGGAAGCGGCCCAACAGCTCCTCGTTCTTGAGTGGGCCATACACGTCGGCGGTGTCCAGGAAGTTAATGCCTAATTCCAAGGCACGTTCGAGGGTAGAGAGTGATTCTTTCTCATCCGTTGCGCCGTAGAACTCCGACATTCCCATGCAGCCGAGGCCGATGGCGGAAACTTTAGGTCCGTCTCGGGCCGAGTGTTCGTTGCTTCATATTGCCTTCTCCATCTATGGTGATTTCAACCTTGCCGATTCGTGTATTGGATTCCAGAGAGACCGGCGCGATTCAGAAGGTTAGGCGTAATGCCAATTGGAGTCGCCGCGCATCGGCAGCGGCGGTGTATTGACCGAATAATCCGTTGGTTTGAGCGCCCGTAGCGCTGAAAGTTGCCGAAGTGTTTACGGTGGTGAATTGGGTGTGATTGAGGACGTTGTACGCTTCCACGCGGAACTGACCCAAAAGGCGTTCGCGGTAAATCGGAAAATTCTTGAAGAGCGATGTGTCCAAGTTATTAACACCGGGGCCGCGGAACACATCTTTTGAAGCGTTTCCCCAGCAGATGGCTGGCGGATTCGGCGTTTCACACGCGGCCACTGGCGGCGCAGCAATCGCGGCGGGGTTGAATGCCAGGAGGTTCGAGTTCGCGGGGATCTGGTTCGGGTTTCCCACTATGACGGCGCGAGCGAAAGTTGTGTCGGAAGAGCCAAGAATGTCCTGCGAAGGCGAGAACGAATAGCTCACGCCCATGGGAGCACCACTCTGCGCCGTGTAAATTCCGGAAATCTGCCAGTCGTCAAACGCGCCTCTCACGAATCTGTTGTTCAGCAAGCTGCTGACTTTGGGCAGATTGTAATTCCAATAGAGCCGGAAGATCTGTGTGTGATCGTAGCCGGCCTCCCCATAGTTTGAGATGCTCCAGGGCAGCCAAGGATTGACACGCGTGCTGCTGCTGCTAGTGCCGGTGTCGGAATAGTCCATGGCCTTCGACCACGTCCACACCAGCCCGTAGGTGAGATTGTTTTTGTAACGCCGCCGGACGGTCGTCTGGAGCGAATGGTAGCTGGAGTTTCCGCCCTGGAAATAATAAATGATGTCGCCATAGCCGATATAGGGGCGGGTGAATTGATTGGCCAGCGGTTTATTCGTGGTTTTATCAAGATTTTGAGGCTGCCAATCGGTTCCCAGTGGCGCGGCGTTGAGGTTTTCACTCAACGTGAGATGCCGAGCCAACGCTCCCACATAAGCTACGTCGAGCACAGTTCCGAATCCAATATCCTGCTGCACGCCGAAGCTGAAATTGTAGGTTACGGGCGTGTGATAGGCGGGATCAAACCCGGAGATGGTGCTGGGCGAGTTGAGGCCAGCCTGATTGATGAAAGTTTGCACCGTCGTGTAATTGATTACCGGGTTGGACTGAATCGGCGGTGTGTACTCAATGCCGTATCCGTAGTTGTCGATGTCGTGTAGCTCGTAGAAAATGCCGCCGCCGCCGCGGATAACGGTCTTTCCACTGCCAAACGGGTCCCAGGCAAAGCTCAGCCGGGGCGCTGTTTTGATTCCCGTGGAAGTGTGGAGTCCCTCAGGGAAGCTGGGGTCGGTGCCTCTGTATACGATTCCATTTATCGGGTTGCCGGCCTCCGGTGCAATGGCGCCGATGTCTACCGCGGGAAGAATCGTCCCGGTAATCGGATCTTGGGCCATACGCTTACCGGACACCAGCACCGGCCGGATCAGGCTGACTGCGTTCGCAGGGTTCCAGAGCGACGGTACAAAGCCCGCCTCTTGCAGATGATTATTGTGCCAGGGAACGGCCCAGCCAAAACGTACTCCGAAATCAAGCGTCAAATTATGCGTCACTTTCCAATCATCTTGGGCGAACCATTCGATGGAACCGGTGAACTCATACATGGGCGGCCGGGAAGAAGATTCGGTGTAAGAATCCATAATGCCTAAGAGCGCATTGCTATAAGCGTCACCGGAATCTTGCGGGTTGTTGCTGTCGCTGGTGAAATTCATGTTTCCCGCGAAATTGGAAGCATTGAGCCCCTTCATAGCGCGCCAACGTTCGGCGTAGATGCCGGTTTTCATGGTGTGGGCGCCGATCACCTTGTTAAGGGTGCCATTCCAATTAAACGTATTCTCCACGCCGTAGAGCGGGAAGCGGGACGCGTAGCCTGGGTTGGCGATATCGGCCGAAGTTCCGGAAACTCCGCCGAAGGTGGCTGACGGCACCAGATCGTAAGGATTAATGGAAGGATAGAACTGCGGAATGTTCACGCCGGTGGTGGTGCGGCTTAAGGCTGTGTACTCAGAGTTGCTGAGAGGCGGTCCGGATTCGTTGAACCGCTCGTAACCGATTGAGGCCTGAAGCACTGTAGTTGGATTGAAGATGTGGTTGAGGGCGATCGTGCCTGAAGGCGTGACGGCGGTGTAGTGCTGCGGCATCCAACCCCACTTGGTGTTTCCCGCTGAAACCGCGTTTCCCTGCTGGTCTTCAAACCAGTAATTAAAGCGCGCATACATGGTGGTAGTCGAGTTGAGGTTGTAATCGACACGCCCGGTTTCGATGCGCTTCGGGACGTTGAGGCTTTCCTCAAAAATATAGTTGTACTGGCCATTGCTGATGGCGTTGTTAGAGAAGTTCGGCAGCGGCAGAAGATTCTAGATAGGCCTGGGTGGAAGGCAGGATTTGGTTCTGCGGAATGATGTTGCCAAGGAATGGTTTTCCGGTCTGCGGGTCCTTGATGGTAACCGCCTTGTTGTTGATCAGTGACTGGCTGAAATTGCCCTGCCGCTCGAGCGCGGTGGGCACCGTCAATGTCTGTTCCGTCTCCGGACGCTTCTCGCGGATCTCTTCGCTGGCTACGAAGAAGAACAGTTTGCCTTTAGTAGCGGCGAGGCGCGGTATGTGCAGCGGTCCGCCGAACGTACCTCCGTAAGTTGAGATTCGGTACTCCTGTTGCGGAAGGCCTTGCCGGTTGTTGAAGAAATTGTTCGCGTCGAACGCCTCATTACGGTCGTAGTAATAAGCGGCGCCATGAAATTGGTCCGTACCGCTCTTGCTAACGGCCATTATCGTTACGCCCTGATTTCGGCCGAATTCGGCATCAAAATTCGCCACCTTCACTTCGACTGTCTGAGTGGCGTCCAGGCTGAGAGTGGTATTCATATTCCCCTGATTGGAATTCGTGGAGGGGATGCCATCGATCAGGATATTGTTGCCGGTCGTGCGGCCGCCGAGTGCATTGAAAGTATTGTTACCGCTGAAGGTCTGGACTTCGGCTCCCACATTGATGACAACGCCGGGCTGCAACTCCGCGAAGGTGGTGAAGTCGCGATTCATCACTGTTAGATTAGTGATCTCCTGGCTGGTGATGATTCCTGCCCGCTCGCCACTCGTGGTTTGCAGCGTGGCGCCTTCGGCCAGGACCGTCACGGATTCATTCACAGTACCGACCTCGAGAGGTAAGGACCCGACGGCGAGATTGTCGCCGGGGGCGAGCTCGATGTGCTGCTTCTGAAATCGCTTGAAGCCAGGGTGCTCCGCGATCACAGTGTATTTGCCGGGACTGACGGCCGTAAAAATGAAGTTGCCGTCGGCAGTGGTGGTCCCGGTGCGCGCGGCCGCAGTTTGCTCGGAGACGAGCTTAATGGTGGCCCCAGCAATGGCGCTGCCGCTGGGATCGGAAACCGTACCACTAATGGAACCAGTCACCTCTTGAGCCGCGAGCAGCGACGCAAATACGAACAGCGAACCCAACCCAATGTAACGGACCATAATTGCCTCGTTCAGGCCATGTTATACGCGTTCGGATCGATTGTAAAGACAAAAATGCATAAAAACGGCTTACTGTATCGCTAACGGTAACGCTAACGTCGTTTGTCCTGCTTTGCGACAATCGTATTTGGCCATCGGGAAAGGACGTCGTTTGGATGAAACGATCTGCGTTAGTCCTTTCGTTTCCGGCATGTGCGTTGCCTGACGGAACCACAATGAACTCCCACGTAGAATCGAGGAAACGAGGATCAGGCCGCAAGGAAATCACGATGCATGCTGCCGTTCTGCACACGCTGAAGAGACCACCCCAGTATGAGCAATTCGCTGAGCCAATCGCCGGCGAGGGAGAGGTAATCGTCCATGTCCACGCTGCGGCGCTGAAACCTATCGATAAACAACTGGCCAGCGGCTCGCATTATGCAAGTCCGCGCCAGTTCCCCCTGGTCTGTGGCACGGATGGAGTTGGGCATCTCTGCGATGGGCAGCGGGTGTTCTTCGGCGGAACTCGAGCACCTTTTGGCGCGATGGCAGAACGCACGGTCGTACCACAGATATTCACGTTCCCAGTACCTGAAGGCGTGAATGACGAAACCGCCGCCGCTCTGCCCAATCCTGGTGTTTCCGCCTGGATTTCGCTCGCCTTCCGCGCAAAGCTGCAGCCAGGCGAAAACGTCCTCGTACTGGGTGCAACGGGAGTAACGGGCAAGCTTGCGATAAAGATTGCGAAGCTTCTCGGCGCAGGCCGCGTTGTTGCTGCGGGACGCAATCAACAAGTTTTGAGCACATTACATAAGTTCGGTGCTGACGCGATCATTCACCTTGATGCGCCTGCGAAGGACCTGGGCGAGGCATTTGCCCGTGAGGCGGGCGATTCAGGTTTTCAAGTTGTGATCGATTATGTATGGGGTCGGCCGGCAGAAGCATTTCTGGCTGCGATAACGCGCAGGGAATTTGGTGTCATCGCGTCCGAGACTCGCTTCGTTCAAGCTGGGGAAAGCGCTGGGCCGACTATCTCGCTTACAGCTGCCGTGCTGCGCAGCGCACCGATAACAATTCTCGGGACCGCCGGGATTCCACCTCGCAATGTCCTAATCGATACCTTTCGGCAGGTCATGGCGCATGCTGCCACTGGGGAGCTTGGCGTCGACACGGAACGTGTTCCGCTCGCGGATATTGAGAACGCTTGGCAACGCGATCAACAAGGCCCCAGACTTGTAATTACTCCGTAGTTGCAGGGGACGTAGAGACTTAATCGCGCAACGCGCGGAGTGGATCCGTGCGTGCCGCGCGCCAAGCGGGAAGAAAACACGCTGCCAGCGAGGCGATCGCCAGCACGATGAATGCCGACCCGAACGCGAGCGGATCGCGTGGACTTACCTTATATAAGATGTACCCGAGCAGGCGCGTCAACGCGAGCGCGGCGGCCAGACCCAAGACAACGCCGCCTGCGGTCAACGCGAGGCCTTGCGACATCACCAGCCGCAACAGATCTGACGCTTCCGCACCAAGGGCCATGCGGAGCCCCAGTTCCCGCGTACTTTGCGACACCGTGTATGACATGACGCCATACAAGCCGATTGCGGCGAGTAACAATGCCAAGCCGCCAAACAAGCTCAGCATGGTGACTGCGACCCGCTGCACGGCCGTCGTCCGATCGACTTGCTCCCGCATGGTGATCACCTCGCCGGGCGCCAGGTTTGGGTCGAGTGAATGTACTTCGCGCGCCAGAGCCTTCGCCATGGTTCCCGGGGCTAGCGAGGTTCGGATATTCAAGCCCTGACCCGCCGAATTCTGGCGCATAGGCACGTAGAAAAAGGGCCTCGGCGGCTCGCTTAAGTTATGGTACTTCGCCATTTTCGCGACGCCGATGACCTGCATCCAGCGCCCCTTGACCTGAAGGCGGCTGCCGACCGGATCCTTACCGCGCCAATACTGCGCGGCCATCGTTTCATTCACCACCGCGACGAGACGAGCCGTTTCGTTGTCAGCGCGCGTAAACTCGCGACCAGACACCAGCGGGATGCCCATGGTGGCGAGATATGCGGGACCAACCTCGTTGTACTCGACCGTAGGCTGCTGGTCGAGCGGCGCCTCATAACCGTCGACTGCGATTGGAGCGGAGGAATTAACTGCCATACCCGAATGGCGTGATTCGTGACCACGCAACCGATTCCACGCCGCCGAGCGCCTGGAGGCGATCAATCAGCTCGTCCTGGAAATTCTTGGCGCGCTGAGCATCGTATCCCGCCGAGGCCAAATCGACTCCGGTGGTCAGCACGCGCTCTGTAGAAAAGCCTGGGCTCGTATTCTGAACGTTGCGGAGGCTCTGGAGCAGGAGACCCGCTCCTACTAACAAAACGAAACTCAGCGCTACCTGCACAAGCACCAGGCTCGATCGAACGAGCGCTCGTCCTCGTCCACCGACGACGCCGCCCGATTCCGCCTTCAGCGCGGAAGCGAGATCGATCTTGCTCGTCTGAATTGCGGGAACCAGCCCGAATAGCAGGGTCGAGATCACACAGACGCCTGCACTCACGGCAAGCACGCGCCAATCGATTTCGCCCGGTAGATTCATGGTGACGCCGCCCCGCTTCGGGAGTAGTAGCACGAGTAAGTTGCGGCACCAGTGTGCAACCACGAGTCCGCCGGCCGCGGAGAGAGTCGATAGAATCAGCCCCTCCGTGAGAAGCTGCTTCAGCAGTCGACCACGCCCGGCGCCGACCGCGAGCCGAACCGTCATTTCATGGCGTCGTCCGAAAGCTTTGACAAGCAGCAGATTGCTAACGTTCGCGCAAGCGATGAGGAGCACAAAAACCACGACAGCGAGTGCAATTCCCAGCATCGGGAGCAGAGTACCCGCGTTGTTGAAAGGGGTTTGCCACAACGGGAACAGCTTGATGCCGCGACCGCGATTCGTCGCCGGATAAGCGGCTTCCAGTCGTCGCGCCACAGCCGAAATCTCCGCCTGCGCCTGTTGAGGAGTGACACCGGGCTTGAGCCGCACGAAGCCTTCAATCCAGCGCGCGCCGCGATCTTCCAGTTTGTATCCAGGTGGATCAAATCTTTCCTGCATCGAGGTGGGCACCCAGAACTGCATCGCCCAGCCCACGAACGTGCCATCAAAACCTTGGGGCGCAACGCCGATAATCGTGTGCGGCATGCCATTGAGCATCTGCGTTTTGCCGATAATTCCAGGATCACCTTGGAAGCGCTGTTTCCAGGTTTGATAGCTGATGACGGTGACCGGGTGAGCGTTGCGCCCGAAGTCCTCGGCCGGTTTGAATCCGCGTCCGAGGATCGGACGGATTCCCAGTGCATCGAAATAGTTGGCGGACACAACACTGCCACGAGCGCGCTCGGCGCGGCCGCCGATGCTGAGTGTGGTTCCCATAATCCGATCCACGATAAACGAGTCGAACAGCGTGCAGCTCTTCTGAAAATCGACGAAGTCGGGCCAAGAGACATCATCTAACGACCCAGGCTCGGCGCGATTCGTTCCAGCGACGGCCATCAATCTTTCCTGGTGGGCCACAGCCGGAAAAGGACGCAGCAAGACTCCTTCGATCCAACTGAACACGGAGGCATTGGCGCCGATCCCTAAGGTCAGGCAGAGGACCGCTAGCGCGGAAAAGCCCGGATTGCGGCGAAGCATGCGCATGCCGAAGCGAAAATCTTGAATGACAGTTTCGAGAAACGTAAAAAGATCGATTTCGCGCATGCTTTCCTTGAGCAGAGTTGCGTTCCCTAAGCGTCGTTTGGAATCCACAAGCGCCTCTGCGGGCGACATGCCCTGGTTCGCGTTTGTTTCGACCCGCATCGCGAGATGAAAGCGCAACTCCTCGTCGAGTTCCGCGGCGATTTTGTCGCGCTGAAAGAGAGCGCGAGCCCTTCGAAGGAATCCCACAGGCCGCCTCTTGCCCTGGTTCAACTCAAGGCATTTTTTCTATAGATGGCTATAGGAAGGATGCCGCTTTTTGGCGCTGCTGTCAAGTACCCGCTGATGGCTTGCATTTCCAGACGGGTTTGCCGCACGCTGATCTATGTTGATCTATGTTTAGGTGATGAAAGGACAGACGCTCAAGTCTGGATAATATCGATGGGCAGGAGACGCAAACTGATTTCGTGCTTGGCTTTGTGCGCGTGCGGGCTCGCCGCACAGAGCCGGAGCATTCCGCCATGTGCCGTACCGGAGCCTGGGAAACTGGTCAGTTTCGAAGTGGCGGCTGTCGATGCAAACGGCCAGCCTGCCCGCGACTTGCGTCCCGGCGACTTCCGCGTGCTGGACGCGGGGAAGGCTCAGCAGATTGTCCTGCTTCGGCCAGGCGATAGCGACGGGATTCCACCTGAACCGGCCGGGCCGCACAACTATTCGAATCGCTCAGGCACGACGGTTCCTCACGTGACGGTGGTTCTCTTCGACACGCTGAATGCAGATATAAAGATCAATGGGCCGGCCTGGGGACAGATGGTTCGAGCGTTGGAACGCTTCGAATCGGACGAGTATCTTTATCTGTATCTTCTGACGGAGGAAGGCGTTCTTTATCCGGTTCATGGTTTGCCGAAAACCGGATCGGAGGCAGCGGACTTGAATCGCAGATGGGTTCGGGAAACGCTGCCACAGTTTGAGGCCATGGGCCGGAATATGTATGGGCTGAGGCCAGCACATCCGTCGCCTGGGAAGGCTGAGGCGACCTGGTATGCGCTCACGGAAATAATTTCGCTCCTATCGGACATTCCCGGCCGCAAAAATATTCTGTGGATTGGAAACGGAGCGCCGTTTTCGGTGCTCATGCCAATAGAGCGCACACAGGCCGATCCGCAGGCCCAGCAGCTTACACAACAGATGCGCCGGTTTGTGGCGACGCTGGACGAGGCTCAAGTCGCAATCTATACAGTGGGAGGCAACGGACCGGCTAAGCCGGCGATCAGCGACGAAGATCAAATCGTACCGCTACTGCCAAATCTGGAGCAGCTCGAAGAGTTCCCCGCCCTGACAGGTGGGCGGGCGTGGGATGATGGCGATATTTCGCGGGCGATGGCGCAGGCGATTGAAGATATCAGGACAGCATACCGGCTGGGGTACTATCCGCCTGCACAAAACTGGGATGGGAAATATCACAAGATACGCGTAACGTGCATGCAGCCCGGAATCCGGGTGAATGCGAAGAAGGGCTACGTTGCCGATCAGCTGCAGGATCTTGCGGAGGACCGGGAGAGCGACACAGACCGGCGGTTGGATGCTGCTGCCGCGAGTGCTTTCGAGGCCACCGGGATCGGTCTGCGCGTCAGTGTCGCAATGGGACACAACGCGGCGGCACGCATGCATTTACAGATTCACGTTTATGTCCCGGATCTGCTGCTGCTTCAGCAGGGCGCCAGATATTGCGGCGAAGTGGCGGTGGAAGCTGTCGCTTACACAGATAACGGACGGAAAGAAATGATTTCCGCTCCCGCGGACGTCGCTGTGAGTTGGAGTGAGCAGGAGCGCGATGCTGCGATGAAGACGGGCCTTCGAATCGATCGGACGGTGGAACTTGCCAATGACGTCAAGAAGATTCGGCTCGTGGTCCTCGACCGGCGGTCGCTCGCGCTCGGATCGGTGGACATTCCCGTCTCTGAAACGCGCAACACGCCGGCTCAATGAATGGACGGACCTTGCTCTCGAAAAATCGCTGCGTGCATGCTGCTGGCATGGGCAGCCGCTATCCATGCGCAATTCGGTAGCGACCCCGACGTGGTGCTGGCCCGTGCGCGGGCGAACATCGCCGATGTCATAAATCATCTGCCGAGATATACCTGCCGCCAAACCATCAATCGCAGCTATTTCAGACAGACGCGCAGGCGGGGGCGCAACTGCGATGAGATCATCGCGAACAAGCGGAAGGGATATTCGAGGCTGGAACTCACCGCAACGGACCGCGTGAGGCTGGATGTCGAGGTTGCCGATTCAGGCTATGAAATCTATGCATGGCCAGGCGCGGCGCGAATGGGCTCGAGAAACATCGAAGACCTGGTCGGCGGAGGTCCGATAGGAACGGGATCGTTCGGTTCGTTTCTCGTGGACATCTTCGAAAATCCCGGGGCGGAATTCGATTATCGCGCCGAGAGAACAGTTGGCGATCAGAAGGTCGTGGAGTACCGCTATCGCGTGCCACTTAAGGCAAGCCATTACCGGCTTATGCAAAACCACGTGATGCGCATAATTGCGTTCGACGGGTCGTTTTGGCTCGACCCGGAATCGGCGGAGCTGAAACGGCTGACCGTACGCACGAGCCAATTGCCGCAAGACAGTGAGGGTTGCGAGGCCACGACGACGGTGGATTTTGAGCGAAAACAAATCGGCGCGGGGAAGTACCTGCTCGCTCGCGACAGCTTACTCGATTACGTCTATATGGACGCCAGTGAATCGGAGAACGCGACCACTTGGTCGGGTTGCCAGGAATTTCGGGGCGAATCGGCCCTGCATTTTGGCGAGCCAGAGTGTGGGCCAGGCGTTACACAGGGACGGGGATGCACGACGGGAAACGGGAGCTCGTCAACCGGCGAAAAGGATGCAAGGCATTTGCGCGGTCTGCCTCCAGGCTTGCCAATCCTGCTCGACCTGGATACGCAGATTGATACCGATGTCGCGGCAGCGGGCGATCCCATCAAGGCGAAAGTTCACAGCGAGGTCAGAGAAAGCGAATCCAAACCGGTCCTTATACCGGCGGGAACGATCGTGAGAGGGCGGATTCGACACATAGAGCATCATTTCAAGCCGTCGTATTTTATGGTCACGATTTCGTTCGAAAGTATCGAACTCAACAACCAGACCGCACCGTTCGCTGCGATTTTGGACCACGCGGCGCGAATAGTAGATTCGGGGAAGCGGATCTTAGCGCTTCCCGACTTTGCGTTGCTTCAATCGCACGCAAGAGGATGGGGTAGCGGAACCTTCGTTTTTCGCTCCGGCCAGCATAGGTATGTGGTGCCACGCGGGTATGAATCGAAATGGTTGACGGTGTGGATTCGAACGAATGAGACGGGCGCGCGTTAGCTTGACGCGAGTTCACTCTTGTTACACTCAAGTGCTTTAGAACATCTATGCGCCGAATCATTCCTACCGGTTCTGTAATTCTTTTGCTCGCCGTGTTTGTCAGCGTGCGAAGCGCCACCTACGCTCAGCAGTCCAAGAAGGCGAGCCGAGTCAAGGCTCACGCGGTTGCCAGCTTTGGCAACTCGGACGCGATCACGGAAAAGGAGCTGGAAGATTACGATTATTTTCTGGCCTCCGATCAGCTGGAGGGAAGGAACTTGCCATCGCGCGGCTTCGATACCGCGGCTCTGTATGTGGCGAGCCACTTGGCGGAGTGGGGACTCAAGCCAGGAGGGAGCACGGCGAACACGGTTGGGCCGCTGCAACCGTATTTCATGCCCTTTGAATTAGTGAGCAGGCAAGTGGTCGCGGAGGAGAGTAAGGTTTCGGTAACTGCGCCACCGGGACGCGGAGGACGCGGAGGTTTTGGTGGTGCTGGCGGCGGTGGTGGCGGAGGACGGCCCGGAGCGGCTGCGGGCCGGTCCGCGAACGACGGACTTTGAATATACGAGGGATTGGACCGTATTGGCGGGAGGACGAGGCGCGCCGCCGCTCGATCCATTTGAGGCCGCGGGGAATTTGGTTTTCGCAGGAAACGGTTACGTCATCAATAAGACGAAGGTGAACCCTTTTGACGGTTTGGATGCGAAGGGCAAGATCGTTGTCGTTGCTGGATTGCCGCCTGAGCTCGCTGCGCAGCAAGCTGGACCTGGCGCAGCTGCAGCAGGTGGGTTGGCACAGAATCCGCTCGGCGAAAATTGCACGGACTTTCTGACGCCCGAGGAAGCTGCCGCGAAAAATGGCGCTTTGGCAGTCGTGAAGGTTGCGACTTTCCAGCAGCTGGAAGCGATGAGCAATCCAAACGCGGGCGGGTTCGGTGGTGGCGGTGGCGGCGGACGCGGGCCTGGACCCAATGGCCCCGCTTATCAAGTGGCGAAGTTTCGACCGCAGCTAGCCTGTCCGGTGGTGCCTTCCATCACCGCTGGGTTAACGCTGACCGCCGGTATTTTCCAAGGTGAAAAGAAGAGCGGGGAGCAGATCTTTTATGCATCCGGCAGCGGCGCCAAGCAGGATTCCTTTGCGCTGACCCCAGAGAAGAAGATCAGCTTGCACGTAGCCGTAAAAAGCGAGCCGGGTCACGCGGAGAACGTTGTCGGGATCATCGAGGGCAGCGACCCAGTGAAAAGGAACGAGTACGTGGTATTCAGCGCTCATCTCGATCACATTGGGCTGAGCGCAACGGCGGTTGGCGGTCACAACATCAACAATGGGGCGGATGACGACGGCTCCGGTTCCTCGGCTCTGCTCGGGATTGCGCGAGCCTACGCGGAGGGCGCGGCAAAGGGCGTGCGACCGGAGCGCAGCATCATCTTTCTTTGGAACGCGGGCGAGGAGAAGGGTCTGTGGGGATCGCAGTACTTCACGGAATTTCCTCCCGTGGATATCGCCAACGTGGTGGCGGATTTGAACATCGACATGATTGGGCGGACCAAAGGCCCTGGTTTTTCGGATCCGGACCGCACTCACGTCCTGGTGAATCCTGGCGAGATTCTGCTGGTGGGTCCTGAACATCAGCAGCGACGATCTGGAGAAAACGATTGAAACGGTGAACAGCGATTACCAGAAACTGGTGCTCAACCATTTCTACGACGCCACCGCGCCGGATAAGACGCACGACAACTTGGGGCCGCAACCCAGGGGCCAGCGCATCTTCTATCGAAGCGATCATTACAATTTCGCGAAGATGGGGATTCCGATCGTCTTCTTTACGACCGGACTTCACCCGGATTATCACCGTACAACCGACACACCGGACAAGATCGATTTCAAAGAGATGGTCGTTGTATCGAAAACGGTGTCGGCGGTAGGATGGGTGCTCGCGAATCAGGCGGGCCGTCCAAAGTTGAATGACAAATTGCCGGAGCAGTTAGTCAAGGACATGAAAACTGCGAAAGATCAAGGCTGGGGCAAAATGACGCCGGTGATCGCGCCGCTGGCGGGCGAGCCGTACTATCGGTAATTGTCCCCCAGAATTGTCATCTAATAGACGTTTCTCTGTAGCAAATCGGTTTTGGAGTCGTCCAGAATCGTAAGGTTTAACCTTCCAGAAGGAATAATCATGCTCACGAGAACACAATCCACCGTTGTTGCGGTGTTTCGCACTATTTCTGACGCCGAAGCTGCCGCCGGCGAACTTAAATCACAAGGTTTCAACGAAGACGAAATTTTTATCAGCACTGAAGGCGGAGCGGCCGCGGATCCCGCACGCCAGACTGGGACTGAATACAAGGGGACAAATCGGCACGAGGGCGGGATAACGGGCTGGTTCAAATCGCTTTTTTCCAGCGATGATGAAGACGACCGGCATTACTACGAGGACGCGGTTAGAACCGGAAGCGTATTACTCAGTGTAGACACCACGGATCAAAACATCGATACCGCGGCCGACATCTTGAACCGGCATTCTCCAGTTGATGTGCATCGCGATGCGTCGGGGGATGACTCGGAACGGACGAGCGAGATCCGAACAAACGGCGGCCGCTCTGGAAGAGGGAGCGAAGCCGGGACTCGGGTTGCCGATGATCAATCCCAAGCCATCCCGGTTGTGGAAGAAGAACTTCGCGTGGGTAAGCGGGCGGTTTTGCGCGGAGGAGTGCGGATCTATTCACGGGTAATTGAGGAACCAGTGGAGGAAACCGTCGGATCTTCGCGACGAACATGTCCGCGTGAACCGGCAGGCCGTTAATCGGGCAGCGGATGAGGCGGATCTCCGGGGCGGCCAGGAGGAAGTCATCGAGGTGAAGGAATACGCCGAGGAGCCGGTAATCTCGAAGGAGGCCCGGGTGGTAGAAGAGGTTCGAGTTAATAAGGAATCGTCGGAAAGAAAAGAGACAGTTAAAGATAAGGTCCGGCGGACCGAAGTCGAGGTTGAAAATCTCAGCGAAGAGAATGCTCGTGACGCCCAAGTTAAATCAGCCACGAAATCCCGGTGACCTATGGAAGAGAACGACGAAGACATAGTTGTCCCTGTCGTTAGCGAGGAACTACATGCGGACGCTGTCCCGGTCGAAACCGGGCGCGTCCGTATCACGAAGCGGGTCGAAGGCCACGAAGAAATCTTAGAGCAGGAACTGCGGAAAGGCCACGTGGAAGTGAAACGTGTGAAGAGCGATCGGGTGGTTGACGGTCCGCAGCCTGTTCAACGAGTAGGCAACACGTTGATTGTGCCGATCGTTTCGGAAGTTTTGCGCGTTGAGAAGCAGTGGATCGTTACGGAAGAAATCCACATTACGCAAATCGAGCAGCGGGAGACGGTTCAGCAGAAAGTAATGGTGAATCAAGAGCAAGCCCGAGTCGAGCGTTTGGATGAACGAGGCAACGTTGTCTCCTCAATCGATCAGGCGAAGCCTCAGCCGCAAACTGCAGCTCCCGACGTAGGCGTAGAACGGCGGGCTCCTGGCAGTCTGGTCAGCCGCGATGCGCAATCGGCAGCCGATGCCTCGCGATCGAAGCGAAAAGTCCTCTCACGCTCACGCAGCATGTTGAAGGGCAGACCACGGGACGCTGAGACAACGGAGTAGTCACCACCATCGCTTCCGGCCGTCACTGGGGCGTTTGAGGATGTGAGGGCGGGAGGCCTTGTTTCGCTTTTGCCATCAGCGCCTCGAGCCAGAGTTGATGGTATTTTTTCATGCGATTCGGCATGAAAAGTTTTCCAAGGCGAGCTAGCCAACCGTTTTGCGTCTCTTCCGTCAACACGTAGGAGCCAGAGGACGTGGCTCGATGTACCAGGCGTGGTAAGCGTCGACGCCCGGACCACGTGCGCTCCAGGCGATTCGTTCGCCGGGCACGAATTCTTCGACTTTCGATTCGAGATTTACTCCGAAAGTCTTCCAGCGGAATTTCGATCCAGGGCGAAGCGATCCTCCGCCTTCGACGGCGACCTTGTCGGAATTGCTGTACCAGGTGGGCCAATGCTCGGCGCGAACGAGCCATTCCCAGACAACTTCGGGAGGGACCGGCATCTCAAGCTCATTCCGGACGTGAACGCCGGTCCGATCGGGATGATACTTTTCGGGCCATCGAATCATGCGTGATGTCCTGCTCTTCTGCGTTCAGCATACAGCGCTACTTTTTCAAGCCTTCGGAATTGCACTGATAGACTTGTGTCTGAAAACCAATCGCGAGTCTCTTAATGCCTCACTCCGACTTGCCACGAACGCTAGGCGCACTTCGCGCCAGCCGCTTTTTCGATCAACTTCAGCCCGAGCGCACGCTTAAGGAAGAGCTTAGATCAAATCTCATTTGCAAACTGGATCGCGGTGAAACGTTATTTCCAGGCGTTATGGGATTCGATGACACGGTGATCCCGCAAGTAGTGAATGCGATTCTGTCGCGTCACCATTTCATCCTTTTGGGATTGCGCGGACAAGCGAAGACGCGTCTGGCGCGAATGCTGACGCGCCTATTAGATCCACGCATGCCATACATTGCGGGCTGCGAAATTCGGGATCATCCCTTGCGGCCGATTTGCAAGCGGTGCAGAGAAATTGTTGCCGGCTCGGCGATGACACGGCCATTGCGTGGGTTTCGGCTGAAGATCGATACGTGGAAAAACTTGCCACTCCCGATGTGACAATCGCGGATATGATCGGTGACATCGATCCGATCAAGGCGGCGCGCGGCGGACAGGATATTTCGGACGAGCTGACGATTCATTACGGACTTTTGCCGCGCGCGAACCGGGGACTTTTCGTGATTAACGAGCTGCCTGACCTTGCCGGAAAAGTGCAGGTCGGGCTTTTCAACATCATGCAGGAGGGCGATGTTCAGATCAAGGGCTACCCGGTTCGCCTGCCGCTGGACGTACTGCTCGTATTCACGGCCAATCCGGAAGACTATACCGCGCGCGGAAAGATTATCACGCCGTTGAAGGACCGTATTGGAAGCGAAATTCGCACGCATTACCCGCTGACTGTGGGGCAAGGCATGCAAATCACGAAGCAGGAAGCGTGGACGCGGCGGCGCTCGCCGATTGAGATCGAGGTACCCCCTTACGTCCACGAGGTTGTCGAGCAAATTGCATTTTTGGCGCGCGAGGACAAACGGATCGACAAGCGCTCCGGAGTGTCTCAGCGGCTACCGATTACGGTATTGGAGAACGTTGTCTCGAACGCGGAGAGGCGCGCATTGCGAGCGAAGGAGCTGGTGGCGGTTCCGCGCATCCTGGATTTATACGCCGCGCTGACGTCTATCACGGGCAAGCTCGAGCTGGAGTACGAAGGAGAGCTGAAGGGCGGAGATGCAGTAGGGCGCGAGCTGATAAAGAATGCCGTGGGGAAGGTTTATACATCGTACTTCGATGGCGTAAATTTCCGGCAGGTCGTGCAATGGTTCGAGCTGGGCGGCTCGCTTCGTCTGGATGAAGAGATGACGGCGGAGCAGATGGTAGAGCAGCTCAGCCGCATACAGGACCTTCTGCAGCTCACCGGCAAGCTGGGACTCAAGCACAACGAGAGCGATGCGATGCGCGCTTCCGCGGGAGAGTTCATTCTGGAAGGACTGTACGCGCACCGCCGGATCAGCCGCAATGAAGAGCTTGAATTCGTGGCGGGCGAGCGGCCGTCTCGCGAGGAACGCAGCAGGGAAGAACGCGACGATTTGGGGCGGCGTGGTTTCGATCCTCGGCGCGGAGGCGGTGGGGTGGGCGCCGCAATTTGAACTAGCCGCAACGAGCGGACGCATGAGGAAGATCTCCTATTCAAAGTTTTCGGAAGAAGATCTGGGCATTGATATGGAGGACCTTCTGCGCGCTCTTTCCGACTATTTTCTGGAGAGCGGGTATCAAGATCCGTATCTGCAATTCTCCGAGATGAACCAGCACACGCTGGAGGACTTGAAGCAGGCGATTGAACGCGCTCTCGAAGCCGGAGATTTGTTCGATCCGGAACGGGCGGAACAGATTCGCCAGCATCTCGAAAAAATGTCCAGCGAGCAGCGCGACAAATTGATGGAGCGCCTGGTAAAGAAGCTGGAGGAAGCAGGGTACATCAATACGGAGGGTCCGCCGCCGGAAGCACCGTCGGCTCCTGGGGCGGAAGGCGGGCCTGAAAGCCAGACGCGGTTTGAAGTGACAGACAAGGCGATCGACTTTCTCGGCTTCAAGACTTTGAAAGATCTTCTGGGCTCGCTGGGGAAGTCGAGTTTTGGCGCGCACGACACTCGAGACCTGGCGACCGGAATCGATGCCAGCGGCGGAGCAAAATGCTATGAGTTCGGCGACACGCTGAATCTGGATGTGAGCGCCACTTTGTTTTCGGCGATGCAACGCGACGGCGTGGCGCTGCCGTTGAAGCTTGAATACTCGGATCTTTACGTCCATCAATCGGAATATCAGAGCTCATGCGCGACGGTGCTGATGCTGGATTGCAGCCACAGCATGATTCTGTACGGGGAGGATCGCTTCACGCCCGCCAAGAAGGTGGCGCTGGCGCTCTCGCATTTGATCCGGACACAATATCCGGGCGATTCGCTGCGGTGCGTGCTCTTTCACGATTCAGCGGAGGAGTTGCGGCTTTCGGAATTGGCCCGGGTACAGGTGGGCCCGTATTACACGAACACGCGGGACGGTCTGATTCTTGCGCAGCGCCTGTTGTCTCAAGAGAAGAAGGACATGAAGCAGATCGTCATGATTACGGACGGAAAGCCTTCGGCGCTAACTCTCGAGGACGGCCGCATCTACAAGAACGCCTTTGGACTGGATCCGCTAGTGATTAGTCAAACCTTGGAAGAAGTTGCACGATGCAAGAAGAAAGGCATCCTGATCAACACTTTCATGTTAGCCAGCGACTATGGTCTGGTTCAGTTCGTTCAGAAAGTAACTCAGATGTGTTCGGGTAAGGCTTACTTTACTACGCCATACACATTGGGTAATTACTTACTGATGGACTATATGAATCGTAAGACGCGGACGATTCACTAGCGAACACTCCCTGACGGTCGTGATTCAGACGTACTAGATATCGAGTTACGACGTAAAAGGCGTAAACGACGGGGAGAGCGAACAGGCTGCTATCTACTCGGTCTAACATGCCGCCATGGCCGGGTAATAGAGTTCCGCTGTCCTTAAGGTTAGCGCCGCGCTTCATGGCGGATTCGGCGAGGTCTCCTAGCTGACCGGCTATATTTCCTGTTACTGCCATGCCTGCGATCTCCCACCACGGGATGATAGGCATGAAGTAGTGTAAGTAGAGCAGGCCGAACACTATGGCGCCGACGATAGATGCGACTGCGCCCTCCCAGCTCTTCTTTGGACTTACGACCGGCGCAAGTTTGTGTTTGCCGAAGCGGCGGCCGACATAATAGGCGACGGTATCTCCAACCCAATTGATTGCGAGGGCAAAAAAAAGCAAGTGGGCACTTTCGTGGCGGAGATCCGCCGAAAAGCGCCACGGCGCGAAGGTGTAGAAGGCGCCGAGCAAGGCACATGCAACGTAGGGCAAGACATCACGCAGATTTGAGTAAGCGGAGGGCTGAAATGAACGCGAATAGAACTAATAGAGAGAGGCCCAGAAGTGTTTCTTGCGGGTAAAAGAGAATAAGGAGGCCGGCGAGAAGGCCGAAAATGCCGGGTCGCGGAATCGCGTGCGCCGCAACCAGTCCCGAAAATTCCGAATAACAGAGCAGACTCATCAGGAGAGCTGCCGCCATGAATACGAAGTTAGGGGCTGGAAAGATCAGGTATATGGCGACTGCAATCAGCGCAACCGAAATCACCACGCGCTTCATGATGTTCCGGGTATGAGCAGCGCGCCTGCAGTTTATGCGAGAGGCAGTTCGAAAGCTTCTTCTTCGAGCAGAAGAGCAGAACCTTCCAGTGTGGATGTCGAAGAACGCGCGAGCCCACCAAAGCGGCGTTCGCGGTTCTGGTATTCAAGAATGGCTTCGAGCAGCTCGGCACGCGTGAAGTCGGGCCACAGCGTCTCGGTTACGTATAATTCCGCGTAGGCGATCTGCCACAGAAGGAAGTTACTGATGCGCATTTCGCCGGAGGTTCGAATCAAGAGGTCCGGGTCTTTGAGTCCGGCCGTATAGAGATGGGAGGCGATGGCTTCTTCGGTGATCTCGACCGACTCCAGGCTTCCCTCGAGCCTCGCATTGTCGAGGATCGAATTCACCGCGTCGACCAGCTCCGTGCGGCCGCTGTAATTGATGGCGAGATTCAATCGCATCCCGCGGTTCTGGGATGTTTGGTCCATCACGGCCTGCAACTCGCCTTGAACGGAATCGGGAAGCGATTCCAAGCGGCCTATCGCGCACAGCTGGATATCGTTGCGCATCAGGTTGGGCAATTCGCGCCGCAAATAGAAACGCAGCAATCGCCACAATCCTTCAATTTCATGCCGGGGGCGCTTCCAATTCTCGACCGAAAACGCGTAAAGAGTCAGCGCCTCGAAGCCTAGCTGCGCGCATGTTTCGACTGCGGTTCTGACCGGGTCGACACCTGCCTTTGGCCCATGATCCGGGGGAAATTCCGCTGCCGCGCCCAACGGCCGTTCCCGTCCATGATGATCGCGATGTGAGCGGGAATGCGCTTGGGGTCTAATTGCGTGGCGATGCGCCAATCGCGTTCGCCGGGAGAAAGCACCTGAAGGAGTTCCTTCATACCGTAAAGCTCTATAATACACCAAGGCGATCTGTTTCACAGGCGCGATAAGAAGAGGCACGAAGGCTGCGCCGGCACACAGAAAGCTGCCGAAGGGAAGCTCATAAGTAGAGGCGTCTTTACGGGTAAGGAGCAGATAGGCGATTCCAACGATAGATCCGGCTATCGCTCCTATGAAAAGCGCCTGCAAACCGCGCTCAACACCCAGAAACACGCCCAGCAGTACCAGTAATTTTACATCGCCAAAGCCCAGGCCCTCGCGTTTTCTCACTCGAGCGTAAGCGGCGCCGAGGATCCAGATGGGGCCGGCCAAGAATATCGCGCCCAGGCCGGCGTTGAGCAGCGAACGCGAAATCGGGCTCGATCCGCGCGAGCAGTAACTCGCCAAAGATTCCGGGGACCGTCACGAACACGGCGAAGAGCAGGCCCAGGATTGCGCCGCCTATGGTTAACTCATCCGGCAGAATGCGTTCCTCCAGATCTGTCCAAAACAGGACGACCATGACAGCTTCGAAAATCATCCACTTGAACGCTGCGAGATTCCAGCCGTAACGAATAGCTATCGCGGCGAACAACGCTGCCGTCATCAATTCAACAGCCGGGTAACGGAGGCCGATGGCTTTCGCGCAGTGGCGGCATCGCCCGCGCAGAATTGCGTAGCTGAGTACGGGAATATTGTCGTACCAGGCGATCGAAACGCCGCATTCCGGACAAAACGATCGGGGAGCAACGACGGAGAGGTCTCGCGCAATCCGGTAAATACACACATTCAGAAAGCTACCGAATAACAACCCGAATGCGGCGGCGGCAATGCTGTAGAAAATCTGAAACTCAGGAGGCAAGAGCACTCCGGTAAGATGCCAGCGTCCCTTGCAGCAGATGCTGTTTGGTGAAACACTCTGCGATGCGAGCCTTGCCGTGTTCGATCAGAAGACGGGCCAGGGTTTCGTCCTCTACGATCCGCCGCATTGCGCCGGCGATGGCCTGCGCTTCGTTGGCCACGAAGAGGCCGGAGATTCCGTCAGAGAATATTTCGGTCAATCCTCCGACCCGGCTTGCAATCACCGGCACTCCCATGCTCATTGCCAGCAAAACCGCAGAGCCTAATCCTTCCGACCTGGTGATGTAAACGAAGGACGAGGCGCGAGTCAAATCGTCTGGCAAGGTGTTCGAAAAGACCACGGGGATACCCGCCATGCTGGCAGCTTGCTCGACCAGAGTCGCGTCCTTTCTGCGGATCGCGGGATGCAAGCGCAACTGCCGGATACCGGGCGCTCCACTCGGCGGCGGAAGGCGATTCGACACCGTCATACACGATGATCGATTTTTTGTTTGGGAATGCCGGCGGCTTCCAGCTCGCCCGCGACAAAATGCGAGACAGCTAAGAATCTGGCGGGGCGGCGATATTTCCAGAGCGATGCTATGGATCGGCTGATGGGAAAAGCGACACGCCGGGATACGACGAACTTGCACCTGGATGCGACCGCGGCGAGGGTGTGTGCACGCGCATCGTGCGCATGAATGAGCGTGACCTGTCTGGAATGCCGCCACATTTCTCTTGCGCTGGCGGCATACACGGCGAACTGCGCTTGCGAGCGGCGTTCGCTAACGGGCTGCCCTCCGGGGCCAGCAACAGCGATTCGTGTCCGGCTTCCCTCAAGCGCGTTCATCAAGCAGCAGCACCTGGTGTTGGCCGCCACGCATTTCGGCGCCTGTGTCGACGTGCAGAATCCGCACCCTAAGATTTTCGGCCAGGGCTCATATGCCGCGCTTTCGAATATTTCACGAAATTGTAGAACGCGGCCATGTAGGCGATCGCCAACCCCTCCGCTCCATCCAGGAATCCAAGCTTCAGTACGTAAGTGCGAAGAAATGTCCAAGGCGGGTCAAACAATAGTCTGCTGAATCCCAGGTTCTTCTCTCGCGACACCATCTCCTGCGCGGCGAGAGTGGTGTAGCGATCCATGGACCGCACGTGCTCGGACAAAGAATTGCACGTGAAATGAAGCAAGTTCGATTTGAGGTGTCCCACTGTGCCCTCGACGGTGACCGACTCGTGGATAAACTCGCCCACCCACTTGGCTTTGCGGCGATCGAATAATCTGACTTTGCGATCCGGATACCAGCCGCTATGGAGAATCCAGCGCCCGAGATACTGGGCCAAGCGTGGGACGGTATAGCCGTCGAACGTCGGGCCACTCTTTTTGATTTGCCAAATTTCAGCTTCGAGCGCCTCACTAAGGCTCTCATCGGCATCGAGCGCCAATACCCAGTCGTGAGCCGCCAGTTCGGCCGCAATATTCTTTTGGGCCGCATAGCCATGCCAAGAGGCCTCGATGACGCGGGCGCCGAGCTTTGTGGCAATTTCGACCGTTCGATCATTCGAGCCGCTGTCTAAGACCAGGATTTCGTCGCAGCAACGCAAGCTCTCGATCACACGGGCAACGTTACGCTCCTCATTGAAAGTGATGATGGCGGCCGAGATCTTCATAGCCTGGCGAGCTACTGAATTCGGACGGGCACAATCGAAATGGAAACCAGAAACAGCAGGATGGCTGCAAACGCGATCATCAGCCGGCGCTCTCCGAGCGGCTCGTGATCGTAGATCAGGGGATGGCGGCGGAAAAAGAACATTGCGGCGGCCCAGACCCACCAGGGCCAATAGAGAAAACCCGCTAAGGCCAGTAGGAAAACCAAAATGCGGGAGCCGATGTGGTGGCCGCGCTCACCAAAGACGGCATAAAGAATGTGGCCGCCGTCCAACTGGCCAACGGGCAGCAGGTTGATGGCGGTGGCCAGCAGACCGGCCCATGCGGCCATTGCCATCGGATGCAGGCAGATATCGGCGGGGGGCACGCCGGGAAAACGTATCCACTCGACGACACGCATGAGGAGAGGAGTCCCGAAGACGAAAGGCCCGAATGCGTGGACTCCATGCACCACGCGCGACATCGACACGCCGGCGATTAGGAAGGGGAGCAAGACGATAAATCCGGCGATCGGTCCCGATACTCCGATATCGAATAAGCTCTTCCGCCTATAGATGGGCGAGCGGATCCAGATGAATGCGCCGATTGTGCCCAGGAGCGTGGGAGAGGGGCCGAAGTACGGGAGAGTTGCGTCAACGCGCCAGCGGCGGCAGGTGACATAGTGCCCGAATTCGTGCGCGAGCAGAATCAGCAGCAGAGGAATGGAATAGATAAGGCCTATCCAAATACCGGAGCCGCCATGCAGAGCCGGAGATAACCATCCTCGATAAAAGTCTCGGTGAGAGGACGCCCCTGCGCAAACGCCTCTGCAAGCGCAAACCCGAAGGTCGTCGTTGTGATCAGAGTTAGGAAGAAAAAGCAGGAGATGAAGCCACCACTTGCGGGGCCATCGAGATTTTGCCGCATTTCGAAAAACTGGTCGCGCGCGGGCGCTGCTGCAGATCCGTTGCGCGCGGCTAAAAAGGAAGAGGATTCGGTATGTGCCCTGTGGACCCGGGGTCGACCACTTCATTACTGCAGCGTCTGCAGTTCCTTGCCCGGCTTGAATCGGACCGCTTTACCTGGGGGGATGGCCACTTCGGCGCCGGTTCGCGGATTGCGGCCGATGCCGGTCTTGCGCGGCCGCACGTTGAAGATCCCGAAGCCGCGCAATTCAATGCGGTCGCCTTCGCGGAGCGCTTTCTTCATGGTTTCGAAAACCGTCTCCACAGCCATTTCAGCTTTCGTCTTCGTAATGCCCGTACGATTCACGACTTCGTTGATGATGTCAAGCTTTATCAAAGGAGCCTCCCGGGTTGCCACACGCATTCCGGCACACCTGGAGATGGGAGATCCGCCGGACAGAAAAGCGTTGCAATGTTAATGATAATAAGCAGCTTAGCGCGTGTCAATTGAGCGGCGAGGGCGCGCGACGATAATTTTTAGACGCATTTTTTGCCAAGTGTGCACTTAGGCCGTTACTTCTTACGTTGCCCAAGGATCCATTCCGGGTGCTAAAACGCTTCATCGGCAGTGACTTGCACGGTTGGCCTTTAAGTTGCAGATAAGAAAGTGGCTTTAGGACGTTTGTTGGCTGAGAAGACTGGACGGGCAGGATGAGGTCACTCCGGATTTTGCTGGTCGAAGATAGCCCGGGCGATGTCCGCTTGATACGAGAGGCTTTAAAGGAAACACCTGTGCCTGTGCAGATGGCGGTCGCGCGCGATGGAGTGGAGGCGATGGAGTACCTGCACCAGACGGGGGAAAGCGCGGGAAGCCGGCCGGATCTGGTGCTGCTGGATCTGAATTTACCGAGAAAAAATGGGCGTGAGGTGCTGGCCGAGATCAAAGCTTCGCCGACGCTAAAGCACATTCCGGTTCTGGTAATGACCAGCTCAAAGGCTGACGAAGACATCGCGCAGGCGTATGCGCTTAATGCGAACTGCTACATCACGAAGCCGGGGGATCTCGATGAATACCTAAGCGTGATTCGCGCGATTGAGGACTTTTGGTTCCTGACTGCTACGCTTCCGGACGCGCTGCAGGAACCTAAGAAGGCATCTCGGGCGGCGGGGCAATCGGCGGGTTAAAGAGAGAGCGCCGGTCCGTGGGTTACTTTCGTAGGGTCAACTCGTTTTCTATATGCGTAGAGACCCGTTTCTGGATGCGGCGCTGGAGCAAGCGAAGAAAAGTCTTTCTGAGGGTGGTATTCCTATCGGCTCTGTTCTCGTGTATGAAGGCAAGATCATTGGACAGGGGCACAATTGCCGAGTTCAGAGCGGCAGTGCAATCGATCATGCGGAAATGAACTGTTTGCGGAATGCCGGCCGCCTGTCCGCAAAGATCTATCAGAAAAGTACCATCTATTCAACTCTGTCGCCTTGCGCGATGTGCAGCGGGGCTATCGTGCTCTACAAGATCCCGCAGGTCGTGGTGGGAGAAAACCAAAATTTTCTGGGCGAGGAAGATTTTATGCGCAGCCGTGGCATCGAAGTTCAGGTCGTCCAAGATCCCGAATGTATTGGGATGATGAGCGATTTCATCAGCCGCAACCCGGAGCTTTGGAATGAGGATATCGGCACCTCCTGATAATCTCTGGGGATGCGCAGATTGCAGCATATTCTTGCTCTCGATCAGGGCACGACAAGTTCGCGGGCCGTGTTGCTAGGGCAAGATGGGCACGTCCAAGATGGGCAAATTCAGATGGGCAAATCCGTGGATTGGCTCAGACGGCGTTTCGGCAGATTTATCCCAAACCAGGCTGGGTGGAACACGATCCGATCGAGATCTGGTCATCGCAGTTTGGAGCTGCGATGGAAGCGCTGGCGCAGAGTAATGCCCAGGCGAATGATGTGGCCGCGATCGGCATCACGAATCAGCGGGAAACGACAATTCTGTGGGATCGGAAGACGGGCGAGCCGATTTATAACGCCATTGTTTGGCAGGACCGGCGGACCTCCGGCTTCTGCGATGGACTTCGCGCCCAGGGACACGAGTCGATCATTCAGCAAAAAACCGGGCTCGTGATCGACGCCTATTTTTCCGGCAGCAAGATTCGTTGGATGCTCGACAATGTTCCTGGCGCGAAAGCGCGAGCCAAGCGCGGCGAACTGGCCTTTGGCACCGTCGATAGCTGGCTGATCTGGAAGCTTACCGGCGGAGCGCGGCACGTTACGGACGTAACGAATGCATCGCGGACAATGCTCTTCAACCTGCACACGCTGGAATGGGATGACGAGTTGCTGGCGTTGTTCGATATTCCTGCTTCGCTGCTGCCTGAAGTGGTCGCATCGAGCGAGATCTGCGGGAAAGCTTCGGGAGTTTTGGAAGGAATTCCGATTGCGGGAATTGCGGGAGATCAGCAGGCCGCGCTCTTTGGGCAAATGTGCATGCACCCGGGAATGGTGAAGTGCACATACGGGACCGGAAGTTTCATGCTGCTCAATACGGGTGAGAAGCCGGTTCCGTCACGCCACAAGCTGTTGACTACGGTAGCGTGGCGGATCGGCGGGCGAACTACCTATGCGTTGGAGGGCAGTATCTTCATTGCAGGAGCGGTGGTGCAATGGCTGCGAGATGAGCTGCAGATGATCCGCAGCGCCGAAGAGATTGAGGCGTTGGCGGCCAGCGTAGCGGATACGGGCGGCGTCTATTTAGTCCCCGCATTTTCCGGATTGGGAGCGCCGCATTGGGACCAGTATGCGCGCGGCACGATTACAGGACTGACACGCGGAAGTAATCGGGCGCACATCGCGCGAGCGGCATTGGAAGGGATCGCGTTTCAAGTTGCCGATGTCCTCGCGGCCATGGAAAGCGATTCGGGCGTGCCGCTGCAGGAGCTGCGCGTCGATGGAGGCGCGGCACGCAATAATCTGCTGATGCAAATTCAAGCCGACTTGCTCGGCGTTCCGGTCACGCGTCCTTCGAATCCGGAGACGACGGTGCTTGGCGCGATATATCTGGCGGGCCTGGCGGTCGGATATTGGCCAGACCAAGAGACGATTTCGAAACAGTGGGCGGCGGAGCGGCGCTTTACTCCAAATCTAGGAGAGGCCGAACGGCGAGCGCGGCAAAGTGACTGGGCACGAGCGCTGGAGCGTGCTCGACGCTGGGAGACTGCATAGAGGAAATGACGGTATGCATCTAGACGCTGCGGTGGTTGGTGAGTTCGTCGGGACGATGGTCCTCATCCTTTTAGGAAACGGCGTGGTGGGCGGAGTCTTGCTCACGCGTTCCAAGGCGGAGGGGGCAGGGTGGCTGGCGATCGCGGTTGGATGGGGACTGGCGGTGTTTTCGGGAGTGGCGGTCAGCATCTCGATCGGCGACGGAGATGCGCACTTGAATCCGGCGTTTACCGTAGCTTCCGTTCTGATGACGGGCCATTCGGAGCGGCTCTTCACCTACATCCCCGCACAGATACTGGGCGCCATCACCGGCGCGGTGCTGGTATGGCTTTTTTATTTGCCGCACTGGCGCGCGACGCAAGACGCAGGGAAAAAACTTGCGTGCTTCTCGACTGGTCCTGCCATACGAAGTTTGGCGAGTAACTTTCTCAGCGAGGTGATTGCGACGTTCGTGCTTGTTCTGGTCGCTGCGGCGCTGGTTTCGCGGCGGCTTGCGCCGGGTGGCGTGGCGCCGGGTTTGGGTCCTGTGCTGGTTGGCGCGCTGGTATGGAGCATCGGCCTGTCGCTGGGGGGAACAACCGGGTATGCGATCAATCCGGCGCGTGACTTAGGACCACGATTGGCGCATACGTTTCTGCCGATTCCAGGTAAAGGCAGCTCCGATTGGGCCTATGCGTGGGTTCCGATTCTGGGTCCTGTTTGTGGGGGAATCGTAGCGGCTATTTTTATTCGGCTGACAGGGATATAGACGCGGCTTCGAGAGTACGCAGGAAGTCCCATCGGGCGCGCAGTTTATCCACATCGATATCACGCGCCAAAATTTCACGGAACGCCGCTACATATTCTTCGGCTGCGTCTCGCCAGGAGCGCGGAGCTGTATCGGGCGTGTGCGGCATTTCGTGGAATAGCCGCTGCACGGTTTCGGGCAGTTCTTTGAGAGAGCGGATGCGGTGGAGATTGCCGTCGCCGGTCATTTCCGCGACTTCCCTGTTAACCGCGTTATCCAACACAACCACCGGCTTGCCGAGCGCCAACGCATCCACAACGGGAAGACCGAATCCTTCGTAATGGCTCGGATAAACCAGCACACGCGCGTTTACAAATAACTGGCGCATGTGTTGGCGCGTCACTTGGCCGCTGCCCAGCCAGCGTACGTTCGAAGCGCCAACATTCCCCTGGTCCTCACCGCCTAGAACGACCACAGGCCAGTTGCCATCCAAATAGCGCAGAGCATCGCCAATGCCCTTGTGCAGAAACGCGTTCCCGATAACCAGCACATATTCCCCGCGGCCGAACTCGCCTGCCGCAATTCCTGCGTTTGTTCCGTGATGAATCACGCGCATGGGCGCATCGCTGCCGTAGAAGGCCGCGAAATCCGAGCGGGAAAAGTCGCTGATGGTAAAGACGCAATCGGCTAACTCGGCCGTCTTGCGAAAGAGGATGCGGGTGTTGGCATCGCTCAAATAATCGGAGCGCACCGCAATGATGTCCTGGAGTGCATAGCTCACGCGAGGCGCCAAACGGTTGATGCGGCTAAAATCCGACCAATAAAAAATCTGGCAGGGCTTGTAGATAAGATCGAAGACCATTGCATCGCCGGGCTTCTCTTCATACGTTCGGTATCCGGCTAATTCATGCGCAAAGAAGCGCTGAGTCTGACGAATCCCGACGTAGAGGTCATAATCCTTCTCGAGCAAGCGGGCAAGTTCACGCAGCAGGTTCAATGCGAATTCCGTAGTTCCCGTATAGGCATCCGGAAAATGATAGAGGTCATAGAGAATCCTGGGCCGATGTGGCGCGTACAGAATCGCAAATGTTTCTACCGGGTCGACATGGAACTGGCCGTAATCGGCGACCTTGCGCTCATACTCGGGATAACGTTCGAGCAGGATGCCGCGGTGTGCGATTTCCAGATCGGAACGTCGAGGACCAAAGGACGAGCCTTGGTAATGAAACACGTACGACCAGTTCGCCGCCACAGCAGAGTAGCCGCAGCGGTTGATCCGGCAGATAAAGTCGTTCTCTTCGTTGTACCCGGGACTGTAGATCTCGTCGAATAATTCGAACCGCTCGAGCACCTCCCGCTTGATAAGCATGCAGAAGCCGACGGCTGTAGGCATGACCTGATAACGGGGCAGCGATTGATGGATTCGCTGCCATAGCTCGTGAGATTCGGCTGGCTGAACGGGCGCGTTCCAGGGGATTGAAAATATCGTCGCGTTGTTGCTGCGCGGACTAACGACGCCGTGTTTCTCGTGCAGGTAAAGGACGGCCTGCATTTCTTCGAGGAAGCCCGGCGTCGCTTCCGTATCGGAATTCAGCAGGAGCACATCGCTTTCACGCTCGCCCAGCTGCGCACAGGCCCAATTGCAGGTCCTCACGAACCCGCGATTTACGTCACTGCGCGCGTAATGCAGTCGCGGGAAATGCACTTGCACGGCTTCGCACGTTGCGCGGATGCTGTCGTCCGGAGTGGCGTCATCGATAACGTACACTGTGCTGGCGGGCGGTGCATGCTGCGCCAAGCTATCGAGACAGACTCGGAGCTTTTCAGCGGCACCGAAAGCGGGAATAAGGATTGAAATTGAAGGCGTCATGTGCCCGCAACATTGGATCGGGCCAACAGCTTGGTTCTCAGCATGCGCATCAAAGTTCTGGCTGGTCTGGTGACACGCCATGATAACGATCCTTCGATCCCAGCTCGAATAGCCCGCTCGGTCTCCAGCGATTTTTGGAGCGCGGCGATCACGGAGTCGTCGCCGTTTGCCTGACGAGGTTTCGCAGCCGCGACGATCTGCTCCAATCTCTTCAATTCACGACGGGCTTCATTCCTCTCCGAAGCCAACTGGCTCACTTCAGCGGCTGCAACCATGCGCTCGGCGTTTGCGGCGGCAAGCTCCGACTGAAGACGGGCAAACTCCGAGCTCGCAAGGGGTCCACATTGTTCGACATCGGATCGCAACATGCCTTCCAGCTGAGAGGCGTACATCGAATAGTAGTGGCGAACGCGCTCTTGTACGCCAGGCGGAGCGTCGAACAATAACCGCAACGCCGCAGGCTCGATATCGCCTCCCGGTTTGCGCACCATGCCGAGGCCCCATCCATGGGAGAACGCGAATGTTTCAGGAAACTCAGACGCAAGCTCGTTCCAAAGGCGCCAAACTCCAAAATCCGCATGCCTGACTGCGATATCGTGCAGCAGGATCACGCCCCCGGGTTTGACCTTTGGCAGCCACGTACGAAAATCGTGCGAGGCGGCTTCGTAGGTATGGAGTCCGTCTATATGAAGCAGATCGATGGTCTCATCTCCGAATTGCTGAAGAGCCGCGTCAAAGCTGCTTCGGAGCAAATAGGAGAACGCTTTGTAAAAGGTGTCGTTGTGGCGGCGCACATCGTCGAATACTTCTTCGCCGTAAAACAGGGAATGCGCATCGCCGCGCCAATCGTCCACGGCATAACAGAGGCACGGGAGGCGGTGTTCAGCCACGCTCTGGCAAAAGCCGAAATATGATTCGCCGTAATGCGTTCCGAGCTCGACCAGCAGCGTGGGCCGGAGTTCCGCTATGAGGTCATTCGCAAATGGGAGATGGCCGGACCACGTCCCCGTATCACCGGGCCGATAGCGGCGCGGTATAAACGGAGGCAGCGGTGGAGCGGATCTGTAAGTATCCTCCGATAATTTCGTAGCTTGCACTGAAATCACCTCAGTATAAAGACTTGCTGTCCTCCGAGATCATCGATGCGCTCGTATTCGCGAAGGCCAGCCCGTGCCGCGAGCTCAACAAAGTATGCCGGATGAATATCGATTCGCGACTCTGTGCCACAGAACCGCTGACCTGACGGAACATTGTTGTGTATGCTCAGCAGCGCGGCGCCTCGAGGGCTGAGGACACGCCGAACCTCCTTCAAATAATGAACCGCATCCGGCTCCAGCAGGTGCGTAAATAGGGACGCGGCGAAGACGACATCCATTTCGCCATCTTCACAAGGAAACTTCAGTTGCTCCGCTCTTATCGTCCCGCCGGGGTTGTATTCAAGCGAGTGCAAGTCGAAGCAATGAAATTCCGCGGTGCCATGCCATTGCGGCGCGATATAACGGCGGCACCAATCGATACCCTCCCGAACCACGTCGAATCCGATGTACCTCTTAATCCAGCGGTTATTCACGAGCACGCGCGCCGTGCGGCCACAGCCGCAACCCATATCAAGCACGCTGGCGTTTTTTGGCGCATAGCGAGTCACCACTTGCGCCCAGGCGTCTCCGACTACGAGGAAATTCTCGACGTTCGGTGCGCCGACGATCCCCATCAAGTTCTCCGGGGGAAGGGGAATGACGTGCTTCCACAGCCCATATCGGGGGTGGGTGTTGTTCCCATTCGGCGGAGTAGAAGGAGTGGCGGGAGCGTTGGCCTTCGTGGTTCCCGTGAGTACCTCGCCGATGTTTTCAAAGGCCAGTAAATTTGGGTTTAGAGTAGCGGCAGAATCACAATGCGCCGCTACCGGATCGAGAGGCAAGCTCGGCGAGGCATGCTCGAAGGTTGCAATGGCGTAAGGGGTCACTCGCACTCGTAAACCTCGAGCGTCAGCGTTCTTCGCGAGCCCATGCGCAAGCCGCCGCATTTGGCTGCTTGAAACAGAGCCGAGGCCGCCTACTTCCGCCAGGTGCTGTCGCGAAACGGCGAAGAACTCGTCCGAAATGGATTCGACGGGGCGAACGGCGTGCCACGGCATCGAGTCCTCCGACCGGAAGAAATCGATTCCTACGAAGGGGTCGATTAGTTCCCCCGCCGGCCCACGAATAAATCCTGTGTGTACGGTCCGCTGATTGGTATCGAGTGAAATCCCTGTGACGAGACCACAGTCGTCGCGCATCGTCTCGGCTGCGAGCTCTTCGAAGAAGCGGTGATTCACGGTTTCGATCGGGCGATTGACGAATATGAGAACGTCGTCCGCGATTTCGTGCAAGCCGCGGATCGGTTCGATGGCCATGGGCGCAGAGCCGCTCATCTGGCGCACCGCGCAATTCATAAGCTCATAGCAGGTCGTGCATTCCCGATCGGCGTTCGCCAGGAGAGCGGCGGCTTGGAGCGGGCCATCTTCCGCTCTCAGAAAGACGCCGATCCGAATGTGCGATGGCCGCTGCTGTCGCAATCGCACGCGGCCTTGGAAAAGTCCTGGATCGACAGCCTCGCGCCTGCCGATCCTTTCAATGTGATCGGAAAGTATCTTGATTGAAGCGGCCCGGTGGACCGGCGGAGCAGGACCTGCAGCTATTCGCGAATGATAGAGCGGTTTGGGAATATGGTGCACTCGCGATGGGCCAATAGCCTCGACCGCCCGAATCAGAAGGTCCCATTCATGCGCGCCATAGCAATCTTCGCGAAAGCCGCCGAGGTTCGAAACCAAGCTGCGCCGCAGGGCAGTCAAGCGGCCAACATAATTAGATGACAGGAACATATCCATATCGAATTCCGGTTTGAAAGAAGGATCTCTTCGGCAACCGAATAAATCGATTTTGTCCTCATCCGAGTAGATGAGGTCGGCCCGTTCTTGTGTGTTGATGGAGCGGACAAGTTCGAGGAGAGCGAACGGATGCAACTCGTCCTCGTGGTTAAGCGGCACAACAAATTCACCCTGCGCGGTCTGTAGCGCTTGATTGGGGGCGGCGGATACACCGCCTCGGTCCGAATTCACTTTTACCTGGACTCTGGAATCCCGCGCTGCAATCTGCGTCAGATAATCGGGCAGGCGAGTACCGGTCGAACCGTCGTCGACTGCGCAGAGTTGCCAATGGGCATAGCGTTGGTCGAGAACGGACTCGATACAACGCGTCAGAAAGTACGGCTCGGTGTTGTAGATCGGAAGGAGGACCGAAATTAGTGGCCGATGCCACAATGCTCGAAGCCGGTCTGAGATCTCATCATCCGGCCAGAAGAGTGCGGGCTCGCATGATGTGAGCCAATCTCCATACGTGCTCACCCGGTTTAGAGCGGCACCGTTCCGGCCTGCATCGGGAATATTGGGGACGCGAATATACGCCAAGACGACATCTCGCCCGTTCTCCGGAAACACGAGTTCGATGTGAGGATCTAATTTCGGCGCTCTGAAACGCGCTATGAACCCGCAGTTCACGAGCGATGCGTCGCCAAAATGCTTCGCTACATCGGGCCGGGAAAGACCTGTAAATACGGAGGTCGCTACGCCATCGACCATCACCGTGAGCTGGTGAAGCGATTGGAGATTATCTGGCGGTATGAACCAGCCTTTGACGTAATACTCCTGCGAACTCAGCCGTATGGGCTGCGGTGTATCCAGCGCAAAGCGAATTTCCCCCATGCGTTTCATCCAGAGCAGCCGAATTTTCGATTCAGATCGCGCGCGAGCCCGCTGCTTCAACAAGAACGGGTGCTTCCGGCTCGAGACTAGCCTTGTAGAGCTCGATTACATTCTCCGGTGGTCCGTCACCGATGATGTGGCCTTTTTCCAGTAGGATTGCACGGTCACAATACTCTAAAACCTGTTGCATGCTGTGGCTCACAAAGAGAATGGTCTTACCGGAGGCGCGGAAGCGCTGAATGCGATCGAAGCACTTTAGCTGGAACGAATAGTCGCCGACGGCGAGAATCTCATCCATTAGTAAGATGTCGGGGTCGACCTCGGTTGCAACGGCAAACGCGAGGCGTGTATACATGCCGGTAGAGTACTGCTTCACGGGCACGTCGATAAACTGGTCGATTTCCGCGAACTCGACGATCCTCTTTTCGCGTTCGAGCATCTGCCGTTTGGAATAACCCATCAGAAGCCCATTCAGGAGAATGTTTTCGCGACCGGTCAGCTCCGAATGAAAACCCGCGCCGAGCTCCAACAGCGGGGCGACCGCGCCATTCACGTGAACGCGTCCACCGGATGGTTTATAAACACCGGCGATGATCTTGAGTAGCGTACTCTTGCCCGAACCGTTACGCCCCATGAGGGCCACCATCTCGCCTTCGCGTATGGTGAACGAAGCATTGCTGACCGCCTCAAAATCGTGAAAATTTGAATTATGGCGGAAGAATTTGGAGAACAACTCGCGCAGTGTGTCAGGCCGCTCATGAATGACGCGGAACTTCTGGCTCACACTCTCGAGTTCAATTGCAGCGGGCTTGGATTGCATTCGGATTCAGACGTAGAACACGAAATCGTCTTGGCGCCTGCGAAAAATCATGAAGCCAATTACTAACGATACGAACGCGCAAACGAAGGAAGCGAAGATAGACCTGAGTTCCGGAAGTTTTCCATGATAAACAGCGAGGCGAAAGCCGTGCATGACGTAGACCACTGGATTCAGTTTAAAGGTCCATCGGTATTTAGCAGGAAAGAGCGCCTCGTCATAGATGATGGGCGTGACATAGAACCACGCCTGCAGCAATATTTGGAGAATGTGAGCGACATCGCGGTAGTACACATTGGCGGTCGCGAAGAAAAACGTGCCACCCAGAGTGAATATCGTGAGCGCGATTAGTGGAACCGGCAAATAGAGCCAAGTCCAATAGAAGGGCTGTCCTGTTACCAGGACAATTACCGCAAGCGGGATCATCGAGAGCAGCAAGTTGATCATGTTCGAAAGAACCGCCGCGATAGGGAAGACGGCTTTGGCAATGGCCACTTTCTTGATCAGATCGCCATTCCCGACAATCGACTCTACGGCGTAGGACAGCGATTGCGAAAAAAAAGTCCAGGGCAGCAAGACGCTCAACAGAAAAACGGCGTAATGAGGCACGGCGATGATCATGATGTGCGAAAAGACAAACGTCAGCACTAACATGAGGAGCGCCGGATTCAAGAGAGCCCAGAGAAAGCCCAAGACCGACCGCTTATATCGGATTTTGAGCTCTTTCAGAGCAAGAGCCCAGATCAATTCGCGATAGCGGTAAGTTACTTGGACCAACTCAATCATACTGGCCGAGGTCCGATTAATTGTAGCTTGATCCTGGACGCTGGTTGCGCAGCGCCCTGGCCAGCGGCGTCACTCACCGGCTTGCGCGCCGGCCTTCAACTTTTCGCGTTGTTCCTTCAAGATGGCCTTTCGGCTGAGCTTGATCTTGTTGCCCTCCAACGCGAGGACTTTCACAAGGATCTGGTCGCCTTCTTTGAGCTCGTCTCGAACGTTCTTGATGCGGCTCTCTGAAATTTCGCTGATATGTAACAGACCGTCGGTTCCGGGAAAGATCTCGACGAAAGCGCCGAATTCGGCGATTCGCACTACTTTGCCTAGATAAGTTTTGCCCACTTCAGCAACGGCCGCTATATCGCTGACCATCTGCAGGGCGCGAGTGGCGGAGGCGCCATCGGACGCGAAGATGTTTACCGTTCCGTCGTCGGTCACATCGATTTTGACGCCGGTCTGTTCGATGATGCCCTTGATCACCTTGCCGCCGGGGCCGATCAGCTCGCGAATCTTGTCGGTCGGAATCTTTGTGGTGTAGATGCGGGGAGCATATTGCGAAAGCTGCGTACGAGGAGTCGCCAAAGTGGCAAGCATCTTGCCCAAGATTTCAAGCCGCCCTCGCCGCGCCTGTTCCAACGCCTCTCTCATAATCTTCGTAGTCACGTTCGGGACTTTGATATCCATTTGAAGGGCGGTGATGCCGTCCTTAGTGCCCGCAACTTTGAAATCCATGTCGCCGTAATGATCCTCGGCGCCGGCGATGTCGGTCAGAACAGCGTACGAATCACCTTCCAGCACCAGACCCATCGCAATACCCGCCACGGGCGCCGCAATTGGCACACCGGCGTCCATCAGCGCGAGCGTGCCGCCACAGACGCTGGCCATCGAACTGGAGCCGTTCGATTCCAAGATGTCGCTGACGATACGCAAAGTGTAGGGGAAGGCGGTTTCGTCTGGGATGATGCGAGAAAGCGCCCGCTCTGCAAGCGCGCCATGACCGATCTCGCGACGGCCCGGACCACGCATGAAGCCGACCTCGCCCACGCTGAAAGGCGGGAAGTTGTAATGGAGCATGAAGCGCTTGGAGGTTTCGCTGAGATCGAGCAGCTCGATGCGCTGCTCATCGTCCTTGGTGCCCAGAGTGATGGTGACCAGAGCCTGCGTTTCACCGCGCGTGAATATGGCGGAGCCGTGAGTACGCGGAAGAACTCCTACCTCGCAGGTGATGGGACGGATTTGGTCGAAGGTGCGGCCATCGGGGCGATGATGGTTCTTCAACATCTCATCGCGGAAGATGCGCTCTCTCAGATGTTCAAAAATCGTGGCGGCCTCGGCTTGCTCCGCTTCGTCGGTGAATAGCGCCAGGGCTTTTTCCTTGGCCTGGTGGACGCGCGTGTGGCTCTCGGCCTTCCCGTATTTTTCCGTATTGAGAGCGTCGCTGAGCTCGGCGCGAACCGATTCGGAAATCTTGGATAGCATGTCCGGATTAACGACGGCCGGCGTGAATTCGCGCTTGGGCTTTCCAGCTTGCTTCACGAGGTCCTGGATAGCGGCGGTGATCTTCTTGCAGCAGTCGTGGCCGAACTCGATGGCATCGAGAACCTCAGCTTCGGTTGCTTCAGTGGCGCCCGCTTCGACCATCACGATCCCTTGTTCAGTACCGGCGACAATGATGCTCAGCTTGGCGTCCTTGGTCTCCTCGTAGGCAGGATTCGCGCGATACGTGCCTTTGATGAGCCCGACGCGAACACCGGCCAAGACGTGATGAAACGGTATATCGGAAATCGCCAACGCCGCACCGGCTCCAATGATGGCAAGTACCGCCGGATCGTGTTCCGGATCGGCGGAAAGCACCATCGCGATGATCTGCGTTTCGTGGCTGTAGCCCTCCGGGAACAGCGGCCGGACAGGGCGATCGATGAGCCGGCTGGTGAGGACCTCCTTTTCGGAGGGACGTCCCTCACGCTTAATGAACCCGCCTGGAAACTTCCCAGCGGCGTAGGTGTACTCGCGGTAATCCACCGTGAGTGGAAAGAAGCTAGCTCCGGGCTTAGGCTTCTCGGCGGAGCACGCGGTGACTAACACCACCGAATCTCCTGAACTGACGACAACAGACCCGTTGGCCTGTTTGGCAACTTTGCCGGTCTCGATTGAGACCTTTGACCCTTGCAGGTCGATTTCAACTTTATGTGACATTTTTATTTCTCGATGCGTAGATCCGCATCCATTTTCCTTTTCGCTCCGCCAATGAAAGGCATTGGCGTGCGCACCAACTTCGGGATCAAGCTCTGACTTGGAGTTTCGAACTGGGGAGGACTGCTTACCAAAGCAGTGTTACGCGGTACGACATCGAGCTACTCTGCGCTTGCGAGGCTCAAAACCTGCGCCTACCTGAGAACCGTAATTAGCGGCGGATGCCCAGGCTCTGAATCAGAACCTTATAGCGCTCCGGACTGCGATCTTTCAAATATTTGAGCAGTCTTCGACGCCGGGAGACCATGGTAAGCAAACCGCGCCTGGAATGGTGATCCTTTTGATGGGTCTTGAAATGCTCAGTTAATTGCAAAATGCGCTGACTCAGGAGGGCAACCTGAACCTCTGGCGAACCAGAATCCGACTTGTGGATCCTATACTTGCCGATCACTTGGGACTTCTGTTCAACCGCCAGGGACATGCTAGAAAACGGTACTCCTCGTCTTAACCTTAATCTCGATTTTTACTTATCTAGGGTAACACAAAGAAAATACTCGGTGCGGGCGGGTGTGATGATTGTCTGGCGAGCGATAATAGCAGGAACTCCGGCGCGCCAAGCGGATAAAACGGCTATGACCAATATAAACGGCAAGACTTACGCGATGAACGCCATCACGCCCATGCGGCCTTGGAAGACGTGGATCGTGCGGGGCTTCTTCTTCGTTTTGGGGCACGTCAAGGCGCTGCAAGCGGACCTGGTGAACCTGTCGTTCATCCACTTCGCGCGATGGGTGGTTGTTCCGCGAAATAAATTTCCGCGTCTCAGCAAGGATCAGCCACAAGAGAAGTTGCAGTACGACTATTTGCTGTTCTTCAGCAACTTCAATGGAACCTGGAACCAGTACATCGACGCTTTTTCGGCTGTGCTGAGCATCGGATTGAATCTGATCTGGCGCTGGAGCGAAAAATTTCCCGGAGCGGTTCCGGTCACTGGGTTCAAGCAGTACATCGCCCGAGTGCAGTTCGATACGGATTACTACTACACCGCCTATCCGCATGCAACAACCAACGATGTGAAAGCCGCGCATCGTGTTCAGGCAGCGCTTGACGCTTTCCACAACCAGAGCAGCGGCATGCGGGCTGAAGAATTCGCGCGAGCGTATCGGCGCTTTCTGGTTCAAGTTCAAGGTGATCTGGGGGCAACGGGCCAAGCGCCGGTCGGGACATAGAAGGAGATGCCGAATCAAAGCGGGAATGTTTATGGACTCACGATTTTGTCGCCCATCAGAGGCGATAAGACGGAAATTTCGCATAACCTGGCGATCCGAATGTACTTGGCGAACCTTGATCGCGGCAAAAATAGCCCATTCGCGAAAATATCCAGCACGCATATGGCGCGTCTGGTGGTGATGGACGATGTCGTGTACGTAGGGATGCCTGCTTGCGAGGAGCACCTGAAATCGCAGTACCTGATCTTCGAGTCGAACTTCGATGGCGATTTGGATACCTACCTGGGCCGCATGGCGCGCGAGATTCCGGAGCATGTGCATGCTGTCTGGCAGCACTGCGTTGGATATCCGGGTATTGACGATGTAGGCGCGTTCACGACGTACATGAAGAAGTGCCAGTTGACCACTACGTTTTACTTCGCCGACGTGAATGATAAGACCGTGCAGCAGACCTTGCGGGCGCTTCAAACGCAGAGTGCGCTAGCGGTGTTTATCGAAGAAAATCAGGGGAAAGAACCCGCGGAATTGCAGAGAGCCTTCGCGGCATTCTGGGAAACGCTCAGTAAAGCGCGAGCCTATGAGTAAGTTGAACGCGACCGACATCCAAGGGTTCGTGCTGCGCGGATATAACCTGCCGTTTGCGCGTTACCTGTTCCTGCAAATATTGGAGGGCGATCGCGGGCGTGAGGTGATCGGAAAACTGGTTGATTACATCACCACGGGCGAGCGCTGGGAGGACAGAAAAAAGCCTGACTGCACGGTGAACGTTGCGTTCACTTACAGAGGACTGGTGCAGCTTCAATTGCCGGCCGCCACTCTGCAGACGTTCCCGGTGGAGTTTGTTCAAGGAATGAAGGCGCGCGCGCAGATTCTATGCGATACGGGCGCAATTCAGAGGAGCATTGGGACGACATCTGGCGGCAGCAGCAGGTTCACGCGTGGGTGGGTGTGAATGCAAAATCCGCGGATGCGTTGAATACATGTTGCGCGCGAGTGCAGGAGTTGGTCGACGCGACGGGCGGTGTGAAGGTCATCGGCACGCAGGATGCGGGCGCCTTGATGATCGATGGGAAATGGACCAGCACGGAACATTTCGGCTTCAGGGATGGTTTCGGAAATCCCGATTTCTTGGGTGTCGAGCGGGACACGCAGCCCGGTCAGGGCAAGCTGATGCCGGATGGAACTTGGGCGCCGCTCGCCACGGGTGAGCTTCTGTTGGGATACGCGGATGAAGCAGGCGAGTTGCCGGTCGCGCCTGTCCCGCATCTACTAGCCAGCAACGGCACCTTCATGGTCTACCGGAAGCTACATCAAAATGTGGAGACGTTCCGGCGTTACTTGAATGAGAAGGGAGCGCTCTACGCAGGAGGCAAAGAGAAGCTGGCGTCAAAACTCATCGGCCGTTGGCGGGACGGCACTCCTGTGGAATTATCGCCGGACAAACCAGACGACGCGATCGTGCATGACAAAAAGCGGAACGTGAACTTTACCTTTGGAAAGGACCAGGATGGCGCGCGTTGCCCGATCGGAGCGCATGTGCGGCGCTCGAATCCGCGCGACACTTTCGGATTCACAGGGAAGCTGGTCAATCGCCGGCGTATCTCGCGACGCGGCATGCCTTATGGTCCTTACACGCCTGAAGACCAGCCTGTGAGAGATCAGGACGAGCATGGAATCATTTTCATTGCGTTGAACGCGAGTCTCTTTCGCCAGTTCGAGTTCATCCAGCAGCAGTGGATCGAATATGGAAACGATGCGCGCCAGGGCAATGACAAGGACATGCTGATGGGTAATCATGACGGTCGCGGCAAGTACATGGTTCAGGGAACGGAAGATCCGAATAATCCTCCGTTCGTTTGCGGCGCGCTACCGAATTTCGTGGAGCTTCGCGGAGGCGATTATTTTTTCGTGCCCAGCATGACCGCATTGCGCCTGATTGCGGCAGGCGGGGTGGACCCGCGGTGAAGAGGGCAGTTACCGCCACGTGAGGCTCGTAGTCTTTCCATCATCTTTCATTTCGCCCGCAATCGCGTGAAGCTTGAGATCGGCTCCCCGGTTAGAAAATGATGCCTCAAGGCATCCGACCGGAACTCCGTCGGCAAAATTGTAGCCGACAGCGGTAAGATTCAGCAGATGCAAGCTATCCTGCTTATCGAAAGCATAGACGTGGGTGTGGCCGTAGGTCAGCGCCTTCACGGAACGGCGGGGACGCAGCATAGACAACGGCGATCGATGACCAACGGCATGTGATCTTAACGGACTCGATCTTGTTGCGGTGCTCCCTGACCGGTCTGGGGTGAGCTGACGAGTTGCTTGACGTCTTCCAATTCTTTTTTCAGGCGTGCTCCGCGGCGCGCGAGACTGACGACGTACAGACAGTACGATCAACCAAGCCGCAAGAAAGCCGTAAAACATGTAAGTAAAATTCCGAGCGTCCATTGAATTCCTCTTAGATTTCTATGCTGCGTTCGCAAGCCGGCGCAGTGAATCGATTTCGCGGGCTGTTGCTTCTTGCCGCGTGCGCACGAGCACCAACGCTGTCCCGATCATCAGGATTGCCAGCAGATTCATATAAATCATGCGTTCCATGGCCGGATCGATGTTGCCGCCGCCGGTGCGGATGCTGAGCACCGGCCCCGGATGCTGCGTGCGGAACCACTCTATTGATTTCCAAACAATCACCACATCGATGCATCCGAATACGGAAAGCGCGGCCGACAAACGCGCCCGCTGCGTTGGCTCATCGATCGCTTGCCGCAGCATTAAGTAAGCGCTGAATATGAGGACGCACACCAGAGCTGAAGTGAGCCGGTAATCCCAAGTCCACCAAATGCCCCAGATGATGCGCGCCCAAATACTGCCGGTCACGATATTCACCACGGAAAACACGACCGACACTTCGACGACAGAGGCTGCGAGCGAGTCGTAACGGAGATTCTTTGAGGTCAAATAAAGGACGCTCAGCACAAGCGCGGCGAAGTACCCGATCATGAACGTGATACCAGCGGGTACATGAAAGAACATAATTCGATAGATGGCGCCCTGCATCGCTTCATCCGGTAAGACGAGGAAAATTTGATACAGGTTGTAAGCCAGCAAGAGTCCCGCCGCCGCTACTAATCCAATCACAACTTTTTCGCGCGTAAACATTTTCAATCCCGTCCTCTACTAGTTGACCAAAATGGTGTCGGCCAAGGCGAGCGCAAGAGCAGTGAATACCACATCGAAGATCACCAGCACGCGGCACCACAACAGCTCATACCCAGTCAACGGCCGGTTCGCGAACAGCGTATTGGTGACTTCGATGGCTGCGATCAGCACTGGAATCAGAAGCGGATAAATGATGACGGGCAGCATCAGCTCGCGAAGCCGCAAATTGACTGTGAGCGCCCCAAATACCGCGCCTACGATAGAGATGCCCCAAGTTGTAAGACCGCACAGAACAACGAGTTCGGCTGGCCGCAGCCACCAGCGCACGTCGTAGAAGATGCCGAGAACGAAAAAGGAAATAATTTCGACAATTATCAGCATCGCGAAATTTGCGACAGCCTTCCCGATGACCAGACTGCCCGCCGAAAGCGGGGACGATAGCAGCGCATCGAGACATTCATTCGGCAATTCGCGCGCGAACCCGCGATTGAACACCAGCGCTCCGGCGAATGCAACGACCAGCCAGAGAAGGCCCCCGGTCATTTCCCGGGTGACGTCGGCGAAGGGATCGAAGACGAAGCTGAACAGCAACAAAATGGCGACCGCAAAGGCGGCTGCCGCATTCAGCGATTCTTTGGTACGAAACTCGATGGCGAGATCTTTGCGGGCTACGGACAGCGCCTGCCGCACGGATCTCATGCAATACCCAAGCTCACGCGACGCGGTCTCCCATATACAAGCGGTAGAGAAGACCGGGATCGTCGAGCATCTCTTGGGTCCTTTCACCGGCGAAACGCAGTCTGCCGTTTTCGATTAGGGCGACGTGCGAGGCGGTCGCGAGTGCTTCACGAATCTGGTGAGTTGAAATAACGATCGTCGCCCCGCGCCGGCGCGCATCAGCAAGCAGTTGGCTGAGCATGGCGATGGCGCGGTCATCGAGCGAAGTGAACGGCTCGTCGAGGAGAAGGACCTTGGGTTCGTGAAGGAATGTGCGGGCTAAGGCGAGCCGCTGGCGCATGCCCCGCGAGAACTGACGGACCGGCATAGTCGCCACACGAGCGAGGCCGACACGCTCCAGCCAGGCGTCGATAACGCCGCGGGAGTTCTTAATGCCGCTGATCCCGGCGAAAAAATTCAAGTTCTCTCGGGCGGAAAGATCTTCATAGACGCCGATTCCGTGTCCGAGAAATCCAACCTGCTGCTTGGCGCGATCGCTTCGTGGCGCTTCGCCGAACACGCGCACAGTACCGCGTTGAAAAGACGAGAGGCCCGCCAAAATACGCAGAAGTGTTGTTTTCCCCGCGCCGTTGCGCCCCAGCAGCGCACAACAGGAGCCTTCCGCAACAGTTAACGTGTATTCGCGAAGAGCAGCGTAATCGCCATAGAACTTCCAGACGTTGTCGAGTTCGATGGCTTCCGGCATCTGGCGTTTGCCCGGGGCTACTTGCCGTACGGCGAGCGCACAGGCGAGTTGCGGAAAAGAACGATCAACCCGACTCCAAGAACGCAGAACGCGAGTGCGACCAGCCAAGCCAAATGCTTGTAGATTCGCGGTCTGCCTTCCGTCACTTGCGGAGCGCCGCTATCGTCGCCAGCGCTAGAGGCATCGGCATTACGAAGCGAGCCGGTCCCAGTTACATCGACGGAAAAGTTATCGGCGGCGATGACGTTGTAAATAGTCGCCTGCGTTTTTGGCTCGGTCCCAACCTGTTGGATATCCTTTCCAGTCAGGGTCACACCCGGTGGCGCGACCAGCCGCAGCGGACCCGCAGGCATTCCATCGACGTTCACCACGCGTCCGCGAAATGCAAATGGCGAGCCAACCGGAAGCACATAGTTGACTTGAAATTCTGTCTCGCCCGGCTTGATGGGGAAATCTACTTTGAAGATATCGCCGTCTTTTGTCTTCTCAGCCGGTCGCGGTAAAGGCATTCCTTGTGGGCCTTGCGCGTTGATTCGCACTTGGCCGTTTGCCGCAGGAGGCAAATAGAAACGCAAGCCGCCCAGGGCGTCGTTGTTATAAGTTGTGTTCGTCTGATTTTCTACGACAACAGTTTCACTGATGCCGATTTGGCTGGTTGACGGCTCCAGGACGAGCATTTCCTGCGCAATGTGCGCTACGGCCGGTGATTTTGTCGCCTCATAGACATCGAGCTCAACATTGGACGTCGGGATATTCGGCGTCATCAATTTGTTGTAGTTGACGCCCTTATAGTTTGCCTGCAACAATTGCGGTCCACCGCCCGGTTCGTCGTTCTGAAACGTAAAGTGCCCGGACGCATCGCTCGCCGCGAATCCAATGGTCCGCATGCCCTGCTGACCGGGCTTAACGAGCGTGATGTTCACCGACGGCTGCGGCTTTCCCGTGGTGCGATTCATCACGGTTCCGTCAATAGATCCGAAGAGAGAAACCGCACCGAGCGCGCAAAGCGAGAAAATACGAACTAACTTCTTCACGCGATCGCTCTCCCGCATTCACCGCAATATTTGAGAGTTTGCGGAAAGGTCGCGCCACAGTGCGGGCAACGAGTACCACTCACCCGCGCCGCCGATGGCTTGGCCGATGGCGTCCGGGGAGGCACGCGTGTGGGCGCCAGACCCAGTCTCTTACTTGTCTCTTCCATCTCGGCGAGCACTCCCGCCAACTCCTTCTGAAGCGCCTGTTTGGTTTGCTGATAATCTTCGTCAGAAAGTTTGCCGAGACGGTACTCAAACTGCAGATCGCGCAAATTGTCGTAAATGGCCTGCTTGCGATCTTCCAGGTGCTGAATTGGCGAGACCGGCAGAGGGTCCGGAACATCCTTCGTTCGAACGAAGAGAGTGAACGATAATGCGCCAAGCGTAAGAACAATCGCGGCGGCGAAAATCATCTTCGCGTATCTGTGCCACCCATGTCTGGCTCGGAAGATTCGCCAAGCTCCCGATCGATCTGGCTGCGGAACCGATCGATGGTCGCCTGATCGAGAGGCGTCAGCGGCTCGGGCTGTTTACGATTACGGCGCACGTATGTCGAGTAAACGAAGAAGCCGAGCAGAAGCGCAATCCCGGGCATAATCCAGGTGATCAGCCCGCCGAGGCTTCCGGCCGGTGGCGCGGAGAGCGCGACGATCCCTTGCTCGCGAACTATCGTATTGACGATGTCGCCGTCGCTCATCCCGCGCGATTTCATTTCGTGAATCCGGCGGCGCATGGGATCCGCGGAGCTGCAGCGCAGCATGGGACAATTACCGACTGTGTTGCGGCAACCACCGCAGCGGCAGGCGAGTTTGTCGCCCACGCGCGTGACATCGGGCGTCAGGTATGACGTTGGATCTTGCGCGACGAGTGCTGCCAAGGCAACGAAGAACGCCAGGACAAGCTTAAGATTCGACCGTCGCAGGCGTGCTGGCAATGCCTATTACCTCCGTGCGCGCATATTGCAGGCGCACCTTTGCGGGAATCAAACAAATCACGGTTCCGAACAGCAGAACCCAGTAGCCCATCCAGACGCAAGAAACCAATGGGAAGACATACATCTGAAAAATGGCTTTGCCACCGTCTGAAATTCCCGAGTAGTTCACGTAGAGATCTTCATTGAGGCGCCTGCGAATCCCGATGATTGAGTTCTGTTCCTGGCTTGACTTATAGAGACGGATTTCAGGATTCAGCTGATCGATGATGTTGCCATTGCGCGAGACATCCAGGACAGCGTGACTGAATTCGTAGTTTCCAGTTTCGCCGTTGTTGACACTCAGCAATTTCAAATCGTACTTTCCGAAGCGCAAGTTTTCGCCGAGGCCGAGGTTCCGGGTCTCGTGTTGATTGAAAGCGCTCCCCGTAAAGCCGATGAACATCAAAACGATCCCCATGTGTACGAGATAGCCGCCGTACCGTCGCGTATTGCGCCACGTAAGCTGGAACGCAGCCTGCGGCAGTGGGAGATGTTCTTTGGCTTGGATCGCCCGTGATCCCTTCCAGAACTCGCCAATGATCGAGGTGAATACGAACGCGCAGAGGGCAAACGAGATCAGCGGGGCGAGTTGATGAATCCCCGACACAGCCAAGGCGGCCAGCACTAGCGCGCCAGCGATTGTGGGTACGAAAAAGGACCGTTTCAAACTGTTCAGCGAACTCTTCCGCCACGCGATCAACGGACCGACGCCCGTTAAAAAGATCAGAAACAGCGCAATCGGCACATTCACGCGAGTGTAATAAGGTGCGTCAATGGTTTCTTTTTCGCCGGTGAGCGCTTCCATCAGGACCGGAAATAGCGTGCCCCACAGGACGGCAAAGCAACTTGCAAGCAGAATCAGATTGTTGAACAAAAAACTGGACTCGCGCGAGACGACGCTCTCGAGCTTCACCTCGCTTCTGAGATAGGGCAGATTCTTGATAATTGCGAACGCCGTGAGCACAGTGGCCGTAATCAGAAAAGTCGTGAAATACGGCTTGACGGGAGATTGCGCGAACGCGTGTACAGATGCCACCAGCCCGGTGCGCGTGAGTGTCGTGCCCAGAATGCTCAGCAGGAATGTAGCCGAGACCAGCACCATATTCCACACCTTCATCATTCCCTTTTTCTCTTGCATCATCACGGAATGCAGGAAGGCAGTAGCGGTGATCCACGGCATCAGTGAGGCGTTCTCGACCGGGTCCCAGCCCCAATAACCACCCCAGCCAAGTACTGTATACGCCCATCCCATGCCCAGCAGAATGCCTGTGCTTTGAAACAGCCAGGTAAGGATGGCCCATCGTCGAGTCGTGTGGATCCAAGCTTCGCCGGGCTGCCTGGTAATCAGCGATGCCATCGCGAATGCAAACGGCACGGTGAAGCCGACGTACCCGAGATATAAGAAAGGCGGATGGATGGCCATCGTCCACCATTGCAGGAGCGGACTCAAACCGTTTCCATCGCCGACATCGATGATTCCACGCCCGGCCATCAGCACCTGAAAAGGACTCGCGACAAAAGTGATCATGCCGACGAAGAAAGCGAGAGTCGCCATCATGATGCCGATGACGATGGGCATCATCTCGCGAAACTTGCGGCGGTTTGTGTAAACCACGATGGCTGAGTAAGTAGCGAGTATCCAGCTCCACAAGAGCAGCGAGCCTTCCTGGCCGCCCCACCACGCCGTGAACTTGTAAATCCCGGCCATCGCCCGGTTGCTGTGCGCTTGAACATACGCCAGGCGATAATCGCCCTGAATCAGCAAAGTGATAAGAATGGCCGAAGCAGTAGTAAGCAGAACCCAAATGGCGTAAACGGCTCGTTCCGCGCTGATGATTAAGAAGGGTCGCCGGCCATATTTACCCGCGATGGCTGCGACGATTGCAAATATGGCCAGGCAGAAGGCGAGCAGAACAGCCAACGCGCCAATATTTTCCATTTTTCTTGAGCGCCTCTCCTAAGTGCTCTTAGCTGGGCCGGACTGCCTTTGCGAGGCGCAACGCTGCTGATTTTCGCGGGTGCACCCGGTTGATGAGAAATTCCACCCTGGGGAGCTTTCGCCGCATATTTAGAAGCGCATTTCGCCTGGATCTTGTTGGCTTCAAACACGCCGTTCGGACCCATGCGTCCGTCGGCCAGCGCCTGAGCATTGTCCCTGAACGTGTCCGGGAGAGGATCGGAGCCTGAATACATCACATTCAGCGTTGTAGCGCCTTGATGTAACACGAACGAGACCTGCTGGCCGTTCTTTACTATGGAACCCGGCTGCACATCGCCCGCGACCCTGAGTCTCTGGTCGTGCGCCGCTGCACCCATCTGCTGGACCTCGGGGATGGTTTTGTAGTATGCTTTGGTGTCGTTGACGCCGTTCACGCCGAGCCAAAGAAGAGATCCTGCAATCAGGACTATTAAGATCGCGAACTTTACATGGGTCTTCATACTACAGTCGGGATCTCCAACCAGTATAACCGCGCCATTTGAGGGCCTAGCGTTCGAGTCTAAAGCTCCGCCTTCTTGCCCTGGCGGGTCTTTTCAGGAAGATGCGGGTTCTAATGAAGAGCGCTGGTCGCGAGCAAGGTTAACGATATTTCACTCACTATCGAGTAACAGTACGCTCTGCTGCTCTGAACAAGGATTTTATGTACATGAATCCCGGCTTGGATGGGTCTAAATGTTAGCAATGCGTGTACCCATGACGTTGAAGAGCCCTATCTCAACTCTGCCTTGGCTCTTGGCGGTTTTCTTCATCTGTCCCAATGCCCAGGCGCAAACCAACCCGGCTCCAGGGACGGATGCCTCTTCTCGACAGGCGACAAGTTTCGACGAGGTTGTCGATCGTGCAATCAGCAACGAGCATATGCTCGTACAGAAACTGAAGACGACGCAGCCGATGGTCGAGACCTACGTTCAGCAACAGAAACCGGACTCCGACCTTGGATCTGTTCCCCACCGTGACTTTTACTTCCTTGCCAGGATCGACTTGACCCGCGGTGTCGATCTTGCGTCATATATCCCGGCGGCATCAGGCCTTTCAGGATTTTTTAAGAGCACCATTCATCCGTTCACGAACCTTTTTTCCCTCGAATTTTTCCCGCGGGGGTTTGCCGCCAGGATGTTTGTCGATTCAAATGGCTTCGACCGCGCCCATTACACTTTTCAATACAATAGACGTGAATTTCTGGGTGACGTTCGATGTATGGTCATCGACGTAAAGCCGCGAGGCGACGCGCCTAAAGGACGACCGCTTGAAGGACGCTTCGAAGGACGAATTTGGGTTGAGGACCGCGACTATAACGTGGTTCGATTTGAGGGTACCAACGGAGCTATGCGCGCCGGCTATCTTCACTTCGATTCGTGGCGAGTGAACGGGGGCCCGCATTTGTGGCTGCCGGCCGCAATCTACACCGAAGAAACTTCTTTTCCGACTCATACCTTCGGGCACGTCGCGCTCCGGGCGCAAACCCGGCTATGGAGTTACGAGCCTGAGAAAGACCAGCGCCAGGAAGCGTTCACAAATTTGACCGTCGATATTCCTCAAGGTGTTAAAGACCAAAGCGAACAGGCAGCGGACCCCTCTCCTGTCGAGGCGCAGCGCATGTGGCAGCTTCAGGCGGAAGACAACATCGTCGAGCGGCTTCAGCGGGCAGGGTTGGTCTCTCCGATCGGCGAAGTGGACAAGGTTCTCGACACAGTTCTGAATAATCTCGAAGTATCCAACAATCTTCCCGCCGTCGACCCACCCATACGAGTTCGAATTCTGCTCACCACTCCGCTGGAATCGATGCCGGTCGGTCACACGATTGTCGTCAGCCGCGGTTTGATCGATGTGCTTCCGAATGAGGCCTGCCTGGCTGCGGTTTTGGCACACGAGCTGGCGCACATCATGCTTGGACATTCCGTCAATACGCAATACGCGTTTGCGGACCGCCTCATGTTCGACGACAAGGCCACCCTGAAAGATATTGCGGTGGCGCGTGACAGAAATGAGGAAGCCGCCGCGGATCAGAAAGCGATGGAAATTCTGAAGAAGTCTCCTTACAACCCCAATCTTCGGCAGGTGGGCCTCTTCCTTCGTATGCTGTCTGAGCGCAGCGATGAGGTTCCCCATCTTATTAAGCCGCTGCTCGGCAACCGCATGGCTGATACCCACCGGGATTTGCGGCTTTCGGGCCTGATGGAGATAGCGCCGGAGCTCCAGCTGAGGAACACGGAGCAGGTTGCCGCTCTGCCGCTTGGCTCTCGCGTTGTGATGAACCCGTGGTCCGATCAGTTGCGCATGTCGAAAGCGCGCAGTGTACCTCTACTCTCGGCGAAGGAAAAACTGCCGTTTCAAATTGCGCCATTTATGCTGCACTTGACCCGAGAAGACGATGCTAGCAATGCGCCGTCACAAGCTGACATGAGCGTGAATGCGCCTGGGAATATCCCGCCCAATGGGAGGCGATAGATCCCCTAAAAGCTGAACTTCACGCTCAGCTCTACCGTCCGCGGCCCGCCTGCTTGAAAAATTGGAGTCAGCCCGCTGTTCGGACCTCCCGAACCGAGCATCAAACTCTGCATCGAAATCGGCTGCCCGAACAGAGCGCTTCCCAGATAACCCACGGGATTTGAGAAGTTTGCGTGATTGAAGAGGTTGAACGCGCTCGCATTCACTTCGAGCAGGCTGGCGCCACGGAGCCGGAACTGCTTCCGCAAACTCGCGTCGACCTGAAAAAGACCGGGGCCCGTCAGAACGTTGCGCCCCAGCGTTCCGTTCATTGCACCCGCCGACGATTGGAAAGCTGCCGGGTTCAGCTGCCGCCCGCCCGGTATGGCGCTGTTCTGAATCCACAGCGGCACTCCGGGGACGAGGTTCGGCCGCCCGGAATTCGCAAAGCCCAACCCGATGCTCCGGTCCATTGTCGTCACGTCGAACGGGAAGCCGCTGCGCGCTTCGATCGTCGAGCTCAAATTCCACCCGCTCAACCATCGCGAGGCACGCAGATGCGGTCCCGGCAATCGGTACGTCGCCGAAGCACTCACGTTGTGCCGTATGTCGAATGACGACGACCCACGGTCGGCCGCATTTCCATAGTCCGGGCCGGTCAGAAAAATCGAAGAGTCCTGCGATCCTGTGTCAATCGAATGCCCCCAAGTGTAGGAAACCAACGTGTAGAGGCTCGGCGTAATTTGTCCCCGGAACTGGGCCACTAGCGCTTCGTAGTCCGAAGTGCCGGCGCTCGTGAATGCAAAGCCTTGAAGGATTTGGCTGCCTGGCGCCAAAGTCGCTTCTTCTCGCAGCAGTCGCCTGCCCGCCGATCCAACATAGGAAAACGAGAGCGCCGACTTCTCTCCCATCGCTCTCTCCACAGACGCTCTCCATTCCCAAACCTTGGGCAGAAATAGCTGGGGCGCATCGGGCAGCGGAGTGGTGGGAGCCACAAAACTCGCATTCGCCTCTCCGGGCACGAAAACCCAACTATTCAGGGGAGAGAGATTGACGGGGTTAATCAGTGAGCCCAGCGCATCATCGTAGAAAATGCCTGCTCCCAGCCGAAAGACCAGAGCAGGCGCCTTGGCGCGATAGGCGAGTCCAAGACGCGGCGCCACTTGCCCGTACCGCATCGGCCAGCGTATTCGGTTTATGCCGTAAACACTCGCCATGTCATTGAAATTCGTGCCCGCTCCGTTCCAGGTGCCAAAATCCAATGCGGTGCTGTATCCCGAATCGGAAGGATGAGTGATCTCCCAGCGCACTCCATAGAGAATGCTCAGACGGTCGCCCCTTTTGTAGGTGTCCTGCACGAACACCGATCCAATCGGGATGCGTCCGCTGGCACCGACCACCCGGCCACCGGAAAGAGTAACACCGAGAGCATCTCCTGCCAGGAGCCCTTCCACATTCTCGGCCACGACCGATACGGTGGGAATATCTGCTCCATTCAGGGTCCTGGCGAATAGCTCGATGAAATCCGCTCCCGCGCGCACGTCGTGCCGGCCGAACTGCTTCGCCACCGTATAGGCTCCCTCCCATTGCCTTTGCACGCTATCGCCTTCATGACCGGAAAGCACCTGTCCCACGCCCGCAATGGACAGCGCCGCCACTGCGTTATCCAGCGTGTAATACGGGTCGGGACTTTCCGCAAACGCTGTCCGCTCGCGATCATTAGCCGCAGCCCACGACGAACCAGCCCGCACAAACGAGTAATTGAAGCGCAGGTCGTGTATCGCTCCTCCCCGCTCGAATGTCGAGCCCAAGGTGGCACTCATCCAGCCGACCCTCGCGTCCGTAATTCCCAATTGCTGTGTCGTGGACCACGAGGGTACATTCGCGTACCGCGCAAAGACGCGCGCCCTGTTCCCGATCGTCTGATCGATTCGTGCGCTGTAATTCTTAACGCCCGCCTGCTTTCCGAGCGCCACTATCCCCAGCGATTCATTCGCGCTTACTTGCGGTCCCACCGGCAAAGGAAAGGCGTTCAACAGCGTCTGGTAATTCGGCGGCGCAGCTTGCCGCGCGGCCAGCGAGGGTGTCGGCATCAACTGCAGCGCCGTATCGTTCACGTTCACCTGCTCGAAGGCCGCAAAGAAAAATGTATGGTTTGGCCACAATGCGCCCCCCAGGCTGGCGCCATACCCGTTCAACGACGCAGGCGCAAGCGCGGTTTGGTACTTCTGGGCGAACCAGTCGCCGCTATCGAGCATCTGTGGCCGCAGATACCCGAACGCGCTCCCATGAAAATCGTTCGATCCCGACCTGGTCTCAATCAGCACCTGTGCGCCCGGCCGGTCGCCATACTCCGGCGCAAAATCGGACGACCGCATCTCGACCCGCTGAATTTCTTCTTTGGACGCCAGGCTCTGGGTACTGCCGATCACCGTCATGCCCGGCAAGCTCGATCCTGGAAACGTGCCGGGCAGCGCGGAAATTCCAATACCCGTATTCCCGCTGATGCCGTCGATTCGAAACGTATTCGTGTTCGGCCGCTGCCCAGCCACCGTAAACTGGCCGCCGTCGCTTGCCGCGGCAGGCGTCGCGGCGGCTCCCGGCATCAGCCCGTAAAGCCCGTGTAGATCGCGCCCGTTCATAGGAAGCGTGCTCGCCGAAGATTCCCGGCTCACCGCCAGCCCGTTCGCTGTCGGGTCGCTATCGTCGTGAGTGCTCTCTACCGTTACTTCCTGCGCCAGCGGCAACAAATCGATGAGGAAATCGGCCTCACGGGTCCGCCCCGCTTCCACGACGATGCCGGTCTCCGACACAGTTCGGAATCCTTCGTTCCGCACTGTAATCTTGTAATTGCCCGCCGCCAGCTCGGAGCTCACATACTTGCCCTGAGCGTCGCAGTTCGTCTTTTGACGCGCGCCCGTAAGCTCGCTCTGGATGCGCACCTCCGCGCCCGGAACCAATGCGCCGGAACGCTCGCGCACCACTCCCGCGATAAAGCCGCCCTGCTGGGCCATCAGTAATGGCGCCCACAACAGCAGCAGACCGGCTAATTCATTCAGCCCCCGCTTGCCAACGCGCAAGTGCCTCCACGCTCTCCATGTCTTTCGGCAATTGACTCAACACACCCTCGCCTGCCTGCTGTGAATAGCTGGCAGCGAGCAACCGGCTCACGGATTGATCGAGCGCACGCGCATGCTCAAACAATTTCCCAGCTCCGGCTTGCCACGACGCATTCGGCCCGTCCCCGGTTCCCCCCGAATTGTCCCGGTTGCCTTCCGATCCTTTCACTAGCGGCTTGAGTGCTTCCTCTAATTGTAAGGTTGTCTGCTCAATTGCAATCGCGTGACGATGCCGCAGTTTGCGCAGGGTCGCGCGCTCTTCGTTACTGAAGCTCGCCTCCACATCGGGCGGAAACGCCTGCGCTAAGACCAGCAGCGCATGTGCCCGCGCCAGCAGGGAATTGGTAGCCTCCAATGCCCGGTCGGTGATCGATTGAAGCTGCTGCGCTCCGCCGGCGCGTTCTTCGAGGCTATGACGAAGGGGCGCACTCACATCCGTCGAGTACGCCTCTGGATTTGTGCGGCCCCGGGCGCCTGCTTGCGGAGCCGCCGCCGAATCAAAGCGCGCGACCGCATTCGGCACGCTGGCCAATGCCTCACGGATCTCTCGCTCCCGCGCCGCCGCAATCCCCATCCCCGTGACCAAAACGTGCTGCTTCGCGCGGTCGGTTTGGACGCTCAGCGGCTCACCCACATCCGCACCAATCTCATCGAGTGCCGCAAATACCCGCAACTCGTCCGCAGCGCTGACCTTCTGCTCCATTGGCTCCGGCGCTCGCGAATTCTGCTTTCCCGCCGCACGCGGCTCGCTACGCGGCACATCGCCCGAATCCTGGCCTCTGTCCGCCATGGTCACGCGCTCTTGATCGTCGAACTCGAACGCGCCATCCACCGCCGCCAGATCGTCCGCGCGCAGTGTCAGCGATGCTGTACGCAGCACTCCGTCCGGCGCCTCGGTTCGCAGCCGGTACAACCGCCGCACTCCGTTTGCGGCTGCCACTGAGGTCACATGGTCGCGCTTTTCCCGAAGCCGGTTCCGCCATGCGGCAAACGAACGCGCGCTCAACGGATCTTCCCAGCTATAGTTCGCTTTGATGAATAGCGCTTGAATATGCTCCAGGCCCGTGGCACGCGCCCCGCTCCGCAAGACCGCCGGACGGAGCCAAGTCTGTCCAGCAGCGCTCAACTGAATCCTACGATGCGGCGGCGTGGGCACCTCCGCGGCTTGTGTAAGCAATTGCCGCATCTGCTGAGCCTGAGGCTCCCCGCGAAAATATATGGCCGCTAGCAACAGGCATGCGGCCGCCAGCGCACCCGCCCACCACACGGCCGGGTTGGCAAGAAAGCTTCTCTCTCGCGGTCCTGCCTCTTTTCGCAAGGTCAGAGGCGGCCACTCAGCTTCCGGCACCGCAAGTCCCGGCTTTAGAATCTGTTGATGAAACTGCTCATAGGCCGCCGCAGCGCTCTGCAACGTCGCCAACCTCGCCCGGCATGCAGCGCATCGTTCTAAATGCGCCGCAATGGCCGCCGCGCGATTCCCGCCGATCTCCCGGTCCGCAAACCCGATCAACTTGCTATCGGAAACGTGAGATGCTCTAGCCATTCACCGCCTCCGCCAACCGCGCAATTGCCCGCCGCAGAAACTCGTTCACTGTTGAAGAGCTCACCGCCATCACATCCGCAATCTCGCGGTACCGCAGCCCTTCGCTTCGCAGGTAAAGACAATTCCTCTGCTGCGGAGACAAGCTCTCGAGCGCCGCTTGCATCAGCCTCATCTTCTCCTTGTCCAGCAGACTTCGCTCCGGTGACTCCACTGCGAAATGTGTAAACCGCTCCCAATCGGGGCTGATCGCACGAAACGCCTTCTCTCGCGATCGCACCTTCAGCCCAAGGTTATGCGCCACCCGGAACAGCCATGCTCGCAAGTTCAAAACCTGCTCGCCTTTGCGCATGGTCTGATAGAGCCGCAGATACACCTCCTGAGTAACTTCCTGCGCCTGCGCCGCCGGTACTCCGAGGCAAAGCAGATAAGAGCAAATTGCACCGCGCGTTTCGCGATACGCCTGCTCGAGATCGGCCTCAATCGTCGACGCACTTGTCTCGCGAGATTCCGTCAGAACCGCTCCGCCCTGCACACCTCAATGCCCAAATCGGATACCGAAATCGGCCGACCACGTTGCCCACTCTTGCCGCGCGCTCCCGAAATTCGAATAAAAATGCCCGGATGTTCCCAGCCAGAAATGATGCCCATGGTCTAATGCCACCCGTCCGCCCAGGCTTGCTTGAACCAGCATGGCATCGCGAAAATTCCCGAAATCCGCGTGAAACGCATAAGCCCCGCCACCTCCCGCAAACAACTCCACACGATTGGATCGAAGAGGCAAAATTCCCTTCACACCGAAGGGGACCAAGGTAACTCGCGTTCTATTCGGCTGAATGACAAGCACGCAAGGCGCGCACTGGCCACCTTGTAGCGGGAAATATGAAACCAAGTTTGCGCCGCTCAACACGGAGAACGCCTGATAGCTGTGTGTCTTCGGCAGCATCGTGTCCACTCCGGCTTCCAGAGCCAGATATTTGAAAATGCGAAATTCATAATTGCCGCTGAAAACCGGCCCGCTCGATTCCCCAAAGTCGTTACGTGTTGGTACTTCCCCGCCCGCGCTCAAGGTAAGCGTGCTGCTATGAAGCCCATCCTGCGCGAAAAGAGTCAACGCGGGCACAAGGGCTAGGAGAAACGTCCGAAACACTCGGTGCATGCTCTCAAAGACCCACGCACCTCGCTTTTAGCGACAGCCCCTTAGAAAAATTTGTCTGCGATTAGTTTCGGTTCGGTCAGCCTCTGAACCTCTTCGACGGTCGTCCCGGGTGCGATCTCTTCGAGCACGAGTCCCTCCGGCCTTACGCGAATTACCGCCAGCTCGGTCACGATTGTGTCGACAACCTTCAATCCGGTGATCGGCAGCGAACATTTTTTCAGAATCTTTGGAGAGCCGCTTTTCGTGGTGTGCTCCATCGCGACGATGACGCGGCGGGCACTGGCGACCAAATCCATTGCGCCTCCCATGCCCTTCACTACTTTGCCGGGCACCATCCAGTTTGCAAGATTTCCTTCCTCATCCACTTCCATCGCGCCCAGGATACTCAGGTCGATATGGCCGCCGCGAATCATCGCAAACGAATCGGCACTCGAGAAGTAGGCGCAGCCTGGCGACTCGGTGATCGTTTCTTTGCCCGCGTTAATCAAATCCGGGTCTTCACGACCCTTCAATCGGATAGGGACCCACGCCGAGCATTCCGTTTTCCGACTGAAGAATCACTTCGATTCCCGCTGGAATGTGGTTTGCAACCAGCGTAGGCATCCCGATTCCGAGATTCACGTAGAAGCCATTCTGCAACTCACGAGCTACGCGTCTTATGATCCGTTCGCGCTTCTCAATCTCTGTTGAGCTCATCCGATCTCAGGCTTTCCGCACGGTTCGGCGCTCGATTCGCCGCTCATACCGTTCGCCTTTCACCACGCGTTTGACATAAATCCCGGGCGTCACCACTTGATCGGGATCGATCCCGCCCGGCTCGACAATTTCCTCTACTTCCGCGATCGTGATCTTCGCCGCGGTCGCGATCATCGGATTAAAGTTCCTCGCAGTCTTTCGATAGACCAGGTTGCCGAGGCGATCGCCGCGCCGCGCTTTGATCAGTGCGAAGTCTGCTTTAAGCGCTCGTTCCATAAGATAGCTGCGCCCGTCAAACTCGCGTACTTCCTTGCCTTCCGCCACAATCGTTCCAACCCCCGTGGGTGTATAGAAGGCGGGAATACCGGCGCCACCAGCTCGAATACGTTCTGCGAGCGTACCTTGCGGCACCAGAGTTACGGTCAGCTTCCCCGCGATAACCATCGATTCCAATAACTTGTTTTCGCCGACATAACTGCCGATATGCGATGCGATCATGCCTGCTTCGAGCATCAGCCCCATTCCGAAGCCGTCGATGCCCATGTTGTTGCTGATAGTGTGCAGGCCTTTGACGCCTTTCCGCACTAGAGCGGCAATCAGGTTCTCCGGAATACCGCAGAGCCCAAAGCCTCCCAACATGACTGTGGCGCCATCGAACACGTCCGCAACGGCTTCATCGGACGTGGCCACTACCTTATTCACGAACCAATCCTCCGCAACACCATTCCCTCACACCAGTCCGCGACAACATCGCGATGATAACAACTGCTGCTAGGGAGCCGCCGCTTGAATCGCAATTGCGGCCTTGGATGTGATACTTCGACCGAGCGCCGCCGAGATCGCGCGGCCGGCAGCCGCAACTTTCCGCAGATCGACGTCCGTTTCGATTCCCATTCCGTCCAGCATGTAAACGACGTCTTCCGTCGCAACATTCCCCGTCGCGCCGGCCGCGTAAGGGCACCCGCCCAATCCAGCCACAGAGCTATCTATCACCGCGATGCCAAGCTCCAATGAAGCTAGGATATTCGCGAGCGCCTGGCCCCATGTGTCGTGAAAATGTACCGCCAGACGGTCGAATGGAACATAGTGCGCGACGGCCTGCAACATCGTCTGCGCTTTCACGGGCGTTCCTACGCCGATCGTATCGCCCAGCGATATCTCATAACATCCCATTTCGTGGAGCTCCTTGGCAACACCAGCCACGGCTTCAGGCGCAATCCCTCCCTCATAGGGACAACCTAAAGCACATGACACATAACCGCGCACTTTGATCCCACGGGCAAGTGCTACCTCAGCAACCGAGCGCAAGCGCGCCAGACTCTCCGCAATCGAGCAGTTGATGTTTCGCTGGGAAAAGGTTTCGGATGCCGCGGCAAACACCGCGATTTCGTCCGCACCGCAGGCCATCGCTAATTCCAGGCCCTTGATATTAGGCACCAGCACCGGGTACGAGACTCCTGCAAGCCGCCGAATTGTTGAAAGCACCGCAGCTGTATCGGCCATTTGCGGAACCCACTTAGGCGATACGAAGCTTCCCGCTTCAATGCTTTTCAAACCGGCCTCAGCCAACGACTCGATCAGTGAGACCTTGGCTTCGACCGGCACGATGCGCTTCTCGTTCTGTAAGCCATCTCGAGGGCCGACCTCGACGATGCGAACGCTTTTCGGAAGGTTCACGGCGCGCTCATCACCCGCTCTTAATCTTCGATCTGGCTGAAAACTGTTCCAGACGCAGGCGTGTTTCGGGATCGCGAAAATGCTCCAGCAGTGACTCTCGTTCTACTCGCAAGATGCTTTCGATGTCGCTTCTGACCAGACGCTTCGTTCGACGTATTGCTTCCCGCGAGTGGCGAGCAACCAAGGAGGCCATCGAAGTTGCCATGCTTTCCAGTTCGGCATCCGGGACAACGCGGTTGACCAATCCGATTCGCTCTGCCTCGGCCGCGTCGATGAACTCGCCGGAAAGGAGCAGCCAACGCGCGCGGCGTTCGCCTATCATCTTGCTCAGCAGAACTGACGATCCTGCGCCGGGATGCAGGCCATAGTTGATGTGCCCATCGGCAAATCGCGCGCTCTCGGCCGCCACAGCCAAGTCGCAGATGCAGATTAACTCCAGCCCGCCAGCCACCGCTATTCCGTTAACGGCTGCGATGGTTACGCCAGGATAGTCTGCGATGCCGGCAAATAGATCCGCCAACAAATGAAAGTACCGGCGCAGTCCTTCGTGATCGTCGATTTTTCCGAAGTACGCTTTGAGATCTCCACCGGTGCAGAACGCTCGTCCCCTGCCGGTGACAATCAGCGGGCGCCCGGGATCGTCAATCTCCTGAATCGCCCGCACCAGATCGCTCAACATCGCTTCATCGAAGGCGTTGAGCACTTTAGGACGGTTTAGGATCAACCAATAGTTGCCCTCCCGCTCGTTGAGCCGTACGGGGCGCTCCATCTCAGGAGAGGGCACAGTGTCAGGACTCTTCACCAAGCTCTTCGGTCCACGTTTTCTTGTGCTTTGGTTTTGAGCGGATGGGCTCTTCTTTAATGGCACGAGCGGGCGGAGGGCTGCCGACGCGCTTTCTCGCCATCGCTTTTACTGCTTTTGTCTTGTCGTATTTGGGACGCTTCGTCGCCACGGCTGGAATGTCAGATCACCCGGTCATCCAACGTCCGGGTCGCTATGGAGGGATCCGTCTCGCCGATGGTCAACATATTGAATGCGATTTTCGCTCGAGTAGGTATGAAGCGCCAGACCGCCTCTGCGCCTTGGCGTTCCTCAGCTTGTATTTCACGAACCAGATTCGCAGTAGCGGTATCGCCGGCCGCCGCAGCCACGGTCGCCAGCCCTTCATACATCGCGCATTCACTGCTCTCAATGGTGAATACCGTGATCAGATTGTGCGCAATACGCTCCTCTTGCCGATGCGCCCCTTGGGCCGCCTTCGGAGTCAAGCTAAAGATCTCAGCCAGGAATCCTTTTGCGGCTGAGGGACTGCCACCGAGTTCCTCGAGCCGCGTAGTTAGCCGTTCAGAGTGCAGCCGAGTCTCGTCCGCATGTGCCAGAAACACAGCCTGCACTTCATCATCGTCCGGTTCAGCCGCAAAACTTCGCAATCGTGTCTCGAAGCTCTTCTCGGCGGCAATGGCGTCTTCGAGATAGCGCCGGATAACATCTTGACCAGTTTCCGCCACGATTAAGCTGCGATTTTTTGCGAGCTATTTGGCCAGATGCCGAGTTCCACGAACTCGGTCTCGAAGCGGGACTCTTCGCTCCTGTCATCGGATGGCCGGAGGTGGCGGCAAACTTCCCGAAGGGTCTCCTCCAGAGGTCTCGCCACAGCGTCCTCGCCGAGCACCACTTTGACAAGCTCATGTGCAGCTCTGCGGGCACTCTCAGGGGACTTAGCGAACATAAGCGCATCGTAGCGCTCATTGATCAGTTGGGCATTTCGATTCATGCAGTCCTCAAATGTTGGATGCGCGCCAATGAATTTTTGGTGCGTCCCTCGTAAGCAGGAGGCCACCTCAAGCAGATGTCAATAAGTGCCGCTGGAACCAAGCACTTGCCAACCGAGCCACTTCTTCAAGCGCTCCCGGCTCTTCAAACAAGTGGGTTGCGCCGGCAATAATCTCCAGCTTCTTCTCGCAGCGAAGTTGCTTCAGCGCCGTTTCGTTCAGCTCAATTACCTGCTGGTCGTGACCGCCAACAATCAGGAGCGTAGGCGCTTTCACATTCTCGAGCGCTTTACCGGCCAAATCGGGCCTGCCGCCGCGCGAAACGATCGCCGCTACTGCCTCCGGCATCTTCGCCGCCGCAACCAATGCCGCACCAGCTCCTGTGCTTGCGCCGAAGTAGCCGATTCGAAAAGTGCGGGTTTCCGCGTTGTCCCGCAGCCATTCAGTTGCTTGAACCACTCTGCCGGCAAGCAGCCCGATATCAAATCGCAGATGCGCGGTATGCAGATCCACCTTCTCCTCGTCTGCCGTGAGCAGATCCAGCAGCAGAGTTGCTAATCCGCTCCGCTGCAGCGCTCCCGCCACAAACCGATTCCGTGAGCTGAAGCGGCTGCTGCCACTGCCATGGGCGAATAGAACAACCGCTGCAGCACCCGCCGGCACAATAAGATCGCCGTTCAGACCTACGGGCGGAATTCGAACCGGCCGCTCGTCGAGAGATTTACTGGATCCGGCTGCCGGCATTCGTTCCTCAGAATTCAGACGACGCGCGCATTTCCCGGCCTGGTGCATCGGCCGCCTGTTCCAGCAACTCGCGCACTTCCTCATCGGTGGTTTGCGAAAAATCCTCGTACCAGATCCCGACCGCGGCAAACGGCTGCGGCGTCTCCGCGCACACGATCTCATCCACCTCCCGGCGAAGTTGGTCGCAAGTCTGGCGCGCAGCCACTGGAACGGCCACGATAATCTTCTTCGCGCCTTGCGACCGCAGAGCCCTGCTCGCGGCAAGCATAGAGGCTCCGGTCGCTAAGCCGTCGTCGACCACCACCACTGTACGGCCATGGACAGGAATAGCCGGGCGGCCTTCCCGATACAGCTCTTCGCGACGTTCCAGCTCGCGCGCTTCGCGCTCCGTCGCCCGATCGATCACGTCTTCGGAAACGTGGAGATGATCGATCAGCTCTCGATTTAAGACTCGAATGCCGCCACTCGCGATGGCGCCGATCGCCAACTCCTCCTCACCGGGCATTCCCAACTTGCGAACCAGGAAGACATCCAGCTCAGCGCCTAGGGCGCGAGCCACTTCGAACGCCACGGGCACGCCACCACGCGGCAGGGCAAGTACCAGCACGTCGGGATCCCGAACGTACGGCCTGACGCGCTCAGCTAATACGCGGCCGGCTTCACTGCGATTTTGAAACAGTGGCATATCTAGTTTCGTCCGCCGCTTCCTTGCACTCGCTCCAGACGCTGCGCAGCAAATCCCGGCTATACGCGAGGTGGTGCGGATCCGGCGTAAATACTTCCAGAGTGATGGTGCCATCATATCCGCACTTTTGGAGGGCCTGCACACTGCGCCGCAAATCCACAGTTCCTGTTCCCAGCGGCAGGTGCAAGTCCGCTTGGCCGCCTCTGTTGTCGTGCAGGTGTACATGCCGAAGCCGGTTTCCATACGCTGCCAGAATTTCTTCCGTCGTGTTGTGCGGAACCTGTAAATTTGCATGCCCGATATCGAGATGCAGACCCAGCTCCGGCATGGCGTCCAGCAGTTCCCCCAATTGAGGCGCGGAATTATAGTCTCCCGGTAAATTCTCGATCATCAGCCCCACTCCGCACTTCTGAACATCGGGCAGCAACTCGCGAAGCGACTCCAGATTTCGCTCGATGTAAAAGCGGCGCGGGTGCCATGGCGTATGGCGATCCGGATGGATGTTCATCCACTTCGCGCCAACCTCGCTAAATTTTTCAAGACAACGCCGCAGCTCCGCGACTGCGCCCTTCCGCACCTCCGGAATCGCACTCGCCATTGGCAGATACCACGCAGTATGACCGACCACCTGCATTCCGATGTGTCGCAGCGCAGCGCGAATGGCCTTTGTGTCCACCTCCCAGGACGCCGCGGCGGGAGGTTCTAGCGTAAGGTCGATAAATTCCATCCCCGCATCCGCCATCCACGAAATCTCGTCGATGACGTTCCGCTCAGGATGATTCATCGTGCCGATCAGCATCCTTTCAGCTCCTTATCGTCATTCTCCAGAGTCGGGGTGAACCAGGGGCGCGAGTCTAAGAGCGGTGCGCGTCTAGCTGTCGTCTCACCGTCGTCCTCTTCAGGCCGGCACACCTGAAGCTCGTCCCAGACCCACGACGGCAATTCACGCGCGCCATCCGGGCACACCCATCCGAATACTGTCAAGAGACCGCGCAGTAGAGGCGCATCGTCTTCTATTCGGTCCAGCACGCGCCGCCAGTCGAGCTCTGGTCCGGTTCCAAATAACAAGTTCAATGCGTCGGGCCAATCGCAACGCTCGCGCTGCATCACATATACTTTGCTCCACAGCGCTTCTTCCGGGGCAATCAGTCGAAACCGTTCACCGTCTACTTCCACTTCAGGCCCTTCGAGCCAATTCTCATCGACCACCGCACGCTGGTTTGCCATGGCCCAGATCAGGTCCACAATCGTATCCTCTCTGTAGCTGCGATAAATCCATTTCCGGTCGTAACTCTGCTTCTCGTAGTAGTCTCCAAGTCCGAGATCCGTAACAACCCGGATCATGTCGTCGCGCTCGCGGGGCAGGATGTAAAGGTCAATATCTTTCGTGTTCCGCCACTGACCGGCATAAGCCATAGCAGCGAGTCCGCCTCCCACCGCAAACCGCAAGCCGCGATTCTGCGCTTCCAAAATTACCTTTTTATAAAGAGACCACTGTTCCGGCGGAAAGCGTTCAGGCCACAACGCGCAGCGTGCTACGCGTTGTTGTATGGTTTGCGTCCGCACAGCGGCCTCCGGCTTGTGGGATGTGGAACCGATGGATTCTGTTTCCCATTAGGTCTCGGCTATGAAATTCCCGCATCTCCCACGGCATTGAGTACCGTCTGCACGTCTAACTCTTCAAGACGATTGCACCGCAGAACTGTAACGTTTTCTCCGCGAGGAATCCAGGTGTCCGGAGACGACGGTCCAAACAAAGCAATCGTTCTTACGCCCAGTGCCGCGGCTAAGTGCGTGATTCCTGAATCGTTGCCGATGTAGAGATGCGCTCCGCCAAGCCAAGCGGCAAGGTCGCCAAGGCTCGTGAACCGTGTAGCGTCGGGAAGTTGTTCTTCCGGACCTGCACTCCATTCCACAGGGCACTTCAGACGATCAGCCAATTCGCGATACAGATGCAGTGGCCAATTCTTGCGCGCGCTACCGGAGAACGGGTGGATCACCACGCTTCTTCGAGCGACCGCGGGAGCTATTTCGATTCGCGGCACGAGGCCCTCAGGCGCGCCCACCTGATGGGCAAAGAAGTCTGTCGCGTGACCTGAACAGCTGGCAGGCGGTAAGGCTGCGTGGAATTGACAGGGAACACCGAGACCGAGCAACGTTCCGCGAAACTCCGGCCGATTTGCTCCATACCAGCTCACGATGGAATCAAAGCTTTTCAGTTTATCTATCAGGTGCTCGGGCATTTCCAGATCGCCCACTCCAGCTAAATCCAGACCCGTGGACGCGAGCGGTCGCACCGCATCGGCAAAAGTGATAAGCGGCACAACGGCCGAAGGTATCCAGACTTCCGTATAATCCTCTGCGAGGTGCCGGAGCGCCGGAAGAGAAAGGATGCAGTCGCCGATTGCGCCGGGGCGAATCAAAAGCCGGCGCATGTCGAGCGCTCAGAATCCGTACAATTGGCGCGCGTTTTCCCGCATCACCATGTGAGCGATCTGCTTCGCTCGTTCGGCGCTGATCTCGCCATCCTCCATCATGCCGGTCAGGGCGAGCCCCAGTGCCTGCCTGCCGGTCATCGAGCCGATCCATGCAGTTTCTTCCCAACCGACTGTGCTTGTGAACGGGCTGGCGTCGGAACCATATAGCACCTTCTCCGGCGCAGCCTCTAAGTAGAGGCGTATCGCGCGCGAAGCTTCCACCGGGTAAGTCAAATAGGCAAACCCGGAAAAATCCAGGTAGACATTCGGCTTTAAGATCAGAGCCGCAGCTTCGCTCGCAAATGGCCAGGCGCCATGCAGCATTACGAATTTCGTCTTGCGCAGCGCCTCGTCATTGAACAGAGGTTCCATAGCGAAAGGATTCGCGTTTGAATCCCGAAAATAGCTGCCGACGCCGATCGAAGAATGGATGTGTACGGGCATTCCCAATCTGCCTGCCTCCTGCGCGATGTGGCGGAAAACGTAATCCTGCAGAATCTTGTATTCCTCCGGCGAAGGTTCTGAGGATTGAGCATAGATGGAGTAAACGCGGTCTGCGTTTTCCTTCTGAGGATTCCCAATCTGCAGGTCGCGTAAGTACGCCAATTCGAATTTCACGGCAACAGCGCCGTTCGCTTTCCACCTCTCGATCATGTGCGAAACGAACGTCAGATAATCGTCGAAGCTACCCGGCAGACGCTGCAATTGTGCGCCGGTTAAATAATTCTTCAGCAGCTTTTCCTCGTTCCCGATGAATGCCCGGTGCTCAGGATCTTCGGCCTTGATGGAGTCGTTGTTGAGAGGGAACAGGAACATGTCCGCAAACGGCACCCACTTGAAGCGATCGCTCGAAAGTCCGCGCCCCATAGCCACGCGGTTGGCAAGCATGATTTCGGTATTCGCCTGGTTCAAAACCCACGCGGGATACAAATCGCCTTTTCGATTGGCGGCGTTGCGCTTTCTTTGTTGGAGATCAGAAAGGTGCTCCTTATTCGCATCCGAGTAGTCATAGCCGAAGAGAGCGTGCCACGCTTCCGGAAAATAAGGACTCCCTTCCCTGAACGGCGTGGGCAATGCCTGATCTTGAATAGCGTCAGCTGGAAGCGCGTCATAGTCCCGATCTTCCTCGCCGGACGAGACGACCTTCATTGGATGAGCGTGATTATCGATCGCGCGGATCTGCCGTAGCTCCGCTTCAATCGAGCTGTTGACGTACAGGTGTGAAGGATGTGAGTCGTTGCACGAAATGAGCAGGAACGGCGCAAGAAAAGCAAGCGGAAACAACGATCGGCGCAAGCTCGATTGTAGTAAAGCGAGCCGCCAATTAATCGCAGCGCAGCGACACAACCGGGTTCACTTTCGTCGCATGGCGCGCGGGAAGATAGCTGGCGAACAGTCCCACCGCGAATAGCACCAAAGTTGCAAGCCCAAGCGCCGCCGAATCCGTCGGCTGTATGCCATAGAGAAATCCTGTGAGCAAGCGGCCCATCCAATATGCGCCGGCAAGACCGATCACCACTCCGGTTCCCGTCAGCAACATCGCCCGATGAAGTATCAGCGCGAGTACATTTTGCGATTGCGCGCCTAACGCTATCCGGATGCCGATTTCGCGCGTCCTCTGCGTCACCGAATAGGCGACGATTCCGTAGAGTCCGAGAGCCGCCAACCCAAGCGCCAGAAAACCGAACCCGCTGATCAGAGTGGTCACCAGTCTTTGCACCCACAAAGAGCGATTGATGTGCTGCTCCATGGTTTGAACACCGAACACGGCTAGATTGGGATCCATCTCGTGGATTGCGCGGCGGACAGTCTCGGTCATGCTCGCCGGGTCCGCTGCTGTCCGGACAACCAGCGTTGCGCGGCCATCGTATTCCTGAAGCACCGGCACATAGAACAGCGGCGTCGGATCGCCCGTCAATGATATCTGCTTGGCGTCCCCCACAAGACCTACGATTTCGAGCGGCGGTCGCGGTGGCCCCAACGTGGTGGGCCAGGAGATCCGTTTGCCGATGACATCCTGCCCCGGCCATAATTCCTGCCCAAGTTTCCGGCTGATGATCGCGACCCCAGCCGATTCATTCGTATCCTGCGTGCGGAAATCCCGGCCGCGCAGCAGCGGAATGCCCATGCTTTCTAAATATCCCGGCGAGATTCTGTCCTCCACCACGCGGGTTCCGAAACGCGTCTCAAACTCGCGCTTGCGCAACTCCTGCTGCGAAGACTCGTGACCTGGATAAAAAAGACTCACCTTATCGTTCCAGTCAATCGGTGGAACCGACTTGGCAAGCCCTGCGGACTGCACGCCGGGAATTCCGCGCACCCGCTCTAATAGCCGCTCATAAGAGCTCTTTCCTTGCTGCTCGTTGTAACCCTGGATTGTGAGATCCAGCGAGAGCAGCGCCAGATGTTCAGTGTCGAAACCGGGTTTCGTGTCCACGATGTTCTGCATCGTGCGGAGCACCAACCCCGACCCGATCAGCAGGATCAGCGATATCGCGACTTGACCGCAGACCAGCAGGCCCTGTAAGTGCAGACTGCGGCTCCCGCTGCCCGGCAAACCTTGCTTCAGCGCGGTAGTCAGATCGGTTTTCGATGAGCTTATTGCAGGCGCCAGCGCGAAGAGCACCGCGGTCACGATCGACAGCAGTACGGCGAAGCCAAGCACGCGGACGTCGATGCCGATATCGAGCCCGTTCAACACAGCTGAAGAGCTACGGAACGATTCTGTTAAGGCGATAATCATTCGACCGATGAACAATCCTGCGACAGCCGAGAAAGCCGATAACAACAGACCCTCCAGTAGCAGTTGGCGTACCAGCCGCCGGCGTGTCTCCCCAAGAGCTTGCCGCACCGCGATCTCCCGCTGTCGCCCTGTCGAGCGAGCCAGGAGCAGATTCGCTAAATTTGCGCAGGTGAGTAGCAACAGCAGACCTACAGCGGCAAACAGCAGCAGAAGCAGCCGCACCAGATCGCTGCGATCGTCCGGTTCTATTCCGACTCCCCGCTCCACCACCAGCGTCCGGCCTGTATTGGTTTCGGGATAAGTTTTTTGGAGCTGCCCCGCTATCGTCCTGAGTTCCGCTTCCGCTTGTTCCAGGCGGCCTCCAGGCGTGAGGCGGCCAAAGATTAAAAGCCAGCCAAAGGAACGATTCGTGTACCAGCTTCGTCCATCCGCTCCGGGCAGACCTTGCGCCAGCATCGACATCGGAATCCAAACATCGAAAACCTCCCCCGTCACTGTGCCTCGAAATCCGGGCGCGGCGACGCCCACTACGACAAACGGATAACCATTCAACTGGATTGTCTTTCCGATAATTTTGGGATCCGCTCCGAGTCTTCGCTGCCAGAATCCGTAGCTCAATACAGCAACCGGATTGGCGCCTACCGCCCGGTCATCCCATTTGTTCAATAACCGGCCCAGTTCTGCTTGCGCCCCGAGCACCGAAAAGTAATTGCCCGTTACGACATCGCCACGCACCCGATCGCTCGAGCCGCTGCGAAACACCATCATCGATCCCACGTGCGCAGCCAGACCCGAAATCGAATGGCTCAGGCGTTGATAATCCAGATAGTCGGGATATCCGAAATTGCCTAGCATTTGGCCGTTCTGAACCCGATAAACCGAGACGAGACGGCCGGCCTCTGAGATGCCCGGCATCGGCCGGAGCAATGCCGCATTGAAAAGGCTGAAGATCGCGGTGTTCGCGCCAAATCCGAGCGCCAGAATCAAAACCGCAAACGCGGTGAATTGCGGAGACCGCTTCAACATCCGCAAGCTGTATTCGAAATCGTGCTGCAGGCCAGACAGCATACGGGTCGCTCCTTCCAGTTGTCTAGGTGAGGACGCGGGAGAAACCCGGACTGTTAACCAATCCGCCGAAATTTGCGCAGTCGGCTATTGAATGGCGACCGGCAGTCGAACGTCGATCGAGGCGGGCCGAAAGCACATTTCGTTGTTGCATGCCTGATAGCGAAGCTTCCCCGTCATCTCCACGCTCCCTGAAGTGGCGTTTTCAGGCGCCTTGAACTCCGTCTGAATATTGAAAGTACCCGTGTAGACGGTGAGCATCTCCTTACCAACTTTGATCTCTTCCGGCTTTGGATAGGTAACGGATTTCGCTTCGAGTGGCCCGGCTGTCCAAGTCAGCTTCAATGGAATGAGGAATTCATCTTTCGGCTTATCACTGTTGACGTGAAAGCCTGGTTGTACGACAACCCTAAGTGTCTGAGTCACGGCGCCGCCGCGCTTGACGCTAATTTGTTCAACCGGGCTGATCGCCAGCTTATTCTGCTGAGCCGGGGATAAGAACGGCAGCCACAGGACGCATAACCCGACGCGAAGCGCTTGTCGGCTTAACCCCAAGCAGGCTTTGAATCTCGTTAAGATAGTCATTTTTTCCGGCAAGGCCCACGTGCGGAGCGAAGGCGAATTTCCCCTCTCGATCGATGATGAAAGTCGTTGGCAATGCTTCCACGCCGCCATAAAGTTGCGTTACGTAATCGTTGCCCAAAACTATCCGGTAGTTGATTTTGCGTGCCGCCATGTAAGGCTTGATTACAGACCAGCCCTCGTCATCCATGGCTATCCCCAGTACTTCAAAGCCCCGCGATTTATATTGCTGCTCGAATTCGATGAACCACGGGATCTCCACCGCGCACGGTCCACACCAAGTGGCCCAGAAATTCAAAAGGACCACTTTCCCTTGATAGTCGGAGAGCTTAACTTTGCTGCCATTCGCGTCCGTCAGTGTAAAGTCGGGCGCCGGCTTTCGCTCGTTCGATGCTTTGCTCGAAACATTCTCCCTGGAAGCATTTACGGACGAGTTAGCTGAACATGACACCAATGCTGAACATGACACCAATAAGGCGGCCACGCCGACAGCTAACAATGCACAAGATTTCCGGTGTTTCAATGGCGTCTCAGGTTTCAGTGTATCGCCTCGCAGCCCGTCCTAGCATTTACAGCCACGCGCGAACGTAACGCAGAACCATACTTTCCGGCGCTCTCTCCAGCGGTTCGCAAGCGTAAATGCCTGGTCCCGGCCAACGCCGGAATAGATCCATGCCGCGGTATCGCAAAAGCTCTCACATACATAATCGCGCCATAAACGAGAGTTGATCGCCAAGTCCGTTTGGGTTATACAGGCCTTCTTTACAGCGGACGACTCGCCCAGCTCTCCTCTTGCTCCGCTCCTGGACTCTCGCTTCAGCAGCGCCTTGAATTCATCCCGCGCGGCATTATCCAGGCGCGTCCAAACGAAATGGAAAATCTCATGGAGCAGAATCAGACGCAGCATTTGCGGGCGGCGCAGGAGCTGTGTTTCCAAAACAATTCTCCGTCTTCGAACAAACGTGGCGGCGTGAACTGCGACTCCGCAACGCGGCCGGTTTGACAGCAGTTGGCCTCGATGAGCTGTCAGTTTAGGACGGATGGAAATCGAAATGGCGCTCCCGGTAAGTTCCGGCAACCGGTCCAAAACAGAATCGATGCGGCTCTGCGCGTCAGTGGATAACTTGGGGCTTAATATTATCCGTACTCGGCTGAGGACCGGTCGGCTTTTCGAGCGATGGAACTTTTGGTGCTGGAGCGCTCGAGGCATTGAAAAAGTCCGGGTCCTGAACCTGAATCTTATATTTATCGAATTCCTGCTTGACGAGGATTCCTCCTCGCGCCTCCTCGAACGGCTGCTTGGTTCGGCTCACCAGTTTCAAGATATAAAAGCCGGCTTGCACACGCACCGGCTCCGAGACTTGGCCGGGCTGAAGCTTAAACACCGCTGCTTTGAAATCAGGAGGAACGTTCGGCGTTGCCGGCGTAAGTGTTCCCAGGTCGCCGCCGCTTGCGGCCGCCTTCTGGTTATCCGATTCAGTACGCGCCAGCGCCGCAAAATCTCCTCCGCCCTTGATCTTCTTTCTCCAGATCGTCGGCTTTCTGGCGCGCATCTTCTTCTGTCCGGGCGCCGGTTGCCGACGAGTCGAGGGCGTTCCCGGAGCAGCAAATGACACGAAAATACCGCTAATTCTAGCTTGATCGAACTCGTCAGGATGGCTATCGTAGTAAGCCTTCGCCGCATCGGACATCGGACCCGGGTTAGTCGTAAGCCGGTTCATGAAAGCTTGAGCCAGAATACTGGCGCGATTGAATTCGATTTGCTCCTTGACAGAGGCCTGCTGATCCAGTTTGAGCTTCGTTGCTTCATCGGCAAGCTGGTCAATCATGTACACGCGCTCGACAAGCGCCTCGAGATTCGCGCGCCTCTGCTCCGCAGGCACAACCTTGAGCATCGTAAGAGCCTGTTGCGCGGTAACGGGCTTACCAGCGATGGTTGCAACCACCCGGTTAGGTTCCTGTTGCGCAACCGCTTCAGGTCCTCTCGCTTTCAGCTGCACAGGCGGCGGCGCCGTCGATGGGGTTGAAGGTTTCTGACTAGTTTGGGGCGGGTTCTGGCTCGCCTGGGATGGAGGCGTGGTTCCTTGAGAAAGCGCAAGGCCAGCGCACGAGATCAACAACGTAAAAAAAACACTACTCTTCATGCAAATATCGCTTAGATACCTCCAACTCTATCACGGCTCTCGAGCCCGAAGGTTTCCGATTCTAGTCCGGTGAAATGCCTGCCCGCACAGCGGCGTTCCGCTGCCTTGGCCATGGACATAGCGCGGATTCTCTTTCCCTTCCAGCTGCTCGGTTTTGGCCACCACGCGTCGCGGCGGAAGCCGGAATCGGCTCGCAGCGTGGCCAGGCTCATTCTGCAACCTCCAGCCTCCGTTTGCCAACCAACTTTCAGCAAACGGAGCTTTTCGTTCGTTTTGTTGTATGATCCTCAGCTTGCTTGTGCCCAAAACTTCGCGCTCGATCTTTTGAGCACGTAAGCGGCGGATGAGTGAATCGCCAAGCCGAGTCAGACGTCCAATTCATATTTGATCCACCCCGGTAATATCTTCACGTTAGAACGGAACCGTTTCTATCTGGTCACCTAGGATTGCAAATTCGCGCGCTTCTCTTGCCGGGTGTTGAAATCTCGGAATATGTCCTGGGCTGTTTTGCCTTTAAGTTGCTCTTGTAGCCGGAGTATCGCCTCGCGGACCACTAACGAGCGATTTGCATTCGGATTACCACCTTTACGCAGTTTGTCCGCAATATCCTCGATCCATTGGATTTGAGCGGGGTAAAGACTATACGCCTTCGCTGCGACGTCGCGACGCCGCTTCTTGGGATGGCGGACTTGTGGATTAGTCGATTGCCTCATTCATTACCTCGATTCGTTACGTTCGATTCGTTACCTAGGCAAGTGAGGTTGAGGGTTAGGCGTGAGCATGGGATAGCAACGGAAAAACGATGATAATCCGTTTCATCCCGTCGATCTATGGTTTATAATAGTTATAAACCATAGATCTATCCCTATGTCCATGAAAAACAAGCGCAAACAGCGCCTCGATTTGCGAAATGAGGACCGAGGTCATCCTGCATGTCACGCAATCGAAACGGACCGCGGTCACCTTTCGAAAGAGTGGCGTATTGACGCGTCCACAAAAGATTACTTCGGTCTTGAGACACATGGAAGCCCATCGGAACGAGAGAACAAGAGGACAGAAATTATTGTTCCTATACATGATGCGATGGGTACTCTCGTCGGTCGCGTTCGTCGGAGAATCGATGGGTCCGGGCTTGTACATGAGCCCCGGCGCCCTGTCATTACATCTGTTCTTTTCAACCTCCATCGGCTAGGTACGCCGCAAAGCAAGTCAGAGAGGAGCCGAGGAGTCATCGTGGTTCAGGGCGTTTTTGATTGCATTCGGCTTCATCAATCAGGCCATCAGAACGTGGTTGCCCTAATGAATTCGACGATGTCCGAGGAGCAGGAGCAGTTGATCGTTCATGGTTTCGATTACGTTTTCTTGATGTTGGACGGGAGCGATGAAGGCTGGAAGACAACCAGGGAATGCATAGATCGGCTCGCTCTCCAGACATATGTGAAAGCAGCGATTTTGCCGCCCGGAAAAGCGCCCGAGCATCTTAGTGATAACGAGATTCGGGACATAATCCAGGTGCTGAATCGATCCGCATAGAGTCGCTCTCGAGAAATTTTTTCAAGCACGCCGCACATTCTGCGAAAAAGCTGCCAATTACATCTACGAGGGGACGCAAGATCCTTTGTGTAACTCTCGAATCCCATGCTGCGTACGAGCAGCCTACGAAGGAGAAAATATGATCGACCGCTTACTTACAGAACTTGGACGCAGACGCAGTATCTAAATAAACTGCCGAGGCGATTTCACGTTCCCACTATTCAACGGGAAGACAACACTTGAATCGCAGCGTCAGAACGCGTATCGAAATACCGCGGCTGCAGCTCGCGAGATTGTAGACAACGCTCTCGAAGCGGGTGCGAAGCATGTCCACGTGATTTTTGAAACGAACCGCGCTGGAGGCCGGAATATTGTGACCGGAGTAGCTTTCATCGACGACGGTTCCGGCATGTTGCCCAAGATGGCTCGATATGCACTCAGCTGGGGCGGTGGTACCCATTTCGACGAGCACCCGTTCATAGGAAAATTTGGCTTCAGTCTTCAAATGCCTCAATCAACCAGACTAAGCGTGTCGAAATGTACACAGAGACTTAGGATGCAAGCGTCATCAGGAAGGCATTTCTCGATACCAACAACGTTCCTGAACACGGCTTACAGACAATCCCTGAAACGGAAGTGTCTGAATTGCCGAAATTTATCCAGGAATACCTGAAGCGCGCGAATGGGGAGTTCAACCATGGAACGGTTATTTACTGGGTTCGCCCTGACCGGCTGACATACAAAACATCTGCAAATCTGCGGGACCACCTTCTTGATGATTTTGGCAGCACCTATCGATCCCTTCTCGCGGAGGGAGAAATCGTCGTTGAAGGAACGCCTGTCGAAGCCGTGGACCCACTTTTCCTGGATCCCAAGGCTCGGTACTATGTTCCACCTGAGAACGGCGGAGCACAGAAGCGCCTAGACATTGCTGTCCCCGTGAAAGTCTTCGAGGATGAGGTTACAGGTGCTCTGCACCTCGAACGACTCGATCAGAAAGAGTTCACGAAAATCAAGAAAAATGGCCCTCATCAGTCTGTTCGCGCAGTAGGCGTGATCGGTATCCGCATCTCTCGCTTGCCGCTGGGATTTGCAACGGGTCGCAAGGGCTCAGCAGGAATTGAGCCCATGGATGAACTCGCTGGCACCCGACTGAAAATCCGCCTTGGTCGCCGGGGGATGTCGTTCGTCCGTGCAAATCGAGAGATCGAAACCGTTGATGTTTTCCCCAGATCTCCGGAACTCGGAAAGTGGCCTCTCCTTCAAAGTTACGCATATCATTGGGCCATCGAGGTTCGCTTCGATCCAGAATTAGATGAGATATTTGGCATCACGAACGACAAGCAGCGGGTTCGCCCGAGTGGGTCTGGAAGCTGCTCGCAAGTGAGGATTTAGAAATTGATCGCCTGCTACGTGAGGAAAATGATTGGCAGCGCAAACAAAGGGGCAGGCCGAAATCGCTTCCAAGCGGCCCACCCGAATGGTGTTGTGGAGGACCGCCGTGGAGCGAAGCTCAACAAAGGCAATTCCAGCTCTACGACGCGAACACAAAAGATCGAGATCGACTTCGACCCACAACCGGAGCCGTTTTTCGCCTCACGACGGCGAAGCAGCACATTGCAATCGCCGACAACATATGGGAGCGGCCCAAACAGAGCGGTAAAACGTGCGGCGATCTCTCCTTCTCATCCGCAGCATGCGCCAGCGGGGCGAGTTCCGCGCTGAACTGAAGCCAAACGCCGAGAATCGCGTAAGACGAAGACGTACCGGGGCGAATTGTTACCGCCTTGGAGCAAACCGAAAAGTTCAAAGGTTTGTCCCTGAGCCCATACCGGCTCAAAAGGCTGAGGGTGATAAGAACCTTCACAAAGCCGCCAAAGCGCGGGGAAACGATGGGCGAATCACCCTAAAAAAGCGCTGAGCGCCTCACCGAAGAAAATCTAGAACCGCGGCTGGGAAATCGATTTCGCGGCAATCCTTGAGGAACCCTTCTACCCGTCCGGGCGAGCAGACACGGCTCATTATCAATGCCAAGCATCCGTTCCATTCCAAGGTGTACAACGCCGCAGTCGGCGCTGACGCGCGCCGCTCTGGAGGTTCTTCCGGTTCGTTCTTACCGAGCGCGAACTGCAGACGACAGCTGAGTGGAGACCTTCTGCAAGTCCGAGCGTGAGACGTGGGCGGAACGCACCGTGGCCTAAATGACCTGGAGCTCTGAAGGGGACGAAAGCCATTAGTGGGCGGCATAACTGCGCTAGAGTGCCGCAGGGAACCGATGGCGGCACCCAGGGAGGACACTCCTGAGAGATCCAGGCCCGAGATGAGTTTACTCCAGCAAGAGCGGGCGTAGGTACCGGTCACTAATGTCCTCTGAAACTTTCGCACATCGCAGCAGGAGAAGACATTGCGAGAGGCTAACATGGCGGTAGCCGACGCCCGTCGGGTATCCCCACTCAAGGCCCCGTCCGTAATCCTTGAACTGGCAAGGAGTGGCGATAGGTAAAACGTTGTCCATGAGGAACAATGCGCGAATTCCGTTCTGGCGATCCCAAAAGCTGTTGAACTCGGTCCTTGCAGGCGGATTCACAGTTTGATCTCGATACGTTGACCAGACTCGCTCCCTTTCCGCGAGTCGTTCCTCGGGGCATACAGTGTATTTGTGGCCAGCAACGTATTGACTCTCGCGAAAGGTAGCGAGCAATCGTAGACTTTTGTCCGAATGGATGAAGATCGGAGCGCCAGGAATCAGCAGAGGAGGCGAGTCGTAGAGGAGAAATGCCAACGGCTCGCCGCGTTCCTTCCAGTTCGTGGCGAAATAGTCCGCAAATGCCCCGGCGCACTTGGTCCAAAGCCCGAACGGAGCGTCAATAGCGGGACCCTCCCTATGTAGGAGCCTCTGCAACGAGCTGTCTAGGACGCTCATGTCAGTCGCTGACAAGAACCGAATCGCCTGCAGCGACTGCCCGAGGCTCCCTCCGAATCTAATCGGCTTGTTGCTTTCGAAACAAAGAGCGCGTAGCAAACCTTCGGCAGGCATTCGTCTGCCAAGGTCGTAGCTGCTATGCTCGTCCGCGCGAATCGCGAATTTTCCAAACTCCTTCTCGACTGGCGAGCCTAACGGATTTTCGATCCGCTCTGAGATAGTCAGACAAGCCGTAAAGTAATACTGCTGGTCCTGCGGGTAACGCGAGACGAGCCATAGGCGGTCCCCAGGCCTTAGCGAGTGCAGGCGCTCTTGTGAGGAGTTATAGCCCACTGGGCAACGCCCAAACAGTCCAGGGCCGGTTGGACCATCTGAGTAGTTTTCCCACCGGATGAAGGCTACAGCAGCGGGCATCGTGGATTCCTCCCAAAAGAGTCTACTCCAACGATGACCGGCTATGCCGCGCCGAGCGCTCGATGACGGCCAGGAACGTACCGCCGGGTTAGGCCAAGTCGTCGAACGTTACTTCCAATTCGTCCGCAAAGGTGAACTATGCGAGTACACCGGTCTCCTGCTTTCCTATATGTGGCGTTTATTTCAGGGCACCCGGGTCAGCGCGCACCGTTCGGTTCCCGGCAGGTTCATGACGATCTCAAGTCCGCGACGCGGCCGCAGAATACCACCCGATTATTGGAATCGGCGCAATTGGAAGCGCCGTTGTGCAACAAACAATTCGCGACGAGTGGATCGGCTGGGAAGCGGCGGCGGGAATTGACCGAGTGCTGCGACAACCCGCAGCAAAGGCGCTGAAGTTTATAAACGAGCAACTGCAGGCAATGATCGGAAATGTTTATCTAAAGGATTTGCGGAGAGACGGGATACTTACACGTTCCGAGATCACTAAGCCATCGGCAGCGGTTATTGACCGGCTACGCGTGGAGTCGGAAGAAGCGCTTCGACAGCACCGAAGAAATCCGGAGAAAGAAGTGCATAAGAACGGAATCGAGGCCGGTGCTGCCTCCAATTGGGAGCAGAAAGCGAGAACGAAACTCTTTCGAAGCAAGCGCTGTCGACTGCTCGCGACTCTTCTCGCTATACGACGGGTCTTCGATGAAAATCTCACATCTGAACTCTCTCAAAAAGAGCTTGAAACGCGCCTCCACTTGGGTTCGGTGAAGAATGCGATTGGTCAGCTCGTACGGCTCATAAAGGCGGAGCGCGTCGGATCAATATGATGGATATTACTGTCTGCGGAGCTATTCCGCCGTACAACGAGCTGCTTGGAGGCAAACTTGTTTGTTTATTACTCTGCAGCCCTGAAGTCACCCGGCAATATAAGAAACGATATGGGCGGCAGCCGAGTGTCATTGCATCGTGTATGAAAGGCGCTCCAGTAGTACGCGAGCCCGGCCTGGTGCTGCTGTGCACGACGAGTCTCTACGGACGAGGATCAAGTCAATATAACCGCATCAAAGTACCCGCAGAATTGGTAGGTGGATCTCGAGGAACAATTCTTCAATACGAAGAACTAGGTGAGAGCCTTGGATACGGCTCGTATCACTTTAGTAAGGAAACAATGACGATCATGGGATTGCTTCTTGCGCAGGGTCAAAACGGACTCCGCGTAAATAGCATTTTTGGAGAAGGTGTAAATCCGCTGATGCGAAAGCTTCGGCTAGCACTTGACACTGTTAGGCTACTGAGTGACGACATATTGAGGCACGGAAATCAACGCATTGTGTATGGAGTGCCTCTGGCGACGAACTTTCGAGAAATCCTTTGCGGTGTCACACGAAAACCCGAGTACATCCTTCCGCAGTCAAGGCCTCGTGCGACAACGGAGGCCCTAAGCAGCTATTGGCAAACACGTTGGCTGAGCAACAGAATCCTTAACCGAGATGTGTTGGACAGGATCAACAAGCACACGCTCGTTTTCCCCATTCAGCATGGCGCGCAGGTTCCACTCCCCACGCTCCAAGAAGAATTAGAGAACCTCACACTCTGGCCTAGTTAAGCCAAGTAGCGCTGACGGCATCAACCCGAAGATAAGTTTATACGCGGCAATGAAGAGAAACGCCATTGGGCAAGCAAAAAGGTTTGATCCGGCTCGGGCCGGCGCTCTTCAGCTCCCCTTGATGCTCACGCAATTTGGCGATTACGGTATCCTTATCCATTCACCGATCCTGCACTATATTTTCGCGCATCTCAACAGCCGTGCGGAGCCGCCAAGCATCGGCCCCGGCTCCGATCGTTCCTGTCAGTTCGGCAAGATAGGTTTCGCTTTTCACTCGTTCTAGCTGCTCTCGCGCTTTACTAAAGCGGGATTCGCAATCGATTTCACGCACCGGCCTGCCGTTCGCCATAAGCGCCTGAAGCGCTGCCGTGTGACGACTCCAAAGCGCAATATCGATCGATTGCTTTGCGCGGAGACGATCCCTGTACCAATCGCTCGCGAGCAACGATTCGCGCGTGAACATCTCCAGAAGACCAGCATCGCTCTCGCGCATGCCCTCATACTCTCCGTGAACCATGATGTGCAACAAAGCCCTGATCGGCGGACACGCAGCCTCAATGCTGCCATCGCTGAAATAGTTCAGAGCCACCGAGCGCTGTGCTTCTGTAATCGCTTGTACGCCGGTTGCGAACATACCCAGATCCTGCTTCTCCGGCCGCAGAATCTCCTCCGGAAACACGGCATTCGGCATCTCGAAGATCCGCGCCAGGAAGCGATCCACAAATAGTTCCGTTATGCGGTATCCGAGCCTGCTCGCCAGCACCTTTCGTCCCTGGAACTCGAAATCTTCCACCTTCTCCAGGAAACCGTTATCGATCAGGAAACGCGGATCGCGCTCCGCAACTCTCATACGGCACCACAGCTCCGGCACGAGCATGCTGTTATCGTGATCCACCCGGTACTTCGGACCGATATGTCCAGCCGCGGTGGTGAACCCTGAATACCCGGTGAGAATTGCGGATACCAGCGCATTATTGACGTCCACAACCGGCAGCATGGCGTTGAACGGACCCTTCGTCAAAGCACCCTCGCTCCCGAATCCGGTGGTGGACGGCGATTTTCCCGTCAAGCTGCAGATGAAATCCATGAACAACTGCGGCAGTTCCTGATAATGGATTGGGTTGTACACCGCAAGCGGCGGCACCCCGGTCTTAGGGTCTGGCGGATTATTGCGGCGTCCTGCCAAAACAGCATTGACAGGAAAATGCACTGGCTTGTCCGCTGGAATCTCGCGCGCTAATCGCGTGCCCATTTCCGCGATGTATGAGTCGCGCGGGTTCACCAGATCCCGTCGCGTCTGCAGGTAGCGCGGATTTTTGGAGGGACGTCCGTCTACGATGCGCGGATGAGCCGATGAAACGACGAACTCGGTCGTTGGATTCGTTACGAACTCGCGCAACAACTGCTTCATCGGTTCGGTGTACTGATCAAACTCCACAACATGATCGACAATCACCCGCGCTTGCGCTACCGTGAGCGGCTCAAAATTTGAAAGAAACGTGCCGGGTGACGAGATGTCCCGCTCCGCATCCTTGTCGAACCCCCGGTGAATGGCATCGTCGGGCCGCTGGAACAGCAGGCTCTCGCAGTTATTTACCAGTTTGACGCTCTCGTTGTGATACTCAGCATCGAGATACTCGAGGCTGCTGCTCGGCAGCACGACCGATGCGGTAATGTCATCCTCCATCTGGACCTTGTCTGCGGGATTGAAATCCGGGCGCAACTTGTAGATGCGCCAGGAGCCGTTCGGGTCATATCCCATGCGTAGATAATTTCCAACCAGCTTCTGATTGTCGAATCTCAACTCATTGCCGAGAAAACCGTTGATGCGGTCCACACCGAAATGCTCGCGCCAGTCATCACCCCAATCCGGCCGGTAATAGCGTTTCACCGTTACCAAGAGTTGCCGCACCGTTTGAGGAATCGTCAAAAGCCACTGGTTGTGCGCATCTGTGTATTCCGGCGAAGGCGTCATCAGTTTAATAACGGAGCCCAGCGAGCGTTCCGTGCTCAAGATGGGCCGCTTCGCGCGATGGTCCGATCGCGCCTCCTTATAGATAGTGGAGAAATCCTTTTTTAGGATGTCCGCGACTTGTTGAATCTCGCTGCCAAAATCGCTGACAAAGATGGGGCCTCGCAGCACGATGCTGCCGATGGACTTCGAGATTTCCGATTTGCCTCCGCCCGAGACCGTACACGGTTTGTGGCAGAGCGTCGGGTCCGCGCGGGATGCAACAAGACGCCAGGCCGTCCCTCCGGTTTGTTTCTCGAGCCGGATTTTCGTGCCCCAGGGCAGCACGTAAGTTTCGCCCGCCCGCAGGGTCAGTTGGTGCGTCTCCCCGTTCTGCCTTTGCCATTTCACCGAACCTTCGCGAACACTGAACTCGGCATTCTCCGGAACGTAGAAGATATCGGAAAACCGGCGGTCTATGGCGTAGCCTTCAGGCCGGATCTCCACGCGATCGCCCAGCCAGTGCATGGCCTCGCTGAACTTTACTTGCTTGGTGAGCACGGTACGGCCGGCATAAAATTGCTGTCCGAGTACGTACGCCGGAAACGCCATGGCGCCTCCCGCATGCTCTTCCTCGCAGAGGCCGTAGAGATTCGCCGCAAAGCTGATTTGCGTTTTGACTTCCTTCTTGCAATATCCGTAGTAATTGTCGGCGATAATTGTCACGATGACGCCGCGGGAATCGCGGCATACCAGCTTGAAAGCGCCGCCGGCATTGTATTCCTCGTCAGGATCGCGCCAGCACATCCCATCGGCGCGCTGGCGGTCGGTCGCTTCATCGTAATTAGGCAGACCGAGATCCTTCTTTCTCATGCCCAATAGATGTGGCGCCAGGATGACGCAACCGGTGTGGCCCGTCCAGTGCATCACGTCGAGCGCCGCGTCGTTTTCGGGAAGGTATGGATCGCCGCCGTTGCCGAAGATGCCTTCCACAAAATCGAGATTGCTGACCAGACTGGCCGGCGCAAAGAAGCGTGTCTCCATTGTCTTCGCAGGATCAGAGCCGGTTGCCGGGCACACTAGCGGCCGCAGCAGAAGCGTGACGAACAGCCGAACCTGTTCGTCCTGGTTCGCCGTAAATGGCAGCGCCATGACATCCGATGGCGGAGACAGAGCAGCGGATAAAAGCGAGGCAAATGCGCGCTTCGGAACCGCGATCTTGTCGGCAGGAACCGGAAAGCCCCCTTCGGCGATGTGAAAGACGCCTTGAGTCGTGCGACGGTCGCTCTTTGGGTTATGAAGAATGCCCTGTGCCACGCGGTACGACTGCAAATACGGCGATGCCAGGGTGTCCCGGTCCGGCGGCAGGGACATCGCGCGAGCTAAACCAGGCCGATCCAGAACGAAAGTGTTGCCCGGCAGGCGAGGCGCTCCGTCCGGCATCGCATCGCTGAGATAAGCGTCAAGGAACGCCTGGATCCGGGAATCAGCCGGACAAAGACGATATCCAAGCAACTGATCTTTCTGATAGTAGTTGCGCAACAGTGGACCGGCAATTTCGAGAGCATGGCGGTCCGCTGTGCTTTGGCTGCAGGGTTGCCCAAGCGCAGCCAATTTCAAATTGATATAGCGGAACAGTTCCTCATGACCTTCTTCGGAACGGATGCTATGCGGTTCGAATCTCACCGAGTCTCCTGCACCTCAATTACAAGCGGCAGGAGAATCTAACTGTGGTTCCGTCCGGGCCGGAACATGGTTCTCACAGGGATTCTCGCTACGAGGCGAGCGGGGAGGACGTTAACAATTCTCTTGCCGCTAAGACGCAGTTTAACAATCATTCCACGCGAATACCCTACACAAAATGCTCAGACTAGCCTCGTAAAACCGCTGTTTCCAGATAGTCCTTGACCGGGCGAAAGCCTCAGGACAAAAATAGACCATGGACCGCGAGCAAGCCAAAGCCATGTTACGGGCCCATGAACCGGAGCTAAAATCTATCGGTGTCCTTAGCGCGTCCTTGTTCGGCTCGGTCGCCCGTGGTGACGCGGGGCCGGATTCCGATCTCGACGTAGTTGTGCGGCTGGCCGGGAACTTTTCCAAGGGCGGTTTCGATTACTTTGGCCAATTGGATGATCTGCAACGGCGGCTCTCCGGCATTCTCGGCTGCAAGGTCGATGTGATCGAAGAGCCTGTTCGCAAGGAACGGCTGCAAGCTGAAATCGATAGGGACCGCGCCTTTGCCTTCTAGCCGTGTACCGCGCCGTCTACAAGACATCATCGACAACGCGCAAGCGATTTTCCGCTATACGGCGGACATGAATTTGAGCGCCTTCGAGGAAGATCGTAGAACCTATGATGCCGTGGAGCGCTGCCTTGAACGGATCAGCGAAGCGGCGGCAAAGCTCGGCGAGATGGCCCTGCACCTGATGCCGGATCAGCCATGGCAGAGGATCAGGGCTTTCGGTAATTTCCTGCGGCATGAATACGACGCGATCAGGGAAGACCGGCTTTTCGAGATTATCAAAACCGATCTCCCTGGCCTGTGCGCTGCTGCTGAAAACGCGCTTCGGCGGTGGAAGTCATTCGAAGAGCGATGAAAATCGGCTATGCCGCAATCCTCAGCTACACCCACTGGTACCCCCGCAGTTCTCGCACTTATAGCAAGACCCGTTGCGCGTCATAATGCTTCCGCATTCCGAGCACAGAGGCGCATCGCCCACCACGCTTGCGTCGAAGGGCAGCGCTTGCTGCGGTTCGGGCTCGGTGGGGCGCAGCTTGGGAGTGTCGCCGGCCTCCGTGCTTTCCGTGATGCCCAGGAAGCGGGCGCCCAGCCAGCGGAACAAATAGTCGATGATCGATTTGGCGTAAGGCACTTGCTGGTTGCCAGTCCAGCCGCTCGGCTCGAAACGTACGTGGCTGAATTTATCCACGAAGAACTTCAGCGGCACGCCATATTGCAAGCCGTAGCTGATCGAAGTGGCGAGCGTGTCCATAAGTCCGGAGATGGTCGAGCCTTCCTTCGCCATCGCGATGAAGACTTCGCCCGGAGTGCCGTCGTCGTACAAGCCGACCGTGATATATCCTTCGTGACCGCCGACAGAAAATTTATGCGTAACGGAGTTCCGCTCGTCAGGTAGTTTGCGGCGAGTCGGCCGGTAGACGATTCTCTCGATGGTCTGCGGCTGAGGCGCCGCCACAGTGGCTGCAATCGTCGCCTTCTTCTCGCCCTTGCCGGTACCGGAACTCAGCGGCTGCACGCGCTTCGATCCATCGCGATAAATTGCGACGGCTTTCAGCCCCAGCTTCCAGCTCTCGGTATAAGCTTCCATGATGTCTTCGGCGGTCGATTCCTCAGGCATGTTGATGGTCTTCGAAATGGCGCCCGAGATGAATGGCTGCACGGCGGCCATCATGCGGATGTGACCCATGTGGTGAATGAAGCGAACGCCGTTCTGCGGACGGAAGCTGCAATCGAAGACAGGCAAGTGCTCGTCCTTCAGATTCGGCGCGCCTTCAATCGTACCGGTGGAATCGATGTGTGCGACGATTTGCTCGGTCTGCTCCGGCGTGTACCCGAGTTTGATGAGCGCCTGCGGAACCGTGTTGTTGACGATCTTGATGACGCCGCCGCCCACCAGCTTCTTGTATTTGACCAGCGCCAGATCCGGCTCTATGCCCGTGGTATCGCAATCCATCATGAAGCCGATGGTTCCGGTGGGCGCGAGAACGGTGACTTGTGAATTGCGGAAGCCGGTAATCGATCCAAGCTCATAAGCGTGATGCCAGCACTCTTCCGCGGCCCGGAACATGGCGCCCGGCACGCGTTTGCTGTCGATAACATTCACCGCGTTCCAGTGCATCCGAATGACTTCGAGGAATGAATCCTCATTTTCCGGATAGCCGGGACAAGGGCCGACAGCCTCGGCGATACGAGCGCTGGTGAGATAGGCTTGGCCGCACATGATGGCGGTGATATCGGCAGCGAAATCACGCCCTTGCTCGCTGTCATAGGGAATGCCGAGCGACATGAGCAACGCGCCAAGGTTCGCGTAACCCAGCCCCAGCGGACGGAAATCATGCGAATTCTTCGCGATCTTTTCGGTTGGATAGCTGGCGTTGTCAACCAGGATTTCCTGCGCCATGATGACCGTGTCGACGGCGTGACGGAACGCCTCGATATCGAAGCTGCCATTCGGGCCCAGAAACTTCATGAGATTCAGGGACGCCAGGTTGCACGCTGAATCGTCGAGGAACATGTACTCCGAACACGGGTTCGAAGCATTGATGCGGGCAGTATTCTTCGAGGTGTGCCAGCGGTTGATGGTGGTATCGAACTGCATGCCGGGATCGCCGCACTGATGAGTCGCTTCGGCGATCTGGCGCATCAGATCGCGCGCCTTATAGCGATTGATTGGTTGGCCATTCACGACACTCCGAGTCCACCAATCGGAATCATCGGCCGCGGCCTGCATGAACTCGTCGGTCGCGCGGATGGAGTTGTTAGCGTTTTGGAAAAAGACGGAGCTGTAGGCGTCGCCATCGAGAGAAGAGTCATAACCGGCGTCGATCAGCGTGTGAGCCTTCTTCTCTTCTTTGGCTTTGCACCAGATGAACTTTTCAATGTCCGGATGATCGGAATTGAGAATGACCATCTTGGCGGCGCGGCGCGTCTTGCCGCCGGACTTGATGACGCCGGCGAAAGCGTCGAACCCCTTCATGAAGCTGAGTGGGCCGGACGCGCGCCCACCACCCCACAGGTGAGCGTTCTCTTCGCGAATGGCGGACAGGTTAGTCCCGGTACCCGATCCCCATTTGAAGAGCATGCCCTCGGTTTTCGCGAGATCGAGAATCGATTCAAGAGTGTCGCCGACTGAATTGATAAAGCACGCCGAGCACTGCGGATGATTCTCGCCGGGCAGAAGCTTCTGCACCACCTGATCGGCTTCATCGAAATAGAAGCCATAGCCGCGAGCTTCGCGGACCCCGACATTGAACCAGACCGGCGAATTGAAGCAGGCCTTTTGAGTGAGCATCAGATGCCCCAGCTCCAACCGGAAGTTTTCGCCATCTTCCTTGGTCTTGAAGTAGTTGCCCGTCAAGCCCCAGTCCGCGATGGTATCGACGACGCGATGGACCAATTGCGCAACGCTCGATTCGCGGTCGGGCGACCCCATGCGGCCGTGAAAATACTTACTGGCTACGATGTTGGTCGCGGTCTGCGACCAGTCGGCAGGCACTTCCACGTCGCGCTGCTCGAAAATAACAGAGCCTTTGTCGTTTCCAATGGTGGCGGTGCGCAACTCCCAAACGATTTGGTCGTAGGGCGTCGTGCCCGGCTCCAGCTTGGCCGTGAAGAAGCGGGGGAATGACACCCCGATACGCTCTTCTCTCTTTAAGGAGCGATGTAACTCTTTGACTTTAAGTGCTAAATTAACGCTGAGCTGTCCCATATCGTAAGCTAATGGGCCTTTCTTGGATGAGGACGGTCGTTAAGGGCTGCAAGAATATTCAACTACCATTTGGTTCTTCCGTCAATACTATTTTCTCACCGAAGACCCAACATGTTGTGGATTTGTTGTCGAAAAGTACCATAGGATGTAGTACAGTCGACGTAACACGTTGAATTATATGTCCTGGCAAAGAAGAGCCATCGAGCGCATCAGACGCGAGGTTTGGGGCCT
>CAWFWH010000037.1:0-140394 GCA_963819405.1 uncultured Acidobacteriaceae bacterium | reverse complement strand
TTCAGGCACAAGCATGCGGAGTGCAGGAAAGCACTGTCGCTGCGAACCGGCGGGGCAAAGGTGCCAATCGGGCCGACCAATAACCTTCTAACGACACCTTAAAATTTTCCAGCTTGACAAGCTGGCCTGGTTGGGTCACTATAATCATCGTTTGATCGTGGCTATTATATCCCACAATGCGGGACTAGCGGTGCGGTTCTGCGATCTTCCGAAGACACGAACAATTCCAATTATCGAAGCGCTTGGAGGATTAGATGTCTAAATCTGTTCGCGTTTCCTGTGGTATATGCGTTTTCTTTATTGGGCTGTGCACAGCACTGTATGCGCAGTCTTCCCGCGGGTCGATTGTAGGCAACGTACTGGATCCTAGCGGGGCACCGGTTTCCGGCGCACGCGTCACAGTGACCAGTATCGAAACAAACGTGCAGTCGGTGTATGAGACAGACAACACGGGCAACTATTACATTCCCTCTCTCATCCCCGGCCACTATCGCGTGGAAGCAGAGAAGCAGGGTTTTGATAAGACCGCTGTCGAAAGCGTAACGCTCGAGGTGAATCAGACTCTTCGTGTCGATCTTCCGATGAAGTTGGGGCAGATAGCACAGCGGGTGGAGGTGAATTCTAACGCGCAGATGGTGCAAACCGACACCAGCGCTCTCGGGCAAGTGATCACGAGCCGGGAGATAACGGAGCTGCCACTCAATGGCCGGGATTTTACAAACCTGATTAAGCTGAATGCCGGTGTGAATAGCGTGGCAGGCGGGAGCGCAGCGTCGCCGAGCATCCGTCCGCACGGTTTCAACGACAGCTACACTATGGTGAGCGTGAATGGCGCGCGGCCCGCGTCCGTCAGCTTCCTGGTAGATGGCGTGACGAGTAATGAGCCGCTATTTCAGACCCCCACCGCCGTTCCCCCGATCGATGCGATTCAAGAATTCAACATTCAAAATGCGCTGTATTCGGCGCAGTACGGCATGGGCGCCGCACAGGTGAACATCGCCATGAAATCGGGGACCAATACTGTGCACGGCGCACTTTGGGAGTTCCTTCGTAACGATGCATTAGAGCCCGAAAATCCCCGTTTTCACACTAAGAATCCGTTGAAGCAGAATCAGTTTGGCGGAACGTTAGGCGGTCCGATCATGTTGCCGAAGCTGTATAACGGGAAAGACCGCACCTTCTTTTTCGTGAGCTATCAAGGCGGCCGCCGCGTCACTTCCGCTTTCGGTCAGACCCAGGTGCCCACGAGCCAGGAAAAACAAGGAAATTTCTCCGATTGGCCAGTGCAGCTTTATAACCCATTAACAGGCGTGCCCAACCCAGGTGGCACGCCGGCAGTCATCCGCGCTCCCTTTGCAGGCAATCAAATTCCGGCATCTATGTTCGCTCCACAAAGCGTGAACATGCTGCAGTATTTCCCCGCACCAACGGTGAACTGCGCACTTCCGTGCGAAAACTACAGCAAGAATGTCGTCACACCGCTCGATATGGACAACTTCACCGTGCGGATCGATCAGAATTTCAGCGAAAAGGACCGCATCTTCGGCCAATTCCTGTTTCAGAACGAGAATGCTCCGCAACCTTCGTTGATGCCGCTTTCCGGGGTCAACGAGACCGACGATTCCCGAAATGCCGGTCTCGAATGGACGCACATTTTCAGCCCGCGCACGTTGAATGAAGCGCGCATGGGCTTCAATCGATTCACTTTCCTGCAGGATTTCCAGACAGCAAACGGTCCGACTAATTATTGGCAGCAGATAGGCCTGAAGAATCTGGACAATGATCCCGCGTATTACGCGCTTCCTAACGTCGTGCTGGGTACGCAGTATAGCGCCTTGGGCTATGGTGGATCGGTGCCATTCTTCAACATCTCGAATGTCTTTCAATATATGGACGATGTGATCTTAACGCGAGGGCGGCACAGCATCGAGATGGGAGCGGACATCCGTCGCAATCAGAACCTAAATCGCAATGGATTGGGCGGCAACGGAACGCTGAATTTTGGAGGCGCTTATACAGCGCGCAATCCGCTGGCGGCGCAGGTCGCTGGGCAGCCCAATACCGGCAACGCGTTCGCAGACATGCTGCTCGGATATTTAAACGGTGGCGTTGTCGGCCGGTTCAGCGCATTCGATCAGAGCGTGTCGACCTTGCGAAATACCGATTACGGCTTTTATTTCCAGGACGATTTTCGCGTCAGCCAGCGGCTCACGCTAAACCTTGGCCTCCGCTGGGAATTGCACACACCCTTCCACGACAAATACGACGGGGGCGACATTCTCGACTTCGGTTATCCCGGCGGCCGCTTACTGTATGCCGATCCATCTTTCACGCAGTTAGTAAATAACCCTATTCAAGCCGCGTGCTGTGTCTCGCGAAGCTTGATCGCGACGGATTGGCGCGACTGGGCGCCGCGCTTAGGCTTCGCTTGGAGACCGTTCTCGAGTAACAGGTTTGTGGTGCGCTCAGGATATGGTATTTTCTACGACGTACTCGACAACTACTATCCCACCCAGGCAGTTACAGAAGATATTCCGTATCTTTCTCCAGTGCTGCCTACTCCGACAGGTCTCGAAAGCCAACCGCCGGTAGATATACGCAACCTGTTTCCAGCTCCGTACTCGGTCGCAAACCGAACCTTTCCGTCTCCTTATTGCCAAGCCCCTTCTACATCGGTTGTGAATCCTGCAACGGGTCAAATTACTCAGGTGATCAATCAATGTACCAATCCGCGGGTAGAACTTCCCGATAATCGCACGCCTTACACGCAGCAATGGGCGATCAATCTACAGTATGAATTGCGTCCAGCATTGCTCCTGGAGCTTGGGTATCAGGGCTCACACGGACTTCGCGAACCCATCGCGTGGAGTTTTAATCAAGCCTTCCTTCCTCCAGTTACCGGCAATCCGAACAACAGCGTTTCCTTTATCTCGCAGTGCCCGGCGGGAACGTATCCATCTACCTGCTCGCCCATACAATCGCGGGTGCCGTATTACAACTTTGCTGCTGCGGGAACCGCCCTGGCCAATATCGGACAGTCCACTTACAACGCGATGACTTTTAAGGTAGATAAGCGCTTTTCGAGCGGACTGCAGGCGCTGGGCGCATTTACCTGGGGAAAGGCCATCGACGAATCGAGTGAGCTTGGGGGAGGCATCTCGGGCGACACCGATCGGGCACAATACGGGCGGGATTTATCCGCCGATCGCGATTTAGCGAATTTCAGTCAGAGCTTGCGCTTTGTAGCGAGTTTTGTTTACGAGCTACCGTTCGGCAAGAGCAAGCCGTATTTGAACCAGGGAGGAATTGTGAGCTGGCTGGTAGGCGGTTGGCAAGCCAACGGCATCGTGACACTGGTTACAGGGTCGCCGGTCACAGTACTGTGCGGTTGTGGGGATCGAAGCCAAACTGGGGAGACGCGCGGTACCGAGCGTCTGAACGCGATAGCGAGCCCCTATCCTGCGGGTTTTGAACCAACGCTGACTGAGTATTTCGATGTCCATTCTTTCAGCGAACCTGCATTAGGAAGGTTGGGAAATGGCGGTCGCGATACGGTCTTTTCCACTCCGCAGCACGCTACCGATTTTTCGTTGTTCAAGAACAACAGGATCACGGAACGCGTAAACGTACAGTTCCGTGCCGAGGCGTTTAACCTTTTCTCGAGCCACTATTACACTCCAGTATTTCCAACAAACTCGTTTACAGCAACGAATTTCGGATCCTTGTTGCCCCCGGGCGGCGATTCCGGCAATCTGTGGAATCCGCGGATCTATCAGTTTGCGCTCAAATTTCTGTTTTGAAGCCGCTGGAGCTTTGTTGAGACTAATCAATGTGATTTTGAAGCGAGCGTATCCCGCGTGGCTCGGCTTATTTGTATCCCTAGTGGTCTCAGCGCAGGCCGATAAAGATCAGCCGTTTCGTGGGCAAACATTGGTTGTAGTGACGTGTCATGCAGACGATTTTTCGATATTTGCCGGCGGCAGCATCGCGAAACTGATCGATCAGGGATATACGGGCTATCTGGTCCGCATCACTGATGACGAGAAGAGCGGCGGCCCAGATCCTCAGAAAAACGCAGCACAGAACGACCGCGAAGTACGCGAAGTGGCGCAGATACTCGGTTTGAGGGCGGTATATTCTCTCAATTTCAAGAACGACGAACTCGGACGTGTTCCGCACGACCGGCTCCGCGATGCAGTGATGTACTACTTACGCAAGTTGAAGGCGGATACGGTCTATACTTTCGATCCGTACGCAACCTACGGCGAGGAGAATCCGGATCACCTGGTGGCTGGACGAGCAGTGGAAGACGCGGCAAGGAACGCAAATAATCCGCGCTACGCTCCGGGGCAGATCCGGGCCGGAATCACACCTTACGCTGTGAGGGACGCATATTATTGGGGCCGCGCTCCTTTTGACGTGAATACTGTCATAGATACCTCTGCATATCTAGATCGCAAGATGGAAGCTCTGATGCACCATCACGCCCAATTCCCGCCAAGCACAGTATCTTATTTCCGCAAGTACGATGAGGATCTCGGTCGCATTTATGGCATGAGGGCGGCCGAAGTGAGTCATCATCTTTGGTATGGCAACGCGGGTGCGACAAGGGAGATACAGCAACCTACACGCGTTGCAACCGAAGGGAGAGAAGCTGCATCGCCTGCGGGCTTAACGAGCTTCAGGAACAAAGCAGTTGTAGTGATCTCGCCTCATGGTATGGACTATGTGCGGGCGATGGGCGGCGCCGTTGCGAAGGCGGTGGGCCAAGGCGCTCGTGTTTACCTCGTGAGAGTCACGGACGACGAAAGGCACGGAGGAGACGTTTCGCGCGTGGAAGCGCGGATAAGAATGGCGGACGCGACCCGCAAAGCGGCCGAGATTTTGGGCATTCGCCGAGTAATCGATCTCGATCTCAAAGACGGAGAGCTTGCCGATGTGTCCGAGCCGGAATTGCGCGCCCGCTTCTCTGCTATCCTTCGCGCGCTCGCACCGGATGCGATTTTCACGGTCGATCCCTGGGCGGCGTACGATCGAGATCTGGACGATGCACGGATCGGGCATGCTGCCGAAGATGCGGCCTGGAGCGCCTCGCATGTCAGCTTTTATCCGGAGATCGTTTTGGAGCCGGAATCGCGCTTCAAAGTGATCGCGAACCGGTATTTCTGGAGTTCAAATGGCGGAGAGCAGATCTCAAACTATCGTGAAGATATTTCGAGTACAGTTGACACGAAGCGGCGCGCGCTCGAAGCGTTCGAGACCGACGCCGGTTCTTCGCAGACTAAGTCTCCTGAGATTTTCGAATCGGTTTATTACTACCATGCCGCAAATCCGCTCGACTGGTTTGAGGATTGGCTTGCAAACCGTCAATCTTCCCACAGTCCGCCACAATCTCCGGATCTCGACTTCACCCCAGGAAAAGCGAAACGAGCGCTCGTTATTACTCCCGAAATGACCGACTGGGTTATCAATGCCGGCGCAACCGTTCATCGAATGATTGCAGCGGGATATAAGGTCTCGCTTGTCTGTGTTGGGAACGGCGAAAAGAGCATTACACCCACGTCAGAATTTCGGCACACGGCACAGTTGGCGGGTATCTCAACCACCATCAATCTTGGATTCCCGGAAGGAGAGCTAAGCGCTGTGCCCCGATTGATTCTCCGTAATCGTCTGATGGAAGCGCTTCGGACCTTGAAACCCGATACCATCCTGCTTCCAGATCCATGGCAGCCCTATACAACAAATGAAGCCAGGGTGGTTGGAGGTGTTGGAAGCGATGCAATTAATCAGTGGGGATTGAAAGGGGCAGCAGGTCGAATCTTATATTGGGGGGGAAATGCGAGACAGGGCCTTATTTCACTGAAAGAGCAGTTCCACGTGAGCTGGTTTGGGGAACAGAAAGACAATTCTATTCCACGACGGTAATTGCGTAGGAGTTTTCGCTCAAGACGTTTGTACCTTGTTTAAGAAGAAGCACAAAGTCATAACTACCGGGGGAAAGTGCAGGCGGCGGAGCACAATCGAAGCTGTCAAGATCGAGCACTGAGTCCGCAGCGATTGTCATGTCTAGCTTGCGGGTTGCGATCAGAACGTCAACGTCTTGCGCGCGCAAGCGCACCTCAAAGGCCGCGCTTTCAATTGCCCGGTGCGCGTCATTTACGATCCATGGAGAGATCCGTACTTGGGGCGCACCGCTTGAGGTAAGTGGAATTTCCGGAAAAACTTGCGGCACCAGATTCCTCCCTTTGCTCCACACCGCCCGATCCAGCTTGGCGCCGATGAGGATTGGCTGATAGGCGGATTGCAGTGCGAGATAGCCCAATTTGGGCTGGCGCTCATAGCTCAGAACGGTGAACGTGACTGCCGGCCATGGGTCGACGAATTGGAACTGAAAAAGCGATCCAATCTTCTGGTACTTGGCTCGTCGATACGCCTCGAGGGCGAATTTAAGCAATTTAGCCTGATATCGTTGCGAGTTTTCGACCAGCACGGTCCAACTGTTCCCAATAGGCAACTTAGCCACAAGGAATGCATCCTGATATCGAAAGCCGTGGTAAGCAAGCTTGCTCCAATCGGGTGGCCACTCATCGCCGAACAACGCATGAGTCTCTTCCAGAGACGGGAAGGCCTGGGCGCCGAATTCGGTAACCATAGGCGCGCCTGGCAGCGTGAGGTAATCGTGATAATCCCACAATATCCAGCCGGGGTATGCGTGTTCGTTGTAAGAGGACACAGGCCGAACGGGACGGGAAGAATCTTCCTCCTCTCCTACACGGGCAAGAAATGGATCCATGATAGTGAGGTTCTCGCCGGAGGACTCGTTCTGACATACCCAGGTGATGATGGACGGATGGTTGTAAAGCTGCCGAATCATGTCCCGCAATTGCCGTGATGCTTCCTGCAGCAGGCTGTCGTCGGTTGCGTAAGTCCACTGCAGCGGAAAATCCTGCCACGCAACGATTCCGGCGCGGTCCAGGGCATCGTAGAATTCATTTCGATTCACGTGCACACAGACGCGCACGCCGTTTATGTACGCTTGGCGCAATAACTTAATGTCATGATCGATTCGGTCAGGCGTGTAGCGCGAGAGCCACATTTCGGGGACGATATTTGTTCCGCGAATGAAGAAACGCTCCCCGTTGAGCCGCCACTCCCCGGTCTTCTCATCCAACTCAATGCTGCGCACACCGAAGTGCACGGCGCGTTGGTCCACTAGTTCTCCATTTGCATCAAGCAATAGATCGCAGCTGTAGACAAAGGACTCGCCGAGATCCCAGGTCCACCACAGACGCGGTCGCCTGATGGGAAGCACGAGAGTTACCGTGCTTTCGCCGGCAGCTAGACTCCATTGTGAGGAGACTTGAGAACCGCCGGCCTGTGCAGTGACCGAATAGCGGCCCGGCATGATCGTATGAAGTTGCAGGGTGATAAAGAGCTTCGCATCGAAGCTTCCATTTCCGCCGCTCGACGCCGGTTGAGTTTTCTCGAGAACTGGAGATATCTTGACGTTCCCGATCCAGGCCGTGCGCCGGATGAGAAATTCAACGCTGTTCCAAATCCCGGCGGTGGTGCCATCCTGGCCGAATTCCTTCATTAATCCACCCGGCTTTCCGTCCCAATGGGTGAAGATTCCCTTAATAAGACGCTTGTGTTCCGGCCATACGGTGCCCGGTTCTTCCCGGGGAGCATCCACCGTGACCGCGAGATGATTCAAGCCTCGCCTGCTATTCGGAGTGACATCGAATTCGAAGCGCTGGAAATAACCCTCATGGCGGCCCACGAGAGCTCCATTGAGTTGGATTTCAGAGAAATAGTCGATGCCTCGGAAAAGGAGAAAAGCGCGCTCGCTGGATGCAAGTTCTCGAGGGTTTTCGAAATCCCGCTCAAACCGGACGCGCCCGCTGAAGTTCGGCAAGCCATGAACGTGCCAATTTGAGGGAACTGGCATCTTGCCTGGCCCCGGCAGATTTGATTTGTCTTCGACGATGGACTCGTCGGGCTTCAAGAGTGTTCGTGCCAACGGAAGGTAGTTCCAAGCGCCGTCAAGCGACAGCAGAAAATTCTTGTTTTCGGAGGCCGGCGTTACCCTGAATGCGGGACCGGCGGCAGTGAAGAGAGCCGAATGCTTTAAGAAGTCGCGACGCGCCATGCCGCTGGAGCTTTCGCTCATCGAAGCGCCTTTCTGAGTTCAACCGCGCGAAATCCGCCCGCCGGTACTCGAAGTGTCAGAGGGTGCGCCTCTGGGGGAGAAAGCGCCCTTTGGTCCTCTAAGTCAATCCAGACGACCGGCGAGTCGGAATGAGGCTTCACAGCGCGAATTGTGATTTCCCTATCATCCGCATTGTGGTTTATGATCGCCGCCGCAAAACCTTCAGATGTTTTTTCTATGGCAGTATCCATCTGCTCGTTCGTGCCCAGGAGGTCCGCCGCACGCGCGGCTCCGGCACTTGCCAGCGCGTAATCGACGGCATCACGAACCAGCTCCGGAAAACGCTGTGCCGCTGTCAGACGCAGCCGGGGCAATCGTCACGGTCTTGCCCTTGCCGTACGAATTCACCAGGATCGCTGCCGACCCATCGTCAAATGTCGCGGCAGCTCTGGCTCCGGCAATAGTCCAGGAAGGAAGCCGGACGTCTGGCAAAGCGAACTTATTGCCGGCTCTTACCCGGTCCCCTAGCGCTTCTCTAACCACTATTGCGTTATGCACCTGGCTTTTCGATTCCTCCACGCCGAAGAGTTCAGTTCGCTTGTAGCTTCGTCCCATCGGAATCTGAGGACCAAATGCAAGAATGACGCCGCCCTGCTCAACAAAGGCTTTTATCAGGTCGCTGTCGGTTTGCTGAAATCCCGAGATGTCGGGCAATATCAGTACGGTCCTGTTCTGGAGGAGGCGAGCCAATACACTCCGGTTCATGTGAATTGGGTAATAAGGAAGGATGGCTTCCTCCAGCGGAGGCGCGTAAGGCAGTACGTCAACGGGTATGCCGAGGACCCGAAAGGCATCGAGCGCGGGCAAGAAGGAGTTGGGCCAACGTTCAATGACCCAATCGGAATAAGGGAAATAGACGGCCAAGGGATTCGGCTGACTGGAAACGCGCGATGCGATCAGTTTAAAAGCATTCAGTCCGTCGAAGACTGCCTTCCGGCTCTCGCGTACTTCGGGATGCGTCTTCAGAACGTTGTAGATGTGGTAATGGAAGGTGAACAGCATGATCCCATCGCTGCCGGTGACAGTCGCCGCGCTAAGAATCTGTTGATAGATATTCTTGTAACCTGTTGTGGGAACATCCGGGGCCAAGGCTTGTTCGAGATATCCAAACAGCTCGACGTGGGTCAAGGCGATCTTACTTTCTAACTGCTTGGCGCCCGCGGCTAGAGAACAAAAATCTTTCACGCGCCGCAGCGGGTATTTCTTGCGATTATCGGACCGATAGCTGCCCATCACACCCGATTGCCAGATGATGATATCCAGATCTTTCAACGTTGCCAGATAACCCGCGAGCAGGGGATCATCCACATATGGAGCGCATGCGACAAGCAAATTGGGGTTGAGACCTTTGACGTGTTTACTGAATTCGCGGATGTAGGGAACATAGTAAGTTCCACTTCCCTCCTGAAAGGAATAAAAACCGGCTAGCGATGGATGATGCGCGTACCGGGAGTACAAATCATCCATGATGGAGAGCGTTTCTTTCATCCGGCCTTCATAGGGAGTATCGCGAGTCATATCCCAACTGACGGAGAGCAGCACAGGGTAACCGCCCCTATCCGCCTCTGCAAGCAGTAGATCGACGATATCGGGCTGCTCAGGTTGGCGAGCCGAGTGCTTGCAAACCGCGCAGGGGAAGTATGCGCGCTCTGTGGTAATCAGGTTGTGCGCGATCAGAAAGTTTCCGCCGAGCGCGTGGAAATCTTTCAGATAATTTTCCAGGTCCGGGCGGGGTTTTTCCTCGTCCAGAGCTGACCCAATAAAGAAATCGCCAACGATCTTGCCCAACAAAAAGGTCGTTTTGCCTATGCTCGAGGGATGGTCACGGTCTCCCGTCCAGGCATGGACCATGTATAAACCGGGTGGCGCAGATTGCGGCAGATGAATGTTAGCGATGTAGGAGAAGGGTATGCCACCGGCAAGAGGCTGTAACGGCAGAGGCTCAATCCCGACAGACGGCCTCAACAGAACTGCACTTGGCGATGTATTCGACGCTCTGAAGCTTGTCGAGAGATGAAGCTTTACGACGACGGTTTCTCCAGGCGCAACCCGTGATCGACTGACAGAGATCTCAATCCGGTACCCGCCCGTTGAGCCGAGCAGAGCGGTGCAGCTCCCAATCAAAGCAATGATGAGAAGGAGCAGATGGATGCTGCGAGCGCCGTTACGCGAATACATTGGAGACTTTGCCGCCGCGCTGGATCATTCGCTCAATGCTCAGGAGACTCAACATCAGGTGACGTGGATGATGATAATTCTCGACGCGCTTGGGCAGCTTGGCGAATTCCTCAAATGTCACTTTGCGCCCGGACTGATACATCCAAAGCGGTGAGCCATGCGCCTTCAACGGGTATTTCGCTCGAACGTACCGGTACATCGTTGCATACAAGTCTTTTGCCCATTGCGCCCCAGTGTGCTCGATGATCTTGAGGGAGCCGGTCAATACTTCTTCCTGCTCCCATAGGACTTTGCCCAGCGTCCAGACGTTCTGATCGACGTTTTTCAAGTCGTAGAAGACGCCTTCATACACCTGATCCCATGCCACCTCCACATGGCGACGGAAACGCCTGGCCACGGTTTCGAACAACGCTCGATTCTTATTGCGAATTGCTTCATCCAGCAGCATCCAGGAAACTTCGACTGTATGGCCCGGATAGGCAAGCTGTCGATATTCATTCTGTGGACGCGACAGATCATGGTTCAGAAGCTCGTTGTTGAGGCCAAACTCCGGATTGTAGTGATAGTCGATTATTGCTTCGACGCAATGATTGGCGAGCTTGTCGACCTCAGGATCGGGCCGCTGTGCAAGCATTTGCGTAGCGAGACGAACCAGAACCATCCAGGCGCCCTGGATTCGCGCACCGGGAAAAGCAGGCGCATCGGGACCGAGGTATGTGCGGCCGATCAAGGGATTGTAATCCGGCCGGTCGTAAACGCGCAGGCACTTCTCCAGAAGACGTTTGGCGTGATCGAGGTGAGCGGAATTGCCAGTGGCTGCAGCATAAGCCGTGAGACCTTCGGCGATAAACAAATCACCGTAAATCTCGGCGCCGGGTCCGGTAAGCGGCTTCCCATCTCGAGTAAACTGCGTTGCCCATAAGACGTCATCGGTGGGCTCGTTCTTCAGAATGAATTCGAGCGAGCGGCGAGCTACTTCCAGGTACTTGGGGTCGTGCGTGAGGTGCTTATAGAGAAACGAATAGACCCAGATGCCTCGACCTTCGAACCAATCAGACTTTTTTTCGTCGCCTCGCGTGCCGTCGTAGTCCGTGTCGCACATGAAGCCGCCATACTTGTGATCGATGACATATCTGTCCATGAATGGAAGAAAATCGTCGAACAGGTCACGCCGGTATTCGTCCCGCAGTTGCTCCAGAGTGCGTCCCGCAAGGGTCCCGCGGTCAGTGACTGAGTTTTCATCTGAGCGAGCACGCTCGATCGTCCCGCTGGTTCGCAAGGGCGCACGGCGAACAAGGTTCCTGTTGCTGCAGCTCCTGTGAAGAAATCACGCCTGTTCATCTTTTGAGTTCTCGCTAATCGCTTTCCTTTGCTCTCGCGCCTCACTCTTGCACGGGTAGATCGAATTGAAGCAGTTCTTGTCGAAAACCATGTGTGGCGAGAGCGCCATACGCCGCTGCAGCCGCCAGACATACTGCTCCAAAGATCTTCACTTGCGTGCTGAGATTCCACCAGATGAAGACACAGACCAAGAAACCCAAAATAGGAGCAAGCAGACAAAGCGATCTTCTTTGGGTCTCGTGTCGAAAGGCGTGCGCGAATGCGGCTGCGTTTACCCCCATGAACGCGATGAAAGCGCCAAAGTTAAGCAATTCAGCTCCACGAGCATAGTTAACCGCAAAGGCTCCAATCAAAGCCGCAGCCCCGACGAACAGTACGTTATTGGCGGGAATCCGACGGCGAGGCTCGATGACTCCAAAAAAGCGCTGAGGGAGCGCATTAACGCGTCCCATCCCATAGAGCAGGCGAGCGGCTGCTGCTTGGGCGCCCATGCCGGATCCGGCGTTCGCTACTAACAAAGTGAAGTTGATCAAGTGGAACATCGCGGCTCCCCCGGCTTTCCCGGCAACATAGGCATAAGCGGTATCCACGGTCTGCGGAGAGAAGGTCCTGCCCTCCGGCCAGATCAACTGGGCAACATAGACTTCCAGAGAGGCAAGCAGGCCCGTTATCACGCAGACCAGCACAGTGGCCAGCAGGATATCGCGACGGGGATTGCGCGCTTCCTCGGAAAGCGTCGTGACGCCGTCGAAACCGATATAGGTGAGGACGGCGATGGATGTGCCCGAGAACAAGGCCGGTGCTGAAAAAGTCGCGGGGTCGTAGAACGGATGAATGTAGAAAGCTGCGCTCCGGGCAGGTTGGTTCAGCACGTAGCGGAAGGCAACGAAGAAAAAGATGACGATAACTACTCCCATTGCCGCCGCCAGCACTTCGTTGATGCGGGCTGAGGTGCGAATGCCGCGCAGGTTGAGGACCGTGAAGAGCAGAGCGAAGAAGACAGCAGCCACCCAATAAGGCAGCGCGGGAAATATGTTCTGCGAGGCTTTGCTGCACCAAATGACACATATCAACGGACAGAAGATGTATTCCATCACCATGCCCCAACCCGCTACGTATCCGACAGAGGGATGGAGTTCGCGGCTGGCATACGAGTAAACAGAGCCGGCGCTGGGGTACGCTCTGGCCATGCGTCCGTAGCTCATCGCGGTAAACAGCATGGCAACCATAGCTATCAGAAGCGTCGTTACCACGTGCCCGCGCGCCTCGTTGTTCACCACCCCGAACACGGGCATGGGAGCGGTTGGTTCGATCAGAACGATGCCGCAGATGATCAGGTTCCATAGCGTCAAGCTGCGGCGAAGCCGTGGTGGTTGACCTTCGATTGATGTTGCTGCTATGGGCACGAGAATTCTACCGGGGCTGGCAAACTTCCGCTTCTAAGCCATCGGCTGGCAGCGCGGGTCCGAGACGCAACTCGGCCACAAGAGAGCTGAGAATTCTCGCACCTTCACATCGATGACCTTGCCAAGGGGATCATTCACGCTGCGCACCGCGGTTCCGATATGAAATTCCCGAACCTGTGTTTGTTCACGAATTGAACTCACCCTATCCAGGTTGAGTCCTCCTCCGGCGAGAATCTGGATTTCCGGATGTGCTCGCCTCTGATATTCATCCAGCCGGCGGATTCGCTCGTGCCATGACCCATTACCGCCATGGGTGAGGATGCGATCCACTTGCGACAGCGTCTTCAGTTCCGAGATCGCCTGCAGCGGAGATAGAGCCTCTTCAAAGGCATGGTGAAATGTCGCGTGGAGCTCAGGCGCGCAGTCAAGAATGGCACGGGTGGAATGTAGATCGATTCTGCCATCGCGGATGAATCCGAGCACCAGTCCATCCAGCGGGAGTTGCGCCATCTGCCGGGCTTGCGCACAGAGGCGGACAAGCTCATCTGTCCCTGTAATGCTGTATTGATCTCTTTCACGCAACATCACTCGCGCCGGCACCTGAACAGTTCTAAGGATTTCCTCCACCAACTTTAGCGAGGGCGTGAAGCCGCCTCGTGCCCGGTCGCGAACGATTTCCAGACGAGTAGCGCCGCCGCCCTCGGCCTGGAGCGCATCTTCAACGGAGCAGACAATCACTTCGAGAGCACAGTTCACGGCGCGCCTTCACCCGCTTAGTGGATCACAGTATTGCGCAGGGTGCCGATGCCGTCAACTTCTATTTCCACTACATCGCCGTGCTTCAGGAAGATTTTCGGATCGGCATAGTAGCCGATCCCGCCGGGAGTTCCCGTGCTGATCACATCGCCAGCTTCCAGCGTGAGCGTCTGGGAGAGAAACGAGAGCAACTCGGCGGGCTTAAAAAACAATTGACTGGTATTCGACCTTGTTTTCAGCGGCATGATCCGCATAATTCAAACCTACACAGAAGATGCGGCACCGCTCGTCCACCGGAGGGGCGTACCGGACCGCTTCGACCGCGACGCGGTCAGCGCTGGCGCTCGGCCTCTCCCTTGGAAATGTGCTGGTAAGATCCACTGTCTTCCCGTCAATTACCGTTCCCAGATGCGCGATCGTTTGGTTTGGGGGGTAGTAATTCAACAGTTTCATGGCGGTCTACGTCGCGAGGGCGCCTCTATCCCCGGCCGAAACAGTTTCCGGCGAACCGGAAAGAGCGCTAAAGATGCCGCGCTTCTTCCATCTTTGTATGAAAATGAAAAGGCTCACAGCCGCGACTACTACGTTCACGATGCCGCCTCGCCAATGCCGGCCGAAGAAATCGGCGGTGGCGGCAGTGCTGGTTGCGCAGAAGACGATGCCCAAAGCACATTCATAGATGTCACGGCGCAGTTCGAGTTTGGCAGCTTTCCTTTCCGGTGCGGGTAGGACACGCGTGATCTCGCCCCACATACCCGGCGGGCGGCAAAGGCGGTAGAAATTCTCCAGCACCTCCCTCGATTCCGGCGGCGTCAGCATCGTGACTGTAATAATCACGACCCATCCCGCGCCGAAGATCATAAGAAATGCTTCCCAGAGCGGATGGTGAGCATAACCCAGCGGGAACCAAATAATGTAGCTTAAGGGCAACCCGATGACCAGAGCGGCGATTTCTCCCCAAATGTTCAAACGCCACCAGAAAAACCGCAGCCATGCGAGCGGAAGAATAAAAGCAATCATCACGTTATTAATAAATAGGAACCAGGACATCATTCCGCGCACGAGGGCGTAGCCCACGAAAACCGCGAGCGCGAGCAGCAAGAACGTCGCGATCCGGCCGGCCCAGGCATAATGCCGGTCGCTTGCATCTTTCCTGATTAGCCGTTTATAGAGGTCGTTGATCAGATAAGAAGCTCCCCAATTCATCTCTGTGCTGATGGCGGATTGATAAGAAGCCAATTCTCCGGCCACCAGCAATCCGGTCAGGCCCGGAAAGCTAAAGCGCCGGACCAACTCTCCCCAAACCTGTTCACCCGCAATAGAATGACGTGGAAATGCCGCTGCCGCGATCAATCCAAGGAAAAAGAAAGGAATGACGCGCACGACCAGCGACAGCAGTGCATTGAAGAGCTGCCCGACTTGCGCGTGGAACTCATTGCGCGCGGCCATAAATTTCTGGGCCGTGAATCCTTCGCCTCCGGAAGGCGAGGCAGCGAAGAACAGACCCTGAAGCACCAGTGCGAGAACTGTCAACTTGGTGAATTCTCCACCGGGGGGAGTGGAAGTGAAGAACGATGGCCCGACGTTGTGAGCAACCGCGGAGTAAATGGCTGTAAGCCCTCCCAAGCTGTGAATCAGAAAAGGAATAAAGATCAGATTGGCGAGGATGAAGAGCGCGAATTGAAAAATTTCGGAATAGACAGCGCCAAGCAGCCCACCCAAGACGGTATAGATGAGCGTAAGGGTTGCGGCAAAGAGCACCACCGCACCGTTGCTCCAGCCAAGGATTTGGCCCACCGAGTGAGTAAGCCATCCGGTAACGTATGCCATGAGCACGACGGCCCAACCAAAACTAAAGTAAATAGCCGCAATGGAGCGGAAGATACTCGCTGCCCGCCCTCCGTAGCGCACCTGAACGAACTCCGCAGTGGAGACGATCTTCAGGCGACGCCAGAACTTCGACCAGATCACTGCTACGAGTGGCATCCAGATCACCCAGGGAATCCACCACCACCAGTTCCCCAGTAATCCATCCGAAAAGACCAGCATGGTAAAGGCGGAGGCAGATCCGGCGGAGGTAAAGGTCGCGACAGCAGAAAACCCGATGGCCCACCAAGGCAGAGAGCGGCCGGCCATGAAGTAACCTTCAATCCCATGGCTGGCGCGGCGCGTGAAGTAGATTCCGATCAGCAATGCGCACACCGAATAGAGTGCGACGACGGTCCAATCGAGAGTCTTCATAGATGATCTATGGCGTAATCCACAAGCGCGCGAGCTGCAAAGAAAGCGGAAGCCAGCGATTCACGACGGGTGAGAGCCCGCTGCCCGGGAACCGGTTCATATTCCGCGCCTTCCGTTGCCAGCATGCCCCCATTGAATTCCGCGATCAGTACCCGCGCGCCGAGCTGATGGAACCAATAATCTTCGTAATATTTTTCCGCCGGCTTCGGGTAGGGGCGCGGCGGACGATCATGGAACTGAAGGTTCTGCGATGCCCATGCGTGCTGCAGCGCAAGCGCGAGCTCGCTTTCCTGTTGCGCCAACGGGCCGGTCGAGTACACGGTTGGCGCGAACACTTCAGTGGGGTACATGAAATTGTGAAAATCGGCCACAATTGCCGGACGCACATGCTGCAGTACGTCCTTCACTGCTCGCGTTTCACGCCCATGGGTATCGTCCCAATCGAACCACATATCCAGCCCGTCGTCGGTAAGGCTGGAGCCGACGACATTCCCGGTGGCCTTCCACTCGGCGATCTGCTGCGGCGTAAAGCGCATGGGCGGTTTCTTTACATAAGTGCCGTAGAAGAAATGATTGGGCTCGTTTGCTTCGGCGAAAAATTTCTCCTTGTTTTCCGCAGTCCATTGTGGAATCCAGGTTCCATGCCAGGAGCCAGGAAAATGTTCAGAGAAGCGCTCTGCGCCCCCGGGATTCACCAAGGGAAACACGTGCAGAGTAAGGGCTTCGAAGATGCGGCGGCTATCGAGCTGTTGGTTGAAAGCTGTTGTGCCGCCAAGCAGCACATCGAGATATGCAAGGAGACCTCGCGGACCGGTGGGCTCGTCGCCATGCATGCCTGAAAGGAGCGCAATCTGTTTTGCTCCCTTGCCTACACGGAACGCATAGACTGGCAGGCCAGTCGCAGAGCGAGCCAACTCGATGAACTCGCAAGTATCGCGATGAGCTTCTGCCAAGTGACGGAAGCGGTCGAGTCCGTCACGCGCGGTAAAAAACCAATAGCGCTCCTCTTCAAGAGACCAGTTCAGGAACTTACCGCGAGATGACAGCAAATTTTCTGTTCTCTGTTTCTGTCCGGAAGCTGTCGTCATTTGCCTTTTTGTCTCCGGAAGGAGCGAGGGAACGAGAGACATGCTAGAAGCGGCGCAACAGAGCCACTGACGGCGTGTCACTGCCGCCCTCCTATCATTTTGGCTGCAACATTCCGCAGTGTCCCTGTCCAGGAGAGTGTCAGAAGGTGTAGCGCAGGGCCATCTGGAGGATGCGCGGAGTCCAAAGATTTTCTTCGCCGAGCGGGGCGGTGATGCTGGTTCCGGGCTGCGGAATCAGCGCACCAAAATTGGCGGCGGCGATTACGTGCTGAGGGATTCGCTGCACGGAATGCCAGCTCGAGAAAATGTTGAAGATGTCCAGGCGATATTGCAGATTTTGACGCTCGCCAATGGGGAAGTTCTTGAGGAACGATACATCCCCTCTGCGATACATCGGCGCGCGCATGATGTTGCGCCCGGTGTCGCCAAACGCTCCCAGAGGGGGTGTAGTGAATGCGGCTACATTGAACCAATCGGTCAGAGTTTGCGGGGTTCCGTATGGATTTTGGCCAGGCACAAGATTCGCGCGCAGGCGATCGCCGTAGGGATCGCCGGTTAAATCGGTATTTTGGCCACGGCTACAACAAAAGATCGAGAAGGGTACGCCGCTGGCGAGCGTGACAATGCCGCTGGTCTGCCAACCTCCTAAAATCCAATTGGCTGGTCCCAGCGAGAACCGCTGTCCTTTTCCCACCGGAAAATCGTAAACGTAGCTAAGGACCAAGCGGTGTGTTTGGTCGAAGTCGGCGGGGCCATAATCGGTCCCAATATTGTGCGTGTTCTGAAGCTCATTGCTGCCGCCGCTCCCGTTTGCGAAAGTGGCGATCTCCGAATTTATATCCAGCGCTCTGGACCAGGTGTAGTTTGCTCGCAGGTTGAGCCCGTGGGTTAAACGCTGCTCCACCCGCACTTGTAACGAATTGTAATTAGAGTACAAAACATTCGCATTCGCGTATGTGCCGAGAGAGCTCGGACCAAGATTTGGGTATGGAATGCGAGTGTCGATCGGTTGAAACGCGGAGCCTGTGGCTGGGCAACCGGCAAACTTGCCAGTGGCCTGCGAGGCATCTGTGAGGCCATTACAGATCGCTCCGTTAGCAAGCGTATCCGGGGTAGAAGGGAGGATCGCATCGTTAAAGAAGTATTGAATAGGTTCGTGCTGCGAGCGCGAGCCGACGTAGCCGATGTCAAGCAACAGATCCTGCGTGATGGCGTATTGTGTGTCTAGACTCCACTGTTGTATGTAGGGCGGATTGTTCAACGGCCATTCCGATTGGAAGCCGCCGTTCTGCCATCCAGGAGTGAAGTTGAGGGAATTAGGTGCGATGGTCACGGGCGGCAAGAACAGAGTGTTCATAGCGAATGGCGAGGCCGACTCTGCGCCGGAAGCTGCAGTGGTTGCGTAAAACGGGTTTCGCTTGAAGACGTACAGCAAATTGCTGGCATAGTTGGACGCGTCGTAGAAACGCATGTAGAGATCGTCATACATTCCATAGCCGCCACGCACAACGAATCGATCTGAGCTAAAGGGGCGCCACGCGAAGCCAACTCGCGGCAGGAAATTATTGACTCTTCCGCCCACCAGCTTGTTGCTCACGCAGCACTGAAAGTCGATACCTCGTGCGGTGGGATCGTTTGTGCCGTAGGTGTTAACGAAATTCTGGTCTGCCCAGGCGATGCCGCCTCCGTCTCCAAGAGTGATGACGGAGCCGCTGTTATCTAGCGCGTGAAAACTTACCGGGACCTCGTACCGTAAACCCAAATTCAGCGTAAGACGGGGGCTCACTCGCCAATCGTCTTGAAAGAAAAATCCCATCTCAGTGCCACGCAGGTTGATGGGCGCAACAAAGGCCGAAGGCGCCGACACCGAACGCGGATAACCAAGCACCACATCAGCAGCGGCATTGCCATCCACAGCGCTCGGAGCACCGCCAGCCTTAGTTGGATCGGCCGACGTGTACGCGCCATTAAAATTCAGCGTGCCAAAAGTGCCGAAGCCCGAGAAATTCTGCAGCTGAATGCGCCGGGCGTCCGCGCCCATATTCATAGTGTGCGGACCGCGCACCCAAGAAAGGGTTCCCGAGTATTGAAAGACGTTGTCAATCTCATGATTGGCGTTGTTGCCTTGCACGGGAGCGCTATAGGACGACGCAACGGTCACAATTGGAATGCCAAAGAAGTTAGGCGGATTGGGTTCATTGGTAAGGCCAAGTTGTGATCGCACGCTGGAATCAAAGGTGCTGGGAGAGCTGTTGTTGTAATTCTCCCGGTTGAATCCGGCGTTGAATTGGCCCACCAGGTTGCTGGTGAAGTTCCGCTGGTATTGCAATCCAAAAAGGTAGGAATGAACGACAGCGCTGGTGCTGAGAAGAGGCAGGGGCGAGAGAGTGGTCTGATCAAGATGTCCAGTGTTGAGTGTGAATGAAAGCTGGTCCCGATCAGTAAGATGGTGATCGATTCTGGCGGTGACCACATCTGTGTTCAGTGGACTTGTAGCGCTCCCAGCAAAGTTGGCACAAGGCAAAGTGCATGTGATGTTGGGGGCAGGATAGATGAGATTGAGTAACTTTACGCCCTGAGTGCTAATTCTGTCTTGGAGGATTTGGTTGCCGTGGAACTGAATACGGCCGGTCGGATCCGCCGTGGTGGCCGGCAAAGAACCTGTCGTGGCCGGATCGTAGATGGGGAATGGCCAGTCAGAAAAATTTCCCGTGCGTTCTTGCGCACTTGGTACCTGAAATTGCTGAGCTGCGAGCGTTTGGCGAAGCCGCCCTCCTTCATAACTGCCGAACCAGAAGGTTCGATTTTTTCCGTTGTAAAGTTTGGGTACCCACACCGGGCCTCCTAATTGGAAGCCGAATTGATTCTGTTTGAAGGGAGGGTTCGCTAAGCCCGTAAAGGTCGGAACTTGCGATTTCAAGAAGGTATTAACCGGGTTCTTGGGTTGGAAGACCGAATTCTCGAGGAAGTCATATGCGCCGCCGTGGAGCTGGTTGGTACCCGACTTAATAGCCACATTGACTTGGCCGGATCCAAACCCGTACTGGGCAGAGTACAAACCGTTCTGCAACTTGAATTCCTGAATCGTGTCGGCGGGCGGAACGTTCGTCGGGCGGCTGAAGAAGAGGTCGGTGTCGGTGACGCCATCGATGATATAGCTGATAGAGGAAGGCCGCGCTCCATCGACACTAACTGACGTAAATTCTGTGTTCAGCCCATGAGGATCGAAGATTGTCGCCTGGATCCCGCCGGATGCCTGGGTTACCCCAGCATTGGTTGCCAGCAAGTTCGTGAAGTCTCGGCCGCTGATAGGCAGCGCCTGGATTTGCCGCGAGGTAATCACCTGGCCGATGGTGGAGTTGTCGGACTGCAGCATCTGCGCGTCCGCAGTCACCGTGACCTGCTGCTCCATCTTGCCCACTTGCATAGTAAAATTCTGGCGCAACGTCTGATCCACCTGCAGGTTGAGTCCTTGTGCCGCCGCGGTTTGAAAGCCCTTACTCTCTACGGTGACTTCGTAGGTTCCGGGAATGAGGTTCACAACGACGTAGTCGCCGCTGGATGTCGTCGTAAACGTGTTGCTGATACCGGTGTTGACATTTCGAACGGTGACTTTCGCTCCGTAAAGGGCGCCTCCGGAAGTATCCTCCACATGTCCGAGAATGGTTCCTCGTTCGTTTTGCGCGGCGAGCGGCACAAGCGCCAGGAAGAAGAGCGGCAATCCAAACCACAGCTTGATCAAGCTTCGCAACATGACGTTTTCTCCTTCCTCTTTGGTCTGTGCCGGCGGCTCCGTTCTATTCTGTAGAACGCCCCTACTTCTGATTATTCTGTTGGTAATTTAGTGTTGGTTTTGAAGTTTGTCAAGAGCTAAATGGCGTCTAGGAATGCCGGCGTTCTATAGTGCAGAACGACTCCCGCTAGTGGCACCAGATTGTGCTTTACACAGACCTGCAAAAACTTGCAAACTAGTTGCGTCCACTTTCATGGCAGCCAATAACTACATTGCGGTGATTGAGCGCATGATGCGCGTGCTGGAAACTTTCGAGGGCGAGCGCGAGGTCGCGCTGGCAACCCTGACGACGCGCTCGAAGCTCGTGAAAAGTTCTGTTTATCGCATTCTGTTCACGCTGGAGCGGTTGGGTTATATAGAGAAAAACGGAGAAGGACGTTATTCAATTACATCTCGTCTGTCCCGCTTGGGCGGACAAGCCCGGCCCCATTCCCAGTTGCCGGCGCTTGCCGAGCCGTTCATGCTCGATCTGGTGCGCAAATTTCAGGAGACGATCAACCTCGGAGTGCTGGATGCTGGTGAAGTTCTCTATATCCGAGTACTTGAAAGCCCGCACGCCTTTCGCCTGGCGGCTCATGCTGGTATCCGGAGCCCTCTTCATTCGACGGCATTAGGCAAATCGCTGCTCGCTACACTCCCGGAAACCGAGTTGCAAAAAATTCTGGCGCCTTACAGCTTCCAGCGCTGCACGAGAAACACTATCTGCGAAGCGGAGCAATTCATGCGCGAACTGGGACGCGTGCGGCGGCGTGGATACGCGGTGGACAACATGGAAGATTCCGAAGGAGCGCGCTGCCTCGCTGCGCCTATCTTCGACGGCGATGGCCGAGGGGTTGCGGCTTTGAGCATCTCGGGTCCTGCCTCCCGAGTTCATCGTGCGCGGGATCCGGAGATTACTGCAGCATTGAGCGCCGCATGCCGGCAGATTTCTCAGCTACTTGGCTACAGCACAGAACGCATAAGCTTTGCGCGTTCAGGAGCGTGAGACATGGACTTGGCATTGGTCGGCGGTAATCCCGTCCGCACTCATCCTTTCCCTTCATGGCCCTCATTTGGCGAAGAAGAAGAGAGATCTCTTCTGCAAGTACTCAGAAGTGGCAGTTGGGGCGGGTACAACGAGAAGGTGGCGGAATTCGAATCGGCTTTCGCCGCGATGCACAAAACGCAGCATGCGATTTCTTGCGCGAATGGCACGGTGGCTCTGGAAGTTGCGCTGCGGGCGGCTGGAATTAGCTTGCGGCGATGAAGTCATCGTGCCGCCAATCACGTTTGTCGCAACCGCTACTTCGGTATTGCTCTGTCACGGCGTGCCAGTTTTCGCCGATATCGATCCCGAGACCCTGAACTTATCGGCGGCAGCAGCGGAGCGGGTGATTACTCCGCGCACACGCGCCATCATTGTCGTGCACTTCGGCGGGCAGCCGGCTGACATGGATGCATTCCGTTCGCTGGCCGATCGGTATCACCTGGCGCTGATCGAAGACGCGGCGCATGCGCACGGCGCAATCTGGCGCGGCGTGCCAGTGGGCAATTTCGGCGTGGCTGCTACCTTCAGCTTTCAAGGCTTCAAGCTGGTGACCTCGGGAGAAGGAGGAATCGTCGTGACCAACTCTTCAGAAATGGCCGAGAAGGTCTGGGCTTACTGCAATCAGGGCAGGCGTAAAGGAGCGGGATGGTTCGAGCATTTCACGCTCGGCACAAATTACCGCATTACCGGTTTTCAGGCCGCGATCCTGTGTCAGCAATTGCGGCGGCTACCGGAGCAAACTCGCATGCGGGAGCAGAATGTCGCTTATTTTCGGGAGCAGTTGCGCTCGGTTCCGGGCTTCAGGACTTCCGCACCGGATGCGCGCGTAGAGCGTCACCCGAATTATCTCATCACCCTGCGCTATCAAGCTTCGTGCTTCGAGGGCGCCAACCGCGAGATGGTGATCCAAGCCCTGCGCGCGGAAGGCATTCCAGTCGAGCCAGTGTACCCGTATCCGCTTTATCGCAACCCGCTATTTCACGGTGAAAATCTGCCTGCTTGTAGCTGCGGAAGCTGGCGCGCGGCCCAGGACTATTCCTCGTTGTTCTGCCCCGAAAGCGAACGCCTGTGCCGCGAAGGTTTGTGGCTGGAGCACAATCTTTTTCTTGGGACCCGCGACGATGTCGATGACATCGTTGCTGCCTGTCAGAAAGTACAGCAGAACGCTTCATCTCTCGCTGCGTTCGAGCATGCGGATTCCGCATCCGCCCAGCCTCAATAGTTCCCGTGCGGTCAGATTTCTTAACGCTTGTCCCGCGGGCGCTGGTGGTCCTGCTTGCGACTACTTGTCCGATGCGCGCAGGGGCGGCTGCGGTTCCCTCATCCAGCAAACCGACTGCGTCCATTCATTTCGCAAACTGGACCTTTCATGAAGACTTCAGCAAAGGCATTCCTGGATGGATCAGTTTTCCTCTTTCACAGGATGTTGGCTATGACCCGTCCATTTACACCTCGCAGCGCGCAGGCACGTCCGTGCTTGGTGAGAGATGTCATTGCGCAAGGAGAACACCAATTGCGAGTGGGGATATTACGGCCTTTGTCTTTTCATGCGACACCCACGTCGGTATTTCGCTTGAAATACAGTCTCGAGGTAGCGGGTCAGGTTGTTAGGGCCAGCTTCACGGTCGCTTCGGCTGGAAAGCAATATACAGCAGCACTCCCGGCCGCAACTGGGCATCAGGAACTCCGAATCGACGGACGAGCTTTGGGAATTCCAGGCGATGGAGAGGGAACAGAAGCTATCGTAATCGAGTTCTTTGTAGCGAAACCGGCATTGGGGTCTCACAATCGACTTACTATCTTCGACTTTGACAGTTCAAGCAGAACGAATGCCGCCAGTTTCTCTGTCGTCGCCTCGGCTTACACAGTCCGATGGCATGCAGGTCTTAGTGGCTGATGAAGTTGTAACTCCGGAAATGCCATTGCAAATCCGAACTATTGGATCCGAGCCGACAGTAGTGATTCTGCATGACGGTTCCGGAAAGGAGGTTCTGCGATCAAGTTTCACTGGCGCGATTACTCCGGCAATTCATGAGGGAGCTCCCGGCCTTTGGACCGCAAAGGTGGAGTCGGGAAGTGAAGAGACAGAATTCCGTTTCCTTGTGCTTGGCGGCGCTGCTCCTCATCCTCGAGTTCTATTGAGTGCCGAACGCCTGATGCAGTTGAAGGCCGATGCTCCGCTGCGCGATCTGATCCACCGCAGGGCGGAGCAGTTGAGAGCGGGAATCGTCGTGAATCCTGCGGCAGGCCAAAACATCGAGCGCCTCTCGACCGTTTCCGTGCTGGCCGGGCTCCCGGAATATTTCTCCGTAATGGAAAATTACAGCAATGCAGCCGCATTTGGGGCGCTCGACTATCTTCTCAATGAACATCAACAAGGACTGGATGTGGCGCGGAACATCTTGCTGGAGGTTTCAGCTTGGCCCACCTGGACGCCGCCATGGTTCGCCAGCCACGGCCTTCATACGTACTATGAGACCGGAATCTTCAGCCAACGTCTGGCGTTGACCTACGACTTGATCGCGGATCATTTCAATGCGGCCGAAAAGTCAACTAATTGCGGACGGGTTTCTGCGCAATTCGATCGACCCTGCAATCGATGAATACTTCCTGAACGACCGGCTGCCCATCGCTGCAAGCAACCACATGGCTCATGCGGTCGGCGGCGCGATCGCGGATTGCATCGCTATGGAAGGCGACGTCCCCGATTGGAAAAAACGCTTCGCACCCAGGCTGGCACAGTTGCTCGTGAGCTATGAGCTGCTGATGAAGGGGCTTTTCCCTGGCGATGGCAGCGAGGCCGAGCCAGCCGGATACGAGGACTTCGCCATGGAGGGCATGTCCTGGGGAGCGGCTGCACTCGAATCAATGAGAATTCGCGCTTCCGGTCTGGACAAGATGCTGCAGGCGTTCTGGTGGGAGCGTTATATACGGATTCGGAGCCGACCTGATGCTCGACACCGGCGACTTTGACGGCGATTTGAGTGCTCTCCCGGGCTTTGCCTGGAGTGCAGAATACACGCACGATCCGTCGCTGCGCGCCTTTTATGAAACTGGAAACAATAGGACGCTCATGGGAGTCTTTCGCTTGCAGCACACCGGACGCGCGTTGGAATCCGCTCCGGGATTGCTCGATCTGGCGTGCTGCACAGGACCATCGATCAAGCCGCCTGTGGCCCCGCCTTCGCGTGTGTTCCCCTTGCGGGGCAGCGCCGTATTGCGCAGTGGGTGGAGCCAAGATGACACTGTAATCTCGTTGCGCGTTGGTCCATGGTTCAATCATGAACACCATGATCAAGGCAGCTTTCAGGTAGCAGTTTTTGGCGAAAAGCTGATTGGCGAGGCTGGTTACAGCGATTACTATAAGGACCCCGAATATCTCTCTTACTTCACCCAGGTTACCGGTCACAATAGCATCGTTGTCGATCGAAATCCTTTCAGCCAAGGCGATTACGATGGTCGCTACTGGGGCGCTTTTGGAGTGCGTCCGTCGATCAGGCGCCATGTTTTTTCCGAGCACGTCGACTATCTCACTGCCGATCTCTCACCGGCCTACCAGGGAGAGTTACAGCAGTTTACGCGCGAATACCTATTCTTGAAACCGGGACTCCTGATCATTCGCGATCGGGTATCGTCCTCCGACGCGCACGAATACAGTTGGTTGCTGCACGCTCCGCCGGGAACCCAGACTGCGGTTGCCAATGAGCAAGCCACAATTACGGGCAGCAAAGGAGCCGCGCTAATCTCAACTGCGGACGGAAGCTGGAGCGTAGTGCCGCAGCCGATTCCGGTAACTGCTTACAGTGATTTTGAACGCGGAACAATCTTTCCACGTTGCGCATTCGAGCTGGATACACCCCGAGAGACGAGCCACACGTTCCTTGTGGGAATGCGATTCGTGAGGCTGCCGGCGGCCGAGTCACATCTGCAATGGAAAAAGACAAGCAACGGAGTTGGACTTCGATACTTATGTCGGCGCGAATGAAATTCACGCTAACTTCAGGACTGCCCAAGGCGAGCTGACGGCCGGAAGCGCGCGCACCGACGGCGACCTACTGGCAGTTACCGGCAGCGCGACTGAGCGGGATATCTTTGCCGCTGGCGCCCGCACCGTAAGCGCGGATGGCACCCCACTGGTCTCCTCGAATACACCTGTTGACCTGGTGCTGCATGATGCGGCGGGTGTGCGCGAATTTCATATCGCCAGTACGGTGGCAACTAAGGCGAGCTTCCATATGTCGAGGCCGCCCTCTGAGCTCCTGCTCGACGGAAAACGAATTGTAGGGAGCTACGTCAACCAAGGAATCTCACTCAGCCTCACCGAAGGAGAGCACTTTGTCAGCATCCGCCCTTGAACCGGCAATGAGCGAAGTGGCGAGCTGGAACGTAACGGATGCGAATGTCCGTCTGGGACACTCCGGCGTTTACGGACAACTGGCGCTGGAGCGGCCGGAGTTGCTTGCGGAAATGGACCGGTTCGGTATCAGGAACGCCTTGGTCTCCCATTTCGCGGCGGAAGAATATGACATCTCGGAAGGAAATGCGGTGATGGCACGAGATCTGGATGCTCGCTTCATTCCAGCTTGGTCGGCGTCGCCAGAATTTTCGATTCTGGAGAGCCTCGAACAGCGCAAGCCGAAGGCGGTACGCCTGTGGTTCAGCGCATTACGGCACAATTTCTCCAGCGCACCCTGGTCGGCGGGAGAGCTTTACGACTACCTGCAACAGAAATCCATCCTGATGACGGTTTCTCGCGAAGAGCTGGATTGGAACATCTTAGCGGTCATCCTTCAAAATTTTCCGCGGCTCACGATCTTGTTGCTCGACATCGGCTATCGCAGCGACCGGTATTTGTTTCCGCTGCTGAAGCGCTATCAGAACCTTTACTTCGACACTTGCACGTATGTCGCACACCGCCAGCTTGAATCCTTCGTCGAAAGCTTTGGCCCTGAACGGATGGTGTTCGGCAGCCGCTTACCGCTGTACACGCCTGGCGCGGCCCTGGCTGTACTGACCACCGCCAGGATTCCAGACGATGCGCGGCTGGCTATTGCGGGCGGCAATCTGCGGCGATTGCTCGGAGAAGTCGCCGAATGAGATCTTCCATTCCCGCAGCCGACTGCCATGGTCATATCGGGACGCACCCTGACTTCCCCGGTTATAAGTTGTCTCCACACGAAATGATTCGCGTGATGGATTTGTTGAACATCGAATCGCTTGCCGTCACTTCTACGCTCGCTTGTTACAACGATTGCCCGCGCGGCAACGAAGAAGTGCAGGAGGTGTTGCGACGCTATCCGCAGCGCTTCCATGGTTATGTTACAGTGAATCCGAACCCCCCGGGAGAGGCGCTACAGCAGCTCCAGCGCTTTGCGCATTTCCACAAGCCTCCGCTTATCAAGTTGCATCCCGATCTGCACAAATACCCAGTGAACGGTCCGAAATACCGCCCCATTTGGGATTACGCTCATCAGACTCACGCGGTTGTTCTGGTACACACCTGGGATTCGGATCCGAACTGCGGGCCGCTGCTTCTTGGACCAATCGCCCGCCAGTTTCCCGGCGTGCGCATTCTCATCGGGCACGCTGGTGTCACTTGGCGCGGCTACGAGCAGGCAATCGAAGTTGCTAAAACTTGTCCGAACACGTTTCTGGACATTACAGGATCTCAGAGCCATCGCACGATTCTCGAGCATTGCGTCAACGAGATCGGCGCTGGACGAGTGCTGTTCGGTTCCGATATGCCCTACCTCGAAGCTGCGATGCCACTGGGGAGGGTACTGACAGCACGAATTTCCGACGAAAGTAAGTCCGCGATTCTCCGCCATAACTTTATGCGGCTGCTACACGAGACTTAAATCTGATTTGACTGGGCACTTTTCTGGAGAAAGCGATGGAGCAGATTCGGATTGGAATCATCGGCACTGGAATCATGGGCAGTCTGTACGCCAAAATTTACTCCGCCCATCCCCTATCGAAAGTTGTCGCAGCCTGCTCGCGCAACCAGGCGAATGTGGATGAGTTCCGGCGCGAGCATCACATTGCAAACGGGTATACCGATTACCGAAAAATGCTGGAGCGGACGGACCTCGACGCAGTGGTCATTGCGACTCCTGACCAGTATCACTTTGCTCCCACGCGCGACGTGCTCGAATCGGGCCGTCATGCGCTTGTCGAAAAGCCATTTACGACCAGAGTGTCGGAGGCGGATGAGCTCATTCGAGTCGCCGACAAGACGGCAAAAAAGATCCAGGTGGCCTTTAATCATCGCTGGCTCTCCGCTTACTATCAAGCAAAGACCAGCATTGCGGCCGGCGAGATCGGAAATCCGCTGGCAGGATACGCCCGGAAAAATGACACCATCTATGTGCCCACCGAATACATCACCTGGGCAGCCGACACGACGCCAGCCTGGTTTCTGTCATCGCACGACATTGACCTGATGCGTTGGTTTCTCGATTCTGAGCCCGTCACAGCGCGCGCTTGGGGCCGGAAAGAGGTTCTTGCGGCGCGAGGCATGAATACTTATGACATTATCCAGGCGCAGGTAAAGTTCGCCTCCGAGGCCTTCGTCACGTTTGAATCCGCCTGGATCTATCCCAATACGTTTCCGAGCATTGTGGACTCGTTCATGGAAGTCATCGGCACTGCCGGGCTTATTCACCTGGATCGCAAGCGTGAATCAGTCGAGCTCAGTACGGACAAGAAGTTCTCCTATCCCAAAGGTTTTCTCAATTCAGAAATCTTCGGCCGCATGCGTGGCGCCTTCCCATCCTGTCTTGAGGATTTCCTATACGCCATTCATGACAATACTGCGCCGAAAGTGACGGCCTGGGACGGGCGGCAGGTGACGGCGACGCTCGAAGCCATTCACAAATCGCTCGAAAGCGGGGCCGATGAGAAGATCGCTGCCCCGCCGTCACCTCAGGAAATTCATGCGCGGCGCTGACGCGGTTGTGCTGGTCGCGTATTTCACGACCATGATCGCGGTAGGCATAGGTTACTCGCGGCACATGAAATCGGCGGAAATGTATTTCGCAGGCGGCAAGCAACTGCCGTGGTGGCTTGCCGGTGTCTCGCTCGTCATGTCGTACTTAAGCGCGCTTTCAATTGTTGTGTATGCCGGGCTTGGCTACCAGTACGGTCTGGTCGCGCTGACCCTTTACTGGACCACCGTCCCCGCCTCCATTCTCACCACCTGGCTCTTCGCGCGGCGTTGGCGGCGCGCGGGTGTAATCACTCCGACGGAATTCCTGGAGCAGCGGTTCTCACCTCTCATCCGGCAACTCTTCGTGTGGTCGGGTGTGCCGCTCAAGATTATTGACGAGAGCCTCAAGATCGTCGCCATCGGCATCTTCGTCTCAGCGGGTTTGCGGTTGCCGGCTGAGGGAGCCATGCTGATGGTGGGCTTGACAATACTCGTCTATGCCGTGCTTGGCGGTCTATGGGCCGTCGTAGTTACAGACTTCGTGCAGTTTGTGCTGGTCACCGGGGCAATCTTGCTCTTGCTGCCGCTCACATTCAAGGCAGCCGGCGGTTGGCAGCATCTATCGATCAACGTTCCGAAGCAGTTCTTCGCACCCGTGCACCTGCCCTACGGATGGGCGTACGTGGGCTCGTTCCTGGTACTCAGCACGCTTTCTGTTTCGGGTAACTGGTCACTCATCCAGAAGTTCTACTCCGCGCGCAGCGATAGTGACGCAGTGCGCGTGGGATGGTTGGCCACTCTTATCTTCGTTGTCTTACCGCCCGTATGGATAGTGACGGGAATGCTGGCGCGGGGATATTTCAGCGCAATTCCGGATCCGCAATCCGTGTACGCGCGCTTGAGCGCCGCATTGCTGCCCGCCGGCATGTTGGGATTGATTGTGGCCGCACTTTTCGCCGCCACCATGTCGGTACTCTCGTCAGGCTACAACGTGATGTCGGCGGTATTAACGTTGGATGTCTATCATCGCCTGCTGCGCCCGGCAGCAGACCAACGCGAGATCGTTTTGGTAGGCCGTGCCCTTACGGCTGCGCTCGCCCTCGTTGTGCTCGCCATTGCGCTGGCGGTCACGCATTTCCATTGGACGATCTTCGATACGATGGTCGCTGCTTTTGGATTTTTCCTTCCGCCTACCGTTCTCCCGATGTTGGCCGGGTTGTTGAGTCGCACCCTGTCTGCCGCGGGTGCCCTGGCAGGTTTCATCACCGGTATCGCAGTTGGACTCGCGTTTCTGCTTTACCGGTGGGTTGGTCATCCTCGTGACATTGGTGGATTCCAGGCGCTCAGCATCGTGGTTCCCGCCGTGCTCACCACGGCAGTGCTGGTGATCGCCGGCACGTTTTTTCCAGGTCGAGGCGCAGAGAGAGAACGCGCTCACCGATTTGCGGCTGGCTTAGCACAGGCCTCCAAAGCAGGAACTGCTTCGTGGGTGAGCCCGGCGCCAATTGCAGGCCTGGTCATTACGGTTATGGGTGCGGTCCTCGTCGCCATCGGGCTGATCTCGGTGATCGCCAGCAATCGAGTCAATGCAATGAGCCTGATTATGGGAGGAATTTTTTCGGGCATCGGTTTGGTGATGCTCGGCTCCTCGCGTCTGAGGAGAAGGCACGCTGGGGTAGAAGAAACGACAATCAAACCTGAGACTCTTCACGGCCGTGGCGCGTAATTTCAAGGAGCGCAGCTTGCGGCCTACCGAGCAGCCAGTTTTGGTGCTTGTAGTGGATGCTGGGGCGACACACGCTCGAGCAGCAGTAGCCGATTTAAATGGGATAGTCCTGGGCAGGGGCGCTGCGGGACCGGCAAATTCGTACGCAGTGGGACAGACTCGCGCATTCGAGAATTTACGCAAAGCGATCCTTCAGGCCTTAAAGAGAGCGCGCCTTGCCCGGGTCCCAAATATCCGCTGCCGTCATTGGGAGCGCGGGGGTGGGTTATGACAGCAGCGGCGCGGCGCGCATCCGCGAAAAACTCAAGACATTCCTTCCAGTCACACGCATCGTCGTCGAAGCCGACGCGCTGATTGCGCTCGAAGGAGCCCTGGCCGGCGATCCTGGCGTAGTGATCGTGTGCGGAACCGGGTCCATTGTGCTCGGAAAAAATTCCAGCGGAGTGATCGCAAAAATTGGCGGATGGGGTCCGCTTCTGGGAGACGAAGGGAGCGCATATTGGGTGGCCCGCGAGGCGCTTCGGCGAGCTGCGCTGGCAGCGGACGGCACGGGACCGCCGACTTGTCTGGTGCGGGGCCTGCAACGTAAATACCGGGTCCATAACTTCGAAAGGATTATCGACGCGGTGTATGAGCATCCCATGACTTCGACAGAATTAGGAGCGCTGGCTCCACTTGTCTCCGCCGCGGCACATGAAGGCGATGAAGTTGCACGAGACATCTTCCGCGCCGGGGCTGAGGCGCTGGCATTGCAGGCGGTCGAAGCCGCTAAGCGTTTGAAGCTCCGGCGGGCGAAGATTTCCTACCAGGGATCGATGTTTAAGACCGGTCTGCTATTGCTCAATCCGCTCCGGGCTAGCCTGCGCCGCCTCGCGCCCCAAGCGAGGCTGTTCGCTCCGGCTTTCACACCGATAGCTGGAGCATTTCTGCTGGCTCTCGAAATGCTACGCGCCGGTGACATCGCGGCGGCGATTGAGAAGTTTCAACGGGAATGCGATGTCTGAACTGCGCGCGGGATGGTCAAAGCGCGAGATCACTCCTGAGTGCGGATATGCGATGGCAGGCTACATCGCTCGTCGTGGGACTTCCGCCGGCGTCCTCGACCCGCTGTATGTTCGAGTACTGCTGATCGAGGAAGACGCAACGCGAATGGTCCTTGTGATTGCAGACGTACTGCTGATCTCCTCGGCTTGGGCTGCACGCCTGCGAAGAACAATTTCCAAGGCTCTGAATACCCGGCCGGAATTCGTCATCGTAGCCGCAACCCACACGCACTCTGGCCCGATGGTTAACATGCGTCCTTTCCACTTTTCAGGAGCGAAACGTGAGCCGAACCTGCGCCAGTATTCGCGAAAGCTGGAAGAAGCAATGCTGACTGCCAGTGTTGAAGCTTCACAGCGCGTCCGTGCTGTAAAGGTGAGCTTCAAGAAAATCGAAGTGGAAGGAGTAGCGAGCGATCGCAATCGCCCGAGGCGAGCCCGGCGGCAAGACTTCTTTGTCTTTAAGTTCAGTGCTTCCGACGGAGACGCGCTGCTGGGGATCTATGGCTGCCATCCCACAATATTGGGAGCCGATAACCGGAGCTTTTCCGGGGATCTACATGGGGCCATCAGCAGAATCTGGGAGACCAAGGCATCGATAGCTCTGGTCGCAAACGGCGCAGCGGCGAACATAAGCACCCGCTTTAGGAGAACGGAGCAGACGGCCGCGGAGCTCATGCGTTTCGCCTCCAAAATCGTGCGGCAAGCTTCCATAGCAAGGTTTAAAAGAATCACCTTCTCTCAAATGAGAGCCTACGCGCAAATCGTCAATCTCCCCTTGCGCGATCTGAAGAAGATTCCGCCTGGCAATCACTCACAATCAAGCAGGAGAGCGGTGGTGGCGGCGGAAGCCCGCGAGGTGCGAGTGCAACTCGCGCGCGCGAAGGAGTTCTCCAAGCCAGCCTTACGGCTTGCGGTTTGTTTGTGGCGCTTGGGTCCGATCTCATTTGCGGCGCTTCCTCTGGAGATCTATTCCGATACGGGGGAATTGTTATGGAAGAGCGCGCATGTGATCCCAATCTGCTATGCCAATGGGTATTGGGGTTACTTACCATCCGCAGCGGCAGCGCCGGATGATTATGAAGCCCTGAGCTCGCCATTCACTAGCGCAGGCGAGCCAGTGCTGAGACAATCCATTACATCAATGGTTAAGTAGCGAGGATGCCCCACCAGTCGACTGCCCGCATTTTCCTGCCAATGGCGACGATCCGCCGGGCATGAACTTCTTCGTGATCTTGAGCAGTGGGTCTGACGGTTCAAGCGAAAGGTTCCAGATCATCGTGCCGTCCGCATATTTACAACTGTCTTCGAGACTCTCGGTAAAGACGGTGGGCAATGGGTTCCCTTGTTTGTGCCACGAGGTCGAGTGAGCATACACCCCACCGTAGACGGGAAAGCGGCCGGACGCAGCAAGCTTGCTATTCTCCAGAAACGACGGCAGCCCCGTTGCTTTCTCTAGGTTTACCCACCACAACCAGACGCCATCTACGCAGCCGGCGAGGCGGCCGGCGATTTTGCGGTCGAGATCATAAATTGTCGGCACGAACAGCAGCCTGGGATTGATCTTTTGTTTTGCGCTGTAAATCTGGCAGACGTAATCGCGCGTGAAGGTCTTCGGACTCACACCCTGATCGAGATCGTCGATATTTGCTCCGCGCACGTGGGGATATTGGAGGGAGAGCTTCGCAAAGGCGTTCATCCAGGAGATGTAATCATGCCCGTACGGCTGCGAGATGCCTTCGCTGGGAGGAAGAATGACCGGCCAGAGATCGATATTTGCGGAATTTGCGGCGGCAGCAAGCTTCTTAAACTCGTCCCAGGTCATCGGCGGGCGATCCTCAACGACGGCGATCTCACAGGTGAAGCCGGCCTGCTTGAGCAGTTCGATTGTGCGGTCCACGTCAAGTGACTGGTCTGGCTTTTGCAATGGAACAGACCAGGCGCAGGGGGCGGCGCCCATCGCATGCCAGTCGGCGCTGGGGGGTCGGCCTGCTTTGCGGCGATCGTCGATGGTTTGCGAATCCATGGTGGTCGCGATCATCATAAGGATGCAGAGAACAGCGAGCCCGAACCTTCCGACCAAGTTTCCTCCAAACACGCGATAGGCAAGAAATAGACTAGCAATCAGTCACAACCACCGTCTCCACCTGGACGGTAATACCGGATCCGCTGCTGATAACGCTCTAGTGACTTTTTCAAATCGTCGATTGTTACGCTCTCCAGATTTGCGCTGACGAAAACATCCGGTGGTTTCCCTTGGCGAGCGAGCAGCTCCGCCGCCTTCAAGAACGTCGAGTGCAGCAGCGCCGCGCCGGCGATCGTGGAAACCGGTCCAAGGGCAGCCCGAATCCCTTCAATTATTATCGGCGGCATCGCCCGGCGGACAGCGATTGTCCAGCAGCGCGTCGGCAACTTCGAAGAGCCGCTTGCCTGAAGCGTGACGAGATTTCGCCTGTCGCGATTGTTGGAGATTCGTCAGCGCGATCACTTTCATCCCGGCGGATTTCATCCGAAGCGCGATTTCGATAGGCAAAGTGTTTCGGCCGGAATTGGAGATCACGATCCCAACATCCTCACTTAGAAAACTCACGTTGCGCATGAGCAGGTCGGCCGATTCCACGCGTCGCTCAAATTCCGTGCTCTCCAGCACGCCACATGCAAATCCTAAGCGGGCGTTGAGAATGGGACTCACAGGGACGAGACCGCCGGCGCGAAAAAAGACTTCCTGCGCCAGCATCGAGGAATGTCCAGAGCCAAACACGTGGATGATCCCCTTGCTTCTCAGAGCAGCGGCAAGCAGCTCTGCGGCCTCTCGAATCTGCTCCAAGCTAATTTCTTCTAAGACGTGGCGGGCCGATGCGAGATAGCTGGCTGGAGAATCCATTTATTGCTCGTTGTAATCCGAACTTGCAGTCATTGTAGGACAGAGGCGGAGGGATCTCAGTGTTTTTCCATGGAGGCCGGAATATTTCGCGCGTTGAAAACTTCAAGCAGAGCAACTTGTCTCTCCCGGCTTGTTGCCGATTGGTGTTAAATGTAAGTTTCCGATGCAAGCGAGGTTGAAACGATGGTAAAGGATCTGTCCGAAATTCACGAGCCTGTCGATGACCTTTTCCCCTGGCCCAGGAACGCTAGGGAATGGGACCAATATCGGCTTTCAGAAGATCAGGTGGCCTCCTTCAACGAGCAGGGCTATCTAGCTGATATCGGTATGTTGAACGATGCCCAAATCGAGGTCCTGCGGCTGGAACTTGAGGAACTTACCGATGCTCGTCATCCAGGGCATCGGTTGTTTTACGAATTCCATTCCAACGAGTCTCACGATCCAGACAAAGTTCTGTTTCATGCTCTCGGCGCGTGGAGGATCGAACCAGGGTTCCACGACATTTTGTGGTGCCCACAATTTGTGATGGCAGCATCCCAACTGCTCGGCGGTCCAGTTCGCTTTTGGCACGATCAACTCTTCTGCAAACCGGCCAAGCACGGTGGCGTGGTGGCCTGGCACCAGGACTACTCGTATTGGACGCGAACCGAACCCATGTCGCACTTGACTTGTTGGATTGCTTTGGACGATAGTACTGTCGAGAACGGCTGCCTTTATTACGTTCCAGGAAGCCATCGTTGGAACTTACTTCCCATTACCGGTTTGACGGGTAATATGGATGAGATCATGACCGTTCTCTCACCAGAACAAAAGGCCGGTTTCCATCCAATACCCATTGAATTGAAACGTGGCGAGTGTACGTTTCATCATCCGCTAATGATTCATGGTTCCTTCGAAAACAGGTTAGATCGCCCACGCCGGGCCACTCTCATCAATGTGTTCCGCGATGGCGTTTGCTCCCTCTCTGACGATCCGCTTTTGCAGGGCGTGCCACCAATACCGAGGGGTCACAGAATTGAAGGCCAATTCTTCCCGCTCCTTTTCGATCCGCAGGCTGTTGCGTCTGCAGGTTGACAGTCCCCGGAGCTTTTTTCAGGATGTCCATTGTTTCGGGCTATCTTGTGCACGTCCAGCCCGATGTAATACATATGTCTCTGAGGAGCCTTCATGGTTGTACTCTGAATCAACGTCCCCGTTGAGTTCAGCTTTTTGTACGCCACGCGCTCCTCTCGACTTACATTCAAGCAATTGGGTCATTACCTGCAAATCGCAGGCGGAGGCGCGGGCAGCCATAGTCGCAGCGCTTCGGATTCTGAAAGAACTGGGCGTGGAACTTCATCCACAGAAAACGCGGATTGTACACGTCCAGCACGGCTTCGAGTTTCCTCGCGACTAAGCTTTCCAAGGCAAGATCCATAGCAGCGCAAAGTCTGGAGCGCTTATGCGTTTCCACGCGAGAAAGCGATTCGCCGCTTCATGGATCAGGTACGCGCGCTCACCAAGCGACGTGTGCCACTTAACGACCAAGGAGTTGATCGAGAAGTTGAATCCGATTCTGCGCGGTTGGGCCACTACTGGAAGGAGGCTCACGTCCGAAAGCTCTTCAACCGGCTGAACCGTTGGATCGTGCGGCGTCTTTGGTCGCATCGATACAAACGATGGCGTAATCCCGGCTGGCGATTGCTACCCGAGAGCACGCTGTACGGGGAGTTCGGGCTCGTCAACCTCATTGAGTTAATACCTTCCATTGCACCTCGCAGCTACGCATCTTCGTGAAAGCTGCATACGGGAAAACCGTCCGTGCAGTTTGAGCGGCGGACGGAGGCCAGCGCGCAAGCGCGCCTCCTCCGACCCGACACCGGTGAACCAGCCGAACAAAGAAGGGCGACCTTCTGCGGAGGTTGGGAGGGAAGGGCACCGACAGGGAAGAACATCGTTCGATCACACATGCACCCGACACAGAGCGGGAAAGATATGTCCCAGGGATTGCACGGTGTGCGGCAAGCAGGTATATGGTTGTCAAGCAGTGGAAGAGCCGGGACCAGGATAAGATTGACGAATTGTTTTGAACACTTCTCGTGCGATATAGGTCTTCATCAAGCGCAAGGCAGCGTTTTGTCTTTCCGTGATCGGTTTGTTTCGCCATGAATTGCCTAGAGCGGCCACCGTCGATACGTAATCGGACCAAAGCAATAATGTGCAACGCCCAATTGAGGCGGCGATTTCCACCAGGATTCACCTGCATACGGGAATTTTGGCCACTGCCTCTTTCGACAGGAGCTGCTCTGCAATAGCTGGCAAAGTGATCCGCAGTTGGAAATCGCTGCGGATCTCCTACCTCCGCGAGCAGTGTACCCGCCACACTCGCACCGGCTCCGGGCAATTCCAAGAGCGCCGAACACCTGTGCGCTCTTCTCCTGTGGAGAGTCATGCAATTCGGCTTGAAGCCACTTACGGCAGATTTCGGGAGAGCAATGCCTCACCACGAGATTGTTATACAGACTTCTGGACCGGCATAGCCGCCCGTGTCCGACACGCGCGTGTGGGCCAAGGACGCGGTAAATGCAGTGTGCTGCTTATCTCTCAGGAATTCGCCAAGGATTGGGCGGAAACGGGCGTGCCCTGTCTTCGGCGAGAGCTTCAGGACTGAGGTGAAATGTGATTGTGGCCGACGGACCCGATTTCACATTGTCTTCCGCAGCTTGCGTTTGTGTTTCCCTAGCCTGCCAATGTTTGCGGAACAACTCCGTGGCCTTTTCTTGCAACTCGCGGGCGGCCGTGTCAGGATCAGCCAAATACGTTTGCATGGACGTAACCTCATCAAGGAAGTGGGGGGCCGCTGTCTTCTCCCCATGTAAAGCCAAGGCGCGCTCGAGATGCCGGGTCGCTTCTTCGAGCAGCGGACGTGCCTTCATGCGAAGAGATGCAAGATCAGGCTCAGGCAACGCAGGGTACCGGCCATAATTGGGCAACAGCTTCCGTGCTTTAAAAGTGAGAATCATGCCGCAATAAAAGTTTGCGTATTTGTGCTCAGGGTAGAGTTCCGCAAGGCGTTCCAGCCACTGTTTTGCTTCGTCCATGCGATCGTTCTCCTCGAGCGGATCCTTCCAGGCGAAGTACAGGGCGCAAAGATACTCGATTACCAATTTGTCTTGGGGGTCGAGTTGATTTGCTCGTTTAAGGCTCTGCTCGGCTAGTAGCCAGTTTGTCGAGTTCTGTTCGGCAAGCATAGCCTGCTCCCTTTCTCGAAAGGCTCTCCACTCATGGTCGGAAATGTCACGGTCAGCAGAGAAAAAATCGGGTGAAGGTGGTGAGCGGCGTCGTTTGTAAAGCGTGAAGCGCGCCGCGCCGAGCCCCAAGTGTGCCTGGACAGAGCCGGGATCCAGGCCGACGGCTTTCTCGAAATGCTCGGCAGCTTCTTCAAAGCGCTGGTTTTGATATGCTTCAATGCCGCGCGCCAGCCATACTTCAGTGCTTACCTCGTTGGATGGTATTCGTCAACTCCATCAAATTTTCTCGGCCGTGCACGCATTGGGCCAGTCGGGAGAGAACGGGACAAACGGGGACGCTAGTGCTGCGTTGTCTCTCCGCTTATTTTTACGCGGCCACGGTTTTGTGCTCAACAAATGTCAGGATGACGCCTATTTGGTATTTTATCTAGTCTGCAGTTTTCGCTGCAACTCAGACAACGTCTCCCTGTACTCCTCTTCCGCTTTGAGAACGAGACCGGAAGTTTGATGCGTCCGGCGCAAAGCCTACCTTCATGGAACGAGCTGACGAGCGCCGATACACCGCACGGGGAGGTCAAGGTGCTTGCGCGTGGCGAATATCTTCAGGTGCGAAGTTTGTCTTCGATCGAAATCGACCCAGAGTTAGTCATCGGCGCGCTCAAGGCGGTCCCGTTCACGGGTAACCTGATGGCGTGACATATCAGCTGGTGACGGATATCCAAAAAGCAGGTCTTAGCCGTGGTTGTGCCATCATCTGATGCTGCGAAGTCCTGCCGTCCTGATTCGGGTTAGTCTCGCGCGAGCCTTTCTTCGAAGTAGGGGAGCTCCCCCCATTCGTTGGACAGATTAAGAACCACGAGTGGTCTTCATGTCGGCAAACTGGCCGTTGGCGCCTGATCCGTGGAGCCGTCAGCACATCATCCCGGTCGGCTACGAAATTCTCTGCGAAGAACTCAAAGCCGGTTGCGCAGGACTGGTTAGAAAAACACCCGAAGCGTCGATTGCCTCTGGCGCTGACCTCCTTTGATTATGTCCAGATCGCACTTAGCGATGTAGACCCGGTTTGCCTTGGCCGCAGACGATCAGGGGGCTGCGAACGAGAGTTCACCGAGGGACCTGATCCGGCTGATGCTGTTGTCTTCCTTGACCGCAGGCGGTCATACAACTCGGCGACAACCCCCACTGCCGCTTCAGCCTCGTTGCGGTTCGGATCCTCATTCGCGTCATTGTAGCCATCCGCTTCGTTCAGGGCATGAGCCTGCACTACGATCCCATCCCGCCGCCCCAGGACCACGATATCCCTATAGATCACACCGTAATTCACCTCGGGCTGTGGAATCAGCCACGCGATTTGGCCGCGGATGGGAACGATGGATTCGCCCTTCCACAACGCCCGCGCTCCATAGCCGGTCGCATTGATAGCTACTTTCTGTGGCAGTTGCGCTAATGCCGACGGGGAGTGAAACTCTAACTGCTCAATCCTCCCACCCTCGATCAAGAAATCGGTGATGAGTTGCTTCGAATACGCCGCTATATTGAACGTCAGTCCGGAATTCCTACGCGCGAAACTAGTCGGAAACGGATGCGTGCCGGGCGCCAATTCCTGCGAGCGCGGAGTCACATCCGCGATGCGGCTGCCATAATGAGCGAACTGCAGACCACCGGCGTCATCGCGTGCAGCGCCCGCTTCAGCGGGCGCGTCGGAAAGAGTATAGCGATCCGTCCACTCGACAGGATTGCCCGATAGGCCCAAGTAGCTTGCGTACACCTGCAGCGATTTTCGCGCCATTTTTTCCCATACAGCAGGGAAGTCCGGCGAGACGGAGCCGGACAGGGCTATTCGCGAATCCGGCGTAAATGCTCCCGTGGCTCGCGAGGATCGAACATCCGGCGGACGTTCCTTCGCGTAGATTGTGACCTTTGCGCCGGCGCGCTGGAGCAGAGTCGCCGACGTGAGCCCCAGCGCTCCGCAACCGATCACGGCGAATTCGCGCTCTCCTGTTGATAGCGCCTTCTCGGTTGCAATGCTGCTCGACCCCCAGGACAGCGACCATCCGCTTCCACCATGGCCGTAATTGTGAATAACGGTCTTATCCCCCACGCGTTCGATATCGAGGCGAGGACCGGCGGCGCGAAAGGGCCGTAAGCACACGGTGATTCGAAAGATCCGATGTATATCCGCGCGAATGGGCGCCAGTTGCAGTGCGGCACTCGGCAGCGGAGCAGGCGGAACAACCCTTGCTGTTCGCCTCTGCCCGCAACCTGCAAGAGCAAGCGCACCAAGACCGCTGAGGAAATCGCGTCTGTTCAGCAAGATTTCGAAGTATAACGCACAAGGCCTGAATACGAAAAGTGTTATTTAGATACGGAATGGCAAGTCTTAGGTCAGTATCGGGAGCGAGTCGGCGACGTACAGGTGCTACGGGTGTTAAGAAGTAGCTGCGCCGAATCACTTTCGATACTGGGGCTTGAAGGAAGCCGTTTCGAAAGTTACAGGTTATGGTTTTCAATGGTGAACCACGCAGCGGAGCCGACGAATGGGAGGGGTTGAGGCAGGGTAGGAGGGTGCTGGCGGCAAGCGATTCCGAAGAGCTCCGGGGGGCGAAGACTGTATGGGCATAGATAGCCTGGCTGCGCTGATGCGCTGGAGAGCTTCGAGGGTTTGCCGCTGAGAGGTGAGTCATGCCGCTGTGAGGACCGGGACGGGTGGAGAGCGAAAACGAAGTTGCAGAGCAGTAAGCCGTTCGATGACCAACATTGGTCCGTTACATTGAGGGCACAGCCAGGTGGCGGGTCGAGGGCGGTGGTGCTCTGCACGTACCGATGTTGATTTTGTAGCTGCTGTGCCGAGCAGGCGAAAGCAGCGCTTTTTGTTTCGATGCGCCGAATCACGCCAGTGGAAGGTGACTTGGTCGTCGGCGAACGACACCAGCCGGTGATTGGAGATAGCGACCCGGTGCGTGTAGCCGCCGAGATGTCGCAGCGCGTGCTCGGGTCCGCCAAACGGGCGTTTCGAATAAACAACCCACTTCTTGCGAAAAATCAGGCGCAATACCTGCGCGAAGACCTTTGGACGCGCGAACGGTTTCATGCTGCCGTGGAAACCGAGTTTGCCTTTATCGAAAGCTTCCTTTAACGCCTCGCGAAATTTACCTCGGAACACTTCGCCCAACACCTCGACCGGGAGGAAGAACTTGTGTTGTGATGCGATCCAGCGTGTGCGGTCTGAAGATAGGCCGCCGGCCGGCACCACGCAATGGATATGTGGGTGATGCTCGAGCTTCTGATTCCACGTATGCAGCACGCTGAAGAAGCCGATGTCTGCACCGAGATGCCGCGGATCGCGCGCGATCTGAAGCAGCGTCTCGGCGCTGATCCGGAAAAGCAAATCGTAGACGACCTTCTTGTTCTGCAGAGCGAGAGGCGCTAGCTCATGGGGCAGCGTGAAGACGACGTGTACGTAGCGCGTGGGCAAAAGCTCGCGATTACGTGCTTCTAACCAACGGTCGCGAGCGTTCGCCTGGCACTTTGGACAATACCTATTGCGACAGGAGTTGAACGAGATGGCACGATATCCGCAGCCCGCGCACTCATCGAGGTGACCGCCGAGCGCAGTTGTGCGGCAGCGCTCGATGGCGGTCAACACTTTCAGATGTAGCCGGTTCAACCACGAACGGTTGCGTTCGATGAAGTTTCGCCCAGCGCTGCGAACAAGATCGGCCACCTCCAGTGGTGGCCGGGGCATTTACTCGTCTTTGTGAGTTGCCAACGGCAGCTTGTCGAGCTTATCGAACCAAGCGGAGGCGCACGTTTGTGCAACCTAACGTCAATGCCTGCCAATGTCTCTGTGTGCGGGGCACCGGCGGCGCTGTCCAACGTGGCCTTCGACAATGCACCGGGCGCGTTGTTGGCTAAGATCTCTCCAGATCGCGCGTCGGATTTGCGCGAAACTAGAAACACGGATGAAACACAAGTTCCCCGTCCTCGGCCGAGTTCGAGATGTCGAGGGCGGTCTTTGGGATGTGCGCGATATACGCGACACCATGTATGGATTCGATTTGCTTTTTGGCTCGCCGCAACGCCGTCTCGGAAGCTACCGGGGTGGTCTTCCGCGTCTGATCGCAACTCGATCTCTTATAGATTTTTGGGACGACAACCGGACACGACGCAACGGCGTGATGTTCGACTTGCCGGCCGGGCGAACAACACTTAAACGAGTGCGACGTCGTTTGGGATTCCACTCTCTCCGTGACATATCGAAATTTTGGAAGAAGCGGATCAAGGATCTGGACGCGCTGAGAGCGCGTGATTTTGCCCTTCAGCACGACGTCGATCTACGGGTGGTCTTCCAGACGCGCAGGAAGCTGCTGGGCAGGCGCGCCCGCTATATCGACTGGTGGCGCAAGCCTAGGCCGCTCAAAATTCTTCGATCCAAAATAACGTTGCGGGAGATGGGCGAGAAGCTGTCCATCTCCGCTAGTCAAGCCAAGCGCCTCAGGGATCGTGCGCGCCAGCAACACTAGAGAGGCGTCCCGGTGGCTTCTTTAGTCCGGAGGCGGGATGGGCAGCTATGTCCACGCGCCAAAAACCGGCTTGGGATATAGTCGGCCCGTTCCGAAACAGTGCACGCTGCGCTTTCGATATAACGGGGCAGCAAGACTAGAGACCTCATGGAGCGGGCGTGATGACCGGCTTTCCTCTATCGATGATGTAGGTGTCCACAGCCCTCGCCGTCGTGGTCCCAATGTTCCGGGCACTGTGAATGTGGCCCCGCTCGGTGAAAAATACCTGTCCAGCCCTTACCGTCATTGGGGGCTTCCCATCCACCTGAAGCACGATCGTCCCTTCGATCAGGTAGCCGAAATCCTCACCGGGATGGCTGTGCCTTGCCGACGACACGCCAGGCGGGATCTCAATCGCCATCGTCACGCCCTCACGTCCTGTGCCGGGAATATCGTGGCGTTGGAGTTCGGTCCACTTTGCCTTGGGCTGCTGGGCGCCGCAGACGGCGAGCATCGCCAAGAGGGCCGCCCCGGAAATCAACATGCTTCGTGTGGGTGTCATGATTTACGCTCCTGATAGCAACTGTACGGGATACATGCTCGCATTCGATTCGACTGGGATGGAAGTATATTTCCTGCTTGCCGCGATACCATCACTGCGTGGAACTGGGGCCGGATGTTGCATTGATCGCAGGGCTGATGGGAGAACCTGCGCGTGCGGCGATCCTGGTTGCGCTGGTCGGCGGCCGCGCGCTTCCGGCCGGAGAACTGGCGTTCATCGGCAATGTCGCGCCACAAACGGCCAGTTTCCATCTCCGCAAACTGATGGACGCTTCCTTGATTACCGTGGAAAGACAAGGCAAGCATAGCTACTACCGGTTGGCTGATGAGCGGGTCGCCGCGACGCTCGAATCGATTGCCGCTCTGGCGCCTGTGCGGAACCAGGTCGATCTCCGTTCAGGGACTCGGTATGAATCGGAGCGCGTCAAGGAGCTTCGCTTCGCGCGCAGTTGTTACCGCCATCTCGCGGGCGCGCTGGCGGTTGAGATCAATCGAGCGCTACTCGATCGCAAGCTCCTCGTCGGCCCATTCCGAGAAGAGCTATGGCCTGACCGGCCTTGGTCAGGAATGGTGCCGCCAGTTGGGAATGATTCTCCCCGTGTCTAGACGTCGACAGGACCCGCCAGGCCGGGCGTGCCTCGACTGGACGGAACGGCGTCATCATCTTGGAGGGCGCGCTGGGAGTGGCTCTCTTTTCCCGTCTGACAGAGCTCCGATGGATGGTCACGAATCCCGACAGCCGGGCCATGCGCGTCACGCACGCGGGCGCAGTTGCGCTCGAACGGGAACTCGGAATTGCGATTTCGGCGATAAGGTCCAAACTGTCAAAAGCGGAGTAAAAGCAACCAGATGGTTGAATTGGAAGATACGAGTGCCGAAGCGGGAATTGATTTCAGAAAAACAGATGCATCTAATTGCGAAGGCTTTGGCTGATCCGCGCCGCTATGAAATTCTTAAGCAGATTGGCGCAAAGAGCTGTGCCGTCGCCTGTACAGATGTGCGCGAGTGCCAGCCTGTGAGCGCAGCCACGCTCTCGCATCATATGAAAGAACTGGAAACGGCGGGGCTGGTTAGGATCGTCCGAAAGGGCAAGTTCGCCAATTTCGTATTGCAGCGCGATGTCCTTGAAGCCTACCTGGCCCATTTGGAAAAAATTTAGCCGCAACGGCTGAACCCTTCTCCGGTGAGCTGTTCATCAGTTAGACAGTCATCGAAACGTCGAAGCGATGGCGAATCCGAACCGGAGAACAGAAATGAGCAAACTGAAAAACAAAGTGGCAGTTGTTACGGGCGCATCGAAGGGCATTGGCGCAGGCATTGCAAAGAGCCTGGCGGCAGAGGGCGCAGCGGTGGTGGTGAATTACGCCTCTAGCAAAGAGGGTGCAGACCGCGTAGTTGCGGAGATCGTGGGGAAGGGCGGCAAAGCGGTCGCGGTACAGGGGGATGTGGGCAACGCATCCGATGTACAGCGCATTTTTGCTGAGACGAAGAAAGCATTTGGGAGGCTGGACGTGTTGGTGAATAACGCGGGCGTCTATCAGTTTGCCGCGCTCGGGGAGATTACCGAAGAGCAGTTCCATCGGCAATTCAACACCAATGTGCTGGGACTGATTCTGGCGACCCAGGAAGCGGCAAAACTATTCGACGGCTGAGGGCGGAAGTGTCATCAACATCGGCTCAACCGCGAGCCAGTTGACGCCGCCCGCGACGGCGGTCTACACGGCGACAAAAGGCGCTGTGGACGCGATAACGCACGTGCTCGCCAAGGAGTTGGGATCGAAGAAAATCCGTGTGAACTCCATTAATCCAGGGGTGGTGGAAACCGAGGGAACCCATACGGCCGGAGTCATTGGAAGCGACTTTCAGAAGCAGTTTGAAGCACAGACTCCGCTGGGCCGTATTGCGCAGCCAGAGGACATTGCGCCGATCGCTGTATTTCTGGCGTCGGCAGACTCAGGATGGCTGACCGGCGAAACCCTGCTTGCATCCGGTGGGCTACGGTAAGACCGGGCTGGAGAAAACAGGCTCAATTGGGAGATCAAGCTCTAGCCAAGCTTCGAATCCGCCCTCGAGTGGGTGAACGTTGCGTACTCCGGCTCGTTTCAGTTGCAGCGCCACACGGGCGCTGGTGGCTTCGTTTGGTCAAGTGCAGTAGACGATTACTTCGCGATCACGGGGAATGTCCTCAAAGTGGGCGCGGAGTTCTGCCGGGCGCAGTACTCTGGCACCTAGTATCTTTTGGCCCGTTCTCTCGACTTCTGCCGGAGTGCGTAGGTCAACGATGATGGGCGGCGGATCGCTGCTCATCATTGAATAGACTTCCTTCGGGCTCATTCGATTGATGTGCAGTTGCCGGCGAAAGCGGACGCGTTGAAAGTAACGCAAGAGAATGAAGGCGCCGATCAGAAGAAGTAAAACGAAACCAGCGCGACGGCCAAACAGGCCAAGAGAAACGAGCACTTTGTCAATTTGGCGATGAAGTAGAGCGCCGGCACCCAGATAAGCCATCGACCATAGGCGCCGAACCCGCGGCATCGGCCAGAAGAAAGCGCCACAGCGGCATCTTTATGGCCCCGGCGAGAGGGTTCGAGATAAGACTCGAGCCTGGGATGAATTTTGTAAAGAGCAATGCCCAGGCTCCTCGTTTCATATAGTCGAGTTCCGTGGTGCGTACACAAGTATCGGGTTCGAGCGAAAACCTGCACAGCAGTTTCAGAACGGAGCGGCCTCGCCAACGGCCCAGTTCGTACCAAAGTAAGTCGCCCAGCAGAGCGGCGGTAACAGTGAGGAAGAAAGCGGCCCAGAAAGAGTAGTGTCGATCACCGACCGACGCGCCCATGATCGAGCAGAACGGGATCTGACGGGAAGGGGACGCCAGCTTGCACCGCGAAGACATAACAGAACAAAAACGCATAGCCGTGGAGCAGAACAAGCGAGCGGAAGGAGGGCACTTTCTTCAGCTTCTCACGCAGTCAGTTCTTGCTGGGAGTTGATTGCGACTCGCCCGTACGAAAGAACATCTGTTAAGTCATCGGTCGCTGACGCTTCCTGCTCGGACTCAGGATTCCGGACTGTCCGAATGCGAAACGGGCTTGCGACGAGCCTGTTATCCTTTTTTCGGCTAATCTCCGCGGATTTGGATGACTACGTCGCGAACGGCTTGAATCACGGCATCTGGCTCTTCAGCGTTATCTTCGACGATGAGATGGCCATGAATGGAGAGCGCGGCCAAATGCGGTTGGAGTTGATGGAACCAATAATCATTCAGAGCGGCTGTCTCTTTGGCATATTGTGGACGGGGTGCTCGAAATGGTCTTGCACCGGCAAGCACAAACAGCGGACGACTGCCGAAATCGCCGGCGGCGCGGACCTCGGCCATGCTCTCGTCCAAGGTACAGCCCTCGCCTTCCGTCTGCACAGTTCGCGGATTGTTGGATAGAAAGTATAATTCCTGCTGTTGCTCGCGAGTCAGGTTCGCGGCTCCAAAGGGCCGCCCAGCTCCGGGATTTCCCATGAGTCGTAGCAGGCCAACCCGGAGCATTGCGGGACTCACCACAGTGCAGGCTATCTTTTGCACCAGAGGCGGCAAGGAAGCCAGCGCGCCTTTCATGTTACTCCGGCTCATGTGCAAACACATCCGGATCGGATGCATGGATCAGAACTGCACCGGCGACTTCACTAGGATAGAGGCCATTGTAAACGCGTACGTGAAAAGCTCCAGCGGTCGCTCCTACTAACACGTAAGGGCCGGGAAGGGTCGCCGCGTGCAGAAGCGTGTGGAGGTCATTCGCGATCGCTGTCAAAGTTCGGGGAGATGGGCCGGGATCGCTCCAGCCGTAGCCCGGGCGGTCATACCAGCAGGCGCGAGTGAACTTCGCCACTTCAGGCTGAATGCCAATCCAACTGTAACCAGCGGTGTGGCCGCCGCTTTCAAAAATCACCGCCGGATAGCCCTCGCCCGAGCAGTAGATATTGAGTGTGCGGCCGCCGATGTCCACAGAACGGCCGATTTGCTGGTATCTCGTCTTGTCCCTTCGCTCGCCTATTTGCTCGTAGAGCATGCCAGCCAAGACAAGCGCCAGAATCAATAGGGCTACACTTTTCATAGCTCCTCGAATCTTTGGCTGCATATGTAGTATTCTACTCTTACTGGAGATGTTTATGCGAACTGTGAGCCCTAGGGTGCTTGGTCAGCGAAACTTAATAACCTGTGCGACCGCTGTGATTGTCCTCAGCGCGGCAGCATGGAGTGCGCAAGACGTCAGCGAGCAGGTGCGGCAGGTCGAGACCGGGTTGGTTCGCAAGGTCCAAATTGCAGGCGAACCTGTTCATAAGTGGACGATTCCCGAACGGCTTGAGCATTACAAGGTGCCTGGAGTCAGTATCGCTGTCGTATCCGGCGGAAGTCTCGCGTGGGCCAAAGGCTACGGAAGTGCGGGGCCGGAAGCGGGTGCTGTGGTTAACCCAGAGACGCTTTTTCAAGCCGCTTCGATCAGCAAAACGGTATCGGCGATGATCGTGCTGCGCCTCGTCGAGACGGGCAAGCTATCCCTGGACGAAGACGTAAACGTCAAACTCCGCACCTGGAAGTTACCGACCAGCGAGGCTATGCGGGGAGAGCACGTAACGCTGCGAAGAATTCTGAGCCACACGGCGGGTTTGACGGTGCATGGTTTTCCCGGTTATGCACACGGCGCACCCGTGCCCACCTTGCCTCAATTGTTGGACGGCGCGAAGCCAGCCAATTCTGCAGCGGTCCGCGTGGACATAAAGCCGGGCACCCAGATGCGATATGCGGGCGGCGGCTATGAAGTCATGCAGCAGTTGGTGGAAGACGTCACCGGAAAACCGTACGCGCAGACGGCGCGTGAGCTGGTGCTTGAACCTTTGGGGATGACGCATAGCACCTACGAACAGCCTTTGCCGGAACGGCTCCGATCATCTGCGGCGACCGCTTACAACGCAGAGGGTGTGGCAATCGCAGGCAAGTGGCACACGTACCCTGAACAGGCTGCCGCGGGGCTGTGGACAACGCCATCCGACTTGGTCAAGGTCGTGCTCGAAATTCAGAAGCCAGGCCGTGTCCTGAGCCAGAAGACAGTGGAAATGATGCTCACGCCGGTGTTGGATCATTGGGGCTTGGGACTGCAGTTAAGCGACACCGGTGGTCAGAAAGCCTTTGAGCATGGCGGCGCAAATATGGGGTTCCGCTGCATGTTATTCGGCTATCGAGAGGGAGGTCGCGGTGCGGTGGTGATGACCAACGGCGACAACGGGAGTCAAGTGTCAGGCGAAATTCTCTCCTCGATCGCGGCGACGTACAACTGGCCGGATTTTCGACCTGTGGAGAAGAGCGTTGTCCCCGTTGCGACCGAGAAACTCGCAGGGTATGCAGGCGATTATCAAGGGCCCGGCAATTTTCTGATCACTGTCAGCGCAGAAGGCGGAAAGCTCCACATTCGAGCCCCTGGAAATGCGCAGGCAGAACTTCTTCCTTCATCCGAAGACACATTCTTCGATCCGGATGGTACAGTCCCGGATATACATTTCGAACAGACGCCGGATGGAAATGTTCAGCTTTCCGGGGGTGGAACGGTCGCGAAGCGAGTCCGGTAAGATCACAGAGTTGGGATCCCGTCGATGCTTTGGTCGCTGAAGAAGCCGGGGATTTTCATCAGAACTTCAGATTTGCCGTCTAGTCTGTTTGCAGATGCCCTGTTTCCGGGTTGGCGCGTTTACCATATCCTTGTTAATAGCCCAGTGCTTTGCGGTTGGACAAACAGTAGGCATGAGGCGAGACATCACTGGCACCGTGAAGGACACGACGGGTGCGGTGATACACGAATACGGAACAGACGTAGTTGCGGGATAGATCAGCGATAGTATAGAATACTACACAGTCGGCTAGTGTTGACGGGAAGCGGTTAGGACGGGTAATCCGCTCACCCGACTCCCTTCTCGGACAAAGGGCGCATCTAAACAGAATGAAATTGCTCGACCCTGCTTGCTCTCATTGACCCTTACGTGTTACGCGCAGGAAGTCAAGCCGAAAGACCCGATCAACGGCATAAATGAGGCCTTCGAGAAACATCAGATTGTCATGCTTATGGACATTCACTTCAACCGGCAGGAACACGAATTTCTGCTGAATCTGATCTCCTCTCCAAAATTCTCAAAGTTAGTAAGCGACATCGTTCTGGAAGGGAGACCAACGCCCGCTACCAGCAGCAGGTCGATCGCTACGTTGCCGGAAATGACATTCCGATTGATCAATTGCGCCAGGTGTGGCGTGATGGCCTTGGGCTCGGCGCCGTCCCAGACAGACCAGAAGAGGAGTTGTTCGCGGCTGTGCGTGACGTGAATCGACAGCTCCCGGCGGGGCGAAGACTGCGAATTGTATGCGGGGAAGCACCGCTCGACTGGAGTACCGTACATACACGCGAAGACCTGCAGCCTTTCATGCCGTATCGCGACCAGAACTACGTCAAAGCAGTAAAAGATCAGGTGCTCGCGAAGAAGCACAAAGCGCTCCTGTACATGGGCCTGTGCATTTTCGACGGGTTGCTGGTGAACCGGCGCTAATAGAACGGGAGCTACGGCGTGCAGGTGCTACTACATACGTCATTGTCCCGGGCAGCAATATCGTGGGCTCGTACAACGATCTGGAGCCCAGATTCGAGCACTGGAAGTGGCCCTGGTTGCTGACATTGAAGAATAATTGGGTCGGTGCTTTGCCGGCTCAGCCCGTTTTTTTAGGTGGGCTTGGAGGGAATGCACATATGTCAGGAACTCTAGCCGAGGCTGCGGATGCCTTTCTCTTCCTCGAGCCCCGCGATCAGCTTACGCAATTTGTTCCCAAGCGCTCCGAGTTAGAAGGGACGGCATATGCGCAAGAAGTCGAGCGCAGGCTGACTATCGTGCTTGGTCCCGGAAAGGTCCCGGATTTCATGCCAAAAAACGACGACGGACAGGCACCCCAATACACGCCACTCCGGTCTCCAGTCCACTAGCAACCAGTTGGCCAGCGATATCCGATCTGTAATTCTGTCTGTTTAGTCTGGTTTCACAAAGTACCCGGCTACTTTCCAGACGCCATCCTTCTCCTGTGTTGCGGCAACGGTCTCGACGGCCGGGCCCGAATCGAAAGTGGCGCCGTATTGGAAAACAACATACTTACCGGAGGGCGCGTTGGGAAGGGTTTCGGAATATTGCGCGCTCTTCAACTCGCGAGATTTGAGCTTGCCTGTCTGATCGCGAACTTTCTTTACGGTTTCTTCCCACTGCTCTTTAGTGACCTGCGATTTGAACATCCCGGCAGCTTGATCCCAGCTTTCGGCGTACTTGCCGCTATCTACTAAGCCAAGCCAGGCTTCGGTGGGCTTCTGCGCGGCCTGCTCGGGCTTCTCTTGAGCGGACGCCCAGGCCGCCATCGAGATGAACAGGATAAAAATCATTAGTCGCATTTTGCACCTGTCTCAGCTTACGACGGTGGGCTGGCCGGAGGCTGCAATGAATTCGGCTATTATCGTCTAGCGAGGAGCGAGACATGCCGGAGAGCGTCCGGACATCGCCGGACACAGCGCCTTCCGAGGCGCAACCTGAATTCCTGATCATCGATCCAGGACCGATAGCTCGCAACGCGTGGCTACTTCGACGCGCGCTTAATGCGGCATACGAGGACAACTGCTTTGGCATCGCAAAGGGCGCAGCCTATTCATTCCTGTTATCTCTTTTCCCGGTTCTAACCACAATCACGTCCATTCTCATTCAGGCGAATGCACAATCGGTGGTGAATGTCATTCGCACGTTTATCGGGCAAGTGGTGCCTCCCGGAACGGCAGCAATCATCCTATCGCGGCTGCACGAGAAAGGCGCGAAGCCGATTTCGCTATCGGTTGTGGCAATCCTGTTGTCTTTATGGGCGGGGTCGGGCGCCATGATCAGCCTGATGGAAGGCTTTCAAGCGGCGTACCGCATTCCATCCGGCCGGCCGTTCTTGAAGCAGCGCGGGATGGCGATCTTCCTGGTTTTGATCGCGGCATTTCCATCAGTCGGCGCCTCGTCATTGATCATCTTCGGAAACCGGTTAGAAACTCAATTCATTCACTGGATTGGGGTGGCGGATATCAGGCCGTCGGTCGAACTCGCGTGGCGCATCGCCCGATACGTGTTGGCCTTTTGCACGACGACCTTCGTTACGGGACTGCTTTATTTTTTCGGACCCAATCACCGGCCCGAGCCCAAGCGAGTGAAGGGAGTGACTGCCTCGCGATTTCTGCGAGTTTGGCCGGGCGCATTTGTCGCAACAGTTTTATGGTTACTGGCGACAGCGGGATTCGCCTGGTATGTCGGGCACGCGAACTATAATATCGTCTATGGCAGCATCGGCACGGTGATCGTGCTGCTTATCTGGCTCTACCTGATCGCTTGCATTGCGCTGATCGGATGCGAATTCAATGCCGAGCGCGAACGCGTCGATACGATACCGGTTTTGCAGTAGCGGCGGCATGAGCGCCGCATCTTTATACTGGAGAGCGTGCCGTTTAAGTTAGTTATCGATTACGAACCGCGCGGCGATCAGGCGAGCGCGATTGAACAACTAACTCGGGGCGTATTTGACGGCGAGAAGCACCAGGTTCTGCTGGGAGTAACGGGGTCGGGAAAGACCTTCACGATGGCGAAAATCATCGAGGCGGCCGGCCGCCCCTCGTTGGTTCTCGCGCACAATAAAACGCTGGCCGCGCAGCTTTACCACGAGTTCAAGGCGTTCTTTCCACAGAATGCAGTTGAATACTTCGTCAGCTACTACGACTACTACCAGCCCGAAGCTTACATTCCCTCCGGCGATATCTACATCGAGAAGGAAGCGACCATCAACGATGAACTCGATAAGCTGCGGCTGTCGGCGACCCGCTCTTTATTCGAGCGCCGCGATTGCATTATCGTCGCCAGCGTGAGCTGCATTTATGGGCTGGGCTCGCCCGAAGCGTATTACGGCATGCTGCTGATGCTCGAAAAAGGGCAACACATCAGCCGCAAAGAGTTATTGCAAAGGCTGGTTGAGATTCTTTATGAGCGTAACGATCACGATTTCCGGCGCGGCACATTTCGCGTTCGCGGAGACGTCATCGAGCTCTATCCGACGTACGACGATAATGCTTATCGGATCGAACTGTGGGGCGACGAGATTGAGTCGCTGAGTCAAATCGATCCGCTGCTGGGGCAGGTGAAGCAGACCTATCTGCGGCTGCCGATTTATCCCAAAACGCATTATGTAATGGACGCGCCGACCCGCCAGCAGGCCATGCAAAGCATCGAAAACGAGCTGCAATGGTGGCATAAGGAACTGGAAGCGAACGGAAAGCTCATTGAGGCGCAGAGGTTATATCAGCGGACCATGTTCGATCTGGAGATGATCAAGCAGATCGGATATTGCCACGGCATCGAGAACTATTCGCGGCATTTCTCCGGCCGCCTTCCGGGAGAAGCGCCGCCGACGCTGCTCGATTATCTTCCGAACGATGCGATGCTGTTCATCGATGAGAGCCATCAGACCGTTCCGCAGTTGAACGGGATGTATCATGGCGACCGGTCGCGGAAGGACATATTGGTGAATTACGGTTTCCGTCTTCCGAGCGCGCGAGATAATCGGCCGTTGACGTTCGAGGAATTTGAGAACCGGGTCAACCAGGTTGTCTATGTTTCCGCGACGCCTGGTCCTTATGAGCTGACGAAATCCGCTGGAGTAGTTGTCGAACAGATCATTCGTCCCACGGGTTTAATCGATCCGCCGATTGAGGTTCGCCGGATTAAGGGACAAGTCGACGATTTGCTGCACGAGATTCGCGTGCGCGCGGAGCTGAATGAACGCGTGCTTGTGACCACGCTGACGAAGCGCATGGCGGAAGATCTGGCAGAGTACTATTCGGAGGTCGGCGTAAAGTGCGCATACCTGCATTCGGAGGTGAGCACGCTCGATCGAATCAAAATTCTTCGCGATTTGCGCCGCGGTTCTTATGATGTTCTGATCGGAGTGAACCTACTTCGAGAAGGGCTCGATCTGCCGGAAGTCTCTCTGGTGGCCATTTTAGATGCCGATAAGGAAGGGTTCCTGCGATCCACTGGTTCCCTGATTCAGACGATCGGACGAGCTGCGCGAAACATTCGGGGCTGCGCCATTCTGTATGGCGACGTTTTAACGGAAAGCATGCAACGGGCTATTCGCGAAACGGAGCGCAGGCGGGCCATTCAGAACGCCTACAACGAGGCGAACAACATAACGCCCCAAAGTATTATCAAGCCTATCGACATGAGCCTGATTGCAGTTGCGGAAGCCGATTACGTTACCGTCCCGCTGGACATGGAAGCAGAATCCGAGATAGACTTAAGCCCCGAGCAACGCGACGCTCTTATCGCGGATTTAGAAGTCAGGATGCGGGAGGCGGCGAAAGCCTTTGAATTCGAGAAAGCCGCGCAGTTTCGCGATCGGATGAAGGCGCTGAAAGCGGGCGCCGTATATGAAGAAGCAGTTGCAACTCGGCTTGGTGGTGGAAGGTAATTCGACCGGGTCGGCGATTCTACGACTGCCCAAGATAGCGGAAGAACTTGGGCCAATCAAGTCAGCGACCCTGCGAGTTGCGCGCCGGCTGTCGAATTCGCTGCGGGCCGGATACGCAGTCAGCGATTACGAAGGGTTGCAGGCGGCACGCCTTATTCTATTGCGTGCTCCAGATCGCGCCGTTACACGAATTGTGGAAGAGCTTTGCGCGTCGGAACTCAAATTTGCGAATCTGTCGTTCGTGCTTTCCGAGAGCTGGTTGATGAACGATGTTTTAGAGCCGCTGCGGGCTCGTGGCGCCTCGGTCGCCACTTTACTGGCAATTCGCGCGAGGGGACGCAGGTGGTTCGTGGTTGAAGGACAGGTTACCGCGGTCCGGCACATTCGCCATCTGATGGCGCGGAACGAAGCGCGCGCGTTGGAACTTCGCCCTGGAACAAAACAGCTTTACTTCGCCGCGGAACTCCTTACAAGGGCAATTCCGGTGCCTCTTTTCATGGGAGCGCGACAGGCGTTGCGCGCGAGTGGCATATCGGGTCGCCATCTCCAGACGCTTTTGGATGAAATGGCGCATGAAATGCTCAAAGATTCGCTGGAAGGCGCGCGCACAAGTTGGGGTGGTCCGCTGACCGAGTGCTCTGTTGAGACAGCGAACGGCTATTTCGAAAGACTGCGCCGCAATCATCCGCGGTTAGCCGAAATTGTGGATGAGCAATTATTGTGGGCGCGCCGCAGAATGTCTAAGCACGCGACAGCCAGCGGATGAATGCGCGAATATTACGGTGAGTAGCCGAGGTGTTTCGCGGCTGCGATCAACTGGGCGACACTCCAAAGCTGCGCAGGGCAGCCGGCGGCCCGATAGGGCGGATCCGCGTCGTAAATTTCGCACAAGCTTCCGAGACAGCAGGCAGACAATTCGCGCTCGAAACGAGCGATGATTCTTCGCCCGAAGGTAACTGTTTCTTCGGACTGGCCATATGCGTAGAAGTAGGCTGCGAGGAAAGGCCCAATCAGCCATGGCCAGACTGAGCCCTGGTGATAGGCATTATCACGTTCTTCGGGGGAGCCTTCGAAGCGTCGCCTGTAATCGGGATCACTTCGTTCGAGCGTCCTCAAACCCACTGGCGTGAGCAGCTCCTTCTGTACAGTGTCAACCACAGATCGTGCTTGTTCACGATCGAGGAGAGGAAAAGGCAGGGACAATGCGAAGAGCTGATTTGGCCTGATGCGGGCGTCCCGTGAGGCTGGCGTTATGACGTCGTAAAGACAGCCGCGCGCCTCATTCCAGAAGGTCTGCCGGAATGAAGCAAGAATGATGTCCGCTTCCTGGTCGAGGCGCTCCTGTTCCTTTGGAAGGTTGAGAATTGCGCACCAGCGCGCCACAATCCTGACGGCGTTGTACCAGAGCGCGTTGATTTCCACCGGCTTACCGTAGCGCGGCGTAACAGGAAGGCTTCGGACCTTTGCATCCATCCATGTTAGCTGTGTGTCGGGAGCGCCAGCGGAAAGCAAACGGTCGGAAGGATCGACATGAATGTCGTAATGAGTACCGCGGTAATGCCATTCGAGAATGTCCTGGGCGGCCGGATATAAGAAGTCGCGCAAGAAATCGAAATCTTTTGTGGTTTGGGCAAAATGATCGGCGGCAATCAAGAGCCACAGGGTAGCGTCCGCAGTGTTGTACTCCGGAGCAGAATGGGCATCGGAGAAGCGGTTGGGCACGAGGCCTTGCGATCGGGCTTCGAGCAACATGGTGAGGATTTGCTTGGTTTCTTCCAGAGGAAAGCCTGCCTCCGACAGCGCCGGGAGACTCACGAGCGTGTCGCGGCTCCAATCGGTAAACCATGGATACCCGGCCAGCAGGGAAGGCTTGCTATCGAATCGAGTCACTCGAAATTGATCCAGAGCTCTGCGCAGAGTGGATGCGAGGTCAGGCGTCGAACCGAATTCACGCCTGCCTCGTTCTTCGTTGAGGATCGATTCTATGGCTGAGTCGTCTAATGGCGATTGAAAATGCGCAGGCTCAAGTGTGGCGATAAACCACGCAGATTGGCCGAGGCCTGCATCGAACAGGATCGAGCCGGGCGAAAACAGATCTTCGCGAAAATCGAGTCCACGGTCAAGCTCGCGAAGGTACTCGTGATTCAGAAACCACATTCCATCTCGCACGAATGCGCTTCCAGAATGAAATATCGTTAGGGGCGGCAACTCAGGATATGGGGCGAAGGCTAATCGCCCCGGCTCTTCTACTGGTTGATTTTGAAGCTGCGTGCTCCGGTGAGCCAAAGAATGGTACTCGCGAAACGAAAGCAGAGGGCGGACTTCCAAGCGGCAGGCGTGCGAAAGTTCATACCGGACGAGAACCGCTTGTTTATTGTCGAGTAAGCAAACGGTTTTCAGCACGGTAGCGGCGCCGGCTCGATAGCGCCAACTTGGGAAAGGCCGGAGACGGAATTCCTCGAGAAGGCGGAATCCGTCCGGATGAACAGCGCCTGGATATTGTGCAGTAGCGAGATCGAAGGTCTCGCTACCGATGGAGACGCGTTCTTCAACGCGAGACAAAAGGGAATATCGATCCGCGGGTGGATTGAAGGAGGTAATGAGGAGAGAGTGGTAACGGCGGGTATTCACTCCCGCCACAGTTCCCATCGCATACGCGCCCGTATGGTTTGTGTCGAGCCATTCCAAGCGCGAGGAACGTTCAAAGTCGCGGCAGACCTCTCGCGGAACCACAAAACGCAGACCTTCGAAAACGTCTGCCACACTCATAGTCTAGGGAATGCAGAAGCGCTATCAATGGAAATTGAAGCGGCGGGAGATTGTCTTAGGCGATCGAACGTTGCTGATGGGTGTCCTGAACGTTACGCCCGACTCTTTTTCGGACGGCGGGAAGTATTCCGATCCCGATCGCGCATTTGCACGAGGTATGGAACTCGAGGACGAGGGCGCGGACATACTTGACATCGGGGCCGAGTCGACGCGTCCAGGGTCGCAGAGGATTTCGGAACCGGAAGAGTTGCGCCGGCTGATTCCGGTGTTGAAGCGTTTGCGTGGGAAGCTCAGTATTCCGATTTCGGTTGACACCTACAAATCCGGCGTGGCAGAAAAGGCGCTGGAGCACGGCGCAGAAATCATTAACGACCCGACCGGCGTTCTATTCGACGCGCAATTGCCGAAGGTGATCACCAAGCACGATGCGGGCGTGATCATAAATCACATGCGAGGCACGCCGGAGACGTGGGCCAAACTTCCGCCGATGAAGGACCTGATGCGCTCGATCACGATTGATCTGGATGCCGCTCTGCACCGGATTCGACAGGCTGGAATTCAAAAGCACCAGATCGTAATCGATCCGGGGCTCGGATTCGGCAAACGGCGGGAACAAAATTCCGAGATCATCGCTAATCTCGGGATGCTGAGGGCGTTCGATCTTCCGATTCTGGTCGGCGCCTCTCGCAAATCGTTCCTGAAGAGAGATCAGGACGGTTTGACTGAGTTTGCGACTGCGGGGGCGGTTGCTGCGAGTATATTGCACGGCGCGCAGATCGTACGCGTACACGACGTGAAAGCGATGAAGAGCGTAGCGGAGATTGTAGACGGCATCCGGGAGGCGGCGCACGTCGAAGCGGAGCAGCCGGTGACTCAGGCCCGCTGGCAACGTGGACAATAATGCGTGCCGCGTTGTGCGATGACGATGCGTCGAATGGATGCGCCGCACTGAGAACACGGCTTCCCCGCCCTGCCATACACGCGATGTAACTGCTGGAAACGGCCGCGCTCTCCGGCGCTGTCCACGTAATCGGAAACCGAAGAGCCGCGGTGCTGAATCGCGAGCTGAAGTACTTCAACCAGGCTCTGATAAAGGTGTGCAGCGCGAATTTTCGAGATGCGCCTAACGGAGGCGCGGGGATGAATGCGCGCGGCGAACAGCAACTCATCCGCGTAGATGTTGCCAACACCACTGACGAACGATTGGTTCAGCAGCAATGGTTTGATTTGGCCACTGTGCTGCTTCAAGCGTAGGTAAAATTCCTCGAAACCGATGCTGAGCGCGTCGGGGCCAACACGCTCGACAAGCGCGGGGGGTGTGTCGAAAAATTCGACGCGGCCAAACTGCCGTATGTCGTCGTAGACGAGAGTGCCACGGTCGAGTTCGAAGATGACGCGCGCATGTTTACCCGGTGTGGCATTCCACAGCAGCTTCCCCGTCATGCCCAGGTGTATGTACAGAAGGCCGCGATCGAGATCGATGAGGATCTGCTTCCCGCGGCGGCGGATGCCGTGGATGGTAGCGCCAGAGAGGGCTTGCGACGCTTTCGCCTGGTCGCCGCGCGTGACGAGACGGGAATAGAAGCCGGCTTGCTGAATGGTTGCGCCGGTCAAGTGTGGAGCAATGGAGCGGACGACGGTTTCGACTTCGGGCAACTCGGGCACATCATTCACGATAGCGGTTACGCGGATGAAGATCGCGTTCGGCGCATTGCTGAGTTAAACTGAGGAAAGTCGAGCCACCCTAGCTCAGTTGGTAGAGCGGCTGATTCGTAATCAGCAGGTCGCCGGTTCGATCCCGGCGGGTGGCTCCAGGCATTACAGAGTCGCGATCCGGTGCGCGAGCAACATCGATATAATTTTTCAGGACCTATTCGCCAATGTCAGCACTTTAGAGGTTCTGAAATCTTTCGGCGCACTGTGGCATTGATCTCGATTTGACAAAGATATCAACACAGACCGGCAACTTTCCGCCTGGCATTCATTGGGTCACCTGGAAAGAAATGGTTTTGGTTTTGGCCTTTACGCCTCGACGTGTGCAACTTCTTGCTGGGCTGAAGGAAGCGCTAAGTCTTTTGAAAAGGGCAGGATGCCATAGCATCTATGTAGATGGCAGCTTCGTAAGGAAGAAACCCGAGCCCGGTGACTTCGACGCTTGCTGGGCCATAGAGGGCGTGGACATCGATGAGCTGGACCCGGTTTTTCTCGATTTCTCGAACTCGCGCGCCCGGCAGAAAGCGAGATTTCAGAGAGAATTTTTTCCAGCGGAGCTCCCTGGACTCACGGGCGGCGTTTCGTAATCAGCAGGTCGCCTGTTCGATCCGGGCGGGGGGCTGCAGTTTACACTCAACGGTTTAGAACTCCACGCGTTGGGACTTTCGCGTTTTCGTCAGTGCGGTCTGACTGCAGATCATCGAAGAGTGATCCCGAAGTCCTTGCTCAAGCGTTCACGATCCGGCAGCAACGCGGGCGCGTCTTGCCGCTCCCATTAAAAGTTCACTTTCGGATAGGCATATAATTCTTAAGCCGAAGGAGAAGATATGCGACTTGCGATAGCGCTGTTGTTCACACTCGCGGTTTCCGTTTGGGGGCAAACGGCGAATACCGGGACCGTTGTCGGCAGGGTGACCGATCCTTCCGGAGCGATTGTCGCGGGTGCGGCCGTTCAGTTGCAAGATACCGCGACAGGAGAAGTGCGGAGCGTGGTAAGCAATTCCACGGGCCGTTATGCCTTCGTCGGGGTGCCACCGGGCAAGTATTCACTGAAAGCGAGCGCCCCCGGATTCGAGCAAACCGAGGCGCCTTCGGTCGAAGTGGAGGTTACGAAGTCCTATACGATCGACCTGCAGCTCTCGGTTGGGCAATCACACCAAGTGATAGAAGTGAACAGCACTCCCGGCGCGGAATTGCAGACGCTCGATTCGTCGGTGGGTAGCACGCTCGGCGGGAATACTTTGCTTTGGCTGCCAACGATCCAGCGGAACGTGACGAGCTTGTTGCTGCTGCAGCCCACCGCGATGCCGCAGCAGGGTCCCTCTCAGAGCAGCTATCTCGGGGGCCAGGTTGCCGGCGCCCACAGCGACCAGAACTCTATCGTTCTCGATGGCGGCAACATCAGCAATGGAGCATCCGGAAATTCGGACTACTACACCAACTATCTGGGTGGCCAGGAGGGGCCGATTCCGACGCCCGTCGAAAGCATAGAAGAATTGCGCGTCACCACCAGCAATCCCACCGCGAGCTTCAGCGGGGCTTCCGGCAGTGAGACGGTGCTGGTAACGAAGCGCGGCAGCAACCAATTCCACGGCTCGGCTTATGAGTTCCTTCAGAACAGCGATTTGAATGCTAATTCATGGACACGCAATCGTCTGGGCCAAGCCAATCCGCAAAGCCGCGACAATCATTTCGGCGGTAGTTTAGGAGGTTACATTCCCGGCCTGCCCGAGAAGGCCAAAACTTACTTCTACATGAATTATGAGGGGCGCCGCGAATTGTCGACAGCCGAAGTTTCGAACACGGTGCCGACCAGTACGTTGCGGCAGGGCATCTTACAGTTCCGTGATGCATCGGGCCATATCATCGCTTACAATCTGTTGACCTCTGCGCAATGCGGCTCGAGCGGCAAAGGCGTCTGTGATCCGCGCTCAAAGGGCATGGACCCGCTGGTCAGCCAGTTGTGGTCGAAATACATGCCGACGGGAAATGACAGCTCGATCGGCGATGGTTTGAACACGATCGGCTACACCGCTCCTCTGGGTCTGCCGGTCAACAACAACTTCGCCGTCGTGCGGCTCGATCACGCCTTGACGTCAAACTGGCAGCTCAGCGCCACTTACCGCTACTTCACCGAAGTAGCCACATCGTCCCGGCAATACGATATTGGCGGCCTGCTGCCCGGGGATAAATTGGGCGTTCCCGCGGCGCAGTCTACGATTCCGCGGCAGCCGCGCTATGCGATCGTCAGTCTCACCGGAATCATTTCGCCGCAAATCACTAACGAACTCAGCGTCAATTATCTTCGCGACTGGTGGTACTGGAACACGGCGCGGCCATTTCCGCAGGTGCCCGGAACGGCAGCTGCGCTGGCGGTGGGATCGTTAGTTCCAGTCCAAGTATCTACAGGTTCGGCGCGCTCGCGTGCATGGAACGACCGCACTCCTGGGCTACGTGACAACCTCTCCTGGCAAAAGGGGACGCACCTCTTTCGTATTGGCGGAGATTTCTCGCGCACCAATGTGCACTTTTATCGCGACGATGGTCAGACCGGCTCGCTTACATCGCCGGAATACGCTCTAGCCGCCACCAACGGCGTCAATATTCCGGCTGCGTACCGGCCGCCAACTTGTACCTCGACGCTCACAGCCAATTGCCTGCCGTCATCCCAGGTGACTACCTGGAACTCGCTTTATGCAGAAACGCTGGGGCTAGTGGACAACAGCGCCGTACTCGGAACGCGCAACGGCGATCTCTCAGCGAACCCGCTAGGCACCCCAATCTTCAACAACATTTTTTACAACACGTACAGCCTCTATTTCTCGGATTCGTGGCACATCGTCCCAACGCTTACGCTCACCTATGGAGTGAATTGGAACGTGGACATGCCGCCGAGTGAAGCCCAAGGGAAACAGGCCATCATGGTGAATCTGAATAATCAGGTAATTCTGCCCGCCGATTATCTCGCCGCGCGGCAGACGGCAGCCCTCAACGGCCAAGTCTACAACCCAACGGTGGGTTTCGAACCTATTCATTTCACCGGCCGCTCTCTTCCGAGCAATCCCGTTTACAATGATTTCGCGCCGCGCGTCGGGCTCGCCTGGAATCCTAAATTCAACGATGGGCTGCTCGGTAAAATTTTTGGCCCCGGAAAAACAGTGTTCCGAGCCGGGTACGCGCGGTTGTATGATCGCCTCAATGGCGTGCAGAAGGTGATCGATCCGCTGCAGGGTCTCGGGTTCGCCCAGACTCTGCAATGCCTTGGACCTTCTATTACTGGCGTGTGCCTTGGGACTTCCGGCGCGGATCCCACCAGCGCTTTCCGTATCGGAATCGACGGCAGCACCGTGCCCATACCGCCCCTCACGGCTACCGCACCCGTGCCATTGATCCCGGGCGCGACCGGCTTCACGGGCGCGAACCAACCGCTTGCCCCTACCACATATGAAATCGATCCGCACTATCGTCCCGCACCGAACAATTCTTATAACTTCACGATCCAACGCGAGATGCCCGGCAACGGCCTGCTCGAAATGGGCTTCATTCGCCGTACGGCGAGCGGCCTTTACTCCCCCATGGATCTCAATCAGGTCCCATTTTTCATGGTCGAGGGCGGTCAGAGCTTCGCACAGGCTTTCGATAATCTTGCGGCTGAAATCCAAGCCGGGAGCGCAATCACCCCGCAGGCCTTTTTGGAGAAATCACTGGCTGGAAGTTCCTATTGTGCAGCCCCCAACCGCAATTGCACCGCCGGAGTGGTTGCAAAGTACAGCGGATCGTTCGTTAGCCAACAAGTGCGAACGGTTTGGAATGGAATTCAGCCCTCTTTCGCATTCGGGCCGGCGACGGCGGCGAGCACCCAAGTGAGCACGATGTTCTTTTGGACCAGTCAAGGCGTCTCAAATTACAATGCGGGATTTGTTTCTTATCACACCCGCCGCTGGAAGGGCCTCACAGTCGAGACCAACTTTACGTACGGCCACTCGCTCGACGATTCCGGGCTGAACCAGGATTTCGATACCGCTGCCACGAACGCCTACAATCTCCGCTACGATTACGGCACCTCCGTTTTTGACCGCAAGTTCGTGTACAACCTGCTCGGCATGTACGAGCTGCCCTTCCGCCCCAATGGAATTGCGGGAAAAATAGTAAGTGGGTGGGCAGTCGCTCCTATTTTCACCGCCTACACCGGCCTGCCGCTGAAGGTGCAGGATGGCTCGGGCCAGGAATTCGGGCAAGGCAGCAATAGTGCCGGTTCTGGCGCCATTCTGCTGACTCCGAACACGTTCGGCAACAGCGTGCATTCCGGCATCTCCGGAAGCGGCCCAGTGGCGACCAACGGCAATCCAGCCGCAGGTGGGACGGGCTTGAACATCTTCGCTAATCCGAGCGCGGTCTTCAGCTCATTCCGGCCCGTTCTAGTGGGCATTGACACAACCAGCGGAGGAGGAGGCCAGCTCCGCGGCCTGAACAGTTGGAACCTGGATCTCACTGTGTTGCGCCGCTTCAAACTGACGGAACGCATGAGCATCACATTCAACGCTCAGTTCTTCAACATCTTCAATCACGTGTTATTCAACGATCCGTCAGTGAGTCTCCAGAGCCCGCAGAACTTCGGCGTGATCACATCGCAGAGCAACAATCCGCGCGCGATCCAGTTGGGTCTGCACCTCGATTTCTGATTGGGCGCGGCGTGAATGTGCAGCAAGAGGCGATAGGCTATAGAAAGCTGTGTAGTGTTGCGGCGGCTTGCCGCGGACCAAATTTTCAGCTTCAAGGGGGAAGAACTATGTCGTCATTTCTTGCGATTTGGCGTGTTTCTGTGCGCGCTTTAATCGTTATTGTCTCGGCAACTTTTTGCTTTGGACAGTTTGAATCGGGAACAGTCCTGGGCAGCATACACGATCCGAGTGGCGGAAGCGTCGGAAATGCACGCGTGACGCTCGAGAACACAAAAACGGGCGTAGTGCAGGAGAGCAAGACGGACCAGAATGGCAACTACGAGTTTGTGAACGTGCGGCTGGGCACCTACCTGGTTCGGGTTGAAGCACCGGGATTCCAGACCTCTACCACCGAGAGTTTCGATCTGACTGTGAACGCGCGGCAACGCGTGGATATTGGGCTGCAGATTGGGCAGACCTCTCAAAATGTCACGGTGACTGCCGCGGCCGAGCTATTGGAGACGGATAACAGCTCGCGGGGTCAGGTGATTAGCCCCAAAGAGATCGTCGATCTTCCGCTGAATGGGCGGTCTTATGCAGATTTGACACTTCTGGCGCCCGGGGTCGCCAAGTCGCCTCTAGAAAGCCAGTCAGATTCCAGCCGCGATGCCTCATTCAACGTCAATGGCCTGCGAAGCGAGTTCAACAATTTCCTGCTGGACGGGATTGACAACAACGCATACGGCACGAGCAATCAAGGCTTCTCGAACCAGGTAATTCAGCCGAATCCGGACGCGCTCACAGAATTCAAAGTGGAAACGGACAACTACAGCGCGGAGTTCGGGAGAATGCCGGGGGCAGTCGTCAACGCAACTATCAGGAGTGGGACCAACCAGTTCCATGGAGAACTGTGGGAGTTCGTCCGCAATACGAAATTCAATGCCGTTGGATTTTTTAAACCGGTGCTGGGCGGCACATTGCCGTTCAACCAGAACCAATTCGGCGCCGCTTTCGGAGGGCCCATTCGAAAGGACAAGATGTTTTTCTTCGGGGATTACGAGGGATTCCGCCGTGTGTACCATGCCGTGCTTTTCGCAACGCTCCCGACGGCGGCAGAAACGCAAGGAAATTTCAGCGCCTATAATGTCACGCTCCGAAATCCGCTTACGGGTCAGCCCGTTGCCGGTAATATGATTCCGGCATCGCAGTTCACGCCGCTCGCTACCGCAGTGTTAGGGGCACTACCGGGTCCAAACCTAGCGGGGAATGCCAACAACTACGAATCAGCGCCCGCGGACACAACCAACTACGACAAGGGTGACTTCCGCTACGACTATTTCATCAGCCAAAAATTATCGTTGTTTGGGCGGTATAGCCAGAGCAACACCAATATCTTTAATCCCTCCGCGATACCAGGAATCGATGGCGGCAACTCGAACGGAAACGTGTATGTCTACAACAAACAGGCGGTCATCGGAAGCACCTGGACCATCAATCCTAACTCAGTGCTAGAGGCGCGTTTGGGGGTGAGTTACACACGCGGCGGAAAGACTCCGACCACTTTAGGCGCATCTACTACGGGGCTCACCATTCCTAATGAGCCGACCGATCCTTCTGTTGCGGGCGGCCTGTTTACGATTGGCCTCGGCGGGGGTTTGTCGCAACTAGGACGGTTAAACAGCAATCCTCAATACCAGAATCCCTTTGTTGCCGACCCTAAGGTCAATTTCACAAAGATAGTCGGGCGCCACAGCCTGAAGCTGGGATTCGAGTATCAGTTGATTGACACCGCAGTAAGTGACTTTCATCCGCAATACGGAACTGAGAACTTCACAGGTTTCTTCAGTGATGCCGGATCGACCGCAGGTTTGAGCGGCGTGCAGCAGCAGGTCTACAGCCTGGCGGACTTCATCTTTGGGGCGCCGAGCCACTACGAGCTCGACAATAATCCGGTTGCTCATCTGCGGCAGCGAATGTATTTTGCCTACTTACAGGATGATTACAAAGTCAGCGACAAGCTCACACTCAATCTCGGGGTTCGGTATGAGTTCGCGACGCCGCAATATGAGCGCGACAACAAGCTTTCGAACTTCAACGTTCTGACCGACAGCTTGATATTCGCCAGTGGTGGCAGCCTTTATAACCGCGGGCTGGTACATCCCGATCCAAACAACTGGGCGCCACGCGTGGGCCTGGCTTGGCAGGTGACTCCGAAGACCGTGATTCGCAGCGGGTATGGAATTTCCTACGTGGAGTTTAATCGTCTGGGCGGCGAAAACCTTCTGGCTTATAACGGCCCAAATATCGTAGATGCGGCCGTGGATCAGGTTCCATCACAAGGAATCTGTACTTCAGTGAATGCGGCTGCCAATACGTGCTTTCGCACCACGGCGGAAGGATTTCCGCCTAACTTCGCAACACCGGCAGCATTCAGCACGGCGCTGAGCGAAGTCCGGTACATCCCGGAGAACAATCGGCCGGGTTACGTGCAGAGCTGGGATTTCGACGTTCAACAGGAGCTAGGGCACAACCTGCTGCTGGATGTCGCATACGTGGGAAATCATGGGGTAGGGCTCACGATCCTTGCTGATGCGAATCAAGCCCTGCCCAATTTGTTGGGACAGAACCTGTCAGTGAATGCGCGGCGACCGATTCCGAATTTCACAACTATCGAAGAGTCGTGGGACGGCGGGTTCAGCACCTATAACGCCCTGCAGACAAAGCTCGAGAAGCGGTACTCTCTCGGGCTGTACTTCGTTAATTCGTTCACTTGGTCGAAAGCAATCGATAATGCACCCGGACACTTAGAGAACTATGACGGAGACAATTCGCGCGTCAACTACTACAACATTGCAGCGAACAAGGCTGTCTCCAGTTACGATCAGCCGTTCAACGATACGCTCTCAATTCTCTATGACATTCCATTTGGTAAGGGGCGCCATTTTGATCCGCACAATGCCGCGCTCGATCTTGTAGCCGGCGGCTGGGGTCTGGACCTTATTAATACCGCGACTTCAGGATTGCCGCTGAATGTCACATATAGTCCAACCACTCAGGGAAGCGTTAGTCCACTAGTTACACCGATGCCAAACTTAACCGGAGCTTCTCTGTATCTGAACAGCGGGAACCCGATCTTCTATTTGAATCCGGCAGCATTCAGCAATCCGAGTTATACGCAGCCATTCGGAAATGCGGGGCGGAACATAGCGAGAGGACCGTCGTTTTATGAACTAGATTTCGGACTTCATAAAAATTTCAATCTTTGGTCGGAATCAAGATACTTGCAGTTCCGGGCCGAGGCATTCAACCTTCTGAACAATACGAATTTTGCGCCTCCGAGCACGCTTACATCGAACAGCTCCGGTTTTGGGGTTTTCACGTCCACGTTCCCAGCGCGGCAAATTCAGCTCGCCTTAAAGCTATATTTCTGAGCCGCAGGTCATGATCAGAGTGGGCCTGAGAATAGCGGCGACGCTTCTTTGCGCGGGGAGTTTGGGCTGTGCTCAATCCGCCAAGGATGCGCGGATGAACCAAATACAAGTGCTGGGAAGCCACAACAGCTACAAACAGGCCATCGATCCCTCGCTGCTATCCATACTGCGGAAGCAATGGGGCGATCGCGTGCGGGGCATAGAATATTCGCACTTACCCATTCAGAAGCAGTTGGATCTGGGGCTGCGCGCGTTAGAAATCGACGTGGTCTATGACCCGCATGGCGGCTTGTATGCGCATCCGAAAGGCGTGGACCTGGTGAAGGAGAGCCGTCTCACGCCCGGCGCTCCCTATGACCCCGATGGCCTGATGAACAAGCCGGGATTTAAGGTTCTGCACATGCCCGATGTGGATTTTCGCGCCAATGTTTATACGTTTCAACAGGAGCTTGCGATTCTGAAGGCGTGGTCGGAAGCGCATCCGCATCACCTGCCGATCCCAATTACGATGAATGCAAAAGACGACGGGATTCATCAGGCGGGCTATGTCCAACCGCTGCAGTTCGACAACGCTGCGTTCGATGCCTGGGACGCCGAGATTCTGAAAGGAATGGGGCGGGACAAGCTGATCACGCCAGACGATGTGCGAGGTGGCTATCCGACACTCGAGGCAGCGGTGCTGGCACAGGCATGGCCGAAACTGTCGGACGTACGCGGGAAATTTTTTTTTGTACTCGATGAGACCGGAAAGAAGATGGCGACCTACATCGAAGGGCATCCCTCATTGAAGGGCCGGGTGATGTTTGTCAATTCCGAAGAGGGGCATCCGGAAGCGGCCTTTCGTATTGTCAACGAAGCGAAACAAGACTGGGCCTATATTCAATACCTGGTTCGCTCCGGCTATTATGTACGCACCCGCGCGGATGCCGATACGATGGAAGCGCGGAAAAACGATTACAGCCGCTGGCGCGCCGCACTGATCAGCGGAGCGCAAGTGATCAGCACGGACTACTATGCGGCGGATCCGAAGCTAGGGACGGGCTATCACGTGAGCCTGCCAGGCGGGCAGCCGGGCCGCTGGAATACGCTGCTGCTGCCGAGTGAGCGGCCGCTGCCGAAAGTGGAATAGCGAGTCAGGTAATACCCGGCTTTTGCAAGCTGTCGATTTTATGGAGCGGGAGACGGGGATCGAACCCGCGACGTCCAGCTTGGGAAGCTGGCATTCTACCGCTGAATTACTCCCGCTCAGACAGCATCCTAATTCTTACAAAAACAGCACCCTGCTGGCAAAGTCCGATTAGGCCAGCCTGAGAATCTACATTCTAGCCCACTACCCAAATTCCACTCGAAAACGAGTTCGGCGGCAAAATTTATTTTTGCGTGAACTCTTCCGACCCGCATACCGGGCAGCGCGGTCAAACGGCAATGGCGCAGTTTCAAAACCCGGCATTCGGGCGTTCCTGCCACAACGTTGAATGTTCGCCTGAACTGTCGGGTGGTGCGCCCTCGTCTGCACGTCCGTTAGAGAAATAGTACAGGGCCATTGATCTGCGCCATAAATCTGGAGGGCCGACGATGGGTTCGGGTTGCCCATGGAACGAGTGGCTGGTCGTTGAAAATAAGACCGTCCGATTGAACGTGGGGAGAATCCGCTTCACGCAGCCTTTCATCTCCCGGTCCCATAGTTCCAGCCAGCCGGCATTCGCTTCGGTCCAGCCTTCGTTGAGAAAGATGAGCAGGTTCAATCTACGATCCAGCTTGAAAAAGGGATGCTTGTTGTAATCGGCATGAATGGCGAGTTTGCCACCTGATGCTGTCGCATGTAGGCCGCCGCCGAACATATAGGGATCTGGAATCAGTCCCCACATGTTTGTTACCTTTTCGAGTGTTTTCAGAAACGACGGACTGGAAAGGTCACCGAAATAGCGCCGAGTGTGGGTCCCGAATTTTGTCTTCCACGTGGTCGCCATCTTTTTCTTGACGTAGCTTCCTTCGTCGTGCGTCTCGATGCTCTGGTCTTCTTGTGATGGCCATTCCTCAAGCACGAGGCGAAGGGCTTGAGGATTGAACAGGCCATCCATGACCAAATGGGAATACGGCACGGCGGCGCGGTAGTCTTGGTACGTTTCGAGTCGCTCGATCGCGTCGGGCGCAAAGAGCGGGATCTCCTCTGATACGCGTCGTGACGAAGTTAGTTCCATAATCCGTCTCAGCATTCTCGGGCCTCGCTTTCCCAATTCGACAGTCGGAGAGCTAGGTGTTCTCGCCATTGCCGCCTTGCCGCCAACCGAAGTCAATCACCTGGTAAATTATCTTTTTGATCGATAAAATCCGAATCAGACCATGCGCTAGCATGAAATGGCGAGGGACTTTCGATACTAATAATACTCGATCGGCAGCTGTCGCATGAAAAACGACAGGTTCATTTCGGCTGCGGGAACGGTGGACTTCTGCTACGAAAATAGATGGCTCTAGCCAAGAGCCCACCATACCTGTTTGTAATGTTAGCCCAAAACTCGTCGCGCCTCGTCGCACCGGATTCAATTAACACCGCCTCCACCCTTCAAGGAAGTTTCGAAAGCGGGTGGCTCGGGTTGACAAGCTTACTAGCCGTTATACTCGCCGTTAACTTCGGTATTTACTTGCTCGATCCATCTCCGAAATTTATGCTCGGAGATTCAGCTTCCTATCTCGCGACTGCGCTAACACGCTGGATACCCGAAGACCGGAGTTTCACGTATGGTTTTCTGCTGAGGCTATTGGCAGTTCGGACACACTCCTTGATGCCGGTGGTTTTATTCCAGACTGCGATCGGCAGTATTGCCGCATGGATTCTCAGTTTCTGCCTGATACGTTATTTCCGGGTTCGATTTTGGGTCGCAGGCCTGTGGGGACTTGCGTGCACGATCGAGCCTCTACAACTCATCTCGAACCGCTTTGTCCTCACTGAGGCAGTATCCACTTTTCTCTTTGCCCTATATGTGGCCGGAGCGTTGCAATATATAAAATCGGGGCGGCTCGTCGTTCTTTCTCTCCTCCAGATTCTTTCAATACTGATGATCAGCATTCGAATGAGCTTCCTGCCCCTGATGCTCGCAAGCAGTGTGTTACTGCCCATTTTGGGGCCCGCAGCCCAAGTACTTTGGAGAATGTTGTGGGAAAGACTAACCCGGAAAACATCTATAAAACTCGATCGGGAGCGTAGTGCGCTGAGGTTGATAGGCACCCATCTCCTGGTCGTGGTGTTGTTAAGCCAGCTATGTCTCTATGGCTATCGTAGGTGGAATGGAGCTCTAACGCATCGTGCACCCCTCTATCTTCATGACAATGGTCTTTTCCTGATGGCATTTTGGACGCCTATCATACAGCGGGATGACTTCCCTGTCCCCGCTTTGCGGGGTGCGATATTCGATGGCTTGAAGTTTGACTTGCGAGATCGAACGCTCAGAAATGCGGAGTGTTTCGCTCCCGACGGAGTAGTGCGAAGACTTGTGGCAGCAGCTGACAAGCGCTACGATGCCAGCGTACTGGCCAAAAAGACCGCACTTAATGCTGCCATGCGGGATCCCGCTGGTCTGATCAAATTATCGGCTGTCACGTGGTTGGATTTTTTTAACACTCGCTATCTTACATCCAATGAGGAGTCGGATGAGGGGCTGAATCATCCCATCGACCAAGCATTCACAGATGAAGTACTGACTCACTTTAACCAGCGATATGACGGCTCCCATCTGCACACGCTGACGCAGCGATGGCACCATGCAGCTACGGCGTGGTACCAATTCCTTGCCGTGGCGCCCATCGTTCTTTTGCTGCTCGCCATTCTTGCGAACCGCGAATACCTTTTTGAATGGATTTATATGGGACTTGGTGTCTGGTTATTTACGGCGCAGGCCATCGTCTTGAGTGCGGGGCCGTGCGCACGACACCTCACGGCAGACGCTTGGTTAGTAATTTTGATGCTGGGGGCCATGACGTCCAACTTCGGAAAAAGGCGCCTTCGTCCTCGCTAACATCAAGCTGTGACCTTCGCCGCCAAAGGAGTTGGCGACGCGGGTTAGCGCCTCAGGCTTGGCGCAGCTTTGCTAACGTCTTCCTCGAACGATGGGGGCAGGCGCAAGTCGATCCCAGCGTTCGCCAATCGGCCAGCAATCTGAGCGGCAATCTGGGGCGTGAGGGCCATGAACACGACGCTTCCGAGCCTTACCTGTATCGGACTGATGACCGGCCGGCCCATGTGAAGACGGCCAACGCGGCTGAAGTCCTCTTCCACAAAGAACAACACTCCATCGCCCAGTATGCTGCAAAGCCAAGTCGCCGCGATCGATGTACCGAATAGTCCGAAGCTGCCCGATTCTGTCAACGCCGCTGATGCCGCATTGACGAACCGGTGAAGCCAATCAATTTGCCCGCGGCAGACGCGATCAGCCGCTTTCGATTCTGAAAGTTCGTCATTTGTCACGGCGGAATTCTCACTGGGTTGCGCAACCATGGAGAGCTCTTTTGCAACCCATGTCGTCGAGAGACAGTCAATTGCGAATCCGGCGTTGGCCGCCAACCTCGAAAGCGAAGAGGGCGTGAAGTGCATCATGTGGTCCGCGATAACGTAATCGAATGGATTAGCCTCGGCATTGGGCGCCTCGACAAAGAGGCGTCCGCCGGGCGCGATTTTGTCGCGCAGATCGCGCAGCGTCGCTAGCGGCTCCGGGAAATGCTCGAGGGCATGCACCATGGTCACTAGATCGAACCGGCCCGGCAAATCGGCGGGGGCACACGTGTAAAGTTCTTCAAAGCCATCCATCTCCCTGAGAGACGTAAGGTTCTCCGCCCCAATCTCCAGTCCGTACAAGCGCCATCCACCTCGCTTCGAAAATGAATTCAACGTTGCACCCGTACCGCAGCCGACATCTACCACTTTGCCCGAACTTGGCACACTGGGGAGCGCCGCAAGACGGGCGAGCAGCACCTCACTGCGCCGCTGAAGCGAGCCGGTAGCGGTATCGAGAACTGGCTGCTCCACACCGCCCGACTGATGATAAGCTCGGTAGCCGCTGTAGATTTCGCGGATCTCTTCCAGCCACTGATCGTCCGCTGGCGACTGAGCCGCATTGCAATGACGGCAGATCAGGAGCCTGCCCCCAGCGCGGAACGGAACGCAGTCCGATGTCACGCGCGGAAAAGATTGAAACTCCGTTATCTCTTCGAGCGCGGCCATGCCGCACACCTTACAAACATGACCGGGCGCATCGTGTGGAGTTACTTCTGGAATACTCTTCTGCGAAGCCTGTGAATGAAGATCTCCAACAGAGTGTGCCCAACCGAAAGAAAGTTTCCGATATTTATGGCCGAGTTGTGAGCCGCCTTTTCCACATGCGTCACGTTTACCGGGATTTCGATAAACTTGGCGCCTTCGTCGAGCAGGCGTGTAATCAACTCAGCCTGAAACCCAAATCCGAACGAGTACGGTCCCCACCTCATTACGTTATAGCGCAAATGCAGCGCGCAACCGTTGTAGTAGTGAAACTTGTATCCACTCAACGCGTTCACCAGGTTGGTATAGACGTGGGAGAGAGTGCGGCGAAGGACAGGTTTTCCTTCTACCGCTGAATGGTACGGGACGATCATGTCCGCTTTGCCAAGCTGGCCAAAAATCGCCAATAATGCCTCTTTAGGCTCCGCGTTATCCCCACAAACTAGCCGGTAATACCTGCCGCGGCCCAGGAAAGCGCCGTCCACGTAGGAACGAGTTAGCCCACGATTACGCGGGTTTCTGTGGAGACGAATCGGAAGTTCCGGGTGTGCGGTTGCATAGGTTTCTACAACCTGTGCTGTCCGGTCCGTCGAGCCGTCGTCAATCACCAGAATCTCGTAGCGGTAAGATAGCTCCCGCATCGCGGACGCAACTGTCTCGAGCGTGTCCTTAATATGCGTTTCCTCATTCAGACATGGAATCGCAATCGTCAGGTCGAGAGAATTTTCGCTGGCTGCGACGCCGTTCTGACTTACAGCAGGAGCCCTCGACTGTAATTCGCGCCGGTGCGAGCCTATCGCGATCAAGTAGTGCGCCATTGGAGTAAACCCCGTGTGCACAACTTCGTCGCTCATAGAGAATAGGAATACGTTGTGAAAGAACCGTTGCAGCAAAGCACGCAGTTGTTCACCGGTTTTGCAGTTCACGTGGCCGGCTTTGCTGGGCGGCGAAGCATAAGGTTGTGATTCTAATGAAGGGGAGCCCAGAATCAGCACTCCTTCCGGCGTCAGTGATTTCACGATATTGCCAACAAAAACGTCTTCGCGCGCTTCCGGAATGTGCTCAATTACATCCATCGCATACGCCGCATCGAACGAGCCCGGGAACGGACCTGCAAGCAGATCGTGCCGCCGGCATTCGAAGCTCCAACGCTCGTCCATACGGCGAAGGACGTCGTCGACGAAAACCTGATCGAAATCCGTGGCGGTCAACCGTTTTACTTCCTGCCGCACCAGACGGGTTCCAAAGGCGTCGGCGCATCCTACCTCCAGAACATGTTGCCGGCCCGACAGCATTTTTGCCACGAATTTGTAGCGCGACAATGTGAAGAGCAGGCGCCTGGGGTCGTCTTCCCAGACCTGATTGGTCATCAGACCGAGCGTAGTCAAGCCCTTCTCCCTGGCAATATCCAACGTCCGTTGGTACTGCGGCTCACGTGTATGAAGCGCTTCTAATTCGTTCGGTCCGAGCTTTATTGGCATGACGATTGGACGAACTCTCTAATTATCCCGCACAGAAATCCATTTTCTTAAGCCCAACCATTTCTACGGCTTTCTTGTCAGCTCCTCCAAAGTCTCTCGAATACCAATGTGAAATGGTGTCGAAGTAAAGCCCGGGAAGGCCATCTTTAATGCGGACGTGTTGAAGCGGCGGTGGACAATTGGCAAGCGCCGGGGCGCCGTCTCTAGCACTACATCGCGCCCGACCGCTTCCATGATCCTAAGAGCCACCTCACGAAAAGATAGGGCCGTTCCACTGGCCGCATTCAGAACTCCTGAACTTCGGTGCAGTAGGCGCAATTGGATTAGCTGGCACAGGTCACTGATGTACAAGTGATCGCGCTCTTCTTCCCCTTGTCCGAATAATATGATTTTTCTTTCCGTCAACGCCGTATGCATGAAGCGGTTGGGACCATAACTGTTGTGTGTGTCGCCGGCGCCATAAACGGCGCTGGGGCGAATGATGGCAAGATCCACTTTCGCCGTTTGGCATGCGTCAACAAGCAGCTTTTCCCGGACGATGTGACTCAGCGCATACATATCGTTCGATTCACAACAGGACTCCTCATCTATCTCGGCATGATCTATTTCGGGATGGCTGCGATCGTAGACGCTGTCAGAGCTGATGTAAACGATATAGGCGCAGGGGGCATCGACAACAACAGTGCAGACGTTGTCAATCATTGCCACATTGTTCAGAAACGTCGCCCTGTCTCGCCCCTTTTCTGGTGTAAGAGCCGAAAGTATCACGATAGAATCGCTCGGCTGAAGAATCTGTCGCAGTTTCTGAGCGGCATCGCGCCCTATGAGGTCCACCTCGGCGCTGCCGATTGCCCGACACGGAATCCCAGAACTGCGCAGCAACTGAAGCAACCGCCTGGCTATAAAGCCAGTGGCTCCCAGCACCACAACCCGAGAGAGACCCTGTTCCGCTGAAGTTTGGTGGCTGAGCATGCGACACGGGCCGGAAGGCAGCTTACGTCATAGACAGGACACATCGCCCCACCTCGCCAGCCCGCACTTTGTCCAGCGCGATGTTGATGTCCTGGAACGGTAACTGATGGGTAATCAGACGGTCGAGCTTTAATTTGCCTCGCTCATAGAGCCTCAAGTATCGCGGGATGTCGACCGTCGGATTACTCGAACCGCCCTCGCATCCGGTGAGCACCTTGCCAAAATGCAGAGGCAGCGAGTGGATTGTAATGTCTTCGTCATACTTGGGCACGCCCACCAGGATCGTCTTCCCGGATGCCGCCGTAAGTTCGTACGCCTGCTCGATGAGGCGGACCAACCCGGTGTTCTCAACAAATACATCTACACCGGCGGATCCCACGATTTTTCTGACCTCGTCGCGGACATCGCTCTTCGTCGAGTTGATCAGGTGCGTCGCGCCGAATTCCCGAGCCAAATTCAGCTTTCGATCGAAGATATCAATTGCGATGATGGGGTCTGCAGACACGAGGGCCGCTCCCTGTACGACATTCAAGCCGACGCCGCCGCAACCCAATACCGCCAGGGATTGTCCAATCTTCAGTTGGGCCAGGTTGTTGATCAGCCCGAGAGCGGTAGTAACGGCACAACCCATGAGCGCTGCCACTTCAAACGGAACGTTCTTCGGAATCGGCGTCAGACGGTTCTCTGAAACCACCGCCAGCTCATTGAAAGTCGTAACCCAGCCGGAGTTCACTGTCCGGCCGCCCCAGCTATATGTCGGTGGGCGGGCCTGAATGCCGGCGCCTTTTCTCCAGTGCAGAACCACATGGTCTCCCGATCGAACGTGCGTGACACCTGGACCTGTCTCCAACACAACCCCGCCACCTTCATGCCCAAGCAAGTGCGGGAGAAACCTGTCCTGCCCCTTCGTGCCCTCAATTTCGCCGATCTGCGCGCCGCAAATACCAGTGCGATGGATTTCGACCAGCACCTGGCCGCATTCCAGGGCCGGGAGTTCGACCTCGCCCAGTACCAGAGGCGCACGTAATTTCTCCAGGATCGCTGCTTTCATCTTCATCAGAATTCGCCGCGACTTTCTCTTCCGGTCATTCGAAATAAATGAACTCGTAATCGCCGGTATACCCGAAATGCTTGTAAAGCCAAATCCACTCCGCGGTATCGAAAAACGATTCGCAGGTCAGAGCCCAGCATTCAAGATTAAACAGCTCCAATTCGTTGCGATAGCTTTCAAGCATGATGTACTTGCTCTTTCCAACGCGCTCGATCTCGCCGATCGCGGTCTTCAGTTCGAAGATCCGAAGGTTGTGCAAACAGCCGAGTGAGATGACCAGGTCGAAGTACTTGTCTCCATACGGAAGAGCATCCTGAGCGCGGTAACGGTAGAGGCGATCGCGAATTCCCTCGGGAGCGTCAGCAAGCCCATGCCTGGAGATATCAAAGCCGTACAGGTTCGCGTTAGGGAGTAACTGCGAGAACTCGTATAACAAGTGCGCTTTGCCACAACCCACGTCAAGAATCTTTGCGTCGGGAGGAAGCTTATAAGTATCGATGAATTTCTGCGCTACCGGCTTCCAGCGGCCGTCATACTTGTAGCCTCCATATCCATAGCGACGATCGCCATCCCAGTAATCAAACTCATACTCTTTCGCCTTCAGCATGCAATGGACTTTATCGTCGACCATGCGCGCGATGTAGTCGCGCTTAGTTCTCTTATGGAGCGGCGTGACGATATTCATCAGGTTACTCATGCTTTGTTTCCCCCATTGTTAGCGCATCGCTTGCGGTGTAAGTGCTGAACAGTCTCACAGATCGTTTGAGGTGTTATGTTGTAGCGGGCCATTAGCGAGTCCTGAGATCCATATTGATCGGGGAAAACATCAGGTATACCGATTCGTTTGAAGCTTTTGAAAGATGAGAAGTTCGCCTCCGCCACGACTTCCGCTACGGCGCTCCCTAGGCCCCCAACGATAGTGTGCTCTTCTGCCGTGACTATCACCGGCACGCGAGATGCACATTCAAGAATCGCTTCGGTATCGAGCGGCTTGACAGTGGGGACATGTAAGACGGCGGCATCCAATCCATTGCCCCGAAGCAGTTCTGCGGCATCCAAAGTTCGCTTTAACAGCACTCCGGTACTTACAAGCAATGCGTCCCCGCCTTCACGCATCAGGTAGGCCTTTCCAATCTCGAAGCCCGCACGGTCATTGGTAACGATCGGATCGCCGCCTTTTGCGAGCCTGATATAAATCGGCCCTGGATAATCCACGGTTAGCGGCATCATGCGGCTCATCTCGCTGGCGTCCGCCGGCGCCAGTATGGTCATGCGCGGCAGCGCCCGAAAGATGGCAATATCCTCAATAGCGAGGTGTGTGGGTCCCAAGGGGGCATATACCAGCCCGCCGCCGTTTCCAATAAGGCGCACCTTCACGTTATGGAGGCACAGATCGAGCGCAACCTGTTCAAAGCAGCGGCGCGTGATGAAAGTGGCTATTGTATTGGCGTATACGATCTTGCCTTCGAGCGCTAGCCCAGCAGCTACACCGATAAAGTTGGCTTCGCTCACGCCCTCCATGAAATAGCGCTCGGGCATCTCGGTTTTAAACTGCTCGAGTGTTCCTACCCCCAAATCAGAACCGATGAAAAAGATCCGGTTGTCTTTCTTGGCAAGCTCGTATACCGCGTCCAGACAAGTTTTGCGCATGTATTAGAATGCGAGCTCAGCCAGGAGTAACTGGGCTTCCTCGTTACTAATTCTTGTCTTATGATGCCAATTGAGGTTATTCTCCACAAAACTCACACCCTTCCCCTTGATCGTGTGACAAATCAGTACACTAGGTTTCTCCGGTTCGAAAGGCGTCTGACCGAGGGCGCGGCGCAGTTCAAAGACGTTGTGACCATCCACTTCCTTGACGCCGAAGCCAAAGGCTCGCCACTTATCCGCAAGCGGTTCGAGATCTAGTACTTCGTAGGTCGTTCCATAAGACTGCTGCTTGTTATAGTCCACCAAGACCACCAATTGGTCCAGTTTGTGCTTGCTTGCGCAGAGGGCCGCCTCCCACACAGAGCCTTCATTTGATTCCCCGTCGCTGATAATGACGAAAATGCGATGAGAAGCCTTTTCGACGCGAGCGTTGAGAGCGAAGCCAATTCCAATAGAGAGGCCGTGGCCAAGGCTTCCCGTTGAGGCCTCCACGCCAGGCACTTTGCCGTACTCTGGATGGCCTCCCAGGATACCCTCTGCCTTGCAGAATCGCAAGAGCTCGCTCTCCGGGAAGAAGCCTTTATCTGCTAGTACAGCATAGAGGGCCAGGCAGCCATGGCCTTTGCTCAAAATGCAGCGGTCGCGGCCGCTCCAGCGGGGATTGCTGGGATCATACTTCAACACGTCGTCGTACAGGACGCGCAACATTTCGACTAGTGAGAAAGCCGAACCCAAGTGGCCGCGATTGCCTGCTTGAACTGTCTTGACGATCATTTGGCGCAGTTTGCGCGACCTTGCGTCGAGGGATGTCAGGTTGACTGGTGTTCTGTTAATCAAAATAGGGCAGGTGCTCATATTCGCTAAGAATTTGCCGCAGCTTGCTTTTGGCCTTTGACAATTGTTCGGTCCGTCTTTGTCGGGCTTCATCGCTCACCCTGGCAAAGCGTCGGCGCAACAGTTGCTCTGGCAGAAACTCATTCAACAAGATGAGGCACCACTTGAGTCCGAACAACGGGTAAAAGGCTCTTACCCGCCCAGCAAGATTATCGGCACAAGGCAGATTCTGAATCGCCGACGCTACAAATTGTCGCTTAAGTGCCGAAGACAGAGCCATCGCAGGATGCAAAAGAAAGTCCGAGATTGTTTTGGTCGGGTCGTCCCAACCAAAATACTCGAAGTCCAGAAAGAAGACTTCACCCGCCGGGGTCTGCAGTGCATTATGAAAGCCGAAGTCCGAAGGGCTTAGTATCCGCACTTCTTCACTCAGTTCAATATCGAAACTCACCCCGGCGCACTGGCGGCTCCAGTCCGATATGCGATTGAATGACGGAACGAACTCGCTGGACAGAAAGGCCTGCAAATCGGCATCGCCATCTTGAGACAGCAAGGGTTCGAGGCGGCTCCGTATGTTTTCGAGTAGTGCCGGACCCGAAAAGCAAGCTTCCGACGCCATTCCGATTGAGCCGCTTTCGGGCCGATTGCGCAAGGCTGCGAGCTGACATAAAAAGGAAGTGGCGGCGCTAATCATCACATCGGTTATGTCCTGCGGGCCGATTCTCCGTCCTTCGATCCATTCGTAGATCGCGAGATCATATTCGGGGCTGGCGATCACCGGCCTCGGGATATTTCGGACCCCGTTCTCCCACAAAAAACCAAGGCTATCAAACTCTGTCCGCATTCTGGCGCGCTTGTCAGAAGCATGCCGGAAATAAGCCTTAAGTGCATAGGAGTGCGAGGGCTCAACCGTCAACCGGTACACGCGGCTGTTACCACCACCGCCGATCTCTTCCAGCGCCGTCACCTCCGCGGAAAGCAGGTAGGTCGCAACGCTCTTCAGAGCCTTGACATCCTCATCAGTGTTTGCCAAAGAAGTAATAAGTGATCTCCCGCCAGCTCGTCATCAGTTTCAATCCGACGGGTGCGGCGAACTGCCTCCCGGGTTCATAAAGGATTCGCGTGGTGCTCGACGGAAATGTGGACTCCAAAAGAGTCTCCTCCAGGTCGTCGATGAAATGAGTGCATCGAAGCTCCGCGATGTAATTGATCTTCTGTTGGCGTGTATCGGCAAAAAAGACATCGTTGTATGTGAGGCCCAAACCATCTGACTCGAAAAAGCGGTTCGCGGTCATCCAACTCAGCGCCGCCTCCCTCAGGTTTGAGTTGTCAAATGGCGAGAATTCCGTCTTATGACTAATGATGTAGGTTCGCGTGCCTTGTTGCCTCGCGAGTTCGAAAAACCGCGACACACCCTCGATCAGCTTCGCTTCCCCGATTCTGGATCCGTACAGCAGCGCTTGGCATCTTTGCCATTCGATTTCTCCATCCGGCAGCCGCCTCAATCGATCCCGGATACTTTTCTTAGTCTCAGCGGGATTGCACTCGATCAAACCTCGCTCGCCTGCAATTTTGGCGAGGACCTCGTCATATGTTACGAGTGTATTGTCAAAATCGATCCCACACCTCCGCTCCGTAGCCTTCACGTCGGGCCTCCCAGGATTAGCTTGGCGGCCGTCGCCAGATCTTGCGCACGCCGATGTTTGGGCGAGCTATCCAGAACCTCCGCGTCACCCAGCAGGATGCTTTCAGTTAATCCCGCCGCACTCCCCGCTTCTATATCGCTTAGCGAATCGCCAATCATATAGGAACGTTCGAGATCGATGTTCCAGTCTGCTGCTGCTTGAAGTAGCAACCCAGGTCCAGGCTTGCGGCAGTTACAAGTCATTCGATAGCTTTCGTTGACCGCCGAGGGTAAGTGCGGGCAGTAATAGAAAGCATCGATCAAGATGCCTTGGACGGACAACTGATGGACTAACTCCGAGTGAATAAGTAGTAGATCGGTCTCCGAAAACAGATTTCGAGCGATGCCGGACTGATTAGTCGCAACGATCAGATAGAATCGATCCAGCAAAGATAAAAGCGCCGCGACATCCGGCGATACCTCTATTTCCGAAGGTTTCTTGAGGTAATGAACGTTTCGAACCAGGACACCGTCGCGGTCGAGAAACACGGCTGCCCGGGTCTGTGGAGTGGTTCCTCCGAAGAAACGGGAGTTAAACGGGACATGCAGCCCGGCCCTAACTGCGGATACGTAAGCCGGGGGTCCAGAAGATGTTCGCCGTGTTACGTCTACTTCAAAAGACATTCAATATAACGTGCCAGGGACACCTTCTCGACGGACGAGCGATTGCCGACCACTCCCACGGCTTGGGAGCCGACGCAACTACCGATAAATCCCAGAACGTCAATTGGCGCACGTTGAGCAGCGCACAGAGCCGTGACCGCAAGCACCGCATCGCCGGCGCCCACACGGTCAACGACTTGGGCCGTGAAGGCGGGGGTCTCACAAAATCCTTCGCGGTCGTCATAGCACAGACACCCTTGGCTACCTCGAGTGATTAAGAGCTTACCGCAGCAAAGCCTATCGGAGACTTCCTTGACAATTTCGCGCAAGTCCTTCTGGGGACTCCGCGCCTCTAGCCGAAGTTCCCGTTCGGATATGCAGATATAACTTGCACGGCGGTACTTAGAGACCGTGTTAAAGCCGTGATTCCCAGCATTAACTTGCGTGTTAATAGCGAGAAACTTGGCTTCCTGACTCAATATATCCGCAACTTCAGGGCTGATCATTCCATGCCCGTAATCCGCGGCAACTACGACGTCGTAATTCGGCAATATTTCCAACAGCTTCTTTGAAAGCGCTGCCGATTGGGTACCGTGGCGTTCGAAGTCGCTCATGACATAGATTTCGAATAGCTTCTGAAGAGGGTACGATTCCAGAAAGCGCTTCTTCACAATAGTCGGGGCGTCGGGGATGTATAAGAAGACTTTCTCAATCGCAGCCTTGGTCTGTTCCCTCGCGAAATCTTCCTCAGTGGCCAGTTCGCCCAGGAAGGTAAGCATGGTAACCCGGTCAGAAATAGCAGCCGCGTGATTTGCGACCGCAAGGACCCCGCCTGGAAAACGTTCACTGCTGATATGTCGAGCCGCCAGGATCGGTTCCTTGCCGGCCTTACCGAGGGTCTCGCAATAGTTGTACTCGTCAATAATTGCTTCGCCGAGGACCAGCACCTTCAATTGGCGGGCTTCTTCGAAGTTCGTCAGAATCTCCTCGGAACTGTGTCTTTCGGAGAACGACGCCAGGAATTGCTCCGTCTTTTCCGGAAAAACTCCGAAATGTCGATTAAGAAGACTGGACGAGCTGAAAACTACGTCGTCGGTGAAAGCAATCCTGCCCCCAACGGAACGAACTGATTCTTCTTCCAGCAGAATGCCCCCGGTCCGGTCTTTGGTCGCATCGCGATATTCTGACCCCTTGACGAAGACGTTCGGGCGCAAAAGCTTGATCGTGTCCGTCGCCGTCGGCCATTTATTGACAGCCACGTAATCCACACACGCCAGGGCGGCGATGGCCGCGGCCCGGTGCGCCTCCGTGAAGACCGGGCGATTCGGCCCCTTATTCACATGCCGGTCCTGCGTTATCGTCACGATCAGGACTTGGCCCAGCGTCTTTGCCTGTTCAAAATGACGTATATGCCCGATATGCATCAGATCGAAGACGCCGTGGCAGTGAACAACGGTCCTTCCTTGTGCCTGCAGTGAGGCCACCACTCGTGCGAGATCTTCAAGTTGCAGGATCTTGTCACTTGTTCCCATGGAACGCGTAGCAGCGGCCATCATGCGGCGGATCCCTTTCCAGCGAGAAAGGCAAACCAGTTCCTCGTGGCCGCCTCGATAGAAGATGCGTCCCAGATCGGCGCATCTCGCCAGTAATCGATGTTCTCGAGCATCGTTTTGACGCCGTCATTGAACGAAACTTGCGGCACCCATCCGAGGTCTCTGCGAATTCTGGTTATGTCGGCCCAGGTACAGTCTGGCTCACCGGGCCGCTTCGGTATGTGGACGCGAGGGCCGCCCAGCAGATCCGCCAGATGATTGACCGGCTGGGGATTCCCGCCTCCGACATTGTAGATTTGCTGAACAAGATCGGTCTTCGCTGCGGCGTGGAACGCGCGAGCGACATCTGTTACATAAACAAAATCGCGCTTTTGATTGCCATCGCCCACGATGGTGAGAGGCTTGGCAGCCAGTTTCTGGGCAAGGAAGACACCGAACACCGCGCCATACGCGCCGCTAGTGCGCGACCGCGTTCCATAGGCATTGAAGATCCTGATGGAATTGACCGGAAGTCGGTAAATTTGTCCCCAGTGCAGCGCTAATTGCTCGCCCTGGTATTTGCTAAGCGCGTACGGATATTGAGGTTGGATGGGGGCGCTCTCGGTTGTGGGAAGTTCTTCGGCCAGCCCATAGCACGAAGAGGAAGCCGCATAGACGAACTTTTGCACTTGCGCGTCCCGCGCGCATTCCAAAACATGCACAGTCCCCAGCGCGTTCGTGGACATGTACTCTAAAGGGTGGTCGATTGACGGTACGATGTCCCCAATTCCCGCAAAATGGAACACGTATCGCGCTCCCCGGAACACGATGTCCCCTGCCGACAGACTACGGATGTCTCTTTTCTCCAAAACCACATCGGGATTAGCTCTGTGCTGCTCGAGATTCCTCAGGCTGCCGCTCACCAGATTGTCAATGACGTGTACTCGGAACCCTTCCTGAACCAGCAGATCCACCATGTGGCTGCCGATGAATCCGGCTCCGCCAGTCACCACCGCTATCAACTTGGATTCGGTCATTGCAGCCCTAGTTTCTTAACCGTCTTCACGTTGATGTACTCTTCGTTAGTCAAGCTGTCTTCGAACTTACCCGCTCTGAATGCGCCGCATAGGTCTCGCACAGCGTCTTCAATGGTTCGCTCGGGGCGATAGCCAAGCTTCTCGGCGATTTTGCGCGAGCTCACGTGATAGGAGCGATTGTCATTGGTGGGGGTGGTCTCTATGCGGGTGTGCTCTTTCTCTGGGAACTCGTGTTCGACAACTGTCTTCACGATCTCCGCGAGTCGCGCCACAGTGTGGTTCTGATAACCCACATTAAACTTCTCACCCGCGATTAGCTCTTCTGGATACTCCAGCATTCTCGCATACAACGCGGTAACGTCATCGATATGGATATTCGGGCGCTTTTGCGTTCCGCCAAAAACCGTTATCACGCCCCGATTGACCGCGTGATTCGTCAGAATGTTGACTGTTAGATCAAACCGCATCCGAGGTGAGTAGCCGCATACGGTAGCAGGGCGCAGAATCGTCGCGACAAAGTTGTGAGACTGGTGCGCCAAGAGAATCTCCTCGCACATCGCCTTGTACTTGCTATAGTCCGTCAGAGGCACAAGCGGGTGCTCTTCGGTTACTTCAGGCTCATCGCTCACCCCGAAAACCGAACTAGAGGAAACGTACACGAACCGCCGTACCCCGGCTTTCTTACTGGCCACCACCAGCGGCTCGAAACAATCGTAGTTGATCGTCCGGCTTAGAGCTGGATCTAGATCGAAGCTTGGATCATTAGAAATGCACGCCAGGTGGATCACGTGGGCGCAACCCTTGCACTGCGTCGGCATAGCGCGCCGTGTCCCGAATATCGCCCTCAACAATCTTCAGGTTGGCATGAGATGGCAGGCCCTCGGAACCAAACAGCATCAGATCGTAGACGATAACTTCGTAACCTGCAGTGAGGAGGTGCGGAACCAGCACACAACCTTGATAACCGGCCCCTCCCGTAACCAAAACTCGATCCATCAAACCCTCGAATTGACAATGTCAGGAACCGCGACTGCATTGAGCCGCGAATTGAAGATTGATTTAACATTTTAACTCAATAACTTTGCGTGACAGTGGCCAAGCCCGCGTGCTTCCCAAGAGTGTTGTTGCCGGACCGGCTATCTGGGCAGATCAGTCGTGCCGATCAGTTCCAAAGCAGCAGGCCCGCGTTTTGCGTAAGAGTAAATAATGCGGCCAAAGTAAGAGTAATGCACTAATTGGTTTTATAGTGTTAGTCCCTGCAAAAATTCTCGCTACGCCCTCGGCAGTCTGATTACGTCATCTAACAAGTGATACCGTCATGTGGCAGCGGCTTGAAAAGGCAGCCGCTTGGACCAGGAGGTACTTGCGATGACGGCATCCGAGCGGAAGCTCAAAATCAAATCTGTTATTCGCGTCGCCAGCGGCAACTTCTTGGAAATGTATGACTTCATGGTCTTCGGCTATTACGCGGCAGCCATCGGAAGAGCCTTCTTTCCCAAAAGCGACAATTTTGCTTCTCTGATGTTTGCGCTAATGACTTTTGGCGCCGGATATCTGATGCGACCGATTGGAGCACTCGTGCTGGGCGCCTATATCGATCGACGTGGACGCCGCTTGGGCCTTCTCCTGACGCTCGGATTGATGTCTATCGGAACGCTGTCCATCGCCTTCACGCCAGGATATGCGGCCATTGGCGTCCTGGCGCCACTCCTTGTCTTGATCGGGCGTTTGATTCAAGGATTTTCGGCCGGCGTCGAACTGGGCGGCGTATCGGTCTATTTGGCTGAAATCGCCACTCCGGGCCACAAAGGTTTCTACGTAAGCTGGCAATCCGCTAGCCAGCAATGCGCCGTGGTCTTCGCGGCTATTTTGGGCGTCGTCCTCAGTTCGAACTTAACGCCGGCTCAGATGACAGCCTGGGGATGGCGTGTCCCGCTGTGGATAGGTTGCCTCATTATTCCCGTTCTGTTCCTGATCCGGCGATCTCTTGCGGAAACTGATGAGTTCGCCTCTCGCAAGTATCATCCATCCGTGTCTGAAATTCTGAACTCAGTGGCAGTGAATTGGCGGCTGATCTTACTGGGCGTGATGTTAGTAACTATGACGACCGTGACGTTTTACACGATCACGGCTTATACCCCGACCTTCGGTCATACCGTCCTTCACCTGGCGGATAAGGACAATCTCATTGTGACCTTGTGTGTTGGAATATCTAACTTCTTCTGGCTCCCGATCATGGGATCTCTGTCCGACCGCCTTGGGCGAGTTCCTCTGCTGATCGGCTTTACGGTGCTCCCGCTGATCACTGCGTATCCGGCATTGTCATGGCTGGCCGGCGGTCCGTCTTTTGAGAAGCTGCTGATTGTAGAGCTGTGGCTCTCCTTTATCTTCGGCAGCTATAACGGCGCCATGGTCGTCTATTTGACTGAGTCGATGCCCCCTCAGGTCCGGGCTTCCGGCTTCTCGCTCGCCTATAGTCTCGCGACGGCCATTTTCGGAGGTTTCACGCCCGCCATTTGTACATACCTGATACAGAGAACCGGCAACCGCGCCATGCCGGGACTTTGGCTGTCTTTTGCAGCCTTGTGCGGTCTCGCCGCTACGCTTTTGTCTATGCGAAGGCGCGCTGCGGCGGTCCGCTTGGATTCTTCCCGTGCGGGGTGCCACAGTGGCCTGAAACATTCAACCTGGCGCCGCTTATTTACTAACAAAAACTATTGCCGATGAGAGTCTTAGTAGCTGAAGATGAGCCCGATATGGCTGGACTCATCGCGAGAGGGCTCGCGGACGAAGAGTACAGCGTCGACATCGCGACGGACGGAGATCAAGCCCTTTCTATGCGACCAGCCGCCATTACGATCTGGTCATCCTCGATCTGCGACTGCCACTCAAAGACGGCCTCACCGTCTGCGCGAACTGCAGGCCCGAGCCTTCCGAGTTCCGATTCTCATGCTGACTGCTCAGGCACAGCGAGCGATATCATCGCGGGTCTCAATTGCGGCGCCGACGATTACCTGGTCAATCGGTATCGTTGGTTCTGCACTCGGTTTTCCTTCCGCGACATGCCTCTCTAGCCTGCCTTGTCTGGTCTCCCCGAGTCCTTCCTCCAACTGTTACCTATCTCCTCCGACTCTTTTCTTACCTATGTCCTCAGACGGGACCCTTACGGAACCCCGACCGTAAGGGAGGGGCGGGCGCGCGCAATTTTGCGACGGAAAGTAGCTAGCCGCATCAGCAGCTCGACTGAATCCATAGCACACAATTCCCTCTGCCCGGATTGTCCAGCCCCTGATGAGTAACACTGAAGATGGCCTGCCTATTTCTAAGGCTCGGTCTCAGCGTGACAGAAGAGAAAAATAAACCGTTCCTCTCGGCTTGGCGCGAACGTCTGCGGGCGCTCAAGAATGTTCCGCCTGTACTCAAAATCGTCTGGGATTCCGGCCCTCACGTCGTCACTCTAAGCCTCGTCTGCCGCCTGATCGTTTCGCAGATTCCTGTAATCATTTTCTGGGTTAACGGCTTGATCGTCCAAAATGTGACATCCGTTTTTTATCACAAGTTGCCTTTATCTTCGTATCTCTGGTGGCTTGTCGTACTCGAGTTCTCGCTGGCGATTGGCGCCAACATTGTCAGCCGCGTGATCGACTATTACGACGCGGTGCTGGCGGATCGCTACACGCGCCACGTCAGCATTAAAGTGATGGAGCACGCCTCGCATCTCGATCTCCAGGCCTATGAGGATCCCGTGTTCTATGACCGGCTCGAGCGGGCGCGCGTGCAGGCGACCGACCGCCTGGGAATGATTCAATCCATCGGCAGTTTATTCCAGCAGACAATCACGACCATCTCGCTGTCAGTCGCCATCCTTCGCTTTTCGCCCTGGCTTCTACTGCTGTTGGTCGCCTGCATTGTCCCGGCATTCCTAGGCGAAAGCCATTTCGCTTTCCTGAGCTATGCGAAGAACTTCCGCCAAACTCCGCGCAAGCGCGAGCTCGATTATCTTCGCCAGGTCGGTGGCAGCAAAGAAGCCGCCAAGGAACTTAAGCTTTTCGGCCTCAGCGGCTTCTTCACAGGTCGTTTCACCAAGATCTCCAATGACATCCTGGATGAGAATTTATCGCTCTCGCGCAGGCGCCTCATTGGCGTTTCGCTGCTCTCGATGTTGAGCACTGGAGGGTACTACGGCTCGTACGCCTGGGTTGTCTATCAAACCGTTACGGGCGCGCTCGACATCCAGAAACTCGTCTTTCTTACGCAGTCGATTATGGCTGCTTCGAACAACATTTCGCAGATTTTCTCGACTCTCTCGAGCATTGCGGACCAGGCGCTGTTCCTAACCGATCTACTCGCGTTTTTCGAGATGCAGCCCTCGGTGAAATCGAAACCCAATGCTTTGCCCGCTCCTCGCCCCATCACCCGCGGCTTCGAATTTCACAATGTTTCGTTCGTCTACCCGGGCACCAAGCGTCAGGTCTTGAAGGGTCTCAATTTCCGCCTGGAGCCCGGCGAGCGCATCGCGCTGATTGGCCAAAACGGTCAAGGCAAAACGACTATCGTGAAGCTGATGACCCGCCTGTATGACCCAACTGGCGGCCAGGTTTTATTGGATGGCGCCGATCTTCGCGACTATGACATTGAAGATCTTTGCAAAGAAATCGGCGTCATTTTTCAGGACTTCATGAAGTATGAGATGACCGCTCGAGAAAACATTGCGGTTGGCCGCGTCGAGTACATTGCCGATATGCATCGCATTCGCCGCGCTGCGGAAAAGAGTCTTGGCCGATGGCGTCATTCGTGGCTTAGCCCGACAATATGATCAGATGCTTGGCCGTCGTTTTGAAGGTGGTGTCGATCTCTCGGGCGGTGAGTGGCAAAAGCTAGCTCTCGCCCGCGCTTACCTTCGCGAAGCACAGGTCCTGGTACTCGATGAGCCCACCGCCGCCCTGGACGCTCGCGCCGAGTATGAAGTCTTTCAAAGATTCAGCGAACTGACCGAGAGCAAAATGGCTCTGTTTATCTCTCATCGCTTTTCTACGGTTCGAATGGCCGACCGGATCATTGTTCTCGAAAACGGCGCGATCGCGGAAGAAGGCAGCCATGAGCGGCTCGTCGCAAGAGGCGGGCGATACGCTGAGATGTTCGAATTGCAAGCCTCGAGCTACAGATGACGAGCCCTCCCCCGATGCCAGAGACCTCCACAGGAATGAACGTCGATGCAGGAACCCGGGATCCCGCCGGTCTCGGCGATGCGGCCGTCGCGGAGCTTCAGGAGCACGCCAGGCAAGCAACACGATCCTGTGCGTGGGTACCCGGAAAACACCATTCCAATACACCGCGGAACATTTTTCGAAGGATCTCCAAACGATTTTTGAAACTTGAGGCCGGGCTTTACCGCCTGAGATCCGGCGAGCCGTCGGACGACCTGAAATGGCTCTACGACAATCTCCGGTTACTTCGAACAGAAATTCGGGATTTGCGCGATTCCGCGAAATCCTTGGCAACCTTGCCCCTGGTTTGCGCGGACGGAGACGACGGAATTCCTCGATCCCTTGTGCTCGCCCGGGCTCTCTTGACGGCAGCAAATGACCGGTTATCGGAGTCTGTCTTCTCGTTCTTCATAACCGGCGTAGAGGAAATCGAACCACTTCGTCTGGCTGAACTCTGGGGCATGGTTCCGGCGCTGAAGATGATTTTGTTGGATTTGATTGCCGATCGCGGCGCAAAGGCGCTTGAGGCGTTTCGTGCCAACGGCATTAACGCACCCTCTTATGAGATTGGGCGCCTGATCGGTAGTCTTCGATTGATTGGAGAAATCGATTGGAAAGAAACTTTAGAACGCCTCTCGGTCGTACACCGGATCCTGTCGCTTGATCCCGCGGGGGTATATCCCCGCATGGATTTTGAGAGCCGTGAATTGTATCGCCGGCGAATCGCACGAATCAGCGTGCATTCGGATTTAGGCGAAATCGATCTTGCGCGGCTGGCGGTCAGCATGGCGGAGGAGGCGAAACTCGACCCCTTAGCTCCCGAAGCTCTGCGCGAGCGCCTCCGCCATGTCGGCTATTACCTGTTCGATAGCATTGCCGCCGAGGAATTGCTGAATCGAGTTGGTTACCGGCCCTCTCTCGGCGGCAGTGTCCAACGATTTTTGCGTAGATATCCGGACGAGATCTACATCATCGGCATTGAGATGGTCACGCTCCTCACCGTGGTTGCCTTGATCATGCGCATTGTTCGCACTCATGGCGGCTCCGGCCTCATCGTCAGCGCATTGTTGCTGATTATTCCGGCCACTCATGCCGCTGTTGAGCTGATGAATTATCTGGTCACGACCGTGCTCAATCCGTATGCATTGCCGAAGCTCGATTTTTCCAAAGCTATCGACCCGGCTTATGCCACGATGGTCGCCATTCCAACACTGCTCATCAATGAGGCGCAAATCCGGCGGCTCGTCGACGATCTGGAAGTTCGTTACTTAGTCAATCGCGATCCCAATATTTTCTACGCCCTTCTGACAGATCTTCCCGACACGGCCGGGCCGCCTGATGGACACGATCCCCGAATCGACCTCGCCATCCAATTGATTAACGACCTGAATGCCAAGTATGCGGACGAGCCCTACGGCGGGTTCTACCTCTTCTATAGGCATCGCGTTTATAACCGCCGGGAAGGCGCCTGGATGGGATGGGAGCGTAAACGAGGCAAATTACTCGATCTCAATCGACTCCTCCGCGGCGTCTCCGATCCCTTCCCGGTTAAGACCGGTGACATGTCTCGCCTGCCGAAGATCCGCTACGTCCTCACGCTGGATTCCGATACGAAGTTGCCGCGTGGCGCCGCCCAACGCTTGATCGGCACAATGGCTCATCCGTTGAACCGGCCCATCGTGGATCCTGAGCTCAATATTGTCACGCACGGCTACGGCATTCTTCAGCCGCGCGTGGGCATTAGCGTACATTCCGCTACTCGTTCCCGCCTGGCGAGCATCTATTCCGGTCAAACCGGTTTCGATATTTATTCCCGTGCCGTGTCGGACGTTTACCAGGACCTATACGGCGAAGGCATTTTTACTGGAAAGGGAATTTATGATGTCGATGCTTTTCGGCAGGTGCTTGAACATCGATTCCCTCGCAACGTCCTGCTTAGCCACGATTTAATTGAGGGCGCCTACGCGCGCGCCGGTCTGGCCTCCGATATAGAAGTGATTGACGATTACCCCACCCACTACAGCGCCTATAATCGCAGGAGGCATCGGTGGCTGCGTGGCGATTGGCAAATCGCACGCTGGATCTTCAATCGTGTTCCGGATGAATCGCGCCGGCTGATTCTCAATCCGATTTCACTTGTGTCGCGATGGAAAATTCTGGACAATCTTCGTCGCAGCCTCATCGAACCGGCGACTTTTGTGCTCCTCATCGCCGGGTGGTTCTTCCTGCCTGGCGGCCCAGGTTTTTGGACGCTCATTACGCTTTGTCTGCTCTTTCTGCCCATTTATTTCCGGCTCGTGTTCTCGCTATTGCGCGCTGCATGGAACCGAAACTGGATGTCTGCCCGCGAAGCGTTTGCCGATTTCCTCACCGGCCACGTCAGCATTTCGTTCAATATCGTGTTTCTCGCTCATCAAACTCTTGTCTCGCTCGACGCCATCATTCGCACCATCGTCCGCAGCGCCATCACGCACAGCCGCCTTCTGGAATGGGAAACAGCGACGGAAGCCGAGCTTGGCATTAAAAAGCGGACGCCTGTGGATGTCTACCTCAATTGGGTTCCCCTACTCGGCCTCTGTCTGGGAGCCGCACTTTTTTTCAAACCTCGGGCTGCGCCTTTATGCCGCCCCATTCATACTCGTCTGGTGCTCCTCAAAACTAATCTCGACTTGGCTGAACCGTTCGCCGCATTCTGAAGATTACAAACTATCGCCAAGCGACTATCGTTTTATTCGCGCGCGTCGCGCTCCGTACCTGGAGGTACTTCGCGGAATTCAGCAACCAGAAAAACAACTGGCTGATTCCGGATAATGTTCAGGAGGAACCGTACCGCATTGCGGAACGCATCTCGCCCACAAATCTGGGTTTCCTGCTGAATGCGCGTCAAGCGGCCCTCGAATTCGGCTACCTAACGCTTCCCGAGTTTGTCTCGCAAACCGAGCTGACTCTTTCTTCAGCTTCCCGGCTGCCCCGCCACTTGGGCCATTTCTTGAACTGGTACGACAACATTACTTTAAAGCCTCTCGATCCTCCGTTCATATCGAGTGTCGACAGCGGCAACCTTGTCGCTTCACTGTGGAGCTTGAAGCAACACTGCCTCGAGCTTCTTCAGCAGCCCGTCATTCGCGAGAACGCGATGGAAGGCTTGTCCGATCATTACCGGATGTTGAGCGAGATGAAAATTCGGAGTGCGCGTCCGGCGGATCTCACCGGCCTGAAAAGCCCTTCCGTCTGGCTGCCGCGCGTTCTGCAAGCAGCCGATGATGTTCCTGCGCCTGCCGCGCCCGACGGGAAACAAGATGGCTGGTGGCCTGCTGCGCTAACGACCCGCATCGAAGCGCTGCGGCAACTGGCTCGCGATTTCATGCCTTGGTGTCTTCCCGATTTCGAGCCGCTTCGCAATTCGAAAGAAGCTGAATTCAAGGCACCTCTCACGGCGCCCACTCCTGCAAACGCTGCCAGATATTATGAGGAGCTCGATACTTCGCTTCAGAGTCTGCTTCAGAGCTTAATGATTGCGACGGGCCTCGCTCCGGAGGTCCTCACGCTCGCTGTTCGTCTTCGTGAAGAGCTTCCGGCTTGCCGCGACCGCCTGAGCAAAGTTGCGTTGCGCCTGCGCGATCTCGCTAAGCAATGCGGACGTCTGGCGCAAGAGATGGATTTTAGCCTGCTTGTGAATAATCGCCGCAAGCTGTTGTCGGTCGGCTACGACGTTGCGTCGCGGCAACTGAGTAAGTCGTGCTATGACCTGCTCGCGTCCGAATCCAGGACGGCCGCTTTCATTGCAGTCGCAAAGGGCGAGGTTGTTCAGGAAAGCTGGTTCCGTCTCGGCCGTCAACACACGGCTTGCGAAGGACAAACGGTCCTAATCTCATGGACGGGCACGATGTTCGAATATCTGATGCCCGTCATCTGGATGAAATCTCATCCGGACACTCTGCTCGATCGCGCCGCCAGCGCTGCTGTGCGTGCTCAGCAGACTTACGCTGCCAAACACACGATACCCTGGGGCATCTCGGAGGCAGCTTATAGCAAACGCGACCAGGACGGTAATTATCAATACGCGGCGTTCGGAGTTCCCGGACTTGCGCTAAACGTCGCGCGAGCCGGTTCGCTGGTCGTCTCTCCGTACTCGAGTTGTCTGGGGCTGCTCGTCGACCTCGGCGCGTCGGTTCAGAATCTATTGCGCGTGACGCGGAAGAACTGGCTCGGTCGATACGGTTTTTATGAGTCGGCCGACTTTACCGGAGCCCGCATCCGCACTTTATTTGCGCCGAAATATGAGCTGGTCCGTTGTTGGATGTCGCACCATCAAGGCATGAGTCTGGCCGCGATATGCAACGTTCTGCACAACGGCCCTTTTCAGCGCTGGTTTCACGCTGAGCCCCTGGTTCAAGCTAGCGAGCTCATTCTGCAGGAGCGCCCTCTTCGCGTGCGTCCCATTGCCGACTCACAGCCTCGCCGCGTTCTGAACTTCACCCGCGAAAAACCGCGCGATTCCGCTCCAAATTCCAGAGCGTCTGCCTAGGCGTACGAATTTCTTTGTTAGACTGAAATCCCTCACGGTCTTTTTATGCCCCCCATCTCACGCTTCCAACGGTCGATGTTTCTTTTGTGCATCGGCTTGGCTCTGACTCTCGCGACATCTGCCCAAGATCGCACGGCAAGCCTTCTCGAGCGGCTTTCAAATGCCTTTGGCCCTCCGGGATTTGAAGATCCGGTTCGCAAGGTGATGGTCGATGAGATGAAGCCGTACACGACTGCACTGCAATTCGATGGTATGGGCTCGATTATTGCGGAGCAAGGCTCGAACGGTCCGCGCGTGATGGTAGACGCGCACATGGATGAGCTAGGAGGCATCATCCGCCGCATTACACCAACCGGTTTTCTGACCATGCAGATGCTAGGCGGCTGGCTCGACCAGGCGTTGGTCGATCAACGTTGGGTAATCCTCGGCTCGAAGGGAGTAGTCTACGCGGTCACAGGCATTCGCGACGTCCACGTCGTTCCACCGGAGGAGCGCACTCGCGTCTTCGCGCGCGACAGCCTCTTGCTTGATGTCGGTGCGAAGTCGGCAAACGAAGTTCGGCAGATGGGAATTGAGCCCGGCGATCCAGTCGTCCCGGACGCTCCATTCCGGATTCTAAACGGAACCCAGAACTATTTAGGAAAAGCGTGGGATGACCGTGTCGGTTGCGCGGTGGTCATCGAAGCCATGCGCCGCGTCAACACGGCGCCTCACTCGAATCACATCTTTTACGCCATCACGACTCAGGAAGAAGTGGGATTGCGTGGTGCTCATACTGCCGCTGAGGAAGTCAAGGCTGATATCGGGATTTCTATCGAGGGCGGTATCACGGGCGACGCAGTCCCGGGCCGCTCTGAAGAAACGCAATCCAAGCTCGGCGCTGGCCCGGGCCTGTTTCTCTTCGATTCGTCCGAATTGCCCAATCGCAAATTCGTGAAGTTTGTGAAGGACACCGCGGCAGCCAAGCAGATCGCGCTTCAGCTTGATTTAGTGAACGGATATGGCGACGATTCCGCCGAACTTCAGAAAAGCAATGGCGGTGTTCCTACTGTTAACCTGGTGGTTCCTATCCGCTACACGCACGCGCACAATGGCGTTATGAACCGGCACGACTTCGATCAGCTTGTCGACTTACTGGTCACTCTTCTCCAGCGCCTGGATGGACCTACGGTACAACAGATTCGGGACTTCACTCCCTCCTAACGCGCTGCCGCCGCAGCACCGCCGTACGCTGCCGAAACCGCAGCTGTATCGCCGAGGTTCACGAATTTCGTAACTTTACCGTCGCGAATACGGAACAAATGTCCGATCGGAGAATCGAACTGCTTGCCCGTGGCTTTCACCTTAGCTTTGTACCGCCCGAACGCTGCAACCCCATCCCCCTACGCAATGAAGTCATCCATCGTGAGTTTCATGTCTTGCTGTGTGCTCGCAAGGCCGCCGAAGAACTTCGACTGCACCTCTGCGGGCCCTCTCATCTTGCCGAAATAAGGGACAGACGAAGGACCTTCTGACAACCACTCCACATCTTCTGTGAGTCGATCGATGATCGTCTGGATGTCTCCCTTCCCGAACGCGTCATATAACTTCTTAACTAATGCAACATTCTGCTGCTCGTCCATGCTGTTAAAACCCCTCGCAGAATTATACTCAAAATCGAGATCCCAGCATCTTAATCAGCCGTCTCCAGAATCTGCCGCGCAGCCCTCTTTCCTGTGGCGATCGCGCCGTGAACAGTTGCGCTGTGACCACTTAACTCCGTCGCTTCCCCGGCGAAATACAAAGTGTCCTCCACCGGATCTGCCAATTTCTTGCGAGCACTCATCGCGCCCGCAGGCACATAGCTGTAAGAGCCGCGTACGAACGGGTCCCTCTGCCAATCGTGAAAATACGCCGCTTCTAATAACGAATGGAGGCGCGGCGGACTGGATGCCGTAATGCGAGCCAGATCCGCGATCGCGTGGCCAATAATCGTCCGTCGCATTTGATCAAGAAGACCGTCCGCATGCGGCCCTGCACTCCAACCCGTGATGATCGGCGCATGGACCGGCAGAGGCGTCCACCAAGTGGGAAAGAATGGCTCCTGCGAGAGTAGAAAGCCAGCCTCGGAAATGTCGCGCTTCTTCTCCCAAAACGCTTCCCGAAAGCGCAAGACGACACGCATCACGTGGCCGAATTCCAGCGCGCGTGCCGCTGTGAGTACTTTGCCGGGTTCCGGATCGAATTGGATACCGCCTTCCTCGGGCACCGCCTGTAGAACTCCAAGCGGAACTGTAATCACGACGCGCCGGCTTCGAAGTGTTTGCAACATGGCCAGTCAATCGCGACCGCGCGTGAATGGTTGCCGCGCCGGTTTGCCAATCTACGCGCTCGACCACGCAATTCATTCTCAATTCATCTCTCGCGTTGAGAAGGTGAATCGCCAGCGAGTCATATCCGTTCTTCATGCGAAACGAGCGATCCCCGTCGATCTTGTCAGCGGCGGCGGCGTCTTCCGCAAGAGAGGCGATGCCGATAATTTCCTTGCGTGCGGCATTGAAGCCCTCCACATACGATGCCGCCAACCGCTTCGCGTTTTCGGAATGCGATGATTGCTCCAAAAAGCTCGCGAAGCTCCGATCCTTACCCTTGGCCGCAGACTTCTGCATGTCGTCCATCACGCGACCAATCAGCTGCCAGGCATCGCCGTCTTTCTGCACTTTGCCGTCTTCGATGTGGATCGCCTTTTCCGCGCAGTCATAAGCGGCAAGCCCGTGCGAGTTGAGGATGTCCCAAATCTCGGGAGGCCGTCCATGAATGAACTCAGCTCCTAATTCAATAGGAATTGTCGACAGCGGGTCATGAACTGTAAAAATGCGGCCACCGATGCGGCCTTTCGCCTCGACGCATAGGACCTTGCATCCGCCGCGGCGCAACTCCTCGAAAGCCGCAAGTCCCGCAGCGCCCGCGCCGACGACAATTACATCTAACTCCGGCCCCTTCATTGGACGGCCCGACCTGCCTAATCGTGTCGCAGTGCCACCATCGGATCGACGCGAATCGCGCGACGCACCGGAACAGATGCGGCGAGCAGCGCAACCGCGAATATAATCGAGCCGCCAAAGACTAGCGCCCCGGTACTATCAGGCTTCAGATCCTGAATAAGGCTCACAACCAGCGGTCGACTCAAAAGTACCAGCACCACCCCTGCAATGAGTCCGCAGCCCACCATTCCCAGCGCATCTCGCAATACCAGACTACTTACATCACTCGCGGTCGCGCCGAGCGCCATCCGAATGCCGACCTCATTCGTCCGGCGCGCCACCGTATACGCCAATAATCCGTAGAGTCCGATTCCGGCGAGCGCTGCACCAAGCACGCCAAAGAATTGCGACAGAGTTGCGATGAGACGTTCTGGAACAATGTTTGAGTCGACTTGGTCAGCAAGTGTTGTGATTCTGGTAACGGGCACCGTCTTCAACAGGTCTCGCATGATCCGCCGTACCGTTCCGGAGATAGAAGCCGGATTCCCCGTAGTGCGCAGTTCAAACTGATCCATCAACTGGTTTTCCTGGAACATATTGAAATACATAGTGGGATACGCCGGGCCGCGAAGCTCGAATGCCTTGACATCTCCGGCCAATCCCACGATTTGGTAAGGCTGATCGCTGCCGAACCACCCAGGCTTCGAGTTCCTATCGACCGTGATGCGCTTGCCGATGGGATTGATGCCAGGAAAATAACGCCGCGCCATCGTTTGATTGATCGTCACCACGCGAGATCGTCCCGCATCTTGGAATGTGAAATCACGTCCTGCGAGGAGCGGTATGCCCAATGTTTCGAAATATCGAGGCGCCACAAACGTCACGCCCACCCGCCGCCGATCCTCAGTCCGCTCCATGTGCCCTTCCGCAAATATGTAACGGCCTGGGGTCCCGCAGCCTTCGAGCGGAGTACAACCGCTGATCGAAGCCGAACGCACTCCTGGAATGGCCTCCAGACGAGGCAGCAGAGCTCGATAAAACGCAGCCAGTTGCTCTGGCTTGTACCCGCTGTGAGTTGGATCGAGGGTTACTAAAAGCACATGATCACTGCGGAACCCGAGGTCGAAATTCCGCAGTCTCGACAGATAGTTCAAAAACATGGCAGCAGCGGCCACAAGGAAAATCGATAAAGCCACCTGCGCCGTCACCAAGCCTTTTCCAAACAAGCTCCAGAACCGCGTATTGCCTCCCTTTCCGCTCTGCCGCAAGTCAGACGCTGGAGCGAACCGGAAGGCATACCACGCCGGCGCCAGCCCAAACAGCAAACCCGTGAGTAGCGCGATTCCCGTGGTAAAGAGCAGCAGGTAAACGTCGGGTTGGACTTGGATTTCGATGTGCTCAAAAGCACGGCTGCTGGCCATGATCCGCACCAGCACATTCGTTACGAAATATGCAAAAAGAACGCCGAAGAGCGCGCCTGCAAGGGAAAGCAGTATCGATTCGGTCAGCATTTGTCTCACCAAGTGGCCACGGCTCGCGCCCAGTCCCACACGCACGGCGATTTCGCGCTGCCGTCCTGCGGATCGCGCCAGCAGCATGCTGGCCATATTGATGCACGCCAGCAAAAGGAGCAAGCCTACAACCGCCATCAAAAGCACCAACGGCTTGCCATACTGATCGCGCACTCGCACCAGGCCGGCGCCCGCCGGCAACAATTCCATCCTCTTTTCCATCCGCGGATTCTTGCTGCGCGTAGCCTCTTTTTCCAGCAGGGCACGGTATAGCACGGCAATTTCGGCCTGTGCCTTCTCAATGGTCACGCCCGGCTTCAAACGCGCCAGCATGGTGAGATCGCCGTGCGCTACCGGAATCCAAAGATCGGTTCGAGATCCTACCCGCGGCCCCACATACTCGCGCGGGGCCACCCCGATGATGATTTTCGGCCTGTCGTTGTAAAAGATCCGCTTCCCGAGAATCGCTGGATCGCGATGGAACCGTCGGTTCCAGTAAGACCAGCTCACTACCGCCGCATCTCCATTCCCGCTAGCGGGGACATCCTCCGGACCAATCAACCGTCCGATGGCGGGCTTCAATCCGAGCACCCGAAAGTAATTTCCTGGCACGTTCTCCTGGATCAACGTTTCCGGATCGGAGCCCTCCGTGCGCACCTGAGCCAGATTGTCGAACGACATGCCGGTGATCCCCGAGAAAACGTGATTGTGGTCGCGGAAGTACTCATACTTCTCCCAGCCCCAATACCCTGCCCAATGAAGCTCGCTCGGAGAGTCCATCACCAACTCCACGAGTTGCTCGGGATGTGCGACTGGCAGCGTGCGCAGGACAATGGTGTAGAACAAACTGAAGATCGCGGTGTTCGCGCCAATTCCGAGCGCCAGCGAAAGCACGGCGACGGCCGTGAATCCTGGACTGCGTTGCATCAGCCGGAGAGCGTAACGGATATCGTTTCGCATATCGAATTCTACCTAGGGTGGTTGAGGGATCTGCGCCTTCGCGGAATGTCCACGTTTGTTATTGTCGGGCATCCCATAAACAGTGGCAGCATGGAAGTAGGCCCGCTATGGCATACGAAGACCTGTCGTTGGAATTTGAAGAGCAGATTGCGATCCTTACGCTAAATCGCCCCAATCGCCGGAATGCATTGTCGCTGCATCTCATGCGCGAGCTGATCGCGTGTCTCGCCGAAATTGAGCAGAACCGCACCGTCGAAGCCGTCGTGCTTGCGGCAGCCGGCAAAGTCTTTTGTTCCGGTCACGACCTCAGCGAAATGGTGGGCCGCACGGTCAGCGACTATCGCGAGATCTTCGACGTTTGCGCCGAGCTCATGACCAAAGTTCAATCCATCCCGCAGCCCGTAATTGCGGAGGTCCAGGGCGTGGCGACGGCCGCCGGTTGTCAGTTGGTTGCGACGTGCGACTTGGCGATAGCTGCCGAACACGCCACCTTCGCAACGCCCGGGGTTCGGATCGGGCTATTCTGCACCACTCCGATGGTCGCTTTGAGCCGCGCCATTGGACGAAAGCGTGCTCTGCATATGCTCCTCACCGGCGAATCCGTCAACGCCGCCACTGCTGCCGATTGGGGCCTCATCAACAGCGTGGTTCCCGCGGCAGAGCTTACGACGGCCACTCGCACTCTCGCAAAGCGCGTCGCCGAAGCCAGCCCGCTCACTGTCGGAATTGGCAAGCAAGCTTATTACACGCAAATCGATCTCGATCAACCCAAAGCTTATGCTTACGCCAAAGAAGTGATGACCACCAATGCCCTAGCCGGAGATGCACAAGAAGGCATTTCGGCCTTTCTTGAAAAGCGCGTTGCCTGCTGGTCCGGGAAATAGGCGGCCGGTGTTTGGCAAAGCTCGTCTTATGGCGCTTAGAGAAAATGTCTCCGGAGGCAAAGCCCGCAACCTAGTATGTTCAGTTTCGAACAGCTCTGCCACGAAACCGGCCGCCCGGCACGCCCTTCGGCAATTTCATAACAGGGTAATAACTGTGCTTTAGCTACTTATCTTGGCAAACGCCGGTGGCGACGCACTTGCGATGAGAACAGGGATGGGAACCCTTCTTCAAGACACACGTTACGGTTTGCGGAATCTGGTGCGAACCCCCGGCTTCACGATTGTCGCGATGCTGACGTTGGCGTTGGGCATCGGAGCCAACACCACCATCTTTAGCGTGATCAACAACACGCTTTTGAAGCGGCTGCCTTTCCCCGAACCTGACCGCCTGATGCTGGTCTGGGAAACCTTTGGCAAGGGTCCCGATAATTTGAACATCGTCTCGGCGCCTAACTTCTGGGATTTCGAGCGTCAGAGCCATTCTTTCGAAGCTATGGCGATCTTTGATTCCGCTGGGCGCGGCTATAACCTCTCCACAACGGGTGCCCGGCAGGAGGCGGAGCAGGTTTCAGGGCTGCGGGTGTCCGCGGGCTTCTTCAAGGTGCTGGGCGTGAAGCCTTATCTGGGGCGCACTTTTCTTCGCGAGGAAGAAACTCTCGGAAGGGATCACGAGGTAGTCCTGAGTTATGGTCTTTGGAAGGCGCGTTATGGCGGCGACCCCTCGCTGGTGGGCAGGAGCATTCGCGTGGACGGCGCGGACTTCACGGTAGTTGGCGTGATGCCGCGCGATTTCGGATGGCAGTTCTGGAGCGGTCCACGTCAACTCTGGGTGCCCGTCGGCTATACCAAGACCGATTTCGGCCGTCAGGACAATAGCTTTATTGCGATTGCTCGGCTCAAGTCGGACGTGAGCGAGGCGCAGGCCCGAACGGAGATGCAGGCCATTGGAAACCGTATCCAAAAGCAGTTTCCCAAGGACGACGCGAACATGGGCGCGACGGTGATGCCCCTGAGCGAGTTCGGGACGAAAGGGCTTCGCACGACAATGCTGACGCTGCTGGCAGCAGTGGCATTCGTGCTGCTGATCGGCTGCGTGAATGTGGCGAACCTGCTGCTGGCGCGCGGCGCGGCGAGGCAGAAGGAGTTTGCCATCCGGCGAGCGCTTGGAGCGGCGGGATTCCGCATTGCGCGCCAATTGCTTACCGAGAGTATCTTGCTGGCGCTCGCGGGCGGTACGGCTGGGCTGCTGCTGGCTGCTTGGAGCAACCAGCTGCTGTTGCATCTTTTCAAGCTCAATACCCTTGGGTTACCGGCTCGAGTGTTGAATTCAATCCCGATGGACACCCAAGTGTTCGCGTTTGCGTTGCTGGTTTCCTGTCTGACGGGTATCCTGTTCGGCGTCGCGCCGGCATTGAGCGCGCTGCGGGCCGACGTGAACGAACCCTTAAAGGAGGGCGGCCGCTCCGCAGGAACAGGCGGCAGGAGCCATCTGCGTCACGCATTGGTGGCGTCAGAGGTAGCGCTGGCGCTGGTTGTGCTTTGTGGTGCCGGGCTGATGATCAAGAGCATGGCGCAGTTGTTGGGCGTCGATCCGGGGTTGAATCCCAAGAACGTACTTGCCATGTGGATGTCGGTTCCGCAGGAGGAGATCTACGTGGGTCCTCCGGGCCTGCCGCGCTTCTGCCAGGATCTGGACGAGCATGTCGGCGCAATTCCCGGCGTTGTGTCCGTGGGGGCGATTGCTCATTTGCCCTTCAGAGGAAATGCGGGCCGTGGCTTTCAGATTGAGGGCCGTCCGCCTGCGGGCCCAGGGCACATGCCGGGCGCGAACTACAGCGTGGCGTGCCCAAACTACTTCCGGACTATGGGCATTCCCATTCTGAAGGGCCGGGAGTTTACTCAGCAGGATACTCTCGGCGCGCCGGGAGTAATCGTGATCAATGAGACGATGGCGCATGCAATTTGGCCCAAGGAAGACCCTGTCGGCAGAGCCATCCGGCTCGGCGGCTCCGATGGACCGCGCCTCACAGTAGTGGGCGTCGTGGGAGACGTGCATCAGTCGGGGCTCGACGTGCCTGTGCGCCCGCAGTTCTTGCGCCCGTACACGCAAGCTGGCTGGCCGGTGATGAGCATCGTCGTTCGCACCATCAACGCGCCCGCCGCATTCACCGGGTCTATCAAGAAAGCTCTGGCGGATGTATTGCCCGACCGGCCCGTCTCCGATGTCGAAACCATGGAAAGCATCGTGCGCGGTTCCACGGGATCGAGACGCTTGCCCATGCTGCTGCTGAGCGTTTTCTCGGTGTTGGCTTTGCTCCTCGCCGCGGTCGGCATAGTGGGCGTCGTCGGCCATTCCGTGGCGCAAAGGACGCGTGAGATTGGCATTCGCATGGCGCTGGGTGCGGGAACACTGGATGTGCTGCGCTTGATGGTGAACAGTAGCATGGTGTGGGTGGTGGTAGGACTTGTCGTCGGCGTAGCAGGTTCGGCCGGACTCACGAGGCTGCTGAGCGGAATGCTTTATAAAGTGCGGCCGCTTGATCCGTTGGTGCTGGGGGGAGTCTCGTTGCTGCTTGCTGCGGTGGCATTGCTCGCCAGCTACTTGCCGGCGCGGCGGGCAGCGAAAATCGACCCGATTGCCGCTCTGCGCTTTGAGTGACCGGAGGCGCGGCTCGCGTGTAGTCGTCCAAAAGCCCTCTGCCTAGCACTTCAGAAGGCAATGATCTTTGGCGGGTCGGCTCCCGGCGGGGCGCCACTCGAACATACCTATCGAAGTGCGGCAGGTGATGAACGGGCCGCCTGACGAATTCCACCGCCGGATCCTCTGCCGTAGTCCATTATCAGATCAACTTTGAGAGATTACGGTTGACAGGTACGCAGTGACTACATAGTACGTAGGTATTTCCATCTCGAGAGATCTCGCAAACACTAATACCGCGAAGAACGGCCCCACGTTTGTAGAGGGTACTCTAGCGTCAAGTAGTCGAAATGAAAAGCCCTATGTTCCTGCTGAAAATCGCCGAGCGCCTGAGGCGAATCTCTAAACCGGAAAGCAGTCGATCAAGCATTCAGAATCTAGCGTCATCCTCTCTTGTGCGCCCTCCGTCCGAACGCATACAGGACACATCTCCGGAGTACGAACAGAGAGTTGCAGCGGAAAAGAACATTTACAATGAGTGCGTCAATGTTCATGATTTGCCTGGCATTTATCACTATTGGTCGAATCGGTACGTCCGTCCCAAGCTGGAAGCTTTCGGCTTCTCCAGTCCCCAACATTTTTTCTGTGAGCAGCTAGCGACTCAATGCCGTCGAGATTTATCACTTAAGCAATCCTTTGTTAGCGTTGGATCGGGTAATTGCGACATTGAGATTGAAACCGCCATCAGTCTGTGTGATAAAGGCCTTAAGAATTTCAAGATCGAGTGTCTCGACCTAAATGAAATGATGCTTGATCGTGGCAGGCTGCTGGCCAAAGAACGTCAGGTGTCGGAATATCTGACGTTTACTGACGCGGACTTCAATCGATGGCGTCCGCTACAAAAATATGATGCGGTGGTTGCAAATCAAGCGCTTCATCATGTCGTGGGTTTAGAAGACTTGTTCTCGTCGATCAAGCGAAGCCTTAAGACCGATGGCATGTTCCTCGTTTCAGATATGATTGGCCGCAATGGCCACATGCGCTGGCCCGAGGCGTTGGCGATTGTGCATGAGTTCTGGCGCATGATGCCCGCCAGCTACCGCTTTAACCATCAGTTGAAACGTCACGAGGAGCTTTACGAAAATTGGGATTGCTCTACGGAGGGATTCGAGGGTATCAGGGCCCAAGACATTCTCCCTCTTCTGATCGAGCGTTTTCATTTTGAATTGTTCATAGGCTTTGCGAACGTAATAGATATTTTTGTAGATCGCGGTTTTGGCCCCAATTTCGACGAGAAGCGAGACTGGGACCGCGAGTTCATCGACCGTGTCCACGAGCGCGATGAGGAGGGAAATGATGCGAGGAGCCATTAAACCCACCCATATGATTGCGGTGCTTAGAAGTGATCCAGTTCAAGATCTTAAGCATCATGCTCCGTTTACGCCAGCCTTCTGTGTTCGTTGGCCATGACTGATGATGCTGATGGGAGCGTCTCCGAGCGATCGCGAATCACGCTAACCCTAGACGCACAATAGATCTTCAATACGGACGGGCAACTCACGGATTCGAACGCCCGTCGCGTGATAGACGGCCGAGGTGATGGCCGCGGCGATGCCGGCCAAGCCGATTTCACCGATGCCGCGCGCCCCGAACTCATTGACCACGGTGTCCGGATAATCGAGGAACGTTACATCCATCTGCGGAGTGTCCGCGTGTGTGGCGACGATGTAATCCGCCAGATTGCTGTTGTTCGGCGCCCCAGTTCGCGGATCGTAGATCGTATGTTCGAAGAGGGCCATGCCGACGCCCATCACGATCGCGCCCTCTATCTGATTTCGCCCCGCGCGCTTGTTCAAGATGCGGCCGGCGTCGATCACGGTTACGACGCGGTTCACGCGAAGGCGCGCGAGTTCCGGCTGCCAGCCAACTTCTACGAAATGTATGCCGTACGAATGCGTGGAGAACTTCTTTGTGCTGGAACGTCCGAACGTGCCTTCCGATTTCCCAGCCCCCACAGCGCGGCTCATGTTGGCTCGCTTCAGGATTTCGTGATACGGAATACCAGTTTCCGGGGGTTTGCCCTTGATATGAATAAGTCCGTTCGTGAAAGCTAGTGAATCGGGCTTCCGGCCCGCGAATGGCGAATCCGTCACCTTAGCTGCTGCGGCAAGAGCTATGTTTGCAGCTTGCGCCGCCGCTTGGGAGACGGCCGGGATAACCGAAGCTGTCACCATGGACCCTCCGGAAATCGGCCCCGGCGGAAATGCGGTGTCACCGAGCACCACCTCTATCTTGTCGAGCGCTATGCCGGTCTTCGCGCTCACTACTTGCGCAAGAACGGTGTAAGTGCCCGTGCCGATATCCTGCGTTCCGCAGCTTACTCTTGCTGTTCCGTCGTTATTGAGTTCGACATTTGCTTCACACGGGAAACGCTCTGCCAGCCACGAGCAAGCGGCCACACCCCAGCCGAGTACAAGCCCATCCTTGCGCATCGAGGCGATGGCCGGCGTTCTTTGAGACCACCCGAATTTCTGAGCGCCTGTTGTCAGACATTCTGTGAAGTGACGCGACGAGAAAGGGAGCCCATTACTCTCATCCTTCTCCGGTTCATTCCGCAGGCGCAGCTCTAGCGGGTCCATGTTCAGCTTGATCGCCAATTCATCCATCGCTGATTCGATCGCGAAAAGACCCGGTACAGCACCAGGGCCGCGCATCGGCGTCGGAGTACCAATGTTGCGCCGTGCCACGCCGGAAGAGATGCGCAGGTTGGGAACACTGTAGAAGTGCCCGGTTGCCTCCCCGCAGTTCTCAATGTAGTCGTCCTGAATTGAAGTATGGTTCAGATAATCGTGCGCCAGCGAAATGAGCTTGCCATCGGGAGTCGCGCCCAATCGAACCCGCTGCTGAGTACGCGGACGATGGCCAACGCTCGAGAATGTCATCTTACGGCTGAGGACAAGTTTCACCGGCCGGTTGAGCTTACGCGCCGCGGCTGCCGCCAGCGCACTGTGTGGCCAGGGAAAAAGCTTGCCCCCGAAGCCAGAGCCTAAGAATTTCGAAATCACTCGAACGTCTTCTCTTGGCACGCCGAGGACTTGCGCCATTACGGCCCGATGGTTCACGACGCCCTGGGAGGTCTCATAAAGCGTGAATTTCTTGCCGTCCCAGATCGCAATGGAAGCGTGCAGTTCGATCACATTATGTGTCTCCACCGGTGTGCTGTAGGTCTGGTCCAGTTTGATCGGAGCACTTTCAAATGCCGCGTCCGGATCGCCACGCAAACTTCCGATCTTGGGCTTTTCATCCGTTTCGAGATGCGCCGCGACGTTGGGTTTCTCCGCCTTGTAACTTACCCGCACGGTCTCCGCTGCCGCCTGCGCCTGTTCAAACGTTTCGGCAACCGCAAGCGCGACATACTGGCCGTAGTAGTAGATGACGTCGTCCTCAAACGGGCGGACGGGCCTCATCGACATAGGCGGTGAAACCTTGATCGGGAGCGGGCCGATAAAGTAATCCGATATTCTCGCGGTGAAAAATTGCGATGACACCGGGGCGGCGCTCCGCGTCCGAGGTGTCCAACTTTTCGATACTGCCTTTTGCGATGGTGCTGCACACGGGGACCGCGTAGACCATCCCGGGGAAATTATGATCCGAGGTGTAAATCGCAGAGCCGCTTACTTTGAGCGGTCCGTCAATGCGAGGCGGCTCTGTTCCAATAATCGAAGGAATTGGGTCTTGTACGGTCGCCATGGATGTCTCCTCGCGAGTCTTTCAAACAGTTTGAGTGGCAAGCTTCAGCGCATGGACAAGGCAACGCTTGACAAGCTCCACTTTGAAGCCGTTTTCGCTTTGAGGTTTCGCATCGTGAAGCGCGGCCTCAGCGGCGCTTCGAAAACTTACCTCGTTTACCGGCTTTCCTTCCAGCGCTCGCTCCGCTTCAAATGAACGCCAGGGCTTCGTACCTACTCCGCCCAGCGCGATGCGGATGTGCTTGAAACGGCTTGTCTCGACGTCAGCCACTACAGCGGCCGAGGCCAATGCGAACTCGTAGGAAGCGCGATCCCGCAGCTTCAAGTACACGGATTTCGCACCCGCGGCTGGCGCGGGCAGCGTCACAGAAGTGATCAGATCTCCCGGTTCGAGCAATGTCTCGCGATCAGGCGTCGTGCCAGGCAACAGGAAGAAATCGTTAATAGGAACACTGCGCTCACCTTTCGCGCCCTGTATGCGAACGGTTGCTTCGAGCGCGGTTAGCGCCACATTCATATCGGAAGGGTTTGTCGCGATGCAGTGTTCACTTGTGCCGAGGATGGCCAGAGCCCGGTTGTAACCTTCAATCGCCGAACAGCCGGAACCTGGCTGGCGTTTGTTGCACGGCGTGGCGGTATCGCGGAAATAGACGCATCGGGTTCGCTGCAACAGGTTCCCTCCGGTCGTTGCCATATTCCGCAGTTGCCCCGACGCTCCTGCGAGCAGAGCTTCCGACAGAACCGCATAGTCGCGAACAACCGCCGGATGATGCGCCAAGTCGGAGTTGCGGACCAGAGCCCCGATTTTCAAGCCTCCGTCCGGCAGTGTTTCCACCCTATCGAGAGGCAGGCTGTTGATATCGATCACCTGCTGGGGCCGCTCGACATTTAGCTTCATCAAATCGATGAGCGTAGTGCCTCCGGCAACAAACCGCACCTGTGCTCCCTGTTGCGCCGTGCTGGACCGTGCAGCGGCGGCGATCGCCTGGGAGATGTCGCTGACCCGCGTGAATTGAAAGCTATCCATACGCGCCGCTCCCGGTTATCGCTTCCGGCGAACCTGCTGAATGGCCGCGAGAATGTTTGGATATGCCCCACAACGGCAAATATTTCCGCTCATTAATTCCCGTACTTCAGCGTCGGATGGGCCGCAGGGTTCATTCAGCAGCGCCACCGCCGACATGATCTGTCCCGAAGTGCAATAGCCGCACTGATAACCATCGTGCTCAACGAACGCCGCTTGCATCGGGTGAAGATTGCCAGGTTGGCCGAGCCCTTCGATGGTGGTGATCTCATCTCCCTCATGCATCACTGCAAAGGTCAAACAGGAGTTGATTCGCCGGCCATTTACGTGAACCGTGCAGGCGCCGCACTGGCCGTGATCGCAACCCTTCTTCGTTCCGGTAAGCTGGAGCGTCTCTCGCAGACAATCCAGTAAAGAGGTTCTGGGATCGATGCAAACCTTCTTCTCCTCACCGTTAACTCGAAAGCTCAAGGGAACTATGTTCCGGTCCATACGGTTTCAACCACGCAGGTTGCGGTACGCGACAAGGCAACGATCGGCTGCTTCCATCTCCGGATAGTCGCTGCCCTCTTGCTCAATCAGATAGTACTCGACACCACCTTTCGCCTCGGCCGCCGCGAATATTTTCTTCCAAGGCGCGATTCCTTCGCCAAATAAGACCTTGTAGCCTTTGTCGGGCGACCAATCCTTCAGATGAAGAGACCGGATGCGTCCAGGATTTTTTTCGATCCACGCTACGGGGTCGTTGCCCGTTTCCAAACAGGTGCCAACGTCGAGTTGCAGCATAATGCCCTTGTCCGTATTCGCCGCCAACACCTCCATAGGCTTCTGTCCGTCAACCGGCTTCCATTCGACCGTCGTGGTTGTGATAGCCCGCGTGCAGGCCGTGGGCCTTCATCGTGTGGTTGGCCTTGTTCAGCGTGTCCGCAACACGCTTCCAATCATCGATACCGCTAACCTTCCCTGGACTGGCTAGAACGATGTAATGAGTGTCTAACGCCTTGTTCAATTCGATTGCTTTGCCGATTCCATCGGCGGAAAACGATTGCATTTCGTTATGCGTCGAGTAACATCGGATCTTCAAATCGTCTAATTGCTTCCGGACCTGTTTCGCATATTCCGGCGTCCAGTCATAGTAAGGAGCGAAGAACTCGACACACTCGTATCCCATCTTCGCCACGCCCTGAACGGTTGCCGTAAGGTCTTGTTTGAGCTCGTTGCGTACCGAATACAGTTCCAGGCCGACCGGAATATGTTTATCGGCTGCTGCGGCGGCTATGGCGGGAGTTGCCGCTACCAGCGCTAGAAACGAGCGCCGTGACAGATTTTCGCGTTCCATTGCAAAGGAACGATATCACAGTTCTGCTTAGAGGACACGGATGTCCATCACAGTGATGTCATCCGCCTGTTTCCCCATCGAAGTGGCTGCGGAGGCAAGCGCGCCGGCAAGATTGTTTGAATGCCATCTGCCGAATTTACGAATCGTTTGTTCCGCCCAGGTCTCGTCCTCTTGCGCGTCGGAAAATCCGTCCGAAAACAGCACCACGCGATCACCCTGAGCAAGCGAGACCTGTTGTTCTTCGAACGTGGAGCCGGTAAACGCTCCCAGCACCGTCGACGTCGCATCGAGCAACTCAACACCGCCATCCGATCGCAGAACGACGGGAGAGGGATGCCCGCAATTGACGTATCGCATGGTTCGTGTCCCGGCCTCGTACACGCCAAAAAATAAGGTTGCGAAATGCTCGGGACGCGTCGATTGAAAGAATAAGTGGTTCACTCGCGCCATCAGTTTCGATGGATCGCGTGCGAGCTCTTGCAGACTGCGAATGGTGGCTTGCAAGTTCGCCACCAGCAGAGCCGCTCCAATTCCTTTGCCGCAAACGTCCCCTAGTAAGAAGGCCATCCTGCCGGCATCGATCTCGAAAAAATCGTAGAGGTCGCCGCTGATCTCTCCACAGGGCAGCGAAGCGCACTCACACTCCAGGCCATATGCGCTGAAATGCGGCTGCGGCAGCAACTTGCGCTGCACCTTGCGCGCGATGGCAAGTTCCGCATCCAATGGCTGGCGTTCTTCGGGGTGACTGTTGAGGTGTTTCCGGACCACCGTGAGAAACTGCCGGTTGTCCCAGGGCTTAGGAATGAAATCGCAAGCTCCGCGATGCATCGCCTCCACAGCCAATTCAATCGTGCTCCAGCCGGTCATGGCAATGATCGGAACATCGCGCCGTTGCGCGCGAAAGGAATCCAGTAGCCGAAGACCTTCCTCGCCCGACGTAGTATCCCACGTGTAATTCATGTCCATCACGATCAAATCGTGATCGCGATAAGCTGCCGCCGCGAGCGCGTCATTTGGCGATTCGGCGGTCTCGGTGGCGTAACCGGCACCCTTCAGCAGCAGACGCAGCGCCTCTCGAACGTCGGGTTGGTCATCGACAACAAGCACCTTATATAAATCGGTTTTTGAATTCTTAACAGCTTCTAAAGTCATTTCGACACGCGGCTTGCATTATGCTTATGCAACCACCGTACCAATGTGCGTGGCGGGAACTGGATTGCAGGTTCAACTACTTGAGCGCCGCGGAAGCTCTACGCGGTGTTCATTAGCGAACACCTGTTTCGCGATTCTGCCGACCGGCCGCCGTCGGCTACGATCCGGACTTTAGAATCTCGATTGAGCCGTTATTGTCGGTCAATCTCATTTCGCAGTGACCGGTGCCGATAACGCCGTTCACGCCGTCACTTGAAATGGATCCTGAGACATTCAATGGAAAATCTGTGCGGATCTTTCCGAATGAGGTCCTGGCTGCTACGCGATAGCTGGCATCGCCCTGCAGCCGAACGCGCAGTGTAGAAAAAGACGTATGAATCATGATCGGCTGGCAACTGCCTCGTGCCGTGCTGGTGGCATCCACAGCCCCGTTTTGGTCTTCAATCTGAAGCGGTCCTTCCACTCCCACCAGAACCACCGATCCAAAACTGGTCGTCACCTGCGCTCCCCGCGTGTTCGTTGCCTGCACGCCGCCGTTCGAGTTTTCCACCAGCAAGACTCCGCCGATGTCGGTCGCCTGCACCATCCCAAAGCTCGTCCTCACATTCGCTTCGCCGCGGATTTTTGTAATAGACACACCGCCGTTCCCCGAGTGAATGCTGATGCCATTCTGAACGTCGCTGACCGTTACTGGCCCGAAAGAGTTCTGAATGGTGAGTGGGCCGCCCACTCTTTCACCAAAGATTCTCGAGTTGTTCGCCCGGATTGATAATTGCCGCCTGACATCGGAGAAGCGCACCTCTCCGAAGGTCGTATTCAGTTCAGCCAGCCCTTCCACATTCGTAGCTTCCACTATGCCGTTGCTGTTATTCACCGTCAGGTCCCCTCGAAAATTGTGGACTGTCACACCTCCAAAAGAATTCCTGATGTTCCCAAGGCCGCCGGAGTCCGTTACCTGAACAGATCCATTACTGTTCGTGACCGTCAGTCCCTTGGAGACTCGCGCCGCAGTCACATTCGCAAAACGATCTCGCACGCTGAGCGCGCCCGTCACATCCGCCGCATCTATCGCTCCGTTGCTTCCCTCTACAGTCACGTCTCCAACATTGTTTGCAACCCTTACGCCGGCAAATGAATTCTCCAGCCGCTGTGTGCCGCGGCCGTCGCGAAATTCGACGTCGCCGTGAGATGTCGTGATGTCACAATTCGCCTTTACGCCCGTTACCGACACTCTTCCGAAGGAGTTCCTCACTCCGAGCGGCGCAGTTTCCGGAATTGTGACTTCATACCGAACGGAATAAGAGACGTTCCGAATGCCCATGAAAGAATTCGTTCTTTCGGGATAGCGCGTTCGTATAAACAATTCAGAAGATGAGGGCTCTACCAAGATCTCGATTCGATCGGCAAACGCCTTGGCCTCATTTGCGTCGGACGCCGAGACGCGAATGTCGGCGTGGATCACGACATCCGATTGCGCATGGGTCCGGATCACAATATCGCCAAGCCTGTGTTCGAGGGAAACCCTCTGGCCAGGCCGCAACGTCACGGTCTTATCGAAAGTGCGAGTATATTCGTCCCGGGCGACCGCGCTGAGTGCGACGATCAGGCCAACGAGCAAAACACTAATTCTTTTCACGTGTAAGTAACTCCTGCAATGTGTGCTGTTTTTCGCGATACAACTCCGCCAAGTCCGTTTGCAAACGGACATTGAACCGGTTGTGATCCAGATTCGACCTCGTCTCCGAAATCGCGGAGTCGAGCGTCAGCAGCTTCTCTCTGTAATTCGCGGCAACCGCCGTAGCCGGGTTCGCGAGCTTTGGTTCTGCGAGTCGCGAAAGTTTTTCAATCGACTGGCGGTAGGCCGCCTCAGTTCTTTCCACTTCCTGCAACGCCTGTTCGGTCAGGAAGTCTTTGTCGCCGGTAAGTAGGGCCTGTTGCACAGGTTCCGTTCCCGGCGAGGTTGTATTTTTTTGCGCCCAAGGCCGTATCAGCAGCACAGTTGTTCCAATCAACAGGACTGCCGCCACCGCCCACGCCTTCCATTCTTTCCACCAGACCGGGCTCGAGCGCGGTTTCGGCTCTGCCTCCAATGTCTTTCGAATACTCGCCCACAAATCCGGGGTGTCCCAATCCTCGTGCAGGTCCTTGGCGCCCGCCGAGATTTCGTTCCACATGCGATACTCGCGCCGGCACGCCGCACAGTGTTTCAGATGTTCGCGAGCTTCCGGCATCAACTCCGAAACCGCCAGGGCTCGTTCCAGGTCGCCACATTCGAACTTCATGCGCTTGACTCCATCAACATCCGTTTCAACTCGCGTTTCGCCTCAAACAGCCAGCTCCGCGAGGTGCCCTCCGGAACTTCGAGAATGCCCGCAATTTCCGAGTGCTTCAGGCCCTCCACTTCAAACATCAGAAAGACAATTCGATGTCTTTCGTTGAGCGAAGCTAACGCCCGCTCGAGCGCGATCTTCAACGGCAGCTTGCTATCGGTTGCAAACTCTTTCGTCGCCGGGCTCTCGGCCAACCGCTGCTGCTTCCGCATCGTGTCGTAGCAGCAATTGATCAGAATCCGGTAAATCCAGGTCGAAAGCGAAGACTGCCCTTCAAAGCCCCGTACGGCTCTGTACACCTTCAGGAACGTGTCTTGGACCGTGTCTTCCGCATCCGCACGGCTTCCAACCAAATGAAAGGCCAGACTCTTCATTCGCCCTGCATGCAATTCGTACAGGCGTTCGTACGCGCGCAGGTTCCCTCGCTTGCATCCCTCCACAAGCTCGGCGTCAGTCGGATTGTTTGGCAGACTAGGGACGAATTGGAGCGGCAATCCGATCTCCCACACCATATTCCTCTTTTTCGCGTTTTAGACGTCCGCAAAGTGCCGGACGTTGGGCTATCTGGGAAAAAATAATGGAAATTGCGGTGACTGGCCGGCACTTCGTCACAAACGTGGGATTATCGTAGTCAAACCGGCGAATGGAACTTGCCAGGTATTCAAGTGGCCGCCCGAAACCAGCGCCGGAGAAACGGGGCCGCGCGCGTGGGTTCCTTTTGCTCGCCTTGGCGGTAGCTGCCATTTGCGCATTTAGCGTTTTTGGCCTGATGCGTGAGCGGGACCATTCAACGCCCTTGGCAAAAGACCCGCAGCAGGTACGGCAGCCAACCGGGGCCACCGAGCTATCTTCCACACGCCCTCCGGGAGATCACACTGTGGGGAATACCGGTGTCCCGCCGCGAGACGAAGGAGTTCGTGAGCCAAATCCATCCGCCCAACCAGCGGAAGAGCCATCCGAGCCCGAGCCTGGCGGCGCTCGAATTGCACATGAGCGTGCGGCACCCAAAGTAACCCCAAGGCTGGAGCGCCCCGACGTTCCTGTCGCCAAGACTCACGCGGAGGTGCTGGCACTTCAAAGACAAAGCTCCCGTTCGTATGTAGAGTTCAGTGTGAAGCGATCAAAGCGGTTCCAGAGCGTGGGGCCGGTCAGCGTTCAGCTTCGAAATGCCGATAGCAAGCATGGGTACTATGACGTGGCATTGATCGTAGATGGACACCAGCTCAAAAAGAAACACGTCAATCTGTACGAGCCCATCTGGATCACGACGAACCAATACTCTCCGCCACTGGAGCTGGTGGTGAACGGCATTGGCAAGAACCAGATTTCGGGCTATTTGAGCGAGCCAAAATCCAGGCGTGTCTCTGGAGCGCAAACTGCGCGTTCTAACGCCCGAACAGGCGGGCGGTAATCGCCTTCTTCGCTACCTTATTTTTCCGAGGTCCAGCGCAACAGACGTGTTCCCGTACGTGCCGGTAATTCTGAAGGGTACGATCTTCGCTTTCGCCTTTCTCTTGAACAGCGGAGTGATGGCCTTTACCAGCAGCGATTTGAATCCCGATGTTCCGTTGGACACATTTCCGGTGGTGATCAGGGTCCCATGCAAGTCAACTTTGTAGTCGATCAGACTGTATGTGCCGTGCAGCTTTGCATTCGCTCCTGGAACATTAAAAGCCAAGTTCGAGCATGAAGCAGTTCCGTCCCGCAGGACAACTTTCCCGGTGAGGTTATCGAGCACGGTCTCGGGATCCTCCTGCTGCTTTACCTTCTCAGCTTTCTTCGCGCTTGCGCTTAACTTGTCGATGCTGCCCTGAGTTTCAGTGCTGGTGAATTTGCCTCCGCCTACTCCGAACGCGCCGTCCAACTTGACCTTCTGCACGAATTGCTCTGCTTCTGGCGGGACCTCCACGTGCGCCTGGAAGCTAATGTTTCCTGTCATCGGAGCGCGTTTCGCCTCGATGAAGAGTTTCAAAAGATCCTCGATACGTCCGCCTGTCGAAGCTATATCCACCCTCACTATCTTTCCCTTCTCCCCCTTCGCGCCGCTCACCATACCTCTGGCTGTTACCGTCGTGTTGTCGAAATGCGCCGTTACATTCTCCAGCGACGTGTTTCCATTCGTCCCATCCACCGCAGCATGGAATTGAGCAGTCAACTGCCTGCTATGCCCGGAGCCCGTCACGTGAAATTGCGGAACATTCACTGTCCCGACCGCCTCGATGTGGTCGAGCATTCCCTGGAAGCTGCCCTTCGAGAAAAGCCTTCCACTGATTCCGCTGAAGACGCCCAGATTCGCATTTTCGAAAGTATAGTCGCCTTTCACCGGCGTGCGCGCGGGATCGTCCGGATTCCAAGGCCCGAACTGGCCCTTTGATCGAATCTCCCCAGGGGGTTTCATGTTCGTTAGAACTGCCTTGTAGGAAAGCGCCGTATCATTCCCCACGCCGTCGATTGCGAGCTTCTCAATAGTAATGCGATAAGGCTGTTTCCCAGGATCGCCCGAAAGAAAATCGAGAACGGCGCCATCGGCGATCACGGTTCCGATCTTCATCTTCGAACCTGGTTGGCCGTGCGTCAGCGGCATGACAGGATTCGGTCCGCCATCCGGACTTCTCGGCGGAACGGTCACGTGCATTCCGGTTGCGCGTACCCGCGACAGCTCCTGCTGAAACGTGAAAAGCCGCGCATAGCTGGTCTGAAGCTCCAGCTTTTGAATCATAATCAATGGCGGTTTGTTCTTGTGCTTTCGATGAAGGAAATTGATTCCTTCCGCCACGCAACCCGGCGGGAAATACGTCCTATAAAAGCGCGCGATGGTGACCGATCGCACCGATCGTTCTTGCAAAACATCGATCAGCGCCTGTTCTTTGAACGGCCAGTTGAGCGCAACGATAGCGATGTAGATGATCGCCAGAACCGGAATGGCGACAACCGCCAGAAGAATCCAGCGCCGCCCGGCCGGCCGCTTGGGTTCGGTTTCACGAAAATTCGCCAGTCGTTCGCTAGTGTCGACCGGTGTCATGGCCAGAAATCCTCCGCTGGCCAACGGGCTCTCGGAGCCCTGCCCATTTAGGTGATCCCATCAAGGGTCAAAACGTTTCTAAGCCGCGACTTCAGAGTTCTACTTCTTTGGCTCTTCTCCGCAAAGCTCGGTGTACCGCCCTTCCAGCTGCGCAATGAGTTCTTGCAGTTCAGGGACTTTCTGACCCGCACGTTCACGCGCTCCCTTCAGCAATAGAAGATTGTCCCGAGTTGTCTTGATCATCCAGGAGGCTTTTCCTGCCGCCATTACTTTGGGCAACACGCGAGCCGCGATGTTCCAATCATTGCCCGTGGCGCTCAGCTCGAGCACTGTTGCAAGATCCCAGTAATCTGTGGAAGAAGCGCCGCCGCGCCGCGCCACCGCGAAGCTCACCAACGGCACCAGCCGGTCGGCCTCTTTCAGTGAATCCGCATCGCCTTTGGCGACTAACATGGTGATTGCGTTCACGCCAGGATAATAATCCCGCGGATCGCTTTCAAAGCCTTTTTTATAGGCTTCAATCGCATCATCGAGCGCCGCCGAAGCCATGATGCTTCCCTTTTCCTTCAGCTCCGTGTAGCGCGCCTTATGCACGCGGCCCAATAACCCGAGCGTCTCCGGATCGGCACCGCGAGCTTTCACCAGACCTTCCAGTATCTTTTGCGCGCGATCGCGATCGCCCGGTTCATTCCGCCGGTTCAACGCCAGCGCGAGCTGCTGTTGCACGATCACGTTCGATTTCAAGTGATCGGGAAACTGATTCGTAAGCTGCACCATCTGATCCCAAGCGCTCACATCCCGATAGGAGAGCATCAGGTCCACCAAAATCTCGCTTTGCGCGGTTTTCAAATTGCCAAGACTCTGCTGAATTTCCTCTAGCGCCTCAAAACGCTGCGAGTCAGATGCTTTGGCGCGCGCTTCGGCTAGCTTGTTTCGGAACTCCTCGGAATGTCTGACTTCATCCTGGAATATTTCGGTTACCTCATGCGGAAGATCGATCTTTGGAAACGTTGGAATCAGTTGATAGAGCGGGCTGTCCTGCGAAGCGGCTCCTCCGATCGCTTCGTTCAATCGCGCTTTGATATCGGTCTTCAGTTTCTCCGCCGCGCCGTCCAAGAGCTTCCCTTTTTCGAGCGTGTACGGAATAGCCCGCGCCATTGCCACATCGAAGGGTAGCGAGTTAATCGGCGAAAAGATCAACACCGTCGTGAACGGTCGCGCCGTGTGGCGTATTCCTAGTTCATAAAACACATTTGGATTCGCGAGCGTCAGATCGGCAACCACAAAATCCGAAAGAAGCAGGCGTCCAAACATCGGCGCGTGGATGATTCCACCCGTGCGTTCGCGGTCGCCGCGGACAGCCTCGAGTCCGCATTCCTCGATCGCCGGCCCAATGGCCGTGTCGTAAATACTGTCGAAGTCCACTTCGATGCCGCTCGCGAGATCGGGCTTTTTCCCAAACGGCATATCGACGAAACAAACTGCGCGCAGTGCCATAGAGTTGTTGACAGCTCTTCTAACTTACCGCGGCGCGCGGCTCTAAGGGGTCGCTTATGGTTTCGGCATCCCGGATGATCCAAAAGCGACTGCGCCCGGCTCGGCACACAAAGAAAAGAGCCGAACGGCACAATGACCGTTCGGCCCGTCGTCCCGGAGCGGTGAAGTCCCGAGAGGAGCTATTTATTCGGTTCGCCCGGCGGCTTGGGGTTGGTGGAACCCGGGGTATTCGAGCCGGAGTTAGCGGCATTTGAGCCGGCCACTACGCCCTGATTTACAAGCACCTTCACCTCTACGCGCCGATTCATCTTACGTCCGGCTGCGGTACTGTTGTCAGCCGCTTCATGCGTGGTTCCCATCCCGGCAGGCGCCAAGATTCGATGGATTGGAACGTTTCCCTCCTGTTCCAGATATCGAATCACAGCATCCGCGCGCTCCTCGCTGAGAGTCTGATTCAGAGCGGCCTTACCGGTATGGTCAGCAAAACCCGCAACTTCGACCACGTAACCCTTCTCGTTGAGGGCCTTCTGTGCGAGATCATCCAAGTCCTTCTTTGCCTCAGGACTCAGAGTCGCACTATTGAGCCGGAAGTACACGGTGGCAGAAAATTTTGGCTCATAGTTATCGAGATCGGAGACGCGTTTATTGACGGTATCGACGCCCTGGTTAGCTTGATCCGCCTCGGTCTTCACTTGCCCGACCTGCGTCTGAACTTCTCCGACGTGTTGCTGAGTCTGCTTCTCTTGTTCGTCTAATTGGCCTTGCCGGGTTTCCATCTGTCCGGCGCGGCTCTCAAGCGTGCCAGCGCGCCCTTCCAGGGTGCCTTGGCGTGCTTCGAGCGGAGAAACGCGCGCGTCGATTTGTTTTGACGCACGCATGGAATTGGGATCGAAGAGCACCTTGTCGGCGGTCAGGTCGCCTTTCTCATTTCCTTTTCCCTCCGCTTCGACGTGGAGGCCGGGCACCAAGGCAGCGGCATCCATAGCGGTCTTGCGACCGAAGCCGCGCTTCAACTCGATCTTAGTGGTATTGGTGAGATCGACGTTACCGATCGCATCGTCATCACCGCGGACTTTCAAAATGTCGCCCTCTCTAGAAAGGACAACACCCTGAATCTTGGCTTTTTGGCCAGCGGTGAAGGTCCGATTGGTGGGGGTGACCATACTCATGGCACTCATGGCGAGAGTTGCGGTTAATAGCGCCTGCATTGAAATGATCAGGCAAGCCTTTATCGGTTTGGGTAAATCTAAATGTTTCATGTGTGAGCTCACAGTGACGCCTCCTATTGCTACTTCGTTGATGCCGCAGCGTGGGTCGAGCGATTCCGATCTTCGCCAGTTAGACGCCGGTACCGCGAGGCGGTAACTGTAATTTTAACGGGATGGCTATAGTACGTTTTGAGGAGCGAGTAAACTCGGGGCGTTCAGTGAGATAAGCGACATGGTCAAAGATTCGTGAAGCCGCGTTCATGTTGAGGGAGAATGGGAGAGATGACCGAGAAAGCTACGTTTGGCGCGGGATGTTTTTGGGGTGTGGAGGCGACGTTTCGCGAGCTCGATGGCGTGGTGGACGCGCTGGCGGGTTACGAGGGCGGCCATACCGCGAATCCTACTTACAAGGAAGTTTGTACGGACCGGACGGGGCACGCGGAAGTTGTGGAAGTTGAGTATGATCCGGCAAAGGTCGGCTACGACCAGCTTTTGGATGTCTTCTGGAGCGCGCACGACCCGACACAAGTAAACCGGCAAGGGCCGGATGTGGGGACCCAATATCGCAGCGTGATCTTCTTCCATACACCGGAGCAAGAGCAGGCGGCTCGCGCATCAAAGGCCAAGCTCGAAGCATCCGGCAAGTTCCGGCGGATGGTGGCAACGCAGATCGAACCGGCGCGGACGTTCTACAAGGCGGAAGACTACCATCAGCAATACCTGGCTAAGAGGGGATTGCGGCATTGTCACGTTTAGCAGCGGCTTCGTGTAGGACGAAAAAATCCGGGACAGACAGCCGCGCCTTGTGACGTTATTGTGTTTCAGATACTTTGTTCCGGCGCTTAAGTCAGTCCCGGATTTTTCAAGTTATCGATGGTGAGGGTGAGGCCTTCATCCAGTTCCACTTTGGGTTCCCAGCGGAGGACGCGCTTCGCTTTGGAAATGTCGGGGCGACGAAGCTTGGGATCGTCGGAAGGCAGCGGTTTGAATTCGATACCGATGCTGTTGCCAAAACGCGCGCGGATTCGATTGGCAAAGTCGAGGATGGACATTTCCGTGGGGTTACCGAGGTTCACGGGGTACGGCTCATCCGATTCGCTCAATAGTACAAGGCCTTCGACAAGATCCGAGACATAGCAGAAGCTGCGCGTCTGGGATCCATCGCCGAAGACGGTGAGGTCCGCGCGTCTCAACGCCTGATCGATGAAGGTGGGAACGACACGGCCATCATTCAAAGCCATGCGTGGACCGTAGGTGTTGAAGATGCGCGCAATACTCGTGCGCATTCCATAGAAGCGGTGATAGGCCATGGTGAGCGCCTCGGCGTAGCGCTTGCTCTCGTCATAGCAGGAACGCAGACCGACGGGATTCACATTTCCCCAGTAGGTTTCCGCTTGCGGATGTTCGAGCGGATCGCCATAGCATTCAGAGGTGGAACTCAGCAGAAAGCGCGCGCGATGCTGGCGCGCCAACTCGAGCATGTTACGAGTTCCCGTTGATCCTGATTCGAGCGTTTCGAGCGGATGGTCCAAATAGTCGGCGGGACTGGCAAGCGAGGCGAGGTGAAAAACTCGATCGATGGGACCCGTGATGTCGATGGGCGTGCAGACATCGTGCTCGATGAACTCGAACGACGGGCTACCAAGCAGATGATGAATGTTCTCCAGATGGCCGGTTATAAGGTTGTCGAGCGCAACGACTCGATGGCCCTGCGCGGTGAGGTGATCGCAGAGGTGTGATCCAATGAAGCCAGCGGCTCCGGAGATGGCATATCGCACTGTTTTTCATGCTACTAGAAGCGACCGATCTATCTAGCCGGATACTGCTTGCCGGACTGATCGTCGCCTCCATTTGGCTGTTCTGGTTGCGCTTCGGCAGAGTGTTTCGCCGCATCGTTCGAGCGCGGCGGGATGCGGATTTCAAACTCGGCTCTATTGGGCATCGCGCTTGGGATTTCTTCTGGGAAGTTTTGTGCCAGGCGAAAGTCATTCGAGAGCGGCCTTTACCGGGGCTCGCGCATGCGCTGGTCTTCTGGGCGTTTTGCGCGTTCGCGCTGGTTACTTTGAACCACATTGCAGCCGGCTTCGGAGCTCCTTTTCTGCGGCGCGACACGTTCTTTGGAGCCTTTTATTTCTGGTTCGCATTTCTGTTCGCGGCGTTCTGCGCGGTCTCGATCGCGGGACTTGCATTTCGACGCTTCGTGATTCGGCCGGTATGGCTGGGGCCGCTATCTTACGAATCGGGCGTGATCGCCGCGCTGATTTTCATTCTGATGATCACGTACATGCCGACGTGGTGGGTACCCGAGACGTCGGCTTCAGGGCACGTGCTTTGGTGGATTCACACGCTGACCTTACTGGCATTTCTGCCATTGATTCCGCATACGAAACATCTGCACCTGGTATTGAGCCCAGTGACAATCTTCCTGGAGCGCAGCGGGTTCAGTCACATTCCGCCGCTATCGGGGGACGAAGATTTCGGGTTGGTGTCCGGAAAAGATATCACCCAAATCACGGCGCTGCAGGCATATTCGTGCGTTGAGTGCGGGCGGTGCACGGAGCATTGTCCGGCGAACAATACAGGGAAGGAACTGAATCCGAAATTGATTGCGCTGGGGCTGCGATCCTATTTGAACGAGTACGGCAATGACAATGAAACGGCCATCCTGAGCGCGACGGTTTCGCAGAAGGCGATTTTTCAATGCACGACTTGCGGGGCTTGTGAATATCAGTGTCCGGTAGGGATTCAGCACCTGCCGATGATCATCGGGTTGCGGCGCGGCGCTGTAAACACGGGCACATGGGAAGACGATTACGGCACCAAGCTGTTCCTGAATCTGGAGCGCAATGGGAACGCGATGGGCTTCTCCCAAACGGAGCGAGACAAGTTCGTGGCGAAACAGGAGTTTCCGATTTTCGATGGCACGCAGGAGTACTGTTTGTGGCTGGGCTGCATGGGCTCGTACGATCCGCGCGGGCGCGAAATCATTGCGTCGTTCGCGACGGTGATGAAGCACCTGGGAACATCGTTCGGAGTTCTGAAGAAGGAACGCTGTACGGGGGATCCGGCGCGGCGGCTGGGCAACGATCTTGTATTCGGGCAGCTTGCCGAGACCAATCTTACAAGCTTCCAGCAAGCCGGAGTAAAGAAGGTCGTTTCCATTTGCCCGCACTGTGTTCGGACGATTCAAGATGACTGGCGCGAGTTCGGCGGCGGCAACGTCGCAACTGGCGATCGAGCATCACAGCGAGTTTCTGGCACGTTATGCGGATAAGTTGCCGGCGGCGCAGAACGGGGGACGCGTGGTGTTCCATGATCCCTGCTATCTGGGCCGTTATCGCGGCATCTATGATGAGCCGCGTCAGGTGATCGCGCGCTCGGCTACGGTGATCGATCCACCGCGAGCACGGGAACGATCGTTTTGCTGCGGCGCCGGCGGCGGGCTGGTGTTCCTTGGCGAAGAGACGGGCCAGCGAGTGAATGAGACGCGTGTAAAAGAGCTGGTGGCGACGGGCGCGGACACCATTGGCGCAGCGTGCCCGTTCTGCAACACCATGTTCCGGGACGCGCTGGCCGCAACGGGCGAGAACGCGCCGCGACTGATGGATATCGCGCAGATCGCGGCAGAACAGATTCAGAAGGCGTCGTGATTCACGGTGGTCAGGCGGCTATTTTGCGGCGTTTTCCGGCGAGGAAGCCGGCGACGGTTTTAGGATATTCCGCCTTTCGAGCTTCGTTGAACGCCACGCGCTCCTCGATATCCTGCATTGAAATTTCGAACCCAAATTCGGTGGGGTCGAACGGCCGGCCAGCCTTCTTCGCTTCGAGATAAAGCTTAGTAGCCTGGTCAACTTCTATCCTCGTGTTCTCATAGCGCTCGGTTTGCAGGTCTTCGAGCGCGGCCTGATCCTTCTCGCGATGCTTGCGGAGACGGCCTTCCTGAATGCTGAGATTCGCGAGCTGCCGTTGATAAGTGACAAAAATTTGCGCATCGATGAGCGCGGATTGAACGGCAGGGTCGGCGCTTTCGAACTTATTGGCGAGCTCGATGCGACCGAGCGCGTAGATGCCCATTTCGAGAGACGGGATACGAAGCAGACGCCATTCGGTATCGGCGAGCGATTGAACGAGCGTGTTTTCGGCATCATTGCCGGGCTGCTGTTCGGTGAAGAAGCGCCGGACATGCTGTTCGTAAGCAGCAGCATCGTCACCGGGCAGCAGAACGGTGCGGCCAGTGAGTCCGGTTTTGACGGCGTTGAGAGAAGAAATCGCTCGGCCTTCCGGCGTTTTCGGACCGGTAGAGAGCTGCGCATTCCCTTGATTCGCGAGGATTTGAGCGTTTGATGACATTGAGAAAAAGACCTTCCGACAGCACAGTAACACGCCGTTCCTAGCGTTTTGGACTAAGTTGTTGAAACTATTGAGCAAGTTGCTTGTGACTGGAATTTCGAGTTTGGGGAGTTGAGTTGGATGAGGCGAGTTTTAGGCGGGTGTTATAGTCTTTTTAGGGCGGCGGCTTTGAGGCCGCTGCCGATACTCCCACCGCAACGGGCGCGTAGCTCAATTGGCAGAGCAAGTGACTCTTAATCACTAGGTTGTAGGTTCGATTCCTACCGCGCTCACCAGATGTTTTTCTGTCCGGACCGGACACATAGGTAACAGATTGTTCCTAAGACATAGGTAACACTTTTGGCCCAAAGGGATTTTCAAGGGGCTGCAAAGTTTTCTCCTCCAGATCGATATAACCGAGATCGTAATCCATGAAGCTGACAAGCCAGATGCCGTCATCGACTTCCTTGATTCCCACTGCCTGTCCAGCCAGGCAGGTGCTGAGATTGATTTTCTTGCGGTATAGGCAAAGACGGCCACAGTTGGTGACCACGACGGTCTTGTGGTGGAATGGATAGTGCGGCTGGTGGATGCCACGGTACGGCATGGTCGAAGGCGTATAGACCTCGACCGGGCACTTCATGTCCAGGGCCTCGTGCGGGCGCTCGTGGTTGAATTCGTCCAGGAACGCAATACCTCGTGCGGCAGACGCCGCAGGAGGCGTTTACGGATCTTGCGCGCGCCCCAGCTCGGCTTCTCTCGCTTGGCAGCGACAATCGCCGCTTCCACCTGCTCAGGCAAGCTGTTGGCATACCGGTGAGGGCGCCGCGCTCGATCCGTGAGCCCCTCCAGTCCGCATTCCTCATAGCGGTCCACCAGCTTGTAGCCGGTCTTGCGCGAGATCCCGAATTCGCGGCATAGGGAAGCCATACTTTCCCCATCCTTCAGCCGAATCACGAACCGCATTCTCTCGTCTATCACAGAACATTTCCTCCATGGCATGTTTTATCCTGCCTCGCGGCAGGCAACATGTGTTACCCATGTCTTAGGAACGTTCTGTTACCTATGTCTCGGGTCGGTCAATCGTGAACACTATGATTTAGCTGCTGTTCTGTGTTTGCGTCTATATACCGAGCGGTCTAGATTGTGCCAGTCTTGTGCCAGCTTCTGCACGAATGCCTCGCGGCATTGGCACAAGATTGTGCGAGAGCTAATTGCGGCCACGCCCGGCAGCGAGTGAAACGGATTCGCGAATCCACCACGAAAGCATTCCAAATCGCGATCTAAACGCTGGCAAATTGAGCCCCGGTCACAGAGGCGTGACACTCTATTACGTACTCGCTCGGACTGCGAATTGCGCCGGTTTGATCTCGCACAAGACCACATCCGGTATCTGACACCATCTAAAGAACCGCCTGGCGGGAGCGGCAAAGGGGCTCGCTGAATCGCACAGCCAAATGGAAAACTTTTCGTCTCACCCGTGTAATCGCGGGCTTTTGCTGTCGATAGAACCTGTGGGTACCTTTACTTCACATCTATGCCCATACCTGACGACCACCGTAGCGAAATGCCGACTTCAACCGAGGACGAGCAAGTGGACGCCTTCAAACGCCCAGTCCAACGCATCCAAGACATTCCTTCGGTTTCAGAACTCCCCGAGCAAAAAATCGAATTTCTGGTGGATGGCTATATAGGAAAGCCGTCTCTGACGCTGAGTTGCGGTGAAGCTGGAGCGGGTAAGTCAACCTGCGCCCTGGCGCTGGCGTGCGCTGTGAGCAAAGGTGAAGTCATTCGCCGGGTTGAAAACTCAGCGGACACCTGTTCTGTGTTTGGATCGCGAGAATCCTTTGCCCGTTACACAGAAGCGCTTGCGAGAGCAGAATGCTCGAATAGGAGACCATTTCTACTACTGGGGTTAATGGCTACAACAACAGCCACCCGAGTTGTCGCACCAGATCATTACTGATTATGTGAGCGAGTACCACGTCAAGCCGCTGATTATTTTCGATTCTCTCGCCGCATTCAATCTAGCTGACGAGAACTCGGTTAAAGAGATTCGGGCCTTCATGGAGCCCGCACGAGTGCTTGTAAATCAGCTTGGCGCGTCAGTGCTCATTGTTCACCACACCGGCAAGTCCGATAGGTCCCAAGAATATCGCGGGAGTAGCGCGATCAAAGATTCGGTGGACGTGGCTTTTCGCCTTCGCAAAAAGGGGTCAAGCAACATGCTGGGTCGCTTAAACGTGAAACCATTTAAGACGCGATTCATTGTGGCCGAAGAACGAGAATTTTGGTATAAGAATGGGCTGTTTACTTGTCATGGCGAATTGCCCGCTGAGCATCCGTTGTTCGCTGTTTTGCGCGAACGCCCCTTAATAAACGCCAAGGATTTCGAAAAAGCTGCGTCCAGCCTCGGCTTCTCGCGAGCGAAGGCACGGTTTTTCCTTGAGGAGAATTGGCACTTGATCGGCCAAATCGACGGAGGACCCGCTGTAACTCGCGCCTCATCGAAAGCAGGATCTGGGTCGAAAGCAGGACCTGCGTCGCCCCCGCAAAACAAGTCGGTCGCAGACGATTCGACTCGCCACAATCGGGAAGGCATTATGACCCCGATCTCTCTCATCCTGTGCTCGATTTCCGGTGAATGCGGAGGGCGCTTTACAAAACCCGAGCGCAGGCCCATAATCGTGTTGATAACGACGTTCATCGAGGCGCGATTCTGTCATCGGCCCGAGATGTGAATTCATTCCCCGAGTGAGGTCCACGTGAATAAGAGACTCTGCTTTGTGCTCGTGGCATTGGCCGCGGCGCCAGTTGTCGTACTCGCCCAAGAGACGCCGACTGCACCGGCTAATCCAATCTCAGCCAGCGAAAAAGGTTTTTATGCACTGGTCAGCGGCGAAGTCGTAGCCGCTGCCGAAAAGATGCCAGAAGAGAACTACTCCTTCAAGCCAACACCGGACGTTCGGAGTTTTGGCCAACTTGTCGGCCACGTCGCAGACGCCCAATATAATTTTTGCGCGATGGCTACCGGCGAACCGAATCCCATGAAGGGAATCGAGAAAACTAAAACCTCGAAGGCAGATCTGGTGGCGGCCCTGAAAGAAGCCGTTGCGTACTGCAACAAGGCATATGCAGGAATGACTGACGCACAGGGAAGCCAGATGGTGAAATTGATGAACTACAACGTGGCGAAGCTTACGGTGCTTTCAGTCAACACCGCGCACACCGATGAGCACTACGGCAACATGGTGACCTATTTACGATTGAAAGGCATCGTACCCCCGAGCAGCGAAAGCCGCGGTAGCCAGGGACAGAAATGAAGCCGCGGTCGTAAGTGTTCCTCTCGACCGGCTCAGAAAAGAGCCGCGTCCAGCGGTTGCCTGATCGCGCAGGCAAACATCGGTATTGCAGGGCTGACTAAAGCGATTGCCGGTGGACGTTAACGGTTCAAGTGCCTTCGAAATTGCGAATTCGCACCACGTCGCTGCTCGTAGAGCCGCGCGCGACGGCCAAGTCCCTACCGTTGCGCAGCCAGACGAAATTGAAAATCAGGCCTGAGTTGAATTCGATGACGCGCTGTGGCGAACCTCCCTTGAGGGGCTGCCGGAGAATTCTCGAGACACCATTCTGCGTGTCCGCGTAGTCAATCGCATCTCCGGTAGGGCTCCATCGCACGATCGCCTGTCCGGTGGGGCTGATGTAAGAAAAATCAAAAGTTTTTGCCGCCGCGCCACCGCTGGCGGGAATGATTCCAAAAGCACTCCGGTTTGCATCCTCGAGCATGAAAGCAATCCATTTGCCGTCCGGCGAAGCGAGGGGAAATGAAGACGCGAAATGAGTCAGCTGTTCCGCGCGGCCGCCTCGAACCGGCACCCGCCAGAGCGTATAGTACTTACCCAATGAATTGAAATAAACCCATTTCCCATCAGGCGAGCAGGACGGGGCGCCATTCGTGCCAGTCGAAACCAGGGCTTGCGGCTTGCCCCCGGCCGTATCGACGCGCCACACGGGAGCGCTGCCGTAGCGCCCGGCCACGAAGACGATCGTATGCCCGTCGGGGCACGCGGAAGGCGTCGAGAAGAAACCAAGGTCCGCGTCGGTGGTTACTTGTTGCGGCCCTGCTTTATCCGTGATCCATATCTCCCGCGTATCGCCTGCCAAAGAGGCATAGACGATGCGGTCGTCTGCGGTCCGATCCAGTCCGAAGATCCCGTCCTGCGTTCCGGAACCGAAAGTGATCTGTTTCGCGCGCGCCGTATTGGCGTCTGGAATTATCCAGATATTGGAATCTTTTTCCGCTTGCACGGTGACCAGTGACTGCGAATCGCCGGTCATGCTCACATCGAAATAGTCGTGCAGATCGTTGGTGATCCTGTGCGCCTGCCCACCGGGAAAAGAGATCTGCCAGATCTGCCCTCGGGAACTGTGCGACTGCATCGCGATCAGAACAACGCCGCTCATGTCCGGCAGCCATGCGAGTTGACGTATGTGGGACCATCCCGTCAGCCCTAACGGCTTAAACGATCCGCCGGCGGTGGGGACGACCATGACATAACACTTGCCCCGCGAGTAGGCGCTGGTCGCGATGAGCTTGCCGTTTGGGGACCACGCCATTCCATTGCCATCGAAGCCGTCAGGTGCTGCGCGGTGCGCGAGCATTTGCTCTGAGGCGCCATCCATGGAAGCGATCGTCAAGGTTTCATTGGCAGGGGAAATCGTTCGCAAAAATGCGAAGCGTCGCCCATCCGGAGAGAAGGCGATCGGGGAATCGATACGGTCGCCAAACTTGCGCGGTTCGCCTCCGAACGTGGGCACGCGGAATAACTTACCTTCCATCACGTAAAAGAGGTAGTTCCCATCTTGCGAGAAGGTGAGCCCTTCGAAAAACCCGGCTGAGGAAGGAAGAATTGCAATATCGCTGTGAGTAGCCAGCTGCCGCACCCACAGGCTTAGCTTCCCGGCTTTGCCCGCCAAGAAGGCAAGGTACTTGCCGTCGGGAGAGATGGCGGCTTTCGTGACCTGGCCCCGGTTGGTGAGCCGTTCAATCGCCATGGTCTGAAAGTTTGGCTCTCGGCGCTTGCGTTCGGGCGAATAGTAAACGAACAACACCGTAAGCAGGACTAGCAATGCGATTCCGGGGAGCAGCCACTTGGCGCGTCGCTTCCATGCGCTTGCCGCCGGTGGCGCTGCAGCCGGCAGCCTCAAGTTCACAGCCGCGGCGTGCGAACCCGAAGTGGCTGAAAATCGCCCGGAATCCGTGTCGCGCTGGAGCCGCTTCAAATCGGCTCGCAAATCGGCAGCGTGCTGGTAGCGCAGATCCCGATCTTTTTCGAGCGCCTTGCTGATGATCCGCTCGAGTTCTCCCGGCATTTCCGGGTTCACCCGCAGCAGCGACTTGGGCCGCTCGTGTAGGATCGCTCCCAAAACTGCGCCGGACGTGCCGCCCTGAAACGCAATCCGTCCCGTTGCCATTTCATAGAGCACCGCGCCCAAACTGAAGAGATCTGTCCGTCGATCCAAATCTTCACCGCGAACCTGCTCCGGCGACATGTAGGCCGGCGTGCCCATGGTGCGGCCCGGGTCCGTCACAACTGCCGCCACGGTGCTCTCTGACGTACCTACAGCCGCGCTTTTCCTTCCCACGAGCAGCTTCGCCAATCCAAAATCGAGAATTTTCGCGTGACCGCGGCTCGTAATAAAGAGATTCGCCGGCTTCAAATCGCGATGTATGATGCCGCCCGAATGTGCGGCGTCGAGGGCGTCCATTATCTGAATCCCCCAATCCAAGAGCGTGTCTAGCGCGAGCGGCTTGCCACTAATCTTGTGCTTTAGCGTCTCGCCCTCGAGCAGTTCCATAGCAATGTACGGCGAGCCCTCATGTTCACCCACTTCGTAGATTGTGCAAATGTTCGGATGACTGATAGCCGCTGCCGCCCGTGCCTCTTGCTGGAACCGATCGACTGCGGCGCGGTCGCCAGTGATCTCATCAGGCAGAAATTTGAGAGCCACTTCGCGGGCTAGTTTGACGTCCTCGGCACGGTACACCACACCCATGCCACCGCCGCCAAGCTTCTCGAGCACACGATAGTGCGAAACGGTTTTGCCGATCACCGTGGTTACCGCAGAATATCACCGATCGGATCCGCTGGAATTTGGTTGAATGCTGCAAACTCGCTTTGCAGGAGTGATGGGTCTGCGGCTGAAGTTTGGTCAGCTTGTGCTGTTAAGTAATGTCGGAAGGTGGTTGGATGATCGAGTGGCCTGCGGCGACGGCATGGAGATACGATATCGTCAGGACTGTGAGCCTCAGCGAAGACCTCGCGATCATCGCCAAACAGGAACAGCGGCTTAAATTTTCGACATTCAACGAAGAATCGGCGTGGAGGTTGGGTTGCCGGCTCCGGGACATGGCGATTGCGCGGAGTGCGCCGCTGGTGATCGACGTACAGCGGTTCGGGCAGGCACTCTTTTTCTGTGCACTGGCGGGCAGCACGCCCGATAACATCCATTGGGCACGCCGGAAATCGAACGTCGTCGCGCGATTTTATCGGAGCTCCTATGGAATGGGGTTGGAGCTGCAGCAGAAGAACACGACCTTGATGGACCGTTTCGGGCTGGTTCTCACCGAGTTTGCGGCGCACGGCGGATCGTTTCCTATTGCCCTCGCAGGCTCAGGCGTGATTGGATCGGTAGCGGTTTCGGGGTTGCCGCAGCGCGCTGATCACGAATTGGTTGTGGAAGCGCTTTGCGGCGAACTGGGATGCGAGTATGCGGAACTCAGGCTGCCCCCCGCGTGAAAGCGAGACCCGCGAACGCGAAGCTCGGCGCGGCGGGGCTCGGAAACGCGGCGCCACTGCCGGCTCGAACTTGCCGAACCAGAATACAACTGTTCACACTGAGGTGGCCTCCGCACGACCTCGTCCCGGAACCACGTCTATTTGCAGCATCGCAGCCGCGGCCGGTATGTCGTTGACCGGAAACCCAAGCTCCCGTCGCACGATATTGCACCCTTGGGCTATCGCGCTGGCCTTATAGAAAGCAATCTCCCGGTTACATCCCTGTCGCCCGAATCCGCAATCGCTCGAAACGATCAGTTTCTCGGCCGGGATATACTGCAGTGCTTTCCGGATCTCAACCGCAACATCCTCTGGCCGGTCTGCCTGCAGAACCCGATGGCTCACCGCTCCTATGCATATCTTCTTCTTGAGGCTGTTGCGGAATGGCGCAAATAATTCGAGGTCTTTCTGGTTTCGGTCCTTCATCTCGAGCGTCCACACATCGCCCCGGCAGCGCTCCAAATAGATCTCGATTGAATTCGCATAGCTGGTGTCTTCCATTACGCGCTGCATGTTTGGATTTCCCCAACATGTATGAATCCAAAGCTCAACATCCTCTAACCCCTGCACCTCGCGGTTGAACGCATCCACCATAAACTGCACCTCCTCATGGTCCTTGCCATAGGTATTGGCCATGAAGTGGAACGTGGGCTCTTCAATCTGAATGCACCGGCAGCCTGCGTCCCGCAGATCTAGCAGTTCCTGGTTCATCGCCACCGCCATGTCCCAGATGACTTCACGCTTGTCTTTATATTTTGGTGTGTGAATGTCGAGAAATAACGCCATCACCTGCGAGGAGCAGGTTCCGAACTTCACTGGCTTGTTGGTCCGTGCTTGCGCCAAACGCCAAATCTTCGCGTAACCGAGCGGGCGGTGCTCGATCTTGCCCACAACATGAGGCCAACGCCAGCCCGTATAGATTTCGTTCAGAAGCGTGCCGGGAGGATAGTGCAGCCACGGCGCGGTGGTCTCTTCCGGCTGCAGGTAGTCGCCCTCGAATCCTGCCCAGCGTTGCAGCGGATAATGATGCCATGCGCGGCCGGCGAGGTCCTCATCTAAGTGGAAATCGCCATGACTCAGAATCTCAAGCCCGGCACGTTCCTGATCGCTGATCACCACCGATAACGCGTCCTGAAATTTCTCGCGAAAGCGAACGTTGAGCATGCAGGTATCGAGTGGCTGCCCCCACATGCTCACGTCATACCAGCGCGGGCGTGGAAAAGATCCGGTGGTAGTGCTCGGTAAGATCAAATCGGCGGTAGCGGTGAACATAACGATTTCTCCCGGGATATTCTATCCGAGAGACAGCTGTGGTTTACCTTCAGCCGTACACCTCGTCAATTACGCGACGGATATAGCCGAGATTTCGCTGCATATCGGCGTCTAAGTTACCCGGTCGTGCATCTGTCTCCAGATTTGCCCAACCCGACCATCCAATGTCTCGGATAGCTTGAACCACTGGTCCAAACCGAATGGCGCCTTCTCCGAGGAAATGTGGATTGTCTTTGAAGTGGAATTGGCAAATGCGATCCTTGCCCAACCAGCGGATCTCTTTTACTACGTTGAATCCGGATTGGGTCGAATTGCCGACATCGTAGTAAACAGAAACCTTGTTTGAGCGGGACATCTCCATGATCCGCACGTTGTCTTCCGCGGAGATCGTGTTCTCGAGTCCCAGGATCACACCCGCTCGCTCGGCCTCGGGGGCAAGTTCGCGTAAAGCGCCGCCCACATGCTCCATCTCCGCAGCGCCTTTAATCGCCCAACGTCCAAAAAACGGCAACAGAAGCACCTTCGTTTTCAAGTCTCGGGTAAGCCGAATTCCATCGGAAACCCATTTCAGCGCCAGCGGATCGCTCTTCAGACCGTTGTCGTGCAATCGGTCCACACAAGTTCCGTCGATCGTCACTCCTTGTTGCTTTGACAACCTCAGGTACTGCGCTGTCTTGTTTGGATCATCGGCCGGCATTTTGCCGTCGGCCAGTTCTCGTCCAAAGGAAACCTGCACTCCTCTGAAGCCAAGCTCAGCCGCCTTCGACACTGCCTCGGGCTTGGCGCCCAAGTTCAGATTCCAATCCGTCACTCCGATGCGCAACGAGACCGGCTGTCCGGTGGCGATGCCGCGACTGTAGGCGAACGCGGCAGCAGCACCCAAAAAGCTCCGTCGTGTGGAAAGCGAGCTATGCATTTGCTTTCACTCCGAAAACTCTCTCCGTATACAAGCGGCTCAGTTGAAGATCCTCTTCGAGCGATCAATCATTCGGCCGCCCGCGTATCGGTCGTGCATCAGTTCAGCTTAACTGGGTAGCTGATCCACGCCACAATCCGGACTGCCGAGAGCTAGTAGACACCCTACACAATAAATAGTAGAATAACTACACAATGAGAAACACGCCGCCATCGCGTGTTGAACTTCTACAAGGCACCCTCGACGTGCTGATTCTCCGCACATTGCTTGCGGGACGCCAACATGGCCACGCCGTCGCCCGGCACATCCAACGAACCTCGGAAGAGCTGCTGCAGGTGGAGACAGGTTCTTTGTACCCGGCCCTCCACCGGCTGGAGGCCAAGGGCTGGATTGCAGCTTCGTGGGATCTGTCGGAGAAAGGCAAACGCGCCAGATACTATCGCCTGACGCCGCGCGGGCGAAAGCAGCTCGCCGCGGAGCAATCGAAGTGGGAGGCGTTCTCCCGCGCGATGGGATTGATTTTGAATCCAGCGGATCAGGAGGGGCAATGAGCGCTTTTTTTCGCAAGCTGGGTTGGCTGATGAAGCGCCACAGCAAGGAAGATCAGCTCGACGCCGAGTTGCAGTTTCATTTGTCGGAAGAAGCGGAACAGCTTCGGCAAGCCGGTTTAGCCGAAGAGGAGGCGCGGTGGGCGGCGCGACGGGAGTTGGGAAATCTGGCCGCGGTGAGGGAGGAGACTCGGGCGACGTGGAGTTGGACTCTGCTGGAGCAATTCGCGCAGGACCTGCACTATGCGGCGCGAACGCTCCTGCACAATCCGGCGTTTACAATCCTGGCGGCGCTTTCGCTTGCGCTGGGGATTGGGGCGAATACCGCGATTTACAGTTTCATGGACGCACTGCTGATGCGGTCGCTGCCGGTTCGCGATCCGGGGTCGCTCGTAGTGCTCAATTGGCACGTCATGGGCAAAAAGAGCATACACGACTCGGTGGTGCATACGGAGAGTGGCTATTTCTATAACGATCCCAAGACCGGAAAGACGACGCCGATTTTCCCCTATCCGGCATTCGAGCTGCTGCGCAAATCCACAGATGTGCTTTCCGTGCTGTTCGCGTATCGCCCGGCCGGCAAAATGACCATCATGATCCAGGGTCAGGCCGGGATTGCGGCGGGTGAGTATGTTTCGGGCGACTATTTTCGTGGCCTGAGGCTCGTGCCTGCGGCGGGGCGTCTGATCATCGGCGATGACGACCGTGCGGCGGGATCGGGAGTAGTGGTGCTCAGTTACGCGTTCGCCGAAAGCCGGTTCGGCGATGCGGCCAGTGCGGCCGGGCGGCAGGTGTTGATCAACAATGTTCCATTCACCGCAATCGGAGTCGCGCCGCCGGGATTCTTCGGCGTGGATCCGGCGGCGGCGCCGGATTTCTATCTGCCGATGCACGCTGATCTGTTGCTGAATCGTGAGCAGGATCCGCTCACCAACCCCGCCCGAGAGTATCTGGACGAACACTATTACTGGATCGAAATGATGGGACGGTTGCGGCCGGGCGTTACCATGGCGCAAGCGCAAGCCGCTTTGGCGCCGGTCTTTGAAGGTTGGGCCGCCACCACCGCGACCAATGATACGGAACGGAAGAATCTGCCGGAATTCCTCCTCAAACCGGGCGCAGGCGGGCTGGATAACCTCCGCCGCGAATATTCGCAGCCGCTGTACGTTCTATTGGCGATGGTGGGGCTGATTCTGGCGATCGCCTGCGCCAATATCGCGAATCTGCTGCTGGCGCGCGCGACGGCGCGAAGGCGCGAGATGGCGGTCCGGCTCAGCATGGGCGCGGGACGCTGGCGCGTGATCCGGCAGTTGCTGACGGAGAGCTTATTGCTCGCTGCAACGGGCGGCGCAGCAGGGATTTTGTTTGCGATGTGGGGAGTCCGATTTCTCAAACTGCTGCTGGCGAGCGGAAGCGACGATTTCACGCTGCATGCGGAATTGAACTGGCACGTGCTGGCGGCGGCAGCGGCCCTGACCACCATTACAGGCTTATTGTTCGGACTGGCGCCGGCGCTTCAGGCGACACGCGTGGATGTGATGCCCGTGCTGAGAGAAACACGAGCGGGCGAGCAGCGGACTCGCGGGCGCCTGCGATTCGGTTTGAGCGGGATGCTGGTGGTTGCGCAGATCGCGATTTCGCTATTGCTGCTGGTGGGGGCGGGTTTGTTTCTGCGGACGCTCTCAGCCTTGCAATCGCTCGAAGTGGGATTCCAACGCGAGAATCTCTTGACGTTTACGCTCAATGCGCGGCAGGCGGGGCATCGTGACCCGGAGATCATCTCCTTTTACAGGGATCTGCAAGAGCGCTTCGCTGCTGTACCGGGCGTACGGAGCGCGACCTGGCGAATTCACCGCTGATCGGCGAAGAGGCGTGGGGTTGGCCCGTGGTTCCCGCTGGCAAGCAGCGACCGGAGAAAGCGCCCAGCGGCCAGGGTTCCGGCATGGCCGCCGCGGCGACTCACGTCTTGGCCACCGGACCGGGATTCTTCACGACCATGCAGATTCCGCTGCTGACCGGACGCGAATTCGACGACCGGGATCGCTTGGGCTCGCCTCCCGTGGCGATTGTGAACCAAGCGTGGGTGAAGGCGAATCTCCAGGGCGTGAATCCCATGGGCCAGCGCATCGTCAGTTTCGGGCCGCGGCTGAAGCCACAGGAGATGGAAATCATTGGCGTGGCGAAGAACGCCAGGTACGACCAGTTGACGGGCGATTTTCCTGCCATCGTCTACATGCCCTTCGCGCAAAACTTAAACGTCCCGGTCGATGAGATGACTTTCTTCTTGCGCACGGCCGGCGATCCACTGGCCTACAGCGGTACGGTTCGAAAGATCGTGCATCAGGCCGATGCGCGCATTCCGGTGACGAATCTCGGCACGCAGGCGGCGCAGATTGACCGAGAGCTGAGCCAGCAAATCCTGTTCGCGCGGCTGTGTTCGGTTTTTGCGATGCTGGCTTTGGGGATTGCGTGTGTGGGAACCTATGGCACGATGTCGTACACGGTGGCGCGGCGCACGGGAGAGATCGGGATTCGAATGGCGCTAGGGGCGCAGCGAGGAACCGTGGTGTGGATGGTGCTACGCGACGTCTTGATACTTGCCGCCGTGGGGTTGTCCATCAGTGTCCCGGCGGCGCTAAGCGCGGCGAAACTGGTGGAATCCTCTCTCTTCGGAGTAAAGCCCGACGATCCGAGGACTCTGGCAGAAGCCGTAGCGATTCTTCTGAGCGCCGCGCTTTTGGCAGCCTACTTACCCGCGCGGAAGGCATCTCAAATCGACCCAATGACCGCGGTTCGGCATGAATAGCGGCCGCGTCCGAAACGCGCGTGGGGCAAGGGCGCGGTAAATGCGGTATGCCCCTTATCTCTCGGGAATTCGCCAAGGATTAGGAGGAAATGGGCGTGCCCTGTCTTCGGCGAGAGCTTCAGGACTGAGGTGAAACGTGATTGTGGCCGACGGACCCGATTTCACATTGTCTTCCGCAGCTTGCGTTTGTGTTTCCCTAGCCTGCCAATGTTTGCGCACTGTCTTTGGTGCCGCACTGAATCTTCTCCTGGCGGCGAGAGGACGATGTTCGCGTCATAGGTGACGAGTCCCGGATTTTCCATCGCTCCGCCTATTCACTAATCAGCCGCGTCTGGTCTCCTGGAATAATGTCCAGAATGCGGATCGCGCTCAGCGTATGTTTCCAGTGAACCACCAGAAACGGCACGCCCCTTCCATCAAAATAGAGGTCCTGCCGAAAAAGGCACCAGGGCTCATGCGGCTCTGCCGCTTCTGCCTGAACGGCAGAGGAGGCGTCCGGCTGATAGCCAAATGCCTGAATATCGCTGGCCAATCCCCCACGAAGCTCCAGGATGCGCTCAAACGGAGGACGGTCGTTCACACGGCTGTCCCGATCGATCGTACGGACACGCTCGCGCAGAACTAACGAATTCGGCGAATTGGGACGCGATCGAATCCGGTAATGCGCTATCGCGATCGAGCCCGAAAATTTCGGCAGGCAATTATGCCCTTCCTCGCCCTCCGAGGAAAGGCAATACTTGCGGTCCGTTCGAAGCTCATCGAACCAGAAGCCGTTGCTTGAGTACCGGTCGTGGAACTCAACAGTCATCTGTATATCCCACTCGCTCGTGGCGAAATGGTAAACCGTCTCGCTTTTCAGCCGGCTCGAAATCGCCAGCGGAGCGCCAAAGCCGATCCCGCTCCACAGAAAACATCTTCTGCTGAGGCCTTGTATGCCATGCATGGCGCTGATCAGAGTTGCAGTCTCGTTTCCAAAACAGGCCTGATTGGCTGCGACTTGAGCTTGCGTCGACATATGATTAGAACTCCTTTAAGACTTCTGAAAATGGAAAACGCCGGAGAGGGCGTAGCGAAGATGGGATACGAGTGTGTCGAGTTCTTCGCTCCGCGCATCCCGGTAGGCCGGCCCCGGAACCAACCCCTCGGCTCCTTGAGGCGTGCCGGGGCCGAATAGAGAATACGCCCCGGTGTTCACGTCGATCGTGCCAAATTGGCTACGTACACCAAAGGATCGGCGCTCGCCGGAACCGTAAACGAGACAAGCGATATCGAACAGATCAGATTAAACGAAGTAAGAACGCTGAGTTTTGTCTGCATTAGCTTAAACCTCGAAGTAAGACCCGAACGAATTCGGCAAGGTGCTTTGGCCGTCTTGAAATAAGAACGGCAGCTATTCCGATGCCAATCAGTGCGAACGAGCCGGGCTCAGGGGTCGCGGCTGCTCCAGTAATGGCGGCGAACGAATTCAGGTTGTAGGTCCCCACTGAAGTGGTGTTGCCATTGGTCGGGTTCAAGGAGAGCACCAGATTCGGCCCCGCGTAACCGAAAGCAAAACCATAGACAGTACCGTCCACCACCGCTTCCGCGTCGAGGCCCAAGGCTGTCGGACCCACCAGGGTCGCCACCCCAGTCGTAGGATCGATTTGATAGAGCTCGGGAGAATCCACGGTGGCCAGGGTATTTAAATTTACCGCGTCGAAAGTTGCGTACAGCTTTCCGCCATAGGCAAACAGCGATTCGTCACTCACGTCGTTAGGATCGGTGAGGGACGGGCATTGCGGGATACCGGTGTAACCGATGAGAGTTGCGAGTCCCGTCGTTGTATTCACATGGTAGAGGTTGCTTTGTAGATCGGTTGCAAAGACCGTTCCGTTCAGTTCCCCAACCGTGTAGGCATTACTGCCCAACCCCGTGGCCCCGATGACAGAGGCGGCCCCGGTAACTGGATTGATCGCATCTAAGTTCCCGGATCCACCTAGGCTGAGTAGATTTCCGTTCGGCCCTTGCACCAACCCGTTTAGCGAATCCGAAATGGCAGGACCGATTGGGTTAAACGTGCCCGCAGTCGTGTTCGCCGTGCCGAATTGACTCGTAAAGTTGTTGTAATTAATGGTGACTGCGTAGACAACAGGGTCGGCGCTGGCACCAGCCGTAAACCATGCGAACAACATCAACATCAGCAGTTTTCGTTCAGTAAACATCTGTGCTCCTGTACTAGAAGAATTCTTGACCACCACATGCACTCTTGTCACCGCACAAATGTGTAGGGTCGTGCGGGTAAGTTTTCCAATTTAAGCGCGTTCTCCGTCGGCTTTTACGGCCTCAAAAAGCGGGCCCGTTCAGTACTTTATGTTTGTGCGCAATGAGCGCTGCAGTAATGCCCACCGCTGCTGCAGCCGCGATTACCCCGACGACGATCCACTTTCTGGTTGAATACGCCTTCACTCCGCCACCTTGAGCGGGAGTGAAAAATACTGCCTTGCTGTTTGGGAATACGGTTCCGTTCAACGTCACGTCTGTGTTCAAGCCGAACAGCCCTGGGCCGGGAAGGTCGACCGCGAAGGATGTCGGCGATGTCGGCAGCTGAAACCTAAGAAGGTATGGGCTGGTGTTCACACGGCTCGGCGTCATTGCCAAGGAATCAACAGCGGCAGCGCAAACGTCAGGGATTCCGAACATGCAGAAAAACGCTACAAGGACTATCCAAGCGCACTGAAGTTGTTTTCTACACATACGATCCATATACGAAGGTGACGTTTTTGATGTGTCCGCTAGAGGCAAGCGCGATGATGCCGCGGCACCGCGCAGAATAAGGAAAATGGTTGCGTTCGGGTCAACGTGGAAACTCCTACAATTGGAGATTCTCGATCCGGCGATGTGCTCTTGTCACCGCACAAATGTGTAGGGTTGTGCGGGTTGGCTTTTTCCAATCTAAGCGCGTTCTCCGTCGGCTTTCAAAACTGCTAATCTGGAAGCCTTCAGGGCTCGGGGTGAGCTTGGACGAAGAATGGCTGTGCGTGCTTCTTCCGCGCTGACGGCGTTTGTCGCCATTTCACTCGTATCGCGCGCCGAGCAGCTACCCATCCGTACGTATACGACTGCCGACGGCCTGCCGAGCAACCATATCAATCGTATCGTCCGCGATTCCCGGGGTTTCCTGTGGTTCTGCACGCCCGAGGGAGTTTCGCGCTTCGATGGCTATCAATTCACAAGTTTCGGACCGGAGCAGGGGCTGCCCGAACGCGATTTCGATTTGCTGGAAGCCCCAACCGGCGAATACTGGGTAGCGACTGGCGATGGCGTGGCGCACTTTGAAGCAGCGGGATCTCGGCTGCAATTTATTGTGTATCGGCCTGCAGATCCAGAGGCGCGTACGGTGACGAGCCTTGCTGATGATGGAGCGGGCGGAATCTGGGCTGGTACTTACGGTGGACTATATCATCTCGAGCGAAGGGACGACCGATGGGCAATGCGGTTCGTAGACATCGGAATGCCAAGCGCGCATTTCGAGGACAGGGTTATCGAGGCGCTTCTCCGGGACCACCGAGGAAACCTGTGGATAGGCGGACATAAAGCGCTCTACCGGCGTTCGGCTACGGGTCGATGTGAACGCTACGTTATCGGGACTGGCCCAGCGCGAAATCACGTGCTAAGCCTGCTTGAAGATCACGCCGGCCGCTTATGGGTGGGTACCTGGGAAGGACTGGTGCGCATCCGGAAATCCGAATCATCGGAGCCGCTCGTTGAAAGGCGATTCACAATGGCGGGTGGCCTAACGGGCAACATCGTTGGTTCTTTGCTCGAATCCCGGGATGGCCAACTGTGGATTGGAACCGGCGATGCTCTGGTCAAATACATGGCGAATGGCTCGCGCGAAGAGTTCGAAAACTTCACTGCGGCGAACGGCCTAGATCAGGAGATACATGCGCTCGGTGAAGACCGCAACGGCAATTTGTGGGTGGGATCGACGGGTGCCCAGAAGATTAGTCACGGCGGATTTGTGACTTACGGAGCGCAGGATGGCCTCGCTTCGAATTTCGTCCTGTCGGTTTTCGAGGACCAGGCAGGAGAGCTGTGCGTCACCAGTCAGGTTCCGGGTACGCACAAACCGCTAAATTGGTTCGACGGCCGACGCTTCCATCCGGTGTTGCCAAATATTCCAGCATCCGTACGACTTTGGGGTTGGGGGCGCAACCAGCTCGCATTTCAAGACCACCTCGGCCATTGGTGGGTGCCGACAGCCGATGGCCTGTTCCGCTTTCCTAATTCAACCATAGGAAAACTCGGATCTGCGAGTCCCGAAGCTCTTTACAACGCGCAGAATGGGCTTCCAGGTAGCGTGTTTGTGCTTTTTGAGGATTCGCGCGGCGACGTGTGGGTTGGCACTGCCGAAGGAGGATCTGCGTTAGCGAGGTTCGAGCGTGCAACCGCTATTATGCACCGTTACTCGACGGAAGATGGGTTGCCTTCGGGTAAGATGGCGTACGCGTTTTCAGAAGACCGCGCCGGCAATGTTTGGGTCGGGTTCAATGGCGCACTGGCTCGATATCGCGCGGGGCGCTTTCGGGTTTTTGAGACGCCAAAGGGGCTGGGAGCTTACCGCGTTCGCGCGCTGTTTTTGGATCGCGCAAGCCGATTGTGGGTGGCGTGCAGCAAGGGGCTGGTGTGGATCGACTCACCTGACGCGGAAACCCCAAGGTTTACTGTTTTGACCACAGCGGACGGCCTCGCGAGCAACGATATGCAGTGTGTCACTCAAGACCAGTGGGGAAGAATCTACGTCGGGACTGGGCGGGGAGTGGATTGCTTTTACCCACGGATGCCGCTGCGAGTCAAGCACTACACAAAAGCTGACGGACTTGCTCTCGGTGTCGATATGGAAGCCTTCCGGGATCGCCATGGTGCACTTTGGTTTGGCACGCCTGTGGGACTCTCGCACTTCAAACCAGAACCCGAGCGGCCGCGCCAGTCCCCGCCCGTTTACATAAACGCGGTACGCGTACGAGGCATGCCACGGCCCATCTCTGCGCTTGGCGAGGTGGCCATATCAGGAATTAAACTCGCTCCCAATCAGAACCAGGTTGAGATCGGGTTTGTGGGGCTCGGCTTTGGCACGGGCGAGCCGCTTCGCTACCAGTACCGTCTGGACGGCGCGTATACGGATTGGAGCCAGCCGACAGACGAGCGGCGTGTCGATTTCGCGAGCCTGTCGCCCGGAAGTTATCACTTTCAGGTACGCGCGATCACGACGGATGGCCTTGCGAGCGCAACGCCGGCGAGCCTGGAGTTCACTATTGCTCCCGCGATTTGGCAGCGCTGGTGGATGCGAGTACTTTTTCTCGTGATCGTGGGGGCGATGTTGTACACGCTGTACCGATACCGCTTGCAAGAGTTGCTCAAAATGGAGCGGCTGCGAACCCGCATTGCCACCGATTTGCACGACGACGTCGGCAGCACGCTATCGCAGATCGCGATTCTGAGCGAAATAGCCAGCCGCGGCGCGCGCAAAGAGCAAGATCTCCAGCCTCTCTCCGAGATCGCCGATCTCTCGCGTGAATCAGTCGATTCAATGAACGATATTGTATGGGCCATCGACCCGGAGCAGGATCGCCTTGGGGACTTATCGCACCGGATGCGACGTTTCGCCAATGACCTCTTTGCGTCCAATGGAACTTGCGTTCGATTCCGCGCGCCTGAGGCGGAGCAAGATCCGGAGCTGGACTCAGAAATTCGGCGGCAGATTTTTTTAATATTCAAAGAGAGCCTGCATAATGCGGCGCGCCATTCCGGCTGCACGGAAATCGACATCGACTTCCGGCTCCAAAACGGCTCGCTGGAACTGGTACTGCGGGACAACGGCAAAGGGTTCGACATGACCAAAATTCAGAATGGGCACGGGCTAGCCAGCATCGAGCAGAGGGCGAAGGACTTGGGCGGACGCGCGACTATCGATTCGGCTCCCCAGTACGGCACGACGATTCGTTTATGGGTTCCCATCGGGCGTCATTTCATTCAATCGCATAAGAAAAACTACACAAACGGATAGGGAACATTTTCGAGCCCCGCGGCTATTCTAGAGGGGCTGCATGTCCGCAGGTGTGCTTCGTGTCGCCCTTGTCGAGGATCAGTTACGGATCCGCGAAGGGCTGCATAGATTGATCGACGGGACGGAGGGCTATCGTTGCACAAGCAGCTTCGGCTCCATGGAAGAGGCGCTCCAGCAAATTGGCCGCGATCTTCCTGACGTAGTCTTAGTGGATATTGGCCTTCCGCGGATGTCGGGCACAGAGGGCATCCGTTTACTCCGGGAAAGATATCCCAACCTTCCGGCCGTTGTGTTGACCGTGTACGAAGACGACAAGCGCATTTTCGACGCAATTTGTGCGGGCGCTTGCGGATATCTGTTGAAGAAAACCGCGCCCGCCCGGCTGCTGGAGAGCCTGCACGAAGCCGTAAACGGCGGCGCGCCGATGTCACCTGAAGTGGCACGCAAAGTAATCGCGCTATTCCGAGAGATTCGACCTCCGGAAGGCGCCGATTATCAACTGACCCCCCATGAAATTCGAATTTTGAAGCTGCTCGTCGAGGGGCACAACTATAAGACGGCTGCAGCGGAACTGGACGTGAGCGTGAATACGATTCGGTTTCACATGCGCAGCATTTATGACAAGCTGCATGTGCACTCCAAATCGGAAGCGGTTGCGAAGGCGCTACGCGAGCGGATAGTGCGGTAGTAGCGCGCCTTATATACCTACATAATTATGCGGTGACCAATGCCGCTCAGAGTTCTTAAGCTGCCAACAAAGGAGAAGTATGAAACGCTCAAAACAGATTGGCACTGCTGGCGCAGCCATATTCAGCGTCCTCGCGCTGGCGATTCCAGCTCAGGCCGCCTCCATCCCAATAACCTACAGCCTGACCGGCATGGGGACCGTTGTCAGCGCAACAACGACGACTTTGACGCTTGTTGGACAATTTAACGGCTCTGTTCTCTCAAACGATCCGGGCCTCAATGTTGCCTGGAATCCGGTCTCGTACTCTGACCAAAGCGTGGCGGATCTAAATACCGGACTCCTTAACGGAACCTTCAGCCTGCTGTTCGCGAACGGCGATACATTGTCCGGCAATACATTCGAGGACGTCTCCGCAATAATCGCAAGCCCAAACGGCACAGGCCCCTTTACTCAGATGCTGACTTTCACCGGGGGAACGGGCGAGTTCGCCGGGGCTACAGGGTCTGCTTCGGGCAACGGGTTCGAAGGCCTCACCGTAGGCACGGTCTCGGGAAGTGGAACTATCAATGCTCCGGCGGTCCCTGAGCCGGCATCGGCAATGCTTCTTCTCGGCGGTTTAGCGCTTATAATCGCCGGACGGTGGCGGTCGGGGTCACTAGTGCACCCGAATCTCAGCGAGGGTCGTAGGGGCGCTCGCACTACACTCGCGATAGGCGACGCGAACACAACGGCTTCGCGTGCACGACCAATGATCGAAGGGACATAAAGGATCGTTTCCTCGCTGCCAATCAACTCAAGGTC
>CAWFWH010000036.1:0-15063 GCA_963819405.1 uncultured Acidobacteriaceae bacterium | reverse complement strand
AACTGCTTGGTCATCGACAAGACAGAGGACAAAAAACGATCGTCTGTGCCACCGTTGTAGAATCGGAGCCGACTTTATGATCCATTTTTTCTCGCTTTCTCCAGCCTGTTAGCTCTATTGCCTGTGATTACTGCGCAAAGCCGCCTCACGCCGGGAGTCCAGCCGTTTATCAGCTTGAATGATCCGGTCATCGCTCTTGTGCATGTCCGGGTCATCGACGGTACCGGTGCACCGGCGCGAGCGGACCAGACCATTGTTATCGATCATGGCAGGATCGCCACTCTGGAAGCCGGGGCGCAACCCAGGTTCCTAGCGGCGCCCGCACACTCGACCTGAGCGGTCATACTGTTTACCCCGGTCTTGTCGCTATGCACGAACACCTGTTCTATCCCTCGGGTGGCAGCATTCCGATGTACAACGAGCAGGCGTTTAGCGCGCCGCGCCTCTATCTCGCGTCCGGAATAACGACAATGCGCACTGGCGGCTCGCTCGAACCATACACCGACATCAATGTGAAGAAGTTAATCGAGAGCGGCAAGATGCCGGGCCCGACGATGGACGCGACGGGTCCATACATCCAGGGTCCGGGCGGATTTTCCATTCAGATGCCATCCCTTACTTCTCCAGCGCAAGCACGGCGTCTGGTCGATTACTGGGCGCGAGAAGGATCGACATCGTTTAAGGCCTACATGAATATCTCGCACGATGCGCTAGCCGAAGCAATCAAGGCGGCGCATGAGCATGGGATGAAGATAACGGGCCATCTTTGCTCGGTTGGTTTCACGGAAGCGGCTGAGTTGGGGATAGACGATCTGGAGCACGGCCTTCTTGTCGATACGGAGTTCACGCCCGGCAAGCAGCGCGATGTTTGCCCGATCAGCGGCAGAGCGCCGCATCGATTCAAAATCTTGACCTAAAAGGAGCTGAGGCCCAGAAGATGATTCACGCATTGGTCGATCACAAGGTTGCTGTCACCTCTACCTTGGTGGTCTTCGAAGCATCCATTCCCGGACGGCCGCCTCTGGAGCAACGCGTTTTGGATGCTATGTCGCCTGAGGCGGCCATGAGCTATCTTGCGGCCAAGGAGCGAGCGGCAGGAAATCCCAACGCACGCAACTTTTCGTGGCTCAAGAAAGAGATGGATTTTGAGCGTGAATTTGCCGCTGCTGGCGGGTTGCTGATCGCGGGCTGCGATCCAACCGGAAACGGTGGCGCCTTGCCCGGCTTCGGCGATGAGCGAAATCTTGAGCTGTTTGTCGAGGCCGGATTCAAGCCCGAAGAAGCCATTCGAATCTATTCATACAACGGTGCAGCTTACCTGGGCCGCACGGATCGTATCGGCTCTATTGCCGCGGGCAAGCAGGCGGATTTAGTGGTCGTCGAGGGCGACCCCTCAACCCACATTGCGGATGTCGAGAAAGTGAAGTACGTCTTCAAAGAAGGCGTTGCCTATGACCCGGCGAAGCTGATCGAATCGGTTCGAGGCGCGGTCGGGATTCACTGATTAGTTAGATGTTCGAATCATCTTCCGCTACTTGCATCGAGCCGCCGCGCTGTGCGCCGCCTCGATGTTGTTTACGCTTGCTGCATCGGCGCAAGAAGCGCAAATTGATCGAGTACTGAAGCAACTGGAACAAGTGCGCTCGTTTTCCGGTGTTTCTATCTCGTCGGATGGCAAATGGGTAGCGTGGATTCAGTCAGCTCAGGACAACGAAGACAACACCGAAATCTACGTCGTCAATTCGACAGATCCTTCGGCAAAGCCGCAGCGAGTCACCGCCGGTGACGGAAAGAAATCGTTCCGGGAAACGGCGTCGCATGGTCGCCTGACAGCACGGAGCTTGCGTTTCTTTCCAACGTGGGATCGGCGCAGGATCAAGTCTTCGTACTGCCTGTTCGAGGGAGCAAAGCTCGACGAGTAACGAATCTGAAGGGCTATGTCACCGATATTCGCTGGTCGCCGGATGGAAAGCGCCTCGCCTTTTTGTATGCGGAGAATGGTGGTGGCGGCGGTCCGCTCGAAGCTGAACCTGCGCAAACCGGACCAATTGGAAGTGATATCCATAACCAGCGATTGACCATCGTCAGCGCCGTGGGAGGCAACATGCGCCAGATCTCGCCCGCCGCGCTGAACATTTACGAATATGATTGGTCGCCGGATGGGAACCGCTTTGCCACGCTTGCTGCGCCCGGACCCGCGGACAACAACTGGTGGATCGCGCAACTTTACGTCCTGAATATCGGCTCGGGTCGAATGGATGTCTTGTACCATCCGCCCGTTGAGCGGCAACTCGCTCTGCCACGGTGGTCTCCGGATGGGAAGCAGATCGCTTTCATCGGTGGCCTGATGAGCGACGAAGGTTTCAATGGTGGCGACATCTTCACAATTGGCGTGAACCCAGGGCGGCGAGCCACGCGACATTACTCCCGGTATAAAAGCATCGCCAAGCAGCCTGATCTGGCAGGACAGCCGAAAAATTGTGTTTACCGAGACGGTCGATGGAGGTGGCGCCGTTTCTACTCTGGATGCCGCAACCAGTCAAATCGAAATGCTCTGGAAGGGCGCTGAGGCACTCCACCAGGACGGTAATTACCCAAACTTCTCATTCGCGCGCGATGGCAAAACCAGCGCTGTGATTCGTTCCTTGTGGGAGCAAGCGCCGGAAGTTTGGGCCGGCCCTGCGGGCAAGTGGCATCAACTGACCCACGCTAACTCAGCCCAGCGACCGCAGTGGGGAAAAGCGGAGAGCGTCATCTGGAATAATCAGGGATTTCGGGTGCAGGGCTGGCTGCTTTATCCCGATCATTTCGACGCCGGCAAACGTTACCCCATGGTGGTCGAGATTCATGGCGGACCCGCGAATCTTACATCGGCTTCTTGGCCGAGTTCCCGGTTCGACATGTCTGTGATGGCCAGCCTCGGATATTTTGTCTTCTTTCCGAACCCGCGAGGGAGTTACGGAGAGGGCGAGGCGTTTACCCGCGCAAACATCAAGGATTTTGGAGGCGGAGACCTTCGCGACATTCTGGCGGGTCTCGACGCCGTATTGAAAAGGCGCCAATCGACAACAGCCGCATCGGAGTCACCGGCTGGAGCTATGGCGGATTCATGACCATGTGGACCGTTACCCAGACCAACCGGTTCCGAGCCGCCGTTGCGGGTGCAGGTATCGCCGATTGGCTGAGCTACTACGGCGAGAATTCGATTGACGAGTGGATGATCCCTTATTTCGGCGCGTCCGTTTATAACGATCCGGCTGTGTACGCGAAGAGCTCGCCCATCACCTATATCAAGCAAGTGAAGACGCCGACTCTGGTTGTCGTGGGAGAACGTGACGGCGATGCCCATCGCCGCAATCTTTTGAGTTCTGGCACGCTCTGAAGGCACTTAACGTTCCAACTCAACTCGTCGTTTATGCTGGCGAGGGCCACGCGTTTCATGATCCTAAAGATCGTGTGGACGTGTTGCGGCGCACGCTTGCTTGGTTCGATCAGATACCTGGGGAACTCCGCGGCTACTTCGCGTAAATAACATCCTTATTGTGGTGCGATAGCGAGGCCCCGGTTAGCGCGCCAATCGACTGCGAGTCCGATCCCGCCGAAGACGCTCCCGCCTCGCCGCGCGAGATAGCACGGTCCGATTTCGTTCTAGCAATTTCCGCCGAATACGCCTGCGCCGATTGCGAACCCGCCCGCCGAAGCCGATAGCCGCACCGGCTACTGCGGTCTTTCCTCGGCTCCATCCGCCCTGCCGGTAGCGCTCTACTTTGAGCACTTCCTCCTTCTTTGCGCTCACGGTCTCAACCGTCACCTGTTCCTGCGTCCAGCTCTGGAATTCACCGTTCACCGGCTCGCGTGTTGTCAGTGAGAGGCAAACCTTATCGCCTGGTTTTAATTGCGCAAGCGATTCCCAGCTATGCCGGTCCTGCGCCACGGCCGCGGTCGCACCCGCAGCTAATAGCACGGCTATCAAGAATGAACGCATCCTTAAGCCCCCGCCCGGCTCACCGGCATCGGAGAATTATAGCGTGAGTCTGCTTCAGTTCATCACGGCGATTCCCTGGGATGTGCGGCGCGGCAGCGGATGCTACGTCGGAACACGGACATTGGTTGAGGGGCTTCGCCAGCTTGGAACCGATATCGCGATGGTTACTCCACGCGTGCGAACGCCGATCTACACGGCCACGCGTATCTTGTTTAATGAGACTTTGCGATGGCGGAAATTCAACGGAGACGCGACAGTTGGGATCGACGCGGATGGATATGCGATCGCAGGCCGGCGGGGCTCAGTCCCACATATAGCGTGTATTAAAGGAGTGCTGGGCGACGCCATTCGTTTTGAGCATGGCGGCACGCGCACAAGCATGGCTCTTCAAGCGTGGCTCGAGGCAAAGCACGCGAGGCGCGCCGACCTGGTCATCACTATAAGCCGATATTGCGCTGAGCGCCTGAAGGAACTTTATCGCGTAGATGATGCGGTGGTGGTGCCGGAATTGATCGATCTGGAGGCGTGGCGGAAATTATTCCGTGAAAATCCGAGTGCGCCAGACCCGCGCAAGTTTACTGTTTTATCGGTATGCCGGTTCTATCCTCGAAAGCGCATGGAGCTGCTGTTGCGAGCTGCGGCTCTTCTGCGGGATCGTATTCCGCGGCTCGAGATTCGGATTATCGGGAATGGCCCGGAGTACAAGAGGCTACGAAGAATTTGTTCTGAGCTGCATCTGGAATCGTCGATATGTTGGCTGGGCGATGTCAGCGTCGGGACGCTGGCCGCGGAATATAATCGCGCCGATATCTTCTGCCTGCCGAGCGTGCAGGAAGGTTTCGGGATTGTATTTTTGGAGGCGATGGCGGCGGGTAAACCGATTGTCGCAGCGCGCGCTGCCGCTGTTCCTGAAGTGGTTCGCAATGGCATTCTTGTAGAGCCAGAAAGCGCGGAAGCACTCGCCGCAGCGATCGATCGGCTCTATCGCGATCCGGATCTCAGGGAATCTCTCCGTTCATCCGGTGCGCGCGATGTTGAACAGTTTGAAATGCGGCGGGTGGCGGAGCGATTCTTGGCAGAGGTGGCGAAAGTCGCGCCAGGGTTAAAGATGCCAGAGGGATATGATGTGGAGCATGCGAGTTGACCGGCGGCGGAGCGCATGGAAAGGTCTTCTTGCAGGGGTCTTGGGAGGACTTGCCGGGGCGTTCGCGATGAGCCAGTTTCATTCTCTGGTTCAGAGCGATGAAAGGCCCTCAAAGCCGGACAAAGAAGATTCAACGGTGCTGGCCGCTTCCGTGATCTCGCAAAATATTTTCCATCATGAGCTGACCGCGCAACAAAAGAAGATTGCGGCGCCCGCTGTGCACTACGCCTTTGGTTCGACAGTGGCGGCGGCTTATGGAACGCTGGTTGAATTTGCGCCATCGATGTGTGCCGGATGGGGAATGCCGTTTGGCGCCGTGGTCTGGTTAGGCGCGCACGTGATTACGGTACCTGCGCTGGGTCTGTCAGAGCCAGTTACACGGTCGGCGCCGGGTCCGGAAGCCGCGGAATTTGGTGCACACCTAGTGTACGGATCGGTCGCAGAAGGCCTCAGACGCTTTTTGCGAATCCATCTACTTCGTTAGAAATCCAAGGGACTTTCCCAGGTATGATTGAATAAGGTGCCGAGACGTTTTGCCGCTCTGCTGGTCGCGATAGCGACGTTTCTCGTTCTTCCTCGCTTCCTCTCTGCCGAGACTTTGCCGCCAGGAACGCGGTTAGAGGTGAGGCTATCGGTCGCCACCGGATCCCGCATCTCACGTCACGGCGATCATATTGAAGCGGTCGTGATCGCGCCAGTCTTCGTGGAAGGCCGGTTGCTGATCCCTCAAGGCGCGATCGTCTCGGGAGTCGTCGAAAGCGTAGAGCGTCTTGGATTAGGACTGAAGCACCTCACTGCCGCTCTTGAATACGCCTTTGACACAGTGCAATTGCCGGATGGGGCGGCGATTCCTATTGAGGCGCGAGTAACCGAGGTTGAAACCGCTAAGGAACGAGTAAACGCTCAAGGAATCATAGGCGGAATTTATCCCACCGCGAATGTTTCTTCAAGCGTCGCGTTTTACGCGATCCCGCTGTTGTTTATCGATCCCGAATTCGCCGTACCGGCCTTGGGAGTCAAATGTTTGATCGCCCGATCTCCGGATCCTGAGATCTACTTTCCCGCAGGCACTGAGGTCATTCTTCAACTCACTGGGGAAGCAAATATTCCCCACCCGAGCGCTCCCCAAACTCATGTTGCGCCGCTCTCTCCAGCAGACGTGGCCGACGCGAACGAACTCCTTGCGCAGCTTCCCGAGCAGCGGACCGACAGAGGACCTAATCATTCATCAGACTTGATCAACATTCTTTTTCTAGGAAGTCGCGATTCGATCAACCGGGCGTTTCGCGCGGCAGGATGGTCAGGCGCGCAACGCGGCTCTCTGAGGTCTGTTTATCGCATGTACCACTGCATGGTGCAGCGCATGGGCTACAGCATGGCGCCCATGGGGAATTTGAAGTTAAACGGCGTGACTGCCGATGCTGACTACCAGAAAAGCCTAGATACGTTTTCCAAGCGCCACCACTTGCGTCTCTGGAAGCAGGGCAAGGAAGACGCATGGCTAAGCGCAGCGACCGAGGACATTGGCTACGCAGTTCGCAGAATGCACCTGACCCACGCAACAGACCCTCTAATCGATAACGAGCGGGCGAAGGTTCTGAATGACCTAGCTTTTACGGGATGTGTGGACTCCGCCTCCTTGATGGCGCGGGAATCGGCTGACGCCGCCGATCAACAGGCACGTTCTATCGGCACAGATGGAAAAGTGGCAGTTATTCGGATGAATGAGTGCTCAGATCCGCGCACAACGCCGAGCCAAGCTTCCGGATCAAGCCCGCGCGGACGAATACGAGCCGTTCAGGCGCTGGTCGCGCTGAGGAACGACCTGATTCGAACAAATCCCATCTCTCTCGCTTACAACACGACCAGGGTGCTGAGGCAACGTCAAGCCTCACACGGTGACGGCTCCCTGTCAGCGTCCAGCCTGGACCGGCAACAGACAAACTCGTTACAAAGCAGCATACAACCCAGGTGGATTCGCCCCAGCGCATTCAACGCCACAAGTGAGACGCATCCGTAACGGCAGGCGCAGGTGCGGTCTTAACGGCGGCTTGCGATCAGCTGGCTGACGGCCTGAAAAGCGCCGTCTATCTATTGTGCTGGCCAAAGAAATTCCAGTTGCCCATAGTTCGGGTCGCGATGTGGAGTCCGCCTCCACGAACTAATTTCGCTTCCTTGATATCCGACGCGGAGAAGGTCACATGATCGCAGCGTTGGTCCTGCGTCTGAAGACAGTCGTATCGGATAGTGCCGTTTGGCGAAATCGTCAGCGTACCCGCGCAAAATGATTTATAGAATCTGTCGCTCACTGTGTTGAATCCGACGTGATGATGCTCCACGGTGAAGGTCGCGCCTGCCGCCAACGGTTGCTGCGGTGTTTTGGACTGCTGTTGGGCTCGCTGTCCTAGCTGTTCAGCATTCTGATGTTGAAGCTGCTGCTGGCGCTCTCTCTCGGCATCGGCCTGCGCTTGCTGTTGAGCCTGAATCTGCGCCTGCCGTTGCGCCTCACGCCTGCTGTTGTGCCTGAAGCTGCTGTTGCTGGTCATCGCGCTGGTCATTTTGAATGGATGCGCTCAACTGCGCTACGTCGCTTCTATTCGGATACGATTCAGCCATCTGGCTCGCGAGAGTGGAGGCCGCACTAAAGTTTTTTGCGTCTCTGTATTTTTGGACCTGCCGCATGGCGGTATCGAGGATCGTCTGCTCCAGGCGCGGAGCGTCCGGATTGCCGTCCTTCTCGGCTTGCTTGGCCCAGTAAAACGCACTGTTCGTGCGGGGCCGGAACAGACGGCCAGCCTTCAACGCTCTTTGGGCATCTTGCATGGCGTGCGATGAAGTGTCGGTCGAGACCGCCGGCTGAGGTGCACTGGGAGCGGCCGTGTCCGTCGAACCGGTGGTTGTATCGGGCGACGAACCAGTTGCGGAGAGCAGAGGGTTTGTGTCTTTTGTATCAGACTGCTGGCGATGAGACGATGTGTCTGACATCGCCACGCTGCCCCCTCCACCTCCACTGCCACCGCCTCCCTTGATGATTGGTTGCGGCTTGGGTTTGAATAGCTCGTAACCACCAATGCCCAAGGCGAGCACTAAGACCGCAGCTCCCGCGGCGAGGAAAGGCCGGTTCTTTTTCGACCAGAGTGCGGCGGCCGGTGTGACAGCGGCGGGCGCGGAAGGTTGAACAACGGTTTGATTTACGGGCGGCGGCGTTGCGGAGGACGGCGGCGGGGTTGCATAGGACGGCGGAGGTGTCTGCGAGCTTGGCGCGGGCGTTGTTGCCAAAGTTGTGACGCCAAATACCGGTGAGCTTGCGGGCGGTGGTGTTCCGCCGGTATGTAAAACAGGCTGCGCGTGGTGGGCAGGATGGGCAGCAAGCCATTGATCGATTCCTTCGGGATGCTCGAGAGCTGAACCGAAGTCCTCTACAGTTTGAAACCGCGCGTCGGGATTCTTCTCGAGCGCTTTCAACACGCATTGTTCGATGCCGCGGGGAATATACGGGTAATGACGAGTAGGAGGAGGCGGAGGCGTGTTCACATGATCGGACATAACCTCGAACTCGCTATCGCTTTCAAATGGCAGGTGAGCAGTGAGCAGCTCGTAGAGCGTGACGCCGAGAGAGTAAATATCGGAACGAATGTCGACCGGCCGGTTGCGAATCTGCTCCGGAGACATGTACGACACGGTGCCGACCTGCGTTCCGGTCCGAGTCAGGCGCTGTCCGCCGAGCACCTTGGCGATTCCGAAGTCCATTACTTTGACAACGCCGTACTTGTTTACCATGATGTTGCTCGGCTTGATATCGCGGTGAACGATCCCCATACGATGAGCGAAGCCGATGCCAAGCAGGGCTTGTCGAAACAGAGGAACTGCTTCCTCAGAAGGAATAAGGCCGCGGCGGCGGAGCATCTGGTCGAGTGTTTCGCCTTCCAGATATTCCATGACGATGCTGGTGTGATTGTCGACCGTGAGAAGGGTATACAGGGAGGCGATGTTGGTGTGATTCAGGTGCGCCTGCGCTTTCGCTTCGGCACGAAAGCGCTCGAGGAGGCCGGGGTCTTGGGACAGATCGGCTGAAAGGACTTTTATTGCGACGAGGCGATCAAGGTTGATGTCGGTCGCTTTGTAGACCACCCCCATGCCGCCCTCGCCGAGCTTTTCTTCGATCCTGTAGTTTGCGATTGTTGTCCCAATCATTCTGGGTCTCCTTCATCTGCGGTAGTGAAATGTTGTTCCGCCCCAGTTTGGAAAGTCGAACTATTCGTCATCGGCAAGCGCCTCTTTCATGGCTTCGATCCAACCGATTCCTGTCCAGCCGCGCAGCGCGTTCAGCTTCACCACTGTCACTCCGTTTCGCTTCAGCAGTATTGCAGCGACGAGAATGGGCAGGAAGTACAGCAGTACGGCGCAAGCGAGCAGCATCGGGATGCTCTCGCTGTAAAGGCCTCCGAAAAAGAGGCAGAACAAGACGGCGACTCCTAAGGCCAAAGAGAGAAATGCATAAACGGGCTTCCGGCCCTTGCGCAACGGCTTGAGGGGCGGGAGAGGCGATGGATCGACAGCGACTACCGGTTTGCGGCCGGCGGCCGATACGGCGGCGAGGCAGGCTTCACGATGGAGCGTGGCGCAGGTGAAACCGGTTTCGCGAATGAAGCAGCTGGCGGCGGAGGCTTCGGAGGCGGTTGTACTGGCGATGCCTGCGGGGGTTTCGGTGGCTGGCGAGGAACAACGGGCGGGACGCGGTGGGCGGGCGGCTCCACGTGTTCCAGCGCTGCGCCGAATTCTTCCGCTGTTTGAAAACGAGCCGCTGGCTTCTTTTCGAGTCCTCTGAGAACGGCCTTTTCGAGAGATTGCGCGATCTCGGCGCAGAACGGGCTCAACCGTGGCGGAGGTGTCTGCAGGTGCGCGGACATCAATTCGAAATCGCTTCCAGCCACGAAGGGCAGGCGACCCGTGAGCATCTCGAAGAGTGTGACACTCAGGCCATAAATGTCAGAGCGGGCATCGACTGGCTCGTTGCGGATTTGCTCCGGGGACATATAAGCCACGGTCCCCATTTGCGCTCCGGTGCGAGTCAGGGCTTCCCCGCCTAGCGCTTTGGCGATGCCGAAATCCATAACTTTCACGACACCGGCGCGGGTGAGCATAATGTTACTGGGCTTGATGTCGCGGTGAACGATGCCGCGCCGGTGGGCGGACCCGATACCGAGCAGCGCCTGTTTGAACAGGCGGATCGCTTCTTCACACGGAACTTGGCCGCGTTGCCGGATCAAATGATCGAAAGCGATTCCTTCCAGATACTCCATGACCATCACGTATTGGCCGTTCGCTTCCTGCAAGCTGTAAAGCGTCGCAATGTTGACGTGGTTCAGATTGGCAAGGGCTTTCGCTTCATGGCGGAAACGCTCGACAAGTCCTGGGTCCCGCGCGAGCTCGGGAGGAAGCGCCTTGATCGCAACAGGCCTGTCAAGGGTGAGATCGATGGCCTTATACACCACTCCCATGCCGCCCTGGCCAAGCTTTTCCTGAATCAGATAATTGGCTAACCGCGTTCCAATCATCGTCAGCGGCTGCCGTTTTTGGACTCAGGCTGTTTCTGCTCGCCTCCTGCGATTCGCAGGATCTGCACAGTGATGTTATCGGGACCGCCTCTATTCTTGGCGATCCGGACCAACTCTTTACAAGCTTCCGCCGGCGCTCTACCGCGGACAGTCGACAGCAGCTCATCATCCGTGATCTGACCCCACAACCCATCGGTGCAAAGGACCAGCACGTCACCGGATTCGAGCGGAATAGGAACGGGCAAAAAATCGGCGCTGACCTCGCGGCGAGCGCCCAAAGCAGCAGTAAGGACGTGACGTTGCGGATGAGTATCCGCTTCGTCAGGTGTGATGACGCCTTGCTCAATCAGCTTGTTTATCGCCGTGTGGTCGTGCGTGAGCCGTAAGAGCGAGGAGCCGCGGATGGACATACAGGCGGGTGTAGCCAATGTCAGCGAAATGGGCATGTCCATCCGTAATTGCAACCGCCGTGCAGGTGGTTCCCATGTCCTGCAGGTCGGGACGTTGCCGGACACATTCGAGGATGGCGTCATGGGCGGCTTTGAAAGCCTGAATGAGGCATTCCTGGGGATCCGGCTCCGAGCCGCGCAAGATAGGTCGTGCGAACCGCATCGACAGCCAGGCGGCTGGCGATTTCTCCGCCTTCTTCGCCGCCCATCCCATCAGCTACCACAGCGAGCCGGCCTTTCCGCCGAAATTCGTCGTCAGTTTGCGGCTCGGAGTAGCAGAAATAGTCCTCGTTATTTTCCGCTCACAGCCTACGTCAGTCAGATTCGCCAGCTCGATCCCAGGCCGAATCTCCATAACCGTTTACCCGATCCGCTCAGAGACACTTGAACTTCAGCCGCACGTCTCCGAGCCGGATGACATCGTTCTCCTTCAGCTCTTCGCGGGCGATGGATTCGTTTTTGTCGTTCAGATAGGAGCCATTACTGGAATCCAAATCGGTGAGGACAAATTTATTCTCTTTGTAGCGCAGGCTGGCGTGCTTGCCCGAGATGGTGGAATCGGTGAGGACGATGTCGCAGCTTGGAATCGGAGCCGATGGTATTCTGACCTTCGCGGACACGGAAGTCCTCGCCTTTTTGCTGGCCATCGAGGGCAACGAACCAGCCGACTACGGGCGTCTTGTGTTTTTGTGAAAGAAGGACCGTCTTCCGCGCGGCGGGCACGGCGGCCGTGGCCGCAGCTGTACCTGTTTCCTCGACGCGCGTTTTCCCGAGACCTGCCCCGGCATACCCGGTTTTTTGACAATAAGGGCAGACCTCCCATGAATCTTCCATCTGATGCCCGTTGGCGCAGAATTTGGCCATTATGTTCTCCGCAATAACCTGAACCGTTTTAACTGCTATGGTACGTGAACGCAGCGACTCCCTTGCCGATGAAGATCTTGTCGCCGTTCTGCAAACGGACCTTGCTGATCTTCGGCGAATTGATCGAGTTGACGAAGGTGCCGTTGGTCGAGCCACGGTCAATCACGACCGTGCCGCCGTCGACGGGAACAATCCAAGCGTGTTCTTTGGAAACAGCATCGTCATTTACCACGATTTGACATTTCGACGCATCTCGCCCGATGAGCAGACCACTCTTGGTGACCTCAAAGCGCCTTCCCGCCACGGGTCCCGAAGTACCTTGCACGCTGCCGTAACTCTGGATGCCGCCTGAGGCTAGTTCAGCCGGACCGTTTTGCAAATTCGCATCGATGACTGCGGGCGTCACCGGAGGCGGCCCCGAGCCGGCGGGTACAGCAACAGGAGTTCGCCGCCGCATTAGAAGCCAGACGGCGGTCAGAATGATAAGTACGACCGCAACAGCACCGACGATATACGTCGAACTGGGCATCCAGCAGCGATCCAAGCCCTGATCGATGGCATTGCGCGATTGCGTGATCTTGTCCTGTACGAAGGGAAAGCCCGGGCTGAGATCGCTGACTTCCTTAAAGTTCTCAAGCGCTCCCTTGTAGCAGCTCTTGTTCATGCTGGCGATGCCATCTTGAAAAAGCTGGGACAGGCGGCTCTGCTGCGGCTTGACGTTGAGCTCGTTCAGAAACTCTTTTGCGACGCTGATGGGCACGAGAAAATTGATTCCTCTGACGCCTTTTTCCGTTGGACCGAAGGTGGCTATGCCGATAGCTTGCCCTTGATCATTGAAGGCGGGGCCTCCGCTGTTGCCGTGGTTGATCTCAGCACTAGTTTGCAGAGCAGACCAGCCACCGGGCATGGTCTTGCGCGCGCTGAGATCGCCCTGAGTGAGCGTGGATTCAACGCCCATTTGTTGGCTGTTAATCTCCGCCGCGCCGGGATATCCCAGGACAATGATCGGATCGCCCACCTTCATTGTCGTGTCGTCGCCGACAGGGACGGTTCGCACATTACTTGCTCAATTTTGAGAATCGCCACGTCCTTGCCCGGAGTGGGCTCGCCGCGTTTGCGCACATCGCATGGAATACCGCGCGGCTGGGTGGGCAACCCGGGAACGGCGACGCCCATTAAGGCGTAAACCTGCGTCGCCGTATTCGCAATGCTCATGTTGTGGGCGTAATATTTCTTTTCCGCATTTACGAACGCAAGCTGACTGTCTTGTATTGCCTGGCCGCCGACCTTAGATTCAAATATTTTCCTGAAGCGCTCGAAATCGGCCTGGATCAGATCTTTCATCTGGTTGTGAGCCCAGAAAGCGACGATGGTCTGCTTCAGATCCTCGGGATCTTCGTATACGACGTGAGCGTTCGTGACAATGTAGCCATCGGGCGTGATGATGAAACCGGAGCCGGTCGCCGCGGTATCGACTTCTTTCGTGATGATTTCTTGGGACGGAACAAGGTACGCGTTGGGGTGCCGCAGCAACTCATCAAAAAGCGACCGGAACATAGCGTTCGCATTGTTCGGGATTAGGCCGAGCTTAGCCTGTTCGCGGCGAAGTCGACCAGAGCTTGTCCATGAATCTGCTCTCTAGGCACGCTGATCGTGCTCGTCCAGCGCGTGTAGATCATCACGGTGCCGGGCTTGTTCGCCTCGGCGATTTGCGAGTGCGTAAGCGCTTTGCCGGGCTGACCGGAGGCCGTACGCAGCGCGGGAACTGAGAAGAAAACGGCCGTTCCCAGGAGCAGCACCACTGGAACTTTGAGTCGTTTGCCGCTGAAAATGCGATGACCGCGAGGTTGCGGGGCCGGCGGTTGAGTTGCTTTGCTCATCACCAAAAAAGCTCCACTCAGACCCTGATTCCACGCACGGAGCGCGGCTAAGATCAGGATCCGGCTTGAACGTTGAACTTACCTGGAGGCCGAATTATATACACGTATTAGTAGCGGCGTCAAGGTGCAGCAGTAAGAGTACTTGCACTGGCGGCGCGTCGTAGTCCGCCGACAAACTTACCTCAGACGCGAAGAGGACGCGATACGCCGGAAACGACGATCTGTTACAGTCTGAGTTCCCAGAATTGCCCGATGAGGTCATGACCAAAACTGTGGTGCTTTTCCTCCCTTACGAGATGGAAACCCGCGCGCTCATAGATTCTGCGCGCCGCGTGCAAGATATCGTTGGTCCAAAGCGTGAGTTTCCGATAGCCGCTTTGGCGAGCGAACGCAATGCATGCGTCGACGAGCTGAGTGCCGATGCCAAGCCCGCGGCCCGACGGTTCGACCAGGAGTAAGCGCAGCTTGGCGGTGATCTTCGATTGCTTGACTAAGAATACACAGCCAAGCCGCTCGCCATTGCGGTCAGCGATCCAGCATCGTTCGCGTTGCTCGTCGAAGCGCCGCAAGAATGCTCCCGCGATCTCGGCCACCAGACCTTCAAAGGAGGAATCCCACTGATACTCCTGCGCGTACAACTCGCCGTGCCGCGCGATCACCCAACCGATGTCGCCGGGCTGGTGCGTGCGAAGTACAAAGCTCTGCTCGGCCCCTTCCGGCGAATCCGAGCAATTCGCGAATTGCAGTCATGCTGTTGGCCAGCCGTTCCCGTTGGCGCGCCGTTCATTCTCGGCAAGCATTTCGCCAATTTCGGCTCGCGATCGTGCATCCAGGCGTTCAAACTCCGCGCGCCCTTTGGCGGTGAGCGACAAGTGTGTGACGCGGCCGTCATCCTTCGGAATTCGAACGCTTGATCAGCTCTTGCGCTTCGAAGCTCTTCAACAAACGGCTGAGGTAACCGGGATCCAAGCCAAGCTCTTGCGACCAAGCTCGTCGAGCGTATTCCTGGATGTTCGGCCAAGTTCATACAGAGACACGAGCCTGAGTCAGGCGAGAAGCGCATGTTCAAGAGCCCTTCGCGAAGCAACCCGATCTGTTTGGTGTAAAAGCGATTGAAGCTGCGGATCCGCTCGATGTGGGCCTCTGAAAAGCGGCACCAGACCATCTTATAGAGATTAGTTGA
>CAWFWH010000035.1:0-16396 GCA_963819405.1 uncultured Acidobacteriaceae bacterium | reverse complement strand
GTCGGGCAATTTGGGTCGCTCCCCGGCGCTTGCCTGCCTCTGGGCGGCGCGATTCGAACCCGTGCCGAAAGCTGTGAGTAGCGCACTTCGCAGATCAATTCAGGCTGGATCGGTTTATCCAGGGGTGCGTACTCCGTTCTTAAGCATCTCAACGGCTTTCTCCAATCTCCGCAACCGCGTTTCGTCCTTCTTCGCTTCGGTAATCCAGCGGCAGTACTCCTTGCGGTGGGTGTAACTTAGGCGGTCGAAAAGCGTGATCACGCCTTCCTTCTTCATGGCATCTTTGAACTGAGCAGGCACTGCGAGCGTTCTCGGCCCATCATCTTTCCAAAGCTCTACATCGACTGTATTTCCCGGGCCTTTGCCAGTCTGCTCGCGTATCGCTTTGAGGATGGGCAGCATGTGCTGCGGATGACCGTATTTTATGAGAGAGCCCGCGTACGGCACACCGTCGAAAGCTGCCTTTACCGACACCTTTCCCTTAGTACCGAATTCTTTCTCGACGTCATATGGAAACAGCACATAAGCTCCTCCACCATCGCCTGGTTCAATTTTCGCTTTGAATTTGTATCTTTTCATTGCATCACCAGTTTCGTCCCGTGCCACCATCCACAACGCAGTCGAATGGCACCGCTACGCCATTATTCCTTATTGTCAGAAACCGCGGAAGTTGATTCTTGAGCGAGCGCACAATCGGGCTAAGAACGTATAAAACACTCCAGCACTTAAACGTTTTTGGTGACATTCGAGTGTTCGCAAACGTCTTTTTCTTGATTCCTTGATGTCGTTCTCAATCTACTTTTGCGGAGGCGCGTTGCTCGTCATGATGGGTCAAAACACACGTTCGGAGTCGCTGTTCTACTACTTCCGGATCGAAGACCATATTCCCGAAGACCATCTGTTACGGCTCGTAGACCGACACATCGACCTTGCTTTCGTACGCGAGACTTTGCAGGCGAGCTACAGCCACACGGGCCGCCCCTCCATCGATCCAGAGGTTCTATTGCGCATTCTCTTGATTGGCTACTTGTACGGCATCACCAGCGAGCGCCGCCTGGTCGAGGACGTTGGGATGCATTTGGCTTACCGCTGGTTCACCGGCCTGGGCTTCGATCAAGAGATTCCGCATCACTCGACATTCTCCAAAAATCGGCATGGCCGTTTTCAGGAATCGCCGCTCTTCCTCGAACTTTTCGAACGGGTCGTCCAGCAGTGCGTCGGTGTCGGGCTCCTGAAGGGGGCCGATTTCTCGGTGGACAGCACGCAGATTCGCGCCGATGCGAGCTCCTGACCGGGCGATCACTCGTGAACAACTGCCCGAGGTCGCGAAAGTCAATTGCCCAGTGCGTGAGTACGTAGAGCGGATCGAGCGCGAGAATGTTGTGGCAGAGGAGCCGGAGCAGACGTCTGAAGCGACTGCTGCAGAAGAGAACGAAGAGCCTAGACTTTGGCGTAGATATCGCAATTCGCCACCGCTCAAGATCTCAATTACCGACCCAGATGCAGCCTTGTCCAGTAAGCGGGGAGCTTCGGAGTTCGCTTACTACGACAATTATCTGATCGACAATCGAAGCCGCATCATACTGGGCGTCATCGCAACCCCGGCACGACTTAGCCAAGAAATCGTTGCGGCGCGCCAGATGTTAGAAAGAGCAAAGGAACGGTTTGGGCTCGAACCAATCAGCGTGACTGCCGACAAGAGCTATGGTACCGGCGAGTTTCTGTCCTGGCTCTCCGATCGCCAGATTGCACCCTATATCCCGGTGTTGGATCGGAAACAACAGACGAATGGCTACTATACGCAGCATGAGTTCACTCCGGTGCCGGAAGAGAAGGCGTACCGCTGCCCGGCAGGCGAGTTGCTCCGCTATTCAGGAATGAGTAGAGGCTCGCAAGGCTTTGTGTTTAGCGCCAAGCCATCGCAGTGCAGCAACTGTTCACACAAGTCGGCGTGCACTCCGGCACCTCGGCGTACGCTGAAGATCAACTGGTACGAGTCTGTGCCACTGGTGTAGAATCGAAGCCGATTTTATGCGTCGATTTTTTCTCGCTTTCTCCAGCCTGTTAGCTCTATTGCCGGTGGTTACTGCGCAAAGCCGTCTCACGCCGGGAGTCCAGCCGTTTATCAGCTTGAATGATCCGGTCATCGCTCTTGTGCATGTCCGGGTTATCGATGGTACCGGTCGACCGGCGCGAGCGGACCAGACCATTGTTATCGATCATGGCAGGATCGCAGCTCTGGGAGTCACAGGCGCAACCCAGGTTCCTAACGGCGCCCGCACACTCGACCTGAGCGGTCATACTGTTTACCCGGGTCTTGTCGCTATGCATGAACACCTGTTCTATCCCTCGGGCGGCGGCATTCCGATGTACAACGAGCAGGCGTTTAGCGCCCCGCGCCTCTATCTCGCGTCCGGAATAACGACAATGCGCACCGGCGGCTCGCTCGAGCCATACACCGACATCAACGTGAAGAAGTTGATCGAGAGCGGCAAGATGCCCGGCCCGACGATGGACGCGACGGGTCCCTACATCCAGGGTCCCGGCGGATTTTCCATTCAGATGCCATCGCTTACTTCTCCAGCACAAGCGCGGCGTTTGGTCGATTACTGGGCGCAAGAAGGCTCGACGTCGTTTAAGGCCTACATGAATATCTCGCACGATGCGCTCGCCGAAGCAATCAAGGCGGCGCATGAGCATGGGCTGAAGATAACGGGCCATCTTTGCTCGGTTGGTTTCACGGAAGCGGCGGAGTTGGGGATAGACGATCTGGAGCACGGCCTTCTTGTCGATACGGAATTCACGCCCGGCAAGCAGCGCGATGTTTGCCCGGATCAGCGGCAGAGCGCCGCCTCGATTCAAAATCTCGACTTAAAAGGACCTGAGGCCCAGAAGATGATACACGCATTGGTCGATCACAAGGTTGCTGTCACCTCTACCTTGGTGGTCTTCGAAGCATCCATTCCCGGACGGCCGCCTCTGGAGCAACGCGTTTTGGATGCCATGTCGCCGGAGGCGGCCATGAGCTATCTTGCGGCGAAAGAGCGAGCGGCAGGAAATCCCAACGCGCGTAACTTTTCGTGGCTGAAAAAAGAGATGGATTTTGAGCGCGAATTCGCGGCCGCAGGCGGGTTACTGATCGCGGGCTGCGATCCAACCGGAAATGGTGGCGCCTTGCCCGGCTTCGGCGATGAGCGAAATCTCGAGCTGTTAGTCGAGGCAGGATTCAAGGCGGAAGAAGCCATTCGAATTTATTCATACAACGGTGCAGCTTACCTGGGCCGCACTGATCGTATCGGCTCTATCGCCGCGGGCAAGCAGGCGGATTTAGTGGTCGTCGAGGGCGACCCCTCAACCCACATTGCCGACGTCGAGAAAGTGAAGTACGTCTTCAAAGAAGGCGTTGGCTATGACCCGGCGAAGCTGATCGAATCGGTTCGAGGCGCGGTCGGGATTCACTGATTGGGCTAGTACGAAATTGCAAAAATTGGCGCTAGCATCCGCCGGACCGCTCGCTCACGCGCGCGGTTCAGTAGAGGGTTCCGCTCGTCGGGGAGTGTTTACGCGAACTTCTGTTGGGTGTTCACGCTAAGTGGCAGTCGTCGCCGCTGCCCCGGGGTCCGCCTTAGGAATGTTCGCGTTCTTCAAGCCACGCAAGTACTTCCTTATCGTCGATCAGATCGCCCTTATCGGCCGAAGCGATACCCTGCTCAACCGAGCGCATGAAGCTTTCTTCGTTATCGGCGTATTGCTCCGCGGGGGCTTCCATAACCACGAGTTTAGGAAGTGCGGGAGTTGAGTGTCAATGCTCAAATGCCCGGCTTCTCTGAACCCCAACCCGCAAAATGCGAACATAGATTCCGCGAGAATCTATGTTCAAGTTAAGATCCTGTCGAGCCGCAGCGCTGTGTGCCGCCTCGATGTTGTTTACGCTTGCTGCCGCATCGCCGCAAGAAGCGCAAATTGATCGAGTCCTGAAGCAACTGGAACAAGTGCGCTCGTTTTCCGGTGTTTCTATATCGCCGGACGGCAAGTGGGTAGCGTGGATTCAGTCAGCTCAGGACAACGAAAACAACGCCGAGATCTACGTCGTCAATTCGACAGATCCTTCGACAAAGCCGCAGCGAGTCACCGCCGGTGACGGAAAGAAATCGTTCCGGGAAGCTGGCGTCGCATGGTCGCCTGACAGCACGGAGCTTGCGTTTCTTTCCAACGTGCGATCGGCGCAGGATTAAGTCTTCGTACTGTCCATTTCAGGGGGCAAAGCTCGACGAGTAACGAATCTGAAGGGCTATGTCACCGATATTCGCTGGTCGCCGGATGGAAAGCGCCTCGCCTTTTTGTATGCGGAGAACGGTGGTGGCGGCGGTCCGCTCGAAGCTGAACCTGTCCAAACCGGACCAATTGGAAGTGACATCCATAACCAGCGATTGACCATCGTCAACGCCACGGGAGGCAACATGCGCCAGATCTCGCCCGCCGCGCTGAACATTTACGAATATGATTGGTCGCCGGATGGGAACCGCTTTGCCACGCTTGCTGCGCCCGGACCCGCGGACAACAACTGGTGGATCGCGCAACTTTACGTCCTGAATATCGGCTCGGGTCGAATGGATGTCTTGTACCATCCGCCCGTTGAGCGGCAACTCGCTCTGCCACGGTGGTCTCCGGATGGGAAGCAGATCGCTTTCATCGGTGGCCTGATGAGCGACGAAGGTTTCAATGGTGGCGACATCTTCACAATTGGCGTCACGATGGGAACCCAGGGCGGCGAGCCGCGCGACATTACTCCCGGTATAAAAGCATCTCCAAGCAGCCTGATGTGGCAGGACAGCCGAAAAATTGTGTTTACCGAGACGGTCGATGGAGGTGGCGCCGTTTCTACTCTGGATGCCGCCACCGGTCAAATCGAAATGCTCTGGAAGGGCGCTGAAGCACTCCACCAGGACGGTAATTACCCAAACTTCTCATTTGCGCGTAATGGCAAAACCAGCGCTGTGATTCGTTCCTCGTGGGAGCAGGCGCCGGAAGTTTGGGCCGGCCCTGCGGGCAAGTGGCATCAAGTGACCCACGCTAACTCAGCCCAGCGACCCCAGTGGGGAAAAGCGGAGAGCGTCATCTGGAATAATCAGGGATTTCGGGTGCAGGGCTGGCTGCTTTATCCGGATCATTTCGACGCCGGCAAACGTTACCCCATGGTGGTCGAGATTCATGGCGGACCCGCGAATCTTACATCGGCTTCTTGGCCGAGTTCCCGGTTCGACATGTCTGTGATGGCCAGCCTCGGATATTTTGTGTTCTTTCCGAACCCGCGAGGGAGTTACGGAGAGGGCGAGGCGTTTACCCGTGCAAACGTGAAGGATTTTGGAGGGGGAGACCTTCGCGACATTCTGGCGGGTCTCGACGCCGTATTGGAAAAAGCACCCATCGACAACAGCCGCATCGGAGTCACCGGCTGGAGCTATGGCGGATTCATGACCATGTGGACCGTTACCCAGACCAACCGGTTCCGAGCCGCCGTTGCAGGCGCAGGTATCGCCGATTGGCTGAGCTATTACGGCGAGAATTCGATTGACGAGTGGATGATTCCTTATTTCGGCGCGTCCGTCTATAACGATCCGGCTGTGTACGCGAAGAGCTCGCCCATCACCTATATCAAGCAAGTGAAGACGCCGACTCTGGTTGTCGTGGGAGAACGTGACGGCGAGTGCCCATCGCCGCAATCTTTTGAGTTCTGGCACGCTCTGAAGGCGCTTAACATTCCAACTCAACTCGTCGTTTATGCTGGCGAGGGCCACGCGTTTCATGATCCTAAAGATCGTGTGGACGTGTTGCGGCGCACGCTCGCTTGGTTCGACAGATACCTGGGGAGTTCAGTGACTACTTCGCGTAAATAACATCTTTATTGTGGTGCGGTAGCAAGGCCCCGATTAGCGCGCCAATCGCTGCGAATCCGGTCCCCGCGAATGCTCCAACGTAGCCTCGTGAGTAGCATGGTCCGATCGCGTGCTGGCAATTTCCGCCGACCGCTGCGCCGATTGCGAACCCCCCGCCGAATCCGATAGCCGCACCAACCGCAGCGGTCTTTCCCCGGCCCCATCCGCCTTGCCGGTATCGCTCTACTTTGAGTACTTCCTCCTTCTTCGCACTCACGGTTCCGACGGTCACCTGCTCCTGTGTCCAGTTCTGGAATTCACCCGTAAACGGCCCGCGTGTTGTCAGTGAAAGGCGAACCTTATCGCCTGGTTTTAATTGCGCAACCGAATCCCAGCTGTGCCGGTCTTGCGCTGCGGCTGTGGTTGCACCCGCAGCTAAAAGCACGACTATCAAGAATGAACGCATCCTTCACCTCCATCCCGGCCCACCGGCATCGGAGAATTATAACGTGAGTCTGCTTCAGTTCATAACGGCGATTCCCTGGGATGTGCGGCGCGGCAGTGGATGCTACGTCGGAACACGAACATTGGTTGAGGGGCTTCGTCAGCTTGGAACCGATATCGCGATGGTTACTCCACGCTTGCGAACGCCGATTTACACGGCCACGCGCATCTTGTTTAATGAGACTTTGCGATGGCGGAAACTCAACGGAGACGCAACAGTTGGGATCGACGCGGATGGATATGCGATCGCAGGCAGGCGGGGCTCGGTCCCACACATAGCGTGTATTAAAGGAGTGCTGGGCGACGCCATTCGTTTTGAGCATGGCGGCACGCGCACAAGCATGACGCTTCAAGCGTGGCTCGAGGCAAAGCACGCAAGGCACGCCGACCTGGTCATCACGATAAGCCGATATTGCGCTGAGCGCCTCAAGGAACTTTATCGCGTAGATGATGCGGTGGTGGTGCCGGAGTTGATCGATTTAGAGGCGTGGCGGAACTTATTCCGCGTAAATCCGAGTGCGCCAGACCCGTGCAAGTTTACTGTGCTATCGGTATGCCGGTTCTATCCTCGAAAGCGCATGGATCTGCTGTTGCGAGCTGCGGCTCTTCTGCGGGATCGTATTCCGCGGCTCGAGATTCGAATTATCGGGAATGGCCCGGAGTACAAGAGGCTACGAAGAATTTGTTCTGAGCTGCATCTGGAATCGTCGATATGTTGGCTGGGCGATGTCAGCGTGAGCACGCTGGCCGCGGAGTATAATCGGGCCGATATCTTCTGCCTGCCGAGCGTGCAGGAAGGCTTCGGGATTGTATTTCTGGAGGCTATGGCGGCGGGTAAACCGATTGTGGCAGCGCGCGCTGCCGCTGTTCCTGAAGTGGTTCGCAATGGCATTCTTGTAGAGCCAGAAAGCGCGGAAGCACTGGCCGAAGCGATCGACCGCCTCTATCGTGATCCGGATCTCAGGGAATCTCTCGGTTCATCCGGTGCGCGCGATGTTGAACAGTTTGAAATGCGGCGGGTGGCGAAGCGATTCTTGGCAGAGGTGGCGAAAGTTGCGCCAGGGTTAAAGATGCCAGAGGGATATGATGTGGAGCATGCGAGTTGACCGGCGGCGGAGCGCATGGAAAGGTCTTCTTGCAGGGGTCTTGGGAGGACTTGCCGGGGCATTCGCGATGAGCCAGTTTCATTCTCTGGTTCAGAGCGATGAAAGGCCCTCAAAACCGGACAAAGAAGATTCAACGGTGCTGGCCGCTTCCGCAATCTCGCAAAATATTTTCCATCATGAGCTGACCGCGCAACAGAAGAAGATTGCGGCGCCCGCTGTGCACTACGCCTTTGGTTCGACAGTGGCGGCGGCTTATGGAACGCTGGTTGAATTTGCGCCATCGATGTGTACCGGATGGGGAATGCCGTTTGGCGCCGTGGTCTGGTTAGGCGCACACGTGATTACGGTACCTGCGCTGGGTCTGTCAGAGCCAGTTACACGGTCGGCGCCCGGTCCGGAAGCCGCGGAATTTGGTGCACACCTGGTGTACGGATCGGTCGCAGAAGGCCTCAGACGCCTTTTGCGAATCCATCTACTTCGTTAGAAATCCAAGGGACTTTCCCAGGTATGATTAAATAAGGTGCCGAGACGTTTTGCCGCTCTGCTGGTCGCGACAGCGACGCTTCTCGTTCTCCCTCGCTTCCTCTCTGCTGAGACTTTGCCGGCAGGAACGCGGTTAGAGGTGAGGCTATCGGTCGCCACAGGATCCCGCATCTCACGTCACGGCGATCATATTGAAGCGGTCGTGATCGCGCCAGTCTTCGTGGAAGGCCGGTTGCTGATCCCTCAAGGCGCGACCGTCTCAGGAGTGGTCGAAAGCGTGGAGCGCCTTGGATTAGGACTGAAGCACCTGACGGCCGCTCTTGAATACGCCTTTGACACGGTGCAATTGCCGGATGGGGCGGCGATTCCTATTGAGGCGCGAGTAACCGAAGTTGAAACCGCTAAGGAACGGGTAAACGCTCAAGGAATCATAGGCGGAATTTATCCCACCGCGAATGTTTCTTCAAGCGTCGCGTTTTACGCGATCCCGCTGTTGTTTGTCGATCCCGAATTCGCGGTACCGGCCTTGGGAGTCAAATGTTTGATCGCCCGATCTCCGGATCCTGAGATCTACTTCCCCGCAGGCACTGAGGTCATTCTTCAACTCACTGCAGAAGCAAATATTCCCCATTCGAGCGCTGCCCAAACTCGTGTTGCGCCGCTCTCTCCAGCGGACGTGGCCGACGCGAACGAACTCCTTGCGCAGCTTCCCGAGCAGCGGACCGACAGAGGACCTAATCACTCGTCAGACTTGATCAACATTCTTTTTCTAGGAAGTCGCGATTCGATCAACCGGGCGTTTCGCGCGGCAGGATGGTCAGGCGCGCAACGCGGCTCTCTGAGGTCTGTCTATCGCATGTACCACTGCATGGTGCAGCGCATGGGCTACAGCATGGCGCCCATGGGGAATTTGAAGTTGAACGGCGTGACTGCCGATGCTGACTACCAGAAAAGCCTAGATACGTTTTCCAAGCGCCACCACTTGCGCCTCTGGAAACAGGGCAAGGAAGACGCATGGCTAAGCGCAGCGACCGAGGACATTGGCTACGCAGTTCGCAGAATGCACCTGACCCACGCAACAGACCCTCTAATCGATAACGAGCGGGCGAAGGTTCTGAATGACCTGGCTTTTACGGGATGTGTGGACTCCGCCTCCTTGATCGCGCGGGAATCGGCTGACGCCCCCGATCAACAGCAACGTTCTATCGGCACAGATGGAAAAGTGGCAGTTATTCGGATGAATGAATGCTCAGATCCGCGCACAGCGCCGAGCCAAGCTTCCGGATCAAGCCCGCGCGGGCGAATACGGGCCGTTCAGGCGCTGGTCGCGCTGCGGAACGATCTGATTCGAACCAATCCCATCTCTCTCGCTTACAACACGACCAGGGTGCTGAGGCAACGTCGAGCCTCACACGTTGACGGCTCCCTGTCGGCGTCCAGCCTGGACCGGCAACAGAGAAACTCGTTACAAAGCAGCATACAACCGAGGTGGATTCGCCCCAGCGCATTCAACGCCACAAGTGCGACGCATCCGTAACGGCAGCCGCAGGTGCGGTCTTAACGGCGGCTTGCGATCAGCTGGCTGACGGCCTGAAAAGCGCCGTCTATCTGCTGCGGCTGGCCAAAGAAATTCCAGTTGCCCATAGTTCGGGTCGCGATGTGGAGTCCGCCTCCACGAACTAATTTCGCTTCCTTGATATCCGACGCGGAGAAGGTCACGTGGTCGCAGCGTTGGTCCTGCGTCTGAAGACAGTCGTATCGGATAGTGCCGTTTGGCGAAATCGTCAGCGTACCCGCGCAAAATGATTTATAGAATCTGTCGCTCACTGTGTTGAATCCGACGTGATGATGCTCCACGGTGAAGGTCGCGCCTGCCGCCAACGGTTGCTGTGTCGTGGATTGCTGTTGGGCTCGCTGTCCTAGCTGTTCAGCATTCTGATGTTGAAGCTGCTGCTGGCGCGCTCTCTCCGCATCGGCCTGCGCTTGCTGTTGAGCCTGAATCTGCGCCTGCCGTTGCGCCTCAGCCTGCTGTTGTGCCTGAAGCTGCTGTTGCTGGTAATCGCGCTGGTCATTTTGAATGGATGCGCTCAACTGCGCTACGTCGCTTCTATTCGGATAGGATTCAGCTATCTCGCTCGCGAGTGTGGAGGCCGCACTAAAGTCTTTTGCGTCTCTGTCTTTTTGGACCTGCCGCATGGCGGTGTCGAGGATCCTCTGCTCCAGGCGCGGAGCGTCCGGATTGCCCTCCTTCTCGGCTTGCTTAGCCCAGTAAAACGCGCTGTTCGCGCGGGGCCGGAACAGACGGCCAGCCTTCAACGCGCTTTGGGCATCTTGCATGGCGTGCGATGAAGCGTCGGTCGAGGCCGCCGGCTGAGATGCACTGGGAGCGGCCGTGTCCGTCGAACCGCTGGTTGTATCGGGCGACGAACCAGTTGCGGAGAGCAGAGGGTTTGTGTCTTTTGTATCAGACTGCTGGCGATGAGACGATGTGTCTGACATCGCCACGCTGCCCGCTCCACCTCCACTGCCACCGCCGCCCTTGATGATTGGTTGCGGCTTGGGTTTGAATAGCTCGTAACCACCAATGCCCAAGGCGAGCACTAAGACCGCGACTCCCGCGGCGAGGAAAGGCCGGTTCTTTTTCGACCAGAGTGCGGCGGCCGGTGTAACAGCGGCGGGCGCGGAAGCTTGAACAACGGTTCGATTTACCGGCGGCGGCGTTGCGGAGGACGGCGGCGGGGTTGCGGAGGACGGCGGAGGTGTCTGCGAGCTTGGCGCGGGCGTTGTTGCTAAAGTTGTGACGCCAAATACGGGTGAGCTTGCGGGCGGTGGTGTTCCGCCGGTATGCAAAACAGGCTGGGCGTGGTGGGCAGGATGGGCAGCAAGCCATTGATCGATTCCTTCGGGATGCTCGAGAGCTGAACCGAAGTCCTCTACAGTTTGAAACCGCGCGTCGGGATTCTTCTCGAGCGCTTTCAACACGCATTGTTCGATGCCGCGGGGAATGTAGGGGTAATGACGAGTCGGAGGCGGCGGAGGCGTGTTCACATGATCGGACATAACCTCGAACTCGCTCTCGCTTTCAAACGGCAGGTGAGCAGTGAGCAGCTCGTAGAGCGTGACGCCGAGAGAGTAAATATCGGAACGAATGTCGACCGGCCGGTTGCGAATCTGCTCCGGAGACATGTACGACACGGTGCCGACCTGCGTTCCGGTCCGAGTCAGGCGCTGTCCGCCGAGCACTTTGGCGATTCCGAAGTCCATTACTTTGACAACGCCGTACTTGTTTACCATGATGTTGCTCGGCTTGATATCGCGGTGAACGATCCCCATACGATGAGCAAAGCCGATGCCAAGCAACGCTTGTCGGAACAGAGGAACTGCTTCTTCAGAAGGAATAAGGCCGCGGCGGCGGAGCATCTGGTCGAGCGTTTCGCCTTCCAGATATTCCATGACGATACTGGTCTGATTATCGACCGTGAGAAGGGTGTACAGGGAGGCGATATTGGTGTGATTCAAGTGCGCCTGCGCTTTGGCTTCGGCACGAAAGCGCTCGAGGAGACCGGGGTCTTGGGACAGATCGGCTGAAAGGACTTTAATTGCGACCAGGCGATCAAGGTTGATATCGGTCGCTTTGTAGACCACCCCCATGCCGCCCTCGCCGAGCTTTTCTTCGATCCTGTAGTTTGCGATTGTTTTCCCAATCATCCTGGGTCTCCTTCATCTGCGGTAGTGAAATATTGTTCCGCTTCAGTTTGGAAAGTCGAACTATTCATCATCGGCAAGCGCCTCTTTCATGGCTTCGATCCAACCGATTCCGGTCCAGCCGCGCAACGCGTTCAGCTTCACCACTGTCACTCCGTTTCGCTTCAGCAGTATTGCAGCGACGAGAATGGGCAGGAAGTACAGCAGTACGGCGCAAGCGAGCAGCATCGGGATGCTCTCGCTGTAAAGGCCTCCGAAAAAGAGGCAGAACAAGACGGCGACTCCGCAGGCCAAAGAGAGAAATGCATAAACGGGGCTCCGGCCCTTGCGCAACGGCTTGCGGGGCGGGAGAGGCGCTGGATCGGCAGCGACTGCGGGTTTGCGGCCGGCTGGCCGATACGGCGGCGAGGCAGGCTTCACGATGGAGCGTGCCGCGGGCGAAACAGGCTTCGGGAATGAAGCAGCTGGCGGCGGAGGCTTCGGAGGTGGTTGAAGTGGCGACGCCTGCGGAGGTCTCAGTGGCTGGCGAGGAACAACGGGCGGGACACGGTGTGCCGGCGCTTCCACGTGTTCCAGCGCTGCGCCGAATTCTTCCGCTGTTTGAAAGCGAGCCGCTGGTTTCTTTTCGAGTCCTTTGAGAACGGCCTTTTCGAGAGATTGCGCGATCTCGGCGCAGAACGGGCTCAACCGGGGCGGAGGTGTCTGCAGGTGCGCGGACATCAATTCGAAATCGCTTCCAGCCACGAAGGGCAGGCGACCCGTGAGCATCTCGAAAAGAGTGACACTCAGGCCATAAATGTCAGAGCGGGCATCGACTGGCTCGTTGCGGATTTGCTCCGGGGACATATAAGCCACGGTTCCCATTTGCGCTCCGGTGCGGGTCAGGGCCTCCCCGCCTAGCGCTTTGGCGATGCCGAAATCCATTACTTTCACGACACCGGCGCGAGTGAGCATAATGTTACTGGGCTTGATGTCGCGGTGAACGATGCCGCGCCGGTGGGCGGACCCGATACCGAGCAGCGCCTGTTTGAACAGGCGGATCGCTTCCTCACACGGAACCTGGCCGCGCTGCCGGATCAAATGATCGAAAGCGATTCCTTCGAGATACTCCATGACCATCAGGTATTGGCCATTCGCTTCCTGGAAGCTGTAGAGCGTCGCAATGTTGACGTGGTTCAGATTGGCAAGGGCTTTCGCTTCATGGCGGAAACGCTCGACAAGTCCTGGGTCCCGCGCGAGCTCGGGAGGAAGCGCCTTGATCGCGACAGGCCTGTCAAGGTTGAGATCGATGGCCTTATAGACCACTCCCATGCCGCCCTGGCCAAGCTTTTCCTGAATCAGATAATTGGCTACCCGCGTTCCAATCATCTTCAGCGGCTGCCGTTTTTGGACCCAGGCTGTTTCTGCTCGCCTGCTGCGATTCGCAGGATTTGAACAGTGATGTTATCGGGACCGCCTCTATTCTTTGCGATCCGGACCAACTCTTTACAAGCTTCCGCCGGCGCTTTACTCCGGACAATCGAGAGCAGCTCATCGTCCGTGATCTGACCCCACAACCCATCCGTGCAAAGCACCAGCACGTCACCGGATTCGAGCGGAATAGGAACGGGCGAAAAATCGGCGCTGACCTCGCGGCGGGCGCCCAGAGCAGCAGTAAGGACGTGGCGTTGCGGATGAGTGTCCGCTTCGTCAGGCGTGATGACGCCTTGCTCAATCAGCTTGTTTATCGCTGTGTGGTCGTGCGTGAGGCGTAAGAGCGAGGAGCCGCGGACGAGATACAGGCGGGTGTCGCCGATGTGAGCGAAATGGGCATGTCCATCCGTAATTGCAACCGCCGTGCAGGTTGTTCCCATATCCTGGAGGTCGGGACGTTGCCGGACACATTCGAGGATGGCGTCATGGGCGGCTTTGAAAGCCTGAATCAGGCATTCCTGGGGATCCGGCTCCGGCCGCGCAAGATAGGTCTCGCGAACAGCATCGACAGCCAGGCGGCTGGCGATTTCTCCGCCTTCTTCGCCGCCCATCCCATCAGCCACCACAGCGAGCCGGCCTTTGCGCCGAAATTCGTCATCAGCTTGCGGCTCGGAGTAGCAGAAATAGTCCTCGTTATTTTCCCGCTCGCAGCCTACATCGGTCAGATTCGCCAGCTCGATCCCAGGCCGAATCTCCATAAGTATTTACCAGATCCGCTCAGAGACACTTGAACTTCAGCCGCATATCTCCGAGCCGGACGACATCGTTGTCTTTCAGCTCTTCGCGGGCGATGGACTCGTTGTTATCGTTCAGATAGGAGCCATTGCTGGAATCCAAATCGGTGAGGATAAATTTGTTCTCTTTGTAGCGCAGGCTGGCGTGCTTGGCCGAGATGGTGGGATCAGTGAGGACGATGTCGCAGCCGGCATCGGAGCCGATGGTATTCTGACCGTCGCGAACGCGGAAATCCTCGCCTTTTTGCTGGCCATCGAGGGCAACGAACCAGCCGACGACGGGTGTCTTGTGCTTTTGTGAAAGAAGGACCGTCTTCCGCGCGGCGGGCGCGGCGACCGTAGCTGCAGCTGTAGCTGTTTCCTCAATGCGCGTTTTTCCGAGGCCCGCCCCGGCATAGCCGGTTTTTTGACAATAAGGGCAGACCTCCCAAGAATCTTCCATCTGATGCCCGTTGGCACAAAATTTGGCCATTATGTTCTCCGCAAATAACCTGAACTGTTTTAACTACTATGGTACGTGAACGCAGCGACTCCCTTGCCGATGAAGATCTTGTCGCCGTTCTGCAAACGGACCTTGCTGATCTTCGGCGAATTGATCGAGTTGACGAAGGTGCCGTTGGTCGAGCCACGGTCAATCACGACCGTGCCGCCGTCTACGGGAACAATCCAAGCGTGTTCTTTGGAAACAGCATCGTCATTCACCACAATTTGACATTTCGATGCATCTCGCCCGATGAGCAGGCCACTTTTGGTGACCTCGAAGCGCCTTCCCGCCACGGGTCCCGAAGTACTTTGCACGCTGCCATAACTTTGGGGGGCGCCTGAGGCTATTTCAGTTCGACCGTTTTGCAAATTTGCATCGATGATCGCAGGCGTCACCGGAGGCGGCCCCGGGCCAGCGGGTACGGCAACAGGAGTTCGCCGCCGCATCAGAAGCCAGACGGCGGTCAGAATGATAAGTACGATCGCAACAGCGCCGACGATATACGTTGAGCTAGGCATCCAGCAACGATCCAAGCCTTGATCGATGGCATTGCGCGATTGCGTGATCTTGCCCTGTACGAACGGAAAGCCGGGGCTGAGATCGCTGACCTCCTTAAACTTGTCGAGCGCTCCCTTGTAGCAGCTCTTGTTCATGCTGGCGATGCCGTCTTGAAAAAGCTGGGACAGGCGGCTTTGCTGCGGCTTGACGTTGAGCTCGTTCAGAAACTCTTTAGCGACGCTGATGGGGACGAGAAAATTGATCCCCCTGACGCCCTCTTCCGTAGGGCCGAAGGTGGCAATGCCGATGACCTCGCCCTGATCGTTAAAGGCGGGTCCGCCACTATTGCCGTGATTAATTTCCGCGCTGGTTTGCAGAGCAGACCAGCCGCCGGGCATGGTTTTGCGCGCGCTAAGGTCTCCCTGGGTGAGCGTGGATTCAACACCCATTTGTTGGCTATTGATCTCCGCCGCGCCGGGATATCCCAGGACCACGATCGGATCGCCCACTTTCATGGTCGTGTCGTCGCCGACAGGGACGGTTGGCAGATTATTCTGCTCAATTTTGAGAATCGCCACATCCTTGCCCGGAGTGGGCTCGCCGCGTTTGCGCACATCGCACGGAATACCGCGCGGCTGGGTGGGCAGCCCGGGAACGGCGACGCCCATTAAGGCGTAAACCTGCGTTGCCGTATTCGCAATGCTCATGTTGTGGGCGTAATACTCTTTTTCCGCATTTACGAACGCGTCAATGGTGTCTTGTATTGCCTGGCTGCCGACCTTCGATTCGAATATTTTCTTGAAGCGCTCGAAATCGCCCTGAATTAAATCCTTCATCTGGTTGTGAGCCCAGAAAGCGACGATCGTCTGCTTCAGATCGTCGGGATCTTCGTATACGACGTGGGCGTTCGTGACGATGTAGCCATCGGGCGTAATGATGAAACCGGAGCCGGTCGCAGCGGTATCAACTTCTTTCGTGATGATTTCTCCGGACGGAACAAGATACGCGTTGGGGTGCCGCAGCAGCTCGTCAAAGAGCGCCCGGAACATGGCATTGGCATTATTTGGGATGAGGCCGAGCTTGGCTTGGTTCGCGGCGTATTCGACCAGAGCTTGTCCACGAATCTGCTCTCTACCCACGCTGATAGTGCTCGTCCACCGCGTGTAGATCATCACGGTACCGGGCTTGTTCGCCTCGGCAATTTGCGAGTGCGTGAGGGCTTTGCCGGGCTGACCGGAAGCCGTGCGCAGCGCGGAAACTGAAAAGAAAACGGCCGTTCCCAGTAGCAGCATCACTGGAAATTTGAGTCGTTTGCCGCTGAACATGCGATGACCGCGAGGTTGCGGCGCCGGCGGTTGAGTTGCTTTGCTCATCACCAAAAAAGCTCCACTCAGACCCTGATCTCAGGCACAGGGTAGCGGCTAAGGATCAGGATCCAGCTTGAACGTTGAATTTACCCGGAAGGCTGAATTATATACATGTACTAGCAATCACGTCAAGGTGGAGCAGTAAGAGTACCTGCACTTGCGGCTA
>CAWFWH010000034.1:0-59720 GCA_963819405.1 uncultured Acidobacteriaceae bacterium | reverse complement strand
TGAGACATGGGTAACAGAACGTTCCGAACACATAGGTTACACTTTTGGCCTTTTAGGAAGGCGGGAGTGGGATGCCATGGAAGGAAAGTTCTGTTATGGAGGAACGAATACGCTTCGTGATTCGGTTGAAGGACGGCGAGAGCATGGCTTGTCTATGCCGCGAGTTCGGGATCTCCCGGAAGACGGGATACAAGATCGTGGAGCGGTATGAGGAATGCGGACTGGAGGGGCTCACGGATCGAGCGCGGCGCCCTCACCGGTATGCCAACAGCTTGCCTGAGCAGGTGGAAGCGGCGATTGTCGCTGCCAAGCGAGAGAAGCCGAGCTGGGGCGCTGCGCAAGATCCGTGAACGCCTCCTGCGGCGTCTGCCGCACGAGGTAAAGGTGCCGGCCTGCAGCACCATTCATGCCATATTGGATCGGCACGGGTTAGTGACCCGAGTCAAGCGCTCGAGGACGCACACGCAAGGCACGCCGCTGTCCTCCGGCTTGCGCCCGAATGCCTTGTGGTGCACCGACTACAAGGGCGAGTTCCGGTTGGGCAATCAACGCTACTGCTATCCCTTGACCGCCACCGATCACACCTCGCGCTACTTGCTGCTGTGTGAAGCGATGGAATCCGACCAGGAGCAGTTTGCCTTTACTGCCTTTGAGCGGCTGTTCAAAGAACGCGGCCTGCCGCAGGCGATCCGCTCGGATAACGGCGTTCCCTTCGCTTCGCCCAACGGGCTCTTCAACCTCTCCAAACTCTCAGTTTGGTGGCTACGCCTGGGCACCAGCATCGAACGCATTCGGCCGGGACATCCGCAACAGAACGGTCGCCACGAGCGCATGCACCTCACGCTCAAGAAAGAAGCCCGGCCGGCCGGCCGGCGCCAATCTGCTGCAGCAGCAGGCCAAGTTCGATGCGTTCCTGGACGAATTCAACCACGAGCGCCCGCACGAGGCCCTGGACATGAAGTGCCCGGCCGAGGTCTATACAGCTTGCACTCGCCCATACAACGGCATTCCCGAACCGCAGTACCCGTTCCACGATAAGACCGTCGTTGTCACCCACTGCGGCCGCCTGTGTCTCTATCGCAAGAAGATCAATCTCAGCACCTGCCTGGCTGGACAGGCAGTGGGAATCAAGGAGGTCGACGACGATATCTGGCTGGTCAGCTTCATGGACTACGATCTAGGTTACGTCGACCTGGAGGAGAAAACTTTGCAGCCCCTTGAAAATCCCTTTGGGCCAAAAGTGTTACCTATGTGTTAGGAACAATCTGTTACCTATGTGTCCGGTCCGGACAATTGGAGGGTTGGTACGCCCGGTAGGATTCGAACCTACGACCTTTTGCTCCGGAGGCAAAGAGCCTACCCGTATGTTGTTGATCATACCCGCTCCCTACCATGTTTATGCACACTAAATCAAGCCTAATCGGCGCTTGTTGTGTACCCAGTTGTGTACTCGTTGGGCCTGCCGGGAAATGAGGTCTTCAAAACGGCTACGAATCAGGGCCATTGAAGGCTCTGATTCGACTACCCGCAGCCGCCTCGATGACTCTACTGCTTGAGTTGGTGTCCTGGGTGGTCAACGGAGCGAATCTGTTCGACGATTTCGTCAATCGTGACACCTTTCAGCAGTTGATCTCGCTCCTTTGTATAATCGCCGCGACCAGAGCGATACAACCGAAAGAAGCGCGCAAGTCCTTCCGCGCCAAGCTCACGCTGGAGGATGGAGAGTGCATGCCGCTGAAACTCCTGATCAGTCATTTCGCGGATTTGCATTCTTAACCTCCTCTAAAAAGGATACCGGGTTTAGCACCCGAACCGCCAACTTGCCCGGCTGACGATTCGCCCTGCGAACAATGCGGTCGTCCGTTGTCAGAAAGACGTCGACCTGTGCACTTTCGGCGCATGCGAGGTGGAGCGTATCGAATTCGGAGAAACCTGCCCTCTGCAATTCCCGTGCTCGGACGATAATTCCGTCATCGAGTTTAACGACTTCTTGGACGAATGCGAGGAGAGTCTCCGCGTCCTGACGTCTGTCAGAATCTGGGTTTCGTGAAATCTCTGCTTCGAGCACGACACTTCCAATCCACACATTCGACTCGCTGGTCGCAAAGCCAACCAATTTCTCGATGGCCTCGGCTTCCCGGAGAACTCTCTCCTGGCTTTGATCATCTGTCAACCGATTTACGCAACAGGCGTCAAAGTAGATTTTCATGCACAGTGGTTAGGATCTTGGGGGATCATCACCTTCCGCTGAACTCCCTAAGCGATACGAAGGCCCTCCCCTCCTGTGCTGCCTTCTCGATCTTGAACCGCATACCATCCCGCAGGTCTACCAGGCCCTCTAGGATTTCAATCAGGTCTGTTCCGTCCCAGAAAATGATATTGCACCCTCTACCCTGAAATTGCGCGACCACTTCGGGGCGAATGCCCTGGACCGCAACGAAAATTCCTCGCGTGCTTTCTAGCTTGCTGTCTACCTTGGTCTTGAATCCTCCGATTTCCTGCACCGTCGGCTGATCTTTCCGCCACCTTGCGCTCCTGGATGGGGTCCCTTAATGGTAATCTTCGCGATTGGTTGTTTCCCGCTGCCCGCCGCCGAGGCTTGGTAGCGTTGCGGCATGCGGACCCGTGGATGATCTTGAAGTACTATCAGCAGAGCATCCCCGAATCTGTTAAGCCAGCGGCAGTAGCACTCGAATCCGAAATAATCCAGGACACCAAAGACAGCGCCAAATCGACAGAAAACAAATCCATGAAAGTCGTGCAATAGAACAAAAATGGCGTAGATGGCTCTCCGGATTTGCGAACCTTCGTGGAGGTCCAATGAAATGCAACCGAGATGCGCTGCGTCCGCAACGGTTTTGTTAGCACAGCAAAATTGCGAATTGAACCTCATTCAGTGTGGTCGTGACCGAATAGGAAGAGTGCTCGTAATCTAGAAACCGCAAAAAACATGCCCTTCAAACGAGGTTTTCTTGCAACGCTACCCCCGGGGTCAGATGGCGCCCTCGACATTCCTCGGAAAGCAATTTACCCGCGCAGCAGCAGCCATCGAAAGTGACTGGCCACTGACGTTTTCGGGCCAGCAGCCGTTCTTTGTACAGTTTGATATCGGTGGCACACGGCACAGATTTTATTGGCGTCAAGCCTCAGAGGCAGGTATTGCGTTATTTGCCAAAACTAAGGGAACTCCAGCCCCCGATACCGCCTTTGTAAAAGTCCAGAAGCAGTGCATCATTGCAGTGAAAACCGTGTCTTTAGACTTGCGAAAGTGCCATAATCTTTGTCTTTAATCCTAAGATGCAGTTGCGTAGGATCTCCATCCCTTGCCGCGAAGACGAGCGCGATCCGATTGCCACCTTTCCAAATACTAAGACCGTCCAACCCGGTCACCGCTATTCCCTTCCTTTGCCCGACCAAGCTTATCGGCGTAACCGACGTTCCATCCCTGCTAAGGATCGCGATATCGTCCTTCCAGAGAACATCTGACCAAAGAGGCCCACTGTGCTGCTGCGCATCTGCAGGCGAATCGAACGCCACTTCCGGTGCCATGGGTTCCTTATCTGAGTAGAGATCAAAGATTACTTTCACCAACATCATTCCAGGTTTGGGTGTCACTAATTGTCTTGCAGGCATCAAACCGCTATCAACAGAAATAGAAAATCCTCCCGCAAACAACTTGAACTCTGATATTCTTTCGATTTTAAGAACAACCAAGTCGGAATCGGTTCGAGTCGCAGGGATCGGTGACGCGGCACCTGCGAATATTGCACTGCCGTCAGGAGTAACCCATTCACGAGGCCCCTTGTGTTTTCTTGCGGTACCCTCTCGAACCTCATTTGCGCTTGGCTGGGCGACTGGCGCTTGCGGGGCGACTGGCGCTTGCGGGGGCGATGGTCGCGGCGGTCCGGCCAGGGTGATTATCCCTGTGGTATCGCCGGGGCGAAGCCCTTTCAGCGCCGCCCGAAACTCCTCGCGTAAGTCTCCTATCAAGATAAGTCCTACAAGCCCCCCAGCGACCTTTGTTGCACCATCTGTCGAGTATTGCTTCGCAAGATCCGAGAAGGACTGCCCTTCGCCGAGTTTTTTGAGAACCATCTCCGCGTCAGACCGAGTGTTGATCAAAATCAATCTTAACCGAACCTTCCCTCCTGCGATGTCGTCACAATGAAGCAGCGCAAACCCGGGTTCGTGCCTCGTGTCGGACACCCGCTGAAGATCCGCAAGACGGTCCTTGACGGCGCCCCGAACCTGAGAGTCTGGGTCTTCTAGTACAATTCTCGCCAGCACTGCCTGGTCCATGAGCCTTTCGACACTTGACATGCGCACATAGACGTCGTCGCGCCCGGATGCAATTTTCGCAAGAACGTTTTGATCCTTTATTTTTCCGACAGCCTCCGCTCGTGTACCCCGGTACCGGGCTGCGGTCGCAACCATCTGTAACAGTGCTTGATCTCCGAGATTTGTAACGGCCGCTCGAGCCACGGTGGAATCGATATCCTTCATGGCAATTCTCGCCAGAACGGCTTGGTCCGTGACCTTTTGTGCCGCCGCCGCCCGCGCTTCCGGATACGTGGCGCCCTCCGCGATCGTCGCCAGCAGCGCCTGATCCGTCACCTTTACAAGGGCCTGGTCGTCGCAGCTACGCTGCACTCCAGGACAGGCGATTGTGCCAGCCTAGCCAAATCATCCTGTGTGAACTCCGGCTGGCTGAAAAGTTGTCTCATGGTGGTTAAGATCCCGACCTTGGCTGGTATGAATTTGGTGTCTTCAGGAGCCAAATATGGGAAAGGCGTGTCGCCGTAGCCCACTGCAAGGGTTCTAGTGCCCTTTTCAATCGTGATCCAAACATCTTCGCCACCAACACGGCTCAACCGTTCGCCAGGGCCTCTGTACACCCTCGATTCCGACTTGTAAACCGTGACTAACTTCGCAGAGGGTACTCGGGCTGCGACCGTTGGGTCCTGGAGAGCTAAACTTGCGCGCGCTACGGCCTCTTCGGGAGTAGCAGCGAATCGACCCAGACTGCCCGCTAGGTTCTCGAGTGCGTCGCGATCTGCGAGCGCTCCGATGGCGGCTAGGCGAACGCCTCGGTTTTCGTCTCCTTGAGCCAATTTCGCCAGCAGAGCTTGGTCCGTGAGGCGTCCCGCGGCTACGGCGCGGACTTTGGCGTCACTGTCATGCGCCGCGATCTTGGCCAGCGAACTTTGGTCCGTCATTCTGGCAAGAGCCCTTACTTTGAAATCCGAGTCCGTGCTTTCGGCCACAATCTTTGCCAGTAACACTTGATCTGTAAGGGTCTCTAAAGCGGTCCTGCCGACCCAAAAATCATTCACCGCGATACTTGCGAGAACGGTCTGGTCCGTTAGTCTCTCTATCGCAGCTTTACGCACATCCATATTGCTGTCCTTTAGCGCAAGCTTCGTCAACAGGACTTGATCTTTGAGGAAGGCGATGGCCTGTATGCGAACGGTCGGATTCTTGTCTCGTTCGGCGAGGTTTGCCAGCTCGCCGCACGCTCTCTGTTGACCGAGGGAGTCGCACTCGTGTGCGAGAGCAGGTATGTTCGGTCTGGCTGAGGCCTGCCAAACTGCGAGGAGTAGCGCGATCGGTACTGCGGGCACTCTCACGGGGCGTATAGTAACACAAGACTCGTCTTGGCAGTCGCCAGGAAAAATCTCAGCACCTGCCTGGCTGGACAGGCAGTGGGAATCAAGGAAGTCGACGACGATATCTGGCTGGTCAGCTTCATGGATTACGATCTCGGTTACGTCGATCTGGAGGAGAAAACTTTGCAGCCCCTTGAAAATCCCTTTGGGCCAAAAGTGTTACCTATGTCTTAGGAACAATCTGTTACCTATGTGTCCGGTCCGGACAATTCGAAGGTTGGTACGCCCGGTAGGATTCGAACCTACGACCTTTTGCTCCGGAGGCAAACGCTCTATCCAGACTGAGCTACGGGCGCATTGGCACTGAAATTAAACCGTCTACTTGGCCATCGCGACGCGGGAGCTTGCCGGATTCCTTCGTGAGGCCGAATTGTTGCCCAACGACAGCAACTCTTCGATGTGCTGGCGAATCGCGCCTTCGTTCATCATCTTTTCCCAGTTCTCATTCTCGGTTGCCGGCGTCTGATAGTGGATGTAGCCCTTGCGGTCAACCAAGGCCAGTTGCGGCACAACGTACCGGTCCATAATACTGAAACCCATAAACCGCTGCATCTCGTCAGGCGTGGTCCAGCCCACCGGGAAACCGACCTGGTAATCCTTAACAAAATTTTCCACTAAAAGGTCGGCATTCGGATTGATCGCGATATCGATCACTTGCAAGCCGCGCGCGCCGTACTCCTGCTGAAGCTTGGTCATCAATTTTGAGGCTGCCTGGCAGTGAGGGCAGGTGGTGAAGATAAACTCTACGGCAACAACTTTACCGCGGTATTGGCTCAACTGCTTCTGCTCGGGCCCAGGAAGTGTAAAGGCCAACTCCGGAGCCTTGCGTACGGTTTCCGCCTCCGCAGCAAACAATGAAATAGCGACAAGTGCAATACCAGCCGCGCAAGCCAAAAATTTCTTCACGGGTGAGACTCCACTCAACAGTGTAGCGTAGGTCGACGCCCCATTTTCCGGCCGGGAAAGCTACTTCGCTGGGTCCGCTATCGATGGTTTAGGGCAGACGAAAAGGAGACCTTCAGCGCGGCTTTTACTGGGAGCGGCGCTTTCAACCGCTGCCAATCATCCGCATCTCTTAGGCCTTCGATGCTCGATACGGTGTCACCGGTAACACGTGTCACAAAATAGCCGTTATCGCCAGTGCCTATGAAGCTGGTCTCATTGGCCGAAGAAACATCGCAATGTTTCCACTTCTTCCGCAAAATGGTTTCGTACCAAGCGAAGAAATTGGTCGCGTGATCGTCCGAATCCCACTGTGAAACATATTCGAGAATTGGCGTGCGTAACTTGCCGACACCAACAATTTTGAACTGGCCCCCGCGTAAGTGTGGGGCGAGTGCATTGGCCTGCGCTTCACTTACGTACTGCCGCAGCAACATCCGATGGTCAAACTCGCCTACTGATCCTTCGGTAATCTCTTTTTCCTGGTCCTTCAATCCAAGCTTCGGCAGATCCGGCTTGGACGCTTTCTCGTGCGCGAAGTACTTATCGGGATGAAGAATCTGCGCGGAATCGACAGGTGCGTCCGTGAAGACTGCCTTGAAAGCTTCTTGGCCCATCTTCTTGTAAACTGCGTCAAAGAAGAGCGTGCCTTGCGCGTACGGAAACAACAACGATTGCTGGATATAAAGCGGCGATCCCTTCAAGACTGGATAGTCTGCCATGGAAGTCTCGCTGGAATCTGCCACGGATTTCAGCATGTCGAGCGTGGGAACCGGCCGTTGACCGGCTACTTTCAAATCGTAGGCAATCATCAGCCAGGAGGCTTGCCCTTCCACTACGGCTGTGTGAGCCAGGTTTTCGTCGTCATTAGCCGGAGTGTCCTCCATGAATTTTCCAAGATCGAAATGTTGATCCGCCAGCGCGTGTGAGAGCTCGTGCGCCAGAGTCGTCGCCTCCGATGTAAATGAAGAATCGTCCAGAAGAAATAGTTTTTTCGCCTCGTAATCATAGAATGCGGCGGCCTGCTCTGTCAGCAGATCGATCGTCGCCTTACGTAAATCGAAATCAGCCGGGACCAAGCCGAACATCTTGAGCGCCAGTTCATCCGCGTAAATCTCTTCCGGTTTTAACGTCTTCTTGATGCGTTTGGTCAAGAACTGGCGTAATTGCTTTTTCGATATGCGTCCGTAGGGCACGGGGTGCTTCTCTGCCAGACCCGAAATTTCCGACAGCGATTTGACAATCGAGTCGATTTGACTGAAGACGGGGTCGCGGGTCGGTTTCTCGCGGGCTGCGATAAGCGAAAAGCAGGAAACAAAAACTAAGAGCAGAGCGCACGCGGCGCAAGATGCCCGTGGTCGAAGGGCAGCAAGAGAGTAAACGATTCTTCGGGGCATCAATGGGGGCGAGCGAGTGCTGTTCCTAGACTACTGGATGCGTTGCCGATGCTATTCTGAAATCGCTCATCCCTCCTTCATCTTTCCATGGATTTTCTTGCAGGTCTAAATCCGCAACAACGGGAAGCGGTTGCCCACGTCGAGGGGCCTCTGCTCTTACTGGCTGGAGCCGGCAGCGGGAAAACGCGTGTGATTACTCATCGCATCGCACACCTCATCGAGACTCACCGCATTCCAGGACCTGCAGTGCTGGCCGTCACCTTCACCAACAAAGCTGCGGACGAAATGCGGCAACGCGTCTACAATCTCCTCAGCAATACCGATCGGGCCAACTCACCGCTGATTTCCACATTCCACTCGTTTTGCGTTCGCCTGTTAAGGCGTGATGGCGATTCCCTCGCTGAAATGCGATCCGGATTCACGCGACGGTTCACCATTTACGACGACGACGATCAGCTCTCGCTCATGAAATCGATCTATAAGCAGCTCGGCTTGGATGAGAAATTCATGCAATATCGGGCAACCATTTCCCGCATCAGCCACGCCAAGAGTCACAACGAGACACCACAGGATTGGTACAAAGCCGCCACGGATCCAATGCTTACGCGGCTGGCGAAAATCTTCGACGTCTACGAAGAGCGGCTTCGCCAGGCGAATGCGCTCGATTTCGATGATTTGCTCCTCGAATCGGTATGCCTTCTACGTCACGATGACGCATTACGCCAACTCTATAACCGTCGTTATGAATTCGTGATGATCGACGAGTATCAAGACACGAATCGCAGCCAATATGAGCTGATGCGATTGCTGACTGAGGTTCGCCACAACGTCTGTGTCGTGGGAGATGAAGATCAGTCGATTTATGGCTGGCGTGGTGCAGATATCCGCAACATCCTCGATTTTGAGCGCGACTATCCGGATGCGGTTGTAATCCGGCTGGAGCAAAACTATCGATCGACCAAGAACATCCTCGAAGCGGCGAGCGCCGTGGTCGCGAACAATAAGGAACGCAAAGGTAAATGGCTTTGGACGAGTTCGGATGTAGGTGCAAAGATCGGATACTACGAAGCGCCGGATGGCGAGAATGAGGCTCTCTTTATCGCCGATACGATCGAGAAAATTCTCGCGAAGAATCCAGCCGAACGGGTTGCCGTGCTTTACCGCACGAACTTCCAATCCCGCCAGATCGAGGAAGCGCTGCGCCGCTATAACCGTAAATACCTGGTGGTCGGCGGCTTCAGTTTTTATCAACGCGCCGAGGTAAAGGATCTTCTGGCGTATTTGAAGGTGCTGCTGAGTCCGCAGGATTCCGTGAGCTTGCTACGCATTATCAACACGCCCGCGCGTGGGATCGGCAAAGGCACTATCGAGCAGATTGAGCACTATGCCCTCGAGCGCGGGATGAGTCTGTGGAATGCGCTTCCAAAGATGCTGGAAGAGCGAGTGTTTCCCACCCGGGCGGAATCCGCGATCAAATCATTTCTAACCGTGATCGCTGGATTGAGCGAGGCTGCTCAAGCGAAGCCGGTGCATGAGGCATTGCGCGACATTCTCGAAAAGACTGGCTATCAAAGCCATGTTGAAGAGCGATGTGTCGGCCGATTCGGAGTCGCGCCTCGGAAACCTGGAGGAGCTCGTGAATGCAGCTGCTGAAGCTGCCGAGCGCGGCGAAACCGCGAGTGAGTTCCTTGACCATGCGGCACTCGTCTCCGACGCCGATGCAGTGGATGAGCACGCGGTTGTGTCGCTGCTAACCGTTCACAACGCGAAGGGGCTTGAATTCACAAACGTGTTTGTGGCCGGCTTGGAGGAAGGTATTTTCCCTCATAGCCGCTCGCTAAATTCCGAGGCCGCGATGGAGGAAGAAAGGCGCCTCTGCTATGTCGGCATGACCCGCGCCCAAAAACGTCTTTACCTTACGTGGGCGCGTTATCGCCGCAGGTTCGGCGGCGCGCAACCGGAAGTTTCCATACCTTCACGCTTTCTGAACGAGGTTCCGGCGAGCTTGCGCGAAAAGCTCTCCCCGTTCGGCAGCCGCCACGACAACGAGGTCGATCTATTCGCTGAGCAGTCCGATGTCCGCGAATCCGTAAAGCGCAACCTGTATACGGGGCGCACCTACAATTCCGTTGAAAACATCGCGCAGTTCTTTGCCGAACGTGGAATGCCGCCGCCCTCTGGCTTTACGCGGCGGGCGCAACCGGTAAATGCGCAAGAACCGGCTGCTCCGCCACAACCGTCCTCCCGCCCGGCTCCGCAGCTTCGCTCCGGCAGTGCGCGTCCGCAGTCCGGACTTCGAACAGGCGCGGTCGTCGAGCACCCGAAATATGGACGCGGCACCGTGCTTCGCCGCGAAGGCGATGGCGAGGATGCGAAACTAACAATAAGTTTCCCGGGATACGGGTTAAAGAAGATTGTTGAAAAATTTGCAGGTATGAGAATTCACGAATGAACACTAAGCACGTAGAAGACAGAGAAGAACGCAAACGGCTGAAGCGTGCCGCCCGCAAGAAAGCTGCTCCGAAGGCGAAGCGGGCGTCAGGTGTGGCGCGTGGTTCCAATAAGCGAAAAGTGAAGAAGATCGCAAAAGGTCAGCGTAAGCGCTAGTCCGGCTTCCGTTATTCACTAGTCAAGCGGCCGCACCTTAAAATTCACCTTCACGTCGAACGCGCTGAGTAAGTCGCGAATAGCACTCTCGGTATTCTTTTGGGCTTGGTCAAGAATTCCCATCCTGAGGGCTGCGGTGCGGAGGTCGTCTATGGCCTCCAGACGTGCTTTGTGCTCGAGATCCGGATCATAGGGCACCCACGGCGTCCACCAAGTGATGTGGCGATCCCAAACCTTAGTCTGCTTCTCGTCTAAGAACGTGTTGAAGAGTTTCGCACGAGGCACCGCGATCACAATGGTGCGCTTCCCCGAATAGGTGATATTACGCGGAGTGATGCCATCGAGATCTACTCCCGCAAGCGCCTCGCCTTGAACCATGAGCAGAATTGATTCTTCCCCAAGCGGCTGCTTTGGCTCCTTGAGCCCGACCACACGTTGGATGGTGTACCGCACCGTGACGAGTTGCTTCAGTTGCTTGATTTGGGTGACTACCGCGCGGGAATCTAGCCGGTGCAGGCCGAACGCTTGTGTGAGCGCAGCGTAGATAAACACGCCGGTTAGCAAAAGAAGGAACGCTATGGTTGAAACGACCGCCGCGATTTTCCACTTCATTAAGTGGACTGGCTCCTGCCTTAGTGTAACGAGCGCAGGCTCATTCATACCTCAACGCTTCAACCGGATCGAGCCGTGCGGCTTTGCTCGCTGGCCAGATGCCGAAGAATAAACCGGTTCCAGCAGAGACGACGAGCCCTAGCGCTGCGGCCCAGAGAGGCACGCTGGTAGATAAACTCGAAAAGATAAGGCGGCTAACCAGAGCGATGATCCAGCCGAAAATAACTCCGGCCAGTCCACCCAAGCCCGTCAACACCACAGCCTCTAGCAAGAACTGCAGAATAATATCAGATCTCCGGGCGCCGATTGCTTTGCGAATCCCGATCTCCTTCGTACGTTCTGTCACGGAAACGAGCATGATATTCATCACGCCAATGCCGCCCACCAGCAACCCGACAGAACTGAGTATGATCATGACCAACGCCACCATGGATGTAATCGACCGGAAATCGCTTACCATCTGTTCGGCCGATGACATCGCGAAATTATCCGGCTTGTTGTAAGCAACGTGTCTGTCGACACGGAGGATGACGCGCACTTGATCCTGGGCTTGCGGTATTTGGCCCTCTCTCGCGTTAACCACTACCGCCATATCTTTCGAGTTTGGGTAGTTCTTACGCAACGTAAAAAAAGGAACAACGACGCGATTATCATCCTGGCCGAACATCGATGCTGCCGGCCGGTTCATAGTGCCGATGACTTGAAATTCATGTCCATTTACCGTCACCGGTTTTCCAATCGGATCGACATTGGCATATAGGCTTTTGGTCAAATCCGCTCCGATGACGGCAACGGGTACTCGGCGCCGATTCTCTTCCTCCGTAAAAAAGCGGCCTTCGCTGAGATCGACCTGGCCTTCGTTCGCGTAAGCCTCGTCCACGCCCAGAAGACTTATGCCGTATACATCGTTGCCCTGATATCGCGCGTAAATGGCGTTGCCATTAATGACCAGCATCGGCGATACTTCTTCGCACGCATCGCACTTCTGGCGTATATCCACAGCATTTTCGTACGTTAAGTCTTTACGCGTGCGCTCTTCGCCCGTTAGATCAGTCGTTCGGGGTCCCACGGGGAATTTGAAGACGATGATTGAATTTGGCCCAAAGCTTTCCAGTGCTGCCTTTATCGAGGAATCGAAGCCGGTGAGAATGGCGCCAACCCCGATGATCGTGCCGGTACCCATCACCACGCCAAGCACGGTCAAGAACGCCCGCATCTTGTGAGCGCGAATGGTCTGCAGGGCCAAGCCGGTGGCGTTCAGAAAGGCGAGCCAATTCACGTTATTGCTCGGACCTCAGAGCTTCAATAGGATCCAACTTCGCTGCCTCGCGCGCCGGGTAGATGCCAAAGAACAGACCCACGATTGCAGAGAGGCCAACGCCTATTAGCACAGCCGTTACCGGAAGTGCCATCGGAACCGAAGCCGCCTTACGAATGATCGCGGCGATCACCCATGCGATGATCACGCCGATCAACCCACCGGTTGCTGCAAGCGTCGCGGATTCCACCAGGAATTGGTTAAGAATATCAGTCCTCCGCGCACCGAGCGATTTACGAATTCCGATCTCGTGTGTCCTCTCCGTTACCGCCGCCAGCATGATGTTCATGATGACGATGCCGCCCACGATCATGAACACCGACACGATGCCTACGGCGGTGGCAGCAATGGCGGATGTGAGGCGTTGCCATAAATCCACAAAGGAATCGGAAGAGATGATGCCAAACGTACTGTCCTGCCCGGGCCGGAGATGCCGAAAGGCGCGCAGCAGCATCGTCACCTCGTCTTCAGCCTGAGTCAAGTGGTCCTGATCAATCGCTTTGGCGACGAAGCTCATGCCCTTCTGCACGCCGTAGGTCTTGAAATAGCTTTCGATGGGGATCATCACAAAATTATCCTGTGATTGCCCGAACACGCTGCCAAGAGCTTTGGCCGTACCGACCACCTCAAATGGAACGCCGTCGACCTGAATGGTCTTGCCAATCGGATCGCGGTCGGCAAAAAATTTGTTTCTGATGTCGTTTCCGATGAAGGCCACCGTGGCATGGCGCTGAACCTCATTTTCGGAAATCCCGCGCCCGAGATCTACCTGCACATTGTTCAACGCGGGAATATTGGCGGTAATCCCCTGAATACTGACTGTGTTGTCCGTGGACTGACCCTGAAAAGAGATGCGGCCCTGAGTCGACGCCGTAATCCCGATTCCGTTTAGGAGAGTCGTGTTGTCCTTGATGAATTCGTACTCGTCTCGCCTGAGCTGCGGATTGCGCTTGGACATCAGCAAGAGCTTCTTAGGGTCCCGCGGGCCGAACCAAGCCATGCGAACGATCCGAAAACCATCCGCGCCCATATTGGAAACTTTATCGGCGATATACAGGTTCATTCCGTGGATCAGAGCTGTGACAGAGATGAGCGTCGTGGTCGCGAGAATGATCCCGAGCAGAGTAAGAAAGCTGCGCAGCTTGTTCTTGTTGAGTGAATCGACAGCAATACGCGCCGCTTCCCAAAAGGAAGCACTCGGCCGGAATTTCGGGGTTTTTGGCACGGGCTTCCTCAAGCAGACGTAAGATGTTCCCTGTTTGTTCCCTTGGCCTGTATAAACGGGGAGATTTCCTCAATCCAATCTAAAGCGACGGCATCTACCCAGAACCTGGGCCTATGACGCGATAGAAATCCCACATGACCGCCATGCTCCGTAGCCAATAAGGTCAAAGCTGAATTCGTGCGAAACGCCGGATGATCGTACACACGGAAGGGAACCAGTGGATCGTCCTTCGCGCAAATCACCAGCGTGGGAACTCGGATGGCATCCAAGTACCGTGTTGACGATTGCGTTGCATAGTAATTCGCGGCCGTTCCGAAGCCGAAGAGTGGCGCGGTAAACCGGTCGTCGAACTCCCAGATAGTTCGTACATCGTCCACGCCCGCCGGATCATAAAGATCGGGCGAAAGTTTGCTCTTCCTCTTGACGCGGCTTCGAAGCCGGTCCAGAAACCGCCGCGCGTAGAGAAGATTTGCCGGTTTGTCCAGGCATTGCACACACGCCGCAAGATCGATCGGGGTTGAAATCGCGCATACTGCGGAAATTAAATCGGTCTCCCCCAATTCACCCGCAAGCTTCAGCGCAACGTTCCCTCCAAGGGAAAAACCAACCAGAAAATTGGGACCTGACAGGCGTTCTTGAAGTTCCTGCAATATCGCGCGTGCATCGCCGGTGAGCCCCGAATGGTACATCGTCTCGCAAAGTTCTTCCGTCCCACCGCAAGTGCGAAAGTTCACGCGATGTACGGAGAATCCGCGCAAGAGCGCTTCTTGAGCGAAGCTCTGAATGTAGCCGGCATCCGCGGAGCCTTCGAGGCCATGCAGCAGGACCACTTGCCCTCGCGCCGGCAACTCGGGCTGGTGCTCCACGACGACAATCGTGTTGGCTTGGTCAATGCGATATTGCTTCCGCACGGCCGGGAACCGCTGCTCATCTATTTTTCTAGGCCAGAAATTAGCCGCGATAGTAAGAAGATGCGGGTTTCGGAAAATTGGCTCAAAATCGGACTGCAAGTCTGATTGTAGCCGCGATGACAGCCGCTAAATCAGAACCAACTGCTCTTGTTCCTCGCCGGTGACTCGAGCAAAGCCCTTCCCGGCGTAGACGTTTACTTCGGAACGAATGCCGAATTCCGGAAGATATATGCCGGGTTCGATTGAAAAACAGGTGCCAGCGATCACTCGCCGCTCATCATGCGATTCCAGATTATCCATGTTGGCGCCAGTTCCATGCACTTCAGTACCGATACTGTGGCCGGTACGATGGAAGAAGAACTCTCCGAATCCCTTCTGTTCGATAAATTCACGCGCGACATCATCTACCTGATAACCGGCCAGCTGCTCTCCGGCTGACACCTTGTTAACTGCAAACTGGGCGGCTTTCTTGCGGGCGTCTCGTACGGTCTCAAACACATTCTGAACTCTGTCTGGAACCGTATCTCCGCAGAAGCCGGTCCATGTTACGTCGTAATAGACTGCACTCGCCGCGTCCAGTTTTGCCCATAAATCGATAAGGACAACGTCCCCCGGCTGGATGTGTGAGGCTTTTTCACGGCTTGGCTCGTAGTGAGGATCCGAGGCATTCGCATTTGCGGCAACGATAGGTCCGTGATCCGTCTTCAGTCCCGACTCGGAGAAGCGGTTGCGAATAAATTGCTGCACCTCATATTCCGTCACAGCTTCCCCAGCCCGTAATCGCGTGCTGATGAATTTGAAAGCTTCGCGGCGGGCCTGGTCGACCAGCTTGCCGGCATCGATATGCATGTTGAACTGCTCTTCAGTCCAGCGCGCTTCAAATTCTTGCACGAGGTCGGCGGAGGTGACGACTTCAACACCGAGACTGCGGACGAGCTCCACCGTACCCGCATCCACCAGCGACACATAGGGAATCGCACAATCCGGCGAATACTGCATTGCGATGCGCGAACATCCGGACAGCAGAGCTCCCAGTTTCTGCTGCTGATCCGTCCATCGGGCATAGGTTTCCTTTTGGCCAGGGAGAGCATCGAGCGCTCCGCTCTCAATCCGATGAACCAGCTTTCGCGCCTCGCCGTTCGCCGGCACAAAATAATACCAGCGCCTGGTTGCTCCCACATCGTCTGGAATGCCGAGAATTCGATATGCCAACGGATCGCGCCGGTGGTGGTCGAAGAACAGCCATCCGTCGAGATCGCTGTCGCGCAGAGCTTCTTGAATTTTGTCGAGGTTCATCCTCAGTGATTTTACGCGTTCTCGAGCTTCGCCAATTTCGCCGCCGATGGCGCAGGAGTCAAAAGACTCACTACGATCAAGCTCAACACAGAAGCTAGCAAGGCCGGATAAACGGCATCTATCGGACCGATCTGTGCCTGAATTCGGGCGGAACCGTGTTGCTGTGTCAGCTCCCAAGCGACAGTAACCAACGTTCCCAGGAGAATCGAAGTGATTGCCCCTGCGGTCGTACTTCGCCGCCAGAAAAAGACTGACATGACTGCCGGTGTCACCGCCGCGCCATAGACCGTATATGCATAAAGCGAAGCTTTCAGCACTGATTCAAATTGCGTAGCCTGTAGAACCGCAAAAAGGCCGAGTAGGATCACGATGAGACGCGACATCAAGAGTGTACGGCGCTGACTTGCTTTGCGGTTGATGAAGCGCTCGTAAACATCGTGAATCAAGTTTGTCGCGGGCGAAAAAAGATAGTTATTCGCTGTCGAAACTACCTTTGCAAACACTCCGCCGAGCAAAATCGCGCCGAGAAGCGAAGGTAATTCTTCTTTCGCAGTCAAAGGAATAATCTCGCGTGGCCTGTCGGTATGGAGCTTTGAGCTTGCGATCACCGCTACAACTACGAGAAGCGTCTCCAACGTGACCGTGCCGATAATCCAGCCCACAACCGACTTTTTTGCGTCGCTTTCGGATCTGGCGGAAAAGAATTTCTGATACATCCCTTGATTCCCGATCAGCAACAGCATCGTTGGCAACGTAAGTCCTACCGCATTGGATAGGCTGTAATTGCCTAGAACCTGAAAATGTGTCGCAGGTAAGGCACTATGAACTGCGGCCCATCCACCAACGCGGGCTAACAAAATGGGGACGGCCACAATCACCGTCAACGTGACGAGTGATCCAATTACTAGATCGAGATACGCTATGGATGCCATCCCCGCCGCGGCTGTAAAAAAGATTACGAACCCAGCGATGATATACAGTCCAGTTCGGCGCTCGAGTTGAGGAAAGATCAGGTGAAGGATGTCGCCGCCCCCGATGAACTGATAACTGGTAATGATCGTGTAAGAAATCACGATCGCGATAGTCGCGAGCACTCGCGCCGCCGAGTTATACCTAGCCTCCAGAAGGTCCGGAACAGTAAATTGTGCAAAGTGCCTCGCGCGACCGGCGATCGCTCCGATGATCAATAACCCGAGCCAGCCGCCGAGAGGTTGCCAAAGCGCCACAAAGCCGTTCCGATAAGCGTTCTCTGCGCCCGCAAGCAGACTGCCCGCTCCGATCCACGATGATAAAAGCGTAAAAACCAAAACGGGCCAGCTCAATGTGCGTCCTGCGACAAGGAAGTCTGTTTTGTTCTTGACCTGGGTTGTTTTGTAGATTGTGATGCCGCACAGGAGTAAGACCACCAGAGAGATGGTAACGGCGTAGATCATGAATCGACCATGTTACCCACAGAGGGCCAGCACCCGCCGTTATCCCTGACGTTGACTTCGGATCAGCTTTACAAACGGAGGCGCGGAATATCCAACCAGGCAATATTGATCCAGGGCAAACAATACGACGGATTCCAGTCCCTGCGATTGCGCAATATCTGCTTCCTTCATCCATGCGGCCCAAGAGTCGCCCACGCCAATCAAATGGCTCCGCTGCTCGTTCGGAAATCCTTTGGCCGCGCTCACGCCCATCGAATAGGTGCTTTGATCCAAGTTATGATTGCCCGTGAACGTGAAGCTCTCCGTCTTCAGGCAGCTCAAATTCGCTGGTGTCCAATCGTTCTCCGGGAAGTTGATTAGCTGGTTGAAGGGGGTGTCATTTGTGTCCGTCGGATAAAGCACTTCGTAGCGGCAGCCGGGAAACTGTGTTTGTAGCGCATTCCGAATGGCTGCCGTATAGGCGCCGATCAACGTGGGGAGAAATGCTGTCTCGTTTGGATACTGAGCAGGGTCGACGCTGTTATCCAGGATGGTCTGCATAGGCACGCCGTATGTCGCCAGAAACTGCTGCTTCGTGTAATCGTCGTAGAAGGGCATCCCGATATCGACGTTGGCGCCCTGCTCGGCATCCCAAACCTGCCTTTGGAAATACCACCACTGCACTTCGCCCGATTGTAGATAGGGAATCGTGCCCGCGCTGCTCTGCAAGGTAGCCATATCCAGATACACTTGTGTCCAAAACGCCAGTGATGTCGGCGAGAAGTTCGTCTGGATAGCAGGCGTGTTGACCACCACCGCCGTCCCATCCGGATACCGTTGAACAATCCCCGCCTGCTCCGATGGATCGCCATTCATGAGCTCGGTGCTGAATGAAGCCACGCTCTCGATTCCATATCCCTGGAGTGCCCCGAAATACGCGAAATGCCAGTCTCGTGCGGCTCGATTGATTCTGGGAAGAGCTGTTAGATCCGTACGCCAGTAGTCGGCGGCGGTTTTCAAAGTTTTGTTCAGTGGATCGGTCGGATCTAAATCATACGGCGTTCCGTCGATACCGCCGCTTAGGACATTCGAGGTTGCAGTGAGAGTGTAGCCTTCACTCTGCGGGCCCAGCTGAACAGTAATTCCATTGCCCGCCTCTCCCATTGCTCTCGCAGTGAATGTCAGCTGATCACCATCTGCAGAGGCCCAGATCAAGTTGGTTCCTATATTGATTAGCGCTGCCAGCGCCTGTGACACATTTGCAGGCGTATCATCCACAAGCACAAGATGGGACACAAAGGTTGGCGAGTCGGGTTCCCCAGGAGCGGCAAAACCCAATTGCACGTTGGCGTTGGATAAATCTGTCGGCGGCGTCAACGTCACGGTTAAGGAGGCATACTGAGTCCCTGTGCGGACCAATTCATAAAACCAAAGCGCACCGGTATAGTGATTGACACGCCCGCGGAATCCTAGTTTATTGATCAGCCAGGCTGTACGCTCGGCTGGCAATGATTGTGAGTGATAGGTGTCCCAGTCTGTTGCCAGGCTCAATTGGGCCTGCGGCTCAAAATCCGGAAGATCGCCCGAAGGATATGCAATCTCCAAGAAGTCGAAATAAACAACATTTCCCATCGGCCCCGCGTGCGTTACCGCTATCGAATGTGTTCCAGCCGCGTAACTCCCCAGTGGCACCCGCACGAGGATATCTTCGCCGTTCAGCAAAAGATCGATTGCTCTTAATTGTCCGTCGATCGAGACACTTACGCTAGCTCCCGAAGTCAAAAGACGTGTTCCCAGAAAAAGTTGGTGTTCGGCGGTCTCACTGTAAACAATCGTGCAGCTATCGTTCACGTTGCTTGTGCTGCGAATCTTACTTCCTGAAAAGTTTCCGCTTTCCAATATCCACGATCCCGCGTATGTCACCGCTGAATCTGTATCTTCGATGCGACGGCTTCCCGCTCCAGCAACAGTATATTGCCGGTTCGCCCCACTTACAGTCCAGTTTGAGATCGTTACTTGAAATTCGCCCTGAACGAATGAAGCAGGTTGCAGATCTGCCGCCCATGTCCAGCGCAGTTTTCGGACGTTTTGCGTTGGAACTGGCTGTGTAGTGTCAGTCGGGTTCGCGTCGGTCTTACCTGCTAAATTGGCGAAATCGAATGTGACCTGGTACTTCGTCGGAAACTGCCCGCCGCTGAATTCCGCCGCAGCCTCTTGCCAGACGGCTGCTCCGTCTTCCGCGAATCCATACATCGTGATTCGGTTCCCATTCGCGGCGAGGAGATTCTGGTAAGGTGCCCCAGTGCTCTTTGGATTCCAAGTGACGATTACGGAAGCACCGCTGCTCGTCGCACTAAACGTTTGGCTTAGCTGCTGAATGTCTAATGCAATTCCTGCCGCAATGTGTGCCAAATCATCGCCATCTAGCACTGTATAGTAATGATGTTCTTCCAGAAAGGCTAAGCCCGCACGCTTCCCTACTGCTGGCGAAGCGTTCAGAGTCATGGTCGCGGAGGCAGGCACGTAACTTCCCGCGATTGGAGTTGCGTGATCCTTCACGTTCACGTAGTAAACGGTTTCGGTTCCGTCGCCATTGGAAACCCAGAGCCGCAGCTGGTCCCAGGAAACCACGGGATAGAGGTTCGATTCGATGGGGATACAGCCCCTTCGCTCTTCGTCGTAGGTGAGGATCAGGCGGCTCAGGTCGCCATCGGGAAGATACCGCAGCGCCGGGTGCTCGAACACATTGTCCCGATTCCATTCGACCACCGTCCAGTCAAACTGCTGGCGCCATTTACCAGAAACAGTAAACCCGGCATCGCTCGCCTGACTCATCGCAGCCACCGCTGAGGGTGTGAGGAAGTAACATTGCAGGTCCCGATGAGGACTCAACTTATATATCTGCTCCGGCATGATCTATAGACGAATGGTGATCGTCAGATCGCGGCCAGGGCTCAGCGATCCCTGAAAACCCTGAATCACATTCAATGAAATGTTCATCGTGAGCGCTGCCCCACTCTGTAAGAAAGGCAAACCCAATGCAAGGCCGTCTACGATCGCTGACGTATCTTCGGTGGATGCAAGGGTCAGATTACAGAATTGAACACCGTTCTGCAGAAGATCGATGCCAATTGTGTAACCTACCGCGGCCTGAGTTGCCGTCGCCCGAATGTCTCTGACCGCATGCGACGCTTCGACTATTAATGGAGGCGCTGCATTCGACTGCGTCGCGAGGTAGCCACTAACCTGCATCGAGAACTGCCCACCAGACAAAGTCCGTAGTCCGGCATCCAACTCGTTTGTGTAACACTGCTGGTTAGCCTGGCTATCACCGAACGCATTGCTTACGAAAAATTCGGATGCACATATTCGAATATCGGGCACGCTGACCGTGTGGATGTAGTTAATAGATGCTTTGTTTTCGAAGAAATTAGGCGCGAACGGAACTATAACAATTGAAGTTTGTAGCGGCAGTGCGGTTTCGCCTGATCCGTGCGTCGTGGCCGTCGATCCTAGCGATCCTCGAACCACATTGTGCGTGTTCGTTGCCGTTTCCGGCGGGACTATCGTCATCAATTCCGTGCCAGCTTGAATGACATCGCCAACGTTTAGAGTCGCTGATGACGCCAGCGAAACGCTAGTGCTAGCGGAATCGAGCGCCGCGGTGAGTGACGAACTACTCGGTAGGTTCAATTCATTCCAATAGAAGATCTGTAACGTTCCGCTTGAAACCGACGCGGTACTTGAAGGATTGTCGAAACCTACCTGCAACAGGGTCAAATCGCCGCCGCCAGGCACTGCGAGCGCAAAATCCGGAATGCCGGGAACGCCCATGTCAAGCTTCCCGCCTCCCAGCGCCCAGCGAGTGAGAGGGCATAAATCAGGCGTCCCTTCCTGATTGTTCACGTTTGCCCCGCGCCCTGATATCTGAATTACAGTACCCGTTTCATACGGAATCTCAAACTGCGCCGGACTCGTTGCCGAGAGTGCCGCAAATTTCCAGGAACCCTCCGCTATAACAAAGCTGCTGCTCGCGTCAGGCAATACGGACCAAGCTGGATTGACCGTCAATGTGGTCTGATCGTTTGTTGTTATGAGGCGCTCCTGCGTGCGCCCCGTGCCTTCGACGATCCGGACCACCATACCCGCGTAAGACAAGTTGCTCGCACCCATGTCGTCCCATCCAATCGTGGTAGGCGAGAAGATGGTGGCCGGGAACGGACCCGCATACTCGTAACGATAGTAGAAGTTCGCGTGATCGAAGCTGGCATCGGGCGGTCCCATCGGCTGCGGCGAAGCACCCGCATCCGTGAACGTAGGGGCTAGTGGCTTGTTCGTGGCGATGCGATACAGCATTTGCGGTGTCGTTCCGCGATAGACATTGAACGAAACCGCCATGGAGGGAAAACTCAACGCCATAATGGAAACGGAATTGGTGTTTGTTCCGCTCGGGATGGCGGCCGCGACCGTGAACGATAGCGCGCCTTCGTCACCTGCGCTATCGACAGCGCTCACCGCGTAGTACCACTTACCGCCACCCTGAAGCGTTCCGCCTGTCGTTTCATATTGCGGCGAAAGGCTCAACAAGGGAAGGTTTGGTGAGTTCGGGTTCGGCTTCGATGGCTGAGAGAAACCGACGGTCAGCGTATCGGTCGCCGTGCCATCGCTCTGTGCCTGCGCCTCTTCCTTTACCTCGAAGTCGAAGTATTCGAAATTCCCGCTTGGGTCGAGGTGGGGAATGAGTCCGATTAAAGGACGTGGCGTTTGAATTTGCGTTCCAGGTTGCCGTCCAGCGCCGCCAAGGACCGCGGGATTGTCGCTGTACCAGTCATCGTCGTGAATTTGACCTAGTATCGTGACTAGCTGATAGTTCACTGAGGGCGACAGCTTTACCACGCGAAACGGAACGCGAAAGAAGCCTTCCTTCAAGTACGTCAGCGCAATGATGTCCCCAGGTCGAACCTTCAGTGCGCGAAAGCTGGTTTGAAATTGGACGAACAAATTACCTTTCGTCGATTTATCCAATTGGCGCAGCAGGACTCTTGTCGCTTGGCTGAAGTTTGCTATTCCAAGAGCAGTGGATTGGCTGCTGATCTCATAGCCGATCAGCGCGGAATCACCGGCGTCGACCAGTGACAGACTGTCCTGCTGATACTCATTCGATTCATCCTGAAATTCCACGCTGAGCCGGTTAGACGTTTCCGCGATAGTGCGCGAGCTCAGCCGGACGCTCGAAGTCCCGTTCGGATTTCTAACAATTCCAGAAAATGGTGCCGAGCCATCGCTGAATTCGTAAACAGGCCAGCCGCCGTTTATGTCCTCCGTACTATTTCCACCGTCAGGTAAGCTGGGCTGTTGCGCCGCGATGGTCGTTTCAGGTAGCAACTCCAGCAGCCCTGTTGCTCCATACCTCAGCATCAAACTCGAGGCCACCCGAATGCCGCGCACAACAACGGCCGCACTCTGCCGCTTTGTGAGAATCAGGTTGCATTCGTACCGCGGCACTTGAATCGCATTGCCGTTAAGATCGGTTGTGCTAATTAGCGTCTGGCAGAATGCCGCCGACGAAACGAACGTTGAAATGTTAATATCCTGCGTCGACCATCCACATCGCCGCAGTATGTCGAGGATTACCCATGCTGGGTTGTTCGTGTAGCTTGTACCCTGAAGCGTGCCATCGGGATTATAGCTGTCGAGCTGCATTCCTTGCAGCAGCACCTCGACGTTAGGAAGCGACTTACCACTACTGATCCGGTTCGGCACAACCACCGAAAGCACGGACATGCTTCCGTAAGGATCACCCAGAGCGTTCCCGCTGGCATCTGTGAAATCGAGGTTGAAATTGCCTTGCCGCGTCCCCAGGGTGACCACGTTATACCAGCCGGTCGTCGTCATGTCCTGCCCCTGAACCGCTTGGGGAATCTCGACGTCGTTCACCACCACCTTCAGAATGCTTTGAATCGTCCCCATTCCCAGAAGCGATTCCAAGTGCGTGAGATTTCCATCATTGCGTGCGAAGATCACTGGCCCCTTCAGCCAGCCGGTTCCGTAGACAATCGGTACCGGATCGTTATACTTCGCTGGATCATTCAGCAGCGGAGAAACGTGTGAGGTCTTATCGCCAGCGGTCCGCACCAGAATGGCTGAGGGCACAAACTCGAACCCCCCAAAGCGGCTCGTCACATTTCCAGACGCGTCATGATCGAACATTCCCCGTTGCTGGCACTGCCCGCGCGACTTATCGCACGCGGTGAATGCTTCGCCGCTAGTCAGATTGCCGACTCCTGCAGATACATCCGCTGAGTAACCGCACCGGTAGAACTGCGAATACCTCCCGTTTGCTCCTCCGTCTTTCGCTTCAGTCCTCTGATCCGAGGTAGCCGGGAAACTCCACGCACAGGAACGCTGGATGCGGACTTCCGGCACAGGAATACGCTGCAGACTGAGTTTGTTCGTGAAACTTAAGGTCAACGAGTCTTCGGCTATCTCGTCGGGATCGCCTGCAATTCCGCGAAACAGCACGGTGCTTTCTGTCGTTACGACCGAATTTGGGAGGTCGACGAAGGCAAAATAGACTGTAAGTTGCGATCCTTTGAACCCGATAGCCGCGTTAAGTTCTGAAAGAGTTGAGTCGGCGTTCGCCAGCGTCACGGAAAGTTGCGAAATGCCGTCCATCGCATCATCGGCGGATAACTGCAGATCGAATAAGTTGTGTTTAAGAACTCTCGCCGAATACGGCTGCCCGTTGAATGGAATCGAATGAGTACTCCAGTATTCGACATCGCCCGATGGCAAGACGCATTGAAAGAAGAGGAGCGGCGTGTCGGCTTCAGCGAGTTGCTTTATCTGGTTGATGGTTCCCATTCGAAGTCCTATATTGCGGTCTCGATGCTTAACGAGGTGGCGAACAAATTCGGCGCTTCTGCCGTTATCGTGAGCTCATCTATCGCCCAATGCGCGCTTGAATAGACCCCGCCCGTTTGCCCTGTTGGCCGATAGCGCGAGGGTGCAATCTGCGCCTCTAGTTGTAGGCCATATAGTTCTATTTGTTGGCCTGCAGCGACGCTGATCGCGACAGTGAAGCCGGTCCCCGCATCGTTCAATGCGCCGCTCGAGACAATCCGGGTCCAGCTCGGCCCGATGGCGAAGCTGTTGCTCTGCTTGGCCGAAGGCCCGCTTCGAATGAGCGTAATGGCGGAGGTTTCGAGGCTCATCGCATACAACGAAAAGCAATACTGATAACGCGCAGGTATGTTGAACGTTTGGCTGATCTCTTCGCTGCTTTGACCCGTGTTCGTAACCGAAAAGCCGCCCGTTCCTCCAACTGGATCTGAAGTGCCCGCCGTCACGTTGATCGAACTGGCCGTCTGCCACGCCGCAACTGTCAAATCGGAGCTTGAGACCAGCATGTTATCCGTCGGATCGATGAACGTGAATGCATGAAAAGGGCCGCCACAAGCGTCGAAATGGGTCTGCAATGCCTCGGCATCGTTCGCGGATAAATCCGTATATGAAAGTTGCCACATCAGGCGGGCGCCGTCAGGATCTGGAAACAAGATCATGCTGCCGTCGGCAAGTAAATTTTTTATGGTTCGCGCCTGGCGTATCTTGCGTATCGGATATTGGGCCAAAGCTCCGCTCGCCAACTGGGGGAAATAAAGATTAGCCATCGGTTTCTATCACCCAAAAGGAGGTTGAACTCATATCCACGCCTACGTATTCTGTAACTAGTCCCGGTGCGCCGATCCTGCAATTCGGTATGTTTGCTCCACTAAAGGGATCCGGGAAAATAAAGATCGAATAATCGCCGGATTGCTCCGCAAAGAACGTTTCCACTTGCTGAATTTCTGTTTCGTTCAGCAAGTCGAGTTGTATTTGCCATTGACGAAATGTTCTTCCTTGTGTCAGGTAGCGCTGATCAGATCCATCCAGAAACCGAATCGCCTGGGCGCCTTGCCCTGTTGCTCGCGGTGTCGGATACTGCGTAGTCGCACCGGAGGCGAGTAGAGGGAAAGTGGCCATTTAGATTTCCGCAATAACGTCGTTCAGCGAGCTGGAATTCAATAGTGCGTTTTTCACCGCCTGAACGATCTCTGCGTTTTGGTATTGAGTGCCATAAATCCCGCCAGCTGGCTTCGAGGCGCTTTCCTGCTCCGTCACGCTCCCTTGATAAACGGCGCCGCCCTTCGAGCCTACGTAGACGGTCTGTTGTTGCGAGGCCGGAAGGTTGAATTTCACCAGCGGAGCTGGGGCCTTCTTACCACCTCCCTCGAACAGACTGACGATTCCGGAGACGAGCGAACCAAGTCCACCGATGCTACTCAACCCTCCGCCCAGCGCGCTCGCGATTCCCCCCGATGCTGTCTGCTTTAGTAAGTTCGTCCACTCACTTCCAGATTGCGAAGCCGCTGTCCTTGTGCTCGATGGTGCTCCGAACTTGATGCTTGTAGGCGTACTCTTCGCCGTCATTGAAAGCGCTTTTGTATCGCCGGCGATGCCTGGCTTAGACGTCTTCTCCGTAGTAGTAGCGGCTGTGGGATTCACTAAGTCAGTGGGAGAAAGCAGCTTTCCTAGGCCCTGAGCATTCGTTTTTGCACGCGATAACTGATTAACGAGTCCCGATAAATTCTTATTAGATTTCGCCACGTTGATTCTCCGCACGCCACGCTTCGTCTAAGATCACGACCGCCTCCGCTGTTTTCGCACTCATGGACTCCGAATTTCCTCCGCCTAATTGTTTCCAAAAACGGAACTGCTCAAGAAAGTACAAACTTTGGGCCGTAATAACCGACTTCGGGCAGTGCGCCGAGATCACTCCGCTCCGTGCCCACACGGCTCTGGTACTAGCCGCCTTTTCCTGGCGGCTCCACGCACAATTTCGAAGCTTCACAAGACCGCTCGATCGGCAACTATCGCATTTCCACGCGGCTTGCGGTGAAAATTGGAAATGAAATGCGATTAGGAGTTTTTTCTTTCTTCCTCCGAAAGTCCGAGTTCCCCTCGAACTGCGGCTACGATCTCATCGCTCAGTGCTTCCGGCCCTCTCTGCACAAGCAACTCGACAGTCGCGGCCTCCCCATCGATCGCCAAATGTTTTATTTCAGCGAGGCCCCATTCGAGGTACATTTTCCGGACCAGAAGATCGGCCAGAGATCCTTCGAGCTGGTCCGCTGCGTCGCCAGCCTTTAGGAATTCATACCGCACACTCAACTCCCGTGCGCTCTTTGTTAACTCAATTCGCTGCGCAAGCGATACGCGCCGGATCGCGTACTGGACACCCGGCAGCGCTAGGCTGTCGTGCCACAGCAGACTGTCGTGGCTCTCGTGCCTAAGCGAACGCGATATAAATTTCATCATTTGAGGTCCCTTGTGCAAGATTGTTCCTAAACTGCCATTGCAATCGCGTTTCCGAATCATCGTAATTTGGAATTTCCGGCATTACGTTAGGAAGGAAAATACCCATCAGCTGGCCTTGCTGCCGCCCCAATTGCAACATCGCCGAAATTAGGTTCCGTTGCTTCGCGGCTGCATAGAGTGCTGTCGTTTGGGTATCGTCCTGCGCCAGAAGCGTAAATGTTGAGGCTACCTGCCGCGTACCTGGCGCAATCGCCCGCGGATAAGATGACCCGAATTCCTGATTGCGGACGCTGATGTTGTTCTTAATTTCGATGCTCGCTCCCATTAACGTGAAGAACTGGTTCGCTCCGCTTCCGAGCCATACCTCGCCTAAGTGTCCGGGCACGATCGAATAGTCGAACTGTGCCAAAGCGGGCTCAACCGGAAAGACAGTCAGCCCCGCTGTACCCGCAGCGAAACTGCTCGAATCGAGAAGGTCAGCCGCAGGTCCGCTGAACATGAACTCGTGATAGTCTCCGTTCACCGAAACTTCGAGCAGATCCACAGCGGCGCCTGTTATGATCCGGCTCACCGCTGTTGCAGGGTCCCAATAGTCATATAAGGTGATGCTCGGGAGAACCGTTGCCAGGCTATATGTGACTGCCGGCGACAGTGCTGCATTCATTCCGGGTATTTTTGAAAAGGGCGCGTTGATGACGATTGTCAATGCATCGGGAACAGCTGTAACGAAACGGATCTCGTTGCTGTATGAGATCGCATTGCCTGGCGAGAGCCCGTGCGCCGTCGTGGTCTGTAGCTGCGTTGGCGTTTCAGCCAAGGCAAGCACCAATCCACTGCTCAGTTGCGCACTGGCACCCAAAGCTCCGCTGAAAAGAGGCCCATAAGATGGCTGCCCGGATCCACTCCACGATGTCAAATAGGTCCGCGCTTCGAACGCAGTGCGGCGCCGGCTGTCTTTCGACGTTCCCAAAAAGGTACGGGTGCCCGTCTTATCCAGGCGCTTGCCCCGCTCTAACACCTGCTGCGCTTGAAGCCTCACCGCCGGAAACCGGTTTGCTGCAGTAACCGAGGCGGCTTGTCCATAACTTGCCTCGGCGCAGGCGTAAAATCGATTTGCATTCGAAGAAATGTAGTTTGCCATTCCGCGTCCCCTAATTACGGCTCACGTTTAAGTTACAGGTCACCTTCGCCGATTCCACATACCCAATGCCCCCGGACTTAGGCGCCTGAAATTGCACGTCATAGATACCTGAAAAAAACATCCCATCGCCCCAGTCGCCGATATTTTCACGAAGAATATTGGTCATCGCCTCGACATAGAAGTGAATCCATTCATCCGCATCGTTCACTAAGTTCGCGCTCGCCCAAACTTCGCCTACCACTGACACTGTTCCCGAGAGGGATCGGAACTTTTCGATCTGGGCATTCTTTACGCCCAAGCTGTAAAGGCATATTCGCGGGTAAGTCAGTTGGATATTCTTATCGCCGATATCGGGAGTGGCGGAGCTCAGGACCACTTGTGCGTCCGTAATAATGGGCACAATGACGTTACACGAAGCCGCAATCGCCTTGATCTGCTGTTGCAACGCGTTTCCATTCGTCAACAGGTTCGATAATTTTTGTGCAGCCAGGATCGTTAGCGGTAGCATCTTAACCTCTCAGAATTTGCCTCGACAGCGTGATGTAGAAATTTGGCAACTGTCCTCCGACGGGCTCTAAACCTGCGATTACGCCAGATGACGGCAACTGCCATGTCGAGCCAATCGCTAAAGGGGCGGTGTTCTGCCGGGTTAGCTCGCCTTCGACACTGCTGGCATACACGTTCCAACCCGTCGCGGCAGCGGGAACCTTAATAGCGGCTTCGGCCATCGCGACAGTGAAGCCTGAATCATTGCCCAAAATAAGACCGTTCACTGGACTGAGGGCGCCCTCGTTGCTGTTGCTATCCACCCACGCAGTTTGAATAAACATCGCCTGTGCCGTTGCGCTTCCACTCTGAACAGAAACCAGCGGCAGCAGCGGCCTCGGCAATGCCTTGTACACAACTCCAAGACCTGACATGAAAAACAGGTCCGCTGCGTCGCTCGCTGCCTGTTGATACTCTGTCCACTTACCTTGAAACCGCGTATTGAGTTGGACGTTATACGCCTCGGCGAAAAAGCGCGACAATGAATCGAAAATTAGCCAGCGATGCAAGGTGGGCGTGACCACAATTGTCGACAAGCCCAGCAAGCGCCGGTTCAGCCATTGCGGGTCCGAAGCCCTCACATTCTGCAGCCACAGCATCAGTTTGTCGCTCACCGCGCTTGTGGCCAAACTGATCTTTGTCTCCACGTTGATGCCATGCGATGAGGCAACCTCAACCAGCGAAGTCTCGAATTGGAGTAAATCGTCTAGCGTGACGATGTCGCTATCGGTGAACAGAGCCATGTGCGCCTACTTTCCAGCCCTAGACCCGTCTTTGTCTTTCTTGACGGGAATGAACGGACGCAGATCCGATTCGGAAATAATCGCAACTTGTACCCGGCGAGCCATCTCGGCCTTCTCGGCCGTCATCTTTGCCACAGCCTGCTGGTCCCGATATACTTCCTTCTCGACGTCAGTCGCGATCAGCGCGCGCCCTTCGATGATCATCTTCGCTGCGACCAGCCGGGAAACCTCGGATAATATTCCCGGTTTGCCTCCGTCCGATGTCTCGAGGCTCACAACAATTGGATATGGCTCACTGAGCGTCCCTTCGACCTCGCGAACCTTTCGAAAATATTGCTTTAAGTCCACAACTTATCTCCCTAAATAGAAAAGGAGCCGCTGTAACACGGCTCCCGTCAGTTGAACCTACTTAGCGCTCTTAGCTATTTACCTGGACTGCGAAGTTATTCCGCAGTACGCCACAACCGTATAACACATCAACGGTAAACTGCTGAGATAGCGTGTTCGGCTGATAACTCATGACCACCCGGATTCCGAAGTTACCCATTTCTGCGTACTCCGCTACCGCGCCGGTTCCCGGAAGAGGCTGAGGCAGGCGGCGAACCACCAATCCAAGCCCATCCCGTGTAAATGCCAGATTATGCGTATTCGGAGCGGCCGCGCCGGTAACCGGCACGAACTGCGACCGGAAGATAAAGAAGTCCTTCATCTTGCCGATGTTTCCTTCAACCAAAGCTTTCAACCCTGCCTCACCCGCCGAATAATATTCGCTGAAGCGGGGAATCTGGCGGATCTGCGAATACGTATTCGAGTCCACTACCAGGTACTTCGGCGCGCTCGCCGGCACCATGGCTGCAAATAAAGCAGTTTCGGCCGCGTCGATCGTCGCTTCAGTAACCGGCGTTCCAGCCGTGCCCACCGGCGTGTTCGCCGTGAACTGGCCGTACAGGTTCAAAAGATCGTGCTCCACGCGCTCGGCGATCGCGATCACTGCCGGCTGCATATAAGCTTTCAGCAGGTCGGGGAACGCTAGCGCTTTGGTCACGTCGGGAATCTGGAAGGTTGCCTCGGCATGCGTGTTTAGAACAATCTGCGCATTTCCCAGGCTCGGATTTTGCGGGGTGACAGTACCACCCTCCGCAATATTGTTTGCTACCAGCACTGGCGGAATCGGCACGTTAACAGTGTCTCCGGCGTGCGCCAGCACGGGTTCGTAGTCGCGATTTACCAAATTGCCCATGATTAGATTTCCCATCAGGGCCGGCAACGCGTCGGCAGCCACAAGCTTGACGATCGCGTTTGCCAGATTGGCAGATGTAATTGATCCCATAAGTCTCCTAAATTAAAAATGACGACGCATTTCTGGTCGTTGAATATCTACTTACATGTGCGAGGCTTCAGGCGCGACTAAGTCTTTCGTGCTAACTCGCTCGCGCCGCGCCAGTATCGAGTAACTATGCGCCCCGCAGCGCCTGAGATGCCAGCCGGGAAATCTCTTGACGCACTCTGTCAAGATCTTCTTTGCTCATGCCCGGCTTTATCTTGTCGATCTCTATGCCCGATGGCGCACCTCGCACGTTCCGTGAAGGCGTCTGCGCGCCGCTGCCCCCTGCGATTCTTGCCGGAAGCAATTCTGGATTTTCCTGCACGAAGCCGGCCAGAAATTCTTGCAGCGATTTGCCTTCCGGTCCCCTCGCCTGCAAACGGCCATCCTCTGCGCGCACAATCTCGTCTTTGGTCGCTCGGAATGCGAGATCTATCTTCGCCACTCCCAGCCGCTGCAATTCGCTACGAATCTGCGAGTTCCGGTCGGCTTCTTCCGCGAGAGCCCGGGACTTTCGATTCTCTTCTACCAGCTGGTTCAAGCGGCCCTCCAGCTGTTCGCGGCGCTTTCGCTCGTCGTGTAATTCCGCCTTATAAGCAGGTTCCGCCTTCTGGTGCTCGGCGCGAGTGAACTCTTCAATCGCCTGCCGAACCACGTCCCGGATGTCCACAGCGCTCATCGCCTCTTTTTCCATCGGCGCGGCCCCGCCCCTCGGCTCAATTTGATCTGACATGAATCTCCTCCTCTCAGCTACTTCACTAACTGCGCGTCGATCTCGCGTACAATCTCGTCTTTTGTATCCTGCCGGGCGTCGCTCAGATACTTCAGAGCGAGCCTCTGGTAAATTTGGCGCTTCAAGGTTGGCGAATCGATACCTACCTGCAACAGATTCGTGGCGTCCTGTAACTCCGTCCCAAAGTCGCTGATGTCCACTTCATCCAGCCCGGAAACCGAAACCACCACGCCATCTTCACGCGCGTCGCTGATGGCCGTCAGAACTCTTCTGATGCAGTCCTTCACCGTGCTGCCATACGCCCTTAGCACTTCCTGGGTGATGGTGAAGTCCAACTGTTTACTCAGTGCTGACTGCGCCCGCCCGCCCGCCATCTCTCCAGATGCCTCGGAAAAATAACAAACCCGGTAAATCTCTTCCTTCAGCGTCTCTAGATTTGCCGCGGCTATCTGATAAACCTTTCCATCTGGCTCCGTCCATCCGAACTTGTCCGTTGGCCCAAGTTGGATGTAATAGCTTTCTCCAACAATTTGGTTCCATTCGCGATCCGAATAGATCACCGGCATCGCGAACAGGCCCATTGTGATCGCCCAGCCCAGCGCGTTCGACTTGTTGAAGTGCTCCAACTGCAGATGCGCCGCCTTATTCATCAGCCACAGACCATCACTTACTTGCAGCGTCAACAAAGGCACGCGCTCCTGGCGGGCCAAGCTGTGGGTCCCATGCCCAATCAACTGGATCGTGCTTGCCTCTTGAGCCCGCTCTATTCGCCGGTACGTCCGATATTCTCGTTTGTCGTAGTAATGCCAGTACGTCTCGTCTACGATTTCAGGCGAGTCGACTCGCGGCTGTTTTTGCATTCTCTGCCGCAACACAACCCACTCGTATTCCCCGCGTTCGTCCGTGCTCCAATTGATGAGGTCTTCGGCCTGATACCGAACAAGGTAAGCCCGCGACAGCCCCGCCGCATCCTCTTCCGCGCGATTCGTGGGCACCAGCGCCCCTCGTGGGAAATCGATCAATATGTGGCTCCGGCCGGCAACTAATGCGTCTGTGAAGGATTGCCGGAAAAAAGTGCAAAGCTTCGTACCCCGCTGATCGCAATCTTCCGCGAGCTGCCCTAAGAACTTTTGACCGGCTTCCATGCCGCCGTCGAACTGTAAGCTTGGTCCGCGCCTGAATAGCGTCGACCCATACCAATCCACGATCGATCCAACGTAGTTTTCATAGAAAACCCTGTGGAGACGTTCGCCATATACATCCAGTGGCTCCTTTTGGCGTCGCAGCAAATACTCTGCTGCGCGATGCTTGAACTCATGCCCGCCCGTGTATAGGTCGCGGTACATTCGCCACATAAGTCTTTGCCGCTTGAAGTCGTGATGCTCTCGATCGATTTCAATCATTGTGTGTGTCTTCCTGCACCCTAAAACAGACGTTTGTCCATCTCACCCGCGCTCGCCTTAGTTCCGTAGAGCTGCCAAACCACGTATCCCAGCGCGTCCGATGCGTGCGTGCGCCTGGGATCCTTCGATTTATCGATTACGCCCGATTCCGGTTTGAACATTACTTCTTCGAAGTCCTTGATAAGTTCTTCGCAGCTCCGATCGATTTCGAGCCGCACCTCGCCCAGCACGTTCGTTAGCAGTCCGTTCACCTTGTGAACTCGATCCAGCACTGGCGGATTGCTCGTCGGCACGCGCAGCTTCACGTTCCGGAATCCACCTTTGTATAAGAACGTCTGCAGCATGCTGTAGTCACTCGTACCGGTTGTGTGCATGTTCCTGCCGCTCACGTCACCAAAAATTTCAAGCCCGGCCGCATGCCCCTTGTACCGGTTCTGAAACTCTTGACACGCCTCTTCCGTCGTTGCCCGATCAAGCACAATCTCATCGATCACCACCAGACGCGCTTGATCGCGCTGAAGCAGAATCGAGCTCATTGGCGCCACGTTGAAGTCCAAGGCCCACATCAGAACTTTGTGTGGATCGTAAGCCTGCCGAACCAGATGCACCGCCGCGTTGAAGCAGTAATACACCCGGTCAGCCCGGCTGTTCACGTATTCGCCGAGTACCTCTTGCTGATAGAACCTCGGATCGTAGCTGCTCTCGAGCCGCTCGTAATAATCTGGCGTCTTCTCCAGCAGGAATCGGTTTTCGAATGGTTTCGCCCTTACCGACTCGTAACCTGAAACAGGTTTATGAATGAACCGCTTGTAAATCCAGTCGTTTCCCTGCGGCGTCCAAACTCCAAACCCGCACAGCCTCGCAGCCTTCGGATCGCGAAGGCGCGCCTCTAACCGCAGCCAACCATCTTCACGTGTATACGAAAGCTCATCAATTCCGAACCATGCCAGGTTCGTTCCGCGTAGCCTCTCCGGCTCATCAAGCGATCGCAACAGAATCGCACTCCGCGGTGCCTTCACGGTTAACTCGCCGTCCGCCTTCCGTAAATCGAAGTCGATGTCCTGCTCTTCGACCATCCGGAAAAAGCCCGTCAAGGTCGCGTCTCGCAACATCGCGAACGTCGGCGCCGCCAAGACACCTTGCCGCCCACGATTGCAGTAAGACTGCCGGATCGCTTCGAAGCACAAGGCCGCGCTCTTCCCCGACCCTACCGGTCCGGAGAATCCTTTGAATCTCGCCCGAAACGCCTGAAATTGCGCCTGCGAATCGAGAGGGCTATATATGCAGCACAGTGTCTCCCGCAGATCCTCGCCGCATTCCTTCTCCGCTTCGGAACTTGAGCTCATCCGCACACGAAGGTAACGTGGCAGCTGTGCGCCGGGAACAAAAAAGAAGAGCTAAGTCTCTCAATTGATAAGAGATAGTTTTTCTGACACTTTTGTGATGGTCCTTCCCTGACGAGGTGGCATCACGCCCTCTGCAGGTGTAGAATCGGCAAATCATGGCCGAGAAAACTCCACAGACTAGAACCAGTCACACACGTCTAGATCCCGCGTACCATCTATTCGCTATCCCGCTTCTGCTCCTGTTGCTCGTGTGGACGATCATCCACTTGGTTCGTCATCCATCGACAGAACCAGCCGCGCTGGTGCTTATCGCCCTGTTGATGATCCTGATGAATTTTAAGCTGCGTACATATCCGCTGAAGGTTCAGGATCGGGTGATCCGGTTGGAAGAACGTCTTCGGCTTGCCACGCTGCTGCCGGAGCCCCTTCGTGCGCGCATCGGAGAACTGACGGAGTCGCAGCTCATTGCGCTCCGGTTTGCGTCCGACGCCGAACTTCCCGCGCTAGTCGGACGCACGCTGAACGAAAAGCTCACTCGCAAACAGATTAAGGAGTCTATCCGCGATTGGCGCGCCGACTACTGGCGCGTCTAAACCCACCACGCTGCGGCTGGTTGTTCCCGAATAATGATCTGGTTCAAGAACTCTGCCGCTTTTGTCAGGCCTTCATCAGGAGACATCAGCGTGTCCTCGTGTTCAATGGAAAGCACGTAGTCGTAGCCATACATGCGCAGCGTGGAAATGAACTCCTTCCACCAGCCATAAGGATGCCCGTAACCGCAAGAGCGGAAAATCCAGGCGCGGTTTTTCTCGTCTGTGTATTTCTTGGTATCGAGCACGCCCGTCTTGGGCAGATTGTAATCGTAAATCTGCGTGTCCTTCGCATGCACATGGAAGATCGAATCGCCCAACACCCGAACGGCTTTGATGGGGTCGATGCTCTGCCAGAACATATGACTGGGATCGTAATTGCAGCCGACGCTATCGCCCGCAATGGACCGTAGCCGCAGCATGGTCTCCGGGCTGTAAACCACAAACCCGGGGTGCATCTCAATCGCGATCTTCACGCCATGGTCTTTCGCGAATTGGCCGTGCTCGGTCCAATACGGGGTCACCTTCTTTTCCCATTGCCAATTGAGCACGTCGAGGTACTCGGGGGGCCAAGGGCAAGTTACCCAATTCGGGTATTTCGCGTTATCGGTATCGCCAGGACATCCGGAAAAGTCGATCACAATCGGCACGCCAAGTTTCGCGGCAAGCTCCACCGTCCGTTTGCTTGTGTCGGCGTATTTCTTTGCAACCGCCGCGTCAGGGTGCAGCGGATTGCCGTGAGAACTCAACGCGCTGATGGAAAACCCGTGATCGTCGAGCTTCTTCTTAAATTCCCTCAACTCCTTTCCGTTATCGAGCATGGACAACTTGCAATGCGGATCACCGGGATAGTTTCCAGTACCGAGCTCGACAGTTGCAATGTTTAGGGTCTTGAGCTTTTCGAATGCTTTTTCGAGGGGAAGCTCCGATAGCAGCGGCGTAAAACATCCAACTCTCATGAGCGAAAGCGTATCACACGCTCTGGTTCGCTCACTCCGCGCGATAGATAAGCCAAGCGACCGCCACAAGAAATCCAACAAGCGCTTTGTACTCCTGATTGCGCAAATAAAGTGACCCCGAGAACCCGACGCGCACGCTCGTCCATCTCGCCAACGGTAAGAAGCGACTTACATGAGCGGCATAAGAGTTGTACTCGGGAAAAATCTCGCGAAGATGCTGTTCTTCCAATTCAATGGCTGGAAGATAAATGAGCACGAACACTGCTGCGAACACGATCGCCAGCCAGACGTCCCGGCACGCAATCACAATACCCAAGGCTGCGGTGATTGTCCCGGCATAGAGCGGATTCCGAATATAGGCATACGGCCCGGTGGTGGCGAGCTGCCGATCTTTGGCCAGGTGTCCCGCCGCCCAACCTCGAAGAATGAGGCCGAGTACGGATATGGGGAGCCCTGTGAGCATCGAAATGCGCGATGGATGCGACCGCCAGGCAAACGCCAGAAACAGCAGGAAGCCGCAAGCCACACGCAGGCGTTGCACGAAGTCGGCGTAACGCTTCGGGAAAAAGCTCACGGACGAGGTACTGCGGCTACGCCATTCGCCGGGACCGAAGCTTCGGCGATCGAGCGCAAAACACCTTCGGTTACCTGATCGACGGTGATCGCCTTCATGCTCGAGTGGATCGCGTCGCCTCTCTTGTAGGTCGTCACTACATTCTCGGCTCGCAGCACAATCATACTGCCGCCAAAAGGCCCCGTGCGGGCTGGATCCGTAGTTCCGAACAACGCAACGCCCGGCTTCCGCAGTGCCGCCGCAAGGTGCAGGGGGCCGCTGTCGAGCCCGACCACGGCCGTCGCGCGGCGCGTCGCAGCGATCAGACCGGAAAGCGAGGATGTATGCACTCGCACATCTTTGAATTTTGCCAATTCAGCGGCTTTTTCCTCCGGGACATTCGCTACCAACTCCAGTCCTTCTTTGCGCAACCGCTCGGCTAATGGCTCATAACGCTCGATAGGCCACTGTTTGCTCGTCCAGCCTGCAAACGGACTGGCGAGCACAAAGGTGCCCGATGGAAGAGTACCTTCTTCGCGGCCAGCCGGTATCCAGCTTTGATAACTGATTTGCGACGCACCGGCAGCCTGCACCAGTTGCAGGTTCCGCTCGATACGGTGCGGCCCTTTGACGGAAACGCGATGCGTATAAAAGAGCGAAGCCAACGGCTCCCGGGCGACCGACTTGTCGAATCCGAAGAACGACTCCGGTCGAGCGGCGCGCCCCGCGATAGCCGATTGAAGCAGACCCTGAAAATCTATTGCGATGCGTGGCTCGATTGCGCGAAGGCGCCGCCACGAATTGCGCAGCGCGCCAATTCCACGACGGGAGAACGGAATCAGCTCATCAACATAGGGATTTCCTTCGAGCAACGGAATCCATTTCGGCGCGATCAGCCAAGCGAGCTTACTTTCCGGGAGGCTTTTCTTGAGACTGGCAACGGCGGGCAGTGCGTGGATGATGTCGCCCATAGCACCGAGACGAATTACGAGGATTCCGTTCATGACCTCTCGCGCGCAATGACGAATCGAACGAACTCAGCTGATCTCTCTTGTTCGCCGCTTAGGTCCTCGATAATCCGCAGATTGCCTTCAGGAGTCATGTTTCGCCACTCCTCGGGCTCCGCTATCGACACCGCGTCCACGTCGCGAAGCGAGGCAACCAGCACCGCCCGCGCGTCTGCATCCAATAACGTATTTGGGTTCTTCAAAACAACAGCAGCTAGTTTTCTGCCGTCCTGCGCCAATTCTCGCAACCTTCTGGCCTGAACGGCGGTCAGCGGATCGAAAAGCCCGGCCACCACGATCCACTCGCCCGTCGAGAGCAGAGAAGCCAAACCCTCCAGCGACACAAGCTTTCGTCGTGTATCCACTATCTCTTTTCTATTCCAACAAGGCTCAATGCCGCTTGAGCCACCTGGCGCGCGCTGACCGCGGTCATGCAACGGTGGTCGATGGGGCACTCTCGCAAGAGACAAGGACTGCACTCCACCCGCTCGCGAATGACCAGGCTATTTGGTCCCGTAGGCCCCGTAGCTTCTTCATCCGTAGCTCCGAATATCGCGACGGTCGGAACTCCTAACGCAGAGGCGATATGCATGGGACCAGAGTCGTTTGTGAGATACGCATCGCAAGCCGCGGCGAGTTCGATAAATTCAGCAAGGCTGGTGGCGCCCGCAAAGTTGATACACGGCCAATGGCGGCCTTCCAGCCGTTCGTGTACAGCGTCGCAGACAGCCTGCTCTTCTTTCGACCCGAATATCGCGATCGAGGCGTTGCGCTCAAAAGCAACTCTGATGGCGGCATCGGCAAAGCGATCGGGCAGCCAGCGCTTGGCGCCCCCGTAAGCTGCACCGGGGCTTACACCTATGACTGGCCCAACAATTGAGGCCTTTGCAAACCGCTTGCGGCCTTCTTCCGCTGCGGCGCGCGCCCTTGAGAGCCGGATGGGATCGTCAATCGAGTAGCCACCGATCAACTTCGCCCGCTTGAGAAGCTCGAGATAATAAAATCGCTGATGCCGTGGCGTCTCACCCGCGAGCGGAACCGGAATCGGGTGCGTCAACAGCCATCCGCGACCATCGCGAGCATAACCGATCCGCGTCGGAATTCCCGCCACCCGGGCGAGAGCAGCCGATTCGAACGCATTCTGGAAGAGAATCGCGCAATCGAATTTGCGATGGCGCAACTCGGAAGCTACACCCCATTTCTCGCTTAAGCCCTTCCAGCCTCTCGGGGCCTCATATGGAATCAGCTCATCGCAGAAAGGCTCTCGACCGTACAGAGCAGCAACCCAGGGCCGCGCGAGAATACAAATCCGAGCATAGGGAAATGTATCGCGGAGTGCCTGGAGCGCAGGCACGGACATCACCGCGTCTCCCACCCAGTTTGTCGCGCGAACCAAGATCTTTTCAAACGGCATCAGTCAGCGAAGTGCTCGAAGCTTCAGGATACTTGGTGGTGTGCCAAGTTGATGTTGGGTATGCAGCGCCGTAACTCACTTTGAACCTTTATGGGCTTATACGCGCGATACGTTCTCCCTCGCATCATCGACCTCGCAATGAGGAACAAAGAGACGACTCGCCTCCGGGCTGCTTGGGTTCCTCACGCTCGCGGTGAGGTATTGGAGGTCGGTATCGGCTCCGGTCTGAATCTACCTTTCTATTCATCGCACGTCCAGCGCGTCTACGGCGTGGACCCTTCTCTGGAACTCCAGCGAATAGCGCGTAACAGGATGGCGACTGCGCGTATCCAGATCGAATTTCTGCCGCAATCCGCTGAGGAGCCGCTGCCGCTCGACGACGGGAGTATCGACACGATCGTCATGACGTGGACCCTCTGTTCTATCGCAAACGCTCCACAGGCGCTGGAGCAGCTGAAGCGAGTTCTCAAGGCGAGCGGACGCCTCATCTTTCTCGAGCATGGCCGTGCTCCCGATCCTGGCGTGATCGCCTGGCAGGACCGGCTCACCCCGTTTTGGAAGCGTATAGCGGGCGGCTGTCACCTCAATCGCAAGGTGGACCAGATCATCACTGGCGCAGGATTTCAGATCACTGAACTGAAGACTTTCTATCTCCCTGGACCGCGCCCGATGACCTACACGTACCAAGGCTTCGCGCGCCTGATGCAACCTGCCAAATGACAACGCCTCACGGCTTCATCGATGTTGGAATCCGGCACTCGGCTTATGCCGCTCTGCTGTCCGCCGACGGTCCGTAGAGAGATGGCACGGTTCCACCATAGGACATGTTGAGAGCTGGCCTCGGCGATGAATGGCGTCAAACAGAATGAACCACAGAAACTGTGCCACAGGTTGTTCGGACACGACTTTCCCGTTGTAAGTATCATCACATCACAGGTACCGGCGGACCTGATCGCGGAAGCGTGTGTAGATCCAGGATACGCCCAACAGAATCACGCCTAATCCGATGAACGTGAGGATGCGGGGGACAATTTCGAGGTTGCGTAGATCGTATATGAACAGCTTCAGAATGCAAAGCATCAGAACTCCGAGGCCTTCGAGCCGCAGGGCGCGCTCGCGGGCGGCGATGCCCACGCCGAGCAGTGATAGACCCTCCAAGCCCCAGGCCAGCGTGAGCAGACTACCAGACACTTCATGAAATAACAGGCTGGTCAGCAAGAACGTCGCGGCGAGCGAGAAGAGGGTTCTTGCATGACACTCTTTGTCAGTGAATATGCCAGCGCTCCGGGGCGTCAGGGCTTCGGCAATGAAGAAAATAGCGATACAAATGGATACCGCAAAGATTCGTTCGGCCATGCTCGCAGCCTCTGATGCGGCAAAGTTGATTACAACGCATCGCAACACGACCAAGAGCGTGATGGCGTAGCTCTGATAGCGAAAATCGATCAGCCGCTGCCGTACACCAATGATCAGGAAGACGAGCGCGAGCACCGACCACCCGGAGACAACGAACAGAGCGCTTGATTCGAGATCGATTATGCGGAGCGCAAGAATGGCGGCGAGCCAGGCGTGAAGCCGGCCAAATCGATTCGGGAACAAATGGTACGCATAGTAAAGCGCCGGCGAGAACAACAAGACTTATCAGGAGTCTTTCGGGATGACCTTCGGTTTGCGCAGATTCATACAGATTGATCCCGAGAAGCCGAACGTACGCGGCCACCAGAACCACGCTGCCGATCAATTGCAGCGAGGCGACCTTTAATTCGAAGCCGAGCTGAATATACAAAAGCGCCAAGCCTGTCCAGGCAAGCGGAGTAGGAGCTCCGGGAACAACCATCCAGAGGGTGAGCGAGGCGAAAAATGCTCCAACGAGGGCGAAGCTGTCGAGAACTCGCGAGCTTCCCTGGATCGAAATTGCATCGTCGGCAGCGAGCAGAATGCGCGCGGCAATGTACCAACATGCCAGCGTCACGATGCCGCACGAGAACCAAACCGAGGCAGCAGGATAGGGAGCGAAACCGTGTTGGAGCAGAGTCGCCACGGCTCCAGCGGCAGCGACTAAATACGCCTGAGTGCGGAATTCACGAAGTTGCTTTCGAATTCCGAGCTCGAACAAAACGATGGCGAAAGCAAACAGATAGACGCCTGCGAAATGCGGCTTGGCTTCAGCAGCAAGGACGAGCGCGACCAAAGCGCTGCCTGCAAATGAGAAGAGCCGGTTCGGGCGCCACAGCATCCGATTCAGATAGAACAGGAAGGCGTCGAAGAGAACGGAGGGCGTCCAGTTATAGACCTGCAAGCCCCACAGTGAAGTTTTTGCTGTCTCGGAGCTATCAATCAAAACCAGATTGCCGATAGAAGCGAAAAAACCGAGGCCGCCGAGCACGCGCAGAAATTGCGATCGGAAGCGCACGCCAGCGAGATAGAGCAGCTCGGCTTCGGCGGCAAGCCAGGCATTCGTCCAAAGGCCCGACACTCGACCGAGAATGGCGAGGCCGGCAAGCACGGCTGAAAGAGTGAGCGGTGCTTCATATGTCCCCTCACGAATAGAGTCGAAGGGCTCGCGGTTTGTGGCGCGGCTTGCGGCCAGGGTTAACGGAAGGCGAGCAACGGCACTCATCAGGTAGAGGGCCGCTGACACGGCGGCCATACGCCACATCCACTGCGGAGCATGAGCCATCCACGTGTGATAGGAGAGACCGAGGAATGCAATCGCATTCAGAGGAAATATCCACGCGACTCCGACTTCAGTAGATCGGCGGCGCGCACGCAGAATGTCGAACATTTCGAATAGCAGCCAGTAAACGATCAGGAGAGACTCCGTCGCATAGAGAGACGCGTTCGAGCTGCCACGAGAAATGCAGGCGCCGTAAGTCGCGAATAGGCCGAACAGTGCCATGGCATGCCAGCGGAAACGCCATGCGAAATAGAGCAGCGAGGCGGCCAAAGGGACGAGACTCGCGAGCGCGAATGGCGTGGATGGAGTAACGGCCAGGGCGGCAAAGGCGGTGAAATAAGCCACCGAGGTAATTGCCTGCGCTCGATAACGCAGCGAGTGCGCGATCATGCCCGCGGCGACGGCAAGCAGGAGAGCAGATCCGGCAAACGCGTTTGGGATCACCTGAGCGGCTGGCAAGGCGTACATCGCATACGCGGTGGTGTACAAGGCCGCCCAGCCTGCGCCAATCAGCCCGCGCGAGAAGACTTGATAATTGTTGCGGCGCTCCATGAGAACACCGGCACCTAAAAGCAGGAGGCTGCTCACAGCAGCGATGGAAGCGCGGCCGGCAGGACCGATTCGCGCGAACGAATAGCCCAACAAAAGGGCGATGCCGACAACCAGAACCAATGCGCCGATTTTGTTAAGAATGCTGCCCGCGAGCAGAGTTTCCCATTCGTCGCTTCCCATAACCCTTCGCAGACGCTCGGAATGCGAGGGTGTTGCCGCGGCGAAAGCTGGTGATTCCACTACCGCCGGTGTGGGCGGTGGAACGAAGCGCGGCCGTGGTGGAACAAAGGGCGGGGTCGGTGGAACGAAGGGCTCAGGCGTTGGCGGCGGTGGAATGAAGGGATTGGGTAATGGCGCGAAGCCCGGAGGCGCTGGTACGACTGCAGGCGTTACGCGTTCGGGGGGCCCTCCCGCTCCAGTTCGTCAACTCGCGCGGTCAGTTCGCTAATCCGTCCGTGTAGGATCGCCCAGACTACGAGCACCAACACAAACAGTATGAAGATAAGCAGGGCGGTCATGCGGGTATGCCTGCATCGCGAGACTCGGATGCCATTTTTTCCAGAATGAGGGCGCGCGCTTTCACCAAGTCAACCTTGCCGGTTCCAAGCGTGGGGATGGCATCAACCAGATAGAAATTCTCTCGCTTGGGAATCCATAGCGGAGGAAGGCCGGCCGAGTTGAGGCGCTCCATGATCTGAGCGGGCGTGATCTCAGGCGAGGTATAGAGCATCGCCAAACGCTCGCCGCGGCGCTCGTCCTCAACGCCAGTGACGAATGACGGCGCGTTGTCGAGAAGGCTGCTCGACAGCGTCTTCAATCTTCAGGTGCGGCACCATCTCTCCACCGATCTTGCTGAAACGCGCTAAGCGGTCGGTGATGAACAGAAAACCGTCGTCGTCGACGTAAGCCAGATCGCCAGTGACGTAATATCCGTCGCGCAGAACCTGCTGCGTTTTTTCCGGAGCGTGGTGGTAACCGATCATGCGGCTGGGGCTCTTCACGAGCAGCATTCCCTGTTGCCCAGCCGGCACGGGCTCGAACGTCTCAGGATTTACGATGCGGATGGAAACACCGGGCAGCGGCCGGCCGACGCTTCCGTGCCGCGTGCCTTCCTGACTGCCCATACCGATTCGGCGAAGCCGGGAGTATTAGCCGCGGCGCAGGGCCCAAGCTCCGTACATCCATATCCAGCGAGCAATCCGACGCCGAACTTCTTTCTAAATTCGTCAGCGACTGAGTCTCTCAGCTTTTCCGCTCCTGCCAAGACGTACTGCAAAGAGGAAAACTGCTCGCGCGTGCATTTTCTTATGTACTGCAAACAGAACGTGGGTGTCGATAGGAAAAACGTAGGACGATGCTCCGCGGCCAACTCGCCAATGACCTTCGCCTCGGTCGGGTTCGGATGGAAGACGGTTCTGAACTGCTGCACGATTGGGAACCACATAGCGTACGTGTACCCGAAGGAGTGGAATAGAGGCAGAACGCCTAACATGCAGTGGCCGGAATGAATCGGGAACACGGTGGCGGCCGCGTCGATGTTGCAAATAATGTTCCAGTGCGTCAGCTCGATGCCTTTGGGAATGCCGGTGCTGCCACTAGAAAAAAGAATTGCAGCGACATCGTCGGGACGCACTGCGCCAGCGATGCGGCGCATCGGCGCGAAGCGGGCGGTGAGCATCGCGCGAAGCTTTGCGCCGCGAGTAAATCGCGTTAGCAGGTCTTCGAGATACACCATCTCCGGCCAGGTCGCCAGGCCAGCCTTCTGAATAAATTTCCGCGAGGTAATAACTGTCCGGATATCACATTGGTCTATAGCTGCGCGGCAATTCTGGTCACCGGCCGTGAAGTTCAGGTTGACTGCAGCTCTTGCGGACAGCGTCACTCCGAAATTTGCGATGGCCCCGCCGACGGAAGCGGGAAGTAGCAGGCCCACATTCCGTTCATCTGCATGCTCCGCATTGAGCCAGTCCTTAATTAGAACGGCGGCGGTCAGCGTCTCGCCGTACTTCAGACGCTTCTTTGTGGAGTCGGCGATTGCGGGGCTGAACCAATTGTGGCGAGCGGCGGTGACCAGCCGGTGCGCCAATGTGGAATCGGGCTTTTTTCTGAATTCGACTGCTTCGCTGCCGAGTTCCAGAACGCGGTCGCGGAGCTCGGCGGCAGTGACCGGCGCGTACACGGGTTTGCCGATCATGACAGTGACTTCGCGGCGCCGTGCACGCGACCATTCAGTCAACCAGCTGCGCAATGACCTCTTCCCGTTCGGAGTCAGCGGATGCCCCCATAGCCCATCCAGGTAAATCGGAATGACCGGCATTTCGGCGGAGGAATCGACTAAGCGTTCTACGCCGCGCTGAAACGCTTGCACATGCCCTGTTCGCGTGAGCGCGCCTTCCGGGAAAATACACACCAGTTCTCCACTTTTCAAGTCACTGGAAGCCTGGCGCAAGGCCCGCACCGTTTCCTTAGGGGATTGCGGATTGATGGGAATCGCCTGCAGCACTTTGAAAAAAGGCCTGAGGAAAGTCAGATCGAAATATGGTTTCCATATCAGGAACCGGATGAAGCGCGGGGTGGAGCATCCGATCAAGAGCGCATCCGCGAATGAAACGTGATTGGCGACCAACAATGCGCCACCATTGGCCGGGATGTTCTCCGCACCCACAACGCGAATGCGGAACAATACGCGCGTGAGGCTGAGCAGGAACAGGCGAAGTGAGTTGGCCGGCAGAATAGAAGTCACATACACAGTGGCAAGCAGAGTAGCCAAGCCGAGCGCGCAGATGATGTAATTCGCCGCCCAGTGCAATTGGTCGTGCAAGAGCCACAGCACTCCGGAGGCGAGCAACATGCCCAACGTATTCAAGAAATTGTTGGTAGCGAGCATGCGGCCTTTCTCCCGATCCGCGGAACGCTCCTGGAGAAACGCATTGAGGGGAACGAAGAACAAGCCGCCCGAGAAGCCTATCGCAACCAGCCAGCACGCGGACCATGCGTAGGAATGCGTAAAGCTCAGAATCACGGAAAATAGACCGAGCAGGAGCGAGCCGAACGGAACTACGCCGAGCTCGATGTGATCGCGCGAGAGCCAACCGGCGGCGATGCTGCCCGCGCCGATGCCAAGGGCGAGTGCCGTAACAAGCAGCCCGACGCTGAGATCGCTTGCGTGTAAGACCTCTTTGCCGACCAACAAAATAGACATCTGGAACAGCGCGCCGATAAACCAGAACCAACAGATCCCAAGTATGGTTAGGGCCAGCGGGCGGCTGTCGCGTAAGCGTTGAAGACCGACCCAAATTTCAGAGAACGGATTCCAATGAAAGGGTTCCGATGAGCCGGAGGCGGCAACTTTCGGAATACGAAGGCTGAGCAGCGTACCAACAACCGCAATAACCAGCAGCGTGCCACCCATGCGCCAGGGGTCGTGCTTCCATCGGGCGATTAGAAAGCTGCCGAAGCTGGTGCCGAGCACGATGGCCGCGAGAGTCGAGAACTCGACGAGTCCGTTGGCGGCGGTCAGTTCCGCCTCGCGCATCATTTCCGGGAGAATGCCGTATTTGGCGGGGCTGAAGAAGTTTGCCTGCACGGCGAGCAGAAACAGCACGACCAGCAACAGCTCAATGCGATTCATGAGAAGCGCAGTGAGGCCCAGCAGCATGGTGACGATCTCCAGGGCTTTGGTGATTTGCAAAACGCGCGTCTTGCTGAACCGATCGGCAATCTGTCCGGCGTGTCCGGCAAACAGCATGAAGGGAAGGACAAACACGGCGCCGGCGATGGCGAGATAGCGCGCGCCGAGTTGGCTATTCGCGGCGATCTCGACGGCGAGCATCGAGACCATCATTTTGTATACGTTGTCGTTGAAGGCGCCGAGAAACTGAGTCCACAGGAAGGCCTCAAACCCGCCATTGCCGAGCAGGCGCTGGTAGTGTCCCGACGAAGCCGTGTGCTGAGTCTGAGGTGTCATGCCGTATTCCAGGGCAGCTTCGATGCCATTGTAGTTTCTCTAATGTATCCCCCCATTTACGAGATCTCGCCACTTTTAAGTATGGAATTCCTATAGACAGTCCGTGTACACAGCCGTACAATTCGTGCATGAGCTTGTTTCGGCCAGCCGAGCGGAAGTTTCTTGAATCCGTAGCTAAACTTGCCTACTGCAACCACTTTCTACCGGAGCGTATCGAGTACGAGAAGGCGGCGCTCGGCTCCGATTTTCTGCCGGGTGAGCCGGTCTGGAGCGTGTCGGTGGCGGACCCGAACGTTCCACGCCCCAACGTGCAGCGAGTCCATGAAAAGCTGGGGCCGATTCTAAATAGTGTTCGCGAAAGGCTCACGCACGCGCCCGATGTGAGCGCGCACGAGCTGGCAATCTACGAGGATTCCGTCCACCAACTGCTATACCAAAACTTCTATCCTCAATTCCTTTCCGCGAATGGAAACTGGCGATTCTATCGGCAGTTCCTTGCCGATTGGAACCACTACCTGGACATTCCCGGCAAGCGTTTTGAGACCACTCTGCAACCGGCGCACGTATTCGCCTGTTTCCGGCAAATCCAGACCGCGTTCAATCATATTTTCAACAACATCATCGGAAGCTCGCTCCCCGCCGCACAGCTTCGCGCAAGTATTTGGCAGTCCATTTTCACTCATGACATGCGCCGCTATCGCCGCACGATGTACCGCAAGATGGCCGACTTTCCGACGCTGATCACGGGCCCTTCGGGAACCGGGAAGGAATTGGTGGCGCGAGCGATTGCCGGCTCGCGATATGTTCCCTTCAACCCCGACCGCCTGGAATTTGCCGATGAAAAAAGCGAGACCTTCCTGCCGATCAATGTTGCGGCGCTTTCTCCGACCTTGATCGAATCCGAATTGTTCGGCCATCGCCGTGGCGCATTCACTGGAGCAATCGCCGATCGCAAAGGATGGCTCGAAACTTGTCCTCCGCTCGGTTCCGTGTTCCTCGACGAGCTAGGAGAAATGGATCTTTCCATTCAGGTGAAGCTACTGCGCGTGATTGAGACGCGGCGGTTCTCACCAGTCGGCGATACCGCTGTGCGCCAATTCCACGGAAAACTGATTGCGGCAACAAACCGGATTTTGCCGTCCGAAATTCGCGAGAAGCGCTTTCGCGAGGACCTGTATTACCGGCTCTGCGCCGATTTGATTGAGACTCCTTCCTTATCCGAGCAGATCGAAAACTCACCGGAGGTTCTCCGCGAGCTTCTGTTGTATATGACGCGCCGCGCCGTCGGAGACGAAGCCGATCAGTGCCTCCCCGAAATCGAGGGATGGATCAAGAAACACTTGCCCGCCGATTATCGCTGGCCCGGAAACTACCGCGAAATGGAGCAGTGCGTTAGAAACATTGTGATTCGCCGATCGTATCGGCCGATGGAACAGCCGCGTGAAAAATCGCAGGATCCCTTCTTCGATGATTTTCGCGCCGGACGCCTGAAGATTTCGGAAGTGCTGTCCTATTACGCGGCGTTGGTGTATCGCCAGACCGGCAGTTACGAAGAAGCTGCGCGGCGGTTGGAACTGGATCGCCGGACGGTGAAAGCGAAAGTTCAGGAGTATCTTGCTGCACGGCACACGTAGAGTGCGGACGATGATTGCGCAGTGATGATTAGGCGGCCTTTTCCGCCGCGGCAGCGCGACGGTTGTCGTATTCAAGGCGAATATTTTGGATGGTTTGGTTGTCGACCTTGGCTTCGGCGAGCAAAACGTCCATTCTATGCACGTCGAGCTTGCGATTTTCGATGGATTGCTTGCGGGCTTCTTCGGTTGATGAAAGGACAGGTACTATGGGTTGTGACTGGCCCACCGGCGGGGCGCATAAAGGGAGGATGAAGAGGGTTGCACGTGAACCGGGCGCATAACTGGCCGGCTCTTCGGCATTGAGCTGATCGGCGTTGCGAGTAAGAGCGAGGCTACCATTGTGACCGGTCCTCGCTGATTCTACGCCACGTTTCGGGGAGGATTTCTGAGGCGATGGGCTTTGCCGCTAAAATGCAAAGCGATGACACTTACGAAAAGGGCGAGCGTAAGCAGCCATTTTGGGGGAGAGTTCATCAGAAACCACATCAACTCGAGAGTGAAGGCGGAAATCGCGGAAGCAATCGCAAGGATCGAGATTCGAGCGATTTTCTTCTTTGTTTGTGGGTCGATCTCTGGCTCGGGGTTGACAATCGAGAGCACGGATACTGGTTTGAATTCTATTGTAGTACCTATCGCAGCGGCGCGAGGCAAAGTTTCCGTGGAGTTCAACTTAGGCGCAGAATCGCGTACAAAGCGCGAAGGCATATGTGCGTGAATAGTTGTCCTCGGGTTGAGCGCTATTTCGCGCGCACAAGATACGTGGTCGCCCATGTCGAGCATGCAGTCGCTGGATCGCACAGATGCTCAGTCAGAGCAACGCTTGACAGCGCGCGAGATCGGATCGTACGCAAAGTCACATCCCGATTGCGGTCTCAGCATGACGAACTGTGCGAGGCGGTGCGCCGGGGCGCTACACCCTTTACGGCCGTCTATGTCGGAGCGCAAACAGCAGCACGCTCATGAAACGGGCGCGGTTGACGTCACCTGCCGCCGTTTGGGGCGTTTTTGCAATGGAGGATGAATTAGCGGGATCGCCTCACGCCGCCCCCGGCGGTAGACACGGAAATCGTTCACATCTGTTGTGATCACCGGATATTTGGGGTGCAACTCGCTCATACAAATCAAGCACAAATCCGCCAAGTCCGGTCTACGGTCGGCATAGCGCATCGCCAACTCATGAAGGCGGGTGAGATGCTCCGCGGCATTGAATGCCAAACGCACAAACCCTTCGTTCACGAACGACATCGTTAGCGCGCTGCTCCCGAGATGAAAAGCCGTCTCGGCCAACACTGCTTCGCACGTCAACAATGGTTCAGTGATTCGTTCCGCCAACCCTACGGCCCAACTATGAAAAGCATCTTTCCGGTTCCCAAACGCCACCAGCAAACCGGTATCGGCGATACCTTTCATTTTCGGGAGAAGCCTTTTCTTTGCGAGAGACTTGCAGGGCCCGCCACAGAACCGGCGAGGCGGAGGAATGAACGTTTTTCTGCTACTCTGGCCTTCTCCAACTGTTCACGAACGATTCGGCCTTGCGGCAGGCCCGTCTTCCGGGAGGTTGCGCTCAGCCATTGCGCCAGCTCATCGGGCAGCCGGATCGATAACGTATTACGCATTTGTTCGGATTGTAATACACAACGCGAGGAAAATCCGGGGACAGACAGCCGCGCCTCGTGAGGTGACTATGTGTCGGGTGCTTTGTTGTGGCGCTTAAGTCAGTCCCGGATTTTTGACGGTTGCTGGTCCACCGGGCTGCTGGAAATAGTTCTATTTTTCAGCTTGATTGAGACAGCGATTAGAATCACAATATGACCGCAATCTGGCGGCACCGCAGCAATGAAAATCTTATCGACCAGAAATTTTGGAGACTCGAGTAATGAAACTAATTGATCTACGCCTGAAACTTTCGAGCAAACATAAAATCGTTTCTGCCATGGGTTGCTGGATGCTTGCAATTCCCTGTGCAGCACTGCTGTTCCTTAACGTCCAGTCATCCGCGGCTCAGGCGGTGGGTACGCCGGACACGATCACACCGGGCGCGCAGAGAAAGATGGCGCCCGATTTTACTCTCAAAGATGCGAAGGGGCAACCCGTCACACTGTCCGCCTATAAAGGGAAAGTTGTCCTTCTGGATTTCTGGGCGACATGGTGCGGGGGTTGTAAGGTGGAGATCCCCTGGTATGTCGAGTTCGACAAAAAGTATCGCAACCAAGGGCTCGCCGTAATCGGCGTCTCGATGGATGATGACGGCATGAAGGTGGTTAAGCCGTTTTTGGCTGAGAAGAAGATTGAGTACCCAGTCGTGATTGGAACCGACGATCTCGCCAAGCGATACGACTTGACTTCGATGCCGATGACGTTGCTGATCGATCGCGATGGTCGAATCGCGGTATCCCACACGGGTCTCGTAAACAAGGACAACTTCGAGAGTCACATCAAAGATTTATTGAAATAGAAGCTCTACTTTTCTTCGTTTTGCAACTATTGAGGGAGTGATACCAGGGCCGTCTCTCCGGGGAAAGCTGTGGAATTGGACGGGCTTCGCCAAACGCGAAGACCAGCTCTCGATGCTGCTCAGCCTGGTGATCGGCGTGATCGTGGGGCTCACGGTTGTCGCGTTCATCCTTCTGACCGGGCGGCTGGCTTCACGCATGTACCCACCCGGTGGCGCGGCATGGCGCCGAATGCTGGTTCCGGTGATCGGCACGCTAGTCAGCGGATACTTGCTCTTCCGCTACTTTCCGAATGCTCGCGGAAGCGGCATTCCCCAAGCGAAGTTTGCGCTTTTTATCCAAGAAGGGTACATCTCGCTGCGCACGGTTTTGGGCAAATTCATTTGTTGCTCGATAACACTTGCTAGTGGTGTCGCACTGGGCCGCGAAGGCCCCTCCGTGCAGATTGGAGCCGGTATCGCTTCTGTTCTCGGCAGACGATTCGGGTTGGGCAAAGCGAATGTGAAAGCGCTGGTGCCGGTAGGGTGCTCGGCTGCTCTCGCCGCGGCATTTAACACGCCAATTGCCGCGGTTCTGTTTTCGCTCGAGGAGATTCTGGGCGATCTACACGCTTCTGTCCTCGGGGCCGTGGTCCTGAGTTCGGCAACCTCTTGGATGGTGCTGCACCTCATTCTTGGCGATCAGCCTCTGTTTCACACTCCTGCCTGGGAGCTTGTGAATCCGCTTGAGTTTGCAGTTTACGCAATCCTTGGCGTAGTTGGCGGGCTGGCTTCGGTTTGTTTCGTCAAGTTGCTACTGAAACTGCGCGTTTGGTTCAAACAGCTACCACCCTCTACCGTCTGGCTTCAACCGGTGGCTGGCGGAGTTTTGATGGGCGTGTTCGGCTTGTTCGTGCCTGAAGTGCTGGGCGTCGGATACGACTACGTGGATCACGTACTCGGGGGGAATTTTCCGGTGAAGACCGTGGCGTTGCTTGCGGTTATGAAAATCATAGCGACCCCGGCATGCTACTCATCCGGCAACGCGGGCGGCATCTTCGGCCCAAGTCTATTTATCGGCGCGATGGTCGGGGGAACCGTCGGAAGCGTCGCACATATGTTGCTCCCGCACGTGACCGCTAATCCTGGAGCCTATGCCTTGGTCGGCATGGGAGCGGCCTTCGCGGGTATTGTGCGCACGCCGCTCACTTCGGTAATCATGATCTTCGAAATGACGCGAGACTACTCGATCATTGTGCCTCTGATGATTTCGAATCTGATCAGCTTCTTTATCTCGCAGCAGCTGCAGCGCGAGCCGATTTACGAGGCACTCGCTCTGCAGGAAGGTGTTTATCTTCCGACGGGCGAATCGCGGGAGGAGCTGACTGGCATCCGCGTGAGTGAAGTGATGCAGACCAGTGCGGACCCGCTCCCGATCGATGCCAGTATAGAAGCTGCCAAATTGCGCTTCGACCAGGAGAAGTGCACGTCGTGGCCGGTCGGCGATAATCGCTACCTGCGAGGTGTAATCAGCAACCACCAGATCGACACGTCAGACCCTCCGCCGAAGACCATTCGCGATCTCATCAAGAACGATGGGCGTTATCCATACGTTCATGCGGATCATCCTTTGAGTTACGCGTTGGAACAGATGAGACATAACGGCGTCGATGTTGTGCCCGTCGTGAGTCGTGCCAACATCCACCAAATGAATGGCGTTGTCACTCTGACTGGCATTCTCTCCACATATGGTCTTGGAGGCAAGGCTGGCGCGGCCAGATGAGCACGCAAGATACGCCGAATAAGACCGCAGTACCTTCGAGACTGGCGCTGCTTGCGATCGTTGCCCTGGTGATCGCCGGGTTGGCCACACTCGATCGATTTTTGGCAAGGGCCCAAGATGTGGAAGTGCAGCGCTTGGCGCAGCGATCTTACCTGGATGGACTTCGTCTTCGCAGTGCAGGCGAAACCAAGGAAGCCGTCGAAGCTTTTCGTAAAGCGCACGCGCTCGAGCGCCGCAACACAGAATACGAACTGGAACTTGTCGACGCTCTGATCGCTGCCCGGGAGACGGATCAAGCCGAGCTGCTGGTCCACGATGTTCTGGAGCGGGAGCCAAACGATGGTCGGGCGAACTTACTTGCTGCGCATCTGATGATTGCAGAAGGTAGAACTGCTGACGCAGAGTCGTACTACCATCGGGCGATTTACGGAGAGTGGCCCAGCGACGCCGCTCGACATCGCGTATCAGTCCGAATGGAACTGGCTGATTTTTTGGCGGCAACGGGCAAGCAAGAGGAACTGTTGGCTGAGCTGCTTCCTTTGCAGGAAGAAGCGGGCAAGGATCCGGCAGTCGAGCGAAAGCTAGGGCAGCTTTTTCTGGCCGCCGGTTCGGCATCGCGCGCGGCGGATGAATGTCGCGCTCTGATCAAGCGGAATCCCAAGGATGCAGGCGCCTACGCAGGCCTCGGGGAGGCTGAGCTGCAGCGGAGCGACTACCCCCTGGCGCACGAAGCATTTCTCAGCGCGGCTGCGCTGAAGCCCGATGAGCCTTCGATTCGACAACGGTTGGAGTTGTCGAGCACTCTCGTGGCGCTCGATCCCACGCCTCGGAAGCTTACATCGTTCGAAAAATATCGCCGTAGTTTAGAGATTCTGGACTTAGCGCGATCGGATCTCGAAAGCTGCATGGCGAGCCATCCGGCGCCCGACTCCGAAGAGACGCGAGAATTGCTAGCATCAGCGGATGACGTGCTTACAAAGAAACCTCGCACCGGCATCACGAACGAGATCGCCGAAGAGGCGCTTGCGCTTGGGGAGAAGACATGGCAGGCTCGAATGAAAGTTTGTGGTGCGTCGACCTCGGCGGATGAAGAGCCTTTGCGGCTAGTTATGAAAAAATTGGCACAATGACACATCCCGGTTCACGGTTGAAAGAGGAGTGCCGTGGCGCGCGTGGCACTCGATGGCTGGACGACACGCTCGGCGATTTGCGATTTGCGCTTCGCACGATGCGCAGAGCGCCGGTATTTGCGGGCACAGTGGTTGCCGCTCTCGCCTTCTGCATTGGCGCAAACACGGCGATTTTCTCGGTAGTCGATACAGTGCTCTTTCGCCCTTTGCCGTTTCCGGATCAGGACCGGCTGGTATCGATCACGGAGGGAGTTCCAGCCGCCGGGTTTCCGGTGATTCCGTTTTCGTGTCCCGATTATCTTTTTATCGCGGCGCGCAACCGGTCCTTTGTCTCGACGGGAACATATCGCACGCAATCTTATGAGATCTCGGGAGTGGGAGAGCCCCGGCATGCCGACGGGGCGCGCATCACCTCGTCCCTGTTTCATGTCTTGCAAGTACAGCCAGTGATTGGACGCATGTTTACGCAAAGCGAGGACGACAGTTCGAAATCGGTGGTGGTCTTGAGTTACGGCTTTGCCGAAAGCCTATTTGCCGAACCGGAGCGAGCTATTGGACACACCATTCATCTCGATCGCAAACCATACACGGTGATTGGCATCATGCCGCGGTCATTCTCATTTCCACCGCGAGGCTTACGGTTCAGCGGCAATCCAGCTGAGCTGTTTGTGCCGGTCTCCTGGAGCCCAAATGACCGCCAGGAAATGCTGAATAATTTTGACTACAACATGATTGCCCGTCTGCGGCGGAATGTCACCGTTCGTCAGGCAGCGGCCGATATGGGGCGGCTGCTGAAAAGCATCGCTGCGTCGTATCCGCCGGAGGTAAGAAAGCTCACAGCGCGGATACCGAATTTCTCACTCGAATCGCAGGTCGTGCTCTTTCGCGAGGAAGTAACGGGAAACGTTCAGCGACCGCTGCTGCTGTTGCTGGCGGCGGTGGGTGTTGTTCTCCTCATCGGATGCGCCGATGTCGCCAATCTGATGTTCAGCCGCATGGTGGGCCGCCAGCGGGAATTTGCGCTCAGATCTGCCCTTGGTGCGGGAAGCTGGCGCCTGGCTCGCCAGACCATAACAGAGGGGCTGGTTTTTTCGCTCATTGGCGGGGCCATCGGATTTTGCCTGGCATTTTGGGCGTTACCGCTCTTGCTTCGTTTTGCTCCAGACAATCTTCCACGATTGAACGAAGTCGGTCTGAATTGGCGTGTGACCTCATTCGTAGTCGCAGTCACGTTGGCAACGCCACTGTTCTTCTGTCTTGCACCGTTGTTTGGAATCGTTCGCCCCGCCCGAGAGCAGCAGCTTCGCGGCGGAGGACGCACGAACACACCAGGCAAAGGTCAGCGCTTGACGATGTCATTGGCCGTCGTTGTGCAATTCAGTCTCGCTTTCCTCCTATTGAGTGCCGCCGGACTGCTGGTGCGCAGCTTCATCAAAGCGAGTGAAGCAAATCCAGGGTTCCGGCCCGAACATGTGGTCAGCGTTCGGCTCGCTCTACCCACCTCCGTTTACAACAAGCCTGCCCAGATCACCTTCTTCCATCGTTTGCTCGCGGTGCTCAGTACTCTTCCTGGCGTCCAACAGACAGGGGCGTTATCAGATCTCCCGATGGGCTCCACTTCCAACAGACTTGTCTCGGCCGAGGGCCAAACAACAGGAACAGGAAAGATAGACACGATTTTCTGTATTGGAAATGCACTCGAATCGATTCGCCTGCCGCTCATTCGTGGACGGCTGCTCGAGCCCGCCGACGAACTCAGAAAACAACGTGTCGCAGTGATTTCTGAGACGCTGGCCAATCACATCTGGCCGCATGGCGATTCGATCGGGAGGCACATCAAGTTCGGCTTCGATGAAAAGGAGCCGTGGATGACCGTTGTTGGCGTTGTCAAAGACGTCAAGACCCAGCTCACGAGTAATTCTTCGCGCTTCATGATATTTACTCCGCGTGAGGATTGGGTCAATGAGATGAACGTGCTGGTCCGCGTTTCGGGCGATCCGCTCTCGCTTGGCAGCGCAATTCGGCATCAGGTAAAGCGACTCGATCCGAGTCTTCCCGTAGGGAAGATAGAAACTCTCGATCAAGTTCTGGTCGAATCGTTATCGGCTGAGCGTTTCAGAACGTGGCTGCTCGCTTCCTTCGCGCTGGCCGCGCTGCTGCTCGCCATGCTGGGCATCGCCGGATTGCTCGCGTACAATACCGCTCAACGGACGCAGGAATTCGGGGTTCGCGTGGCGCTTGGAGCAGACCGCCGCGATCTTTTGGTCTTGGTCTTCAAGCATTGTTTGAGATTATCCGGGGCGGGTATTGCAATCGGGCTGGTGGCATCCATTATCGTGACTCGCGAACTCTCGAGTTTGCTTTACGATACAAGCCCGCTCGATCTTGGGACCTTCGTTGCTGTTCCTTCGATGTTGGCTCTGGTTGCGTTGGGAGCGGCTATGTTCCCCGCATGGCGCGCTGTTCATACCGATCCAATTACAGCTCTTCGAGCCGAATAGAGCTATCTTGGCGGATTTGCGTCAACCAAAATCATTTCTCCGCTGTGGGGAGGCTGCCTGCCGTTGATCGATTCACGCATAGATCTCTCGCGCGAAGAAATGCGCGAGATGGGGTATCGCGTTATCGACATGCTGGTCGAGCATTTCAGCACATTGAGAGATCGGAGGGTTGGCGCGAAAGCCGATTCTGCGAATATTTTCAGTAGAGTTTCCGAACCTCCGCCTGAAGACCCGGCGCCTTACGGCCCCTTGTTCGATCAGCTCGAACGCGACATCTTCCCGAACACGATGCACGTCGATCATCCCAGGTTTTTTGCTTTCGTGCCCGGACCCGGAAACTACGTCAGCGTCATGGCGGAAGCTTTATCGGCGGGACACAACACCTTCGTTGGAACTTGGCTGGGCGGATCGGCTGCGGCCGCAATAGAGATTGTCACTATCGACTGGTTGCGCCAACTGTGCGGCTTTCCCCAGAGCGCAAAAGGATTGTTCGTGAGCGGGGGCACCATGGCGAATGTTACCGCCCTGGCGGTTGCGCGTAAGGTCATGTTAGATGATCGCCTCGAAAACGCGCTCGTGTATCTGTCCGACCAGGCGCATTCGTCGCTCGAGAAAGCTTTGCGCGTGCTCGGTTTTTTGCCCGATCAGATTCGCCGCATTGCGAGTGACGAGAATTACCGCCTTGCGCCAAACGATCTGTCTGCCGCGATTACTCAGGATCGCGCTGCCGGCAAACGGCCGTTCTGCATCGTTGCAAATGCCGGAACCACCAATACCGGCGCCATCGATCCCTTGCCGCAATTGCGCAAAATCTGCGATGACCAGCAGATGTGGCTGCACGTGGATGGCGCTTACGGAGCAGCGGCCGTGTTGTGCGAAGAAGGCCGCAGATTGCTCCACGGTCTCGAGTTGGCTGACTCGCTCTCGCTCGATCCGCATAAGTGGCTCTTTCAACCCTTTGAAGCCGGATGTGTGCTGCTCCGTAACGGCGCCCATCTGCGCGACACGTTTCGAATCTTGCCTGATTATCTTCAGGACGTACACCGCAACACGGAAGAGATCAACTTTACGGATCTCGGGATTCAACTGACACGCAGTTTCCGCGCTCTAAAAGTCTGGCTATCTTTCAAGGTGTTCGGCATCGCTGCGTTTCGTGAAAGCATCGCAAGAGGGTTCCGTCTCGCCGAGCTTGCGGAAACCTACCTACGCCAAACGCCCGATTGGGAGATCGTCAGTCCAGCGCAGATGGCCGTGGTGTGCTTCCGTTATAAGCCTGGTGACGATGCGCTGCACTCAGCTCTGGTCGACGCCATGCTGAAGGACGGATTCGCCCTTGCCACATCCACCACTCTTCGCGGCCAGACCGTTTTGCGAATGTGTACCATCAATCCGCTTACGACTGAATCCGACATCGAACAGACCATCGAAAAAATCGACACGCTAGCCCGGTCATTGGCCTACCAGTCAGACCTCAAAATATCGAAATAGATGTGCAACCCTTGCCTGAATTGCTCCACCGGAATGTGCTCGCTATCGCTGTGCATAGTTCCGAGTGTGGCCGCATCGATAATCATCGGCATAATTCCATAAGCGGTGACGCCACGCATGCGGAATTTCGAACCGTCCGTCCCAAATGGAACCACGATGGGCATCACCGTGGCGTTCGGATGCGCTTTCTGAATCGCCTTTTTGATGGCGCCGAAGAGCGGAGTATCCGTTCGGCTCGGCTTCGGATCATCGGGATTCCGTGAAATTTGCTCGATCGTGACGTGCGGGTCATTGATGCGCGCTTTGATCTCAGATACAAACTCATCCGCATTTTGACCCGGCAGCAAGCGGCAGTCGAGCGTTGCTTCGGCGATCGAGGGAATCACGTTAGGCTTTGGTGGATCGCCAACACCGCTGCGCAGCGAAGTCAAAGAAATCGTGTTTTGCTGAATCGCGTTCATGAACTTGTTCGAAGCAAAGTTTCCCACGGAATTCCGCATTTGCTGCACCAAAAGATTCGGCTTATTTGAAGCGGGAAACTGCTTGGCCTTCTCAATGGCACGCATCAGAAGATCGTTGGCATTATCGGGGATCGGTTGCGATGCGTGCCCGGACGTACCCGTAGCGCGAAGCTTCAACCACAATACCTGCTTGTCGGCGACCGAAACGCCAAACACCAACTTGCCGGTCGTATAGACATCTCTCGACCCTACTCCGCCCTCGTCCAGCACGTACTCAGGATTCAGCTCGTCCCAATGCTGCTGGATCATCCATCGCCGCTCCGCTCACGCCGCCGGTCTCTTCATCGCAGGTCGCCTCAAACACAATGTCGCGGGCTGGCGTGATTCCAAGCTGCTTCAACAGCATCAGCGCGGTCAGCTCCATAATGCCTGTGCTCTTCATGTCCAGCGTGCCGCGGCCCCACATTTCGCCATTCTTTATTTCCGCGCCAAATGGATTCTCCTTCCAACGCGCCCGATCCACCGGGACCACGTCCATGTGGTTCAGCAGCAGCAAAGTCGGCTTCGAGCGATCTCTACCGGGCAAACGAGCAATCAAGTTTGTCTTGCCGCCGGGTCCGCTTTGATACAGTTTCGCTTCGATCCCTGCGGTAGCGAGCTCGGACTTGAGAAGTTTTGCCGTTTCGCTCGTGTCCGCTGGCGGATTGACGCTCGCGATCCGAACGTAGCGCTGCAACAGATCCGTCGCGTGCTGCTCTACCTTGGGCCAATCTGGTTCCGCTGCAGCGGCGCGGAAGGCGCAACAAGTCACGACGAGAATGGAAACTCGAAGAACGTTCATTTCTCGGATTCTGGCACACCCGTTAATTCGCTCTGGTTTCCGTCCAGACGAAGCGCTTCGAGAACCGCGCCGGCCGCGGGACTGAGACGCGGCGGTCCGACAGGGCATCCGATGGACTTCTGAATGCAATTCGTGAACTCGATGCGCAACAGTGTGCTTCGAAATACGCCGCCGATATAAGCGACCGGCACTCGCTCATTCGCGCGGAACAGATGCTTATACACGCCTTCGACAAACCATGCTAGTTTGGCCGCAGCATCCTTGATGATTTCGCGGGCAATCTCGTCGCCCTCGGCCGCCGCGTCAGTCACCAGCGGTGCAAAAGAGGCCACAGCTGAGCGGTCGAACTCTGCATAGAACCGGTGCAGAAGATCATTTGCATTCGCCGCGCCTGTTGCTTCGAGCAGAATATGGACCAGAGCCGTTGGAGGCCCCCAGCCTTCTTCGTATTGCAGAACTGCACGTAGCGCGCGCCGTGTGATATCGAAGCCGCCGCCCTCGTCTCCAAAAATATAGCCCCAGCCGCCCGCCCGCGCACTCTCGCCATCCGCGTTGCGGCCAAAGGCCATCGAACCAGTGCCCGCGATGATGATAATTCCGGGCTGACCCGCAGTGGCGCCGGACAGAGCTATCTCCGCGTCATGCGTGATCTTGTATTTAGCGCTGCGAATCAGCTCGCGCGTGTACGCTTCCTTGTCCTCAGGACCGCCGCTGAAGCCCAGGCAAGCAGCGGCAAACTCGGCGGACTTGAAATCGAGCCCCGCTTCCCGGCACGCTTGCTCGAGACACGCGCCGATTGCGTTCAGGAATTTTGCTCGCCCTTCCGCTGTGCCAACGTGATTGCATGCGCCTCCCCGGCCGCGGCCCATGACACAACCACTCTCGTCCGCGATAAGCGCCGTGGTGCTGGATTGACCCCCATCTACACCAAGATAAAAGCGCCGCCTCACGCGAGCGTCTTGTCTTTTGCGTAACAAAGTGGATCCAGCGGACAAGAGGCGCAACGCGGCTTCCGCGCAATACAAATCTGGCGGCCGAAGTGAATCACCTGATGCGAGAACAGAATCCACCTGTCCTGCGGAACTGTCTTCATCAGCTCCTGCTCGATCTTCACCGGATCGATATTCTTCGTCAGGTCCAGCCGCTGAGAAATGCGCTGAACGTGCGTATCGACCACGATTCCGGAGGGTATGCCGTATGCAGTTCCTAGAACAACGTTTGCCGTTTTCCGAGCAGCTCCGGGAACCGAGAGCAGTTCTTCCATCGTCCGCGGCACTTGCCCCTTATAATCTGCCGTTACCTTCCGTGCCGCGCCTATTAATGACCGCGCCTTATTGTTGAAAAATCCCGTCGAACGAATGTCCTGAGCCAGCTCGTCCTGCGAGGCGTTGGCGAAGTCGCCAATCGTGGGGTACTTCTTGAAAAGGTCCGGAGTGACCTTGTTGACGCGCTCATCCGTACATTGCGCCGACAGAATGGTTGCGACCAACAGCTGCCAGGCGTTGTTATGGTGGAGAGCACAGGTCGCTCTTGGAAAAAGCTTGTCGAGTTCCTCCAGAATGCGAGCAAGGCGCGCTTTCCGTTCTGCTGCATTTTTCGGTTTTGGAACCTTCCTAGGGGGAATTGGCATGGGGAAAGCACCAACATATCGCAGACTAGCGGACTTGCTTTATGAAAGCGCTTTAACCCGCGCCAACTGAAACGTTTCCACCCTCTCTAGCGTTTCTTTTGTGTGGGGTTTCGTATAGATCCG
>CAWFWH010000033.1:0-7508 GCA_963819405.1 uncultured Acidobacteriaceae bacterium | reverse complement strand
CTGATTCGCCGCCGAGAAGCGAAAAGCCGCGTTATCTTCCCCTCGCCAGCTACATCATATACTTGATGAACACCGAAACCCTCAAACAACGCCTGCTCGCGAAAGAACAGGAACTCATCGCGGACATTTCCCGGTTTGAAAGCGAAGCGCGAGATTCCCGTTCCGCTGAGGTCGAAGATCCCATCGACATCGTCATCTCATCGGAGAATAAAGCTGCCGGTTTTCAAGAGAGCACGTTAGCGGCTCAAACCCTTAAACAGGTTCGGCAGGCATTGCAGAGGATCGAAGACGGCACCTACGGTAATTGCGTCGACTGCGGCCGCCCCATTGAGCCGGCACGTCTCGAAGCTGTTCCTTGGGCATCCTACTGCCGCGCGGATCAGGAAAAGCACGAAAAGGCAGGCTCGATAGACCCAAGTCTCGCGATTTGAACGTCATGAGTTCGAAGAGCGAACCAACCATCGAACCGTCGGCTCCCGCGCCGGCGCGCTCCGGGTGGCGGGCATGGATCCGCCGCGGTGGCTCGGCTGTCTCACCTGGCACTCATCAGGAGCGCTCCCAACCTTGGTACCTGGTCATCTGGCTGACAGGTGTCGATTACTTTTCGACTCTCGGATACCAGCCGGGCATTGCTTTGCTCGCTGCTGGCGCGATTTCGCCAATCGCAACGGCAGTGCTCGTCGCGGTCACTCTGGCAGGCGCGCTTCCCGTTTATTCGCAAGTCGCCGGTCGCTCCTATGTCGGGCAAGGTTCGATTGCGATGCTCGAGAATCTTCTGCCCGGCTGGTCGGGCCGCATTCTGGTTCTGGTGCTGCTTGGCTTCGCCGCGACGGATTTTGTCATCACCATGACCCTCTCGGCTGCCGATGCAGCCACGCACGCCATCCACAATCCTTATCTCCATCCGTTTCTGCACGACGCCCGAATGAGCATCACGCTCGTGCTATTGGGTCTACTCGCGGTTGTGTTTCTGAAGGGATTTAAGGAGGCAATCCGCCTCGCAACAGCAGTGTGCGTGCCTTACCTGATCCTGAACGTTATCGTTCTGGTTCGCGCCTTGTTCGTCGTTATGTCCCATCCTGTCGCGCTGCCGCACTGGCAAGATGCTTTGCGCGCGCAAGGCAGTTGGACTCATGTCGCAATTGCCGCCATCATTCTTTTTCCTCAGCTAGCGCTTGGATTGAGCGGCTTTGAAACCGGCGTCTCCGTCATGCCGCTGATTCGAGGCGCGGAAAACGACGATACTCAGGACCGGCCCTATGGCCGGATCCGCAACACCCGCAAGCTGCTGATCACCGCAGCCGTCATCATGAGCGTGCTGCTCATTCTCTCCAGCTTCGTGACGGCCTTACTGATCCCTCCCCACGCTTACAGAGAGGGCGGGCCTGCCAGTGGTCGTGCGATCGCCTACATGGCGCACCAATATCTCGGAAATGTTTTCGGGTCTGTGTATGACATTTCGACGATCCTTATTCTTTGGTTCGCGGGGGCTTCGGCGATGGCGGGTTTATTGCATCTTGTCCCGCGATATCTGCCGCGCGTCGGGCTCGCGCCGCAGTGGGTCGCCGATGCACGCCCGCTGGTGCTAGTGCTCTTCGCCTTTGACGTGGTGATCACCCTGGTATTTCACGCTAACGTCGAGGCGCAGGGTGGCGCGTATGCAACCGGCGTCTTGGTCCTCATGTTCTCTGCCACTGTCGCCTCAGCCATTTCGCTGTGGAAGGAAAACTCACGTTGGCTCAGCTTATATTGCTGGTGCGTTGTCATTGTGTTCGCCTACACCACGGTGGTCAACATGATTGAGCGCACCGACGGCATCATCATCGCGACTTTTTTCATCCTCTTTATTCTCCTGGTCAGCGGTATCAGCCGCTACGTCCGCTCGACGGAGCTGCGCGTGGAGGGACACCGCTTCTGCGACGCTGAATCCGAGCGCATCTGGAATATTTTGGTTCGCGCGAAGGTCAATCTAGTGCCGGTGAGAAGCTTGGCGCCTGAGATGCGGGCGAGCTATACGCAACAGATCCTGCAGTATTACCGGCTTCAAGGTCCGCTTGCTTTTGTGCGGGTGGCGCTTCTCGATAACCGGAGCGAATTTCTGTCTCCCATCGAGGTCACCGTGAAGGAAGAGAAAGGGCAGTATTTAATTTATGCCTCGCAGGCAGTGGCGCGCGCCAATGCCATCGCTTACTTGGCCGAATTGATGCACCCAGCCGCAATTTTCCTGCGGCTGACGCGGCAAAACCCGATGCGGCAGTCTATTCGATACCTGATCGTCGGAGAAGGGGAAACCGGACTGATGGTCTACGCGATTCTGCGGCAGTATTGGGAAGCCACGCGTGCTTCTGCGGAACGCCCTTGTCTCTTCCTCATGAGCGATTGAGATTCGCGAGTGTCGTTTCAGTACGCTTTCGCGATAACGACCCGCTGCGCGACGGGTTCCCCTGTTATGATGCAGCGGCCAGGGCCATCGTATTCGTCGATGAGCGGTATACACCGAACCGTCGCTTTCAATGTCTTCAAACGGGTGTCACATTGAGGGTCGTCCTTTAAGTGGGCCATGACGAACTTGCCCCCGCCCTTTTCGGCTGTCACATCGCCAAGAATCTCTTCGAGTTCCTGAAGCGAATTCGCTAAGACGCAGTTCGCCCGAAGCCGCTGCTTGGCGGAGTTAAACAAATCCTGCTGCATCTGTTCGAGTGTGGCAGGAAGCCTCGACTCGATATCCGAGTGCGGCACGGTTTCCTTTGTTGCGTCATCCCGTCTCTTCAAAATGATACTGCCCGCAGCCACATCGCGAGGTCCCAACTCCAAGACAATGGGCACGCCGCGCCGCTCCCAATGAAAAAACTTAGATCCTGAGGTTTGGCCTTCCCGGTCGTCTACCTTGACCCTCAACGCCGCAGCGATTCTGCCGGCAACTTCCAGGACTTGCGTCCGCTCCTCGTCTTTTCGATAAATCGGAACCAACACCGCTCTGACCGGAGCGACTTTCGGGGGTAATACCAGACCTTTATCATCCGAATGGGTCATGATCAGCCCGCCGATGAGACGGGTGCTGACGCCCCAGCTTGTCTGCCACACGTGGTCAAGCCCGCCTTCTTTGGTCTGGAATTTGACATTGAAGGCGCGGCCGAAGTTCTGACCCAAATCGTGGCTCGTGCCAGCTTGCAACGCGAGGCCATTCTGCATCATGGCTTCAATCGAATAGCTGCGAAGCGCACCCGCGAACTTCTCGCCATTGGTTTTCGCGCCCTTGATCACCGGCATGGCCATCACCTGCTCGGCGACGTCAGCGTAGATGTCCAGAATGCGAAGCACTTCTTCGATAGCTTCCGCATGCGATGCGTGGGCCGTGTGGCCCTCCTGCCAGAGAAACTCGGTCGTACGCAAGAAGAGCCGGGTGCGCAGCTCCCAGCGGATTACGTTTGCCCATTGATTCAAGAGCAGAGGGAGGTCGCGCCAGCTCTGGATCCACTTCGAGAAAAAGTATCCGACGAGAGTTTCCGAGGTGGGGCGTATGACGTAAGGCTCGTCGAGTTGCTTGCCGCCCGCTATGGTTACGACGGCCAGTTCGGGAGAAAAGCCTTCGACGTGCTCAGCCTCTTTCTCCAGAAAGCTCCTTGGAATCAGTAGGGGGAAATAGGCATTCTGGTGCCCTGTCGCCTTGAAGCGGCTGTCCAGCTCGCGCTGAAGCGCTTCCCAAACGGCATAACCGTTCGGCTTGATGACCATGCACCCTTTTACGATTTCGGCTGCTTCGGCCATGTCGCCTTGCGTGACGACATCTTGATACCAGGCGGCGAAATCCTGATGGCGCGGAGTGATGCGACATTCTGCCATTTCCGATAATAGCTATGTACCCTCCACATGCGGCTTGCTTGTCCCGGCCTTTCCTCCTGGTTTGAGAAAAAGGCCACGATCATAACTCCGTCGCCCGCGATGGCGGCAATAGCGGTCCAGCAATTTGCCGCGTATCAGCTCGATAAAGGGCTTCTTAGCTGGCCACGGCCAGAGATCTATGGCGTCGATGCATGGCTTGCAGCGTCCTGGCAAGAAGCTCGTTACAGTTCGGCCGGCGTGCCCACGCTTCTTTCACTCGCTCAAGAACGAGCGCTCTGGCAGAAGATCATCGAAGAAGAGCAGCCGGAGCTGTTCGATATTAGTGCTACGGCCCGGCTGGCCTATCGCGCTCGAAAGCTTTTGGCCGAATGGCATGTGCCATCTGAAGGCGAGCTTTGGAGCGACCATCGGGACGTCCAACACTTCCAACACTGGTACAAACTGTTCCGCGGCAAGTGCGAGGCGCAAGGCTGGATCACGCGATCCGACGTTTGGGAATTGCTCCCCAAGTGGATTGCGAAGAGTATTTACCGTCGCGAGGCCGTCGTATTCGCGGGCTTTGAAGGACTCAATCCGGCGCTCGAACAAATCAGAGAAGCACTCGGTAATTCCGCTAGCATTGCACAGATCCGCACTCCCGGTTTCTTCGAGCCCGCTCCAGCGAAATCGTTTACAGACTTCAGCCATGAGGTGGAACACGCCGCACGGGTGGCGCGAGCCATGTTTGAGCAAGAGCCCAGACGATCCATCGGCATTCTTGTCCCGAATCTTTCGACACATCGCGCGCTGGTGGAGCACGCGTTCCAATCGGTGTTCTATGTTCGACGAGAAACAGATTCGGTCTTCCATATTCATTCGAGAACTCCGCTCGAGCGGCATCCGCTAGTCTCCAGCGCATTACTGCTTCTGGAACTCGCCCGGCCGCGCCTGAACCAAGCGGACGCGTGCTCAATCCTTCGCTGCCCGTTCATCACGGGCGCCGCAGCCGAGCGTAGCAGCCGCGCATTTGCCGACCTGGAGCTGCGAAGGCGGCGAGAGCTCGACGTAACGCTTCGCGACATGGAGCTAGCCGCAAAAAATTGCGGTCTACTCGTCCCCGTTTGGGCGGCCGTTCGCCGAATCGTACGCGGTGCAGTCCGTGTGCGTGAACTTTCCGTATGGAGTGAGTTCGCAGGAGATCTTCTCGAGGCGGTCGGTTGGCCTGGGGATATGGAACTCACCCTGCAAGAACAAGAGGTGGTGGAAGCGTGGAAGGACGCCCTGTCTGATTGGGCAGCACTTGGAACTGTTTCGTCGGCCATGCCGTTCGATGTAGCGCTTCGGCATCTTCGTCACTTGCTCGCCGGCCGGACTATCGAGCGCGGCGATTGGGCCTCACCAATTCAGATCCTGGACACTTCGGATGCCGCAGGTATCGAGTTCGATTGCGCAATTGTCACGGGGCTTTCGGACGAGACTTGGCCGCCGCTCATCAACGTGTCTCCACTTGTGCCGCTCAAGCTGCAACGCGCCTATGGCGTGCCAGGCAGCTCACCCGAGAGCGTGCAAAACGAGCGCGAACACGCCACTCGATCGTTGTTTGAAATCGCACCGGTTGTCGTCGCGACATATTCGGACCGCCTCTCGCCTCTTGCGCAACGATTTGTCCAGCACGACCGGAGTACATCCGCGCGATGGGAAGGGAAGCTACCGCGCGAATCGTTCGCGCCAGCCTCTCTCGACGAATTGGAAGACAGCAATGCGCCCCCGTACCAAGCGGTGGAAGCTACTCGAGGCGGGACCACCATTATCAAACTGCAATCCTTGTGCCCGTTTCGCGCATTCGCTGAAATGCGCCTTCGTGCAGATAGCCCGGAGGATGCTTGCTTCGGCTTCGACAGCCGCGATCGCGGAGGCTTTGTCCACAAGGCCCTTCAACTCGTTTGGCAGCGCCTCAAAACGCAAGACCAGCTCCGGTCCATTGCGCCGGACGAGCTCCGCGCGATTATTGCGGACGCAGTAGCGCAGGCGGTGGCGAATAATCAATCCAGCCCCTTTTATGAATTGACCAGCCGGACAGAACGCGACCGCCTGGAAGAGCTCATTATCCAATGGCTGAGTTTTGAGCGGCAACGCAAACATCCCTTCACGGTTGAAACCATCGAGGAGGAGCGTTACTACGACGTACCAGGTCTGCATCTGCGCCTGCGCGTAGATCGCATTGATCGGCTACAGAATGGCAAAGTTCTGTTGATCGATTACAAGAGCGGAAAACAATCGCGCGAGAAATTGAAGTTGCCGCGCCCCGCCGAGCCGCAGCTTCTGGTCTATGCCGCAGCCGTAGGAAATGAGGTGGATGGCGTATTCTTCGGCGAGCTGAAGCCACGTGAGCTACGCGCGGTCGGCTTTTCGCGTGAAAGGCACTTTCCTGGTAACGCAGCCGAGGTACGAAAGAACTGGCCGTCCTTTTTGGAGGAATCTGACACCGAAGTAGAGCGGATAGCGAATGAATTCGTTGCGGGATATGCCGCGGTAGATCCAGTCCACCACGCTTGCGACTACTGCCGCATGAAGCCCATCTGCCGCGTCAATGAAAAAGTCAGGGAAGCGCAGGAAGAAGAGTGATGCCCGATCACGATGAGCGCGAGCGGGCGCTCGATCCCGCACAATCTTTCATCGTCGAGGCGCCCGCCGGCTCAGGAAAAACAGAGCTTCTGATTCAACGGTACCTACGCTTGTTAAAGATAGTCGACCGCCCCGAATCTGTGGTCGCCATGACCTTCACTCGAAAAGCCGCCGCCGAGATAAAGCAACGAGTGCACGATGCGTTAAAAGGAGCTTACGACACGAGCCGCCTTCAAATTCAAACCATCGATTCGCTTTGCGCGATGCTAACGCGCCAGATGCCGGTCATCTCAGAATTTGGCGGAGTCGGTCAAGTTGTCGAAGACGCGCGCGATCTATATCATCTGGCCGCGCGCCGTATGCTACGTGATCTTGCGGAAGGCGATGAAGCTAGCAGAGCGCTGTTCCATCGAGTCTCGCTGCACTTTGACAACGACATCAACAGCCTGGAAGGCCAGGTGGCACGTATGTTGAGCCAGCGAGATCAATGGCGGTTCCTCGGTAACGAACAACACGACGAACTGATCGACGCATTCTGTCAATTGATCGACCGCGCGCACGAGGCGTTAAGAGAAGTGTTTCGCCAGCATTCGACCGTCGACTTTACGGAAGTGACACGCGCCGCCATTAAGGCGTTGGGCACGCCGGATCAACCCAGCGAACTCCTCTATTGGCTGGACTATCGAATCGAGCACTTGCTGGTAGACGAATTTCAAGACACATCGCGCGCTCAATACGATCTCATCGATGCTCTTACGGCGCAATGGTCCGAGGGCGATGGTCACACGCTTGTTTCTAGTGGGCGATCCGATGCAGAGCATCTACCGCTTTCGCGAAGCCGAAGTTTCGCTGTTCCTGATGCTGGGACACAGAACGGCTTGGATCGGTCCGCCTGAATCCAGTGCGCCTCACCACGAACTTCCGCTCCACGCCTGAGATTATCGAGTGGACACAAGCGGTGTTCAGTCCCATCATGGGCGAAGACAATGTTGCTCATGGCGCGGTCAAGCTCCGGCCTTCGCGTGCGTTCAGATCGAAGAGCAAGGTCGCGCCGCAAGTGA
>CAWFWH010000032.1:0-9500 GCA_963819405.1 uncultured Acidobacteriaceae bacterium | reverse complement strand
TTGATTCGCCGTCCTGTAGGCCGCTTCAGCCCGAACTTCTCCGCTTTCGCACGCAACGGCCATTCCACCCGGATCGCCGCCTGACGAAGCACTTTGCATCCATCCACCCTCGGCCGAGAATCTCGTTGCCTCTTAGTCTCCCTCGCGACGACGCGCCAAATCCCAGCAGGCCCATGCGCCGAAGAGTACGCCTCCCACAGATCCAATCAGAGCGGGCAGCGCCTTACGCAGGTCGCCCAAGTCTGGGCGGAGGCTGAGCGAGACTGTATTGAGAGGTATGATCCACGGGTAACACAAGCGAATGGCATCTCGAACGAATCCGCGAATCGAACTAAGCATTAGGCCTATCACTAGCGCAGCGAATCCGGCTCCGACGGGCACGGCAAATCCAGAAACCCGCACGCTGAGCCAAGTTTGAATCGCGATCATCAGCCAGGAAGAAACAAAGGCTTGAGCAATGATTCGCGCGATAGAAAGCCAAGGAACTGAAGATGAGAAATGCAAACCACTAAAGGCACTGAAAAGCAGGACGTCGCCTAAGAACCCGAGAGCAAATGCCACCAGACTGGCGCCCGTCAGAAGAGCGCAAAACACCATCTTCGTTGCGTAAATAGTCCAACGCGGGACTGGAAACGCAAAGAGCTGTTTCCATTGCTTTCCATCGTGTTCCAGGTTAGCAAGAGAGGCGGCCCCAAACAATATGAGCATCGGCATAAAAAAAATCAGCCAGAGGGCAAAGCCGTCAGCAACGATGGGCTGCCATGAAAGGCGGCCTGAGGGATAATCCCTCGAAAACAGTTGGATCGCAGCTAGCACGACCGCGAGCGCCGGAAGCACACCAACTAACCAGGGGCCCAAGGTCCGCCGAAGTTTCGTCGCCTCGGCCACCGCCAACGCCAACGCGAGCCCCTTCATTGCACGTTCCAAGGTTTGACCGTTTTGAGGATCTTCGCAAACTGCGCCTCAAGCGTCGACGATTCGATTTCCAAGTGATGGACCTCAACTCCGTTCGCCATCAGCAAGCGGTTTGTCTCGCGCGCCGTTTCAATAGTGGCCCCCTGAATGATGAGCCGTTCCTCCCTGGAATCGATCATGAAATTGTGCGACGTTAACACTTGCAACGCTTCCTCTCTTTGGCCGGTTTTAATAACTAGGCGCTGCGGCACGTGCACCGATAGCTCCTGGCGCGAGCCTTGATACAACAAATCGCCGACATCGCTCAGAATTCCGATGTGGGTGGCGACCTGTTCAACCTCTTCGAATTGATGACTAGAGAGGAAAATCGTCGTTCCACACTCGCGGTTCAGCGTCTTCAGCAGATCTCGAAACTTCGCCAGGGCGTTCACATCCATGCCGCTCGTTGGCTCGTCCAGGACCAGTAGCTCCGGGTTCCCGAGGAGGGCGATCGCGACGCCAAGCCGCTGCCGCATTCCGCGGGAATACTCTTTTGTCTTGCGCCCAACGTACTCGCCGATCCCGGTCGCCTGAATCGCGCGGTCAATATCGGAGCGCTTCAACCGCTTCAATGTTTGGGCAACTTGGAGGTTTTCGATGCCGGTCAGGTGGTCGTGCAAGGAAGGTTGCTCTATCAATGATCCAACGCGGCTCAGAATCCAGGGCAGTGCTCCTGGCAGGCTTTCGCCAAACAGACGAATTTCCCCGCTAGCCGGACGGAGCAGGCCCAAAACCAGCCGCATGGCCGTCGTTTTGCCAGCGCCATTAGGGCCAAGAAAACCGTAGATGCTAGCCTCGCGGTACACGGAGAGACACTTCGCGCAGCACAACTGTTTTTCCATAGCCGCCCACCAAACGGTCCGTTTCAATGATCAAGTCCGCATGCTCGTCATCCTTGGCCGAACGCCGGTTGCTCGTTGGAGGACGGTTCATTCGATCTTGGCCATTTGCACCTTCAAAGTGCCGCCTTCGCCGCCGAGAAGCGAAAAGCCGCGTTATCTTCCCCTCGCCAGCTACATCATATACTTGATGAACACCGAAACCCTCAAACAACGCCTGCTCGCGAAAGAACAGGAACTCATCGCGGACATTTCCCGGTTTGAAAGCGAAGCGCGAGATTCCCGTTCCGCTGAGGTCGAGGATCCCATCGACATCGTCATCTCATCGGAGAATAAAGCTGCCGGTTTTCAAGAGAGCACGTTAGCGGCTCAAACCCTTAAACAGGTTCGGCAGGCATTGCAGAGGATCGAAGACGGCACCTACGGTAATTGCGTCGACTGCGGCCGCCCCATTGAGCCGGCACGTCTCGAAGCTGTTCCTTGGGCATCCTACTGCCGCGCGGATCAGGAAAAGCACGAAAAGGCAGGCTCGATAGACCCAAGTCTCGCGATTTGAACGGCATGAGTTCGAAGAGCGAACCAACCATCGAACCATCGACTCCTGCGCCGGCGCGCTCCGGGTGGCGAGCATGGATCCGCGGCGGTGGTTCGACTGTCTCACCTACCAACCATCAAGAGCGCTCCCAGCCTTGGTACCTGGTCATCTGGCTGACGGGCGTCGATTACTTTTCGACTCTTGGATATCAGCCGGGCATCGCTTTGCTCGCTGCTGGCGCGATTTCGCCAATCGCAACGGCAGTGCTCGTCGCGGTCACTCTGGCAGGCGCGCTTCCCGTTTATTCGCAAGTCGCCGGTCGCTCCTACGTCGGGCAAGGTTCGATTGCCATGCTCGAAAACCTTCTGCCCGGCTGGTGGGGCCGCATTCTGGTTCTGGTGCTGCTTGGCTTCGCCGCGACGGATTTTGTCATCACCATGACCCTCTCGGCTGCCGATGCAGCCACGCACGCCATCCACAATCCTTATCTGCATCCGTTTCTGCACGACGCCCGAATGAGCATCACGCTCGTGCTGTTGGGCCTACTCGCGGTTGTGTTTCTGAAAGGATTCAAGGAGGCAATCCGCCTCGCAACAGCAGTGTGCGTGCCTTACCTGATCCTGAACGTTATCGTTCTGGTTCGCGCCTTGTTCGTCGTTATGTCCCATCCTGTCGCGCTGCCGCACTGGCTAGACGCTTTGCGCGCGCAAGGCAGTTGGACTCATGTCGCAATTGCCGCCATCATTCTTTTTCCTCAGCTAGCGCTTGGATTGAGCGGCTTTGAAACCGGCGTCTCCGTCATGCCGCTGATTCGAGGCGCGGAAAACGACGATACTCAGGATCGGCCCTATGGCCGGATCCGAAACACCCGCAAGCTGCTGATCACCGCTGCCGTCATCATGAGCGTGCTGCTCATTCTCTCCAGCTTCGTGACGGCCTTGCTGATCCCTCCCCACGCTTACAGAGAGGGCGGACCCGCCAGTGGTCGCGCAATCGCCTACCTCGCGCACCAATACCTTGGAAATGTTTTCGGGTCTGTGTATGACATTTCGACGATCCTCATTCTTTGGTTCGCGGGCGCATCGGCGATGGCGGGTTTGCTGCATCTTGTCCCGCGATATCTGCCGCGCGTCGGACTCGCGCCGCAGTGGGTCGCCGATGCACGCCCGCTGGTGCTGGTGCTCTTCGCCTTCGATGTGGTTATTACGCTCGTATTTCACGCTAACGTCGAGGCGCAGGGCGGCGCGTATGCAACCGGCGTCTTGGTCCTCATGTTCTCTGCCACTGTCGCCTCAGCCATTTCGCTGTGGAAGGAAAACTCACGTTGGCTCAGCTTATATTGCTGGTGCGTAGTCATTGTGTTCGCCTACACCACGGTGGTCAACATGATTGAGCGCACCGACGGCATCATCATCGCGACTTTTTTCATCCTGTTTATTCTCCTGGTCAGCGGTATCAGCCGCTACGTCCGCTCGACGGAGCTGCGCGTGGAGGGACACCGCTTCTGCGACGCTGAATCCGAGCGCATCTGGAATATTTTGGTTCGCGCAAAGGTCAATCTAGTGCCGGTCAGAAGCTTGGCGCCTGAGATGCGGGCGAGCTATGCGCAGCAGATCCTGCACTATTACCGGCTTCAAGGTCCGCTTGCCTTTGTGCGGGTGGCGCTTCTCGATAACCGGAGCGAATTTCTGTCTCCCATCGAGGTCACCGTGAAGGAAGAGCAAGGGCAGTATTTAATTTATGCCTCGCAGGCAGTCGCGCGCGCCAATGCCATCGCTTACTTGGCCGAATTGATGCACCCAGCCGCAATTTTCCTGCGGCTGACGCGGCAAAACCCGATGCGGCAATCTATTCGATACCTGACTCGTCGGAGAAGGGGAAACCGGACTGATGGTCTACGCGATTCTGCGGCAGTATTGGGAAGCCACGCGTGCTTCTGCGGAACGCCCTTGTCTCTTCCTCATGAGCGACTGAGATTCGCGCAGTGTCGGTTTCAGTACGATTTCGCGATCACGACGCGCTGCGGTCCACTGGCTCGCCGGTCAGGATGCATTTGCCGGGACCATCGAATTGGTCCTCGACGGGATGCAGCGGACGGTTGCTTTGAACTCCTTCAGCCGCGCATCGCAGATAGGATCGTCGTTTAAGTGCGCCATCACAAATTTGCCCCCGCCCTTTTCGGCAGTGACGTCGGCCAGTATGGATTCGACTTCCTCAATGGAGTTGGCGAAGCACGTTTTAGCGGTAAGGCGCTGCTTCGCGGCGGCGTAGGAGATCGCTCTGGATCTGGACGAGCATCGCGGGGATTCGCGTGGCGATTTCGGACTGCGGTACCATTTCCTTGACTCCAGTATCGCGACGTTTGAAAACGATGTTGCCTGAAGCGATATCGCGCGGGCCCAGCTCCAGAACCATGCGGGACGCCTCGGCGCTCCCAATGGAAAAATTTCGCGCCTGGCGTTTGACCTTCGCGGTCGTCGATCTTTATTTTTATACCCTGGGGGCCGATCCTGGGCGATGCGGTTTCCGTTACTCGCGGCCTTTCTCTCGTCCTTACGGTAGATGGGCACCAGCACCGATTTCAACGGCGCGACCTTCGGAGGGAGAATCAAACCCTTGTCGTCGGAGTGGCTCATGATCAAGCCACCGATCAGGCGCGTGCTGACGCCCCAACTGGTTTGCCAAACATAATCGAGCCGGCCCCTTTTCGTCTGGAACTTCATGTCGAAGGCGCGGCCGAAATTCTGGCCGAGGTCGTGGCTGGTGCCGGATTGCAACGCGAGTCCGTTCTGCATCATGGCTTCGATGGCGTAGGTTCGAAGGCGCCCGCGAATTTTTCGGCGCGGGTTTTCCTGACCTTGATCACCGGCATGGCCATGACGTTTTCAGACACATCGGCGTATACGTTCAGCATGCGCAGCACTTCTTCGATCGCTTCCTCGTGCGAGGCGTGCGCCGTGTGGCCCTCCTGCCAAAGAAATTCCGTGGGACGGAGAAACATGCGCGTGCGTAGTTCCCAGCGAATGACGTTGGCCCACTGATTGATGAGCAGGGGCAGGTCGCGCCAGCTCGGATCCATTTGGCGAAGAAGTGGCCGATGATGGTTTCCGATGTCGGGCGAATCACGTAAGGCTCTTCGAGTTGCTTGCCGCCGGCGATTGTGACCACCGCGAGCTCGGGCGAAAAACCTTCGACGTGCTCGGCTTCCTTTTGGAGAAAGCTCTTTGGGATCAGTAGCGGAAATAGGCGTTCTGATGTCCTGTGGCCTTGAAGCGATCGTCGAGTTCGCGCTGCAGCACCTCCCAAACTGCATAGCCGTTGGGCTTGATAACCATGCAGCCTTTTACGATTTCAGCCGGTTCGGCCATGTCGCCGTGAAGCACGACATCCTGGTACCAGGCAGCGAAATCCTGGCTGCGGTGAGTGATGCGAGATTCTGCCTTTTTGCGATAATGACTCTGTACCCTCCCCATGGGCTGGCTTCTCCCGGCCTTTCTTCCTCGTTAATTGAAGAAAAAGGCCACGATTATCCCGTTTTCCGGTCGCCCACGATAGCGGCAATAGCGGCCCAGCAATTTGCCGCGTACGGCTCGATAAAGGGCTTCTTAGCTGGCCGAAGATCAGAGATCTATGGCGTCGATGCATCGCTTGCAGCATCCTGGCAGGAAGCTCGTTATAGTTCGGCCGGCGCGCCCACGCTTCTTTCACTCGCTCAAGAACGAGCGCTCTGGCAGAAGATCATCCAAGGAAGACCAAGGAGGCCGGAGCTGTTCAGATATCAGCGCTATGGCCCGGCTAGCCTATCGCGCTCAAAAGTTTTTCAGCCCAATGGCATGTGCCATCTGAAGGAGAGCTCTGTAATGACAATGAGGATACCCAACATTTCCAACACTGGTACAAACTGTTCCATCACAAGGACATTGCGAAGCGCAGAGCTGGATGACGCAATCCAACGTTTGGGGCCTTGCTCCCCAAGTGGATTGCGAAGGGTATTTGCTGTCGCGAGGCCATGGTGCTTTGGTAAGGAGCTTTGAACGACTCAATCCAGCGCTTGAACAAATCAGGGAGGCACTTGGACATTCTGCTAGCATTGCACAGATCCGCACTCCCCGGTCTCCTCGAGCCCGCTCCACCGAAATCGTTTACAGACTTCCAGCCAGGAAATAGAACACGCCGCACGCATGACGCCCGCGATGTAAGAGCAAGAGCCCCGACAATCATTCGACGTTTTGTTTCTGGTCCCGAATTCTTCGATACATCACGCACTGGTGGAGCATACGTTTGCAATCGGTGTTCTATGTTGCGACGAGAAGCAGATTCGGTATTCCATATTCATTCAGGAGAACTGAGCTTGAGCAGCATCCGTTAGTCTCCAGTGACTTATTGCTTCTGAACTTCCGCGGCCGCGCCTGAACCAAGCGGACACATGCTCAATCCTTCGCTGTCCGTTCATCATCGGCGCCGACGGCGGAGCGCGGCGGCCGCGCACTTGCAGACTCGGAGCTGCAAAGAAGGCGAGAGCTCGACGTCACGATTGGAGTTCTGGAATTCGCCTCAAGAAACTGTGCTTTACTCGCTGATGGTGACGCGAAGTTCGCTTGATCGTACGCGATACGCCTTCGCCCTGCGTGAACTTTCCATCTGTGAGCGACTTCGCGGGCGATCTCCTTGAGGCTGTGCGTTGGCCGGGGGATATGGAGCTCACCCCGCGAGAACACGGGGTGGTGGAATCGTCGGAAGGACGCCCTGTCTGATTGGGCGGCACTGGGAACTGTTTCGTTGGCCATGCCGTTCGATACCACGCTACGCCACCTTCGTCACTTGCTCTCTGACCGGAATATCGAGCGGGGCGATTGGGCATCACCAATTCAGATCCTGGACGCTTCGGATGTCGTAGGCCTTGACTTGCATTGCGCAATTCCCACCCCCCCCTCACACAAGCTTTGGCCGCCGCCCATCAGCACCTCTCCGCTTGTACCGTTTAAGCTGCAACGCGCTTACGGTGTGCAGGGCAGCTCTCCCGACAGTGTGCAAGAGGAGCGCGAACGCGCCACTCGATCCTATTTGGAGTCGCGCCGGTTGTATGTCATCGCGACATCTTTGGACCGCCTCTCGCCTCTTGCTCAGCAGTTTGTCCGGCACAATGGGAGCACACCTTCGCGATGGGAAGGGAAGCTGCCGCGGGAATCTTACGTGCCAGCCTCGCTCGACGAAGTGGAAGATAGTAACGCGCCTCCGTACCAAGCGGTGGAAGCTCTTCGAGGCGGGACCGCGTTTATCGAACTCCAATCGTTCTGTCCCCTTTCGCGCTTTCGCTGAATGCCCCCTCGTGCGGATCGCCCGGAGGTCGCCAGCTTCGGCTTCGACAGTCGGCGACCACAAATTCTCAGTCCGCAAGGGCAGCTTCAATCCATCTCGGAGCAGCTTGGGGACGCTTAGCCGGCTCCGGTCCATTTCACCGGACGAGCTCCGCACGCTTGTCCGAGGAAGCGGTAGCTCGGGCAATGGGGCCTAACGGATTCAATGCCGTTTTTGGCTTAGGCCGGCCGGACGGCACCCGACCGTTTTGGAAGAGCTCATCCTGCAATGGCTCGTCTTTTGAAAGGCCAACGCAAACAGGCCTTCACGGTTGAGACCATTGAAGAGAGGCGCTACTGTCAGCGTACCAGGGATACATCAGAGTCTACGCGTAGATCGTATCAACCGGCTGAAGAATGGCGAAGTTGTTGTTGATGGATTGCGAGAGCGGGCAATCGCGCGGGAAACTGAAGTGTACGCGCCCCGCCGAGCCTCAGCTTCTGGTGTATGCGGCGGCCAATAGGAAATGAAGTGGATGGCGTATTCTTCGGCGAGCTGAAGCCACGTGAGCTACGCGCGGTCGGCTTTTCGCGTGAAAGACACTTTCCGGGTAGCGCGGCCGAGGTACGGAAGGACTGGCCGTCCTTTGTGCGAGGAATCCCGACGCCGAAATAGAGCGGATAGCGAATGAATTCGTTGCCGGGTATGCCGCGGTAGATCCAGTCCACCACGCATGCGACTACTGCCGCATCAAGCCCATCTGCCGCGTCAATGAAAAAGTCAGGGAAGCGCAGGAAGAAGAGTGATACCCGATCACGACGAGCGCGAGCAGGCGCTCGATCCATCGCAATCTTTCATCGTCGAGGCGCCCGCCGGCTCAGGAAAAACAGAGCTTCTGATTCAACGGTACCTACGCTTGTTAGAGATAGTCGACCGCCCCGAATCTGTGGTCGCCATGACCTTCACTCGAAAAGCCGCCGCCGAGATAAAGCAACGAGTGCACGATGCGTTAGGAGGAGCTTACGACACGAGCCGCCTTCAAATTCAAACCATCGATTCGCTTTGCGCGATGCTAACGCGCCAGATGCCGGTCATCTCCGAGTTTGGAGGAGTCGAGTCAAGTTGTGGAAGACGCGCGCGATCTATACCATCTGGCCGCGCGCCGCATGCTACGTGATCTGGCGGAAGGCGATGAAGCGAGCAGGGCACTGTTCCATCGGGTCTCGCTGCACTTCGACAACGACATCAACAGCCTGGAAGGCCAGGTAGCGCGCATGTTGAGCCAGCGCGATCAATGGCGGTTCCTCGGTAGCGAACAACACGACGAACTGATCGACGCATTCTGCCAACTGATCGACCGCGCGCACCAGGCGCTAAGAGAAGTGTTTCGCCAGCACTCGACCGTCGACTTTACGGAGGTGACACGCGCCGCGATTAAGGCGTTGGGCACGCCGGATGAGCCTAGCGAACTGCTCTATTGGCTGGACTATCGGATCGAGCACCTGCTGGTGGACGAATTTCAAGACACATCGCGCGCTCAATACGATCTCATTGACGCTCTTACGGCGCAATGGTCCGAGGGCGACGGTCACACCTTGTTTCTAGTGGGCGATCCGATGCAGAGCATCTACCGCTTTCGCGAAGCGGAAGTTTCGCTGTTCCTGCAGTGCTGGAAAAGACGGCAGCTTGGGTCGGTTCGATTAAATCCACTGCGGCTTACCACCAATTTCCGTTCTACTCCTGACATTATTGAGTGGACGCAAGCCATTTTCAGCCCGATCATGGACGAAGACGACGTGGCACATGGCGCGGTCAAATTCAGGGCTTCGATTGCATCCAGAGCGAGAGGCAACATCGCACCGCAATTTATCCCA
>CAWFWH010000031.1:0-29722 GCA_963819405.1 uncultured Acidobacteriaceae bacterium | reverse complement strand
TTGTAAGTAGGGCACTTATATACTAGGCAGTCAGCAACGTCGGCGCTGATGAGCCAGCTATCATTGAGGTGTCAGCACGGGCGGTGTTGCGCTGTTTTTCGGCGTGGACTTCTCGGGTGCCGGCTTGGTAGGATCAAACCTCGCCGCGCGCCGGTCGAGGCGCTCGCAAAACGAAATTGATGCCATCTCGAAATGAAATCTATTTGATGCAGGCGGCCTGTGTTGGAGCAATGGCCGCATGAGCGTTATTCTTGGCATAAACGCCTTCCATGCAGGCGCTTCCGCGGCAGTTCTCATCGACGGCAAGCCGCTAGTTGCCATTGCTGAAGAGCGTCTAAACCGCATTAAGTATTATGCGAGATTCCCAGCGCAGGCAATCGCCAAATGCCTGCAGCTCGCAGGAATAAATTATCGCGACATCGACGCAGTGGCCCTTGGCCGCGACCCCTCGGCCAATCGCGGCAAGAAGGCCATGTTCGCGCTGCGGCACCTGGCCGATTTTGCTAATCTCGCGCGTCTTAAAGGATCCCGGAACATTTTGAATGACCTGCGCTCTCTTATCTCGACTGAGTGCGGAGTGGATGCCGGCGAACTGCGCTTCCAGCAATACAACGTCGAGCATCACCTGGCACATACTGCCAGCGCGTACTTCATCTCGGAATGGGACAAAGCCGCCGGTTTGAGCGTCGATGGCTCGGGCGACTTCGTGAGCTGCATGCTTACGGACTGCGCCGGCAGTGACATCACGGTGCAGCAGCGCATTTTTCTCCCGCATTCTCTCGGACTTCTGTACACCATGATTTGCCAGTTCATTGGGTATACGAAATACGGCGATGAAGGCAAGGTGATGGGGCTGGCCCCACTCGGGGTGGATACTTACAAGCGGCACTTCAACGACATGCTTTCGTTGGAAGAGAACGGAATAGGGCTGAATTCCAAGTATTTCGTGCCTTTTAACTCCAACCAGGGGCTAGTCATTAATGAGGCGGGTGAAATGGAGATCGATCGCCAATACTCGGATGAGTTGGTGAGAATCTTCGGTGAGCCTCGGAAACCCCACACGGAAATCACACAACGCGACAAGGATCTCGCATTCGGGCTTCAGCGGGTGTTCGAACAAGGATACTTGCACCTTCTGCGCATTCTCCACAAGCTGGTTCGAGTTGACCGTCTGGTATTGTCCGGTGGGTGCGCGCTCAACAGCGTTGCTAATGGAAAAGTCTTCGACGAGACCCCCTTCCGGCTAACCTGCATTCAGCCGGCCAGTGGCGACGAGGGCCTGGCCTTGGGGGCGGCCCTCTATGTGAGCAACTCGATCTTTAAAGAACCACGTCAAGCAGCGAATTGCAGCGCCTATCTTGGACCGGAGTTCAGCGACTCGGAGATTCGGGCGGAATTGGAACGGAATGACGTGCCGTTCTCAGAATGCGGCGGAGAATGTTTGCTGCGCGAAACGGTGGAAGAGATCGCGAATGGGAAAGTGGTCGGCTGGTTTCAAGGAAAAATGGAGTGGGGCCCGCGGGCGCTGGGGAACCGCTCTATCCTCGCGCATCCTGGCCTGGACGACATGAAGGACACGCTCAATGCTCGCATTAAGCACCGGGAGTGGTTTCGCCCCTTTGCTCCCTCGGTTCTAGTAGAGCGCCAGGCAGAGATCTTTGAGCATTCTCATCCATCGCCGCACATGCTGCATGTTTATAAAATACGGCCTGAATGGCGCAAACGCCTGGTGGCGGTGAACCATGTGGACGATACCGGACGATTGCAAACCGTGGCGCGGCATGAAAATCCGCTTTACTACGATCTAATCAAAGCGTTCGAGGCGCGCACCGGCATTCCGGTGCTTTTGAACACCAGTTTCAACGAGAACGAGCCCATCGTCTGTAATCCGAGCGAAGCAATTGCATGCTTTCTTCGCACAAAAATGGACGTACTGGTTATCGGTCGCTTTGTTTGCAGGAAGTGACGCAGCAAGCGATCGCCATCGATCCGGCGCCGTGTACGGCAACCTCCCAATGAGAATATTCATAGTTTGCTGCGTATTTCCGCCGGAGCCAGTCGTTTCAAGTCAGACAAGTGCTGAAATTGCGCGGGAGCTCGCGAAGCGCGGCCACGATGTTACCGTGATTACTGCGTTTCCTAACAGGCCCGCTGGCAGGCTGTACCCGGTTTTCAACGGAGAGCCGCCCAACGGTATACCCATCAGGACGGTTTCAAAGTCATCCGCTGCTTTTCGACTCACCAGGCGCTGGCCAGCGATACCGGCTGCGAACATATCGTGTTCTATTCGCCGTACCCGATTGAAGACACGACCAAAGTTTTGGAGACGGCTAACGTGCTCGTATTGCCGACGAGGGGAAGCCAGTCGAAAGTCTCCGTCCCGTCGAAGCTCATTTCGTACCTGCTGTCTTCGCGACCGGTTATCGCCCTTGCGTTGCCGGATTCTGATCTAGCCGAACTCGTCGAACGCTCGCGCTGCGGTTGGGTGATTCAACCAGACCGGCCGGAGTTACTTGCGGCTAAAATCAAAGAAGTAATGAGTATGTCACCAGAGGAACTCGCAAACCGCGGACGCTATGGGCGAGAATTTGCGCTCCAGCACCTGACGAGCCAAGCCTGTCTGCCGCGTGTTATCGAAATTCTGGAACGTACAGCAGCCATGGCATGACCTAATTCGTGGAAAGCTGCTATTCCCTTCGTCTTGAGCCGTCGCGTCCAATTCCCATTTGATGATATCTGGATAAAACCATAGAATAACCTGCAGCATTTCAACACTGAGGTAAAATTTTAAAATCGCCATGAAAACCAAGGAGATACTTTGAGAATTTTGATTTTAGGAGGCGACGGCTATCTAGGCTGGCCGACCGCCATGTACCTGTCACGCCGTGGACATGAAGTAGCGGTTTTCGATAACTTCGCGAAACGACGCTGGGAAATCGAGCTGAACGTGGAGCCGCTAATCCCGATCCATACTCTTCAGGATCGCGTTAGCGCTTGGAGAGAGGTCACGGGCCTGAAAATCGATTTGTTCGTCGGCGATCTGCGCAACTACGGAGTAATCGAGAGTGCGCTAACGGAATTCCGGCCGGATGCCATTGTGCACTACGGAGAGCAGCCTTCCGCACCCTATTCGATGCTAGACCACAATCGGGCTGGGTTCACCCAAATTAATAATGTCACCGGCACATTGAATCTGCTGTGGGCGATCCGAAGTATTGTTCCGGAATGCCACCTGGTCAAGTTGGGAACGATGGGCGAGTACGGTACGCCCAACATTGATATTGAAGAAGGCTTTATTGAGATCGTCCACAAAGGACGCAAGGATGTGCTGCCATTCCCATGCCAGCCCGGCTCCTTCTATCATTTGTCTAAAGTGCATGACAGTCATAACATCCGTTTTGCATGCAAAGTCTGGAAGTTGTCTTCGACCGACCTGAATCAAGGCGTTGTCTACGGTATTGAAACCGACGAAACCCGGCTGGATGAACGGCTGGCGACCAGTTTCCACTACGACGACGTTTTCGGAACGGCTCTGAATAGATTTTGCGTGCAGGCCGTGGCGGGCATCCCGCTCACCGTCTACGGCGCCGGCGGACAGCATCGCGCCTTTTTGAACATTCGCGATACTCTGAGCTGCGTCGAATTGGCATTGCTGAATCCAGCATCGAAGGGTGAATATCGTGTTTTCAACCAATTCACCGAGACTTTCAAGATCAATGAGCTGGCGGACCTGGTGGCGCGGCAGGCAAGAGCGCTCGGCCTTGAAGTGGAAGTGAGCCACACCCAAAATCCCGCGCGTCGAGATGGAGGAGCACCACTATAACCCGGTGCACACGAAGCTTCTGGATCTCGGATTACAGCCACATCTTCTCTCGGATGTTCTTGTCGACAGCATGATCGAACGCATCAAACAACTGAAACACCGGATCAAACCGGAAATCATACAGCCTTCCGTGAAGTGGAACCCGAACGCGGAAGTGAACCAGCACACGGAGGCGCTGGAAGCTGCTAACGCAGGCAGATGAGAGAGCGGCGGATATTGGTGACCGGCGGGGCCGGTTTCATCGGGGCAAATCTGGTTCGGATGCTCCTCGATGCTGGCGCGACGGTTACTGTTCTGGATAATTTCTCCACTGGCTCACGCGGTTATCTCGCGGGGTTGCCGATCGATGTAATCGAAGACAATATTCTCAATACAAAACTTCTTAGTGGGATCGTTGCGGCGCTCGATGGCGTGGTTCATTTGGCGGCGCAAACGGGTGTACCGGGTTCGATAACCGATCCTCGACGGGACTGCGAGCTTAACGTGATTGGCACGTTGAATCTTCTGGAAGCCTGCCGCGAAGCCAATCGCGGTGGCCGCCAACGGCGCTTTGTATTTGCATCATCGAATGCGCCGCTAGGCCGGCAACCTCCTCCTGCAACGGAAGAAAAAGCCCCTTTACCCGTTTCGCCTTATGGCGCAAGCAAGCTCGCAGGGGAAGGCTATTGCCTGGCGTATGCCGGATCGTGGGGTTTACCAACGATCGTGCTTCGCTTTGCGAATGTATATGGCCCGTGGTGCGCGCACAAAAGCAGCGTGGTGGCGAAATTCTTTAAGGATATTTCTTCCACTGGCCGGATCACGCTGGATGGCGGCGGAACGCAAACCCGCGATTTCATCTATGTAGGTGATCTTGTGCCGCGCCATCCTGTTCTGGCGCTCAACGCTCCATGAGCGGGGAAGTCTTCCAGATCGCTACGGGCGTGAAGACGAGCATTGCGGAGCTGGCCCGAATGATACAGGTTGTAGCCGGCAAACAAGCCGATATGAGCGTTGCTCCATTCCGCCAGGGCGATATTCGCGAGAACTATTCGCAAGTCTCGAAAGCACGGGAATTGTTGAATTGGCGCCGCAGGTGAAGGTCAGCGGAGGGACTGAGAGACCTGGGAATGGTTCCGCGCAGAAGCTCCACTTAGTAACCGCTCATGAGCTTCACGTACATTGGAACAAGGCTCTGCAGTGTCCAGCCCGGCGACGGAACCTCGCGATATGGTTCCACCGTTTATATGCGCCTGTAGGTTGCGTGCTGATTATCCTTCTTTCCGGTGACTGGCTCGCAACCAAGCTCGGCGTTAACCCACTTGCAGCCGCGCAGAACCCTCGAGTTCGGTTCCAAATGGTAGGGGACGTCGCGTCCGCTCCGCCCGTAGGCCTAACGCCGGAGGAAACGCGCTTGGCCGAACAGGTCATGCAGCCTCTCACCGAGCCATCCCGGGTCAAGTCAACTGCCGCTCCTTTATATCGGTAATTCACAAACCTACGCCATGATGGACTGGATCCCCTGGCGATATGAGTTCTCCGCAATGGCTACAGGTATTTCTCAGCAGGAAGAGAACCAGAGGGAGTCCCATGATAGAAGTCCATTCCGGGTCTCTGCCGGAAATAACTATGACCGAGGCTTTGATCCGGCTCGTCGATGTACTCGAGCGGGTACCACAAATCCCCCATCGTGGTTCTTCAGGCTGTGCTGGTCGCATTTCGTGGGCTCGGAGTCCGGCCGGAGGTCAATGATGAGGCTCGAGCTTCCCACCGTACAGCGCAGTCACTGACCTCATTGATCAGCCGCAACGCAGATCTAGGAAGCGGCAGGTACGGCTCTGTCTCCCTATCTGGCATACGCGATGAATCTCGAATGCAGGGACGGCTTCGAATATCAACCGGCTCCCAACAGGCGGAAAATCGAATTCAGCAATTGCTGGATCGGACATCCCTGTTCGCCAAACGTCAAAAAGTTCGCGCGCGATTTGGCTGTGGCAGTATAGACTGGCGTAATCGTCTCTTGCGTATCGATAGTTCATCCGCCCGTCCAGTGTCCGCATCCGCCTATCAGGCGAGCCTTCAATTAATTGAACTGAGCCTTCGTTACGCCCGGTCTAAAGGCGTTCACGTCATTGTTTACCTCTCACCTATCCGGCCCATCGAGCCGAATCCTAACGTTCCTTCCGATGTCAAGCGGTTCCGCACCGATTTGCCGGTTTATCAAGCCGTACGGTGCGACATGTCTCGATTTTTCGACTTAATCCCGGAGCGGCTCTGGACCAATTATCCTCAGGGTTCACGATGGGACAAGGCGAACAGTCCTGATTTCGCGCATTTTACCGGCGCAGCCCATAAGCTAGTGGCCGAGACTTTGATGGCTGATGTCGGATCCCAACTGTGGCGTGGGCTAAGCAGGATGGCGTGGCGACAAAGATGAGCATTCAGAGCGTTATTTATCTGCTGTTCGTGTTGGCTGTGTGGCTGCTGAGCATGGAGCATGAAAACAACTCGGGCGCGCCAATCGCTGTTGCTCGCTGCCAGTTATCTCTTTTATGCGACCTGGAGCTTAAATGCTCTGATCCGTCTTAATCGCGGCTTCGCTGATGAATTTCGCATGGGGCGAAGCTCTGAAGCGGCGCGCCACCACCGCTCGCCTCGGGCGGGCATCGGTTCCAATATCTTACTGCTCGTTATCTTCAAATATTTGCCTGCGTTCGGCAGCGGTCCGGACCCGGCGTAGGAGCTACTCTCCAGCACATTATCGTCCCTAGTTGGTATTTCGTTCTGGACATTTCAAGGAATAAGCTATCTCGTAGATATTTATCGCGAGGAAGAACTAGACCCCTCGATTCTCGAGATGTGTCTTTACATGGCGTTCTGGCCGACTGTGCTGTCCGGGCCCGATATGCCGCATGCCGAATATGCTGCCGCAATTTCGGGCCATCAGGCGTCCCACTTGGAGCGATGTTTCGGCTGGGGTGACACAGGATTGTGACTGGGCTGTTTATGAAAATGGTCCTGGCCCAAACGTTGCAGAACGGCTTTAGCCCCGGTGAAGGAGTGGCTTACGGCTTCGATCAAATCCCCGGGGGCTGGGGCGGATTGGACGTCTGTTTGCTCGCGATAGGCTTTGGGTTTCAACTCTTCTTCGATTTCGCTGGATACTCGCACATCGTGATCGGCACGGCTCGCCTGTTTGGCATCCAACTGGAGGAGAACTTCCGCGTCTCCGTACTTTTCGTCTACTCCTTCCGTGTTTTGGACGCGGTGGCATATGTCTCTGTCGTTCTGGATCCGTGATTATGTGTTCCTTCCGCTCGCGACCATTTTCCGGCGCGAGCCTGGCGTAATGCCGCATTAATCCTCTCAATGGCTGTGTTCGGTATTTGGCATGGCGCGACGGCTCCATTTGTATTTTGGGGGGTGTACCACGGCATTCTTCTGGCCGGTCATCGCATTTGGCAGCAGATTGGAAAAGCGACTTGGACATGCAAATTCCGGCACGTGTTTCCACGGCGGTTGGTTGGGCGATGACTTTTGCTTTTGTGATTGTTAGGTTGGATATTCTTTAGGGCGCATAACTTGAATCAGATCTATCGAAATGATGACGGCAATCTTTACTCCGTCCTCTTACCGTCATCTGGTGATGAAAGGTAATTTCTATATCGTGACGCCCGCTCGTGATATGCGGGTATTTCTTGTATAGCGGCGTGGCAGCCATGATACTGCGGCTAAGTCAAAACCGCGCACTCGGTTTCGGGTTCCGAACGCTTGCTCCCGTCTATTACGCGGCAGCGCTTTTTTTGATCATCGCCTGGAGCAAGGAAAATCCGCCGTTTGTGTATTTCCAGTTCTAAGTGCTCGATGAGATACCGCTCACTCGATTGAAGCGCTGGCCGCCGCACCCCCGGAGAAAACCTTCGTGACGATGTGGCATGACGAAGATTCCGGCGGATGTCATCACGTTCGGCGAGTTCCGTATGCAAGCGCAGCGATATGCTGGCCGCTTTGCCGCGGAGAGTCTTGGCGGCGGAGCGAGGGTGATACTGGTCATGGAGCAGGGGATACCTCTGATGGCGGCTTTTGCCGGCGCCATGCTTTTGGGGGCGGTTCCCGCGATACTCGCGTATCCGAATTTCAAAGTTGAGCCCAACAAATATCGCGCAGGGCTGGCGGGTGTCACGGCGAATCTGAACGCACACCTGATCGTGCATCGACGACAACTTCCCCGATGAATTCCAGCATCACGTCACGGTGGGAGCAAATGCCCGCTTGGTTCGTGGTCTAAATGGACCAGTGGAAGAGCCGATCTGGGCCAATCCGGCTCCGACATAGCTATCGCTTTTATTCAGCATTCGGCCGGATCGACCGGTCTACAAAAAGGTGTGGCGCTGTCTCACGCCGCTGTTCTGCGTCAACTCGATCATCTTTCTGAAAGTCTGCGTGTCACCGAAGAGGACAGTATTTATAGCTGGCTGCCGCTGTATCACGACATGGGGCTAATCGCCTGCTTTATGCTACCGATGGCACTGCACTTGCCAGTGGTATGCAGTCACCTGCTGCGTGGGTTATGCAGCCGGGAACAATGCTGGAGTTGATTAGCCGATATCGCTGTACTCTCGCCTGGATTCCAAATTTTACGCTTCAGCTTCTGGCCCGCCGAGTCCCTGAGGATGACCGAGCTAACGGTATTGACCTGTCTTCGGTGCGAGCGCTGATTAACTGTTCCGAACCAATTCGCGCTCAAAGCGAAGCTGAGTTTCTGATCGGCGTACGAGCATCTTGGTTTGCGACCGGAGGCTCTGCATACGTCCTACGCGATGGCGGAGAATGTGTTTGCGGTTACGCAGTCCGGTCTCGACGGCGCTGATTCCGGGGCCAGCGCCGCATTTGGATCGATTCGGAGAGTATGCGTTGCGAGCACCGGGCCCTGCCGTGGACGAAGGACAGGAAGGAAGCGTGGCCGTAGTTTCATCGGGCCGTTGCCTTCCGAACAACGAGCTGCGCATCGTCTCTCCTGAAGGCAAGGATCTCAAGCCGCGGCGAGGTGGGCGAAATTCTGGTCCGCAGCGATTCTCTTTTTGAGGGGTATTTCAACCGGCCGGATTTGACCGCTGCGGCGATACGTGGGGGATGGTATTGGACGGGCGATATTGGGTTTCTGATGGATGGGGAGTTATATGTAACCGGCAGGAAAAAGGATCTCATTATAGTCGGAGGCAAGAACATCTATCCACAGGATGTCGAGGAGATTGTTTCAAGCCATCCTGTGATACACGACGGCCGCGCCGTAGCTTTGGGTATTTTGAACCCGGATCTTGGAACAGAAGACATCGTTATTGCGGCCGAAACAGAACGGGAGCAAGACCTCATCCTGGCAAATTCGGTTGAATTGAAGAGAGATTCGTTCAGCGGTGCTCGGCTGAATTGGGCGTGACGGTCAGCGCAGTATATCTGAAACCTCCAAAATGGATCGTCAAGAGTACGGCCGGCAAGCCGGCTCGCTCGTGCCACGAGAGACAAGCTTCTTCTCGAGCATCCTGAGTTGACGATTTCGCAGCGGGCGGTCGAGCACAATAGTGGCATGAGTGATCAGGTGCAGGAGATGCTCGACTACATCAGCCGTGAGGTAATTCGGCGGCCGGCCATTCAGGTCGATGAAGATACGGCCCTGGTCTCTTCTGGTCTCATCGATTCATTCGCGCTAGTGGATATTTTGACCAAATTGTCACAAATCACGCAAATGCGAATACCTGCAGGGAAGATTCAGCCGAAGGACATGGACACGGTTCGCTTCATGTTCGCGACCGCGGAGCGGGTGGGAAAGCCGCGAGTCTGAGATGATCCGGGTTCTCAACGTAGTCTACGATGAACGGTTCGGTGGACCCCAATTCCGTATTCTGCAAGTCGCTTCGGCGTTGCGGATCCGAGACATCGAGACTGTGGCAGTAGCCCCGGAGGGTGACGCCATATTCAAGACAAAGCTTGGGGAGGCGGGAATCGACCTCGAGGAATTTGACTTGGTTCGGATGAGATTTTCCGCTAACCCCCTTAAGCACTCGCATTATGCGCTTAAATTCTGGTCAAATGTCTGGACAATCCGAAAGCTTATCCGCCGACACGGGACTCAAATCGTACATACGAATGGCCTTATGAATGTCCAGGCGGCTATAGCAGCGCGTCTGGAGCGCGTGCGATTGGTGTGGCATTTGAATGATGTCAATACGCCTTGGACACTACGCCGAGCCATTCTGCCCTTGGTGACATTCTGGGCGGATCGCATCGCGGCAGCATCACGGGGAGTGAATGAATACTATTTCGGCTCCGCGCCGCCGAATAATGTGCACGTTCTCTACCCCCCGGTTGATATTTCTAGATTTCATCCAGGGGTCGATGGGACATCAGTACGGCGCGAGTTAGGAATCAGTCGCGATTGTCCGATCATCGGAACTGTAGCTAATTTGTGTCCGGGCAAGGGCTTCGAGTTCTTGCTTGATGCGGCATCCGAGATCAAGCGGCGTTTCCCAGAAACTAAGTTTATCCTGGTAGGAGCACCGCTCGCTAATCGCGTTGCATATCGCGAGCGTCTTCTGGACCAGGTGAGGCGGCTGAATCTCGATGATAGCGTCATTTTCCTTGGGCGCAGGGATGATGTTCCCCAAGTTCTGGCGGCTATGACGGTTTACGTCCATGCCTCCGAAGCCGAGGCGGCACCGATGTCTGTTCTGGAGGCGTGTGCTATCGGATTGCCCGTCGTCGCAACCGATGTCGGAGGCACGAGAGATTTCATCGAGCACGGAAAGACCGGCCTCCTTGTCCCGACTAAGTCGCCCAGTTCTATCGTCGCCGCTGTTGGACGGTTACTCGAATCGCCGGACGAAGCGCGGAATATGGGTGTTGCCGGAACGCGGCGGATCCGGGAGCGCTTCTCGCTAGAACATTGCGTCGAAGAGCATCTTCGGATCTACTCGGCCGCCCTGAACGGAAGGCAGCACTAGCGTGATTGAGCGAAAGTTGCGCCTACGCGTCACCTTGCTGATCAGTCTCGTGACACTGGTTGGAGCGCTGCTGGAACTGGTGAAGAATTTGGCGATCGCGCTCCGCTATGGCGTTAGCGTGGAAACCGATGCTTTTTTCGCAGCATTATTGATTCCGAATACGTATTCGATGTTCTGGGTTTCAGCGTGTCTAACTGGTCTTGTTCCGCTGTTTGTGGCGTGGGCTCAGGAAAATGAGGAAAAAGCTTGGACGATTATAGGAAAGGTTTTTCTGTTATCAGGATTGGTAACCTTAATTCTCTCCCTCGCAGCATATCTATTTGCGAACCCGATCGTTGATTTGTTGGTCCCTGGTTTTCCTGCCGCTCAAAAGGTGATGACGGTTGCGCTCTTCCGGCGATTCTCCTGGCTGTTCGTCATCATGGGAAGCGTTGGCGTGTTGTCAGCTGCACTGAACAGCAGACATGACTTCCTGCTCTCATCCGCCAACAAAGTGGTGGCGAACGTCATATTTTTGTGCGGCCTTTTCTTCTTCCGGAGGTCTTCAATCACATGGCTCGCCGATCTGGTCATCATCGGGACCTTAGTTCATGCTCTTCTGCTGGTCTTCCGTACGGGAAGTGGTGGTCTACGTTTACGTCCACGATGGACGCATTGAGCCATGGCGCTGGCGGTTGCTGATCGCGGCGATCCTCGGCCCATTCGCGGCGGTCGTTGCCAGGCAAATTAGTTTCATTGCGGAGCGAGTCATCGGATCGTACCTGGCGGCAGGCAGCATTTCAGCTTTGAGCTACGGGTTCCAATTAGTTGTCGGCGCCGCTACGATCCTCAGCACTGGAATGGTCACCCCTCTGATTCCATTACTTGCCCAACAAAGAGCGGCTGGCGACAAGTTGATGTTTGTGAGGCAGGGCTTCCATTATTTAGTCGGTATCGCATTGCCTTTTTCCGTCGGATTTTACCTTCTTGCCAGACCAGCGGTGCTGGTTTTGTTTCACGGGAATGTGGGGCGTGCGTCTTCGATCGAAACTGTATCAATCGTAAAAATGTATGCGCTGGGCATCGTTTTCAATGTCTTGGCTCAGCATTTTCAGTCATTGCCATGGGCCGAACGACGCTACCGGACGTTAATCGTCCATAACGCATTGATCGGGGTTGTCAATATTCTTCTCGACCTAATGCTGGTCCCGGAATTGGGCGCTGTTGGCCTAGCCCTCGGTTTCTCTCTAGCTAGTCTTGCGTCTGTCGCCCGGATGTACTGGATCTTGCATCATGAATATGGCGCTATATTCAAGGGTTTCCGCGAACTTCAAGTGTTTAGGCCGGGCGTCGCGAGCGCATTGATGGGCCTGCTAATATACTTCCTCAGACCATGGATCGAGCAGGCTGGAGCCGCATCACTCTCGGGGCTGGTCGGGAAAGGCATCAAAGTAGGTGCCGTAGTAGCCCTTGGAATGTCGGTTTACTTCATAGCGGCGGCGCTCATGGGCGTTCGCCCGTACTCTGAAGTGCTTCAAAATATCAGGCAACGCGTTTCATTGAAAAAAGCTGTCCCCAATGAAGCGTGTGCCGTACTTGTAGCCTCCGAAGATGCGCCTCCAATCAAAAAACTGAGATCTTGATGATACGACAATGCCACAAGCGCTGCTAATCGCGAACCTCTCTAGAAAAAGGCGACCCCCACTGGGCGCGCTGTTTTTTATTGGCACGTTTATATGTCTATCGATGGCGGCGCGGCTGCTCCCGAAACAGTCGGAATTGGATAGCTATGCACTAATATCGGGCTACACCTTTCTCGCCATCGCAGTAGCTATGCTCGTTCCCCCGCATTCTCATGCGGCAGCCGATACTGAGCCGTCCGATCTATCTGGCAGTGTTGAGTTACTGTGCATTCGTTGGCATTGGCCCTATTCTCGTAGATTTGATGGGGAACCGAGCAGGCATAGCACTGACCCCGTGGACCATTGGCGTGACGTGGATTGGCTTTATAGCCTTGATCGGCGGATATTTCTGTGTGCAGGCGACGAACAGCGCATCCAAGCGGGGATCTACCACGATCACCGATTTGAAGCTGAGTCCGCGTACCGTCGGAAGGTTAGCGTTCGGGGCTGCTGTAATAGGCATCGCCGGGGCACTCGCCAATATCTTCCTCATAAATGGCGGCCATATATACCAGGCGTATCAAGATCGCGCCAATGCCTCAATCGTGGCGTTTCCTTGCATGCTGTTACGACCGGCATTGTACTTCTTTATTGTGTGGGTGCGAACTCGGAGAATTATCCGAACTTGGCACTGGTTAGCGATCGCTGTACTTCTTATGACTGACGTTATGTGGTTTGGACCAGTGAGCGGTTCGCGCCACCAGGTGATCACGCTATTGCTGACGGTAACATTCTTACTTAAACCTGTGCTTCTGGGCCGTCGGCTGCGCCTCTTTGCATCGTTTCAAGTCAGCATCATCGCTATGGCGGCCATCGCAATGATTTTGGTGTGGGGGGCGGTGCGACTTGACCGGCCGACTGACATTGGAACCAGCAGTTCCATTTCTTCAGAAGGTGTGCAAACCAGCGCAATCATGGGACTGTATGAGCCTTTTGATGCGTTCACCCGAATCGTAACCACGTTCCCCAACACAATTCCGTATCTTCACGGAGAATCGGTTTATGAAACCATAACCATACCGATCCCCCGCGATCTTTGGCCGAGTAAGCCAGGCGCTTTCGGCGTCTGGCTTCAAGATGTGCTTTATGGTTACGGCACATCCACGACGAATAATTCGGTGCCAACTTTGCCAGGTGAGTTGTACCTGAATTTCGGCTGGCCTGCAGTCCTGATTGGAATGTTAATCGTCGGGTTTTTTTGCCGGAAGTTAGCGTTCAAAGAAGCGGCACCGGGTGAACGTGAACCATCCTTGAGGGGATCAATGATGTATGCAGCCACATTCCCGGTGTTGGTTGATGCCATCTGGGGAGGCACAGGCTCGACACTATGGTATTTCTGCGGAGACACAATCCCAGTGTTTTTAGGCCTACTTTGGGCTGCAAAGCCTAATCGCGTCGCTGAGGCGGCGTAGTCTGAGCGCCCAGAGATCGGGCTCCCGCCTTTGAAGCCAAGGTCAGGCCCACGGCGTAGATTCCGGTCAAGAAACGCAGCGGCCGCTGAATGAAGTTTCGACCTAGTGCTTTCCAACGTACCCCAATTGGATAGGAACGCCGTTCTGAACCAACCGAAGCAGCCGCAACTTGAGTCGCCCAGGACTACATATGAGCAGGCGAACTGCGCCCTGTGTGGCAGCGATCACACGACCGTATTCATACGGGGGCGTGGGCCGGCCCAAATCGTAAAATGCCGGAATGATGGTCTGCTTTATCTCAACCCAAGACCTAAGCAAGCCAATGTTCGCGATTTCCACACGCACTACGTTCGCGAAGACAACGTGGAAATCTTCGCCTCGCCCCGCATGGAGGTGCTCCGGAAAGAGGCGGACGAGATTAAATCCATTAAGCCTCGTGGGAAACTACTCGATGTAGGTTGTGCGACCGGTGTCTTCTTTGAATTCTTTGATCGCGACAGTTGGGATCTGTACGGTACCGAAACGACTGCTATGGCGGCTGAGTCCGCTCGGTCGCGATATGGCGCGGATACAACTATTGGAACTTTGCGCGAGGCGCACTATCCAATGGAGTTTTTCGATGTCGTCAGCATCTTGGATACCATCTATTTTTTTTCGGATCCAAAACAGGAGTTAATCGAGGTCCGCCGGATCCTGAAGGCCGACGGGATTTTGGCAGTCGAAATCCCCGGCATACTTTACCGTTTTATACGGGGGATAGGCCCGCTCTGCTGGCTCCTGGATCGCAAGTGGTCCAGCATAAGTACGGATTCATGGCATCTGTACTATTTCAGTCCGCGAACCATGCACCGGCTTCTTGAGGCGGCCGGTTTCCGGATTATCGCCGTTCATCCCGAGCAAGCCTCCCTGGGCCGGGGCGGCGTCGCGCGTTTTATTAATTCCATGCACTTCCTGATCGCGCGGGGCTTGTTCTACGTCACTTCAGGCAAACTGTCGATTGCTGGAAAAGAACTGTACCTCGCTGTCAAGGCACAACCGTGACGTCCATGACACCGGCCACGTTCGCAGCGTTTTGGGAAATGCAAGGGCGCCGCGTAATCAAAACGAGAAGTTGTTATTGGTATGACGCGCAGCCCTGGGCGTTCTTGAGCATTCCCTATCATTGGCAAGTGTCGCCGTCGCGCCGGGAATTGGCTCAACTGTTGATCCGCGGCGCTGCTGTTCGATATCCCGCGCCGTCAGACGCTGTCCAGCATACGGAGACCGGTCTTTTTGTACTGTCCGGAGCTGACTACGATTTTCCCGCGCTGCATTCCAAAGCGCGCAATCAGACCCGGCGTGGATTAGAGAAATGCACCATCGAGCAGGTAGAGTTTTCTTACTTAACAGAACGCGGCACTCCGCTGAACGAGGATACTTTCCACCGGCAGGGAAGAGATCCGAGACGATGAACGCCAAACGATGGAAAAGATATTGCGATGCCGCACGCCGCACCGCCGGGTTTGAGGCATGGGCAGCTTTTGTGGACGGTTCACTGGCTTCTTTTGCAGCCACTGCCCTCATTGAAGACTGTTTTTCCATTCTCCATCAGGCTTCGGCCACAAAGCATCTGGATCAATATCCAAATAATGCCCTTATTTTTAGCTTGACCAAGGCTAAACTTTTGGACAGCCAAGTGGGATATGTTTCCTATGGTCTAAAATCGATTGATAAGACGGATACCCTGAACCACTTCAAATTACGCATGGGATTCACTTTAAGGCCGTTTCAAGACAAGATCGTTCTGAACCCGGTTCTCGAGGGACTTTTGCGCCTTGGTGGCCGGCATTTGATCGAAACGATGGCGCGGAAGCACCCCGCAAACGATGTGCTGCGTAAGGCGGCCCGGGTCATCCATATAACGGCGGATGAGCTCGATGCATAATCATTTCATCCCATTTGCCCGTGCGCGCATTAGAGGCCGAAGTGACGGCGGCGCTTCGCTGGACTATCGCCGCGCCGGAGCTGCGCAATTTTGAGAAGGAGTTCCGGGGATAGGGCGCACACTCGTTCGTGGTGAACTCCTGTAAGGCCGGCCTGCGTTTAGCAGTTAGCAGCGCTGTCGATCGGCCCAGGGTTAAGTAACGGCCTAAGAAACTGAGAACGATAGACCAGATAGGGATCGTATGCAGACGCGCGACATTGAACAAACTTTAAGGAATATAGTTCGGAATTACCCGCCCGACTTAGTTGCCAATGAGATAGCGAACATCCCGCAAATGGTGTTCCACATTCGCATGGTGTTATCGCATGCAGCTCCCGGCGCGACGGTCTGCGACATCGGGGGGGGAATCGGTTTATTTTCGAATCGGCTGTGCGGCCCTGGGATTCTCGTCGGTCCTGATCGACGATTTCAGCGACAAACACCACCCAATCTTCCGCGACTCGGTTCTTCATCTTCATGAGTCCTACGGCGTCCGAATTATCGAGAAGGACGTGATCGGTGAAGGCATTTCGTTCGATGCCGACTCCTTTGACGTTGTGACTTCTTTCGATTCGATGGAGCATTGGCATCATTCGCCGAAGCAGTTGTTCCACCAGGTGAAGAGGATCCTTCGACCCGGCGGCTTGTTCTTTCTGGGTGTTCCTAATTGCATCAATTTGCGCAAGCGCATTACGATCCCGCTCGGCGTCGGATCGTGGAGTTCCATGCAGGACTGGTATGACAGGCCTGTTTTCCGCGGTCATGTTCGGGAAGCCAAATGTGGCGGATCTCCTATATATCGGAAAGGATCTTGAATTAAGCGGCGTCAAAATCCTGGGGCGTAATTGGCTGGGGTACAAGAACGAATCGGCGGCCATTCGGTTTGTTACACCATTTGTGGATCATCTTCTACGTTTACGCCCCTCCTTATGCAGCGACATATACTTACTTGGGCTCAGGCCATAAAATCAACCGCGGCAATACGTGAGGTCACTGGCACCGGGCTGTGCTGGATATCTTTACTTTTAATTGGAGAGAGAGAAGTGAGATATCCTTCCTATGGTCTAAAATCGGTTGATAAGACGGATTCGCTGAACCACTTTAAATTGCGCATGGGATTTACGTTACGGCCGTTCCAAGACAAGATCGTTCTGAACCCGGTCCTCGGGGGACTTCTGCGCCTTGGTGGCCGGCATTTGATTGAAACGCTGGCACAGAAGCACCCGGCAAACGATGTGCTGCGCAAAGCGGCCCGGGTCATCCATATAGCGGCGGAGGAACTCCATGCCTGACGGCTTTATTCCGTTCGCGCGTCCGCTCATCGAGGAAGAGGAGATCGCCGAAGTGACGGCGGCACTCCGATCCGGCTGGATCACCACCGGGCCGCGGACCGTGCAATTTGAGAAGGAGTTCCGGGAATACGCCGGTGCCCAGCACGCACTTGCGGTGAACTCTTGTACCGCCGGCCTGCATTTGGCGTTAGCCGCGCTTGGGATAGGCGCAGGCGATGAAGTGATCACCACGCCTCTGACTTTTTGCGCCACGGTGAATACGATCTTGCATGTGGGCGCGAAGCCGGTCCTAGCCGACATCGGCTCCGATTTGAACATCGATCCACGCGCCATAGCCGCCGCGATTACACCACGAACCCGCGCCATCCTGCCGGTCCATTTTGCTGGCTTGCCTTGCGATATGGATGCCATCTGGTCTCTCGCCGAAAGACACGGGCTTAATGTCATTGAAGACGCGGCTCACGCAGCTGGCGCTCTCTATAAAGGCGCTAGTATCGGCGCAGGTAAGAGCGATGCGGTGGCGTTCAGTTTCTATGCCACTAAAAATCTCTCCACCGGCGAAGGCGGCATGGTGACTACGCCATCCCGCGAACTAGACCAGCGGATGCGCATCCTCTGTCTGCATGGGATCAGCCACGACGCTTGGAACCGGTACACTGAGAAGGGCTCCTGGCGCTATGAGGTGGTTGAGTGCGGATTCAAGTACAACATGAGCGACATCCTGGCCGCGCTCGGCATTCATCAGCTAAGAAAGTTGAATCGGATGAATGCACGCCGAGCCGAAATAGCGGCTCAATATGATCGGCAATTCGCCAACATGGACGAAGTGGAAGTGCCGCCCCGCAGAACTGACTGCCAACACCCCTGGCATTTGTACGTCCTGCGTCTTAATCTCGCCCGGCTTACCACTGACCGCTCTGGCTTTTTTGACGCGCTCCGAGACAAGGGCATCGGCTGCAGCGTCCATTTTATTCCGATTCCGCTGCATCCTTTTATCAGCGCACGCTCGAGATGCGCAATCCCTGCCCGGTGGTGCGGCGCGAGTATCCCCGGCTCATTTCGCTTCCCCTTTACGCCGCCATGAGCGACGCCGAGGTGAGCCGGGTTATTGAAGCTGTTCAAGATGTTGTGAAGACGCATACGCATAAGGTAATCGCGGTCTCGCAGACGATGGCTCTTTAACCGGTGGATTGGAAGCGTCTCACCGACTTAGTTGTCAGCGCGGCAGTTCTTATATTGAGCTTGCCCGCCTGTTGTTTGATAGCGATCGCCATCGTAGCCGACTCGGGTTTTCCGGTTTTCTACTCGCAAATCCGCATCGGTCGAGAGTTCCAGGAGTTTCGCCTCTGGAAGTTCCGTTCCATGTATCCGAATATGACCGGTACATCAATTACGTTCTCCGGCGATCCGCGAATAACGCGAGTGGGGGGGCTTTTGAGGGCCGGCAAGCTGGATGAGCTAGTCCAGTTTTGGAATGTTCTTAAGGGCGATATGAGTCTGGTGGGGCCTCGCCCGGAAATCCCGGAGTACGTGGAACTGTTTCGCGACCGTTATGAAAAGATCCTTATGGTTCGTCCGGGAATTACCGACCTGGCATCCATCCAGTTTCGTCATGAGGAGACCGTCCTGGCGCGCGCCGCGGATCCACGGCAGGAATACATCGAGCGGATTCTTCCAGCCAAACTCCAATTGGCCGAACAATACCTGCAAATAATGTCACCGCGAGTTGATTTCTCAATATTATGTAAAACTGTCCAGAGTGTGTTATGGCATTGTTGACCTTGGCTATTAACGTCAAACAAAAACTCATCAGGTTTATTTCCTGGCTAGAACAGCTTGAGAGATGGCATCGAGTATTCGTTTGGACCTCGGACATCTTCATATTTCTCCTCTCTCCAGTGGCTGCTTTCTTCGTGCGATTCGATTTCGCCATACCGCGCGAGGAACTGGGGCATCTGGCTTATGCTCTCCCGATCTGGGCTGCCACTAAGATCGTGGTGTTCCGGCTGATGAGGCTCGACCGCGGCTGGTGGCGCTTCGTCTCCATATACGACGTGGTCGGGCTGGGCGCTGCGAATATCGCCGGGTCATTGATCGGTGCATTTTTGATACTGCTGCTAGCGGCGCAAGGATTTCCCCGTTCCATTTATCTGCTCGATTTTCTAATCTGTTTTCTCGGCACAGTTGGGATGCGAGTGGCGGTGAGATTCCTGGCCGACCTGTCGGTTGAGAACGGGCACGCCGCCTTAAGGAAAAACGTGGTGATCTATGGGGCGGGAACTGCTGGCGTGATGCTTTTGCGGGAGGCCCGCGCCAACCCGGCGCTTCGATATCAGGTTGCGGGGTTCATCGATGATAATCCCAAGAAAAGAGGCGTGCACATCCAAGGCGTGAAAGTGCTGGGCGCGGGAGAAGATCTGTCCAAGACCGTACAATCGCATGGAATCGAGGAAGTCCTAATTGCGTTGCCGTCGGCGACCGGCGCCGAAATGGCACTGATTCTGAAACGCTGCCAACAGGCTGGTGTGCGCTGCCGGACGATTCCGGCGCTTGCTGGAATCATACAAGGCCGCGGCTTAGCGAGCCAAATTCGAGACGTCGACGTCGAGGACTTGCTGGGTCGCAGTCCGGTGAATTTGGAAAAGGAGGCGATCCTCGGCAAACTGATCGGAAACGTTGTCCTGGTGACTGGGGCGGGCGGATCGATCGGATCGGAACTATGCCGGCAGATCGCCCAGTTTCAGCCCAAAGTGATCATCGGGTTCGAAATTTCAGAAAATGCAATCTTCCACTTAGACCGCTTTATGAAGGAGGCGTTTCCCGATGTGACTTTTGTTCCGGAGGTCGGAAGCATCCAGAATGATAGGCGCTTTTCGGAAGTGCTGAGGCGAGCATCAGCCATCCATCGTTTATCACGCGGCTGCCTACAAACACGTGCCGCTGATGGAACAACACATCTTTGAGGCTATCGAAAACAACGTATTCGGCACTTATCAGGTGGCCCGCCAAGCCAAGCAGCACGGCGTTTCCGATTTTGTAATGATTTCATCGGATAAAGCGGTACGGCCCACCAGCGCCATGGGCGTAAGTAAGCGTGTTGCCGAACTGCTGATTCACTCAATTCAATCCGAAGGACAAACGAAATTTGTTTCGGTCCGGTTTGGAAATGTTCTGGGTAGCAACGGTAGTGTCGTCCCCATATTCAAACAGCAGATCACTGCTGGGGGTCCCGTCACGGTGACTGATCCGGAAATGCGCCGCTATTTCATGACGATACCCGAAGCAACACTATTGGTGCTTCAGGCCTTCGCCATGGGGCGAGGAGGCGAGATCTTCGTCCTGGATATGGGGGATCCGGTTAAAATTGTCGACCTTGCAAGGAATCTAATTATATTGTCCGGTTTTCAGCCTGACGAAGAGATTAAGATCCAGTTCACCGGAGTACGCCCTGGCGAGAAGCTCTATGAGGAGTTGAGCACTGCGGAAGAGGACACGCTCCCGACGCGCCACGAAAAAATTAAGATTTTCATCGGCGCGATGCGCACTGCTGAGGAAATGCAGAAGTACCTAAAGCTTCTTCAACACGTCTGCGCAAGCCGGGATCTGCCAAAGCTGATGTTGCTCTTGAAAGAAGTGGTTCCCGAATACAATCCAAGCGTATCTTTGCTGCAGCGATGTTTGGAGGCGAGACCATCTGCCGTGTCCGCCTCAGCTAGGTGATTCGGCGGGGCATCCCTCGTATTGGGCATGGCGCCGCCAGTTTCGAGTTGGTAAACATGAATCCCGAGACTGTAATTTCTTTGGCTCAGGAGGCGGTGGCGAAAGGTCCGCAACAACTTGTGACTTTCGCCCTCCAAACATTCTCCAATCGTGTAGTGATCTCGTTTAGCGGCGCGGAGGATGTGGTTCTCATTGATATGGCGGCGAAGACTGGATTGAAGTTTCGCGTATTCACGCTGGATACCGGACGGCTTCACCCGGAGACGTACCGGTTCCTGGAGCGCGCCCGGGAATACTACAACTTAGATTTGGAGATTCTCGTCCCTGAATCAGGGCGTTTGGAGCGTTTAGTCCGCGAGAAAGGATTATTCAGCTTCTACCAGGATGGGCACCAGGAATGCTGCACTATTCGCAAGGTTGAACCGCTCCGCCGGATGTTGTCATCGGCTGAGGCCTGGATCACGGGTTTGCGAGGGGACCAGAATCCGGAGACTCGCGGCAGCCTTCCAGCGATACAGATCGATCCGGTCTTTAGCGCCGCGGACCGGCCCATCATCAAGTTCAATCCGCTTGCCGCTTTCTCCTCGCGGCAAGTGTGGAGCTACATTCTCGAAAATAACGTTCCTTACAATTCGCTCCACGAGAACGGCTACTTATCTATTGGATGCGAGCCGTGTACAAGGCCGGTTTTGCCGGGCCAGCATGAGCGGGAAGGGCGTTGGTGGTGGGAGCGCGCTGGGAAAAAAGAATGTGGCCTACACCTCGGCGGCGCAACGAAGGTAAGTTCCAATGACTGAGCAATACGAGAAGCCGGAACGAATGCTCACTTTGCGTCCTCACATCGACTGGATATGCCTATGGGTCGCCTGCGGCATTGGGTTGTTGTCTCGTTATGTCAAGCTTCACATTCCGTGGTAAAGCGAGAACTCCCGCGAGTGTCCTGGTGCATGCCCGCTCGATGGGAGCATGGGTCAGGGCGTGGAGCGGATACGTTCTTGCTTACATTCCGGGTCTCGTGCTGCTCGGTGCCTTGGCTTGGGTGGCGCGTGCCATCGGCGCACCTAGCCGTGAGTCGTTCTATCTCGTCTATGCGGTGGTGCTCGGCATACTAGTCCGTAACCTGATTGGGCTGAGTGCGGTTTTTGAACCAGGCACGAGGCTTTACGAAGTGCTGTGGAAGGTCGGAATCGTGCTCTTGGGCTCACAAATGGCGCTGGACAATTTCCGGCAAGTCGGCGTGAAAATAATTTTGCTTGCCGGATTCGAAGGCGCGGCGGTGATTCTTGTCACGCTTGCCATTGGGTCGTTCTTCAAAATACCAGCGCCTCTATGTTATTTGCTTGCAATCGGGATGGGAATTTGCGGCGTTTCGGCGATCATAGCCCTTTCGGGAGTGCTGGCGACCAATGAGGAGGATACGGCATACGCTGTTTCCGTGATCCTGGTGTTTGGCCTGGGAGCGCTTGCTGTCTTGCCACTCATTGCTTTGCTTTTGCACATGAGCCCTCTGCATTTCGGGTTGTGGGCGGGTCTAAGCATTGACAATACTGCAGAGGCGGTGGCAACCGGGTTCGTCCACTCGGAGGCGGCGGGGCGTTATGCAACCATCGCGAAGCTCTGCCGGAATACATTTCTTCCCTTCGCCCTCTTGTACTTTGTCCATCGGAGTATCACAGAAAAGAGAACATTTCAGGTCCAGCGTGAGCCGCTTCTTTCATCTATGTGGCGATATTTCCCGAAATTCGCGCTTGGATTAGTTTTGTTTTCCGTTCTGAGTACGTTACACTTCTGGCCGCCAGCTTCGTTGGTCCAAATGAACCATCTCTACCGGTGGGCGCTGCTGCTCGGTTTTGCCGGAATCGGATTACGCACGGAGTTGGGCAATTTCGGGCTGCGAGGCATACGGCCTCTGGTTTTGGCCTTGACTATTCAAGTTATTGTGCTACTGGGAATGTTTGGTCTGACGTGGGTGCTGTTTTGAAACAATCCCTCTCGCATCTATGCGCACTTGAAGCTGAAAGCATTCATATCATCCGGGAACTTGCGGCTGAATTTTCAAAGCCGGTGATGCTTTATTCGATTGGCAAGGACTCGTCCGTGATGGTCCGGCTGGCGCAGAAAGCCTTCTACCCAGGCAAGATTCCCTTTCCGCTGTTGCACATCGACACTGGATATAAATTCCGTGAAATGATTGAATTCCGAGACCGCTTCACCCGGCAGATCGGGGCGGAACTGATTGTGCACACGAACTATGAAGCGCTGAGAGCTGGCGCGAACCCTTTCCGCGCTCGGAACGCAAAAGTGTTGCGGGCTACTTAAGACGCGCGCGCTGCTGGATGCGCTTGCTCAAGGAGGCTTTGACGCCGCCATCGGAGGTGCTCGCCGGGATGAGGAGAAGTCGCGCGCAAAGGAACGCATCTATTCCGTTCGCGACGCCCTAGGACAATGGGATCCCAAGAACCAGCGGCCGGAACTCTGGAACCTCTATAACTCGCGCATCCAAAAAGGAGAAACGGATCCGTGTCTTCCCGCTCTCGAACTGGACTGAGCTCAACGTTTGGGAGTACATTCATGTGGAAGAGATCCCGATCGTGCCGCTGTATTTTGCAAAGATGCGGCCCGTGTTATCGCGCGGCTCGGCGCTGATTCCTCTCGAAAATGATATTCAGCTGCTGCCGTCCGAAGAGCCTCAAATGGTTATGTGCCGGATGCGATCGCTTGGCTGCACGCCATGCACCGGGGCAATCCGCTCGGAAGCTGACACGATACCGAAAATCGTCGAAGAGATGACGTTGTTCCGCCGTTCAGAACGCGAGAATCGGGTCATTGATCACGATGAAGAAGGCTCGATGGAATTGAAGAAGCGCGAAGGATATTTTTGATGCTGGCCTCCCGTCTGCATGGCGCGTTTGAAAGTTTTCTGCGGCAGGATGAAGAGAAAGAATTACTACGGCTTTCTACTGCTGGCAGTGTGGATGATGGTAAGTCCACTCTGTTGGGACGTCTGCTGTACGATTCCAACGGCGCTTATGACGACCAGATCGCATCCGTGCGCAAGCTTTCGACTAACGGCGGCCCCATCGATCTGGCGCTCCTCACCGATGGCCTTCGCGCTGAGCGTGAGCAGGGAATTACCATCGATGTTGCCTATCGCTATTTCTCCACGCCGCGACGCAAATTTATCCTTGCGGACACGCCCGGCCATGAGCAGTATACACGCAACATGGCGACCGGAGCCTCGACGGCGGAACTCGCCATAATCCTGGTAGACGCGCGCAAAGGTATTTCGCCTCAGACGCGCCGTCACACTTTCATCGCGTCCCTACTCGGCATCCCACGGATTGTAGTGGCAGTCAATAAGATGGATCTCGTCGATTTCCGCGAGGAAGTCTTTGACGAGATTCGAGCGGAGTTCCTTGCATTCGCCTCGCGCTTGCGAATCGAAGATCCCTACTTCATTCCCGTGAGTGCCCTTCACGGCGACAATGTGGTCGAAAAGAGCAACCGCACCTCGTGGTACGGCGGTTCGAGTCTGCTGGAGTATCTCGAAGAGGTGGATCTCACGACTGCCAGAAGCGTTCAGGATTTCCGTCTTCCAGTGCAATATGTCCTCCGGCCAGATTCGGATTTTCGAGGCTACGCCGGACAGATTGCTTCGGGAAGAGTTCAAGTCGGCAACCCGATTATGGCGCTCCCCGGCGGGCGCAAAACTCGTGTGAAATCCATTGTCACCTTTCATGGCAACCTTACGGAGGCTGTCGCTCCCATGTCGATTGCAGTATGTCTCGATGACGAAATAGACATCAACCGCGGGGATATGCTCGTTTCGCCTTCAATGGAGCCATTCATTGCGCGAAACTTCGAGGCCACGTTGGTTTGGATGGATGAGAAACCGCTACGGCCGGGGCGCTTGTACTTGGCGAAACATACTACGCAGTCAGTTCGGGCGCAAGTGAAGAGAATCTGCTACAAGGTTGAGATTAACGACCTCCAACAGAGCCCCGCGGCGGAACTACGGCTGAATGATGTTGGCTGCGTCACCATACAAACTAATCGCCCCTTGTTTTTCGACAGCTACGAACAGAGCCGGGCGACTGGCAGTTTTATTCTTATCGATCATCTTAGTAACGCCACTGTCGCCGCGGGCATGATTAAGTATCCGCTGCCGGAGAAGGCGGATTTCGAGAGAGTTACCTCCGCCGAGCGCTGGATGCGTGCCGGGGCTCAGCCCGTGGCGATCTGGCTCGGCGACGGTCACGAAATCGCTCATATACTGGAGCGCCGATTGTTCGACCTGGGGTGCGCCGTCGCGGTCGTCAGCGCTGAAGGGCACTCGGAATCATCTTTTGCGGCCGTTGTGTCGTCGCTCAACCTTGCCGGCGTAATCGCAATCTGCTGCGCCGAAGGCGCAGACCGGTCTCACAAGAAGGCCACAGCGGAAGCCTTACAGCCGGGTGTTTTCATGGATATCGATCCGGACACCCTGCTTGACGATCCCGTCGACAGCGTCGAAATGATCACGCGTGCGCTCATAGAAAAGGGAATGCTCGGCTCTTAGCTCCGGGGCCAAGTACCATTTGGGGCGCGTGGAGAGAAGATGCTACTCCTTTTAGTTCTCCTTCGTACGCCGTCCTTTCATTAAATCGGGCTTTGGTATGTAAACACAGTAGGACATGTGTTACGCTTGATCCTAAGTTCAGAAATCGGAGGTTTAAGTTCTTCCCCTGCAATTTCTGAACAGGAGCGACACAGCGACGGCTTCCCTGTGACTCAGCGATTTTTCCTAAATTAAACTCTGATTCATCGTAATGTCCCGCTTTCAGAAGAATATGCCTGTTGCTTTTGACCCGCCGAGGTACGACGTTCGGATCAAATCGAACCATGAAAGGAACTGGCGCGGATCGCCGATCGATCGCGATTCGATCAGGAGCGCGTGAACGGGACCTCCAGAGAAAATTGCATGCCCCTTGAATCCAGAAGCAGGATGATCAGCTTCCGCCTTACGGCGGAAGAGTACGACCGTTTTCGAGAGCTTTGTTTTGCGAACGGGATCCGGAGCGTCTCTGAAATGGCGCGAGCCGCGATTAACATGCTTCTTCAGCAGCCGGCGCGAGCGCCCCAGGAAGCGGTGGAATCACGCTTGGTGGAGTTGGAAGGACGCCTTCATGTCCTTTCCTTGGAGGTTAAAAAGCTTACCCATAGTTCGGCAGAGTGCCCACGGGCTAACGTAACGCCGGCCGAACGGTCCTCAGCGATTAGGTGATTTGCATGAAAGTTCCTATTCATCTCGGTCTGATCCTCCTGTTTCTGATCCTCCTGTTAGCGGCGGTTGGAACATGTCTCCCTCAGCAACCTCCCGACCATGTAGCTCCGACCCCAAGCGACACTCACGATCTCATCCCATCAAGTACCCCTACCGTGAAGGCACCCGCCAATTATGTTCTGGGTCCGGACGATGAGATCACGCTCTTCGTCGCCGATGTCGAGGATTTGACCAACAAGCCCATGCGCATCGACATGCGAGGCGACATCAACTTGCCGATGGCGGGGCGAATCCATGCGGCCGGTTTGACTGCGGATAAGCTCGAGGCCGAGATTAATAGCCGATTGAAGAAGTTTCTCCAGAATCCCGAGGTGGTCGTATCGATCAAGGAGTTCCGTAGCCAGCCCATTTCGGTGCTTGGAGACGTCGAGAAACCCGGGGTTCATCAACTCGAAGGCCGTAAGACATTATTCGAAGTCCTTTCAATGGCCGGAGGACTTAGTAAGGACGCCGGCAACACGGTTAAGATCACCCGTAGCCTCGAATGGGGCCGGATACCGCTGCCCGGTGCTAAAGATGACCCGACGGGGAAATTCAGTATAGCTTCCGTGAGCGTGAAAAGCATCATGGATGGGAGCGATCCGGCAGCCAACATTCTGATTAAGCCTGAAGATGTTATCTCTGTGCCGAAGGCTGACATAGTATACGCCGTGGGGTCAGTAAAGAAACCGGGCGGGTTTCCGCTGAACCAGAATGGGTCCCTTTCCACATTGCAGGTTCTCTCGTTGGCCGAGGGGCTGGACAAAGCCGCTTCCCCGAAAAAAGCGATGATCATGCGTGAAGTACCCGGGACGACCACTCGTGTCGAGATCCCGGTCGATCTACAGAAGCTAATGGCGGGCAAAAGCCCGGATCTGCCGTTGAGATCGAATGATATTCTGTTTGTCCCGAACAGTGCGGCTAAGAGCGCCGGTACCCGGGCCATGGAAGCGGCGATACAGATGGCCACGGGCATGGTCGCCTATGGCCGGATTCCTTAGACCGTCATGGAACATTTAGAGCAAATACCTGAGCCAAAGAGAAGTCTTGTGCCTCCCGGCAGGCGCTCTGCGTCCGAGCACACGCTTGCGCGCGACCAGTACGTCGAAGTTCCCGCTGGCCCCTCTGGATCCGACTTAGACGAGCCGGAAACGGGTGGCCTGATTGAGTATTGGCGCATTCTTCGCCGCCATAAGGGCACGTGGATTGTTTTCGCCTTTGCGGGCGCGCTGATAGGCGTCCTGATCACGCTCCCGCAAACGCCCATTTATCAGGCGCGCACGTCAGTTGAGATTGTCGGTCTGAACGACAACTTTCTCAATTTTAGGCAGGCCAGTCCGGTCAACGAAGGGAGTACGACTCCCGAGACCTCGGATATCCAGACACAGATTAAGATTCTTCAAAGCGAATCCCTGTTGGAACGCGTGTACGACAAGCTGAAAGTGAATGAAAAACCTGAATCTCAGGCCAGTAGCCGTGTTTCTACTTGGCGGAAGGCTCTCAATCTGCCGGAACCTCCTCCTGTAAGCGTAAAGGACCAGGCGCTGAAGATAATGGCCAAGAGACTCACGGTAAAGCACGCTGGCCAGACGCGTATCCTGGAACTAACCTTCGATTCGCCTGATCCACAGCTCGCTGCCGATACAGCCAACACGATTGCCACGGAATTCATCGAACAAAACCTAGAATCACGCTGGAAGACGACGGAAAAAACCAGCGATTGGCTCAGCCGTCAGCTGGATGGGATGCGGATTAAGCTCGAGCACTCCGAAGATGCGCTGCAAACTTATGCGCGCAACTCGGGACTGGTGTTCATGGATGAAAAGACCAACGTTTCCGGAGATAAGCTTAGGCAGTTACAACAGGAACTCTCGGCCGCGACGGGCGATCGTATCGCGAAGCAATCCCGGTATGAAATGGCGCAGAGTAGCCCGCCGGACGCGTTACCGGACGTTCTGAATGATGAATACCTGCAAGACACGCGGCAAAAGATAACGGACCTGCGCCGCCAAATAGCGGACCTGAGCATCACCTTTACACCTGAATACAAAAAGGTCAAACAGATGCAGGCGGAACTGACCACGCTACAAGCGGCGTTCGACCGGGACCGCGCCGCAATACTCAATCGCATTCGCAACGAATACGAGGAAGCCACCCGGAAGGAGAAGCTTCTGAGTGCAGCTTACGACGCGCAGACCAAGGAAGTGACGGGTGAAGGCGAGAAATCGATTCAGTACAACATTCTAAAACGCGAGGCAGACAGCAATCGCCAACTCTACGACACAATGCTCCAGCAGTTGAAGGAATCCACTATGGCGTCGGCGATGCGGGCGAGCAACATCCGTGTGGTCGATCCAGCTACTGCTCCTCCACGTCCCTACAAGCCGAACGCAACGCAGAGTGCCGCTCTCGGTCTGCTTACCGGCATCTTTCTCGGGGCGGCGTTTATCGTTATGCGGGATCGAGCTGACCGCACGATTCAACAGCCTGGTGACAGTAGCTTTTACCTGAATGTGCCTGAACTCGGGATTATTCCATCGGGTACGATGGATAAGTCCCGGCGCCGGAACATCGCCGCAGTATCAGCTACGTCGCTTCGTGGCCTTGAGGACGACGCAGCCGTAAGCAAGTTGCCAGAGCGAGTGGAGCTCGTAACCTGGCAGCAGAAGCCCTCGATGCTGGCAGAGAGCTTCCGCTCGACACTCGTGTCCATTCTTTTCACTACCGAGAATGGGCCGACCGCCGAAGGTATTGGTTCTTACCAGCGCCGGACCTTCAGAAGGCAAATCGACGGTGGCAAGTAACCTCGCCATTGCCATCGCGGAAGTAGGCCAACGGGTTCTGCTGATCGACGCTGATATGAGAAGACCTCGCCAGCATGAAATCTTCGCATTGGATAACCAACGCGGTCTGAGTAGCATTTTGCGAGAAAAGATCGCGCTAAACGGAGACCGGTCGCTCGGTGGACTCATCCGCGGAACCGAGATCGAGGGCCTCTTCATTTTGACCAGCGGCCCCGGCAGTTCAGCGGCGACGAATCTGCTTTACGGCACCCACATGCCTGAAGTGCTCAAATATGTGCGCAGCGATTTTGACATCGTGCTTCTGGATACCCCGCCGATGTTGCAAATTCCGGATGCTCGCGTGTTGGGACGCATGGCCGACAGGGTGATTATGGTCATCCGCGCCGGACGCACAACGCGAGATGCTGCGCTCGCTGCTCGTCAACGATTCAGTGAGGACGGAACTAAAATCTTAGGGACAATATTAAACGATTGGAACCCGAGCTCGGCCCCCAACGGATACTACGGTTACTACAGCAGCTACTACAAGAGCTACCACAAGCATTACAGTCACCGAGAGTCGGACTGAGTCTCTCATCGAAATCGATCTGCGGCAGCAGTCGACCAGTCCGCATAAATCATAGTGGAGGTGATTGGTGCTCGGGCCGACGGTAAGCCTCATTCTGCTTTCCTTCGCGCTTGCCTGGTCAGTTTTCTTCAACGGAGGAGTCCGTCCGGCGTCGTGGGACGTAACCCTGTTGCTGTTGGTTGCGTGTCCCTTTTCTATTG
>CAWFWH010000030.1:0-100114 GCA_963819405.1 uncultured Acidobacteriaceae bacterium | reverse complement strand
GATACAGGGCCGGGCCGGGTGTAAAGTCGTGTCCGTGTGTTATCCTACTTGAAGATTTCAATCCAACTTGGGAGGCACGGGTTTAGCCGCATCCAGCCCGAGCCGTTTGTACCAGTCACTTTATGAGTCACAAGCCCGGTAAGAAATATGAAGCTGCGTCCAAGCAGGTAGAGGCCAAACCCTATCAGCTTGCGGATGCCGTACCCCTGGTTCAGAAGATCAAGTTCACCAAGTTCGATGAAACCGTGGAAGTACACATGCGCCTGGGCGTGGATCCGAAGCATGCCGACCAGATGGTGCGCGGCACGGTCGTGCTTCCGAACGGCCTGGGCAGATCGAAGCGAGTTTTGGTTATCGCCTCGGGCGACAAGATCCGCGAAGCGCAGGAAGCCGGGGCCGATTTCGTGGGCGGCGACGATATGGTCAATAAGATCCAAGGTGAAAATTGGATCGATTACGATGCTGTGATTGCGACGCCGGACATGATGCGATCCGTGGGGCGGCTCGGAAAAGTGCTTGGCCCGCGTGGCTTGATGCCAAATCCAAAGACGGGCACCGTGACGACTGATGTTCGGAACGCGATCAACGAAATCAAGGCTGGTAAGGTCGAGTTTCGCGTGGACAAAACTGGCGTCATTCACGCACCGGTGGGCAAGGTGAGCTTCGCCACCGACAAGCTGCTGGAGAATACGAACAGTCTGATTCAGGCGGTCATCAAGGCCAAGCCATCGGCGGCCAAGGGCAAGTACGTCAAGAGCGCGACGCTGTGCTCGACCATGGGCCCGGGTGTGCAGCTGGATGTGACCCCATTCAACGCGAGGATCATACAGTAGTCAGGCGAATCGGAGATTAGAAAGGCGCCCGCGCATGAAGGACAAGAACGAAAAGAAGAAAGATCTCGAAGACCTGAAAAAGGCGATTGAAGATAACAAGAACATCTTCGTGACCAGCTACGAGAAGCTGAAAGTCAGCCAAGACTTCCAATTGCGGAAGGCGATTCGCGAGGCTGGCGGCAAGTACCGCGTTGTGAAGAACAATCTGGCGGCTAAAGCGGCGGCCGAGGGCACGCCTATCAACGATCTGTTGGGCAATCTGAAGGGCATGACTTCGCTCGCGTTTACGTCCAACGATCCCGTGGCGCTAGCCAAGGCGCTGACGAAATATTCGAAGGAAAACGCGGCGTTTACCTTCAAGGCCGGCATGGTGGAAGGCCGGGTCATCGACATCAAGGCCATTGCCGAGCTGGCCTCCATGCCTCCGAAAGAGGAGATCTATGCAAGGCTCCTTTATATGATCAACGCCAGCGCGACTGGCCTGGTCAGTTGCATTAACGGAGTGGGGCGTAACCTGGCCGTCGTATTGGATCAGGCAGGGAAAGAGAACAAGTTCAAACAGTAGGGAGTTTAGGAAGAGAAATGGCGGATATTAACGCAATTGCAGAACAGATTCAGGGATTGACCCTGCTCGAAGCCTCGCAGCTGGTTAAGTTGCTCGAAGAGAAGCTGGGCGTATCGGCGGCTGCGGCCTCTGTCGCGGTAGCGGCTCCGGGTGCGGGCGGGGGCGGGGCGGCAGCAGCTCCGGTTGAGGAGAAGACCGAATTCGCGGTGGTTTTGACCGCGGTGGGCGCAAACAAGATCAACGTCATCAAGGCGGTACGTGAAGTGACCAGTCTAGGTCTGAAGGAAGCCAAAGACCTGGTAGATGGCGCGCCGAAGCCAATCAAAGAAGGCGTTAATAAGGATGAGGCCGAGGCGATTCGCAAGAAATTTACCGACGCCGGCGCCACTGTAGAAGTTAAATAGACCGGCCGCTGTTGCGCGCGCCGGTTGTTCATCGCCGAAGCCATCGCCAAGCTGCCGTGTCGATTGACGCGGTTGGCCATGCATGTGCTATTCTAAATTCAGACGTCAGGCCGGGACGGTCAATCATCGGATTTGTGGTTTCAGTCTTCTGAAAAGTTTCCCCGCGGGCCAATTTGGCTGGTGGGGCTTTTGCATGCCCAAATTTACCTTTTTATCCCGTACCTCTTCTTGCCCGTATTGTGAGGATTTGCTGAGCTGCACCCGAGGCTTACCAACTGGTTATCGTCAGTCGTGATCGTTCTCATCAGTTTTTTCTTCCGTGCGGCCGTTTTCGCCAATGCCGCGCAAGCATTTGCGGGTGGATCGCCTGGTTCACCGCGCATGGCCGTAGCCGCTTAAGTGTCGCGGTTCGGCTTCGTGTAGCGAATTGCTAAATGTCGTTATTTCGTTATTGGTTTCCAAAAGGACAAGCCCAAAAGGACTAATCGTAGATGCCCAACGTGTCAAACGGTTCTCTCCGCGAGAGAGTTGATTTCTCGAAGATCAAAACTTCGATACCTATTCCCAACCTGATCGAAGTGCAGAAGCGATCGTATGAGCGCTTCCTGCAAATGGATCTGCTTCCCAAGGAGCGGGAAGACGCAGGTCTGCAGAGCGTATTTAGCTCGGTCTTCCCGATCTCCGACTTTCGCGGCTTGAGCCAGCTCGAATTCGTAGATTATTCAATCGGTAACTGGGAGTGCAAGTGCGGCAACCTGAAAGGTCTGCACCACCTTCGCACCATCTGCCGCAATCCGAATTGCGGCGCGGAGATCCGTACCGACCCGTTCCATGCCGGCGACGTGCTCTGCCACAAATGCGGAACGTTCAATAAGAACATTGTTACCTTCTGCAATCGTTGCGGCGACCCAGTTGCCCTGCAGTTGAAGTACGACGTGCCGGAATGCGAAGAGCGTGGCATGACGTATGCCGCTCCTTTAAAGGTCACCATCCGGCTCACCGTATATGACAAGGATGCGGAGACGGGGAACAAGACCGTTCGGGACATCAAAGAGCAGGAGGTCTTCTTCGGCGAGATCCCGCTGATGACCGAAAATGGCACGTTCATCATTAACGGCACGGAGCGCGTCATCGTTTCTCAGTTGCACCGTTCCCCAGGCGTGTTCTTCGAGCGCGTTCAGACGCAGGGTTATTTCCTCGGCAAAATCATCCCCTATCGCGGAAGCTGGGTCGAATTTGAATACGACAACAAAAACCTGCTGTATGTTCGCATCGATCGCAAGCGCAAATTCTACGGAACGGTTTTCCTTCGCGCGCTAGGTCTGAAGACCGACTCCGATATCATCCGCGCTTTCTATAAGCTTTCCACTATCACTCTGAAGAACAACAAACTCTTCTGGCGCGTGAACGACAGCTTGGTTGGAATGAAGCTTTCGCACGCCATCTCCAGCAAGGGCGGCGATCAAGTAGTGCCGCAGGGCCGCAAGATCACCAACTCCGTTTTCCGTGAAATTCAGAAGGCCAAGATCGAGCAGGTAGAGGTTGCTATCAACGATCTCGAAGGCGGCTTTGTCGCCTCCGATGTGATCGACATGTCGACCGGTGAGGTTCTCATCGAGGCCAATCATGAGCTGACCGCGACGGCCGCCGGAAAGCTTGCCGAGGCGGGAATTGAAAGCTTCGAAGTATTCTTCCCGGATCGTGATGATGCGGGCAGTGTCATCTCCGCGACCCTGCGGAAGGACGCCGTCAAGAGTCAAAGCGATGCGCTGCTTGAAATCTACCGGAAGCTGCGGCCCGGCGATCCTCCCACCCTAGACACGGCCACGCAGTTGTTCCAGGGTATGTTCTTCGATCCGCGCAAATACGATTTCTCGCGCGTCGGCCGGATGAAGTTCAATATCAAGCTGTACGACAAGGCCGATTTCACATCGCTCGACAAGCGCACGCTCGATCAGAAAGATTTCATCGACACGATTCTGTATCTGCTGAAGCTTCGCAAGGGCATCGGCGGCGTCGATGATATCGACCATTTGGGAAACCGCCGCGTGCGCGCGGTCGGTGAGCTGCTCGAGAACCAGTTCCGCATCGGCTTAGTGCGCATGGAGCGCGCCATCAAGGAAAAGATGTCCGTCTACCAGGAAATGTCGACGGCCATGCCGCACGACCTGGTGAACGCGAAGCCGGTCATGGCTGCCATCCGCGAATTCTTCGGATCGAGCCAGCTCTCGCAGTTCATGGATCAGACCAATCCGCTTTCGGAGATCACTCATAAGCGGCGTCTCTCAGCGCTTGGCCCAGGCGGCCTCTCCCGTGAGCGCGCGGGCTTCGAAGTTCGCGACGTCCACCCGACCCACTATGGCCGCATTTGCCCCATCGAGACGCCGGAAGGTCCGAACATCGGTCTTATTTCATCGCTCTCCTGCTTTGCTCGGATCAACGAATATGGCTTCATCGAGAGTCCCTACCGGCGTATCAAAGATGGCGCGCTGGTCGACGAAGTCAGAATCCTCAATCCCGGCGACACGGACTTTAAAGTCACGCAAGTTGTCGGCCGCGAGAGTATCGACAAGGCAAATCGATCGCTGAGCGGAAAGAAGCAACACGCCGAGTTCGAAGCTCATTCCGACTATTTGTCGGCTTGGGAAGAAGACAAGTACATCATTGCTCAGGCGAACGTATCCATTGATGAGAAGGGACGGATTGTAGACGATCTGGTAAATGCGCGCCAAGCAGGCAATTTCGTGCTGAAGCACCGCGACGAGATTGAATACATGGACGTGAGTCCGAAGCAGCTTGTCTCCGTGGCTGCCAGTTTGATCCCGTTCCTCGAAAACGACGATGCGAACCGCGCTCTCATGGGTTCTAACATGCAGCGGCAAGCCGTACCGTTGTTGCGTGCGGAAGCGCCTTATGTCGGTACGGGCATGGAGCGCGTGACCGCTCGCGATTCGGGTGCGGTCGTTATCTGCAAGCGCGCCGGCGTGGTTGACTCCGTCGATGGCGAGCGGATCATCGTTCGCGTCGAAGGCAGTGCGCACGAAGGGCAGATGTCGCGCGAAGTAGGCGCTGACATTTATCAGCTCACGAAATTCAAACGCTCGAACCAAAACACCTGCATCAGCCAAAAGCCGATTGTTTATCAGGGCCAAAAGGTAAAGAAAGGCGATGTGCTCGCCGATGGGCCTTGCACCGAGGCTGGGGAGCTCGCGCTGGGACGGAACGTCCTGGTGGCCTTTATGCCATGGCGCGGCTATAACTTCGAAGACGCCATTGTGGTGAGCGAAAAACTGGTCAAAGACGATTACTACACGTCCATCCACATTGAAGAATTCGAGGTCGAGGGCCGAGACACGAAACTGGGGCCGGAAGAGATCACGCGGGACATTCCGAATATCGCGGAATCGTTCCTGCGCAATCTCGACGAGAGCGGAATTATCCGCATCGGTGCGACAGTAAAGCCCGGCGACATTCTGGTGGGCAAGGTAACGCCGAAAGGCGAGACGCAGCTCACGCCTGAAGAAAAGTTGCTGCGCGCCATATTTGGTGAGAAGGCCGGCGACGTAAAAGACGCTTCGCTCTACTGCCCGCCCGGAATCGAGGGCACCATCGTCGATTGCAAGGTGTTCTCGCGTAAGGGCGCCGAATTGGACGAGCGTTCGAAGCAAATCCTGGAGTTGCAAGAAGAACGCCTGCACCGCAATCTGGAGGACGAAAAACGAATCCTCAGCGACGAGCGCGCCAAGCGCCTGGAAGAGCTGCTCAAGGGTAAGGAACTCTTAGCGGACCTTCACGACGAGAAAACGAATAAGAGGTTGCTCTCGAAGGAGACGCCGCTTACCCGCGATGTGCTCGAAAAGCTGCGCGCCCGCGATCTGAAGCGCATGCGGCTTCAGGCAAAGGACGTTCGTCTCAACGAGCAGATCGACGAAATCGAAGAGATGACGTCGCGTCAGATCGCCGTGCTCGAGAAGATCACGGATGAAAAAATCGCGAAGCTTCGCAAGGGCGACGAACTGCCGCCAGGCGTCATCAAGCTGGTGAAAGTCTATATCGCCATGAAGCGCAAGCTTTCGGTCGGCGACAAGATGGCGGGGCGCCACGGGAACAAGGGTGTCATCGCTCGCATCGTTCCCGAAGAAGACATGCCCTACTTGCCGGATGGCACTCCGGTTGAGATTGTTTTGAATCCGCTCGGTGTTCCGTCTCGTATGAACGTCGGGCAAATTCTGGAAACGCACCTTGGATGGGCGGCTCAGAAGCTGGGACTCCATTTCGCAACGCCGGTGTTCGATGGCGCGGCGGAGAAAGACATCAAGACGCGCCTATCCGAAGCTGGATTGCCGACCTCGGGCAAGATTGAGCTGTACGACGGTATGACCGGTCAGATGTTTGAACAGCCCGTGACCGTCGGCTACATCTACATGCTGAAGTTGAGCCACTTGGTGGACGACAAGATTCACGCGCGCTCCATCGGGCCATATTCGTTGATCACGCAGCAGCCACTCGGCGGCAAGGCGCAATTCGGTGGGCAGCGCTTCGGAGAGATGGAAGTTTGGGCACTCGAAGCCTATGGCGCCGCGTACATCCTGCAAGAATTGCTTACTGCGAAATCGGATGACGTTTACGGACGCGCCAAGATTTACGAAGCTATCGTGAAGGGCGAAGCGGCAGCCGAGCCTGGTGTTCCTGAATCGTTTAATGTGTTGATCCGCGAGCTGCAGAGCCTCTGTCTCGACGTCGAATTGATGAAGAAACCGCGTGAGATGCAGGACTTGGCGCACGCCGCGGACTAGTGGATTAAGAGAGCTGAAAGGGATTTAAGGACAATTCATGTATCGTTCCTCTCCTTACGACAGAGCCAATCTGATCGCCGATTTCGATTCCATTCGAATCAGTCTTGCCTCTCCGGAAAAAATTCGGAGCTGGTCACACGGTGAAGTCACAAAGCCGGAAACCATCAACTACCGGACGTTTAAGCCGGAGCGGGATGGCCTTTTCTGCGCGCGCATTTTCGGTCCGGTCGCGGACTGGGAGTGCCTCTGCGGTAAGTACAAGCGCATGAAACATCGCGGAGTGATCTGCGATAAGTGCGGCGTGGAAGTTACTCTTTCGCGTGTGCGGCGTGAGCGGCTGGGGCACATTGAGCTCGCCAGCGCATGCTCGCACGTTTGGTTCTTCAAAGGTCTCCCCAGCCGTATCGGCTATTTGCTCGATATCACGCTTCGCGAGCTGGAGCGGGTCCTCTATTACGAAGCCTTCGTCATCATCGATCCAGGCGAGGCGACCGGCCTCTCCATGGGCGAAGTAATCAGCGACGAGCGCAAGCGCCAGCTCGATCAGGAGTTCCCCGCCAAGTTCACCGCCATGATGGGCGCCGAAGGCGTGAAAGAGCTTCTGAAGCGCATCGACATCGAAGCCCTGAGTCAGGAAATTCGCGAGCGGATGAAGACTGAAACTTCGGCTCAAAAGAAGCTGAAGTACGCAAAGCGCCTCCGCGTAGTCGAAAGCTTCCGCAAATCGGGTAACAAACCGGAGTGGATGATTCTCGACGTGATTCCGGTGATTCCGCCGGAGCTGCGCCCGCTTGTTCCTCTGGACGGCGGCCGCTTCGCTACATCCGATTTAAATGATCTGTATCGGCGCGTCATCAATCGCAACAACCGGCTGAAGAAGTTGATGGAGCTGCACGCTCCCGACGTGATCGTGCGCAACGAAAAGCGTATGTTGCAGGAAGCGGTTGATGCGCTGTTCGATAATGGCCGTCGCGGGCGTGTTCTCCGCGGCGCAAACAACCGCCCGCTCAAATCGCTTTCCGACACGCTCAAGGGCAAGCAGGGCCGCTTCCGGCAGAACCTGCTCGGCAAGCGTGTCGATTACTCCGGCAGGTCGGTTATCGTTGTCGGCCCCGAGCTGAAGCTGCATCAGTGCGGTCTTCCAAAGAAGATGGCGCTCGAGCTCTTCAAGCCGTTCATTTATCACCGCCTGGAGCAGCGCGGCCACTGCACCACTATCAAGCAAGCCAAAGAGCTCGTCGAGCAGCAGGACCCGGTGGTTTGGGACATTCTCGAAGAAGTTATCAAGGATCATCCCATTCTCTTGAACCGCGCTCCCACCCTGCACCGTCTCGGTATCCAGGCATTCGAGCCTGTTCTGGTGGAAGGCAAAGCCATCAAATTGCATCCGCTGACTTGCACAGCGTTCAACGCCGATTTCGATGGCGATCAGATGGCGGTTCACATTCCGCTAGCGCCCGAAGCGCAGATCGAAGCCGCCACGTTGATGCTGGCTTCGAACAATATCTTGTCGCCTGCGCACGGCGCGCCGATCGCGGTCCCGACGCAGGACATGGTTCTGGGTCTTTACTATCTAACGAAAATGCGTCCCAATGCCAAAGGGTCGGGACGTACGTTCGCCTCAATGGAAGACGTGTTGATCGCGCTCGAGATGGGCGAAGTGGAAACACTCACGGCCATCAAATTGAGGTACACCGGCAAGGTCATCGACCTGAATAAGGCCTTTGACAACCAGAACATCATGCATACGGAGCCGATCGAGTTCAACAAGCAATACATGGACACGACGGTTGGCCGCGTGATCTTGAACGATGTGCTGCCTAAAGAAATGCCTTTCATCAACGGGCTGCTGAAGAAGAAAGGCGATGGCCAACTCGTTCAATACTGCTATCTGAAGTTTGGCTTGCAGATCACCGTTCAGATGCTCGACGAGATCAAGAAGCTCGGCTTCTTGTACGCAACTCGCGCCGGCATTTCCATTGGTATAGATGATATGGTTGTTCCCGAAGAGAAGGCCGGCCTGGTTCGAGACGCTGAGAAGCAAGTTATCGAAGTTCAACAGCAATACCAGGAAGGCGCCATCACTCAGTCCGAGCGCTACAACAAAATCATTGAAATCTGGTCGAAGGTCACCGAAGCGGTCTCCGACAAGATGTTCAAGAACATGGAAGAGGACGACCGCACCGGCCGGATGCTGAATCCGATTTACATCATGGCCGACTCGGGCGCCCGCGGTTCGAAGCAGCAGATTCGTCAGCTCTCCGGTATGCGCGGATTGATGGCGAAACCTTCGGGCGAAATCATCGAAACACCGATTACGGCGAACTTCCGCGAAGGCCTCAACGTGCTGCAGTACTTCATCTCCACGCACGGCGCCCGCAAGGGTCTAGCGGATACCGCGTTGAAGACGGCGGATTCCGGTTACCTGACGCGTCGTCTCTGCGATGTGGCGCAGGACGTCATTATTACCGAAGACGATTGCGGCACAAGCGATGGAATATACGTCGAGCCGATCATCGAATCGGGCGAAATCATTGAGCCGTTGCGCGATCGCATTGTGGGTCGCGTTGCCCTTGAAGATCAGCGCGACTACGAGAACAACATCATCGTCGAAGTTAACCAGGAGATCACGGAGGAGCTTGCCAGCGCCATTCAAGCCGCGGGTATCGAGCGAGTGAAGATTCGTTCGGTGCTTACTTGCGAATCGAAGCGTGGTGTTTGCCGGCTCTGCTATGGCCGTAATCTCGCGACCGGCCGAATGGTCGAGCGTGGCGAGGCTGTGGGTATCATTTCGGCCCAGTCCATTGGTGAGCCTGGCACTCAGCTCACGATGCGCACATTCCACATCGGTGGTGCGGCCACTCGTATCAGTGAGCAATCCACTCAGGATGCAAAGAGCGATGGGTTCGTGAAGTTCAGCAACGTCAACACCGTCCGCAACAACAAGGGCGAGTTGATCGCGATGAACCGCAACGGCATTGTGATCATCGTCGATGAGAAGAACCGCGAGCGCGAACGTTATCCCGTGGTATACGGCGCGAAGATCAACGTCAACGATGGCGCTCCCGTGAAGGCAAATCAAATCCTGCTGGAATGGGATCCCTACACGTTCTCGATCCTGACCGAGGTCAGCGGCGTTATCCACTTTAAAGACCTGATCGATGGCGTCACGACTCAAGAGCAAGTGGACGAAATCACCGGCAACATGCAGGTGGTGGTTACGGAAACGTCAGATGAGAAGCGCTTCCCGACGGTTATAGTGCGCGCGGACGGCGGTCCTGATTCCGAGGCGGCTTCGAAGTCGCGTTCTCGTTCGGAAGAAAAGCGTTACCTGATGCCCACTCACGCTCACCTGATGGTGACCGATGGCGAGCAGGTACACGCCGGTGACGTTGTCGCGAAGATTCCGCGCGCAACTACAAAGACCAAGGACATCACCGGCGGTCTCCCGCGCGTGGTTGAGCTGTTCGAAGCTCGCAAGCCTCGCGAAACGGCTGTGATCGCGGAGATCAACGGCACTGTGAAGTACGGCGAAGTCAGCAAGGGTATGCGCAAGATGTACGTCATGGGCGACGACGGCGTGCAAAAGGAATACTCGATTCCGCGTGGCGTGCATATCAACGTTCAGGAAGGCGAGCGCGTGCGTTCGGGCGATCCGCTAATGGATGGTCCGCGCAATCCGCACGACATCCTGGCCGTGCTCGGCGAAAAGGAATTGCAGAAATATCTGGTCAACGAGATTCAGGAAGTCTATCGCTTACAGGGCGTGAACATTAACGATAAGCACCTGGAAGTGATCTCGCGTCAGATGATGCGCTGGGTGAGAATTGAAGACATCGGTGATTCGGAGTTCCTGCCCGAAGAGGTGGTCGACAAGTTCCGATTCCGCGAAGAGAACAACCGCGTGATCGAAGCGGGTGGCCGCCCAGCGAACGGTAAGCCATTGCTGCTTGGTATCACGAAGGCATCGCTCTCTACCGATTCATTTATTTCCGCCGCGAGCTTCCAGGAGACTACGCGCGTACTCACCGAAGCCGCTATAAACGGCAAGGTCGATTACCTCCGCGGCCTCAAAGAGAACGTCATCATGGGCCGGCTCATTCCTGCCGGTACCGGTATGGAATATTACCGGCGCGTGAAAATCGCTGGTGAAGACGTGATTGAAGAGGAGCCAGTCCCAGAGCAAGAGCTTGTAATGGGCGACGGCTTGCAAGACTACTCCGAAGACACGCCGCGCGTCTACACTGGTGGACTTTCCGAAGACCTCGGCGAAGAAGCTATGGGTGCTGAGGAAGTCTAATTCGCTAACAGGACTATTAGTCCTGCTGCTCGGATTAACGAACGCAATTCTCTACTGTTGCTCGCTTCCCCTCTGGGAGGGATTCGACGAGCCGTTTCATTACGCCTACGTTGAGTCCCTCTCTATCCAACACCGCTTCCCGGTTCTGAACCAGTCGCGCATATCCCGCGAAATCCGCGAATCTTTCAACGAAACTCCTATCAGCCGTTTGCTCGAACCCAGCTTTGCCGGCAGCGTCGCTTTCGAGAATTGGTTTCGCTTATCGCCCGAGGAAAGACTTCGGCGGAAGGCCGCGCTCGCCCGCATCCCGCCGCAACTACGTGAGCAGCCTTCAGCCGCTCTGAACTACGAAGCACAGCAGGCGCCTCTGGCTTACCTTCTTCTCGCGCCCTTCGATGCACTGCTTTCTTCGTTGCATTTAACGCAACGGATTCTGATCTTGCGCTTGCTTGCAGCAATCTCCGGTACCGTGCTCGTGTTCTTCGCGACAAATCTGCTGTGCGATGCAATCACGCTGCGCGAGCCCTTCCGTATCGCCGTTCTCGCCTGCATCTTTGAAACCCAGATGTTTTGGGCCGCTGTCGCGCATGTCGGGAACGATTGGTTAGCGATCCCGGCTGTTACGTGGTTTTTCGCCGCGGCAGCATTGCTTATTCGCGATGGTCAAACTAGATATGCGCTGCTGTTAGCAATCTCGCTGACGGTTGGTTTGTTGGCGAAAGCTTACTGCCTTGCATTCGTACCTGTTTTCGTTGGCATTCTGCTCTACGAGTATTTTCGTTCGCGGCTCAATTTCAGAATGCTCGCGCTTACGGTTGCCATTCCCGTGTTAGTCGCCGGCCCCTGGTATCTGCGGAATTATCTTCTATACGGAAGCCTCAGCGGCATGCAGGAAGTTGTCCATGGTGTCACCCTGTCGCGCGCCCTGACCGCTTCGTTTCACATCAACTGGCTCGCCACGGCAATGCGCGTCGCCCGCTGGAGTTTGTGGACTGGAAACTGGTCCTTCACGGCATTCTCTCGCAGCACTCTCAACTTTGAGCTTCTTCTCATTGCATTGGCCTTCATTTTCTTTTTCACACGCTATAAACAGATCGGCAGGGTTGAGGTCTGCATTCTTGTCGCGCTCGCCGCGTTTAGCGCCGCACTGGCTTATTACATATGTGTGGCCTGGGTGGACACGCATGGAATTTCGACAGGCGCCGAGCCGTGGTACGCGCAGTGCATAATGCCAGCAGTGTTCGCGCTGAGTTTCCTTGGCTTACAACGTACCGGAATTTGGGGCCGCGTGGTCGCTTCGCTGCTCTGTGTTATCAGCGCGTGGATAGCGGCTCTCACGTATGTTGCCAAGCTATTTCCCTTTTACGGCGGATACTCCGGACGCTCCACGCCGTCGCAGGTTCTTGGCTGGTGGCGATCGGACTGGAGCGGCGCTCTTTCCAGCGTTCTATTCACGCCGGTTCCCTTGGTCTGTGGTCTTCTGGCTTGCTTTCTTGTCCTACTCGCGGCAGTAACCGTCTTCCTTCTGGTCCACTTTTATCGTCATTTCGACCCACTCGCAGGGCGCTTCGGCAACTCGCGATAGGAGTTGCGCAGACTGCAGAAAACGTTATACCGGATGATGAACCATAGCGCTGCCATCCCATCGATCAAGCCGACTTTCTTGCCCTCTTCGTAGGTTCGCCCGTAATAACTTATAGGCACTTCGTACATTGCGCAGCCCAGTTTGGCAAGCTTTGCCGTTACTTCAATCTCAAAACCAAAACCGTTTGAGGAGATGATCATCTGACGAATGATGTCTCCACGGAATGCTTTGTAGCCTGTTTCAACATCGGAAAGATTGATGTTGGTGAGCAAATTGGATAAGAATGTCAACAGCTTGTTGCCAAGAAAATGATAGAAGTAAAGAACTCTGCTAGTCTTTCGGACCAGGAATCGCGACCCGTAGACCACATCCGCCACGCCATCGAGAATCGGTTGTATTACGTCTTTCATTTCGGAAGGATCATATTCCAGATCGGCGTCCTGGACCATCACGATATCGCCAGCGGTTAGCGCAAAGCCTGTCCGTAAGGCAGCTGTTTTACCGCCGTTGCGCTCGTGCCGGACAAATTGCACTTGTGCATGCGTTTCCGCGAGTTCGCGCGCAATTTCCGGTGTTCTATCGGTCGAGCAGTCGTCAACCACGATGATTTCTGAAACGTGAGGCACGGACAGCAGCCGGGATACAACAGCGGCCAAAGTTCGCTCTTCGTTGTACGCGGGCACGACCACGGAAAGTGTTTGGCTGCCGGTTCAGCTCTAAATTCGTCATTGCGCTGCTCTTACTATCTCCCACCTAGTTCAATTGGAGTATGATTTAAGCGGGAAGCGGCCATATGGCCCAGGCCGACTGGCGATGATCGCTACGCCGCAACCCGGGCTGAGGTACGCCTTCGCAGATCGAATGCACGGAGGTGTGACATGCCAGTTGATCGACTAGAAGTTCGGGTTTCCATCACCAAGCTTTTGCTCAGCTTGATTATCGTCATTGTGCCGCTAAGCATTTTCGGTCTGATCCTGACCGAGCGAAGCGACAAGTCTCTGGATCGCGCCATCGGGGACGATTTTAAGAGCATGGCCCAGATGTATAGCAACAACGTCTCGCAATTTATACACGATCGTGTAGCTGATGTCGATGCCATGGCAGCCGACTCGGCGATTGTCGGCGCCGTTTCCGCCGCTGATCGCTCCGGCGGTAACAATGCCGCTCGGCCGCAAACCACAGCCGCTGCAAACAAGGGCGTAGTTGGTTCGAGCGCCTCGGAAATTCTCCGGCAGCACCGCAATCTCGACCCCCGTTTTCTCGGAATCGTAGTTACGGACGAAAACGGGACGGTTGTGGCCGCGACCCAACCGCCGCCCAAACCATCGCTTGCCGAGGATGAACAGTGGCAGGCCGCCTACAACAAGGGACAGGGTGCGGTGAAGATCAGCGACATCGTCGATGACGAACTCACCAAGTCTTATTACGTCAACATTAGCGTGCCTGTGGGCGACCCGTCTTCGCAGCGCCTCATTGGCGTCCTTACCGCCGCGGTCAACATCACTCCCGTTCTTTCGCTGTTTCAAAATCCAATCGGCAACGGCGCGCAAGCCGAATTGGTCGACGAGCAAGGCTCTGTTATCGCGGGTCGAAAAGCCGACCCATTCGCGCGCGTGAAGTCGCCGGAGTTCGACACGCTCCGCGACTCGGTTGGTCCATTACAAGGACGGCTGGCGAACTCGCAAGTGGCCTCCGTTCGCGGGGCACCGTACATCGTCGGTTTTGCGAGTACCGGACTGAAACAGCAATTCGATAATCTCGGCTGGGTTGCAATCGTGAGTGAGGAGGAACATCAGGCCACCGCCGCTATTCGCGGACTAGAACGTTTCGCCGTACTGATGGTGGTCCTCGCTCTGTTCATGCTGACGCTGCTCTGCGTTTATTATTTCCTGCATCGCTCGCAGAAGTTCGAAGACATGGAAGAGGCGCTTCCGCCGGACCAGCGCCGAGCGGCCACGGCGTCCTCGTAGAAACGATTTGAAACTGCCTATAGAAGGGGATTTGACGCCGCCCGCCGATGCATAGTCCAGCACCGCCGATCAGTGTCATCGTCCCTTGTTTCGATGAAGCCGAGGGGCTTTCAGAATGTCACGACCGGCTTACGAACGTACTTAGCGCGTTAGACACCTGGTACGAGATCGTGTATGTTGATGATGGCTCGCGTGATGGAACGCTATCCGCTCTGCAGGCGATTCACGCTTCGGATCCGAACGTCGCCGTTATAGAGCTCTCGAGAAACTTCGGCCATCAAACGGCTGTTACTGCCGGGCTCGAAATGGCCAAGGGGCAAGTGGTCGTCATCATCGATGCCGACCTGCAGGATCCGCCGGAAGTCATTACCGAAATGTTAGAGATGTGGCAACAAGGTTACGACGTGGTGTATGGAGTCCGCGACTCCCGGGCGGGCGAGACCGGATTCAAAATGTGGACAGCAAAAGCGTTTTACCGCCTTATTAATGCGCTCTCCGACGTGGAAATTCCGCTCGACACTGGTGACTTCCGCCTTCTCGACCGAAAAGCGGTCGAAGCCATCAAAAGTATGCCCGAGCGTCACCGGCTGCTCCGTGGGATGTGCAGCTGGATCGGTTTTCGGCAGTACGGGCTAAAGTATGCGCGCGCGCCGCGGTTCGCCGGCGCAACAAAATATCCAGTACGGAAGATGCTGAATCTTGCGTTGGACGGAATCGCGTCCTTTTCTACTGTTCCCCTCCGGTTTCTGGCCTTGATCGGGTGCGGCGCCGCTGGCCTCTCGGTCGTCGGCATCATTTACGCATTGGTCGTGCGGCTATTCACGCATACCTGGGTAGCAGGTTGGACGATATCGTTCATCGGAATGCTGTTCTTGGGCGGCCTTCAAATGATCAGCATCGGTATTGTGGGCGAATACGTCGGCCGAATCTACACGGAAGCCAAACAACGGCCTCTCTATTTGGCTCGCTCGGTCCTTCCGCGGCGTGGCGACCTCAAATCCCGGCACGCTAGCGATGTGTATCTCGGCATCGAAGATCTGGCCTGATTCGCCGTCCTGTAGCTGCTTCAGCCCGAACTTCTCCGCTTTCGCACGCAACGGCCATTCCACCCGGATCGCCGCCTGACGAAGCACTTTGCATCCATCCACCCTCGGCCGAGAATCTCGTTGCCTCTTAGTCTCCCTCGCGACGACGCGCCAAATCCCAGCAGGCCCATGCGCCGAAGAGTACGCCTCCCACAGATCCAATCAGAGCGGGCAGCGCCTTACGCAGGTCGCCCAAGTCTGGGCGGAGGCTGAGCGAGACTGTATTGAGAGGTATGATCCACGGGTAACACAAGCGAATGGCATCTCGGACGAATCCGCGAATCGAACTAAGCATTAGGCCTATCACTAGCGCAGCGAATCCGGCTCCGACGGGCACGGCAAATCCAGAAACCCGCACGCTGAGCCAAGTTTGAATCGCGATCATCAGCCAGGAAGAAACAAAGGCTTGAGCAATGATTCGCGCGATAGAAAGCCAAGGAACTGAAGATGAGAAATGCAAACCACTAAAGGCACTGAAAAGCAGGACGTCGCCTAAGAACCCGAGAGCAAATGCCACCAGACTGGCGCCCGTCAGAAGAGCGCAAAACACCATCTTCGTTGCGTAAATAGTCCAACGCGGGACTGGAAACGCAAAGAGCTGTTTCCATTGCTTTCCATCGTGTTCCAGGTTAGCAAGAGAGGCCGCCTCAAACAATATGAGCATCGGCATAAAAAAAATCAGCCAGAGGGCAAAGCCGTCAGCAACGATGGGCTGCCATGAAAGGCGGCCTGAGGGATAATCTCTCGAAAACAGTTGGATCGCAGTTAGCACGACCGCGAGCGCCGGAAGCACACCAACTAACCAGGGGCCCAAGGTCCGCCGAAGTTTTGTCGACTCGGCCACCGCCAACGCCAACGGGAGCCCCTTCATTGCACGTTCCAAGGTTTGACCGTTTTGAGGATCTTCGCAAACTGCGCCTCAAGCGTCGACGATTCGATTTCCAAATGATGGACTTCAACTCCGTTCGCCATCAGCAAGCGGTTTGTCTCACGAGCCGTTTCAATAGTGGCCCCCTGAATGATGAGCCGTTCCTCCCTGGAATCGATCATGAAATTGTGGGACGTTAACACTTGTAATGCTTCCTCTCTTTGGCTGGTTTTAATAACTAGGCGCTGCGGCACGTGTATCGATAGCTCCTGGCGCGAGCCTTGATACAACAAATCGCCGACATCGCTCAGAATTCCGATGTGGGTGGCGACCTGTTCAACCTCTTCGAATTGATGACTAGAGAGGAAAATCGTCGTTCCACACTCGCGGTTCAGCGTTTTCAGCAGATCTCGAAACGTTGCCAGGGCGTTCACATCCATGCCGCTCGTTGGCTCGTCGAGGAGCAGTAGCTCCGGGTTCCCGAGGAGGGCGATCGCGACGCCAAGCCGCTGCCGGATTCCGCGGGAATACTCTTTTGTCTTGCGCCCAACGTACTCGCCGATCCCGGTCGCCTGAATCGCGCGATCAATATCGGAGCGCTTCAACCGCTTCAATGTTTGGGCAACTTGGAGGTTTTCGATGCCGGTCAGGTGGTCATATAAGGAAGGTTGTTCTATCAATGATCCAACGCGGCTCAGAATCCAGGGCAGTGCTCCTGGCAGGCTTTCGCCAAACAGACGAATTTCCCCGCTAACCGGACGGAGCAGGCCCAAAACCATTCGCATGGCTGTTGTTTTGCCAGCTCCATTGGGACCAAGAAAACCGTAGATGCTAGCTTGCGGTACACGGAGAGACACTTCGCGCAGCACAAGTGTTTTTCCATAGCCGCCCACCAAACGATCCGTTTCAATGATCAAGTCCGCATGCTCGTCATCTTTGGCCGAACGCCGGTTGCTCGTTGGAGAACGGTTCATTCGATCTTGGCCATTTGCACCTTCAAAGTGCCGCCTTCGCCGCCGAGAAGCGAAAAGCCGCGTTATCTTCCCCTCGCCAGCTACATCATATACTTGATGAACACCGAAACCCTCAAACAACGCCTGCTCGCGAAAGAACAGGAACTCATCGCGGACATTTCCCGGTTTGAAAGCGAAGCGCGAGATTCCCGTTCCGCTGAGGTCGAAGATCCCATCGACATCGTCATCTCGTCGGAGAATAAAGCTGCCGGTTTTCAAGAGAGCACGTTAGCGGCTCAAACCCTTAAACAGGTTCGGCAGGCATTGCAGAGGATCGAAGATGGCACCTACGGTAATTGCGTCGACTGCGGCCGCCCCATTGAGCCGGCACGTCTCGAAGCTGTTCCTTGGGCATCCTACTGCCGCGCGGATCAGGAAAAGCACGAAAAGGCAGCCTCGATAGACCCAAGTCTCGCGATTTGAACGTCATGAGTTCGAAGAGCGAACCAACCATCGAACCGTCGGCTCCTGCGCCGGCGCGCTCCGGGTGGCGGGCATGGATCCGCCGCGGTGGCTCGGCTGTCTCACCTGGCACTCATCAGGAGCGCTCCCAACCTTGGTACCTGGTCATCTGGCTGACAGGTGTCGATTACTTTTCGACTCTCGGATACCAGCCGGGCATTGCTTTGCTCGCTGCTGGCGCGATTTCGCCAATCGCAACGGCAGTGCTCGTCGCGGTCACTCTGGCAGGCGCGCTTCCCGTTTATTCGCAAGTCGCCGGTCGCTCCTATGTCGGGCAAGGTTCGATCGCGATGCTCGAGAATCTTCTGCCCGGCTGGTCGGGCCGCATTTTGGTTCTGGTGCTGCTTGGCTTCGCCGCGACGGATTTTGTCATCACCATGACCCTCTCGGCTGCCGATGCAGCCACGCACGCCATCCACAATCCTTATCTCCATCCGTTTCTGCACGACGCCCGAATGAGCATCACGCTCGTGCTATTGGGTCTACTCGCGGTTGTGTTTCTGAAGGGATTTAAGGAGGCAATCCGCCTCGCAACAGCAGTGTGCGTTCCTTACCTGATCCTGAACGTTATCGTTCTGGTTCGCGCCTTGTTCGTCGTTATGTCCCATCCTGTCGCGCTGCCGCACTGGCAAGATGCTTTGCGCGCGCAAGGCAGTTGGACTCATGTCGCAATTGCCGCCATCATTCTTTTTCCTCAGCTAGCGCTTGGATTGAGCGGCTTTGAAACCGGCGTCTCCGTCATGCCGCTGATTCGAGGCGCGGAAAACGACGATACTCAGGACCGGCCCTATGGCCGGATCCGAAACACCCGCAAGCTGCTGATCACCGCAGCCGTCATCATGAGCGTGCTGCTCATTCTCTCCAGCTTCGTGACGGCCTTACTGATCCCTCCCCACGCTTACAGAGAGGGCGGGCCTGCCAGTGGTCGTGCGATCGCCTACATGGCGCACCAATATCTCGGAAATGTTTTCGGGTCTGTGTATGACATTTCGACGATCCTTATTCTTTGGTTCGCGGGGGCTTCGGCGATGGCGGGTTTATTGCATCTTGTCCCGCGATATCTGCCGCGCGTCGGGCTCGCGCCGCAGTGGGTCGCCGATGCACGCCCGCTGGTGCTAGTGCTCTTCGCCTTTGACGTGGTTATCACCCTGGTATTTCACGCTAACGTCGAGGCGCAGGGTGGCGCGTATGCAACCGGCGTCTTGGTCCTCATGTTCTCTGCCACTGTCGCCTCAGCCATTTCGCTGTGGAAGGAAAACTCACGTTGGCTCAGCTTATATTGCTGGTGCGTTGTCATTGTGTTCGCCTACACCACGGTGGTCAACATGATTGAGCGCACCGACGGCATCATCATCGCGACTTTTTTCATCCTCTTTATTCTCCTGGTCAGCGGTATCAGCCGCTACGTGCGCTCGACGGAGCTGCGCGTGGAGGGACACCGCTTCTGCGACGCTGAATCCGAGCGCATCTGGAATACTTTGGTTCGCGCGAAGGTCAATCTAGTGCCGGTGAGAAGCTTGGCGCCTGAGATGCGGGCGAGCTATACGCAACAGATCCTGCAGTATTACCGGCTTCAAGGTCCGCTTGCTTTTGTGCGGGTGGCGCTTCTCGATAACCGGAGCGAATTTCTGTCTCCCATCGAGGTCACCGTGAAGGAAGAGAAAGGGCAGTATTTGATTTATGCCTCGCAGGCAGTGGCGCGCGCCAATGCCATCGCTTACTTGGCCGAATTGATGCACCCAGCCGCAATTTTCCTGCGGCTGACGCGGCAAAACCCGATGCGGCAATCTATTCGATACCTGATCGTCGGAGAAGGGGAAACCGGACTGATGGTCTACGCGATTCTGCGGCAGTATTGGGAAGCCACGCGTGCTTCTGCGGAACGCCCTTGTCTCTTCCTCATGAGCGATTGAGATTCGCGAGTGTCGTTTCAGTACGCTTTCGCGATAACGACCCGCTGCGCGACGGGTTCCCCTGTTATGATGCAGCGGCCAGCGCCATCGTATTCGTCGATGAGCGGTATACACCGAACCGTCGCTTTCAATGTCTTCAAACGGGTGTCACATTGAGGGTCGTCCTTTAAGTGGGCCATGACGAACTTACCCCCGCCCTTTTCGGCTGTCACATCGCCAAGAATCTCTTCGAGTTCCTGAAGCGAATTCGCTAAGACGCAGTTCGCCCGAAGCCGCTGCTTGGCGGAGTTAAACAAATCCTGCTGCATCTGTTCGAGTGTGGCAGGAAGCCTCGACTCGATATCCGAGTGCGGCACGGTTTCCTTTGTTGCGTCATCCCGTCTCTTCAAAATGATACTGCCCGCAGCCACATCGCGAGGTCCCAACTCCAAGACAATGGGCACGCCGCGCCGCTCCCAATGAAAAAACTTAGATCCTGAGGTTTGGCCTTCCCGGTCGTCTACCTTGACCCTCAACGCCGCAGCGATTCTGCCGGCAACTTCCAGGACTTGCGTCCGCTCCTCGTCTTTTCGATAAATCGGAACCAACACCGCTCTGACCGGAGCGACTTTCGGGGGTAATACCAGACCTTTATCATCCGAATGGGTCATGATCAGCCCGCCGATGAGACGGGTGCTGACGCCCCAGCTTGTCTGCCACACGTGGTCAAGCCCGCCTTCTTTGGTCTGGAATTTGACATTGAAGGCGCGGCCGAAGTTCTGACCCAAATCGTGGCTCGTGCCAGCTTGCAACGCGAGGCCATTCTGCATCATGGCTTCAATCGAATAGCTGCGAAGCGCACCCGCGAACTTCTCGCCATTGGTTTTCGCGCCCTTGATCACCGGCATGGCCATCACCTGCTCGGCGACGTCAGCGTAGATGTCCAGAATGCGAAGCACTTCTTCGATAGCTTCCGCATGCGATGCGTGGGCCGTGTGGCCCTCCTGCCAGAGAAACTCGGTCGTACGCAAGAAGAGCCGGGTGCGCAGCTCCCAGCGGATTACGTTTGCCCATTGATTCAAGAGCAGAGGGAGGTCGCGCCAGCTCTGGATCCACTTCGAGAAAAAGTATCCGACGAGAGTTTCCGAGGTGGGGCGTATGACGTAAGGCTCGTCGAGTTGCTTGCCGCCCGCTATGGTTACGACGGCCAGTTCGGGAGAAAAGCCTTCGACGTGCTCAGCCTCTTTCTCCAGAAAGCTCCTTGGGATCAGTAGGGGGAAATAGGCATTCTGGTGCCCTGTCGCCTTGAAGCGGCTGTCCAGCTCGCGCTGAAGCGCTTCCCAAACGGCATAACCGTTCGGCTTGATGACCATGCACCCTTTTACGATTTCGGCTGCTTCGGCCATGTCGCCTTGCGTGACGACATCTTGATACCAGGCGGCGAAATCCTGATGGCGCGGAGTGATGCGACATTCTGCCATTTCCGATAATAGCTATGTACCCTCCACATGCGGCTTGCTTGTCCCGGCCTTTCCTCCTGGTTTGAGAAAAAGGCCACGATCATAACTCCGTCGCCCGCGATGGCGGCAATAGCGGTCCAGCAATTTGCCGCGTATCAGCTCGATAAAGGGCTTCTTAGCTGGCCACGGCCAGAGATCTATGGCGTCGATGCATGGCTTGCAGCGTCCTGGCAAGAAGCTCGTTACAGTTCGGCCGGCGTGCCCACGCTTCTTTCACTCGCTCAAGAACGAGCGCTCTGGCAGAAGATCATCGAAGAAGAGCAGCCGGAGCTGTTCGATATTAGTGCTACGGCCCGGCTGGCCTATCGCGCTCGAAAGCTTTTGGCCGAATGGCATGTGCCATCTGAAGGCGAGCTTTGGAGCGACCATCGGGACGTCCAACACTTCCAACACTGGTACAAACTGTTCCGCGGCAAGTGCGAGGCGCAAGGCTGGATCACGCGATCCGACGTTTGGGAATTGCTCCCCAAGTGGATTGCGAAGAGTATTTACCGTCGCGAGGCCGTCGTATTCGCGGGCTTTGAAGGACTCAATCCGGCGCTCGAACAAATCAGAGAAGCACTCGGTAATTCCGCTAGCATTGCACAGATCCGCACTCCCGGTTTCTTCGAGCCCGCTCCAGCGAAATCGTTTACAGACTTCAGCCATGAGGTGGAACACGCCGCACGGGTGGCGCGAGCCATGTTTGAGCAAGAGCCCAGACGATCCATCGGCATTCTTGTCCCGAATCTTTCGACACATCGCGCGCTGGTGGAGCACGCGTTCCAATCGGTGTTCTATGTTCGACGAGAAACAGATTCGGTCTTCCATATTCATTCGAGAACTCCGCTCGAGCGGCATCCGCTAGTCTCCAGCGCATTACTGCTTCTGGAACTCGCCCGGCCGCGCCTGAACCAAGCGGACGCGTGCTCAATCCTTCGCTGCCCGTTCATCACGGGCGCCGCAGCCGAGCGTAGCAGCCGCGCATTTGCCGACCTGGAGCTGCGAAGGCGGCGAGAGCTCGACGTAACGCTTCGCGACATGGAGCTAGCCGCAAAAAATTGCGGTCTACTCGTCCCCGTTTGGGCGGCCGTTCGCCGAATCGTACGCGGTGCAGTCCGTGTGCGTGAACTTTCCGTATGGAGTGAGTTCGCAGGAGATCTTCTCGAGGCGGTCGGTTGGCCTGGGGATATGGAACTCACCCTGCAAGAACAAGAGGTGGTGGAAGCGTGGAAGGACGCCCTGTCTGATTGGGCAGCACTTGGAACTGTTTCGTCGGCCATGCCGTTCGATGTAGCGCTTCGGCATCTTCGTCACTTGCTCGCCGGCCGGACTATCGAGCGCGGCGATTGGGCCTCACCAATTCAGATCCTGGACACTTCGGATGCCGCAGGTATCGAGTTCGATTGCGCAATTGTCACGGGGCTTTCGGACGAGACTTGGCCGCCGCTCATCAACGTGTCTCCACTTGTGCCGCTCAAGCTGCAACGCGCCTATGGCGTGCCAGGCAGCTCACCCGAGAGCGTGCAAAACGAGCGCGAACACGCCACTCGATCGTTGTTTGAAATCGCACCGGTTGTCGTCGCGACATATTCGGACCGCCTCTCGCCTCTTGCGCAACGATTTGTCCAGCACGACCGGAGTACATCCGCGCGATGGGAAGGGAAGCTACCGCGCGAATCGTTCGCGCCAGCCTCTCTCGACGAATTGGAAGACAGCAATGCGCCCCCGTACCAAGCGGTGGAAGCTACTCGAGGCGGGACCACCATTATCAAACTGCAATCCTTGTGCCCGTTTCGCGCATTCGCTGAAATGCGCCTTCGTGCAGATAGCCCGGAGGATGCTTGCTTCGGCTTCGACAGCCGCGATCGCGGAGGCTTTGTCCACAAGGCCCTTCAACTCGTTTGGCAGCGCCTCAAAACGCAAGACCAGCTCCGGTCCATTGCGCCGGACGAGCTCCGCGCGATTATTGCGGACGCAGTAGCGCAGGCGGTGGCGAATAATCAATCCAGCCCCTTTTATGAATTGACCAGCCGGACAGAACGCGACCGCCTGGAAGAGCTCATTATCCAATGGCTGAGTTTTGAGCGGCAACGCAAACATCCCTTCACGGTTGAAACCATCGAGGAGGAGCGTTACTACGACGTACCAGGTCTGCATCTGCGCCTGCGCGTAGATCGCATTGATCGGCTGACAGAATGGCAAAGTTCTGTTGATCGATTACAAGAGCGGAAAACAATCGCGCGAGAAATTGAAGTTGCCGCGCCCCGCCGAGCCGCAGCTTCTGGTCTATGCCGCAGCCGTAGGAAATGAGGTGGATGGCGTATTCTTCGGCGAGCTGAAGCCACGTGAGCTACGCGCGGTCGGCTTTTCGCGTGAAAGACACTTTCCGGGTAACGCAGCCGAGGTACGAAAGAACTGGCCGTCCTTTTTGGAGGAATCTGACACCGAAGTAGAGCGGATAGCGAATGAATTCGTTGCGGGATATGCCGCGGTAGATCCAGTCCACCACGCTTGCGACTACTGCCGCATGAAGCCCATCTGCCGCGTCAATGAAAAAGTCAGGGAAGCGCAGGAAGAAGAGTGATGCCCGACCACGATGAGCGCGAGCGGGCGCTCGATCCCGCACAATCTTTCATCGTCGAGGCGCCCGCCGGCTCAGGAAAAACAGAGCTTCTGATTCAACGGTACCTACGCTTGTTAAAGATAGTCGACCGCCCCGAATCTGTGGTCGCCATGACCTTCACTCGAAAAGCCGCCGCCGAGATAAAGCAACGAGTGCACGATGCGTTAGAAGGAGCTTACGACACGAGCCGCCTTCAAATTCAAACCATCGATTCGCTTTGCGCGATGCTAACGCGCCAGATGCCGGTCATCTCAGAATTTGGCGGAGTCGGTCAAGTTGTGGAAGACGCGCGCGATCTATATCATCTGGCCGCGCGCCGTATGCTACGTGATCTTGCGGAAGGCGATGAAGCTAGCAGAGCGCTGTTCCATCGAGTCTCGCTGCACTTCGACAACGACATCAACAGCCTGGAAGGCCAGGTGGCACGTATGTTGAGCCAGCGCGATCAATGGCGGTTCCTCGGTAACGAACAACACGACGAACTGATCGACGCATTCTGTCAATTGATCGACCGCGCGCACGAGGCGCTAAGAGAAGTGTTTCGCCAGCATTCGACCGTCGACTTTACGGAAGTGACACGCGCCGCCATTAAGGCGTTGGGCACGCCGGATCAACCCAGCGAACTCCTCTATTGGCTGGACTATCGAATCGAGCACTTGCTGGTGGACGAATTTCAAGACACATCGCGCGCTCAATACGACCTCATTGACGCGCTTACGGCGCAATGGTCCGAGGGCGACGGTCACACCTTGTTTCTAGTGGGCGATCCGATGCAGAGCATCTACCGCTTTCGCGAAGCCGAAGTTTCGCTGTTCCTGCAGTGCTGGGAAAAGACAGCAGCTTGGATCGGTCCGCCTGAATCCAGTGCGCCTCACCACGAACTTCCGTTCTACTCCTGAGATTATCGAGTGGACACAAGCGGTGTTCAGTCCCGATCATGGGCGAAGACGACGTTGCTCATGGCGCGGTCAAGCTCCGGCCTTCGAGTGCGTTCAGATCGAAGAGCAAGGTCGCGCCGCAATTGATCCCGTTTATCGGCGATGCCGGGCAGCAAGAGGCGAGCGAGATTGTGCGCATCATTGAACGCGCCAAGGACAAAAGCAAGGTCGCGGATTCTGGTCAGAAGCAGAGCGCATATCGCAGCCATTCTTCCCGCTCTTCGCAAGGCGGAAATACGATACGAAGCGGTCGAGATCGATGAGCTCCGGGAGCAGCAGCACATACTCGATTTGATCTCTCTCACGCGGGCTGTTTTGCACGCCGGGGATCGTGTAGCATGGCTCGCCTGTCTGCGCGCACCTTGGTGCGGTCTCACGTTGGCGGACTTGTCGGCGCTCGCGGAAAACGAAACTCGCACGATTCCGGATCTGCTCTCCGATCCGGCAAAGATCGCCAGGCTTTCAGCGGATGGCCGGAGCAGGGCAGTGCGAGTTCAGGAGATTTTGTTCACTGCTGTGGCGAGCGTTGGCCGTCTTCCTTTACGCGATTTGGTGGAGAACACGTGGATGACGCTCGGCGGCCCGGCGATTTTGCGCGAGGTAAATCAACACGAAGACGCAGACGTGTATTTCAATTTGATCGAGACCTTCGAGGAGGGTGGAACCATTCGCGACTTCAGCCTCCTAAACCAGCGCTTGGAGTGTCTCTATGCGAAACCCACGTCCGGAGCAGATTGTGTCCAGGTGCTGACCATTCACAAAGCGAAAGGGCTTGAGTTCGATACGGTCATTCTTCCGAAGCTTGGATCGCCGGTAAGATCTCGAGAAAATGAGTTGCTGATCTGGACCGAAACAGTCGACGAAAATGGCGAGACACAGGCTTCACGTCGCTGCTCAGCCTCAGAGGGGCGGCAACGATCCGGCCTACGATTTTGTAAACGAGGAGATCAAACAAAAGGAATCTCACGAGTTGAAGCGGCTGTTCTATGTCGCCGCAACGCGAGCCAGAAACGAACTCTACCTGCTTGGCAACGCGGAAGCGACTAAGGATCGGACGCAATGTAAGAAAGCACGGAGCAACACCTTCCTCGGGTTAATTTGGAGCAGCGTAGAAGAACAGTTTCAGAGCGAGTTTCGCCGCAAGCCGTTTGTGCAGGCAAGTCTCGATTTTGCAGCTTCTGCTGGAACCGTATTGCGACGCTTGCCGGCGAACTGGAAAGCTCCTACTTTCGAGGCGCCGGTTGAATGGAAGCCGGAGCTGCGTCGCGAGACGGCGTCGGCTCGGAAAGTAACTTACGAATGGGTGAGCGATACCAGCCGCCACGTCGGAACGGTGGTTCACGCATTATTCAAGCGCATTGCAGTTGCAGGAATAGATCTGTGGACCGCTGAACGGCTTGCAATGACTGAGCCGTTGATCAAATCCGAATTGCTTCGGCTGGGCGTTGCAAACGCAGAAGAGCCCAAGGCATCAAGGCAAGTTATTCAAGCACTGAAGAGCACCTTGGGAAGTGAGCGCGGGCGATGGATTTTGCAACCTCACAGTGAAGCTCGATCGGAGTGGGCAATCGGCGGTCGTATCCAGGACACATTGATCAGTGGAACCGTCGACCGCGTGTTTCGCGATGAAGAAGGCCGATTGTGGATCATCGATTTCAAGACCGGGGAGCATAAGGGCGGCAGCCGTGAAGTCTTTTTGGAAGAAGAACAGCGCCGGTACCAGCCGCAGCTCAATAACTACGCGACGTTGGTCTCCAGGCTTGCTGAAGGTCCCATCTGGCTTGGGTTGTACTTCCCGTTGCTGGATGGCTGGCGCGAGTGGCAGTTCGAAGAAGAAGCTGCTCTCGTGTCTAACTACACTGGAGACTGATGGCGACCAAACTCACCGCCAACGTGAAAGCCGGTGGCTGCGCATCGAAGCTAAGCCCCAAAATTTTGGATCGGGCGCTGAAAGCGGTCCCGCGAATCACGAACGAAAAAGTGCTGGTGGGGTATGACACAGCCGATGACGCCGGCGTTTACGACTTGACGGAAGCGGGCGGGAAACCGCTCGCGATGGTACAAACCGTGGATTTCTTCACGCCGATTGTCGATGATCCGTACATGTTCGGAGGGATTGCCGCCGCGAATGCGCTCAGCGATATTTACGCGATGGGCGGGCGGCCGGTGACGGCGCTGTCGCTGGTGGTTTATCCCGCGAAGGGCGATATTCAGGATTTGGAAGCGATCCTCCGAGGCGGCGCGGACAAGATTCACGAAGCCGGTTGTGTGATCCTCGGCGGACACAGCATTTCAGAAGATGAAGTTAAATTCGGGTACGCGGTCACCGGGCTGATCGATCCGAGCAGAATTCTGACGAATGCGGGCGCGAAGGCCGGAGACGTTCTGCTTTTTACGAAACGAATTGGTACCGGGGTGATCTCGACGGCGCTCAAGAAGGGCTTTGCGGAACGAACCCACATGGAGGCCTCGATTGAGCAGATGTTGACGCTGAATCGCGAAGTGTGCGATGCCATGCTGAAGTTCGATGTTCATGGCTGCACAGACGTGACCGGGTTCGGGTTGCTGGGCCATGCTCGAGAAATGGCGCTGGCGAGCAACGTGACGCTCGAAATCCGGGCGAGTGCGGTTCGGTTTCTGCCGGGCGCAATCGAGTATTCCAAAGCCGGCGCGCATTCCGGCGGTTTGAATAACAACCGCGACTTTGTGGAGAGCTGCGTGGCGATGCCGCCCGAATTACCGAACGAACTCCAAGCTCTGCTATATGACCCGCAGACCTCCGGAGGTCTGCTCATCGCAATCGGCGAACAAGACGCGAAGTCTCTGCTGGAGCGGTGCCCCGAGGCTTACGTCATCGGTCGCGTGAAAGATTACGGAACGAAGCCAATTGAGGTGAGGCTCTGAATTACCAAACGAACCCTCTGATCGTGGCTCTCGATGTAGAAAGCACGACGGAGGCGCTTCAACTGGTTGGAAAGATAGGATCGGCAGTCGATTGCTACAAGGTTGGGATGGAACTGTATGCGGCGGGCGGGATGGAGTTTGTTCGGCAGTTGGCTTCGTTTGGGAAGAAAGTCTTTCTGGATTTGAAGCTTTACGACATCGGCGAAACCGTCAAAAGGGCTACCCGGCAAATTTGCCAAACGAACCCAGTCAGTTTCCTGACCGTGCATGGGAGCCGAACAATCATGAGAGCTGCGGTCGAGGGACGAGGGGAAGCTGAGACGAAGCTGCTTGCCGTGACTGTCCTGACCAGCTTCGATCAGGAAGATTTATTAGATATTGGGTATCCTGTCCCGGTTTTGGATCTGGTGGATTTGAGGGTGAGGAAAGCGGTTGAAAGCGGGATGGACGGAGTTGTTTGTTCGCCACTCGAGATCGAGCATGTGAGGAAAGTGGGCGGGCCGGATTTGAAGATTGTGACGCCAGGGGTTCGTTCGGCGGGAGTTGCGATGGGGGACCAGAAACGGGTTGCGACTCCGCGCGAAGCAATTTATAACGGAGCCGATTATTTGGTGATCGGCCGCCAAGTAACTCGGGCGGCCGATCCTCGTGGAATGTGCGAGCAGATTCTCGCGGAAATCAAGTCTTAAGAAGATTCAGCATCGCCTGCCCGTTCGGTGAACCGAGGCCGGTGCAAGGGTCCCATCCTGGTCCGGCTTTATAGGAGCCGTTAGTGCCGGATGTGATATCGTGCAGCGCTTTGTGCTGCGTGATAGTTCCATAGAGAGCAGGATGAAGCCAGCCCACATTTTTGCCGAGCTGCTCGTTGAATAGCGCGATCAGCGCTGCCCATAACGGCGCGACGGCACTGGTGCCGCCGAACACGCCCTGTTGTCCATCGACCAAAATGTTGTAGCCGGTTTCCGGAGAAGCGTCGCCCGCGACATCGGGTACACCGCGCCCGGTTGGATTAACGGTTCCGGATGGTTTTGGAGTGTTCACGTGCGCTTGATACGCGGGACGCGAGAAATGGGAGCTGACGCCGCCGCCAGTCGCGCCTCCACTGGCGCCATCGTTCCAAACGGTCTCGGACTGAATGGTTGAGCCGCTTCCGATAAGCTTTGTGCCGCCGCACCCGAGAACCCAGGGGCTCGAAGCAGGGAAGTCGACATGATTCTTTCCATCGGGTTCGCCGTCGGACGAACCGCCATCGCCCGCGGCAGCGCACACCGAGATGCCGAGTAAAGCGGCATCGTGAAACGCTGCGTTATAGGCATTGAGTGATTGAGGTGTCCACTCGCTTTCCGCGGATCCCCAACTGATGGAAATGACCGACGGCTTGCGGACCGTGTCATGAATGGCCGCATTTATTCCGTCTAAAAAGCCTTGATCTGTATTGGGAGCGAAGTACACTGCAATTTGCGCGCTGGGCGCAATCGCGCCAGCAACCTCGATATCGAGAGCCACTTCGCCGTCGGCGCTATTCGGATCACCGATCGGACTATTTTGCGCACCATCGACAGAAACGGCTGTCGTCGAGACATTGCCAACGCCGATTTGACCCCAATACGTTTGAAGATCGGAATCGTTGAATCCACCGCCGAGTTCGATAAGAGCGATGGTCTGATTTTTACCGGTGTTCACCGGAAAATTGTAAAGCTTCGCGACCTGCCGCGGAGTGTAAGACTTTGCCGCGCGAGGAAGCATGCGATAGTGCGCTGCAGCAGCCGGACGCTGATCGAAGCCTAAGACGGCGATGACGCGACCTTCGAGCGCCTGCGGTAATTGAAGTGAGCCCCGCCGCGTCCGAAAAGTTCCCTCTGCGATGCGACTGATCTGAAGGTCTGCTCCAAAAGCAGCCGACAGGGCCGAGAGAGATCCCGATATGAATATCGAACGTGCCGCGTCATGGATCTGGATGATAGAGAAATGATGTTGAGACGCGAAAGCTTCGACCGCTTTGATATCGGCGGCACCGGCACCAAGGAGATTCGCACTTTGGCGCCTCAGGATTAAAGTAAGTTGAATGATTTCGTCGGATGCGGGTTTGCCAACGCGAGTCCGAGCCGGCCGGGTGCTCGCGATGGCTGCCGCTTAAAATGACATGAGAAGACATTTGGTTCTTGCTCCTGTCGCCAAGAGTAGCTTTCGCGAGTTTTGTTATGCGTGAGCTAATGCTTTAAAAATTGATCGCAAACTGACTCATCCTATGAGAGTTAATGTTCTTAGTAAAATCGTCCTCCCTGCTGTGATGGGGCTACTGGTTGGCCAGCCGGTGTTTGCGCAGGGTATGACCGGTCTCTTATCGAATAGAAAGCCGGCGGCGCCGACGGTCTCTACTCCCACCGACCCGCTGGGGCGAACAAGTCCACGGACCTCCATTTATAACTTCTTGGAAGCTTGCCACCGCAACAACTTCATGCTGGCATCGCAGTACCTGGATCTGCGGAGTGTCAAGGCACAAGAACGCTCGACAGCGGGTCCTGAACTCGCAAAGGAATTAGGCGAGCTGCTCGATCGCGATCCGCAGTTTGAACTAGATCAACTGAGCAACAGCCCCGAAGGAAGTAGCGGCGGGTTGACGCCGAGTTTGGAAAAGCTGGCAACGCTGCGATTGAAAAATAAGACGGTCACGCTGCAGATGGAACGTGTGACCCAGCAGGGCGTTGGCGTCTGGATAATATCCGCAGATAGCATTTCGCGAATTCCTGAATTGAGCGCGCTGGCGGGCGAGTCGGCGATTGAAAAAAAATTGCCTGAGCCGCTGGTCGCAACCGAGCTGATCGGGACACCTATTTGGGTGTGGCTCGCTCTCGTGCTGGTGGCGCTGATTCTGTCGCTCGTCTCGCGTTTCCTGTCGAGAATGTTTCTTGCCTTAGTGAAACCGTTTACGAATCGCTATGCGAAATCGCTTCGAACATACAGGCTCCAGGCATTTACGGAACCGCTTCGATTGCTGGTTTCGCTTGCTGTGTTTCGCGCTTGCATGGTAGTGATTGCACCGTCCGCGCTCCTTCGGGATTACCTGCTGAAGATGATCACGTTGTTGTTCGTACTTGGAATTGCGTTGGTGCTGATGCGAGTGGTCGATATTGTTTCCGACCAGGTGATATCGCGGCTCAATCCAGCAGAGCGGGCGTTGTCGTACTCAGTCGTGCCGCTGATTGTGCGATTCGTCAAGATCTGCGTTTTCTGCGCCGCGGTACTTTTCACGTTGTCGGCGTGGGGATATAACACCAACGCAATTCTTGCCGGAGTCAGTATAGGCGGGTTGGCGTTGGCGCTGGCGGCACAGAAGACAATCGAGAATCTTTTTGGCGGGATTTCGGTGATTAGCGATCGCCCGGTCCTGGTGGGAGACTTCTGCCAATTCGGCGGCCAAGTGGGGACCGTGGAGGATATCGGGTTACGGTCGACTCGCATTCGGACGCTGGACCGCACGCTGGTGACGGTTCCGAATTCACAGTTTTCGACGATGACCCTCGAGAACTATTCGAGACGCGATCGCATATGGTTCCATCCGACGCTGCAGTTACGCAGAGACACGACGCCGGAGCAGATACGGGAAATGATGGATGCGGTGACGAAAATTCTGCAAGAGCATCCGATGATCGATGCCACGGGTGTTCCGCTGCGCTTCACCAAGATCAACCGCGAGTCCTTCTCGCTGGATATTTTCGCTTATGTCCTGACGACGGACTACAACGAATATTTGAAAGTGCAATCGGAGTTGTTGCTGAAGATTTTGGGCGCGGCATCTCAGTTGAAGGTCGGGTTCGCGGTGCCGTTCCAGGAATCGATCAGCGCAGCGGCGGAGGGGGAGAAGCGGAGCGGTGCGGCGGGCGAGGAAGTGAGGCCAGCGGTGATTGGGGGAGATGGAGAGAGGTGAGGCGGTGGAAAGGTGCGCCGCCAAGCTGCGATGCGGCGAGGAAAAAAAGAGTCAGGATGGCCGAATTTTTGGGTCAAGAAATGCAAGAGCGCGCCAGAATGGGGCTTAACTCCCATCCCGGCGTGCCTATTGCGCAAACGCCTGGACCTGCCGCCGTTAGCGGGCGGCGAAACGCAATATCATCAGTTCACGAGCCGGTGGCTTATGCGGCGGCGCAGCGCGACACCTGCAAGTGCAATTAGCGAAAGAAGCAGAACGACGGAAGTGGGCTCGGGTACAGCCGCGAGCGCGGGCGTCACAGAGATGTCATCGAGAGCGAGATAGCCAGGATCGTTGCGAAAGCTGAATGTAAGCGCGTCTGAGCCTGTCCCAACGAAGCTCTCAGCGTAGAGCGTGTACGTGGCACCCGTGCTGGGAATGTTCGTCTGGCTGAACAGGGGAACTCCGTTGATCTCGGCATCGAAGTCATTCGGAGTGCCACCATCGCTGCCCAGGAACCACTGGAGTTGATACGTAGCGCCCGCGGTCGTGGCCAGCGTTTGCGATATGAATCCGTCACTTCCGATCGGTCCCAAAAACGCGAAATAGCTACCGCTGTGGGCAGAAAGGCCCTCAACGGACCCATTAGTGACTCCCGTAAACCCGAGATTGCCGCTCCGGGTCCAGTCGGTGAAATCTCCTGTTTCGAAGCCGCAATTCATGACGAGATTACCCGCGATGGAATCACAAAGGCTGGGCGGGTCTGGCGCTGGCCCCGGTGTGGGCACGGGCTTATTCGCGAGCACCGGAAGTGCTGCAAAGAATAACAAGGCTGTCGCGGCAGTCACATATTTGCGCATACTTTCCCCCTGGAGACTGAGCAGTTTTGACGGCGTATGTCTTGCAATTCATATACCGATATTCACTAGTCTGCAAGTTACTGAATTCCCGTCGCTTAGCTGTGGCAGGTTGGCGCGGTAGCCCTTCCCAAACTGAAAAAAGAGGATCAAGAAAGCCAAAAGTGTAGTGTAGGTGTAGTGTAGCACGGTCGTAACCAGTTCGCTCACGGACCTCTCTCCGCCGCCATTCCCGGCCGCACGCCAAGTAACATAGACCGTCCCAGGGGATAGTTGGTTGGAAGCACAAATGCATCTGGATGGGGACCCGGCAAAATGGTGAGATTACGACGTGCGTCCACTCTTGTAACGCCATGGCTGGCGACCCTAGCGGTTTTACTTACATCGACCGGCTGTCGAAGCCGCACGGAGAAGGAAGCCGCATTCCTGCGCAATGGAAAGGAATATAGAAATAAACGGGATTTCGCGCGCGCTCTGCTTCAGTTTAAGAACGCGGCGGCGGCCATGCCCAGGGATGCGGAGCCGCTATATCAGATGGGGATGACGTATCTCAGCATGCGAGACGTGCGGGATGCGGCTGCCTATCTCCGGAAAGCGACCGAGCTGAACCCAAACCATGCCGATGCCCAGTTAAATCTTTCCAGGCTGCTGGCGGATTACGGAGATAAAGATCTGGTTTCGGACGCGCACGCACGCATACAACAGTTCCTAAAAAATCAGCCGGATAATGTCGAGGCGGCGGACACGCTGGCAGTCACAGAGTTCAAATTGGGGAAGCCGGAAGAGGCGATCAAGGGGCTGGAAGCCGTCCTCTCACGTTCCTCTGGGCACTTGAGGTCCTCGGTCGAGTTGGCCCGCATGAAAGAGGCGCTGAAAGACCTCGCAGGGGCCGAGGACGTCTTAAAGCAGGCTGTCGCGAGCGCGCCGCGATCTTGGGAGGCAATCCTTCTGCTGGGAGATTTTTACCTGCGAAATAACCGATTGGTCGACGCGGAAAATGAGGCCCGGCGCGCACTGGAGATCGACCAGAAAAACCCGCCGGCTTTGGCGCTGCTGGGAACGATCCAGGACCGGCGAGGAGCCCGGGACGAAGCGGAATCGACGGTGAAGCCGCTCTCGGTGGGCGCCAATCGCCAATTGAAGCCGATATATGGCACGCTGCTTCTCCAGCACGGCAAGACGGATGAGGCCATCCGCGAATTTAAGAGACTCGCGGCGGAGGACCCTTCGGACCGCGACGCGCGAAGCCGCCTGGTTGCGGCGTACGTAGCCACTAATCGTTCCGACCAAGCCGAACGCGTGCTGTTGGAAGCGGTCCAAAGAAACGGCAAAGATGCCGATGCGCTGCTGCAGCTTTCGTCGCTATACCTTCTGAAGGGCCGGACGAAGGATGCGGAGTCCGATCTGACTCTGCTGCTGCACCTGAAAGCAAATCTGCCGGCCGCGCATTATCAGATGGCGCATGTTTATGAGCGGCAGCGGCGCGATGCGCTGCACCGACAGGAGCTTGGGGAGACGATCCGGCTGGACCCGAAGTTTCTGGCGGCGCGGATTGAGTTGGCCCGCGCTCTCGTGAGTTCAAACAATGCGCTAGCGGCTTTGGCAACGCTGGATGAGGCGCCCGAGGCGCAGAAGTCTGCAGTCGAGTGGCGCGTGGCGCGTAATCGGGCCCTCCTCGCGAATCATAACTACGATGAGCTGGCCACGGCACTGAGTGAAACGCCAGCCAACGGTAATGCAGACCTGACAATGCAGGATGCGAGATTGCACTTTCTCGAAAGGGATTATGCGGGCGCCCGGGCCTTAATTGCGGGTGTGCTGCGCGAGAATCCCGACGACATGCGAGCCAGCAACGCATTTGCGGAAACGTGGCTGGCGGAAGGGGACCAGGCGAAAGCTGTGCAAACGGTTCGCGATTTCGCTCGAAAGCACGCCGATTCGCCTGTCGCGCAGCAATGGCTGGCGTCCTGGCTGGTACGCAGCGGTAACCGGCCGGAAGCGAAGTCGATTCTGACATCGTTACTGGGCAAAGACCCAATGTTCGCTCCTGCCGCGCTGCTTTCAGCCAAGCTGGATTTTGAAGACAAAAAGTACGATGCGGTCTGCCACACGATGCAAGGGATCTTGACCGCCGATCCCTCGAATGTGGAGGCACGGATGCGGCTTGCGGACGCAGAACACATGTCGGGGCATGAAAGTGCGGCGATCGAACAGTATCGAACCGTTCTCAAATACGACGGCTCGAACTGGATGGTCCTTAATAATTTAGCGTACATGCTGGTAAACACGAACACCGACGAGGCGCTGAAGTATGCACAGACGGCGCTTGAACACGAACCGGACAATCCCATTGTTCTCGATACGGCTGGTTGGGTATTCCTGCACAAGAACATGTATGCGGAAGCTGTGAAAGAGCTGGAACGGGCGGCCCAAAAACGCAATACCGCGGTATCGAAATACCACCTCGCCTTGGCCTACATGAAAAACGGGCAGAGGCGGAAGGGGCAGGAGATGCTTCAGGCGGCGCTTGCAATGGAGCCTGATTTGGCGAAGACGCAGCAACAGGATTGGGCCCTCTGGGGCGAGCTCGGCAAGTAACTGTCTCTGGGTGCGCCGAGCGCATCTTCGCGGTTTCGCTTCGAAGTGACGCCCAACACCATGGCGCAGGCGGGCTGGGGCGCAGCGTATACAATAGCGAATACAATTCGCGACCTCATGAAGCAGATTTGCGCACTAATAGCTGCGATGGCACTGTCTGGGCCGTCCATTTCGGCGCAGCCGGTTTTTACGAACGTGTTCCCGGTACAGGAGTATGCGGCTCGACGGGCGCGCGTGATGGAGAAGATTGGCGACGCAGTGGCGATTATGCAGGGGACCACCGAGCGGCCAGGCGAGCAGCCGCTGCGGCAAAGCAATCAATTTTTCTATTTGACCGGCGTGGTCGAGCCTCGGGCGATCCTGGTGATCGACGGACGGACAAAACGCTCAACGCTGTTCCTGAATCCCCGCAATGAACGGCGGGAAAAGATGATGTTCGGGCCCGGTCTTTATCCGGGTGAAGAGGCCGCGCAAGCAACAGGCATCGAATCCGTTTTGCCGCGTGACGAGTTCAAAGCAACGGTCGATGGGTTCGCTCGGGATGCACGGATTATATACACGCCATTCAGGCCTGAGGTTCTGGGCTCTGCGTCATCGAGCGATCCGGCTGCTCTCGCGCGCGCGACAAAAAATGATCCGTGGGACGGGCGATCGTCACGCGAAGAAGCTTTCATTGGGAAGCTGAAAGCCGCGGCGCCACAGTCGGAGATTAAAGACCTGGATCCGATTCTCGATCTGATGCGAGGGATTAAGAGTCCGCGCGAAATTGAGATTATCCGCGAAGCGACGCGTATTGCGGGGCGGGGCATTATGGAAGCTATGCGCGATGCCAAGCCCGGCATGTATGAATACGAGCTGCAGGCCGACGCGGAATTCGTATTCAAAAAATATGGCGCGTATGGAGCGGCATATTTCGCGCTAATCGCGACGGGGAAGAACACCTTCTATTCGCATTACCACAAGGACACGGCGAAGCTGGAGAAGGGCGACTTGGTGCAGTTCGATTATGCTCCCGACTATAAAAACTATGCGTCCGATGTGACGCGAGTTTTTCCGGCCGATGGAAAGTTTACGCCGTGGCAACGGGAATACTACACGATCTATCTGCGCCTTTATCAGGCGCTGATGACCTCGATTAAAGTGCATACCAAGCCGAGCGACATTATTAAAGATGCCGTGGTGAAGATGGATGGGATTATGGCTTCGTATAAATTCACCGATCCAAAGATCAAAGAGGCTGCCACGCAATTTGTCGAACGTTACCGCAACAGCCGCGCGAATAGCCTGGGACACACGGTCGGGATGGAGGTACATGACGTGCGCGACCCGACGCCAACGCTCGAACCGGGCGAGATCTTCACTATCGAACCGGCGATGCAGATCCCGGATATGCATCTGGGGATCCGGCTCGAGGATATGATTTTGATTACCGAAAACGGATATGAAAACATGTCTGCGTTTGTGCCAATTGAGATCGCGGATATCGAGAAGCTGATGGCTGGGCATCACGGTTTGAGCGACGCACAGTTAAAGTAACACTTTTATGTGCCGAGTTGTGTTTCTTTTTCTAACCGCCGTTGCGTTTGGTAGCGCACAATCGTCCTTGCCACGGGCTCCGGGAGCGCGCGTCGTCAACATCTCTCCAGCGGATGGACGGGGCAACGAACCTGGCATCGCGGTGAATTGGAAAGATCCGAGCCAAATTGTCGGGGTGTATCAAGGGAATGCGAAGGCGGCGTACTCGACTGATGCGGGGCAGACTTTTACTCTCGCGGAAGGGACTGCGCCACCCGACTGGCACAGCGCCGGGGACGTATCCACCACGTTCGACAACAAAGGGCACGCCTTCCTTTGTTACTTGACATTCGACCGGCTAGGGCACTACTTCCTATTGGGCACACGGGGCGGGGCGGAATGGCATTTACGTGCGGCGCTCGCTGGATGGCGGCAAAACGTGGGAGCGCGATGCGGTCGCGGTCAAGGCATTTCCAACCGGCAAAGAGCCGGACATTCAATGGGAAGACATGCCGCGCATCTTTGCCGATAATGCGCCGGATAGCCGGTACGCCGGCAATCTCTACGTGGGCTGGATCGAATGGCAGATGGATCAATCGATCATGCTTTTCTCGCGGTCGACGGACGACGGGAAAACGTGGTCGACGCCGATGCGGATCAGCACGCACGCGGGATTGCCTCGCGATGACAACGGGGCGCTGGTCGGCTTCGTTGGAACGGTCGGCTCGGACGGGACAATTTACGCGGTCTGGAGCGATGGCAGTACTGTCGCGTTCACGCAATCGCACGATGGCGGAAAAAGTTTTGCCCCTTCGCGGTCCGTGATTGAAACGGCGCCTCCGTATTTCGGCGGAGTCCCTGGAGTAGCGCGAGTCATGGGCTTTCCGCAGATCGGCGTCGATTGGGAAAGCGGAAAACTTTACGTCGCTTGGAGCGATTACCGCAACGGCGATATAGATGTCTTCCTGTCATCGTCTTCAGACCACGGGCGCACGTGGTCTCCGGCGATGCGCGTGAACAACGATCCTGTACACGATGGCAACGATCAATTTTTCCAATGGATGGCGGTGGATCCGATGACGGGCTTCATCTACGTGCAGTTCTACGATCGTCGGGATGATCCGGCAAATCGCAAAACGTGCGTTACGCTGGCGCGGTCGACGGACGGCGGAAAGACGTTCACGAATTATGCGTGGACCGATACGCCATTTGAAGGCCAGCAAGTATTTCTGGGTGACTACACGTGGCTGACGGCATATAACAATCGCGTCTATGGCATATGGGCGGAAGCGGCACCTGCGGGCGCGGCTTCGCCGCCAGGGACATCATCGCCAGCAGGACGAAGACCCGGAAGCCCGACAGTGGTTCGGGTCGGCACGGCTGATTTCTCCGGAACCAAATAAGAGGAATTCGTTTGCGATTCTCGAGCATGATCACGGCGGTGGATGCTCACGCCTGTGGTGAGCCGGGCCGCGTCATTACCGGCGGAGTGCTGGACGTGCCCGGTAAGACGATGTTCGAAAAGAAGACATATCTCGAGACGCAGGCAGATCATTTGCGCCTCAGAATGTTGCGTGAGCCGCGCGGCTATCCGGCTGCCAACTGCAATTTGATCCTGCCGCCGACGCACCCCGAAGCCGATGCCGGATTCGTGATTATGGAGCAGGTGGAATATCCGCCCATGTCCGGAACGAACACGATCTGCGTTGTGACAGTGCTGATTGAAACCGGCATGGTCGCGGCGGTTGAGCCGGTTACGCGGTTGAAGCTGGAGACGCCGGCGGGGTTGATTGCTGTCGAAGCGGATGTGGAACGCGGGAAGGTCAAGCGAGTTACTTTTCGTAATGTTCCGGCGTTCGCCACGCATCTTGATGCGCGCATTGAAGTTCGTGGGATAGGGACAGTGACAGTCGATGTTGCGTATGGTGGAATGTTCTACGTTATCGCGGAGGCTGCGCCGCTCGGATTCCGTCTGGCGCCGGATGAGGCTCGCGAAATCGTGCGTGTCGCGGAGATGATCAAGGCTGCCGCGCGAGAGCAACTACCCATCGCGCATCCGGAGAATCCGGGGATTGCGGGCGTGACGATTGCGCAGATATCGGGCGAGCCTTCGCGGCCGGATGCTCACAGGAAGAACACCGTTGTGGTTTCAACCGGCACGCTCGATTGGTCGCGTCCGGAATCGTGGACTGGAGTGCTGGATCGCTCGCCGTGCGGCACGGGAACGTGCGCAAAAATGGCGGTGCTGCACGCGAAGGGCAAGCTGCCTCTTTACCAGGATTTCGTCCATGAAGGCATCCTAGGCACTACGTTTACTGGGCGGCTGGTGGAAGAAACGCGTGTGGGACCGTATGCGGCGGTCGTGCCGACACTTTCCGGGCAAGCGTGGATTACGGGCTTCGCGCAGTATGTCGTTGATCCAGACGATCCTTTTCCGAATGGGTTCACGGTTGGCGATATTTGGGGCGCGGCGGGGTGACAGATAATGGCCGCTGATTAACGCTGATACACGCGGATCTCTGCAGGAACAGTTTCGAGTTCCTGGGTTGCCGGAGCAGCCGTTCATGACGGAAGGCAGCCTGTGACAATGATGAACGAGCTCGTTCGAGTTAGAGTGATTCCAAAGATGCCGGTAGCGCGACACGGCGAGGTGCCAGATCCATGAAAAAACTTCAAATGCTCTTGCTGCTCGGCGTTGCTTGCTTGAAAGGTCAAACACCGCCGACAATCAGCCTTACCGTCGACGCGACGCAAGCGCCCGAAAAGGTTCTACGCACACACATGGAGCTAGCGGTCAATCCCGGGCCGCTGACTTTCTACTATCCGAAATGGATTCCCGGCTTGCATGAACCCGTCGGCCCCATCGCGAATGTTACCGGGCTGAAATTTACCGCGAATGGCAAAACGATTCCATGGCGGCGCGACCTATTGGACGTCTTCACGTTTCACGTAGATGTGCCCCAAGGGGCGAGACAACTCGAAATCTCCTTCGACTATCTGGAGCCGAGCGGAATGGGCGGTCCGGCTGCGGGGACGGCGACGGACAAGTTGATGGTCCTGAATTGGAATCAGGTGCTTCTCTATCCGGCGGGCATTCCGGCCGCACGGTTAATTTATAAACCGAAGCTGCAACTTCCACCGGGTTGGAGGTTCGGCACTGCGTTGCATACGGCAGCTCAATCGGGCGGCGATGTCGATTTCGAACCTGTTTCGCTCGAACGCTTGGTCGATTCACCGTTAGTCGCCGGGCAGTACTATCGCGCGATTGACCTGACGCCGCCAGGAGAACCGATTCACCACGAGATCGACATTGTCGCGGAGAGCGAAGCAGCCCTGGCCATGCCTGCCGAAGTTCAGCGCGGAATGACCAACCTAGTGGCGGAGACGGGGAAGCTGTTTGGCTCGCGTCATTATCGGGAATATCATTTCCTGCTGACGTTGAGCGATCATACGGGGCACTTCGGCGTGGAGCATCACGAATCGAATGACAGCCGGTTACCGGAGCGCGTGTTTCTCTCGCCCGGAGCAGCACGCGAATTGGGCGGCCTGCTTGCGCATGAATTCGCGCATTCGTGGAGCGGGAAATTTCGGCGCCCGAAGGATGAGAGCACGCCGGATTATGAGGCTCCGATGGAAACCGACCTGCTCTGGGTGTACGAAGGGAACACGTCCTACCTTGGCAATGTGCTTGCCACGCGCAGCGGCCTCTGGGGACCCGAAGATTATCACCAGTCGATTGCGAGCACGGCCGCGAATCTTGGACCCGGTCGTCCTGGACGGACTTGGCGTCCAGTTCTGGATACTGCGGTTGCGCTGCCCGGGATGTTCGCGGGAGGAGGCGGTTGGGGTAATTGGCGGCGAGGCTCCGACTACTACGAAGAAGGAGAGTTGATTTGGATAGAGGTGGCGAGCATCATCCATAACCAGAGCCATGGTGAAAAGTCCTTCGACGATTTCGCCCGACTTTTTTACGGTGGTGCGAACAATGGCCCGGAAGCAAAGCCGTACACGTTCGATGAACTGGTTCAAACGCTGAATCGCGTAGTGCCGTACGGCTGGGCGGATTTCCTGAACAGCCGTCTAATGTCGACTTCGGCTGAGGCTCCGCTGGGCGGCATTGAGGGGAGCGGCTGGAAGCTCGATTTCACGTCAAAGCCGGCACGAGGAGGAAGAACGGCGCGCGGTTTCTCTAGCACCACGTTCTCGCTAGGCCTGAGTCTAACGGCGGACGGCACGGTTTCGGATGCGATTTATGACGGGCCCGCGTTCAAGGCGGGCATCAGTCCGGGAATGAAAGTCGTCGGCGTGAATGGCCGAGTTTACACGGCAGACATCCTCGCCGACGCGATCAAGGCGAGCAAGAATACGTCGCAAGCGATTCAACTTCTTGTTATTGACGATGATTACTACAAGACCTGCGCGGTTGACTACCACGATGGGGAGAGATATCCGCATCTGGTGCGTGACGCAAGCAAGCCGGACTATCTGGATGAGATGTTAAAGCCGCTCGCGCGGTAAGGCGCGTGCTGGACCGCTCCCAGAATAATTATGGCCGCCGATGAACGCTGATGAACGCAGATTTTCGGCGGAGCCGCTTAGGGAACGCGCGTTGCGGGAGCCGCTACCGAGCCTTGCGTTCCGGCGCTCAATGGCGTGACTCCGCCGGAGAGCATAGCCCGATTGAATGCGGGAACCTCCTTGTCCATCAACGCTTGATAATCTTTGCGGGCAGCAGTGAGATCCTTTTCAATAGTCTCGAGCACAGCCACCGATGTATCGGTTGGGCCGTAGTTCGCGCTGCCGGCCACATCGCCCGCTCCGGTTCCTACCTCGCCATTGAGCCAAATCAGATTTAGATAGATCTTGTATGGCTCGACGTAATATTTGTCGTCGCTGTTTGCTTCGACCTTCGAGATCAGCTTGTATTCGACGCCTTGCATCTTCTGGTCCATAGCTTGCACAGATTTCAAGAGATCGGCTTTGGGATTTTCGGCGCGCATCATCTTCTGCACGTCGTCCATCTGCTTGCGCATCCACTCGAGCTGGTTCACCATGTCGGAGACGGCACTTATGTCGTCGCGAATGCGAAGCTGCATCTTTACGGATGCTGCTAGCTCAGCGTCGCTGGCCTTGATCTGCGGGGCCCTCACAATTTCGAGAGGTACCGTATATGCTTTGCCGGCAACCGTCAGCCGAACTGTATATTTGCCTGGAGGTACGACGGGACCCACTTCGGCCTGCTGAATTCCCCAATGCGTGATGGGGCGCGAATCGGCGCGACGAAAGCGCGTCTCTTCCCAGATAAAAGGATTGTCCGGCGCATTGGTGCGAAGCTTTACCAGCCGAGGCGGCTCGTAGCGCATGTCCCAAGTTCTTCGATTGAGACCAGGGCGGCCTGGCACGTTCTTGTAATCGCGTACCACGGTGTTGTGCGAATCGAGAACTGAAAGATCTACCCGGGCAGGAGACTTCAAATCGAAATCGAGGAACGCGCGGCTTCCGGCGACTAAGCGGTAGGTGGGTCGCGGCTTGTACAACGTCACTGGCTCGTTCGAAGCATGATCGGCGGCTTGTTCGAGCGGGGTGATGTCGTCGAGGATGTAGATCCCTCTACCGTATGTGGACACGACAACATCGTGGAATCTTTTTTCCACCTCGATCCAAGTCACAGGCGCGTGGGGAAGGCCGGCTTTAAATGCGATCCATTTCTCTCCATCGTCAGGCGAATAGTAGAAACCGCTTCCAGTCCCGGCAAACAGGAATCCTTTGCGGTTGGGATCTTCGGCGACGGACTTGACATACGCCAGCGGGCCTTTCGGCAGATCGCCGGTGATTTGCTTCCATGTCTTACCGAAATCGCTGGTCTTATATATGTACGGATCGCGATTGTCCATGAGGTGGAAATCAACCGCGACGTAGGCAGTGCCGGGATCAAAAAAGGAGGGCTGAATCTTCGATACGGTTCCCCATGGCGGCAAGCCGGAGATGTTCTGAGTTACGTCGGTCCATTGGCCGCCTCCATCGCGCGTGTACCAAACTTTGCCGTCATTTGTGCCCGCCCAGATGAGACCTTTTTGGATGGAAGAAGGCGCAATGGCAAAAACGACTTCCCCATAGAACTGGCCGAGGTTGTCACCGACGATACCGCCGGACGAAACGATGCGGCTGGGATCGTGCGTGGATAAGTCGGGACTGATGACACTCCAACTTTGACCGGCATTCGATGTTTTGAAAATCACCTGGCAACCGTAATAGACGGTGTTGTGATCGAAGGGATCGATGGCAAGGGGAGGAGTCCAATGGCAGCGGTATTTGGTCTCGTTCGGCGGCGAATCGAGCGTGTGAATCCAGGGGCTAACGGATCGCGCTTCTTTTGTTTTCGCGTCGTACCGGGTGACTTCGTTTCCGTAACAGCTAGCCCAGACGATGTCGGGATTGGTGGGATCGGGAAGAGTAAAACCTGACTCGCAGCCGCCGAGCCGGTATTCCCAGCCATCACCGCCAGCAGGCGATCCGCCACCGCCTACGACTCGGTTTTGACCCTGTGAAGGACGTGAAGGCTCTTCGGGATTGGCAGGTTGGGGCTGTTGCTCAGCGGGAGTCGTTGGGGGCTGGCCGGCGGTAGGGGACGCAGGTGGAGGCGAACCAGCAGGGCCAGCGGTAGCACCTTGGCGCCAGCAGTAGCGCCACCGCCTGCACCTGTCGCGGAAGATTCAGCGTTGGCTTCGGGGTTCTCTTCCGATGGCGCACGGCCGCCGCCGAAGCCTCGCGCATTACTGGGGCCGCGCATCGTGGAGCTGTCTTGCATGTTCGTGTACACCCAATAGGGGACCTGGTTGTCTACGGCGACGTGGTACATCTGCCCGATTGGCAGTTGCACACGATGGAAACCGCGGCCATGCACAGTGGTGATGTTCATTCCAGCATCACTGGTGACTACGAATCGATCGGGGTTGGTGGGATCGATCCAAATGTCGTGAGTGTCGCCGCCCCATGGCACGGTTCGAAAGGTCTCACCACCATCGAGCGATTGGTGAAATGAACTGTTGGCGACAAGGACTTCATTCTCATTGCTAGGCGACACTGCGATGCGTATGTAATAGCCGGCGCGTCCGATGAGCTCGCGGCTGTGACTTGCAGCGCGCCAATTTTCGCCACCATCGTCGGAGCGCCAGACGGAACCTTGATTTGCGGTTTGAATAAGCGCATACACTCGATTCGAATCGCTGGGCGCGATGGCCACGTCGATCTTGCCCACCGGAGGTTTTGGTAATCCATGACCAGTGAGGCGGGTCCAGGTTGCGCCGCCATCGTGCGACGTGTAGATGCCGCTGCCGGGACCGCCGCTGAATTCACCATAGGTGTGCATGACAACCTGCCACATGCCGGCAAACATCACGTGCGAGTTGTGGGGATCCATGACGAGACCTGAGCAGCCGGTATTTTCGTCTGCAAACAGCACGCGATCCCAGTGCAGGCCTCCGTCATTGGTACGAAACACGCCGCGCTCGGGCTGCGGTCCAGTGGCGCGACCGAGAGCGCAGACAAATACGTTGTCCGGATTCGTGGGATTTACAATCACGCGTCCAATGCGTCCTGTTTCCGCGAGACCCATGTGCTTCCAAGTCTTGCCGGCGTCGGTGGATTTGTAGACGCCATCTCCCATGACATCGCTGTCGCGGATGGCCCACGCTTCCCCAGTACCGGCCCAAACCGTGCTGGGATCGGAGGGAGCAATGGCCAGAGCGCCGATCGCCGCAGACGGCTCATCATCGAAGATGGCAGTGAACTGGTTCCCGCCATCGACCGACTTCCAGACGCCGCCCGAAGCCGCGCCGGCGTAGTAAATACTGGGATCGCCGGGCACGCCTGCCACAGCAGCGATCCGGTTGCCAACCTGTGGACCGACAAATCGGAACCTGAGGCCATTCTGGGTGGCGTCCGCGTTTCTTGCTTGCGGAGAAGCCGAGGGAATTGCGAGGAGGAACGCCAGCGATGGCAGGATGGCGGTCTTCAATTTTATAAGAAGGGGAGATGCGATCATAATTTGCTTGTCTCGTACATGTAAGCGCTATCAGCGATGTTCTCTATTATGGAACGAACGGCGATGCATAGACCACTTACTCGTAGAGAAACATTTAAGACAGTTGCGAAGGCCGGGGCGGGAGCACTGCTCTCGCAAGCAATTGCCGCTGCGCAGGAGATACCGATTCAGATTGCGGGCCAGCCAGTCGAGATCGCGCTAACTCCGGTGAGCGCGGAGACAGTTCGCATCACGATTCAACCGATTGAGAACGGCGAACTGCAGCCAATTCCATCCGATGGCGCGCTCGTGAAAGAGGATTGGGGACAGCCAGTGGCACGCGTTCGTACGCTGCCGGATTCGCGAAAGATAGAATGCGGTGAGCTGATAGTGAACCTCTCGACAAGCCCCCTGGCCATTCGCGTGGAAGCAAGGGGCGGCCGTTTTGTTCAGGAGCTCAAGAGCGATGCAACTACGGGGAATCTCAGCTTCCAAATAGGCGATGGTCCATTGTTCGGCTTAGGGCAGGGAGGGCCACAATTCGACCGGCGCGGCAGTGTCGACCGGATGGGGAGCGGTCAGGCGGGATATCACCTGAGTACGCACGGCGCCAAAGTGCCGGTCCAGTTGGCTATCGGAACCGCCGGCTGGGCGATGTATGTCCACCAGCCCTTGGGCGCGTTCGACCTGACGGGAAAGGAAGGACAGTTTCAACCAACGAACCCGCCTGGTCCGCTACCACTGGATGTCTTCGTCATAGGCGTGAAAGACCCTGTGGCCGTGATGCGCGAATATGCGAAGATCACGGGCTATCCGGAGATGGCTCCCTTATGGTCATTCGGTTACCAGCAATCGCACCGGACGCTGGGCTCGCCAGAAGAGATCATGCAAGAGCCTAAGATATTCCGCGAAAAGCAGCTTCCTTGCGACGCGATGATTTATCTTGGAACGGACTTCTGTCCGAACGGCTGGAACACACACAACGGCGAGTTCACCTGGAATTCCAAGGCGTTCCCGGATCCGCCGCGTGCAATCCAGCAATTGCACGATGGGCACTTCAAGGTTGTGCTGCACGTGGTTCTGGAGGGTCGCCATCTCACCGGCACAGTCGCCGATCCGTGTACTGCGCCGCCTCTTCCGAGCGGCCGAACGCCGGACGGTCACTGGCCTCCCGAGCGCGAAGTCAGCTGCTATTGGCCAGTCCACAAGCCCCTGATGGATGCCGGCGTGGATGGCTGGTGGCCCGATCAGGGTGACGGACTCGATGCGCCGTCCCGATTAGCGCGCAATCGCATGTATTTCGAGGGGCCGCAAATGTATCAGCCGAACGAGCGGGTCTATGCTCTTCACCGGAATGGCTATGCCGGCATGCAGCGGTACGCGTCGTTTCTTTGGTCAGGCGATGTTCAATCGCGTTGGGAGACGCTGAAGACGCACATTCCCGTCGCGGTGAACACCGGCCTGAGCGGCATTCCTTACTGGGGTACTGACATTGGCGGCTTCATCCCGACCGAGGAGTACACCGGCGAGTTGTTTGCGCGCTGGTTTCAATTCGCCGCGTTCACTCCGCTGTTCCGTTCTCACGGGCGGGACTGGAGATTGCATCTGCCGTGGGGCTGGACAGTGGGCGAGATCGGCTTCCCGGAGACGCCCAGTTATCATCCCGATGCGAGCGTATTGCACAATCTGGCGGTCGAGCCGATCTGCAAGAAGTACCTCGAGCTGCGATACCAGTTGATGCCGTATATCTATTCGGCGGTTAAGGAAACGTGCGAGACGGGGCTGCCGATCATTCGCGCTCTGTGGCTGCATTATCCGGAGGACGCCGCGGCTGCGGCTCGTGGCGACGAGTATCTATTCGGGCGAGACATTCTGGTTGCGCCGGTTTTCGAGAAGAGCGCGACTTCCCGCTCGCTCTATCTTCCGCGCGGCACTTGGTACGATTTCTGGACTCGCGAGAGGAGCGAAGGTGGCCGCGAGATTACGCGCAAGGTCGATCTGGAGACGATGCCACTCTACGTTCGCGCGGGCGCCGTGATTCCCATGGGGCCGGTGAAGCAGTACACGGCGGAGAAAGTCGGCGGCCCCCTGACGGTGTGGGTGCACCCCGGAGCTGACGGGGCATTCTCGCTTTATGAAGACGATGGCGAGACCTTCAATTACAGAAAAGGCGAGTTCATGCGGGTCAATTTCGCATGGAATGATCGAAGGCGCCGGTTGAGCATGCGCCTGGCAAGCGGTTCCAAGATGATGGGGGCGGGGAAGAGGCATGTGGCGGTGCGGGTGGCGGGGGAATCGACAAGCCGGGAGGTGGTGTTTGAGGGGCGGGCGGTGGAGGTGAAGTTAGTGGAGGTGAAGTTATAAGTAGGGTGGAGGCGCGTCAAGTCGCGGCTATTCAGTGCGAGGGTTAAGAGCGCTATTCCATTAAATAGAGCACCATTCCATTTAATTCGCCTCTCGGGGTCGTAAACACGGTAGGACATGTGTTACACTGACCGTACTCCCAAATTTCGGGGGGTGCTAGTTCTTCCCTGTTGAGCGGGACCGACAGGGCGGTAGCCTGCCCTGTGATTCAGTGAATAAGCTTTTAACGGATTTGGATTCCGATTCGGCGTGATGCTCCCTCTACAGAACAATGTTTTCGTTCCTTCTGACCTGCCTTGGTATGGAGTTCGGACCAAATCGAACCATGAGAAGGTAGCTGCGGTTGTGCTGGAAAACAAAGGATATGAGCAATTCCTCCCAACGTACCGCTGTCGCCGTCGCTGGTCCGATAGGGTAGTTGAGACCAATCAGCCCCTGTTCCCGGGCTACGTCTTCTGCCGGTTCGACGCGAAACGGCGGCTTCCGATCATCATGACCCCGGGCGTGATTTCTGTAGTCGGCTATGGAAAAGAGCCGGCGCCCATTGCGGACAGCGAGATCGAAGCCATCCAGGCGGTACGTCGCTCCGGTCTCGCGGCTGAACCCTGTCCGTATCTTCGAGAAGGAGAGCGGGTGCGAGTGAACCGCGGGGCGCTCGAGGGGGTGGAGGGAATTCTGCTCAATAAGAAAAGCGAATGGAGAATGGTGGTCTCCATCACCATGCTGCAACGATCGTTATCGGTAGAAATCGATCGCGATTGGATTAGCAGGACCTGAGCGATTTCGCGCTCAGAGAAGATTTTGCATGCCGCTTGAATCCAGAAGTAGAATGATCAGCTTCCGCCTTACAGCGGAAGAGTATGACCGTTTCCGTGAACTGTGTTTTGCGCACGGGATCCGGAGCGTGTCTGAAATGGCGCGAGCCGCCATCAACATGCTATTGCAACAGCCAGCGCGCGCACCGCAGGAAGCTTTGGAATCGCGCCTGGCCGAGGTCGAAGGACGTTTGAATATGCTTTCACTGCAGATCAAGCAACTTCATCAGAGCGGAAGGCAGAATCCCACCGCTGCCTCGCATTTAGCACTCGCCGATAACCGGTCGGTGACTAGGTAGACTCCCATGCGATTTCCAATATCTGTCCTCCTGATTTCACTGCTGATCGTTGCTTCGATATCCTCGGCCCAGCAACATCGAGACAACGGGAACACGGCTGTAACGGACAGCGGCGCGCCGGCGAGCGCGGGAGCCGAGAATGCGCCTGCGAATTACATTCTCGGTCCAGACGATGAGATCACGCTTTTTGTGTCGGATGTCGAGGATTTGACCAATAAGCCTGTGCGCATCGACATGCGAGGAGATATCAACTTGCCGATGGCTGGTCGGGTCCACGCGGCCGGTCTAACGGCGGATAAGCTGGAGGCAGAAATCGAGAACCGGTTGAAAAAGTATCTCCAAAATCCCGACGTGGTCGTATCCATTAAAGAATTCCGAAGCCAGCCCATCTCGGTCCTTGGAGACATCGAGAAACCGGGCGTTCATCAACTGGAGGGCCGCAAGAGCTTATTCGAGGTCCTTTCAATGGCGGGAGGGCTTGGCAAGGACGCCGGCAATACGGTCAAGATCACCCGTAAGCTGGAATGGGGACGCATCCCGCTTCCGGATGCTAAAGAGGACCCGACGGGGAAGTTTAGCATTGCTTCGGTGAACGTGAAGAGCATCATGGACGGAAGTGATCCGGCAGCGAACATTCTGATTAAGCCTGAGGATGTTATCTCTGTGCCGAGGGCGGACGTGGTTTACGCCGTGGGATCGGTAAAGAAACCGGGCGGGTTTCCGCTGAACCAGAATGGCTCCCTTTCGACGTTGCAGGTTCTCTCATTGGCGGAGGGGCTGGACAAAGCGGCTGCGCCGAAAAAAGCGATGATCATGCGCGAAGTGCCGGGGACTACTACTCGTGTCGAGATCCCGGTCGATCTACAAAAGCTGATGGCCGGCAAGAGTCCGGATCTGCCGTTGAGATCGAACGATATTTTGTTTGTCCCGAACAGCGCCGCAAAGAGCGCCGGCACGCGGGCGATGGAAGCGGCGATACAGATGGCCACGGGCATGGTCGCCTACGGCCGGATTCCTTAGAGTGAAATGGAACATCTAGAGCAAACACCTGAGTCGAAAAGAAGTCTTGTGCCTTCCGGCAGGCGGTCCAGATCTGAGCACACGCTTGCGCGCGACCAGTACGTCGAAGTCCCTGTCAGTCCGTACGGACCCGACTCCGACGAGCCGGAAACGGGCGGCCTGATTGAGTACTGGCGCATTCTTCGCCGGTACAAGGGTACCTGGATCATTTTCGCATTTGCCGGCGCCCTGATGGGAATTCTGGTCACGCTGCCACAAACGCCGGTCTATCAAGCCCGCACGTCGGTAGAGATTTTTGGTCTAAACGACAACTTCCTCAATTTCAGACAGACAAGTCCGGTAAATGAAGGGGGTACGACTCCCGAGACCTCGGATATCCAGACGCAGATTAAGATTCTTCAGAGCGAATCTTTGCTGGAACGGGTGTACAACAAGCTGAAAGTGAATCAAAAGCCCGAAGCTCAAGCTATTAGCCGCATTTCTGCGTGGCGCAAGGCCCTCAAACTGCCGGAACCTCCTGCCGTGGGCGCAAAGGAAATGGCGCTGAAGAGAATGGCCGGGAACCTCACGGTCAAACACGCGGGTCAGACGCGTCTCCTGGAAATAACCTTCGATTCACCCGATCCCAAACTCGCTGCCGACACGGCCAACACGATTGCAAATGAGTTCATCCAGCAGAATCTAGAATCGCGATGGAAGACGACGGAGACAACGAGCGATTGGCTCAGCCGTCAGCTGGACGGGATGCGGATTAAGCTCGAGCACTCGGAAGATGCTCTGCAAACCTACGCGCGCAACTCGGGGCTGATCTTCACAGATGAAAAGACCAACGTCTCGGGAGACAAGCTTAAGCAATTGCAACAAGAACTCTCAACTGCAACGGGTGATCGCATTGCGAAGCAATCGCGGTACGAGATGGCGCAGAGCAGCCCGCCAGACGCGCTACCGGACGTTCTTAATGATGAATACCTACAAGATACGCGGCAAAAGATAACCGATCTGCGCCGGCAAGTCGCCGAACTGAGTACGACGTACACTCCTGAATACTCGAAGGTTAAGAAGGCGCAAGCGGAGTTGGCAACGCTGCAAGCGGCGTTCGACCGGGATCGCACTGCGATACTCAACCGCATTCGCAATGAATACGAAGAAGCCACCCGGAAAGAGAAGCTCCTCAGCGCGGCTTACGATGCGCAGACCAAGCAAGTGACTGGTGAAGGCGAAAAATCAATTCAGTACAACATTCTCAAACACGAGGCAGACAGCAATCGCCAGCTCTACGACACGATGCTTCAGCAGTTGAAGGAATCCACCATGGCGTCGGCCATGCGGGCGAGCAATATTCGCGTGGTCGATGCGGCTACTATTCCGACACGCCCATACAAGCCGAATGCAAAGCTGAGCGCCGCGCTCGGTCTACTCACCGGCGTGTTTATAGGAGCGGCATTTATCGTGATGCGAGATCGGGCTGACCGCACAATCCAGCAACCTGGCGACAGCACTTTTTACCTGAATGTACCAGAACTCGGCATCATTCCGTCAGGCAACATAGATAAGTCTCGGCGCCGGAACATCGCTGCAGTATCGGCGACGGCGGTTCGGGGTATTGAGAGCAACGCAACCGGAAGCAACTTTGCAGATCGAGTGGAGCTCGTAACGTGGCAGCAGAAGCCCTCGATGTTGGCGGAGAGCTTCCGCTCCACACTGGTCTCGATTCTTTTCACTACCGAGAACGGGCCGGCTCCGAAGGTATTGGTTCTCACTAGTGCCGGGCCTTCGGAAGGGAAGTCTACCGTGGCAAGTAACCTAGCCATCGCTATCGCGGAAGTGGGCCAACGCGTTCTGCTGATCGACGCTGATATGAGAAGACCTCGTCAGCATGAAATCTTTGCAATGGATAATCAGCGCGGTTTGAGTAGCATTTTGCGCGAGAAGACGGAGCTAAACGGCGACAGGTCATTGGGTGGACTCATCCGGGCAACAGAGATCGAGGGACTCTTTATCTTGACCAGTGGTCCGGGCAGCTCAGCGGCGACGAACCTGCTTTACGGCTCGCATATGCCAGAAGTGCTCAAATATCTGCGCAACGATTTTGACATCGTGCTTCTGGATACCCCTCCGATGTTGCAAATTCCGGATGCTCGCGTATTGGGCCGCATGGCTGATAGGGTGATCATGGTGATCCGAGCCGGACGCACCACGCGCGATGCCGCACTGGCCGCCCGGCAACGGTTCAATGAGGACGGGACGAAAATTTTAGGGACTATCCTAAATGACTGGAACCCGAAATCGGCTCCCAATGGATACTATGGCTATTACAATAGCTACTACAAGAGCTACCACAAGCACTACAGTAGCCGAGAGTCGGACTAAGCTCCCTATCGGGATCGCTAAACCGTGCTCGGACCTGCTTGCGAAACGGGCCGCTTGTGGTCTAATCGCTTGCCACCAGCTTTAAAATCCATTCACTAAACCATCTTCTCGTTCCTGTTTATGTATCCAAATATTGCAGCGGTTGGTTTCGGTTATTGGGGCAAAAACCTCATCCGGAACTTTTACCGGATTGGGGCTTTACGGACGATCTGCGACACTGCTGCAGGTCGCGAGAACCTGGCTCTGAGTGAGTATCCGGACCTGCGTTTTTGTTCTGTTTACGATGAAGTTCTCGAGGATTCATCCATCCAGGCGGTCGCTCTCGCGACTCCGGCCGTTACGCATTATTCGATGGCCCTGGCCGCTCTCCGCGCGGGGAAAGATGTTTTCGTTGAAAAGCCGATGGCGCTCACCATGGAAGAAGGGCAGATGCTGGCCGATTATGCTGCCTCTCATTCCAGGATCCTGATGGTCGGGCACATTCTCCAATATCATCCCGCAGTGCTGCGCCTAAAGGAACTGATCAAGGCCGGGGAACTGGGCCAAGTCCGTTATCTTTACTCCAACCGCCTCAATATTGGAAAGATTCGTTCCGAGGAAAATATCCTCTGGAGTTTTGCGCCTCACGACATTTCCGTAATCCTGGCGCTGTTGGGTGAGGAGCCGGCGGAAATACACTCAACCGGCGGCAGTTATCTGCACGCTGGCGTTGCCGACATCACATTGAGCGAGCTGAAGTTTGCAAGCGGCGTGCGAGCCCATATTTTTGTCAGTTGGCTGCACCCCTTTAAGGAACAGCGACTGATCGTCGTTGGGTCGGAAAAGATGGCGGTATTTGAAGACTCTGGGGCAAACAAATTGGTCTTGTACCCGCATCGTGTCGAATGGAAAGACCGGATACCGACCGCCGTAAAAGCAGACGGAGTTCCTGTCGCGATTGACTCCGTCGAACCTTTGTTAGCCGAATGCGAACACTTCCTGCACTGTGTAGTCAGTAGAGAGACGCCGCGGACGGATTCTGAGGAAGCTCTTCGCGTCCTGCGCGTTCTTACTGGATGCCAACGATCGCTCGAGACGAATGAAACAGTCCGGCCTTTTGCTTTGGCAGCCCAGAAAAACAGGCCTTATTTCGTTCACTCCACGGCCACCATAGACGAGCCATGCGAAATCGGCAGTGGCACTAAGATCTGGCATTTTTCACATATTTTGAGAGGGGCGAAGATCGGTAATGGATGCATCTTCGGCCAGAACTGCAGCGTGGCCGAAAAGGTTATCATCGGCAACAATGTCAAGGTACAAAACAACATTTCGATTTACGCGGGAACGGTAATAGAAGACGATGTATTCCTGGGACCATCATGCGTTCTGACGAACGTAACAAATCCCCGATCTCAGATTAATCGGCACAGCCTATATGAGAAGACGATCCTGCGCCGCGGGGCGACAGTGGGGGCGAATGCGACCTTAATTTGCGGCATCGAGCTTGGACGCTACTGTTTCGTCGGCGCCGGCTCGGTAGTCGCGAAAGACGTTCCGGATTACGCACTGGTGGTCGGAAATCCTGCCCGGCAAGTGGGCTGGATGAGCCGGCACGGTCATCGATTAACGCCTGGCCCCGATCGAATTATGGTTTGCCCGGAGAGCGGACTTCGATATCGGGAAATATCGCCAGGCGTTCTCCGATGTCTAGATCTTGAGGAAGATGCTCCCCTCCCTGAGCACCTAACAAAGGGAGCTATGTCTTACGACGAGTTTAAAAAGCATACTCCCGAAGCTGTCGTTGAGAGCGAAAGATGAGCATTGCCTCTCTGAAATCGATGAAAGTTCCGTTGCTCGATCTCACCGCACAGTACGCCTCCCTCAAAGAGGACGTTCTAACGGCCGTGGCTGGCGTATTGGAATCGCAAGTCTGTATTGGGGGACCGAAAGTGGCGGAACTGGAGCGCCAAGTTGCGGTAATCAGCCAATGTAATTATGCCGTGGGTGTCTCGAGCGGTACCGATGCCCTGCTAAATGTGATGATGAGCCTCAACCTGGAACCCGGGGACGAGGTGATCACCACACCGTTTACATTCTTCGCAACTGCCGGGTGCATTCATCGCGTGGGAGCGAAGCCGGTCTTTGTGGATATCGATCCGCTCACTTATAACATCGATCCAGCTAAGATCGAAGCGGCCATCACTCCGAATACGAAAGCAGTCGTTCCGGTGCATCTGTTTGGGCAAGTATCCGATATGGATGCCATTCTGGATATCGCCCGGCGGCACGATCTTTTTGTGATCGAAGATGCGGCGCAATCGATTACCGCGACTTATAAAGGCCTTCCATGCGGTGGTCTGGGCACTGCCGGCTGCCTTAGTTTTTTCCCGAGCAAGAACCTGGGGGCGGCGGGCGATGGCGGAATGATCGTCACCAACGACGAGGTGCTCTACACGCGGATGATGCTCATGCGCAGCCATGGCGCGAAGCCGAAATACTTTCACAAATTTGTCGGGGCGAACTTCCGGCTCGACCCAATTCAGGCCGCCGTTCTCCTGGTGAAATTGCCGCACCTCAATTCCTGGTCGAAAGCGCGGCGGGATAACGCGGCCTATTATGATTCGCGGCTTGCCGGGAGCCCAATCGGCACGCCGTATATCCGCCCAGATTGCGTGAGCATTTACAACCAATACGTCATTCGGATCGAGCGCCGGGATCAGCTGGCTGCCCATCTGAAGCAACTTGGTATTGGCACTGAGATTTACTATCCTCTGCCTATGCATCTCCAGGAGTGCTTTGGCTACCTAGGCCATCGAAAAGGCGATTTTCCAGAGGCGGAAAAGGCGGCCGAGGAAGTCCTTGCATTGCCCGTCTATCCGGAGCTTACGCCCGAGATGCGAGAATATGTAGCGGATGCGCTTCTAGACTTTTACGCCTAATAGCATGCAGGCACTGTCCTGGTCCAGGTTTATTCCCTCATTTCTTCTGTCCCAGGCGGCTCGAAGCGGGAGCTTTCAAAAGAATATTTTGAAGCTAGGAGCGGGAACTGCGGTCGGCCAATTACTGGTTGTCGCGGTGACGCCGATCATCACTCGGCTCTATGGGCCAACAGAGATCGGTCTTGCCGGTCTGTTCATCGGTTTCGTAAGCTTTATTAGCGTTGCGGCGGCGCTGCGATACGACCTAGCTATCGTCGACGCCAAGAACGAGCGGGATTCCAAGGTATTGCTCTTGGGATCATTCCTGGCGGCTATTCCGGTTTCTGCTTTGGCGGCTGGAATTTATCTGCTCATGATTAGAGAGCGAATTCTCTCGTATGACCAGCTTCCGCCATGGAGCGCCAGTCTGGTCTTCGTCGTAGTTTTGCTTTCCGGGCTATTCATGTCATGCCGGCTCTGGTACACCCGCTCGAACAACTTTCAGGAGATATCGCGTTCCTTAATCCGGCAGGGTGTAGGCCGAGCCTTTCTGCCGATCTTGGTAGCTCCGCTGCACTTGAGTTGGATCGCTTTGATTATGGGGGAACTGGTCGGTCGCAGCATGGGCCTTTCCCGGATGGTAATGCACACTACGTCAGTGCTTCGCGGATTCATTGCAACCTCCGGCTCGACGGAAATTGCGCAAGTGCTGAAAGGTTATTGGCGTTACCCCGCGATCATGTTGCCTTCTGCCTTGATCGATTCCCTCCAATCGTTTCTGCCGTTGCCGGTTGTGAGTGCTTTATTTGGGACTGTCGCCGCCGGCCAGTTCGTTTTAGTGATGCGGGTTAGCAGCCTTCCGGCCGGCCTGATCGCGGCGAGTGTCAGTGATGTTTACCATTCCCGTATCGCGGCAGCTTTCCGTGACAATCCCGCGACTGTTCCGGGCATTTTCAAGGAGGTTGTCATTTACCTCGCTAAAATATCGGCAATCGTATATGCACCCGTTATACTGCTCTCGCCCTTCGTTTTCGGCATCCTCTTTGGGCACAGGTGGAGCGAAGCAGGAATCGTAAACGCTTGTATTGCGCCTTCGGCAGCCGTTTTGCTAGTTACAAACCCCTTAACACGCACGCTAAACGCGCTCGGTTATCAATCCTGGAAAATCCGCTTCGACATTCCGCGCGTAGCCTTTCCGCTTATTGCGATCTGGGCAGCTCACAATTCGCATTGGAGTTTTGCAGGTTCAATGGCTGCTTTCGCTGCCGTCTCGATTTGCCTCGATCTGATTCTCGTAAATGTGATTTGGCGAGCTATCGGAGCAGCCACTAGGCATCACGAAAGCGGCCTTGTAGAGGTCTCGCCCTAAAGATGTTAAAAAATTGGCGACTGAACGAGTAGCCACGCTCCTTACTCGCTCTCGATTTTCCACTCTATGCCGAGAAGTATTCGATATTTTTCGCGACGATCGCTCAAGGCACGCCTGGCCTTTGTCTTGGCGGTAATTGGGTACATTGCTATATTTGACTGGACTTACAGAGTTCTTGTCTCGCCCCATTATGCCTACTTTGGCTTGGATTATCGGGACAGCAGCCTCTCTTACAGAATTGCCACGTGGGTTCTTGCGATTGTTCCAGCCGTATGGCTCCCATTGAATATAAAGCGCCCCTCCATTGTGCTTTTCCTTACGCAGTACTTCGCTGTCTACATTCCGGGCGCGCTTATCTTACACTCTTTAAACAAGCCTCAAATAGATGAATTGCCTGCCCTGCAGATCATCGGCATAATGTTGTTAGGCCTGAGTATCATGCAAGCGTTTTATTATATTCGTCCTTTTAGAGTAAGGTACCGTTCTGTTGGCGCAGGCGTGTTATGGACGGTATTGATCGGACTAAGTGCGATTCCGCTTGGGTACTTACTACTGTCTCTGGGAGGCAGTTTCTCGTTCACTTCCTTCGGCAATGACAACGTAGTGTTTCGACTCGAGCAGGCAGCCAATATGCCGGGCGGCGGGCTCCTCCGGATATTGGATACTTACGGACAACTAACTATGGTAAATACCATTTTGCCCGTAATTGCCGCAATTGGACTGCTCTGCAAACGAAAATGGTTTCTAATACCAGTGAGTATCAGCTATATCGTGGTCTTTGGCTTGACTGCCTTTAGAAGCCATTTGTTGGCGCCGGTATTTATTCTAGGAATGTTTCTGTGGGTAAAGAAAGGCGCCAGCTATGTCTGGCTTCTGGTGTGTCTCTGTATATCGCTCATTGTGCCACTCGCGGTTCCAGAGTCTCTAGGCGATGTTTGGCTTGCTATGTGGAATGTTCGAACGCTCGCGATTCCTGGGCTGGCCGTGGGCCAGTACTATGAGTTCTCCAGGAACAATCCGCTAACGTATTTTAGCCACCTGAACATCGTTGGACTGTTTGTTAAGGCACCCTATGAAAACATACATTTCGCAATAACGAGGTACTTCTACGGCGTCGAGTTTGGAGGCAATGCCAACTTTTGGGCAGGCGACGGGCTTGCGGCTCTCGGGCTGATTGGAATACCTGTTATGTCTCTGGTTTGTGCTTGTCTTTTCTGGATGTTAGACAGCCTATCGCAGCGCTATAGACCGCAGTTCGTGTTTGTCTGTTTGGCGCCCCTGGCGGTTGCGTACGCGAACGCATCCCTGTTCACCCTCTTGTTGAGTTGCGGCATGTTCCTTTTATTGCTTTTGTTATTTGTCATTCCTGGCCGTGGCATGTTTCGTATGCTATTTCTGCCCCAGTACGCTACACTCCGGCGGTCGAGGTTAGATCGAATCGAGGTTCGCGCCGTGAGTACGGAGGGGTTGGCAACCTCGACTGTGGAATCTGGCAGCAGAATTTAAGTAGCCGAATGTGTGGCATTTTAGGAGCAACAGCATCAGGCGAGCGGATAGCCGCACCGGAGGCTTTTAGAAATGCACTACGACGGCTTCGGCATCGCGGCCCGGATGACGAAGGTTATTTGCTTGCAAACACGGTTACCCGGCAAGTGCTTCATTGCGGTGGCGAAGATACAGCGCAAGGCCTTTCCCTGCCCAAAATCCCACAGGATGGCCTGGACCGCTATAACGCTCTGCTTGGCTTCCGCCGCCTCTCGATTCTGGATCTCTCGCCTGCCGGGCATCAGCCCATGCGCTCCCACGATGGTCTCAAGTGGCTAGTATTTAACGGAGAAATTTATAATTTCATTGAACTGCGCGAGGAGTTGATTAGAATCGGTTGCCGTTTCACCAGCGGTAGCGACAGTGAAGTAATTCTGAGTGCGTATCAGATTTGGGGCGTATCTTGCTTGCAGCGGTTCATCGGAATGTGGGCTTTTGCGATCCTGGATCTGGAACGCTCCCGGCTATTCTGTGCCAGGGATCCTTTCGGAATCAAGCCCTTCTACTATACCTGCCGAGCCAGCAAGTTCACCTTTGCATCAGAAATCAAGGCATTGCTCGAGTTTCCGGATACCCGGCGAGAAGCTAATCCTCAGGCTTTAAATGACTATCTTAGACATGGACTCACAGATCATAGTGAGGGCACATTGTTTGCCGGTATCAAGCAGCTCCGGGGCGGATATTACCTGGACATCCCGCTGCGGGACGCTACGTGCGCGCCCACTCCAACTCGTTATTGGCAGCCAGATGTAAAGAGCGTAACGTCCTTAGGATACGACGAAGCGGCGAATGAGGTTCGCAGGCTATTTCTTCAAAATATCCGGATTCATTTACGCAGCGACGTCCCAGTCGGTGCGGCGCTGTCGGGCGGAATTGACTCGTCCGCGATTGTATCAGCCATGCGGAAGACGGATCCTCAACTGGACCTACGTACATTCAGTTACATCAACAGCGATCCCGTGCAAGGAGAAGAACGCTGGGTCAACTGCATTGCTGGGGCGTCGCACGCCAAGTGCTATAAAACACAGCCCGCAGCGCAAGATCTTGTCTCTCAACTGGATCAGTTAGTATACCTCCAAGATGAGCCATTTGGGAGCAGCAGTATGTTTGCGCAATCGTGCGTTTTTCGTCTGGCTCGAGAGAAGGGGGTAACTGTAATGCTGGATGGCCAGGGGGCTGACGAGCTTTTTGGAGGGTACCCCTGGCATCGGGGGGCGAGATTAGCTTCGCTGATAAAACAGTTCCGCCCGCTCCAAGCGCTGGGTTTCACCCGGAATGCGCTCGCTCAGCCAGGTACTTCCAATCTGCGCTATCTCCTTATGACGGGCGGAGCCGCGGTATTGCCGGCACGCTATCACAGGCTCGCCAGGCGCCTGGCTGCACAGAATGCGAGCTCTGAATGTTTCAATATTGCGTGGTTCCGAGAGCGAGACGTGGTCCCCGAATCGATGCCTCACAGCAGCGGCCGCGAGGTTCTCCGAGAGACGTTGATGCACTCGGCGATGACAACCTTACCGATGTTATTGCGCTACGAAGACCGTAATTCCATGGCCCACTCCATTGAGAGCCGTGTTCCTTTTCTGACCACCGATCTTGCTCAATTCGTGTTCTCACTGCCGGAGCATTACCTGCTGTCTGCAGACGGCACTTTGAAATCAATCCTTCGGACTGCGATGCGAGGCATCGTACCGGACATGGTTTTGGATCGGCGCGACAAAATCGCCTTTGCCACCCCGGAGCAACAATGGCTATCGGAGTTGCGGCCCTGGGTTCACGCGACCTTAACGAGTGAGATGGCAAGATCGATGCCGGCGTTGAACCCCGCTAAGCTGAGTCTTGCCTGGCAGGCTGTTTTGGATGGAGAGCAACGATTTGATTTCCGTATCTGGCGTTGGGTAAACCTAATTGCATGGGCGACCTGGTTTGAGGTGTCCTTTAACTAGGAAATGCGCATTACACTCTTTTGGTCGTATTATCCCGCGTACATCAGGGGATTTTACGCGAGGCACCAGGACCTGTCATCGCGAAGTTACGAAGAACAACTACGTTGCATCCTTGCTGACTACTTTGGCTGGCCTACATCGGTCGCGATTTGTTTAGCTGAGCGAGGCCATGAAGTTCAAATTTTGCTGGTAAATGCTGAACCCCTTCAACGCTCTTGGGCCAGTGAAAATAAGGTTCCTTTCAATCCGAACACATGGCAATACAGCATTCCGGCTGAACAGGTTCGACAATTCAAGCCTGAGATCTTATGGATTGGCTCTATGTTCCGATACTTCGGAGCGTATCTCGGACACCTTCGGCCGTACTGTCGTAGGTTGTTTGCCTGGGCTGCTTGCCCGCTGCCGAGGACGCTCGATCTCTCGCACATCGACCGCATGCTTACGTCACATTCGCATTTCCTCACGGAATTCAAGCGGTTGGGTAAGCCCGGTGATGTGCTCTTACCATGCTTTGACGTACGAATTCTTGAGGGTCTAGGTCCGGCTGAGCGCACGATTCAGCTTAGTTTTATCGGCAGTGTTACTTTAGCCCAACAACGACGCATTCACCTCCTCCATGAGCTCGCTACTAAGACGTCACTCGCTATTTGGACCACTCCTCCCCCCTTATTTTCCAGGCACTTACTAAGAGGAAGGTGTCTGAAAACTTACTTCACCGCTCGTCGTATTGCAGCTCGCAGTCGAGGACAAGTCTATGGGATGGATATGTATCGAGTTCTCGCCCAGTCACGCATGACGCTCAACGTTCACGGAGAGGTGGCGGCGGGCATTGCAGGTAACACGCGGATGTTTGAAGCTACTGGAACTGGAACATTGTTGTTTACTGAGCACTCCTCAAATATAACTGACCTCTTTGAGCCAGGGCGAGAAGTGATTACATACAAGAGTGGAGAGGATCTTCTGGAGTTAATAAAGTATTACGGCAATGCTCGCACGGAAGCCGAAAACATTGCCAAAGCCGGACAAAGCAGGACTCTCTGCTACCATGACGCGGTTACGCGCAGCAGGCAGTTGGAAGAGGTATTTCTGAATTATCTGTAACTAATCAGTCCAGGTGGCTGCCGCGATAGGCAAGGTGCCCGGGCGTTTTTGGACGATCTGAAGCAGGCATGGTCCATTTCGATGCAGGCTGCGTGTCCGATACGGGCAATACGAAGAGCCGAGGTAGGTCTGAAAAGTGATTAAACGGTCAAAACAGGTCTTGAGTCGAGTTGCCGAGTTTGTTGGGCACCGTCGTGTCTCGGACGGGAGCTCCGGCGCTCCCGCGGAGCAAGAATTGAACATTTATTGGACACCGCAAATGGCTCAGCAGCTGGAAACTTGGGGGGCGGACAACGCTTGGCGCGAAATTCAATTCTTGCTCGTCAACTGTCGAGGTACAGTACTGGACATCGCTTGCGGAACGGGCACCGTAATCGAGATCTTGGCCAAGTATCCGGCACTCAAGGTATCCGGCTGTGATATTTCGGATTTTCTGCTCGCCAAGGCCGTCGAGCGCGGGATCGACCAGAGTCGGCTCCAAGTATGCGATGCCACCAGCATGCCATATCCAGACGGCGCCTTCGATTATTCTTATTCAATCGGATCTTTAGAGCATTTCCCGGAAGATGGTATCGGAGCGTTCCTGAAAGAAGCTAGGCGCATCACGAGAGGGGCAAGTTTTCACCAAATTCCTACGGCGCGCAGCAGAAGCGAGGGCTGGATTTCGCCTTCTCAATCGTATTTCAACAACGGCGTAGATTGGTGGTTGCCCAAGTTTCGCGCCGCGTTCGATGATGTGACGATTTTGCCGTCAACCTGGTCCGACAGAAGATCGGTCGGGCGCTGGTTCATCTGTCGGTAAAAGTTGCTCCAGAGCGGATTCTGATGGTGACACAAGATCCAACTACCGCTACTCCCTCCAACGGCTTACAACGTCCTCCATACATAGTTGCGTGCCGCAGCGCGATAATCAAAGACGTCCCTCCGAACACGCTCTCGGCGCACAGTCCAGCTCGACATATCAGAACGGTTGACTGAGTGGATTTCGGAAACTATTTCTGTGCTTCTGTATGATGTCGTTTTCGACAAAAGCATTGAATCTCCTGAGGCGGATCGCTAGCGTGCCCGCTCGTTTGGAAGATCTGCAGCAGGCTGTCGGCAGAATCGAGCTTCGGCAGTCGGTCCTTGCAAACTCGGCTGACGTACACGCCAATGAATTCAAGGTGTTCTCGCAAAATGGAGAAGATGGAATCATTCAGTTTCTGATCCGCAACGTCCCTATACGGCGTCCTATCTTTATTGAGTTTGGTGTTCACGACTATGCGGAAGCAAATACACGCTATCTCCTGAAGCACAATAACTGGTCCGGCTTAGTTATGGATGGTTCGATCGAAAACATTAGCCGGATCAAGAGCGAGCCACTCTATGTAATGCACGATCTCACGGCTATGTGCGCCTTTATTGACCGCGATAATATCAATGGCTTAATACGCGCCAGCCGTATCGAAGGGGATATTGGAATACTTTCGATTGACGTAGATGGCAACGACTATTGGATTTGGGAGGCGATTGACTGCGTAAGCCCCCGCATTGTCATATGCGAGTATAACAGCCTTTTTGGGCCCAGGAAGAAAGTTACATCGCTCTATGATAAGACATTTGTTATTACAAGAGCTCATTTTTCGGGACTCTATTGGGGCGGCTCGATCGGCGCTTTCGATCACCTTGCGCGCAAGAAAGGATATTCGTTGGTGGGTTCGAATAGCGCTGGTAACAACGTTTTCTTCGTTCGGAACGATGTGGTCGGTAGCCTGCGGAGTTATTCTCCAGAACAGGCTTACGTGAAATCGCAGTTTCGAATTTCTCGCGATCCTGAAGGTAATCTTACGTTCCTCGACTTTGAGACCAGTCTTGAGTTAATAAGGGACCTGGATTTGTATGAGGTCGACACGGGCCGGAATCTTAAAGTCAAGGATCTGAGAGACTGATTAAGACTGGCGAGCAGGCCGGCGATTGGCTCCCCGCATGACCCAGCTTGGCCCCTACGAAAGCGGTATCAATTTCTCATAGACTGGCCGCTGGCAGGAGCGTCGGAGTCACAGGCTTAGATCTTATATTATGACTTGGGAACAGGCGGTAATATGGCTGCGTCATCAGCCGGATAAAGAGGACCTAGTCCGCGCGTCGTACTTTGATGATCCGTTGATACAGGCCGCGAAGCGCTTCGCGGCGAGCGATGAATGGGTGGAAACTCTTGGTCGGCTGCCAGTACTAAAATCAGGCTTAGCCCTGGATCTTGGTGCTGGGCGAGGCATTACGAGCTTTGCACTCGCAGAGGCCGGGTGGACGGTGGTGGCCGTTGAGCCTGACCCAAGTTCTCTAGTAGGAGCCGGCGCTATCCGTGCGCTCGCGGCACAATCTAGTTTGCCTATACAAGTAGTCGAGGAATTCGGCGAAGACCTGCCGTTCCCGGATAATCATTTTGATCTCGTTTATGGCCGTCAGGTACTCCATCACGCCCGGGAGCTGCCACAGCTCTGCCGCCAGGTGTTTCGCGTTATGAAACCGAGTGCGGTCTTTGCGGCGACCCGCGAGCACGTCATCGATAATCGAGGTAAAAGCCTGGAGGCCTTTCTGGCTCGTCATTTATTGCATCCTTTGTATGGTGGGGAAAACGCATTTACGCTTAGGGAGTACTGCGAAGCGATACTCGGTTCCGGCTTTAAATGCCTGACCCAGCTCGGCCCATACGAAACCGCAATCAATTTCTCAGAACCTAGCCGTCGGCAGCAGGAGGAAAAATATAGGCAGGCGCTCGCCCGCATTAGCGGGCGGTTTTTTTCTGAGTTAGTGTGGCGTTATGCGTTTGTTCGCAGACCTGCGATCGCTTTGGCAAGCCAAACCATGAATCGCTTCTCAAGATACCCGGGCCGCCTGTTTTCGTTTTTTGCTGTGAAACCGGGAAATTGATGCTCCCTGTTCTGGTTACCGGCATCAACGGGTTTATCGGCTCTCATGTTGCCAGCCGTTTTCAACGGAATGGGAGCCGGATAATTGGTTTAGACGTTGGCGAGCGTCCGAACAATAGTGCGGTGGAATATTGCCAGCTTCGGCTGCCGTCAGACGCCCTGGCTCAACATATTCGACAATGGCGGCCTGGAATTTGCCTTCACTGCGCAGGACCTGCCTCAGTAGCAGAGTCAATGCAAGATCCTGCCGCGGACTTTGAAGGCAGTGTTGTCACTACGGCTAATCTGCTGGATTCGCTCCGCCGCGAGGCTCCCGAGTGCCGCTTCATCTACCCTTCGAGCGCTGCTGTTTACGGTAATCCCATCTCGTTGCCAATCGATGAAAGTGCGCCCGTTCAGCCAGTCTCGCCATATGGCTTTCATAAGGCCATGTGCGAAGAGTTATGCAGGGAGTATCATCACATTTTCAAATTGCCAACGACAAGTGTACGGATCTTCTCGGCATATGGCCCGGGCCTGCGAAAACAAGTAATTTTTGATACCAGCCGTAAGCTGACGTCATCGGCAGACGACTCGCCGATTGAACTGCACGGGACGGGAGAGGAAACGCGCGATTTTATACATGTAAGTGACATCGCTGCGGCAATCTGGCTGGTTGCGCAGAAGGCGGTATTTGAAGGAGAGACATATAATCTGGCCAGCGGACAGAGCGTCTCGATCCGAAAAGTCGCGGAGATTCTGCAACAACGCCTGGCCCCGGACCGGAAAATCCGGTTTAATGGCGTCCAGCGGAGAGGGGACCCGCTGTATTGGTCCGCGACAATCACCAAGGTTCAGGCCCTGGGATTCCAGCCTGAGATGCTGCTGGAGACTGGACTAGCCGAATACGCTAAATGGCTCAAGCAGTCCACGTAGGTATAGTTGCGCTTGATAACTGGATGGGCGGTATCAACTACACGCACAATCTCGTGCGTGCTTTGGCGAAACTGCCCCGCGAAGAGCGACCCACGATTACTCTCTTTTGCTCAAATAAAATCGATCTGTTTCGAGAGCTCGAGCCGTTAGTGGATCGAGTGGTTCTCTTTAGGCCAATCCTGAATGCAAGTCCCGATCGCAAACTGGCGTATGCCGCGCGGTATGTGAAAACGGGTATTTGCGTCTCTCTTCTGCGAGAGGCCCAGCCGGAGTTAGCCATTGCGGCTCGACGGGCTGGCGTCGAGGCAATATTTTCCGTAACCAATCCTTACACTCGGTTCCTGCCGAACGCAATTGCCTGGATTCCCGATCTGCAGCACCGCGCAATACCGGAGTTGTTTGCCCCGCACGAGCGCAAGAGCAGAGATTACAGGTTTTCGCGTCTGCTGGGAGATCCTTCACGACACGTGGTGTTTAGCAGCCACCATGCTATAGAGCAAGCCAGAACCTGTTACGGCGAGCCACGCGCCCACACGCATATCCTGCATTTTGCCACCGTGCCTGAGCCGTCCTGGTTTGCCGATCCTGCGCCGGCGATGATGCGTTACCAACTGGCGCCTGGTTACCTGATAGCGTGCAATCAGTTCTTCATTCATAAGGACTACCCGACGTTGTTTCGTGCCGTTCAACTGCTCGCCCGGAACGGAATCAAGGTGAATGTAGTCTGCACCGGCTTAACTTACGAGCGTCGCAAACCCGAATATTTTCCAGAACTACAAGCCGAGATCGGCAGAATGGGCATAGAATCGCAGATTCGAATCTTGGGCGTCATTCCAAGGCTTGACCAGGTCATGCTGATTCGAGGCGCCTCCGCCGTTATTCAGCCATCCCGTTTCGAAGGTTGGAGCACCGTTATCGAAGACGCCCGGGCGCTCAACAAACGGGTGATTGCATCGGACTTTCCAGTGCATGTCGAACAGAATGTGCCCGGTAGCTGCTTCTTCCGTCAGGGCGACGCCGAGGATTGTGCGCGAGCAATCGCGGAACACTTGGCTGGTCCTCAAGGGGATCTGGTGTCGAACAACAATCATGAGAAACTGGTGACTAACTTTGCTCAGCAGTTTGCCGGTCTTGTTAGCGAGGCGATCGAATAGGCCATAGGCGAGTTACAGGCAATTCAGCTTGCGAATTTCGATAGTTACGGCGGTATTTCCTCCCGAGCAGGTGGTATCTAGCCAAACAAGCGCTGAAATAGCGAGTGAGTTGGCAAGGCGCGGCCACGACGTTACTGTGATTACCACTTTCCCCAACCGCCCCGGAGGACAACTTTACCCCGGATACACCCGGAAGCTCTTTCAGCGTCAGAGACAGGAAGAAGGCTTTGATGTTATCCGCTGCTTTGCAACTATATCAGCGGATTCGAGCATGGGGAGCCGTTTTCTGGAAAATATCAGCTTCGGTATAACGGCCGGCTGCGCGGTGTTGTTCTCCGCGCGCCCGGATATTATCTACGCCAACACGTGGCCGATTTTCGCCACGGGCATCCTTTCTGCCGTCTCGTGGCTGCGCGGTATTCCTTTAATTGTCAGCTTCCAAGATGTATACCCGGAGTCCTTGGTTTCCCAGCGGCGTATCCGCAGGGACGGCCTACTCAGTAAATTGATGCAGGGAATTGATGGGATGATCGCACGCGGGTGCCGGGGGATTATCGTCATCTCCCAACGTTTTGCCGAGATTTACCAGCAGAAGCGCGGCGTAGCACCCGAGCGCGTACACACGGTCGCCAACTGGATGGATGCGGGCGCGATCCGGCCTGATCCGGAGGCCAATGACTTTCGCGCGCGCAAGAACATTCCGGACCATGCTTTTCTGGTTGTCTATGGTGGCAACATTGGAGCCGCCGCTGGACTGGAGACGGCAATTTCTTCATTCGCCTATCTTCGCGACGAACAATCACTCTACCTTCTCGCCGCTGGTGAGGGCAGCAGTCTCAAAAATTGCGAAGCGCTGGCCAAAGAAATTGGATGTGACCGTATTGTGTTTCATGCTCCCTACCGCATCGAAGACAATACCCGGGTCTTGGGGTCGGCTAATCTGTTGGTCCTCCCCACAAAGGGGGGGCAGTCGAAGGTTTCCGTTCCTTCCAAACTTATTTCGTACTTGCTGTCCGCTCGTCCGGTGATTGCGCTGGCGCTGCCTGGCTCTGATCTGGCAGAGATTATTGAACGATCGGGTTGCGGTTGGGTAATTGAACCGGATAGACCAGATTTGCTTGCGGCTAAGATCAAACAACTGATGGCGATGAAGCCTGAGGAATTGGAGATCCACGGGCGCTCAGGACGTGAATTTGCGCTCAGAAACCTAACCCGTGAGGTGTGTTTGCCTCGCGTGATCGAAATCTTGGAACAGGCAGCGGCATGATTTGTGGAGGAGAGGGTGTTCGTCGACTTGATTGAGAAATCAACAAGACGGTGCGAAGAACACGAGCCGCCATGTCGACAATTCAAGTAATTCCGGGTGAGTCACTCAGGCTCTCGCCTATGACCTATGGGCACATCGATGAGGTCGTGCGCATCCACTTAAGTTCCTTCCCGCGGTTCTTCCTTTCGGCGCTCGGTTCCCGGTTTCTTGTGGTTCTGTATCAGGAAGTCCTGAGGGACACGAGTGGTATCGGACTTGTCTGCCTTAAGAACAATGTAGTTTGCGGGTTCGTTGCGGGAACCGATGCTCCGGCAGGCTTCTATCGCCGACTTCTGTACCGGCGGTGGTGGCGGTTTGCGTTGGCGGCCGCAAAGCCTGTTTTGTTTAATCCTGCTCTGGTTCCAAGGTTGTTGAACGCCTTTCGTAGGCCTCAACAGGCGGCCTCCTCTCGCGAGGCATGCGAGTTGATGTCCATAGCGGTCGCTCCGGGCGTCCAAGGAACTGGAGTAGGCCGCCGACTAGTTAGGGGGTTCGCGCGCGAAGCTTCCGCAAGGGGGCGCCGCTACATCGTTTTGACAACAGACCAAGCTGACAATGAACAAACAAATCTGTTCTACGTGGCACAGGGATTTCAAATTGCCCGAACAATTCGGACTGCTCAAGGTAGGATGTTAAATGAATATAAGATCAATGTGGACAATTTGAGCATCGATTCGGATTCATAGAAGATGAGTGCTCAACGGTTTCTTCCATTCAGCGTTGCATCCATTGGTCCCGAGGAAGTGCAAGAGGTCACGGATACCTTGCAGTCTGGATGGCTGACATCCGGACCGAAGACCAAACAGTTCGAGGGTGAATTCGCGGACTACGTCCGTTCGAGCTATGCGCTGGCAGTTAACTCCTGCACGGCCGGACTTCACTTGGCCTTGCGGTGTGTTGATTTGGAACCCGGAGATGAGGTTATTACCACGCCGTTGACCTTTTGCGCTACGGTGAACACCATTCTCGAGGCGGGTGGAAGACCTGTACTCGCGGACATCGGCTCGGACCTGAATTTGGACCCTGAGCGGGTCTTATCGGCTGTCACCTCCAGAACTAAGGCCATTGTTCCTGTTCATTTTGCGGGTTTGCCGTGTGCCTTGGATCGGATCTGGAGTATTGCTCGGCAACACGGACTATCGGTGATTGAGGACGCGGCGCACGCGGTGGGCTCTGCTTACCGGGAGGTGCGGATTGGCGCGGGTGAGAGCGCGGCGGTTGCGTTCAGCTTCTACGCTACTAAAAACTTGTGCACCGGCGAAGGAGGCATGGTGACGACCTCTTCTCGGACCTGGGCTGAACGCATGCGGATTCTCTGCCTCCATGGGATTAGCCGCGATGCCTGGAACCGGTATTCTGAACAGGGGAGCTGGTTTTACGAGGTGGTGGAGTGCGGGCACAAATACAACATGAGCGATCTGATGGCGGCCATCGGTATTCATCAACTGCGAAAGCTTGCAGAAATGAATGGCAGGCGCGCTGAGATTGCCGAACAGTACAACACGGCGTTCGCCGATATGCCCGAGGTGGAACTCCCGCCGGATCGGGCGGAGTGTAGGCATTCATGGCACATTTATGTCCTCCGCTTTTACCTGAATCGCCTGTCCATCGATCGAGGCCAGATCTTCGAGGAGATGCGGGCGCGCGGCATCGGATGCAGCGTACATTTCATTCCGATTCCCCTCCATCCTTATTACAGGGACAACCTCGAAATGCGGGACCCCTGCCGGCATGCTTTGGCTGAATATCCACGGTTACTGTCTTTGCCGATCTATGCAAGCATGACAGAGGACGACGTCACCAGGGTTGTCGCAGCCGTTCGTGATATCGTTTTAAGGCACCGTAAAGAGGTGCCAGTATTTGTCGGCGCCTCGGGGTAGAATTCCATGCTCCTGAAGAGGGCGTTCGATCTCCTTGTCAGTTCGTCCGTACTGCTATTAGGAGCTCCTGTTTTTGGGATTTTGGCAATCTGCGTCGTTGTCGATTCGGGCCGTCCTGTCTTCTTCCGGCAGTTGCGCATAGGCCGCGGCGGGCGGGCTTTTCAAGTCTGGAAATTTCGATCGATGACGCCTTCTGCTGGGGCTCCGATCACTGTCGGAGGCGACCAGCGGATCACCCGGATCGGCAAGATTTTACGGGCCACAAAACTCGACGAGTTACCTCAATTCTGGAACGTATTCCGCGGAGAAATGAGCCTCGTCGGCCCGCGACCGGAGCTGCCGGAGTACGTAGAACTCTTTAAGGAACAATATCAGCGCGTTCTGCAGGTCAGGCCTGGGATCACCGATCTTGCTTCAATTCAGTATCGCGATGAGGAGGGGATTCTGGCTCGGAGTGCCGAGCCTTGCCTGGATTATGTCCGGACGATTTTGCCCGCCAAGCTTGAACTCGCGGAAGAGTATATCCGCCGGCAAACGTTATGGCTGGATATTCAAATCTTAGTAAAGACCGTCTTAGCTGTGGCCCGCTAAGGCGATTTTCGTTTTGAATTTTCGTTGCGGGCGGTTTAAAAAAACAGGTTTCAATTAGGCGAAATGAGCGTGCAACTCTACAAAAAAAGCGTCCTCTCTCTGCTGCGTCTCCACCGTCTGGTGAAGGCTTGCATTCAGGTCAGCGCCTTCCTCTTGGCGACGTTGATTGCGTTTTTGCTGCGTTTTGATTTCAGCATCCCGCGAATTGAAGTCAGACCTTTAATATTTGCGGCTTGCGCCTTCGGTGCCGCCAAGCTGATTGTGTTCGTGTCAATGGGGTTACAGCGCAGTTGGTGGCGGTATGTTTCGACGCAGGATCTTTTCCTACTTGCGGCGGGGAATGGACTGGGGAGTTTGCTTGGTGGCGGCGTGATTTGGTTCTTCGGGCCCACAGGCTTTCCCCGATCCATCTATGTCCTCGATTTCGTTTTGTGTTTTGGGCTCACGGCAGTGATCCGGCTTGGGGCGCGGCTGACCACCGATATTTCCAGCATGCGCGTAAACCGAACTGGTCATAAGCGGGCACTGATTTACGGAGCGGGCGACGCGGGCGTGATGCTGGCTCGAGAGATGCGCCAAAACGCGGCGCTCTCGTATACTTTGGCGGGATTCGTGGATGACGATCCAAAGAAGAAAGGGGTCAGGATCCAGGGTGTAAAGGTGCTGGGGGGCGGAAACGATTTAGCGGATGTGGTGGAGAAAGCGGCGGCCGAGATGATCTTCATTGCCATTCCGTCGGCCTCTGGCCAACAGATTACCGAGATCCTCCACCGTTGTACTGGATTGAAGGTGGGCTACAAGATAATCCCGCCCATCAGCGAGATCATCGCCAGTAATGGGCTGCTCACGCAAATCCGCGATGTGGCTGTTGAGGACCTGCTGGGGCGCCAACCGGTACGCCTGGATGTCGAGCAAATCCGGGCGAAACTGGCCGGGCAAGTAGTTATGGTGACAGGTGCTGCCGGGTCCATCGGGAGCGAGCTGTGCAGACAGATCGCACGGTTTGACCCGGCCCTGCTGGTGGGATATGAGATCGGCGAGACGGCCCTGTTCTACCTGCAGCGGGAGATGTGCCAGAAAGTGCCGGGGGTGCGGTTTCAGGGGGAAATCGGAAGCGTTCAGAACGAGAGGCGGCTCGCGGAGGTCTTTGCGAAGTACCGGCCCGCTGCGGTGTTCCACGCAGCCGCATACAAGCATGTGCCCATGATGGAAAGCCACGTGTTTGAGGCCGTGGAAAACAACGTCTTTGGGACCCGTGCAGTGGCGCGTTGTGCGGCGGAGTTCGGGGTGCAAGACTTCGTGATGATCTCAACCGACAAGGCGGTGCGGCCGACGAATATGATGGGAGCCACGAAGCGGGTAGCGGAGCTAGTGGTGCGGTCGATGCAGGCTCAGTCCTCCTCCAATCGAAGGAAGAAATTTGTGTCGGTGCGGTTTGGCAATGTGCTCGGGAGTAATGGAAGCGTAATCCCGATTTTCAAAGAGCAAATCGCGGCCGGAGGGCCGGTGACCGTGACCCATCCGACGATGAGCCGGTATTTCATGACAATCCCGGAGGCCTCGCAATTGGTCCTACAGGCGTCGACTTTAGGACAGGGTGGCGAAATATTTGTGCTCGATATGGGTGATCCCGTAAAGATCGCGGATCTGGCACGGAATCTGATTTTGCTGTCCGGCCTGCGACCTGGTGAAGACATCGAGATCGTGTATACCGGAACGCGGCCGGGGGAAAAGTTATTTGAAGAGCTGCACTTGCACGATGAAAATACGATCGATACTGGACATGAGAAGATCAAGGCCTTTGCGGGGCAGAGTTTGGGTTATGCCGAGGCGGAGGACTTGATCGATAGTTTGAAAGAGATTTGCGAGGAGCGGGACATCGGGCGATTGGTGCTCACGATAAAAAAAGCGGTGACTGATTACAACCCGAGTCAGGAACTGCTGGAGAGCATTATAGCGGGGCAGTCCGGGAAAGTGATTGCAGCGGGACATGGAAAGTAGAGCCATCCTAGCGCCACGGGTCTAAAAGAGTTCTACTCTCGATAAGAATCGGTGCGATGCATGCTGGACTGCTTGACGAGAAGAAACCGTAGAGAAGCGGTATCCGGTCGCTTGGGGGACGGCTGATGCTCGGGCCGGCCGTAAGCCTCATTCTGCTTTCTATCGCGCTCGCCTGGTCGGTTTTCTTCGAAGCGGGAGTTTCACCTGCAATTTGGGACGTGACCCTTTTGATCGTGGGCTGCGTGTCGCTCTTTTACTGGCTGTTCACTCGGCCAATCCACCGCGCCTCACCTCTTAACCTATGGGTGTGGTGTCCGATTTTCCTGCTGCCTTGCTACATCGCCTTCCAGCTTATTCCGCTTCCCATCGGTCTGCTTCAAGTCCTCTCGCCGGCCCGCGCTGGCTTAGTTAGGGCTCTCGGGCCTGTGATACCACGCGCCGCCTGGGCACCGCTCAGCGTGAATCCGCCCGCCGCCGTATTAGGCCTGTTTACAATCGTAGGTTACATTGCCACGTTTCTACTTGTCCGCGAGCTCGCGTGGCGCTTCGCCGCGCGTCCCTGGACACCAGTTATCCCTCTCATCGTGATTGCTGCCTTAGAGGCGATTATCGGGATGGCGCAGGTGTTCACCGGCTGGCCTTTTGGCCATGCTACTGGCACATACGTAAACTACGACCATTTCGCGGGATTGCTTGAGATGGTATTGCCGTTTGCGGTGCTCCATGGCTTGGCGATCCTGCGGCGCCGCAAAGCTCGATTTGATTCTCCCACCTTACCCGCGATTCTGGCATGTGGGGTCTGGGGTATCGCCGCTATTCTGCTGCTTGCGATCCTGTATTCTCTTTCACGAATGGGTTTTGTGGTTGCGCTCTGTGTATTGTTTTTCATAGCCGCGCTCAGCATCGGGCCCCGGCTCCCTTCACGAGCTTGGCGCGGAGCGTCGCTCGGCCTTATAGGTGCGGTGTTAACCCTAATGCTGATCTTCTTCCCACCGGATCAGCTAATAGCGCGTTTCGCCGACCTATCTTCGACGGAAAAAGTTTCTGCCAATACGCGGCTGTTTCTTTGGAAGGAGGCGCTCTCGCTCATTTCCGAATTTCGATGGTTCGGATGCGGCTTAGGAGGATTTGAGTCTACGTTCTTGAAATATCAGGGGATTTCCGCAAATTTCCGTGTCGATTTTGCCCATAACGACTATCTGCAGTACTTAGCCGAGTTGGGATTCATTGGCTTTGCAATTCTCGCGGCCGTCTTAAGTGCCATTCTGGTTCAGATTTTCCGTGGAGTTCTCGCACTGGGCGATGAGGATCGGCGATTGCTTGTAATTGCTTGTGCTGGCGCTTTCGTTGCCATATTGCTGCATAGCTTGGTCGATTTCAACATGTATATTCCTGCAAACGCGATGACCTTGGCTTGGATCGGCGGAATCGCGTCCGCTAATGGCTCGGACTAAGCTCTAGTGAGTCTATCCAAGCTTTCCCCGCTATCTTGTTGTCGAATTTCGCTGATGCTTGCCTGCCGACCTCAACTCGCAGGAGCGTAGTTTGCGGTCCGACTTCAAACGTTCGCTGTAGTTTTGTCCATTCATGCGTTCCGTAAGAGCATCGGTCCTAATATCGAGCCGCTGCGGTTGAGCGGCATCATAGATCCGCAGATAAATCCCTTGATCGGTGGTGATTCCACTGGTCCGAACAAACCCTTGAAGTTGCCATTTTCCAGGGGTCACTACCGCTTCCTGGAACACTTGACGGTAATCAACGTTGCTCTGACCGCCGAAAACCAGTTGAAGAGACCATACGCCCGTCATGCACGGTCGCTTGGACTCTGCTCGCCTCGACGTCCTCCGTTGATTCTAAATGCCAATCCAGCGGGGAGGGCCGAGGATCTGACTCAAAGCCGCTGTTGAAAATCCAATTCCGGTGACGGTAGTCTGGCGCGGTCTTCGAATTCAATGTCTCCCAGATGTCGGCGGCATGCTCCTCTTGTTTATTGCGGATTAGAAAGGTTATGAATTCGCCCGTTGTCTTCTCGTCGCCCAGAGACTTTTCCGAAATCCAGTGCCAAGTGGCTTCCGCATCGGCCACTTGGTTCCCCTCCATAAGAAACCGTAGAAATGACTGTGCTGCTACTGAAGTTTGTGGGATTCCTTTGTTCAAGATTTCGTTTATAGGAGTACCCATGCGGGTGTACGTGAGGAACGCAGCCGTATCATATTGAAGCAATTCCGGATTACGTAAAACAGCGGACAGGCACCGCATGGTGTCCGAATACTGCCCCAGGCCGAAATAAAAGTTTGCTGCGCGAACTAGAATCGCCGGATTCCGAGGTCCTGCGATCAAGGCGCGCCGAAAACAGTATTTGGCGAGATCCTCGCTGATGCACGTTTACGAGAGCTTCTCCCAAATCAGCCCACCGGTAGGCAGAAGCTGCATCGAGAGCAAGCGCTCGACTGAGTTCTGCTACTGCCAGCGCGGATTGGTTGCCGGCACTCTCCTGTTCCAATTCGTATACCCGGTCCCTCGAAAACTCGTCAGGACAAAGCCAGGCGGCGCAAACCAGACGTGCCTGCCGCATGTCGTTGGCGAACAGTATTCAACCATATTCCAATTGCACTATATAGCAATAGCGCGAGTCCAATCACGCATGCGTATGGTTTTATAAAAACGGGCTCCGTTTGTCGATAATACCGTTGAGTATTTTAAAATTCCTTGAGATTGTATTACATTGTATTGCAACTTTCGGGTATTCCCTACTTGCATACCCCGTCCGGTAAGCGTTAGAATTAGGCCACATTCAATTATGAGATCCTATATGCACCGGGCAACAACTCTGTTAGGAGTGCTTTCCGCCTTCGGATTGCTCAGCTTCGCCTCTACGCCGGTCGCAAGCGTATCTAGTACCCAGTCCTTCGCCCTGGACGGGCACGCGATCACTACGGCTGGTGTAACATCCTGGCCAATAGTCACGGGTGATGAAATTACGACGGCCTCGGTCCCAGCGGTTGTGTCTTTCCACGACGGAAGCCGCGTTGAACTTGCCCCGCGTTCCCAGGCTAAGATCATTGGCACGAGTGAGCAGCCTAACGTGGTTCTAATGGCTGGCAACCTTCAGTATAAGCTGGCGCCTGGTTCGGCGCTCTCGCTGACGAGTACAGGCGGTGGTTCGCCTGCGCCATCCACTGGGGGCAACTCACCTGCTCCGGCGCCGCAAGGTCCGGCGACTGTGGAAGTCCGCAATTCACATGCATGGTGGCTGGAGGGTTTTCTTTTCGCAATTGCCCTCACAGCGCTTGCGGTAGCGGTCTACGATCTTGAGCATCTTGGAACGGTCAGTTCCAAATAGCACGATCTATTGTTATAGTTTCCAGAATTTAAGAAACCGCGAGATCTTGCTGGATTCAGCCTCAATTTGGCTGAGGGACTCGCCCCAAAGTGTTGCCGTCGGGTTATAGAGGAAGGCCGCGTCAGCGCGCCCTCTTCCGTACCGGCTGGAAACATATTTGTACGCCGCCGAAAGGTCGGGTGTGCGATCTACGCAATCGTGCGCGTCACTCGCTACGAAATGCACGAGATTAGCATTCATCAGCAAGTCCGCAGCGCGTTTCGCCTGCGGACCAAAGCGCCCCAAAAACGACTGTCCCGTCACTTGCAGCAGGCAACCGTCCCGAACCCATTGATCGAGTTCCCGAGGTTTTGCTTGCAATGACAAGTTTCTCTCCGGGTGTGTGATTACCGGAACGATTTGCGCCTCGAGCAGCTGCCTCAGTATTTCCCGCGTGGCAGAAAGACTAACCAGGTCCGGCAGCTCCACCATCAGATACTGCCGGTGATTGATCGTGTATTTCTCCGGATTACGAAGTGCGTCGTGTACGTTCTCATAGCTCAAGTGAAAATCGCACCCAAGGTGAAGATTTATTAATCCTTCACTCCTCGATGATAGTTCGCGGAACACCTCTTCTATTCGGCCAGTATTAAAAGCGAACTCGGCGTTCGAATGAGGAGTTGCTACTATATCAGTCGTCCCGGATGCTGCAGCCAAGTTCAGCATCTCCAAACTTTCGTCAAGAGTGCCCGCTCCGTCATCGACGCCGGGAAGCACGTGACTGTGAATGTCGATCATTCCATGCGCTCAACCTACGACTTTAACGACGAGAGTAACATGGCCAACCTACAGCCAAGTGGTCTGTAGCTTTCAGGTGACATTATTGGGCTCATCGGCGTCTCCGGCCCACTCCCATCCCCAAGTACTGGTACCGAGGACCGCAAAGCGGTACTTCATCATGCCTCGGGGGCTTCCCTTATGGAAGGTGAATGCATACAATCGACTTAGTTCTTCAATTTGAAGAACTCTGACGAGAACAACGGAGGGTCTCGATCTATGGTTAAAAAATTCTCAACTCTTCTCGCGTTCGGTTTAGCAATCACGCTACCCAGCGCATTCGGAGCCGCCATCGTTGCGGGGCAAACTGCAGCCCCGGATACTTTTTACAAACGCTGGTTTCACGTTCCTAAACGCCACTGGTGGAACTATAAATCCGGTACCCGGCACTTCATTTAACGCCACGTATCTGGAGGATGTCGCGACCGGTGGTGGCAACCCTTACTGTGCAAATTGTCTGACTTTCCTCATCCTAGTTTCGAATGCGGGGCCCGGCATCGTTGAACGTGTCTCCACTTCATCGTTTGACGGCTTCCTAACTGACGTAGGCTACAACACAACGATGAGCGTAGCCGGCTCAGTAGCGCCGTCCACTGTTGATCGGAGTACAACTGGGCAAGTGATAGGCTTCAATTTCATACCGCCAGGAACGCCCGTATCCGCAGGCCAAGATTCGATGGTTTTGGAGATCCAGACCAACGCAACGAGCTACGTGCCCGGTTTTGTATCTATCCAAGATGGTCAGGCAGGAACTGGACCTGGCTTCCAGCCAACTTCCGTTCCAGAGCCCATCTCCATGAGTCTTCTGGGCGGTGGTCTTGCTCTTCTCGGTCTAGCGCGGTTGCGCCGTACCGGAAAGAAAGCCTAACACTGTCTTAATTTTCTCGTCTGAACTCGTCAGACGGTTGTTTAAATCCCTCAACAGCGCAAGCTGCTGAGGGATTTGTTTTTTCTGCGCCCTTCTATCGTGCTCCCATCGGCCGTTCACTCGAGGGCGGGACCAATCCCTTCAACCGTAGGTGAACGGTAATGATGCCGTATTGCTCGTTATCGTGAGTGGTGTTGCCGACCAAGGCGCCGAGTCTCGATCTTGTTCCGCGGCCCATTTTCACGGGCTCGGACATATTCGCATCGGTGAGCGAGTCGTAGGCCTTGTCGCACTCTGCGAATGATTCCTGCAGCGCGGCTGTGACATCCGCTTTCGACGTCTTCCCGGCCGCGTCAGGCGTCTTCTGCTCGCCTAGGACTGCCGCGCAGGTTCGCGTCTGCGAATCGGCGATGTGATCCAGCACCTCGGCGAAACTGCGAACCTCCGGTGTTGGCTTAAAGCTGTAGTTCGCCTCGGGCATCTTATCGGCCGATTTGAGAATGTTGTTCTTGACGGCGTTATACGCTGCCTTGGCTTCGCCGGCGATTGTGCTGCTCGTTTGCGCTTGCATGGCGCAGGTGAAAGCAGCAAGAGAGATCAGCAGGAAAGAGCGATTCACGTTATGTTCTCCTCGTTGTAGAAATTTCCGAACCGTTGTCCATTGTATTTCAAAAACAGCACCTCATTTCGAGTAAACTAGTCACTTCGTGCAAAAGGAGTTTCCATGCTCATGAGCCCTAGAGGGCTGATCGCCGCGTGCGTCTGGATGCCGTGGTTTCTGGCGCCCTCGCCCACTTTGGCGCAATTGCCTCCTCCTCCGCCAAGCGCCAAAATTCCGGTTTCTGAAACCATCGATGGCGTAACGCTGACGGATAATTACCGTTGGCTCGAGGATCAGAACAGCCCGCAAACACGAGCTTGGATCGCAGCGCAGCAGAAGTACGCAGCCACATTTTTCGCCGGTGTTCCCGATCGCGAAAAGATTCGTGCTTCGCTCGATCGCGTCGAGCGGGTCGAAACAACATCTGTTCCCGTTCCGGCAAATGGACGCTACTTTTTCACGCGCCGCCTGCCGTCTGAGGAACAATCCTCAATTTTCGTTCGCTATGGGTTATACCGGTAAGGAAGATTTGCTTGTAAATCCGAATTCGCGGTTTCCGGATCATTCGGTCTCGGTGGTGATTGCCGACGTCAGCAGGGATGGCCAGATCTTGACGTATGAGCTCCGGAAGGGTGGCCAGGATGAGACCGAAGTTCACTTCCTCGACGTGAATTCAAAGAAGGACTTGCCGGATGTCTTTCCGAAAGGACGGTACGGCTTCATGCCGCAACATTCCTTCACAGCCGATAAGGCGGGCGTCTACTACTCGCTTATGCTCCCGGCCGGACCCCGTGTCCGTTTCCACCGTTTCGGAACTCCTGTATCGAACGATCGGGAAATTTTCGGCAGCGCGTATGGTCCGGATTACGGCGCGGCGTGCGGAATCACGGCAACTTCGAAATACCTTTATTGCGAATCCGCGAAGGGCGCGGCGGGAGTCGAAGGCGATCTCTACCTTGAAAAGCTGAATGAGGAGAAGAGTCCGCGGCCTATTGCTCAGCACGTCCAGGCGGTGCTCGCGACCGATCTTTATCGCGATCACCTTTTGATGCTTACCTCCTCCGATGCCCCGAACAGAAGAGTGCTGGACATCGACTTCGATCACCCCTCGGAAAGCAACTGGAAAGAAGTGATTCACCAGGGATCGACCCCGATCACGGGAATCTCCATTGCCGGCAACAAACTGTTCGTGATTACACTTGAAAACGTCTCCGAGCATTGCCGCGCTTTCACGCCCGAAGGCGCTTCGGTCGGCGAGATAAAGCTTCCCGCAGCGGGCTCGATAGGCGGAGTTCGCGGCGAAGAGGAAGGATCGGAAGCGTTCTTTGGCTTCTCGTCATTTGCTTATCCGCCATCCATCTTCAGGGTGGCTAATGATGACGTCGCGACGCTTTGGTGGCGCCCGACGGTTCCTGTTGCGCTCGACCAGATACAAATCAAGCAGGTCTGGTACGCCTCGAAAGACGGCACAAAAATTCCGATGTTTATAGTCGCCAAAAAGGGGCAGGCCCAGGGCAACCGGCCGACGTTATTGACCGGTTACGGTGGCTTCAATCTTGTGCAGACGCCGCACTGGTCGCCGACTGTCGCCTGGTGGGTGGAGCAAGGCGGCGTCTACGCCATACCTGCATTGCGAGGCGGAGGCGAATTCGGCGAGGCTTGGCATCGCGCGGGCATGTTCGAGAAAAAGCAGAACGTTTTCGATGACTTCATCGCCGCCGCGGAGTATTTGATCCATTCGGGAATCACCTCCCCGGAACACCTGGCGATCTTCGGCACGTCCAATGGCGGACTTGTTGATGGGCGCAGCCATGACTCAACGCCCCGATCTCTTTAGAGCTGTCGTATGCGGCGCGCCCTTACTCGACATGATCCGCTATCAGAAATTCAAAATCGCAAAGTTGTGGGTTCCCGAATATGGATCATCCGAAAATCCCACCCAGTTCAAATACATCCTCCGGTATTCGCCTTACCAACATGTGGAAAGAGGCGTGAAGTATCCAGCGGTCATGTTCTGGAGCGGCGATGGCGATACGCGAGTCGATCCTCTGCACGCGCGCAAGATGACTGCCGAGATGCAGGCGGAGGCTGCTCCCGGCCGACCGATCATCATTCGATACGACACTCTGACAGGACATAGCGGTGGAAGATCGGTCGATCAGCAACTCGATTTCGATGCCGATTTCATGTCGTTCGTAAAAAGTCAGATCGGCTGAAAAGTCTGCCCCATTTATGCGGCATAAGATCCGATGGCTGCTTGTGTTTTCGCTGTGCCTCGCTGCGAACGCGCAAGAGATCTCCCCAAACTTATTTAACGGCCTGAAATGGCGTCTGATCGGTCCCTTTCGAGGCGGCCGCGCTGTCGCCGTTAGCGGCGTCGTAGGCAACGGTTCAACTTTTTATTTCGGCGGAGTCGATAGCGGCATCTGGAAGACCATCGATGCGGGCACTGTCTGGACACCCATTTTTGACGGGCAGGGAATAGCGTCTATCGGCGCCCTCGCGGTTGCTCCGCTGGATCCGAATGTCATCTATGCGGGGACGGGCGAATCGGACATCCGTTCCGATCTCGCCACTGGCGATGGCGTCTACAAATCAATCGACGCTGGAAAGACCTGGAAGAACGTAGGTCTGAAGGACACCCGCCAAATCAGCCGCATTATCGTGAATCCCCGAGACTCGAATGTGGTCTTCGTCGCAGCGTTAGGGCATGCCTATGCGCCCAATGAAGAGCGCGGCGTTTTCCTCTCGATGAACGGCGGAGAAACGTGGGAGAAGGTGCTTTACAAAGGTCCGCAGGTGGGTGCCGCCGATCTCGCCATGGCAGTCGACAATCCCGCAATTCTGTTTGCGGCTATGTGGGATGCGCATCGTCCGCCGTGGAGCACCTACGCGCCACTCACCGGCCCCGGCAGCGGGCTCTATCGCTCAAATGACAGCGGAAGAAACTGGGAGCAAATCACCGGCCATGGACTTCCCGGCGGTCAATGGGGGCGAGTAGGAATCGCCATAGCGCCAGGAACGCAAGGCAAGCGGATATATGCCGCCATCGAGGCGGATGCCGCGAACTCCGGCGTTTATCGCAGCGACGATGGCGGCAATTCCTGGAACCTGGTCAATCGTGATCCGCGGCTCACCAGTCGCGCGTGGTATTTCAGCTCGATCGTCACGGATCCGAACGACCCAGATGTTCTGTACGTACCGAACGTTTCGGTTTACAAGTTAAGCAACGGCGGCAGAACTTTGACGATCGTCCGTGGCGCTCCGGGCGGCGATGACTATCATCAGCTCTGGATCGACCCCGCCAATTCAATGCACATGGTGCTGGGAAGCGACCAGGGCACAACTGTGACCCTGGATGGAGGCGCAACCTGGAGCAGTTGGTACAACCAACCCACGGCGCAGTTCTACCACGTGGTCACTGACAACCAATATCCCTATCACGTCTACGGCGCCCAACAGGATAGCGGAACTGCCGCTATCGCGAGCCGCACCGATCACGGTCAAATCGACACCCGTGATTGGTTCACCGTTGGCGGCAGCGAAAGCGGCTACATCGCGCCTGATCCGAAGGACCCCAACATCTTCTACGTTTCAGGACTCTACGGCTCCGTCAGCCGCTTCGATAGGCGAACCATGCAAAGCCAGAACATAGCGCCCTGGCCTATATCCGGCGCAGTGAGCTCCGATATCTCTCAACGTAAGTATCGCGACCCCTGGGTTCCGGTCCTCGTATTTTCGACAGCTCAACCGAGCGCCCTATATTTCGGAACGCAATACGTCATGAAGACGCTCGATGGCGGCCTGCATTGGCAGACCATCAGTCCTGATCTGACTGGCGCCCAAAAAAACACCGAAGCCAAGCCGGAAAGCCCCGTTACAGTCGACAACGCGCGGGAGCGCGGCTACGGCGTGATTTACACCATTGCGCCTTCTCCTCGCAGCGCTGCGGAGATTTGGGCCGGCAGCGACACCGGGTTGGTTCACGTTACTCGCGATGCCGGCAGGAACTGGACCAACGTCACGCCGCAAGGCCTTTCGGCCTGGAGCAAGATTACACACATCGAGGTCTCGCACTTCACGCCCGGCGAAGCTTATGCGGCAGTCGACCGCCATCGCTTGGACGACATGCGGCCTTATCTTTTCCGCACGCGCGATTTTGGAAAAACCTGGAAGCCCATCGTCGCTGGTATCGCGGATAGCGCGTTCCTGAACGTCGTTAGGGAAGACCCGAAGCAGAAAGGCCTACTCTTTGCCGGGACTGAGTTCGGCGTTTACGTATCGTTTAACGACGGCGATCAGTGGCTGCCTTTGCAACTGAACTTGCCCGTCACCTCGGTGCGCGATTTAACGATTCATGACCCGGATCTGGTTATTGCCACCCACGGCCGCTCGTTCTGGATTATGGACGATATTACGCCTCTTCGCCAGATAGGCGATGAAGTCGCCAGTACCGATATCTGGCTGTATAAACCGGCTCGCGCCATCCGTTCCACCAGCGACAACTTCCCCGGCACACCTTTGCCGCCCGAAGAACCGCAGGCACAGAATCCCCCGCGTGGCGCATACATTGATTACTATCTGCGAAACGCCGCCGGTGGCGAAGTCGTGCTCGAGATCCTCGACGCGCGTGGTAAGACGATCCGCCGTTTTTCAAGCCACGACAAAGCTACTCCGCCGCCCGCCAACGCCGCCATTGCGCCGCGCTGGTTTCCCAAGCCTCAGGAATTGAGCGAAGAGGCGGGCATGCATCGCTTCATCTGGGATTTGCGGTATGGACGTCCCGGACAAACCTCGGAATTCAATGAAGAGGAAGGCGCGCAACGATGGATTGGACCTTTAGCCTTGCCGGGCGCCTACAAAGTCAAGCTGACGGTGAACGGCCGCGAATCCGTGCAACCTCTTGCAGTAGCGATGGATCCTCGCTCCCATGCCACGCCCGCGGAATTAGCCCAGCAGTTCCAGTGGGCTCAGCGCGTCTTCGAGGACCTGATCGTCGCCAGGAAAGCGGTCGCCGAAATGGCCGCCGTCGAAACGCAGATCGCAAAGGCTAAAGGCCAGTTGAAAGAGGACCAAAAATCGTTGCTGGACGCCATCGCAGCGATCAGCCAAAAATCCGGCGAAATCCTCACCGGAGGGAAGGGCAAAAGCGATCAGGGCCTACAATCCGTGAGTCTTGCATTTGTGACGACCCTCGATGCTCTTGAAAGTGCCGACCGCACTCCGCCATCGCAAGTTATCGCCCTGTATCAGGAAACCGCGAAAACTCTGAAAGCCAGATTGGCGGATTGGAACGCGCTGAAACAGGAGACTCTGCCGGGATTGAACCAGCAGCTCGGCCAAGCCGGCCTTGCCGAAATCCAAATCCCTCAAGGCTGATATCGCTCGGTTCGGCCCCGGCAGTCAAATTGCACACGTGCAAAGCATGCCGGTTGCTCAACGTTCCCGCAGGGCTGGATAGTACTGATGATAGCCCAAAATTAATTGAATACATGGGACCGGCTGTTGTATAGTATGTGGCACCGAGCTTCAACTTAGATCCCGCGAGGAGACTGCAAAGTTACACGAGGATTAGTTTTCCCAATGCGCACTATCATTCCCACTTCCCTTCTTTCCCTGCTGATCCTGGCAGGTTCTTCCGTACACGCACAGGACGCGGCCGCTATCCAGCAGAAACTGGTTTCGGAGTATGCTCTCACGCAACCGACTGCGGCCAACGACGATATTGTCACGGCCGGGGCCGTACTCGAACTCAAAAAAGTCAGGATCGATATGTCTCCCGTCTCGAGCACAAACCTCTGTCAAAACGTATACAAGGAAGGGAAGATGAGCCAAAAGGGGGTCTGTGGCGGCGCAGTTAAAGCGAGCCGGTGGATCAAAACCATTCCGGGTGTGGGAGGAAGCGTGCCAGGTGGCGATCCCGGGACGAGAACCTTCGTGCCTGGGGAGAAGATGTGGGTGACTGGTATCGATGTTAAACCCGATGGCATCTACTTTTCTCTATTCACGGACGCCATCTCCGATGTGCGCTACAGGACGAGTGTCAAATTCCAGTTTCCTAAGGGATTCACGCTGACAGCGGATCAAGTCGACAAGATGGTCGCAGAAGTGTTTTCGGTTCAGCCCGTGGATAATTCTGCGGAGAGCAAGCAGCCGGCGGGGCCTGCGGAATCACCGCAACCCGCATCTCCGGCCAGCGGCGCCCCACCACAACGCGCACCACAACAGCAAACCGAGGCCGCGCCGCCACCAATCGCGCCCCCACCGCCACCGACGGACACGGCTCCCGCGACGATCGGAATAGGGTCAACTCCGGATCAGGTAATTGCCAGTCTCGGCCAACCGCGGACAATCATCAATAAGTCCGCCACCACGCAGGTCTATGTTTATAAGGACATGAAAGTGACCTTCGTGCATGGCAAGGTCACTGACGTGCAGTAACGTCCATTTTCCTCGAACCTTTTTCAATTGACAAGGAGATTCTCATGAAGACGCCTGATGGCGGCATGACGCCCGGCAGGTTAACTTCGCTCAGAAAGTTAACAAAGATACTAGCCATTATCCTTTTGGGATGCTGGGTGGCCAGTGCTCAAACATCGACCAAAGCGGCGCCTGCCAAAGCCGCCGCTCCGGCGCCGAAACCTGCGGCAAGACCGGCCGGTGCGCCTGCGGGAGGCGCCGCGCATGGTCCAGCAACCGCCACCGCTAGCCACGGCCCGACCACGGCTACCGCCAGCCACGGCCCGACTACGGCTACCGCCGGCCGCGGCCCGACCACAGCTACCGCTGGCCGCGGCCCGACTACGGCTACCGCTGGCCACGGCCCGACCACAGCCACCGCCGGCCACGGGCCGACCACGACGGGGGGTGCCCGAGGTCCAGTTGAGACGGAGAGGGGCCGAGGTCCCGCTGGAACCGACAGGGGGCGAGGTTCAGTTGAGACAGAGAGGGGGCGAGGTTCAGTTGGCCCAGACCGGGGGCGAGGCCCAGTTGGGACAGACCGGGGCCATGGTCCCAGTATGGCTTCTGACAGGGGCCGAGCAGCGCCCAGGGGTAGTACAGTCGTCCACGCCCGGAATGGCGGTGAGGTCCGCATGCGTGCAGATGGCAGGCCGCGCGACGTGCATGTCGCGAATCGCGGAATGGATATCCATCACGGCCTGAACGGAAATCGCCGCGTCGAAGTGGAGCGCGCCGATCATTCGCGAATCGTTGCCGAGCGCGGTGGCCGCGGCTACGTCCAGAGGCCCTATATGCACGGCGGCCACGAATTCGGGCATAGGACGTATTACAGCCACGGACGCGCGTACGATCATTATTACCGCCGCTATCCTTATCACGGCGCGTATTTGGATGTGTACAGCCCCGCGGCTTATTACAGGCCCGCATTCTACGGATGGGCCTATAATCCCTGGGCCGCGCCGATACCCTATGCGTGGGGCTGGGCGGGCAATCCTTGGTATGGATACTACGGAAATTACTTCACTCCATACCCCGTCTACCCAAGCGCTTCAGTCTGGCTGACGGATTACCTGATTTCTACTTCCCTCGCTGCAGCTTATCAAGCGCAAGCGGAGGCGAACGCCGCGGCGCAAGCACAGGCCATGAATGGCGGCCCGCCGCCCGACGCAGCGGCACTCACTCCGCAGGTGAAGGACATGATTGCGGCTGAAGTTCAGCGCCAGATCGCGCTCGAGAACGCTGAGGCGCAAACCGCGAAAAATGCCGATCCCGATCCGGCGTCAAGTGGAATTCAGCGAATGCTCAGCGACAATGCTCAACCTCCCCACGTCTTTGTTGCGGGACGGGATCTGGACGTAGTCGACACAACGGGAGCCGAATGCGGAGTCAGCGAAGGCGATGCGTTACAGCTCGCCGGCCCGCCAGCCCCGGATGGCACAACGGCAAACCTGGTTGTGCTTTCGAGCAAAGGCGGCCCGGAATGCCGGGGAGGCGTTACTGTTTCTATTGCCGTCGCAGATCTGCAAGATATGCAAAATCACATGCGCGAGACCATCGATCAGGGGATGGGCGAACTGCAAGCCAACCAAGGGAAAAAGTTGCCGCCGATTCCTCCTTCGGCCGCTGCTCCGCCGGAAAAAGCGGCATTTGCCGCGGATGCTCCTGGACCGGATACAACTGCGGTAACCGAAATTGCGCAGCAAACGCAGCAGGCCGACCAAGCTGAGAAGGAGACCCTCAATCAAGTGGCTTCGGGACCCAGTGATTCTGCTGCGGCCCCCCAACCCGTCGCGCCTCCCCAACCCGTTGCCCCCGCTGGTCCACCGCCCACGCTTTCGCTGGGCATGAGCGTCGACGCCGTGACAGCTATCGAAGGGCCGCCAAAAAGCATGGTTGATCTCGGCGCTAAGAAAATCTACGTATTCAAGGACGGCATCAAGGTCACGTTCAAGGACGGAAAAGCGACGGACATTCAATAATCGCCTTTACGCCGTTGCGCTACCCGCGCGTGATACGCGTTCGAACGCCTGCAAGGCAGCAGTGGGAATCATTTTCCAAACCTTTTCTGCTGTTGCCTTTTCTTCTGCCTGGATCTCGCGCGCCAAGCTCGCGGTCTGAGTGTCGCCCGCCGCTTCCGCGGCCGTCGCAAGCGATTCGTACATCGCCATTTCGCTGTTCTCCACCGCGTAGGCGATCATCAGATTCTGCGTCGTGCGTTCTTCCGAATCGTGCCCCAGCTGCGCGGCCTTTGGACTCAGCCCGAAAAGGTGCGCCAAAAAGCTCTTAGCCCCTGAAGTGCTTCCGCCCAGAGCCTCTAACCGCGCCGTTAACCGCGTATGTTGATTCCTGGTTTCCAACGCATGTTGATGGAACGCCGCCTTCGCAACCGGATCGTCGCCTTCGTTCGCGAACCCCTGCAACTGCGTTTCAAAGCTTTTCTCGGCGGCAATCGCGTCCTCGAGATAGCGTTTAATGACATCCGTGCTAGTTTCAGCCATCGCTCTCCTCTTTCTCTAAGTTGACAGCTGTTCCGGTCCGCCGTTACTCGCAATTCGACGGGAATCGCGATTTTGAACGAACTGTCGCTGTCCGTGACCAGAGAGAAGTTTGGTTGCTATTTGCGATGACAACGCCGCCCCGCGCCAACGCGTTCGCCTCGTCAGCCGCTATACATTGCGGACGGTCTTCCGGGAGCTCGCCTCATCCAGAGTAATGAAACATTGCTTTCGTCGTCTGGCTTGGCGCGATCGCGCACCGAGAATTCGGCTACCTGCCTGTCTTCGGCGCAGTAGAAGAGTCCACGGTCTCCGGCTCCGGTATTAGCCGGGCGAAGCTGCCCGGAAAATTTGGAAGCGGGATCCGGCGGTGGCCTGATGGCTCGGGGTGTATCCTCTCCAGTTCCGCCTGCAGACCCGCTTCGCCGTTCTTGTCAAGCGCGTCCAGACAGCGTTCGAGGTTCGTCTGCGCTTCGTCGATCTCCTCGTCGGAGAGCGTCGAGCACTCGTCGGCCGATTTCTCTGGATTTGGCATCCCTGTACTCCAAGTATTTCTCGATAGGATTCGACAGTGCTTCATTGAGCGGAACTATACGTCTTCCGGAGCTCTGATAAGTGGTGTTGAACGTCATCGGGCATCATGCCCTTAAACAGCAAGCAGCTAAGTGGGTACATCACGGCGACCGGGATAGAGGCATTTGCCGGCTCTTCATAAAAGCGGGAGATCTCGCGCACAAGATCGTCCAGAGTGACCTCCGATGCGCTGAACATCTCCAAGACGTTCTTATGGACGACCTTCGTTTCAGCCGCGCGTTCCAAGTCATCGAGCGCCGAGCTGAAGGCGGAAATCCCTTCCCTAAAGGCTACGACAAAGAGGAATTTTTCCCCGTCATTCAGTTTTCGCCAATTGTGGCCGTTGGGTGCGTGGTGAGCTGGATCCACCTCGCGAGCTTGCACGGTTGAAACTGGAAGGATCGCCGCCGAAATCAGCACTGCGCGTCTTGTGACCTGCTGTCGGGCGGAGAGGCTACTGATCATGTACAGGAAGTCCGATTGGCGGTTCCTTCATTCTATACCGGCTTTCTCCGATTTTCCTAGCTTCGCCCACATTGCCCTCCATAAGCGCGCGCGCCCGTTCCTCGCGATATCAATGTCGGCACAATTCGAGGACCGTAGCCAATGTTGAAGACCGATGCGGCACCGCAAGAAAGCGCGCGACCGTGATACAAGTCGACGGAAAACAACCTATGGACTGCAACCCGCCCTTGAGCTCTTCCATGGCGGTGGCTGAGAGAGGCGGCCCGGCACGCTGAGCCGCCCCAAAGAAGCGGGCTAAAAGCTAGCCCTGAAAATGCGGAGAATCCGACAGGTTGGCATAGCTTTCCTCATAGGGTTCGCATGCTCCTTCACATACAACCCGAATCAGCCTGCGCTCCTTCTCGACTCCCTCCCATATTGAATCCGCCCCACAGCGGGGGCAGACATGTAGTCCATTGAATCTCGGATCACCAGAATCAAATAAGCACATTGAAATAACCTTTCTGAGGGCGTAATTTCGCCCCTCGATCGGATAGTCGGCGTGAGGTGAACACTGTTCAACGGGAAGGCTTTTGAGGGATTTCCATAACCGGACCTTGTATATGAGGGGGTACCGACTGCCGAGGGCATCCATTCCATGGAAGGGCAGGTGGCTAATCGCGAGCACGCGAGCATACGAAGTTCTGCGATGTGCGAACGAACGACAGAGGGCTAGAAGCCGTGGGGCGCATCCTCGAGATAGCGTTTAATGACATCCGTGCTGGTTTCGGCCATGGTTTACTTCTTCCTCTAATCCGCGTTAATCGGTGTTTATCAGTGGCCGCAGATCAACGCAGATTCAGTGACTCCCGCCGACGCCCTTAGTATGCGACCACGGCTGTGCCTGGTAAGTCCAACTCCGCGAAGTGTAATCGCTGAATGTGATCAGAATCATGATGCTCAGCCATACCAACCCGGCAACCACGAAGAGCTTGGTCAATGTTGTCGTATACCGCACGCCCATGAATACCCAAACGACGAGCGACGCTTTAATTACTGCGATCGCCAGGGCGACCACCACATTCCAGCGGCCCAGCTCAATCGTGGCGACCTCCGACGTGACCGCGGTCAGCACCACCAGCGCTGCCCAAACCAGGACTAGCGTGTTCACTTTTGGAATCGGTACGTGTGCGCTCATTTCTTTGCCTGCCCTATCAAATACAGCAGCGGAAATAGAAATATCCAGACGATATCGACGAAGTGCCAGTACAATCCGATCATCTCGACGGGCGCGAAGTAGTTCTCGTTAAACACGCGTCGAATCGCCTGCACCAGCAAAAATGTCAACAGTCCTACACCGATGATCATGTGAAGAGCGTGCATGCCCGTCATCATGAAATACAGAAAGAATAAGATTTGCGCATTGTGTTGGAATTGCGGCTGATCGTATTGGAAGTTGAAGCCCGGCACCACGTGGTCCACCCAATGCTGATGCCATTCCACCCACTTGATATACAGGAAGATCGACCCGAAAATCATGGTCAGGATCAGCAAAATGATCAGCGCTTTCCGCTTACTGAGTTGAGCGGCGCGCACGGCCAGCGCCATGGTCAAGCTGCTGCAGATCAGCACGGCCGTATTGGTGCCGCCTAGCACCACGCTCATGTAGCGGCTGGTGCTGGCAAAGGCAGCCGGGTACATCGCGCGGTAAACAGCGTACCCCGCGAACATGCCGCCGAAAAACAGGACTTCGGTGACCAGGAACGTCCACATACCCAGCGTGGACGCATCCATCTGCTGCTCCGGCGTGGCAAAGTGATGCCGGAGATGCATCGCCTCCGCTGAGGGTTCTGCGTGCTCGTGCGCGACGGGAACAACGGTTTCAGCCAACGACTTCCTCCACCGGACCGTAGTTGTATGCTTCCTCGGTCACAATCGGCGTTTCATCGAAATTGTAAGTAGTAGGAGGCGACTGAATCTGCCATTCCAGTCCCGACGCTCCCCATGGATTGTTGCCGGCTCTCGGCCCGTTTTTCAGAGACCAGAGAAGGTAAATCAGCGGAATGACATATCCCACCGCCAGAATGGACGATCCCGCCGTCGACAGAACATTCAGCATCTGGAATTCGGGCGGGTATGCGTGATATCGCCGCGGCATGCCCATGTACCCCAGAATGAATTGCGGGAAAAACGTCAGATTGAATCCGATGAAGATAATCATCGCGGAAAACTGCGACCAGACCTCCGGATACATGCGGCCCGTCATCTTCGGCCACCAGAAATGAAGCCCGCCCATGTATGCCATCACCATCCCGCCAACCATAACGTAATGGAAGTGAGCGACAACAAAATAGGTGCCGTGCGTCGGTACATCTACAGCCAACGTTGCCAGAAAGAGTCCAGTCAAGCCGCCGATCGTGAACAGTCCAATGAAGCCGAAAGCGTAGAGCATCGGCGTATCAAAGGAAATCGAGCCCTTGTACATCGTGGCCGTCCAATTGAACACTTTGATTGCGGAGGGGACGGCTACCAGGAAGCTCAATAGCGAGAAAGCAACGCCCGTGTACACGCTCTCCCCGGTGACGAACATGTGATGCCCCCAGACCACGAAGCTCAACACCGCAATTGCCAAGCTGGAGAAGGCTACGAAGTTATACCCGAACACGCGCTTTTTTGAAAAACAGGAAACCAGCTCGCTGATCACTCCCATGCCCGGGAGAATCATGATGTACACCGCCGGATGGGAGTAAAACCAGAACAGGTGCTGGAAGAGAATCGGATCGCCTCCAATATTCGGATCGAAAATTCCGACGTGAGCGATACGCTCGAAAGCAATCAACGTCAAGGAAATGGCCAGCACCGGCGTGCCCAGGACTTGAAGAAGACCCGTTGCGTAGTTCGACCAAACGAATAGCGGCAGACGCCCCCAAGTCATCCCCGGCGCGCGCATCTTGTGAACCGTGACGATAAAATTCAAGCCGGTCAGAATGGATGAAAAGCCCGCGACAAACACGCCCGCTACGGCGGGAAGCACATAAGAGTTGGAGTAGGTGCTGCTGTATGGCGCGTAAAACGTCCAGCCGGTGTCCACGCCTCCCACGAAGACGCAGTACATGGTAATAATCGCGCCAATCACATACAGATACCAGCTCAGCAGGTTCACCCGCGGAAAGGCCGCTGCAACGGTCACCACAGGCCAATCAGAGCCGAACATGAGCCGCCTGGGTCCAAATGCGGAGAGGACTACGTCAAAATAAGGCCGCAGCATCTCCGAAGTCCAGGCTTTCCATCCGCTTCGGTCACCATGCCGGAGACCTTGCAGTAGACATTTTCGCGTTCTGCCAGTTCTTCTATTCGCTCCCGCCAGGGCGAAAGAGTCCCGTCCCTAATTCTCGGTTTTGCAATGTGATCGATCACGAACACCTGCCCGGGATGACGGTCCACAAACTGCAGCGTTTGCGGTAGGTGGCGTTCGAATATCAAAATGTCGTAGGCCAACCCGTAGCTGCGCAGCATACTGATGCCACGATTGAAATCGACGCGGAGCATATAAAAATCGTCCGGCTCGTCATGGAGCACGTGCCGGACTGCCTTGAGTTTAGGATGTTGGGCGAAGCGCTCCAGAACAGGCGCGATATCAGCCTCGGCGAGCGGCACCCATCCCACGGCTCCGAGAATGAAAGAATAACGCGCAGCGATATCCAGCAACCATTCGGTCTCCTCCATGCTCTGCCGAGCCTGTACGGCCACCGTTCCTTGCACTCCCGATCCACGCATGGCACGCTCAAGCTCCGGGACCAGAAAATCGCGACGAAGCGCCTTCATCGCGTCTGTCATCCACAAGTAGTCGCGATCGTTGTAGTTCCAGAGGTGATGATGCGCGTCGATAATCAACGATAGTTCCATTCCTTGTTCAGATCCGGTTCCAGAATCTTCCGGACTTCCGTTACGAGACTGGCATCGTAAGGTTCCTCGTATATTTCGACGTTTCTGCGCACCGTTTCAGGATTGGCGGTGCTGAACAGTGTAGTGGGTATGTCTGGATTCTGGCTTGAAAACTGCAATGCGAGCCAGCTGATCGAGCTTCCGTTATTCCGGCAGAATTCTGCAGCGGCGCGGAAGCGGCCGCGCTCTTCGGGTTTGGCAGGATGCCATGCGGCCGGCCCTCGATCCGTCAGCAGGCCGGATGCGAAAGGCGATCCATTCACGATACCGATGCCCTTCTCCTTCGCGATGGGCAGCAGATCAAGTAACTGCGTATCGTTCAGGCAATAATGGTTGTGAACCAGCGCGGCATCAATATCGAAGGACGCGAAAATCCGCTTCCATAGATCCATTGGATAAATGCCAAAGCTTACGCCTCCGATCCGGCCCTCCCGCTTCAATTCCTGAACCGCTTCGTATCCCTCGCTTAAGGCCCATTCGGTGTATTTTCTATCTTGATATTCGATATCGTGGATGTGAATGATGTCGAAGTACTCGACTCCGAGCCGCGCCGCGCTCTCGTCCAGCGAAGCCCGGATGCGCGCTCGCGAATAATCCAGCGTTCGTTGCCATACTTGTTCGGATCGGTGTATTTGCCGACCTTCGTCGAAGGAAATAGCGGTCGCGAGCCACCCCTGCCAGAGCCTTGCCCAGAACCGTCTCAGACCGGGTGCCTCCGTATGCTGGAGCAACATCGAAATAATTTATGCCGCAATCGAGCGCGGCATGAACCGATGCAATTGCCTCTGCTTCGTCTACCGGATGAAAAACACCTCCCAGAGACGATGCTCCAAAGCTGAGCCGGGAAACCTTCAATCCGGTTTTGCCGAGCAAACTGTACTTCATAGAGAATCCCGCCTTTCTGAATTCTAATACCCTGTCATCGAATTCCCTATTGCCAGCACAACGATTGCGGCGATGAGAACCGCAAGGCCCGCGTAAAGCGTTCTCAGCGCCCGTGCCGGCGCACCCGTCCACTCATGGGTGATAAAGCCGAAAAAGTTGGCCACAAGAAGTGTGAAAGCCATGTACACGGCCCATCCGACAGAGGTCCCGAGCCGGCCCAGGTAATATGCGCCCATACCGTAAGGAATCGTGGCGACAAACCAGATGACCCCCATGAAAACGCCATTGAACCAGTCATACACGGCATCCGGGCCAACATTGTTTCGCCAGGTTCCTCGCTTAATCTGCAATCCGACGAACCACAACAGAAGCGATGCGGTCGCTCCCCAGAAGACAGGCAGCCAACTGGCCAATGTGGAGAAGACCGGACTCGCGCCGAGCCTTTGGGCTTCTTCGCCGACCCGGCTCGTAAAGGCAAAGCCAATATTTGCGCAGGCGCTCAACAGACCAGATGCCACACAGACCGCCCAGAGCTTTGCCGAATCCCCGCTGTTGTCCACCGCTGCTCGCCTGTTGTTCCCGCAGAAAGCCTCCCTGGCCGCAGATCACCACACCGGCAACACATCCCGCAATACCGAGCACAATCACCATTCCGCCTGATGTGAAAATGTCGGCGCGCGACTTCACCACAAATGGGAGCAGCGACCCGACTGCGGTGTTGATCCCCATGATGGTCGCAAAGCCCACTGACATTCCCGCCAGGGTAACTCCATAGCCGAATAAGATCGCCCCGATGCCCCAGCCGAAGCCATATGCAATACCAGCCCAGACGGTTCGCGCCCCTGCAGCATGCACGGCCTCTGGCCAATTCGGTGTGGCGAACACGGCCATGATGAAGGGAAGAACCAACATCATGACCAGCGTGCAGGGTACGTAGATGTTTTCCAGTTCGAATTTCCGGCGCTTCTTCAGGGGGACTGCAAGTGCACCGCCGGAGATCGCGGCGATGAAAACTAACACAAATCCCAGAACAGGTGAATGCACGCGAATGTGCCTTCCTCTCGTTTTCCGCTACCTGCCCATGCTGCCGGGCGGTGGAGCATTGGCTCAACCATATTACATGCGGATTCTAAGTGCCCTTCGTCCAAATCGTCAACCTTTATGATCGGTATGATCGGTCCTGATGCGCATCACGAACTTCCGAATCTGCGCAAGCGTTCCAATGACTAGGTTCTTCAGCTCGGTACCGCCTTACAGTTTGACATTAGACCGAGGGCTCGACAGTCAAACTTTCGTCAATTTGGGTGAACTGGCGATACGCAGACTAGAACAAGGTTAGAGAGTCAGGTAAAACCATATTACTCTTTATGACATCTTTTCCGGTTCTAGCAAATGAAAAGAACGCAGCCTTGTAGCCGCTGCTTTCTAACTTAGCTTCTCGAATCAAGTAACTCCTCAGTTTTTAGCTACAGTAAATGTGATTTCTCCGCGGGTAATATGTCCATCCGTAGCCAGAACCTGCCAGTGAAGGTGATACGTTCCATTCGCTAAGTTGCTGGCACTCCCCTTCAATTCCGACACCTTTAGGCTGGGCTGAATCTGCACCGGCAGATTTTTTTGGCCGGACCCGTCAGTGTCAGCATCGAGCGCCTGGCGTCAATGCGGGAGTTGAACTCGAGTACTAGGTTCACCGTTCGGCTGCGCACAACCGCCTGATCGGCGGGTGTTGAATGCACTAGGATAGCGTGGGCGAAAGCAACCTGCGGAAGATTGAGCAGCAGAAAAATAAACAAAATTAAGTGACGAGTTTGGCGCATCATCGGAAGAGTTCTCCTCTGGACGAAGCCATAGCCCTTGCTATTCGCAACGGGGAAGGCATTGCAGTTCAGGTACGCAGTCGCACCGAAGCTGCGCGAAGGGAGCGGCCGGAAAGCTCCGCCGCGCGGGCTTCCGCGTACGCAGCTGCGCCTATCAGTGCAGCACGGGTTTCCAGAATGATCCGCACCGGCATCTGGCACACCAGATCGTGCAGCCTTCCCTTATCGCAGAATGCCTGCATGAAAGTGCCATCCTGCATTTTCTTCAAAATTTTCGGAGCAATCCCGCCGCCGATATAAACCCCGCCGTGCGCAAGAACTTTCAGCGCGAGATTGCCCGCTTCCGCTCCGTAGGCTGAGACGAAAATATCCAGCACTTTGGCGCACAGCTCATCTTCGCGGGCTTCCCCAAGTTCGCCGATCACGGCGTTCGGATCTTCCTCCTGCATCCGCTGCCGCAGGATTGGCGACTCTATCATCTTCTTCTCGTCACGGAGAAATATATAGATGTTCCTGAGCCCAATTCCAGAACAGACGCGCTCCCAGCTGACGTGACCGTTGACCTCGGGATCGCTGCGCAAATATTTCAGCAATTCAATTTCCAGATCGGTGCGCGGGCCGAAATCAGCATGACCGCCCTCGGATGCCATGGGGATATGAGTCTTTCCATTCCAGACTAAAAATCCCTCGCCCAGTCCGTCCCCGCAGCCATCAATGCTCGATTGCCGACAAGGCTGCTGTCTCCCTCGCTTAAGACGAGAATCTGATCCGGGCTGAGCTCGGCGATTCCGTAGCCATTTGCTTCGAGATCGTTAATCAGGAATAGGTGCTCGATTCCAAGATCGCGCGCCAGTTGATGGCTGTCGAGAGTCCAGGGAAGATTTGTGAGCCGAACGACGTTGTTGCGGGCTGGGCCCGGAACCCCGAAGCAGGCCGCGTCAATCTCCTCGGGTTTGCCGGTCGCGGCATCCCGCCCAGGAACTCGCGCACGATTGACTGCAGATCCGGGTACTGTGCGGCTGGAAATTTCTGATCGCGCACGTGCCTGAGAGCGCCTTGCTCAAAACGATACAGGGCCAGATGTACTTTGGTACCGCCGACATCGCCCGCCAGGATCATTGGCGCACTTCCAGCAGACCTGTTCCGTTTTTCGAGGGCGGAGGCAATTGGCCGGCGGCAGACTCGTCCAGCAGCAGCATCAGGTCGCCGCTTTCCGGCCGGATCAATTGCGCAGGCAAGGCTTCCGGCTCGTACGGCCCCAGCATAACTTCGTTCAGCACCTCAGCCTTGGAATTGCCCTGGATTGAAACGCAACCTTGGCTGGCGTGGTTGATCACGGGCCATGTCAATGTCACGCGCCAGGGATTTTTGGCTTCTACATGGGCGGCCACGGCCAGTCGCATCAGGGAATCGAGCGCGTCCGAGTGCGGAAATAACGAGGCAGTATGGCCATTGTCGCCAAGACCAAGGAGGATCAGATCGAAGCGCGGAAGCTCAGCGCCTTCAAGGCGAAATCGATCGCGCAAGGCTGATTCATATCGCGCGGCCGCTTCGTCGGGATCAAGTTCGCCTTCAATGCGGACGATATTCGCCTCCGGCAGCGGAACTTTTGATAGCAGGGTTTCGCGGGTCATGTGGTAATTGGAATCCGGGTCGCTGGGCGGAACGCAGCGTTCGTCAACCCAGAAGAGCATTAGCCGAGGCCAGTCGATACGCTGGCGAAACTCCTGCGCCGATCCGCCAGCAAGGCAAATGTCCCCTTCGGAGTGTTGCCGCCGGAAATGGCGATCCTTGCAATGCCACGGGCCGAAATCGATTGCTCGACAGCGGACGTAATCCAGCTGGCTGTTGCGAGACTGAGTGCCTCGGCATCTTTCGTTACATGGTAGTGAACCTGAACTGTCTTCGGCATCATGGTTATGGTAGCCGACGATTATTGCGGCGCCATTGGCGCCCGTCGCGTGCGAGCAACTGGTCCGATGCCGCTGGCCCCCAGCTGCCCGCCGGATAATTTGGAAAGTCTTTGGGCGGGTTGGCGGACCAGCTTTCGAGAACCGGCGTCATCAGCGACCAGGTGGCTTCGACACCGTCGCGATGGGCGAACAGAGTTGCATCTCCCAACATGGCATCGAGTAACAAACGCTCATATCCATTTGCGGATGAGACGCCGAAGGCGGTGGCGTAATCGAAGTCCATAATGACTGGGCAGCTCTGCATAGCCGGGCCTGGAACTTTTGCGGCAAACCGCAGGGAGATGCCTTCGTTGGGCTGAATACGCATAGAGATGATGTTGGGCTGAATCTCGCCGCATTTGCTATTCGGCGTGTCCTGAAAAAGTAACAGCGGCGGCTGCTTAAATTGGATTGTAATTTCCGTGGATCGCTCGGCCAGCCGCTTGCCGGCACGTACATAGAAAGGGACACCGGCCCAGCGCCAGTTTTCGATCTCCATACGCAGCGCGGCAAAGGTTTCCGTGGTGGAGTTCGGATTGACGCGATTTTCCTGGCGATATGCAACAACCGGCTTGCCATCGATCGTTCCGGCTCCGTACTGGCCGCGAACGGTGTCTTCGATTCGGAATGGATGAATTGCTTTCCAGACCTTCACCTTTTCAGTACGGATGGGCGCGGCCCCAAAGGAAACCGGCGGCTCCATGGCAACGAAAGAGAGCAATTCCATGACGCGATTCTGCACCACATCCCGCAACGCTCCGGCTTTTTCATAGAATGGGCCTCGGCCTTCAATCCCGATGCTTTCCGCCGCCGTGATCTGCACGTGATCGATGAGCTTGCGGTTCCAGATCGGCTCAAAATTCCCGTTGGCGAAGCGGAATACGAGGATGTTCTGGACCGTTTCCTTGCCCAGATAATGATCGATGCGGAAGACCTGATCTTCCGAGAGGACCCGGTTGACGTTGTCGTTCAACTCGCGCGCTGATTCCAGATCGTGGCCAAAGGGCTTTTCAATAATGACGCGGACGGGACCTTTCTCCGGTTTGGCCATGCCGTGCGAGCCCAACGGGTCGACAATTTCCGCAAAGTACTCCGGCGCGGTCGCCAGATAAAACAGGCGTCCACCATCGGTGCCGTATTTTTTGTCGAGCCTTTCGAGCAGCGCTTTCAGCCGGGTGTAGCCGTCGTGGTCGTCGAAATCCATGGCGTGATAACCCACGCGGAGAGGAACTCTGTGAGCCTAGGGTCATTCGCCTCGACACCGCCTCCTTTGACGATGCCTTCGCGCATGTCCTTGATGAACTCATCTTTTAGAGGGCGGCGGGCGACACCGACGACGGCAAAGTTTTTCGGCAGAGATCCGCTTGCTCAAGGTGATAGAGCGCGGGCAGCAATTTGCGTTCGGTCAGATCTCCGGAAGCGCCGAAGATGACGACGATACATGGATCCGGCATACGTTCGCTGACGCGCGATACTTCAATCTGTTCGGGCGAAATTTTTACTTCCGTGGTTGCCATGTGGCGCACTCCTCGGCGGACGCAGTTGTCGGAAATGAGACCAATACCGCAGGCGAGCTTCCCACCGATCAGAGCTGCGCTTGGCGGGGACTCCGCGTCTCGCCCTACCTGGGCACCGTTTCTGCTAATCCGATTTCTTGACTGCGTGGCCGCCAAATTCGTTTCGCATGATCGCCAGCATGCGATCGGAGAAATTGTTGTCCTCGCGGGACCGAATCCTGCGAATCAGGGATTCCGTGATGACGGGAGCGGAGACGTTCAGATCGATTGCCTCGAATACCGTCCAGCGGCCCTCCCCGGAGTCGGCGACGTAGGCTTCCAAGCCGTCGAGCTTAGGATCTTCTTGAGCGCGTCGGCCGTCAGATCGAGCAACCAGGAGCGGACCACGCTGCCATAGCGCCAGATTTCGGCGATCTGGGTCAGGTCGAGATGCATTGGCTCCTTATGTTTCAAGATGGAGAACCCTTCGGCGTAGGCCTGCATCAGGCCGTATTCGATGCCGTTGTGGACCATCTTCACAAAATGTCCGGCGCCGGATGGCCCGACGTGTCCCCAGCCTTTGTCCTTGCCCGGAGCGAGGGTCTCGAAATTGGCGTCGAGCTGCTGGCGGGCGGTCGTCGCCGCCAATCATCATGCTGTAGCCTTCGGTGATGCCCCAAACACCTCCGGACGTGCCAACGTCGACGAAGTTGAAGCCCTTCCCGGTCAACTGAGCGTGACGGCGCTGCGAATCCTTGTAGTTCGAATTGCCGCCGTCGATGAAAATGTCGCCCGTCTGCATCAGCGGTTCGAGTTTGGCGATCGTCTTATCCACAGGATCGCCGGCTGGAACCATAATCCAAATGGCGCGGGGAGCTTTGAGATTCTTCACCAGATCATCAAGCGATCGCACTCCGAGCGATCCAGATGCCGTGAGCTTGTTGGCCGTTTCGGCGTTCAGGTCGAAGCCGACCACTTTATGGCCGCCCTGGCGAAGCCGCTCCGCCATGTTGAAGCTCATTTTCCCCAGACCGATCAAGCCGAGTTCCATCTCTTTCCCCTTTCATATTTCGTTTCTGCCGCGGTTCAGGCCGCCAGTTTCCGAGCCGTCCAAGGTCGGGAATCACCTGCTGTGGAGTTGTTAAACGAATGCCACCGATCCCAGCCTTCTGTGCAGCCGCAACATCCTCCTCCCGGTTCGTCGATGAAGCCGCACTGTTCAGGTCGACGTTGAGAGATGTCCAGAGCGCACTGAAACAATGCCGGTCCAGGTTTCCGCAGCCGGATGTAGGCCGAGACAAGAAACGCATCGAACAGCGAAGATAACCCGAACTTCGGAACGCGGTACGCCATCAACTCGCGCGATTCATTGCTCAGCAGATATGCCGCGATGCGATTCTCCGGCGTGCATCGATTCCGAAGATTGCGCAGGAATGTAATCATTTGCGGATAAAGTATTTGGCTACGATCGCAACCGCGTAATGAATTCTTCCTCTGAGAACGGTCGCGGAAGATAAAAGACCGTCTCCTGCAGATATTGAGCAAGTGATTTTTCCCCGCTCCCAGCGATCGTTGGGAGCGTCGTGGCGGCTCTCAAATTCATCGAAGTCCAGCCCGAACTGCTCGATAGCACGCCTGCGCTCGGCGTGATCCCATCCATTGGTGAGAAAACGGCCGCCGCATCCAGTACGTGGCGGTGATCTTCCCATCCTAAAATGTGGTCATCGAACCGCCTGGGCAGTTTCATCATCGGGAAAATCTGCGGTCAAAGTTACGCTTTCCCACTCCGCAATTTCTGTTTGGAAGCGCTCGATCTCGCTGCGGAATCGATGGAGCGCGAAGGCCCCCAGGAGCAGGTGACGTGGAGGATGGCCGCTGTCGACAACCTGGCGGATGGCTTCGGCGGCGCGCACCGGATCGCCTTTGAACGCCGTGGCCGGTTTGCAAAAACGCGCGTGTCTTCCCGGCGGATTCGGAATACTCGCGTATTTCGTTAGGCGAATATTGTGCGGATCGGCCTGCAAAATCCGGCGCGGAAGGGACCGGGTTCGATGGCGGTGACGTGAATGCCCAGTGGGCTTACCTCCTGCGCCAGCGCCTCCGACATTCCTTCCAGGGCGAACTTGGTCAGGTTGTAATAACCGAGCCCGGCAGTGCCGACCAGCCCGGCTATAGACGACATATTGATGATATGGCCGGAGCGCTGCGTGCGCATGTGTGGCAACACCGCGCGTGTCACGTGGATCACGCCGTAGACATTGGTGTCGATCTGACGCTGAATCTCTTCTTCCGTCGCTTCTTCCTGCGCAGTACTTGAGGCCGTAGCCGGCATTATTGACCAGCACGTCGATGCGGCCGAAATCAGCGAGCGCCTGGGCGACAGCTTCGTCGGCCTGAGTTTTATCAGTGACATCCAGACGGGAGAGCTTTGGCGTTGTCTGGATATTTCCTCTCCAGATCGGAGACTTTGGCGGGATCGCTCTGGTGGTTGCTACGACAAATTCTCCGGCGGCCAAAACCTGTTCGGCGAGCAGACGTCCGAACCCGGAGGATGAACCCGTGATGAACCAGACACGCCCGGATTGCTCGTTGGTCATTTCCTTACATCCTTTATTGTTTTTGAAACTGCCGAGTCGCTAGACGGGGTTTGGCCATTGACCGGACATATACCGCTGTTCAATGGATTTCACCTTGTTGGACCGGCGCACGAACCGTTCTTCATTCGACTGGAAATGTGCATTCAGATATGCCGCGACCAGATCGAATGCAAGCGCATAGCCGATGATGCGGGCACCCAGTACCAGCACGTTCATGTCGTCGTGCTCGACGCCCTGGTGAGCGGAATAGGTATCATGGCACATGGCGGCACGGATTCCTGGCATTTTATTTGCAGCGACGGAGACGCCCACGCCTGACCCGCAGATCAATATGCCTCGTTCGGCATTGTCTGCATGCAGTGCGCGTCCTACATACTCGGCGTAATCCGGATAGTCCGAGGGCTCGGTATTGTACGCGCCCAGGTCCAGCACCTCATGTCCCAGGCCCGCAACGTACTTGCGGACTTCTTCCTTCAGTTCAAAGCCGGCATGATCGGAGGCGATAGCGATCTTCATCTCTGTCTCACCTCGATGCCGTAGCTGCGGTTTTGCCGGCGCGCTCGATGACGCGCGTGGCGCGATCGACGACATTTCGGACATTGAACCCGAGCTTCTCCATCACGATTTCGCCTGGAGCAGAGGAACCGAAGCGATCGAGGCCGAGGACATCACCCGATTCGCCGGCGATCTTCCACCAGCCG
>CAWFWH010000029.1:0-94933 GCA_963819405.1 uncultured Acidobacteriaceae bacterium | reverse complement strand
GCACCGCTCGACGGGAACAAACAGCTATGCCACGTTCTTCTACGAGCAATTCGATGAAGAGCGTCGTCGCTTGCGGTATGTAAATGCCGGGCACAACCCACCCTTCCTGCTGCGCAATGGCGAAACGCATTCAAACGTCCCGTTTGTCGCATCGGCAGCTCCGATCGAGGAGCTTGCCACGGGTGGAACCATCATCGGGATGTTCGCGCAATCGAAGTACGAAGAAGCGGTTCTCGATCTGAAACCGGGCGACGTACTGATTTTATTTAGCGAAGGCGTGACCGAAGCGCACAATCCCGATGAAGAAGAGTTTGGGGAAGAGCGCCTTAAAGATTTATTGCGGCGCACGCTCACCTGCCGATCAACGACATGGCCTCTGAGATTCTTGGAGATCTGAAACTATGGATGGGCAACGCGGCCCAGTATGACGATTTGACGTTCGTCTTAATGAAGGTTGTCTAGTCGAACATCTCGCGACTATGCAGGCAATTCGAAAACGCCCGTATAGATGTCCTGGAGCCGAACCGCGCAATCGATAGAGACGATATGGATGGCAGCCTCGAGTCCACGATACTCCCGCAGAACCCAGCTCGAGTCCTCCTGGCGCGCGAAGTGTTCCACATAAGGTGAACCCGCGTGCACCAGCACGTAATCTTGAAGTGAATGTATTTCGCGGTAGAGTTCGAATTTCTTGCCGTGGTCGTAACCGGCGGTTGAGGGAGAGAGTATCTCAATGACCACTTTGGGATTCGTGAAGGTATCCACCCTGTTTAGATACGGCTGAGGCTCTCCGCAGACGACTGAAACATCGGGATACAAGAACGAACCGGTGAGTGGGGTTCGAATCCGAGCATCTGAGGAAAAGATGCCGCAATTCCGGCCTCGAAGTTTGGAACCTAGATCAATTGTCCAATTCACGGCAAGCCGGGAATGACGGAACGTCCCACGCGCCATGGCCAAGATCTCGCCGCAAATGAACTCGCTCTTTTCCTGAGCGCCCTCCTCGAGACGGAGGTACTCTTCCTCCGTGATTTTTGGAATAGACTGCGTAGCCATCTGTCTTATTATTCATCGGCCGCTCAGACGACAGCGGCGGGGGTGATTACGCTCACAATGCGTATCCACTCTTCCGCGCGGCGGCGCAGATCAGCTTTAGTGCACCACTCGGGCAGGATACCGGAAACCACGGCGACCGAATCTGCGCCCGCGCCTAGAACTTCACTCGCATTGATTCGCGTAATGCCGCCGATGGCGACTAGGGGCTTCGCCGTCAACCGGCGCAGTGAGCGCAGCCCGTCGATGCCGACTACGGGATCGGGCCCAATCTTCGAGCTGGTTCCGTAAATGGGACCGATTGACAGGTATTCGACTGGCTCCTGATCTCCGCGAGTTAGCTGGAGTTCGTTATGCGTTGAGAATCCCATCACTTCGTCGCTGATCACTCGGCGCGCGGCGACGGGCGGCAAATCATCTTGCCCCACATGCAGAGCGGCTCCGAGGAGACGGGCAAAATCCGCTCGATCGTTCACCACAAAGAGAACGCCCGCTTCATTGCAGAGCGTTGCGATACGCTTGGCCTCATCGAAATGAGCTTGCGTCCAATTTTCCTTGTGCCGATACTGCAGAATCTTTACGCCGCGCCTCGACCAAGGCCTCGGCGACGACGAAAGGGAGAACAGCGGTGAGCGGAGAGCGCGGTCGTGTCCACGACGGGATAAAAGCGCGGCAGCTTGAACGGGATCGGTATCGGAGAACCTAAGCCCATTAGCGTGCGGCCGCCTTGACTTGGTCCTCTTTCAGATATCGATCGAAAAAGCGCGCCGTTCGCCCGAATGCGTCTTTCAGGCTCTCGTCGCGAATGTACGCGTGGCTCTCTTCCGGATAGAACGATTCCTCGAACGGCTTTCCTTCGTGAATTAACTTCTCGGAGAGCTGAACGGCATCCTGGAAGAGAACGTTATTGTCGACGATGCCGTGCAGAATCAGCAAATGATTCTGCAACTGACTGGAAAAATGAATCGGCGAGCTGCGGTGATAGGCTTCGGGGTTCTCAGCGGGCGAGGTCAGCCGCTCGTCGGTATAGTTGGCATTGTAATTCGCCCAATCATAGACGCCGGAGAATGCGGCGCCAGCCTTGAAGACAGTAGGCGCGCGGAACATCGCCATTGCAGTCATAAAACCGCCATAACTCCAGCCCCAGATGCCGATGTGCGACATGTCGATGTTCTTGAGGCTGCGCAGATATTCGACTCCGCCGAGCACGTCTTCTAAATCGGGGCCGCCCATGTTGAGATAAACACCGCTTCGCCAGTCGCGGCCATAATTCGTGCTGCCACGATAATCCATTTCAAGCACCGGATATCCCTCATGCGCCAGATAGTTGTTGAAGACGAAGCGAAGCTCCTGATAACTGCCCCACTGGTTCAGCACGCTGGTGGCGTAGCCGGAACCATGGATGTAAACGATGGCGGGACGCGGCCTCTGGTTCGGATCGTCGGGATGGTAGTCAGGCGGAAGAAGCAATCGAGCAGAAACGGGCTTGTGATCCTTGGGCGAAGGGTACGTGAAAAAACGCGCGTCGGCCCACTTGATGTTGTAAAACTCCGGAAGCGGAGACTTGGTCACCCGCTCGCCGTTCACGTACAGATCGAACGGGTTCTTCATGTCGGATTGCATGATCGCCTGCTCCTTTCCGTCTTGAGAAAGCCAGGCGATATTCAATCCGGCGTATTTCGAGATGCGCTCCGGCGCGGCTGAACCGTCTGCCTTCACGCGATCGAGTTGGCGCTCGCGTTGTGCCGTTTGCCGTCGACGAATAGTAGATGTAATCGCCAATCCACTGCGGGCTGTGCGAGAACGGATCGTTGTGGATTTCCCAAGATCCTTTTGTGATCTGCTTCGCATCGCCTCCATCGAGACCTACCGCGTACAGATGCTGAAAGCCGGACTGATCGCTAGTAAACCAGATGTGCTTTGAAGCCGGGTCCCAGCCTACGTCGGACGCTTCGATCCAGCGATCGTCGGTCTGATGAAATACAACCTTGGATTTGCCGGTGTTCACATCGATAATGCGGATATCTTCGCTCTTGTAGTTCGTGGCTTCCGTGACCAGGACCAGATACTTCGAATCCTCCGACCATTGCGGGGGACGGAATCCAAAGCCGCGGCCGGTTTCGAGCAAGCGCGGAGGATTGTCGCCGGTGCTTTCGATAACGTATTGCTGCGAGGGAGTCGGAGTATCGCCTGCAACCGTTCGCGGAAACGTGGATGCGCTGACAAACTGGCCCGAGTAGATGGGAAGCGGCATAGTGCGCCCCGGTTGAGGCTGCACTGAGTAGGAAAAATATTTTCCGTCGGGCGACCACCGGAAACTGGTGAGTGCTGCAGGAGGCCGCACATCGGTGCGCTGCTCGAGAGTTCCTCCGCCCAGATTGAGGACGTAGATCTGCCCAGCCTGTGTAAAGGCGACTTTCGTGCCGTCGGGAGAAAACTGCGGGTTCACTTCTGCAGCTTTGGTTTTTGTGATGCGAAGAATAGGGCCGCCGTTGGTGTGAACCAGGAAGAGATCGCCGTGGTAGGAGAACACAGCTTTCGCGCCATCTTCGGAAAGGTCGAATGAATTCAGTCCCGCTGGAGGAACCAGATAGTCCTTCCGGTGTTCGTCTCGTTCGGCTTCGGTCTCGTTGATTGGATCCTTCAGGCTTTCCAGATCGGTGAGGCGCGTCAGCTTCTTCGAATCCGCGTCGTAGACATACAGATCCTTGAACGTTTCACCTTTCGCATTCCACAAGAACCCGAGTATGTGGGCGTGCTTGGCCCAACTGATTTGCGAGGGCCATGTGCCCCAGACGAATGGCCTGGTGAACAAGTGGTCGAGCGACCAATCTTGTGCTGGAAGCAAAAGCGTGCCGGCGAGCAAGGCAGCAAATAATCGAAGCATGGAAGCGACTATTGTACTTTTTAGTGATCGGCCCGGCTGATATCGAACCACACGCCCTTGATAATCGAAGAGGACTCTATTCGCACCCGCTAGAAGCACGTCGCCAAGTTCGACGTCGACGATTGCGACATACCGCGGCAGGCTCAGTTCCTTGGGATCGGTTCGAAAATCGAGCCAGAACTCCCGTGATTGAGTGTCGTAGCTTTCTTCCCCTATGACTGGCGTTGGAAATGGCTCTTTCCAGGACATCGCCTTCTTGTTCCAGAAAGTGGCTCGTTTGCCATCGATTACCAGATTTGTGCCAATCAGCCTCTTTCGCTGCTTGCTGCTCAGGTGATTCACTTCCGCGAATCCGGAAACTCCGGTGAGTGTCCACGTTCCTTGCGCGTTGAATGATTGCGCCGGGACCACGTCTTCGCAATACGGGAGCTCGGAAGCCTTCTGACCGAAGAACAGCCCCGCGCTGAGCAGAAGTAAACCGGCAATCTTACACATTTCTATTTCCGGTGTCGCATTGCCGGCGCGGGCGCAAATTCAGCAGCGTCGCGCGACGGGAATGGAATTTGTTCCGTGATCTCAATGCCGAAGCCTTCCAGGCCGACTACTTTGCGTGGGTGATTAGTCAACAGATGAATAGTGGAGAGGCCGAGGTCCGACAAGATCTGCGCTCCGACTCCGGTTTCGTGCTGTAGCGGCTGATGGCGCTCAGAGGGGATAAAGCTCGACTGCATTCGTCCATGACCCACTAACTCGCGCCGGCCCTCTCGCCAGACGGCATGCAATCCAGGACCGGTTTGATGGAGATAGATCAAAACGCCGCAATCCGCGCGCGAGATCGTTTCGAGAGCCGCGGCAATCAGCTCGTGACAATCGCAATCGACCGATTGGAAGACATCACCATATATGCAGTGCGAATGGACGCGCACTAGGACATTGCTCTTGCCGCTAATGTCGCCGTGAACCAAGGCGAGGTGCGTTTCATTGTCGAGCCGGCTCACGTATCGGATAGTTTCGAATTCTCCGAAGGCCGTGCGAATGCGGCCCGAGGCGTCGCGCTCCACAAATTTTTCCGTTTGCAGCCGGTAGCGGATCAGATCGGCGACAGAAATAATCTTCAGCCCGTATTGACGGCAGAATTCGAGCAGTTGAGGAACGCGCGCCATGGTGCCGTCTTCGTTCATGACTTCGCAAATGACACCGCCCGGCGAAAGACCGGCCAAGCGAGCCAGATCCACGGCGGCCTCAGTTTGTCCGGAGCGCACTAACACGCCGCCAGGGCGGGCACGAAGCGGAAAAACATGTCCGGGACGCGCCAGATCTTGTGGGCGCGTGTTCGGATCCATGGCAACCCGGATGGTGTGGGCGCGATCATATGCGGAGATGCCTGTGGTGATACCTTCCGCGGCATCGATCGCCTCGCAAAATGCAGTGCCGAATCGCGCGGTATTCACCGGCGACATGGGCTGCAGATCGAGGCGCTTACATATTTCGGCATCAAGCGCCAGGCAGATTAAACCACGTCCACGCGTGGCCATGAAGTTGATTGCTTCCGACGAGATCTTCTCCGCGGCGATGGTGAGGTCGCCCTCGTTTTCGCGATCCTCATCGTCAACGATAATCAGGATCTTGCCCTGACGGAAATCGTCTATCGCTTGCGGTATGGAAGCGAAGGTCATTCCACTTTCGATGGCGCGGCCTTAAACCGCAGCGGCGACGCCCGCCTTCGCGTGCCAAGGCTTGGCCGGCCTAATAGCGGCGTTCACGGCCTCGATGTTTTTCACGCCTTGATCCGATAACCAATCTTCGAGCGCCTTCACGCCCTGCTTGGCGTAAACCGGAACTCCATCCTTCCAAGTGGCGCGGCCGCACAGAACGCCCGAGTAATCCGTGCCCGCTTCTGCCGCCATGTTCAGCGATTCCACGAACTGCGCGTTCCCAACTCCGGCGCTCAGATAAATGAACGGCTTCTCCGCAACTTCGGCAGCTTTGCGGTAATAATCGAGCGCCTCCTTGCGGGTGTAAGCGGTCTGGCCTTTGTAGACGCTGCTGCCCTCGACGTATTCCGAGTTTACCGGCACCTCCACTTTGAGCACGTCGACGTGGTACTGAGGCTTGCCCCATTCTTGCATCGATTTGATAACTATTTCGGGCTTCTTCTTCGCATAATCGAAGCCCTTTTCGTCGCCACCTTGGGGATCGTAGCCGACGAACTCCAGGAAAAAGGGAATTTGGTAGTACTCGCATTCGGCGCCAATCCGCTCGATGAAGGCGTGTTTGATGTCGTTGACATCCGCGGTGTCGAACGGCGTGTAGTAGATAAGGATTTTGACGGCGTCCGCACCCAACTCCTTAATCCGCTTCACCGAAAGGTGCGGCAGCAGATCGGGCAGGCGGCCCGGCTTGGTGTTGTCATACCCGCTTTCTTCGTAGGCCAACAGCAGGCCCGCATTTCGAGAGCGCGCCTTTGCCGCAGGGATGCCGAACTCGGGGTCGAGAAGAATCGCGCTTGCGTGCGGAGTCAAAATCTTCGAGACAGCCACTTTGAATTCGGCCATCATCTCGTCATTGACTTGATCCTGCGGCACACCCTTCGCGGATGCGATGGCCTTCCGCAGACTGCCGCGCTGATCCATGGCAGCCGCGGCGATGACGCCATTCTTATTGGAAAGCGCGTTCAGATGTTTGATTTTTGCTTCGGAAAGCTGCATGAAGTTGCTCCGAAAGAAGGTCGTGGAAACGATCTCAGTATATCGAAGGGGCGGGTTCGCCTAGCTTGCTCACGCGGCGCCAATAGGCTTCCGCTCGCGAGACATCGCGCATGATCTCGGCCTTCAGCGCGGCGGCGCTTGGGAATCGGCGCTCAGGACGGATGAAGCGGCGGAATAGAATCTCTATGCGTTGCGGTGTTTGTCCATCGAAAGGCGGCGTAAGAAGAAAAGTTTCGACGGTGACATCCGTATCGCCAAAGGTTGGGTTCGTACCGGCACTCGTCACGGATTGCCAGCGGCGGCCCGTTGCGCGCTCGCGTGTCTCGGTGATGTAAATGCCGTGCGGCACAAGTTGCCCGGCGGGCGGCCGCAAGTTCAATGTCGGGACAGTTTGTCTATGGCCGATTCCGCGACCGGGTACCACGGCGCCTTCCAAAGAAAAGCAGCGGCCGAGCAGCCGCGCCGCGCGAGAGACGTTGCCGGTCCGAAGATATTGCCGGACAGCGGAGCTGGAGACCACCTCTCCGCGATATTTGACCGGCTTCACGAATTGCGAGACGAACCCCACCCGCTCTCCAAGAGCTTGCAAGACCTGGGGCGTACCCCTTTGCTTGTGACCAAAGCGAAAATTTTCACCGGCAAAAACGGCCTTCGTATTCAGCGCGTCGACCAGGATTTGCGAAACGAACTCCTCCGGCGATAGCCGCGCCACCTCCTCTGTGAACGGCAGTACCAGAATGCGTTTTACACCCATTGAGCTGAGCAAAAGCAAGCGTTCTTCGAGCGAGCAAATCATCTGCGGTACGCGCTCCGGAGCGACGACTACCGCTGGATGCGGATCGAAGGTCAACACCGCGGGGATGAGGCGCTTTTCCATCGCGCATCGAACCGTTTCATCGAGCAGCGCGCGATGTCCGATATGGACGCCGTCGAAGTTGCCGATGGCCAGCGCGCACGGTCCGAAGCTGCCGCGCGCCGCATCGAGCGAACGAAATACGCGGGCGGTCATACTGGCTGAGAACCCTGGTCACATCGCCCGATGGGGATCTCCAGGCCGTCATACGCCATATGAACATTGACCGGAAGACGCGCCTCTACCGTTGCATGAAGTAGATCGTGCGAAATATGTGTAAAGAAAGCTCTTTTCGGCTTTAGCGCATCCACAGTTTTCAACGATTCCTCGACCGTTGAGTGCGTCGGATGCGGGTTGTGCCGCAGCGCGTCGAGAAACAAAACGTCGAGTCCTGCAAGCTTCTCCTGGCTCTCGAGCGGTATCTCGCTGTGATCCGTCAAATAAGCACAATCACCGAATCGGAAGCCGTGGACTGTTCCTTTTCCGTGAGAAACGCGGATAGGCTGAAACTGGATTCCCGCGATCAGCGATGGACTCCTCGCCGAAGAGATGCGGAGTTAGTCGCGGACGGCTGGATTCGGTCGGGCCGCTATCGAAGACATAACGGAAAGTACGTTGAATCACCTCTAGCGCACTGGCCGACGTATAAATCGGAATATCTTTTTTTTGCAAAAAGTTGAACGGGCGAACATCATCCAAACCTAGAATGTGATCGGCGTGGGAATGGGTGAATAGGATAGCATCGATACGCTCGATCCCGAAATGCAGGGCTTGATAGCGGAAATCCGGCGACGTATCGATTAGAACGCGCGCGTCCCCGAGGCGCAGCAACACGGAAGGCCGAAGCCGCTTATCACGGGGATCGACGGAACTGCAAACCTTGCAGCGGCAGCCAATCATGGGCACGCCCACGCTGGTTCCCGGAGCCGAGCACGAGGATGGAGGCATGCTCGAATTCGTCGAGCATTTAGTCGGTCTTGGTTCCTTTACCCCCGTCGGCAGTGATGATCAGCGGGCGGTCATCCCCAGCAGCCGGGGCCTCCGCTGAAGCCGTCGCAGTCTTCGATGCCTTGCGCCGGTTCGTCTCTTCGCTGATCTGAATGTAGCGGAAGCGCAGCTCCGTGAGTCCGTTGTCAACCAGCCTCTGTTCTTCGACGGTTAAATTGCCTCGCGTCTTCTCTTGAAGCATCGCTAGCATGTCGATGGAATGGCGCGCCAACGGGAGATTCGGCTCGGGCTCTTCGTCCTGTTCCCCTAAGCTCAGCAGCCCCAGCTGAATTTGCGCCTGCATGAGAACCGATTCGACCAGAAATGCGAAGCTGGCCGGAGGTATGGGAAAGTCGCGGGAAGTTTCAGTGCTCTCTGCCATTCGACACCACCATTACTGATTGTGCCAAACGGCTATATTCGGAGCGAGGCATATCAGGTGGCGGACCGGTTTACAGAAGCAGGAGAAAAGTTTGCGGAGTTGGTGAGGGTGATGGCGCGCCTGCGTGGGCCTGGTGGCTGCCCGTGGGATGCCGAACAGACGCCGCAAACGCTGAAGTCCTATCTTCTGGAAGAGACCTACGAGGTCATGGAGGCGATCGACCGCGAGGACTGGCAAGGATTAGCGGAGGAGTTGGGAGATCTGCTGCTGCAGCCGGTTTTTCTTGCGGAGATCGGAGAGGCGCGCGGCTTCTTTACGATTTCCGATTCGCTGGATGCGATCAATCAGAAGCTGGTGCGGCGGCATCCGCACGTGTTCGGCGATACGACGGCGGATACAGCCGAGGCTGTAAAGCAGCGCTGGGACGAGATCAAGAAGCAGGAAAAGATCACTCAAGGGGCCCGGCCCGATGAGATCGGTGTTGGACGGCGTGCCTCGCAATCTGCCCGCTTTGGTCGAGGCGGAGAAGATCAGCCACAAAGCCGCGGGTGTTGGCTTCGAGTGGCCGGATATCAGCGGCGTAATCGAGAAGTTGCAAGAAGAGGCCGCGGAGTTGGCGCGCGCTCGGGAATCGCAGGATCAACAGCACATCGCGGATGAGATCGGCGATTTGCTATTTACGATTGTGAATCTCGCACGCTTCTTAAAGGTTGATCCGGAGCAAGCCCTGCGAAAGACAAATGGCCGATTCCGCCGCCGCTTCGCGTTTATCGAGGAGAAGGTCGCGGCCGCCGGAGATGAACTCGCAAACACGCCGCTCGAGCGCCTGGAAGAGCTTTGGCAGGAAGCGAAAGGAAACTGAAAGTAGGGCGGACCATCGATTTCTGTGTTCTGCCTGGTTCCAAGAAGATTGCGAGTTTCGGTTTAAGCCGCCCGGTGTTCGGGCTCGTGGAAAAGACACATCAGCCGATCAGCGTCGAGAGCAAGAGAAGCGTACATCTTGCCGGCATCATCGCTGAATTCAACTTCGTAAACTCGAGGTGCCAGATACTCGACAATCGTGCCTACCTGCCCGCGCCGCAAACCCTTAGCCGGTAGATCCTCTAAGAGCGCAACCACGGACAATAGCGGGAGTTCAGTCAAAGCACACCTCACTCTGATACTACATAACACGTCGTTAAGCGTGGAAAGCTTTCCCCGGCACGCACGATCCAGCCACTACGTACGACAGCGCGCCGTTCGTCTCGAACACATTCGAAATCTAAAATGTGCCGGTTCATTCGCATTCCAATGTTGACGGCAAATACTTCCGCTACTCCGACGATTCGGCTATCCGTTTAAGAACAGCATTCCGCTCGCGAAGGAGGGCCTGCATATGACGGCGGAGGAACGCGATCTCGGCTAGTCGCCCCAGCACCACCAGCGGCGCCTCAAAGCAAAATACGTCTTTCATTTCTGTTTTGCCAGACGACAGAGGCCGAAAGAGGTGATCATGCTTCATGAATCGGAAGGGACCCCGAATCATTGTGTCCTGAAAGTAGACTGGTCGATCCATTGCCGTGATTTCGCTTGTGAGTTCGTGCCATAAGCCGAGGTGCTTGGCGCGCCAGGTAACACGCTGTCCCATGCCGATCAGTCCGGAAGTGACTCCAGCCAAAGCCACGGCTGTTTCTCCTGAATGGACATTTCCGGCGAGGTGCACTTCGACACTTCGCGCCAGATCGAAGCATCTTTCGATCGGCGAATGTATCACCGTCAGATCTTCAAGTCTCACCATGAGCGGAGCCATCCTGTTCCGCCAACGTTCGTAGGTGAGTCAGCACTCTTAAATGAATGCGATGAATAATCGCGTCTATGTTGAGATCGCAATCGGAGTTTTTCGCGATTAATCCGCTCATGTGCGGCTGGTTAGTTTCCGCTTAGCGCGTCACCTGGGAGCTATCCGGAAGCAATTTGCATAGAGAACGTCGAGCTGCTCCCAGGTTCCGACATGCAGCAGCATCCTGGACCGCATCGAGCTTAAGCAGACATGCGCGGATTATGTTCCTGCTTTTCACGGCCAGCGGCACGAGCGGTTCGCTGCTGGATGAGGCCGAAAGCGGGACACTGGACCGAGTTCTAAGCTCGCGCGTCAGCATGGGCACGCTGCTGGCAGGAAAGCTGGCGTATAGCTGGCTGTTGGCGTTTTCACAACTCGTGCTCATGTTTGTTTGGGCATGGCTCGTTTTCAAAGTCGATTTCCTCACGCATATTCCCGGATTTGTCGTCATGGGGCTCTCCACAGCTTTTGCAGTCAGCGCGTTCGGCATACTGCTGGCGAGCGTCTGCCGCACACGAGGGCAACTCGGTCCGCTCTCCACGCTGGTGATTTTGATCATGTCGTCCGTTGGGGGGAGCATGTTCCCGCGTTTCCTCATGCCGGAAGCGATGCAGAAGGCGGGTCTGCTGACCATCAATGCGTGGGCGATCGACGGATTCACGAAAGTTTTCTGGCGTGACGAACCGGTTTCACACCTCTGGCCGCAGGTCCTGGTGCTGGTCGCGGTGGGCGTCACACTGTTTGCGATTGCCCGTCGAATCGCGCGGCGCTGGGAATATGCGTAAGCGCGATGCGATTTTGATCGGTGCCCTTAATTCAGTGCCAGGTGGAGCCCGTGCTTTGTCCTCTTTATCAGATCGCTACCCGCCGCGCCGCCTCCGATAAGGTACTAGCGTTTCCCGTCAGTAATTCGGCGTAAGCTGCCGAAGCCAGCTACTCAGAGGCTTGGTTGCTCACGATTCGTCAGCTTCCAGAGTTTGTCATCCATCTAGCGAGCATTTCCGGGCAGCTCGCAAGATTGCCTCTATGCTCCGGTCGACATCTTGGTCTGTTGTTGACCAGTTGCTCACGCTGACGCGCATGGCGGTACGGTTCTTCCAAACCGTCCCTCCGCACCAGCAGGTTCCGTCTTCCTGGATCGCCGCGATGGTGCGCTGAGTTTGTTCCGCAGTACCGAAAGACACGAGAACCTGGTTGAGTACCACATCATTGAGCACTTCATATCCGGCGCGGCATAAAGCATCGGCGAACCGCCGTGCCTGGCGGCAGTTTCGCTCGATTAGTTCGGCAAGTCCCTGGCGGCCGAGAGATCGCAGCACTGCGTAGACAGGTATTGCGCGGCCACGGCGAGATTCTTCGGGTACAAACTCGTGAGGGTCGCGCTCACTCGTTGTTGCGACGATATAAGCCGCCGCCAGCGACATCGCGCTGCGATGCGCAGCCTCATCCGAACAGAAGACGATGCCGCAGTCGTAAGGAACGTTGAGCCATTTGTGCGCATCGGTCGCCACGGAATCGGCCATCTCAACGCCGCGCACGAGCGCCGCCCGATCCGGGGAAGCCGCGGCCCAAAGACCAAACGCGCCGTCGACGTGCAACCACGCTTTGCGGTTCTTTGCCAATTCGGCGATTTCGCTGAGAGGATCGACTGCACCCGTGTTCACGTTGCCGGCCTGTGCGCAAACGATGCAGGGCCCCTGGTGGGCATCGAGGGCAGCGGAGAGAGCGTCGGCGCGCATGCGGCCCTGACTATCTGTAGGGATTGTTCGAACCCGATGGGCTCCGAGTCCCAGCAGCCGCAACGCCATAGCTATCGTGTAGTGCGCTTCCTCGCTCGCCACTACTTCGATAGGTGGAGCTTCGAAAAGGCCGTCGGCCTCCACATCCCATCCAGCATCACTCAGGACGCGATGGCGCGCGGCTGCCAGTCCGGTAAAGTTTGCCATTTGACAGCCCGTCACAAACCCAAAAGTCATGGTCGCGGGAAGCCCGGCGAGTTCCCGCAACCACGATCCGGTGATCTGTTCAATGACGGAGACCAGAGGAGACAAGGCGTAGATACCGCCGTTCTGATCCCAGGCGGACACAAGCCAATCCGCCGCGAGTGCGGCTGGAAGACTGCCTCCCACGACGAACCCGAAATATCGAGGCCCCGCAGAGGCTACCGTGCCTCTCATGCCAATGTCGGCCAGAATCTGGGTAAGGGCTTCCGGCGCTATGCTTTCACCGGGGAGCGGGCCGCCGAGAGCCTTCCGCAGCTCTTCTGCAGTAACTGTCGCGCGTACCGGCCGGGTGTCAAGGGATGCGAACCACGCTGCGGCATAGTGCTGGACGCTCGCAAGCAGACTGGAAATATTCTCGGGCATTCTTGATTTTTGCGTACGGGAATTCCAAACCGACTATAAACTACCGCCGCGCATGACGGGTGGATTGGCGGAGGCTAGCGGCGTTTTTCATTACTGATCCGCCGGCTGGTCGCAAAACCGATGCCAGATCAGCGCGATGCGCGTTTTCCGGCAACTTGCCCACTGGACACGAAAGGGTTGCGATGCAAAACGGCTTTCGACTTGGGAGTGACGGTTTGATCGGCTTAGGAATTTACTTACCGGGTGCGGCGAAGAGAAAGATATCGATACTCAATCTCACGATACCGCTTGTCCGGTGCGCGCTCAATCGCGAGCCACGCGCCAATTGTTCAAGTGCCGCGCCTCGAACACGCCAGTGTCATTCTGAGTGGCCCGAGTTTTCAACCATGAAAGAGTCTATGAATCCCTTGGCCAATCGCGCGCCCAACTCTTCCACCGCTGCGCGAATGACCACCACCGGCGTCTAAAGTTGCTGGATCTGTATAGGCGCGCTGGCAGTAGCTGCTTGTTCCAGGTTCAGCAGAACGACCTCAAGCTCGGGATGCGAAAGAAAGTATTCATCCCGGTTCGCGATGTCTCCGGAATGACGGCGCCGATGGCTCGTCCGGATTCCCCGCACATGGCACATTGGAAATCATCGCCCACCCCCGCGACAATGCCGCCACATTGTTTATGCCTCCAATGCGGCCGAAATACCTCAACGGCACTTTTCGTTCAGCTTACCAGGGAGGTACGGATTTATCTTAGAGGACGCCGTGGAATTCGCACCTTGCCTGTGATGCCGTTTACATGCGAACAGGACAACCTTACGTCAGTTGATATAGAGGCGATTGCTGCCTCAATCTATGAACCGCAGCCGCGAATCTGGGTTAACGATCGGTCGCGCTGTCCTCAATGTCGAAAAACGAATGAACACAGGCTGCGCGCTGTGCTTGCGGGATCAGCAGGGACGGGCTTCCTCAGTTTGGAAAGCCTCCGAAGATGTGTAGCATCGTTGAGATGACATGACGTCGCAGGACACTCCCTGTTATATGGACAGCGAAAGTTCACGATCGCCAACTTACGGCCGCGGCGAGTCTCCAGCCCTCATGGAAGCAGCGGTCCTCCTCCTGATTCCTGCAGTCTTGACCTGGTTTGGATTGATCAAAATCCTAATGAAGTTATGGCTGCTGCTTGGCGGCTGAAACTCCGCAGGTCTACAAAATGCCCGCCGGATAATCGGCAGCCTTCAGGCCGCCGGCTGTAGCAGCTTTTGCGTCTCGCCCCATGAGGCTCTTTGGTTCTGGAACCCAGCGCGACAAGTTGTTGCGATAGAAGCTGTCAGGCGAAAACAGCAATCCTGGTCGCGCTCAGATACCTGCAACACGGGCAATAAGCTGAACCGGATGATACGGCGATCCTCGAAGCTCTCGGCAGCAAGGCTGATTACCTTCGCTTAGACCATTTGTTGAAGGTAATCTGAAGCCGCCGACGGGTCTCAACAAAGCTCAGTTTCCGACATGCGCGCGTTAGACGGCGAAGTGACGAAATATCATCTGCCTTGTCGACTCCTGTGGAGCCATTCCGACAAGATCCTTTCAGTGAACGGTGGGCGCGACGACCTTCGCACGATCGCCGCTGAGCCAAGTTGAGTTATTGGGCAAAATCGGCATTCATAGCTCTCTCGGTTTCGATCACGACTAAGGACTCTTGATCTTCCAATTGCACCTTTCAAGCGGCTCGCGGGAACTTATTTCTGCGGAAGAAAAATGGCGGGTTTAATCCCCACTGAAACCGTGAACGCTCTGATAGAGTCTGCTCATGGCTCAACCATATAGACCCTCGCCGCCACTGCCCGCCACGGAATACAAAAGCGAGTTGGATGTGGTCGCCAATGAAGTGTACGAGGCGAACTACTTCTACCAGATCATGGAAGAAATGAACTCCCTTCTTCTTAAAGATGAAAAGGTCTACATGGCGGTGAACGAACAGCCTGATTTCTGGCAAGCACACCGGGCCGCCAACCAGGCCGCATTGTTTATGTCCCTCTGGAGAATCTTCGATGATACAACCGGTCACGCCAAATCCGTTCATAGGATCATCCGGATCACGCGGGAAAATTTGCAGGTTTTCTCGAAGGCAGCGCTCGGCGCCAGAAAGATGGGACACGACACCACGCTGCCCACATGCTTCGACGAATACATGCAAAGCGCTTGGGAACCTCAGACGCCGGGACATCTAAAGTTTCTCAAGGATGCTTTAAAGCCCCACGCAGCGCTATTCAGGGCGGCTACGAACCGATCCGGCATAACGTGTATGGTCACCGTCTAATGACGACTCAGGGCCGGAATCGATTTGTTTCCACAGACAGATCGGCAAGAGCTGGCAAAAATAATCCATTTTCTACAGAACTTGGTCGACTCGCTTGAAGACCTTTATGTAAACGGACGAAAGCCAAAACTTAACGGTGACTTCACAGCTGGCAATCAGCGCATTCGAGAAGGCGTGCGAAAAGTTATGCACAGGCTGGCTAAGAACGAAACGCCCGACAATGAATAGCATGGCTGGCACTATCCGCGTCGGCAGGGTAGAGCAATCTGGTAGCGCGGCCTGGATTGATAACTATGCTGTTCGCGAAACACCGTTGCACGGTTGGCCATCATTCTCACACTCCCTCCAGCCGTGCAATCCCACTTGGATGCTTTGTCGGCTATGGTGAGATTGGCCCAAAGGCAGTTCTAAAATACTCCGCCGATATCTTCCAAACTACGTTCAGCCGTTGAGGTTAAACGTATTCGTGCCCGCAAGTCGGCTTCCCGGACATGTCCTCGCCTAGTACTTCACTTCTCCGAGAACGGCGTTAATCAGGACTTAGCGCCAGTCCTGCGGCTGAAAAATTCTGGTAATGACCATCAAGCTCTTGTCTAGCAACAAGCTGCTTCGTCGATCGATCACCTCCGTAACTTGCCGGCGAGCCAGTAATCGATACTGAACTCTCCCGGACCAAAGCAGATCAGCAAGATAAAGAAGAGCACGTACAGGACTTCCGGAAGGTAGAGGAAATCGTCGAGCCAGTTAAGAGGCGAAAGTCCTTTAGGCATGGCGGAAAGCTTGGTGGTCAGGATGGCGACAAGCATATCGACCAATAAAGCCACGCAGGCCGGGCTCGAAAGAAACCCCACGGTCAGCAAGGATCCGCCAACGAACTCGACACCCGACACGAAATAAGCCATCAGGTGGGGAAACGGGACTTTGGCCTCAACGAGCGTTTCGTACATAGTTTGCGTGCTGCCGGCGACAAACAATTTGTTTGCCCCGGAGATGGCGAAGAACAGCCCGAGCGAAACGCGTACCAGCAGGATGGCATATTGTTCCAAATCACTGCTACCCAGCAGCGCAAACTGGACCAACCGTTTCCAATCCACCTCTTGTCCCTCCATCGGTTTCGGCCTCGAGATTATGTGTCCATCCGTTCGACCCATTGAGCGCGCCATGCGGGAGCCACGAATGGATCCGCAAAGTACTGTGTTTCCCGCGCAACCTTGTCGTCCCTGAACTCCATGATGCTCACGGTGTAGGACGGCTTGCCGTCATATGTCAGGATGAATTCGGTGATCCAAAGATCACCGCCGCCAATGATTCGTCGGACAGCAAACCGCTTTTTGCTCGGCTGACTAGCGCGTTGGTTCTGTATGTTGCGTCGACCGCGGGTTCGCTCGCCTGACTGCGGGTATTCCAGCACCGCGTCCTCGTGATAGATGCGGTGCTCCGTTTCAAAATCGTTGGCATCGGACGCCGCCCAATGCTGATCCAGTGCCGCACGGATCTCTTGATCTCGCACTCCAGAATACTGCTCCTTCTTTTGTTGATCGTTCATCTTGAGCCTTCAATTTGACAAGAAGCTAAATGCTTTAGCGGAATCGGAGTGTACGACTCGTCAAGTCGCGCTGTTTCTTCGATCACCCCAGAGTCTACACCGCGTCGAAGCGTCTAACTCCTGATTAGTCTGATTTCAGGAACTGAGCGTCTGGCGAGCCCTCAATGCCGCTGCTGCCAACCATTTCTGCGTTGCCCCCGGTGTAGCCTATCGTTTGTGGAGAAAGAGAGGGACGCGGAGTCGCTGTCGATCGAAGGCCGAAGCGTTCGCGTGACGCATCCGGATAAACTGTATTTCTCGAAGCAGACACAGCTGTCGAAGCTCGAACTCGTTCGTTACTATCTGTCGATCGCACCCGGAGCTCTCGCCGGAATTCGGGATCGTCCCCTGGTCCTGAAGCGGTTCGTGAATGGGGCCGAGCAGGAGGCGTTTTACCAGAAGCGCGCGCCGGCGGAGCGGCCTCCCTGGTTACGAACGGTCACTCTCGCGTTCCCGTCTGGCCGCACCGCTGAAGAGTTGGTTGTTGATGATGCGGCTGGGCTTGCCTGGGTCGTTAACCTGGGCTGCATCGAGCTACATCCGCACCCGGTGCGCTCGGGCGATCTGGAACATCCAGACGAGTTGCGGGTCGATCTCGATCCCGGTCCAGGGGTAAGTTGGGCAGACGTATGCACCGTCGCACTCGAAGTGAAGTCATTCCTCAACGAGGTAGGACTTAGGGGCTGGGCGAAGACCAGCGGGTCACGAGGAATGCATGTGAATGTGCGGATAGAACCGCGCTGGACGTTTGCCGAGGTACGCCGGGCCGCTCTCGCGTTGTCGCGAGCTATTGAGAAGCGTGCGCCCAGCATCGCGACTTCCAAGTGGTGGAAAGAGGAGCGTCACGGCGTATTTCTCGACTACAACCAAAACGCGAAGGACCGAACGACGTGCTCGGCCTACTCGGTGCGGCCGCTGCCCGATGCCCGTGTATCGACTCCTCTCGACTGGGATGAAGTTCCGCAGAGCGATCCAGCCGATTTCACGGTGCTTACGGTTCCCAAGCGATTTGCGGAAAGGGGCGATCCGCACGCACAAATGGACGCGGCCGCGGGTTCGCTGGAGAAACTGCTGGAACTGGCAGATGAAGACGAAGCAGCGGGCCTAGGGGACGCGCCGTGGCCTCCGCATTTCCGCAAAACGGAAGGGGAAGCGAAACGCGTTGCACCATCCCGCTCCAAGGCTGCCACGAAGCAGCCGGCGCGCTCCAAGGCTGCCGCGAAGCAGCCGCGAGAGAAGATGCCGCTATTGGTGATTGCGAACTCTCCAGATAAAACGGCCGCTCTGGCAGGTCTGGAGAGATGGAAAAGCAAGCATCCCGAAGCGGCCAAACATCTCGCTCCAGAGGATGTGCTTGTGGATTCGATGCGGGGACGATCCTCGACGTGGACGCGCATACGAGTGAATCTGCGAAGCGTGCCGGAGGCGCTCCGCCCGGCAGAAGCTCCCGATCCCGACGACGATCCGACGCGCGAATGGCGGAGTGTGCGGGGATCGAAACGCGCCGCGAAAAAAGAGGACGCCTGACGGGCATAGCGCCAGATGCGTTTACTTAAGGGCTTGAACCCCGAATTCCCATATTTTTTGCACGTTTTCCGATAGCGCTATTTGTCATGCATAGCGGTGGATAATTTCCGGATCGCCCGTGATCGGCCAAAGACGGTTACAAGGTCCCAGAACGCCGTATCTCGGGAGTAGCAGCCAAGTCATTTCGCGTATGGGCGGCAAACTGTCAAGGTGAATCTTGCTTAGAGCAACCAGATTCCGAGACAGAGTTCTGAAACGCCTGCTATGGCCCACCGGGCCGTGTCGCGTGGGAGTTATGTCGGCGTCTCCACAACTTGCGTTTGCGAGACGTTGAGGAGAGGCTTTAGGAACGCATCAAATGTTGAGTCTCAGGAGCCTTGCATTCATCCTAGCGTCAGCGATACGGCGCGCGCGCGCCCTGTCCTGCGCTGCTCTCCAGTGCTTTCCCGACATCATCGGGAGGAAAATCGCCTGCAAAAATCGCTATAAAAATCGCTACAAGAATAGCTGCCGCCATGGTGCAGTCTCCTACGAACAGTTTACACCCCTCAAGGCGATCACGGCTCGGGGGGCAAAGGACCCGTTTGGGGACACGGGCTCTTCCCCTGGCTCGTGTAACGCGCTAATCGTTGAAGTGAGGCCTCCTGAATAGCGTCCGCATTGGTCAGCCATCCGGTAGTTGAGCTTGGAAAACCGCCACCGGAAAGTAGGTTTCGCCGTTCAAAGATGGGTCGCCCGCTTCTTCGGGAACTCTTAAAGCTAACGCATATGGGACACAGCCCCCCGCATACCCCGAATTTACGCAGGAACGCCGAAGATCTGAAACAGCTCCTGCGGTGGAACAACCTCCAACTGCTCGTAAGTACAGCTGCTGGGTTTTTTGTCTGGACGCCATCTCCGAAACTGCGCGGTATGACGGAAGCGGCTGCCCTGCATGTGATCGTAAGCAACTTCAACGACCAGCTCGGGCCGCAGAGGTTCCCAGGATAGATCTTTGCCTTGGCTCCAGCGGCTCTGTCCTCCGGGCATGCGGCGCCCGGTTTCCGGCACGGCTGGCTCATGTTCGGCCCATTGTTTCCAGGGGTGATCGAGGAGGGCGTTTTCGCGGTAGGGCGCCAGGAATTCACTGAGCTCGCGGCGCTTCTCGACGGAGAAACTGGCGCAAACGCCGACATGCTGGAGAGCCCCAGCATTATCGTAGAGACCGAGCAAGAGCGAACCGATGGCGGCGGCGTCCTTTTTGTACCATCGAAAGCCGGCCACCACGCAGTCGCAATCGCGCTCGTGTTTGACTTTGAGCATCGTGCGCTTATTGGGCTCATAGGTACCGGTGACTGGCTTGGCCATCACACCGTCGAGACCAGCGCCCTCGAAGCGACGAAACCAATCGGAAGCAAGGTTCAAATCGGACGTGGCGGGCGTGAGATGGATAGGAGGTAAGGCGGACGAGAGCAGCTCTTCGAGTACGCGCCGCCGAAGGTGAAAGGGTTGCGCGCACAGGTCCCGGTCACCTTCCGAGAGCACATCGAAGAAGACTACCGATGCGGGGCTTTGCTCGGAAAGCAGGCGGACGCGTGAAGCCGCTGGATGAAGCCGGAGTTGCAGCTCCTCGAAGTCGAGACCGTGATTTTTGAGGATGACGATCTCGCCGTCGAGTACGCAGCGGGCCGGCAACGCCGATCGGAGCGGCTCCAGTAATTCTGGAAAGTAACGGTTGAGCGGTTTTTCGTCTCGACTCTGGATGAAGATCTCGTCGCCATCACGGAAGATCAATGCACGAAATCCGTCCCACTTGGGCTCGAAGATCCAGCCTTCGCCTGCGGGCAATTCTTCGATGCGTTTGGCAAGCATCGGCAACACAGGTGGATTGACAGGAAGTTGCACGAGGTCCTACTATTTTGCCAGCATGGCTCCGGTGAGATCACGAACTCGCAGCCCTGGTGTGAAGGCGGTCCGTAGCGGGAGTGTATGGTGAGTTTACCCAGCCGGATCTTTCTGCTCTCTCCGGCGAAGGCCGGCGGCCCACGTTACTCGATGCTGACGCGGGAAGAGGCCGATTTCGATCTGGCGAGAAGGCTGCGGGAAGGCGCCGCCACAATCGGTGAAGTCTACAGTTTTATAAGTGGCCTGTATTTTCGAGGCAAGATGATGTACGCGGAGGCGTTTCGGGCAGCACCTGACGGGCTTTCCAGCATCGCTCGTCATGGTGCCCGGCGCCGGCCTGGTTCCTCCGGAGACGATCATCGACGCTGGGCAACTGCGTGCCATCGCCGAGATTTCAGTGGCTGAACACAATCCCGAGTTTCGAGATCCTTTGAGGGCAGCCGCCAAATTGCTGGACGAGCACGCAGGAAGAGATTGCGCCTACGTGTTGCTGGGCAGCGTAGCGAGCGCAAAGTACACTACTCCGCTGCTTGAAATTTTCGGGGAGCGTCTGCTGTTTCCCGCTGACTTTGTCGGGCGGGGCGATATGAGCCGCGGAGGACTGATGTTGCGCCAGGCTCGTGCAGGAGTTGAGCTGCCGTACATCCCGGTACGGGGAGCGCCTTTGCGCGGCACCCGGCCACCGAGGTTAGAGCGGTGGCAGAAGCGATAATCTTCACCGGTCTGCAAGGATCGGGTAAGACGACCTACTTCAAAGACCATTTCGCAGCAACGCACGAGCATATCAGCCGGGATGTGTTACAGAGCGCTGAGCGTGAGGCCGCCTTGGTCAGCGAGTGCATCCGTGCAGGCCGCTCCTTCGTTGTGGATAACACGAACGGGACTCGCGCCCAACGCGCAGCTTACATTCGAGAGGCAAAGGGGGCGGGATTTCAAGTGCGCTCTTATTTTTTCGACACGCCGGTGCGAACGGCCATCGGACGGAACAACCATCGCACGGATAAAAAGCCGATTCCCGTTCCCGCAATTCTTCGTGCGGCGAAGCTTCTGGAGCGACCCTCATTGAGCGAAGGGTTTGATGAGATCCGGACTGTCACACCGGAGCTCGATTCAAGTCGCGAGCAGAGGAAGTGATGAGCTACGCCATTGGACCGTCAGAAGATATGCACCCGAGCCCAGGACCCGCTACTGGATGGAGATCACGTGCGTTTGCGACTATCCGTTCGCCTCGCGATTGCGAGAATGGCCCGAAGCGCATCATTGACTGATTTTGAATCCGGGAAGGCCTGCGCAAGCTCCGGCTCGAGGAGCACTACATTGGTCCCATGTGGCGAACCGAGAAACTATTCGACTCGTAACGCCTCCGTCGGATCCACGCCGGAAGCGCGCCGCGCCGGAATAAGCGCAGCCCCCATCGCCGCCAACCCAAGAATCAAGATCGCGATCGCAATAGCGGCGGGATCCGACGGTTTCACATCATAGAGCTGTGATTCCACTAGCCGGCCTAACACCCAAACAAAGGGCAGTCCAATGCCGATGCCCAAAACAACCATCGTGAGCGCATCGCGCAGCACCAGCCAAATCGCAGACCAGCGCCTGGCGCCGAGTGCCAGTCGAATCCCGATCTCACGCGTACGCTGCGTCACTACAAACGACATAACACCATACAAACCAACCACCGAGAGCAACAACGCAAGCGCGCTGAAACCGGCAGACAGCGTCGCGAGCATGTGCTCGGTAATTAACGATCGATCTACCTGTTCATTCAAGGTGCGGAAATCGACGATCGGCAATGTTGGGTCGGCGCTACGGACGATGGCACGAATAGTGTGCAGCGCAGCTTCCGGAGTCCCGTGCACCTTTACATAAAACGTGCCACCCGCATCGTTGCCTTCCAGAAACGGAAAATAAGCCTGCTCCGACTCCTCTCTGAGCCCGCGATAACTAAAGTTCGACATGACGCCGACGATCTCGATGTTCGGCTTCGCGTCGGGTCCGGCGCCCTCACAAATACGCACGCCGAGCGGATTCCGCCCTCCCAGGTAGCGCTTCACAAAAGCTTCGTTCACAATGGCGGAGCGCCAGCCGGGATTGCCGGGTGCGCGCGCATCACGCCGGTCGAAATTGCGTCCCGCAACAATTTTGATTCCCATGGCCTCGAAAAACCCCGGCGTCACGGCATTCAAGTTAACGTCATCCTGAGTTGCGATTCTTTTGTCTGCAAGAATCGTCATCGGATCGTTCCAGCTCCCGCCCGTCAGCAATGGGAACCGCGCGACGGCCGACGCCTGCGTGATCGGCGATTGGCGGATCAATTCATCAATACGGCGGATCATCCGGTTCCCATCTGACGGCGAGTATCCGCTTTGCAATGAGTGAACGCCGAAGGAAACAAGGCTCGATGTGTCGAATCCCGGCCCCTTCGCCATCAATGCTTCTAGCGTGCGAGCGAACAAAGCCGCTCCGATCACCAGCGTCAACGTCAAGGCAATCTGCGCCGTCACAATCACCTTGCGAATTCGCACACCGCCAAATCCCGTGCCGCCCCGTTCCCGAAGCGATGTGAAAAGCGAATCTCGCTTCGCCTGCCACGCCGGAGCGAGCCCGCTCAAAAGGCCGGTCGCTAAACTCGCGGCGAACGCGAACAGCAATACGCGTGAATCCATCCCCGCGTGCAAAGCGGTCGGAGCGTTGCCTTGCGGCAGAAATGCAATCAGAGTTTTCACCGCAAGCGGCGCCACTGCCGCTCCCAGCAATCCCCCCGCAAGCGCGATTACCACGCTATCCGTCAGAAGTTGGCGCCCCAGTCGTCCTCGCGTGGCCCCTAGCGCCAGCCTTGTCCCGATTTCGCGCTCCTGCGCCGACCCACGCGCCAGGAACAGACCCGACACATTCAAACAGGCCAAGCCCAACAACACCCCCGTCACGGCAAAGAGCACCCACAACGGTTTCACCAGCCTCCGCCTGAGCCCGGAATGACCCTGCGGCGCCGGGGTAAGCACCAGCGACGAATTCAGGAAGTTGCGTCTTCGCTCCGCTGTAATGACGGGAAAATCCGGGCGGCGCGTATCTTCCTGCAGCATCGCTTTGAACCACGGTTGCAGCCCCGCGCGCGCTTCATGCAAAGTCATGGCAGGATTCAACCGACCCAGCACCTGCATCCAGCGCGTGCGGCGCTCGAGGTAATCTTTGAAGCCGGGTATCGCCTGCCCCGACATCGATGCAGGAATCCAAATCGACGGAACCTCGCCGACGTCGATTCCTCGAAATGACTCAGCAGCCACGCCGACGATCATCATGGGATGGCGATTCACCAGCAGCTTGCGGCCAACCACATCGGGACTGGCTGCGAGCTTCGTCTTCCAAAAGTCGTACGAGATCACGGCCACCGGATTCGCGTTCGGCGGACCATCATCGTCAGTTGCCAGCACGCGGCCCAATGTTGGCCCTACTCCAAGCACTCGAAAGTACTTGCCGGACACAATCTCCGCCGTCGCGGGTTGAACGTCATCGCTCACGGCAAGGCTGACCGTGGTGAGCGCGCGACAAAATACGCCTTCAAAAAACTGCTTCTGCCGATCCAGATCGCGGCAGAGGGGATAGGACATCAGATTCCAGCTGCCGAATCCAGGTGCGACTTGATCTCCCTTCCAATCGACAAGGACAAGGCGTTCAGGCTGGCGCACAGGAAGCGCATGCAGGAGCACCTGATCCACTAGCGAGTAGATAGTCGTGGTCGCACCAATCCCGAGGGTCAGTGAGAGCACGGTCGTAATGGTGAACGAAGGTTTCTTAAAGAAAGCGCGCGCCGAGAAACGGAGATCGTACGCGAAATCCCGCAGCCACCGGGTGAGCCAGACGTCTCGCACTTCCTCCTGTATCTGAGCAAGACCACCCAGCTGCAGCACAGCTGTCCTACGGGCTTCGGCTGCCGGTAGACCGGATCTCTCGAGATCGCCGATTCGCCGCTCGAGATGGTAGCGCAACTCGCGCTCCAAGCCGCTCTCCAGCTTCTTGCGCTGGAACCAGTTCGCTAGTTGCTTCATCATCTGCTGCCCTCATTAAAAATGAGCTGCACCGCTCCAATCAAGCGCTCCCAACCGTGCTTCTCGGCGGCGAGCTGTTTTCGTCCGGAAGCGGTTAAGGAATAGAACTTCGCTTCGCGCCCTGTTTCTGATTGCTTCCATTCGGCTCTTAGCCATCCCTTTTGCTCAAGCCTGTGCAGCGCAGGATAAAGCGAGCCTTGATTCACCTGCACTACCGACTGCGAGATTTGCTCGAGTCGCTGGGCAATCCCATACCCGTGCGCCGCGTCTAGCGACACAATCTGCAGAATCAGCATGTCGAGCGTGCCTTGCGGGATCGGAAAGCGTGGGGACGTCAATACCAATACCTCAACCTTCTACCGCTCAGCATACAGCGAAATAGGTCGAAGGTCAAGGTATATAAAATCCTCAAGCGTATTGACCGTCCCGTCTACCTTCCTCGAACGAAGTCTGGAGGAAATTAACTGATCGCGGCAAGTACTTTCCGCTAGTAGCCAACGCTCCGTGGAGCGTGTCTATGCTGGAGAGATCAAGCTCGTGGAGAGATCAGATGAAAGCAGTGCGTCTACATGCATACGGCGGCGTTGACCAATTAAGGTACGAAGATGTTGCAACGCCGGAACCAGGACCCGATGAAGTGCTGGTAAAGGTTGCCGCGACAAGTGTGAATCCGATCGATTGGAAGATACGGAGCGGCGCAGCGAAGGACAGAATGCCGGTAAAGTTTCCCGCAATCTTGGGACGCGACGTGGCTGGAACGGTAGCTAAAGCGGGGGTGAACGTCCGGAATCCAGAACCGGGGCAGAAGGTGATGGGTCTGGTGAACGGTGGCTATGCAGAATACCTGACCGCGCGAGCGGAGCACCTCACGGTGATTCCCGATGGCCTTGAACTGGAGCAAGCGGCTGCTCTGCCGCTGGTCGTAACGACGGGCGCACAGTTGATCCAGCATATGCGGCCGAAACGAGGAGACGTGGTTCTGGTGACCGGAGCGTTGGGAAGCGTAGCTCGCGCGGCGGTATATCTAGCCAAAAACCAGGGCGCGCGGGTCATCGCCGGGGTCAAGACCGAACAGAAAGAAGAAGCGAAGTCATTGGGCGCAGATCAGGTGGTTGGGATCGACAATTCCGGAGAAATAGCCGAACTGCCGGAACTGGATGCAATTGCAGATACAGTGGATCACGATGTCATCGGCAAGTTGATTCCGAAATTAAAATCGGGCGGCGTGCTCGGGTCCGTGTTGGGAAAGCCAAAAGAAGCCGAGGGAAAAGATATCCGGGTGGAAGCGTTCATGGCAACTCCGGACGCGTCTCTTCTCCGGCAAATGGCGGACGCCGTTCGGGATGGAAAACTGGTCATTCCCATTGCTAGGAGGATGAGACTTAGCGAAGCAGGCGAAGCTCAGACACTCGCCGAAAAAGGTTCGTTAGGCGGGAAGATTTTGCTAATCCCTTGATTGCCTGGCGCGCAGTTATCAGTCGGTCAGTAAATGCAGAGCGACGATCGCTAGAATGCCTCCGGCTGTCACTGTCGCTCCAGCGATCATTACCGTCGGCAAGTGCGCTTTGAGCGCCGCGAGAGTCTGCCGCGCGGCCTGCCGCAATTCAACTTCATCACTCCATTTGCGCAAGAGCGTGGCGGCAGCCGGTAACCAGCACCGTCAATGGCAGAGCGATCAGAAATCCCCAGAGACCTATGCGCGTCCGCCCGGCGTACCACGCAACTATTTGCTGGGCGGCATGAGCCGGCTCGTACTGTGGAGGCTGCACGTTGCGCAGAAAGAGCGCGGCCATGAAGAGGGCGGCTGGGAAGACGAGGAGCAGTTCCGTGGTAGCAATAGTGTACTTGGCTAGTCTCATAAGTACTTTATATCAGAAAGTGGGTTGCTAGGCAAGGCTCATTCAGCTATGATCCGCGTCTGGAGGTAATGTGCTGATGGCCGGACGACCAGGCCGGGAATTATTGGCTGGAACGGTGGCGGTCGTAGCGGGCGCGACACGCGGCGCCGGGCGTGGCATTGCCCGTGCGCTTGGCGAAGCGGGTGCGATAGTCTACTGCACCGGACGAAGCGTCCGTGGCAGCCGGTCGCCATACAATCGTCCTGAAACCATTGAAGAGACCGCCGAGATGATCAGCGCGCAGGGTGGGTCCGCTGTTGCGCTCCGCGTCGATCACACGGTGGAAGAAGAGGTGGAGGCACTCTTCCAACGTGTCGTCCACGAAAGTGGGCGAATCGACGTGCTCGTGAACAGCATCGCCGGCGAAGACCCATTAATGGCCCAGTGGTGTTCCTTTTGGAAGACGGATCTAAGGAACGCCGAGGCAGCTCTTCGGCAATCACTCCTGTCCCACATCATCACTGCGAAGCATGCGGCCCCTTACATGATCGGCAACCATCACGGGCTCATCGTGGAGGTGACGGAAAGCGACGTGCTCTTTGGCGGAGGCAATCCGGTGACTCAGACAGTGAAGCTTGCTCTCAAAGGGTTGGCGCTCAACATGGCGGCAGAATTGCGACCGCATGGTGTCGCTGCTGTCTCGATTACTCCTGGTTTTCTCAGATCGGAGACGATGTTGGAGCGATTTGGGGTCACAGAGGAGACCTGGCGCGACGGCGGAAAGAAAGACAAGAACTTCCTGGAATCGGAATCCCCATTGTTCGTAGGTCGCGCCGTTGTGGCATTGGCAGGAGACCCATCGATATTGGAGCGCTCGGGGCAGCTTTTCAGCTCTTGGGAACTCGGCCGCGAGTATCGATTCACAGACGTCGACGGGCGACGGCCGGACTGGGGCGCTATCAAGATCGACTTCTCGAGGCATCCGGAGCAGTTGCTTCAGCTAATGAGGACAGGCTCGGAGATTCAGCTTCGATGGTTGACCGAACTGAGGCGAAAGACGAAGCGCTTTTTAACTCAGCTAGCTTAGAACGAGAAGCGAGCCATGAGCTGCAAAATTCTCGGCGGGTAGACTCCGCTTACCGAACCAAATCCGAACAGGTTCGTCAACTGCCCCTGTGAGTTGAAAGGCAAATTGGTTGGCGTGGGATTGGTCAGGCTCGTGAAATTGATTGTAGTCTCTAGCCCGTTGAACTGGGTGTGGTTGAATACGTTAAAGGCATCCACGCGCAGGTCAAGATTGAACCGTTCCGTAATTGGAATTCTCTTGTCCAAGGACATGTTCCAATTGTTCTGGCCAGGTCCTCTTATGTCATAGCGCGGCGAATCAAGACCGATACTGCCTACCGGCGGTGGAAGGAAATGCCGCAGGGTTGATGCGGTGGTAAGGATCGTTAGATGTGCTGGCATTCGGGCTGGTTCCGCTTAAAGCAACGCGAGCGGGTTCCGTATAGGATCCGGTAAGCTGCGGATTCCCGACATTCGGAATGCTAAAGCCGACGCCAAGAGGAACCCCGCTGACAAAGCTCACGAGGCCGGAAAACTGCCAGTTATTGAACAGCGCGCGGCTCACCACATTATTAAATTTGCCGATACTTTGTGGCAGGCTCGGAATGGCATATACATAGTTGAATTGGAAGTCGTGAGTGATATCGAATCCGCATTCGGCGTAGTTCGCATAGTGGTTGTACTGATCGATCCGTTCATAGCTGCCGTCACTGTCCGCGACGTCCATGCATTTACTCCAGGTGTAAGCGATTCCGAAGAATAAACCTCGCGCAAAGCGCCTTTTGAGTGAAACTTGAAGGGAATTATAATTGGCATTAGCGCCGAAATCGATGTTGGCGATGCTGTCGTTGTAACCTCGATACGGCGTGAGGAATTGAGCCGCATAGGCATTCGATCCAAGTGAGGCCTTCGGATTGGCTGCGACCAGTGTCGGATCCTGATTTTGGGGTTGAAAGGTTGCGCCATAGGGAATGGCATTAAGGTTTCGCAGCGCAATCAGGTGGCGTGATTGCGAACCCACGTAGGAAGTGTCCAGATCCAGATCCCAGGGCAGGCGCGCCTCAATACCGGCGCTGTAGTTGTAAACGGTCGGAACATTTCCGCTTTGGCTGATCGAAGAGAGCGAACTCGTTCCAATGGTTGCATTATTTACATTCAAATTGCTCAACTGGCCGTAGTAAACGGTCGGCTGGAAAGTCGTCGGCGGGTTTGTCAGCAACGAAAAAATCTCATTGCCTTGGTAACGGTCATAAAAAATGCCGCCGCCAGCATGAAAGACGATTTTTTGATGCCCTGTGACGTCATACGTAAGTCCGAAGCGTGGAGCCGGTAAGATTCCGGGGCTATCAAACAAGTACTTACTCACGCCGTTTCCCGCTTGGATAATCCCATTCGTCAAGTTGCCGGAGCCCGGAACGATAGTTCCGATATCCACTGACGGCGCCAGAGCACCGGTAATTGGATTCACCGCTACCCGTTTTCCCGCTGAGTTGAGTACAGGTAAATACAGTTGCGGAGCAGCGCTAGCCGACCAAGCGCTCGGAAGAAAATTCGATGTCTGTTTACTGGCGTCATATTGCGGTTGGATATAGGCAAAACGTATTCCGTAGTCAAATGTCAGCCGGCGTGTCGCCTTCCACGTATCCTGCAGATAAAATTCCGCATTTGTATAGCGGTAAGCGCCTATGGCATATTTGGACGCCTGCTGATAATAGTCAAATACTCCCAAGGCGGCGTTCGAATACCCAAATCCGGAATCGAGGGGATTGTTTGGATCGTCGCCGAAATGGATGCTGCCATTGAAAGGTGCAAAGGAAGACTGATCCTTGCGGCTCCGTTGGAAATAGAAGCCAGCCTTGAACGAATGCTGCCCCCAAACCTTGCTGAAATTGTCAATCACTTCAATAGTCGTGTTGTAGTTATAAAATGGCGCATCGGACGATCCGAAGGACGGGCTGTTCCCAATACGCGTGCCGCCGAAATCAAAACTAGGAAGATAATCTTCGTATGGCGCGTAGAGGCTATTCAACCCGGTGAGATTAGTTGACCCGCGCGTTAAACCACCCTTCACGGTAGGGGCAATATTTATCTGATTGTGCGCAATATCGAACGTGGCTTCGTTCGTTGTCGTCGGGTTGATCATGGTCAGTACGCTATAGCTGGTCAGATATCCCGGCCGGTTGTCTGAAATCGGAACAATGGGAACGTTCGCGCCTAGCACAAAGGAACCGTACGCGGACACATCATCCTGGTGATTCAGGATAAAGCTCCCATAGATGTGCCACTTGGCGCTTGGGATGTAGTCGACGCGAACCAGATCTTCGAGTCTGGGTAGCGAATCGGAAACCTGCGAACTATAGTTAAATCCCTTGTTTACGCTGCTCAGCGCGTTCGGCAGCGGGTAGATGTTCATGATCGCCTGGCCCACGGGCGAAAGCAGATTCGCGGGGATGATGTTCCCCTGGAAAGGCGCGCCGCCCGCGAACGGATTGACGATGGTTATGGGTTTGCCGTTCTTGTCGACGCTCTGCGAGAAGTTACCCTGGCGTTCTAGCGCGGTCGGCACAGTTACAAGCTTTTGAGCCTCGCGGCACCAGTTGTTTTTGCCATTCGTTGCTCCAGAAGAAAAATAACTTGTCCTTGTTCCTGTTCAATATGTGTGGAATATAAACGGGACCGCCTATCGTGAATCCATAGTCGTTGTAATGGTAGTTAGCCTTCGGTAATCCTTGGCGGTTGTTGATCCAGCTGTTGGCATTCATGCCTTTATCGCGGTAGTACTCGTACGCGCTGCCATGAAAATCCTGCGTGCCGCTCTTACTCACCATGCTGATCTGAGCGCCCGCAGACCGCCCGTACTGCGCTTGATAATTGCTGGTCAAAACCTGGAACTCCTGCATGGAGTCGAGGCTTATCGTAACGATAGAACTTCCGTTCGAACCGGTGTCTACGTTTCCGGCGCCGTTCATCGTGACATTTGATTGGTTGCTCCGCGAGCCATTCACATAGTTACTGCCGAAATTTACGTTTGACTGAGAATAGTCGTTGTTAGAGACCACGCCCGGTATCATGCGCAACATGAATAACGGAGACCGCCCGTTTACTTGAATATTCTGGAGTTGTTGGCCGACGATACTGGTAGAAATTTGGGCCGTGTCCGTCTCTACTTGTTGCCCTTGCGCGGACACTTCGATGCTCTCTTGAATGGTTCCGACTTCCAGTCTAATTGTGCCTACAGGCAGCGCGCTGTTGGCATTCAAAACCAGGCCAATTTGTTTGTAGCTCTTAAATCCTTGCATGGACACGTCGAGCGTATAAGTGCTGGGCAAGAGGGAGGGAAACACAAAGTGGCCTGAGCTGTCTGTCGAGGCGGTCGATACGGCTTGCGTCGCCGTGTCGGTTACCTTTACTGTTGCGCTTGGAATTGCGCCACCTTGCGGATCGACGACGGTTCCGGAGATGGATCCCGAAGTGGTCTGCGACCACAGCGGAAAAGAGAATGTTGATAACAGTAAGCTCGCGGCACACAAAGCCACACGTAGCCGCGGAGCTTGCACCTGGCGCTGAATCATAAAACTTACCTCAACCTGAACGAACCTCAAGAGACGGAATGTCAAGAGACGGATGTCTCACATTGTCTGTCAACAGAGATTAGCTCGATTACGGTGGTCCGGCAACGTTACGCATGTTTCGTAACGTGCCGCTATCGAACTGAAAACACGCGGGGTACTGCAGGAGGGCTGTTATTTTCGGTGGCTACGGTGAGTGGGCCAGGGTGTGATATGCTTCACTCCGGGTTGGTGACGGCGGGAGCAATGGACCAGAAATCTCGCGGTGCCGCTCTTAATCCGATGGGCGATACCGGTGAAGATGCCCAAGCTATTCGGAATCACGTTGCGAGTGTAATCCATAGCGACGCGTTCAGAAGCAGTCAACGCAGCCAGCGGTTTCTTGAATACGTACTAGCGAAAACGCTTGAGGGGCGGCGCGATGATCTGAAGGAGCGGAGCATCGGTGTCGCGTTATTCGGACGTTCGGCCTGCTACGACACGGGAGAAGACGCGATTGTTCGCGTAACCGCGAGCGACGTGCGCAAGCGCCTGCTCCAATACTACGGTCAGGCGAATGTCCAAACCGACATCCGGATCCTTCTGCCGTGTGGTTCCTACATACCGGAGTTCCGGCGGTCATCCAGTGGCACAGGGTCTTTACCGCGGGATCTCGCCGCCCCGGCGGAAGCGGTGCATTTTTCCGGACACTCGACAGGCGCATCCCCGTGGAATCGCAGCGGGCTGGTTATCGCCGCGCTTTTGCTTCTGCTCGCTTTCGCCGCAGGTATCGTAATATCGCCCTGGATTCTGCGCCTCCGATCTGGCGCTACTGCGCGGACCGGGACCCTTCCATGGCGGGCGTTGTTTCAGAACGGCAGAAGGACTTCCCTGGTGCTTTCCGACACAAACGTCGCTATGCTGGAGAACCTGCTCGGGATCCCGATTAGCTTGGCCGATTACGCCAACCGCCAATACGTGCAAGACCCGGCTTCGCTAACTCCGGAATTCCGCCGCCTGCTTGGCCACCTGGCAGGGAACGACTACTCGGCCTCGACCGCAACGGTCGATCTTCGCGCGGCTTTGAGCATTGCTCAGTTTGCCCAGGCCTATTCCAGGCGAATCACGCCTCGCTCGGCCAGGATGATGCGGTTGCAGGACTTCAGAACGGACGACAATTTCATTCTGATGGGTAGTCCGCTTTCCGACCCCTGGACGGCACTCTTTCAGGATCATCTCGATTTCGTATTCGAATTCGATCACGCACAGAAGAAAGAGGTGTGCCGTAATCGCCATCCCCGAGACGGGGAACTCCCGCTCTACGATCCCACTGCAACGCTATTCAAGCCAGGCGACGCATTCGCAATCGTCGCTTTCCTCGAAAATCCGGAGGAGAAGGGTCACGTGCTGATCCTCGCGGGTTCCAATGCAGAAGCTACAGAATCGGCGGTAAGGTTCGTTGTGGACTCGGATCTCTTTGCCCGCGCGATGACTCGATATAAGGTGGACGTACGGGGGCCGCTAAGGGATTTTGAGGTCCTGTTACACGTCAGGACGATGGCTGGAGAGGCGATGAGTTTCGACGTGCTCGCGGTTCATGCTCCGGCTGGAGTCGCACGAAATTGAGGCTGGAGCCGCTTTGAGCGTGTGCTCACTCATGCGCTGATTAGCATGCCGCCTTCCGCTCAAAGGTCCGAACGACTTTCCTGCGAAAGCATCCGGCGGTGTGATCGTTGACGATTCCGACCGCCTGCATCCAGGCGTAGACAATAACGGGGCCGACAAATTTGAACCCGCGCTTTTTGAGCGCTTTGGAAATTTGCTCAGAGAGCGGGTTTTGAGCGGGAACCTCGCCGCGGTTCTGAATCGGCTTTCGGCCTGCCATGTCCCAGACAAAAGCGGAGAAATCCTGTCCCGCTTCCCGCATCTGCAGATAGGCGCGCGCACCCCCGATGGTCGCCTCGATTTTGGCGCGTGAGCGGACGATGCCGGAGTCTTCAAGTAACCGGGCAACATCCGCCTCACCAAAGCGCGCAACCGTCTCCGGATTGAAATTCTTGAATGCCTTGCGGAATGCTTCACGCTTTCGCAGAATGATGGTCCAGGAAAGGCCGGCCTGAAAACCGTCGAGCATCAGTTTTTCCCAGAGCGCCCTGCTGTCGTATTCGGGCACGCCCCACTCCGCGTCGTGGTACTCACGCAAGAGCGGATCACCTTGCGCCCACGAGCAGCGTAGTAACTTATCGTCCATCCCTAGCCTTTCGACGGTTAACAGCAGTTTCTTATCGCTGCTGATAGGCCCGTTCTAAACCAGCAATGTCAAGCTTCTTCATTTGAAGCATGGCTTTCATCACTCGTTGCGATCTTTCCGGATCCTTGTCCTGCAGCATCTCGATCAAAATTGTGGGAACGATTTGCCACGACAGCCCATATTTGTCTTTTAGCCAGCCGCATTCTACTTCTGTCCCGCCTTCTGATAATTTGTCCCATAGCTCGTCGACCTCTTCCTGCGTCTCGCAGTTCACGAAAAATGATATCGCCTCTGTGAATTTGAAGTGAGGTCCGCCGTTCAACGCGACGAATTCCTGGCCGGCCAGTTCAAACGCGATCGTCATCACACTCCCTTTGGGGCCCGGCCCTGCTTCGCCATAGCGAGTAACAGTCTTCACCCTCGAGTCTTCAAAGATCGAGGTATAAAAGTTAACCGCCTCTTCTGCTTGGTGATCGAACCACAAAAATGGGCTGATCTTTTGGATAGGTTTAGTCATTTCATTTTCTCCTCGAGAACGGATAAGATATTGCCGGCGGGGTCTTTGAACCACGCTATGACGGGTCCTTCGCCACGGTAGATCCCTCTTTCATCCGTTCTCAAATTGGGCTCGCCGTAGATCTCAAAGCGGACACCTCGCTTCACTAGTTCGTTCACCGCTTTGTCGACATTGTCCACCGGGAAGTTGAGAATTGTGAAGGTTGCGGGGACGTGCTTAGGCTTAGGGTAAATGAGAATCGTGGCACCGCCTGCAAGGTGCAGCGTCAGCAGACCATGAGATTCAGAAACCTCCAGCCCAAGTATTTGACCATAGAACTCTTTCGCCTTTTGAAGGTCGTCTACCGAAAAACCGCTAAATGCCTTACTTTCTCTCAGCATATATTCGCTCCTTTACTACGACTGGGCGCATTGCGACCCTCTCTACTTAAAGATCGAACGAGGATCGGCGAAATCGACAGGTTCGATAGCTTATTTTTTGGATGGGATTTTGCGCGGACCCGCCTGCGTTTTCGCGTGCTCGCTCAGCACCGCGACGATGGCGTCCTGCTTCATCTTTTTCGCCCACCTCATCGGTGTCGCCCATGCTTCGGCGTCCGGCTCATCGACCGGCGCGCCACGCGCGATCAGCAATTCAACCAGTTCCTTTCGTCCCCAGCGGCACGCCCAACCGAGCGGCGTCGACTTGAGCAGGTCATCCCGCACGTCGAGGCTGGCTCCATGATCGAGCAACATCGAGGCGAAACGCGCACGGTCCGCATCGCTCAGGTTCCCATGACGCGCGGCCACGAAATGCAAAACGGTTTGACCGAAGCGCGACACGTTGGCATCGATTCCATGCCGCAGCAGCACTGCCATGCACGTGAAGTGGCCCTCGTTGTTTGAATTGCCGTCTGCGCCGCGGATCGGTTGGATCAGGATCCAGTGCCACCGAGGGTCGTCAGCCGGCCAATTGAGCCGCGGCAGCGCCAGCTCGACGATCGCAGGACATCCGTGATCGGCTGCGGACCAGACTAACTCGCGCGCTAAATCTTCGCTGGTATCCGCCGCCAACATCCGTCGCGTCTCTTCGATATCGTGTGCCTCGGCAATCATGTAAGGCTGGGCCTTCGCCCCGCGCTCCAGCAGCAGCCGCTTGACGGAATCGTCTTTGTGAGACCAGGCATTGCGCAGCGGCCAACCGGAGGCATAAACATTAGCGTTTGGGTCGGCGCCACGGTCGAGCAGCAGTTCGGTGATATCGCGCTGCCCCGCCAACGCCGCATACCACAGTGGCATGCCCCAGCTTAGAGTGGGCTCTTCCAACTCGTGAAGCATAGTGCGCTCATCCACATCGGCGCCCAGATCAAGCAATAGCCTGACGATCTCAATGTGCCCGTGATTTACGGCAAGAGTGAGCAGCCCACCGTTGCTGGCCGACGCGACGCAATACGCCGGGATCGGCACGTACCAGCTCGCGAATGCGCGGGGCATCCGCCAACGCGACGGCCGCATGGATTGTCAGCTCCGCGCGGCGCTCCAGCAGCCGCTTAGCTATCGCTGGAAACAACTTCGCACTCCCGTTCCGAGGATCGGCGGCGAGCGCGGCGCGATCGAGAGCAGTCAGATCGTGAACGTCCCGCTTACCTACATCGGCGCGTCTATTCAACAGCCATGCCACCATTTCCTCATTACTCTCTTCTGCGGCGATGTGCAGCGGCGTCGCGCCATCGCGGCCGCAAGCATGGATCAGCGACTTGTCCTCCTCCAGCAGACGAATGGCTGTGGCGTTGTCCCCTTGCGAGATTGCTGTGTTGATCTGATCTTGCACGGGCGAGATGGTGGCGTTTGGGCAGCTCATCTCCTGCCGCCGTAGCCGCTCCTCTTCCTCGATCACCGCAACAATGTCACTGTATTCGCGATCTCTGGCGATAGTTAAGGCAGAAGTGGCATCGCGGTGGGGAAAGATACCCTTGCGTGCATCGGCGCCAGCTTCCATCAGCAACCGCACCATCGCGACATCGCGGCGCATCACAGCGTAGTGCAACGCGCGATGCTCATCGTTAGCGGCCCTATCCATGCCGATCAGCTCAGGGCGGCTACTAAGCAGCACTCGCACCTGAGCCGCGTCGCCAGTCTCGACCGCCCGTGCGAGTTTGGCGACATTCACTCCATCGACAAAGGCCTTGAGCTTGGCCCAGCTTTCGTAGCCGTATGCTCGCGCCAGCACGCGTTGCGCGTCGTTGAGCGCGAAAGTCGAGGCATCCGGTTGCCGCTCGAACTGCTTTACTTCGAGGACGGCTGCGGGATCGCCGGCGCGATACTGCTCCAACAGATCTTTAGCTTGTTTTCGGAGTTGCTCCAGGTTCGGCTGCTTTGGCAACCGGCGCGTTGGATGCGAATTGAATGCGCTTTCGGACATGACGATCTCCTTTTGAGTCATTGCCCGGGTCCGCGTGACGGGCGGAAAGAAGATTCGTCAATGCTTGCAGAAGTGCTAACGATCGGTAGGCTCAGCCCTTCCCGCGGATACAGCGGCGTCCGACACGCCAAACTCGAATATAACGCAGGACTGTTCTGGTCGCGAGCCAAGAGGCAGAGGACTTTCGGACGACTACACGCGAGCCGCGCCTCCGATTAGCGGCTTTCAGATGACGCCATTGCCTCTGCCGGTTTCCCCCATTCACCCGCGACCCTGTCTGGTGGTGACATTCAGACGGTTGAAGACGTTAGTCGTGGCGATCGAGAGGATCAAGGCCGCAAGCGCCTTCTCGTCATAGTGCCGGGCAGCCTCGTCCCAAATCTCGTCCCGTACCGGGTCTGCCCGATCACTAAGCCGAGTGACGGCTTCGGCGAGCGCCAGCGCGGCGGGTTCGATAACGGGGTTTATTAAGAACGGTCGGCTGTATCGAAAACTATATTGTAAGAGTAATCTCGCGCCATCGCGTAGTCATGAAGGTTCTTCGTTTTTTCATGCTTCTTGGCGCTGTTCTATCGTTTCTGCTCTGCAGCTCAGCTTTCGGACAGAACACGGGTCTTGAACTCCTCCATCGGATGCAACACGCTTTAGGCGGTGCCGCAAAACTCGCCAGCATTCATGACTTCGACCAGAGCGTGACCGCTAACACCTGGGATCGCAATGGAACGCCCAGGGGTCAAGTGCGGAAGCGCGTACGTTGGATTAAACCGAATTACCTTCGGCTCGATCAAGTAGGGCCATATGACACGTATGTGCTTTACTTCGATGGAACCTCGGGATGGGAAGTTCTACCGAATGGACATTTGGCGGATCTAACAGGCGGAGAGAAAGATTTTGCGGAAGGATATCTCTCAGGTTTCGAACTAAATCTCTGGCTGGCAGACCACCTCACCGGTTATAAGATTTCTTCGCCAACTCAAAACGTCGTACGAATTTCCTTGAACAATAAAGCAAACGAGCAGACCGACATCACACTTGATCCCTCTACTTGGCTGCCCGCCAAAGAGTCCTCGGTGTCTCTGGCAGATCCGGCTCATCCGGTTCCGAGTGAAAATCAAATCAGAGAATGGATGGTGGTGCGAGGCATTCATTTTCCGCGTCGGGTGTGGGTTTTACATGGCGGAATCCGCTTAGCCGACATTGAGACAAAAGGGATTGAGATCAATAACCATTTGAACCGCTTAAAACTCCGAGCCAAGCCTCCAAATTTGAAACCGGAAATGGCTTCGCTGAAAAGACAGTAACACCCGCGTCGAGACGTTAAATCTAGACTCCCGCATAACCATACGGGATACCTCACTCGCTGCTCTTACTGCGCCACTTCTTTGCCAGCTGCTCATTCGCGAGAGCTTTGATATAGACACCGCCGACGACGGATCGCGCTTGAAAGCCAATTTGTTTTCCGTTCTTCGTGTCGTACCAATCTGTCAGGGGAACACGCGATGGCGTGTCGTTCACCCATTTCGCAATGGGCACCATCAGAGCATCGAACTCGACAGCGCTGTCCGCCAACGTCGCGGTCCACAGCTCCCAGTCCAGTTTGGTATAGTCCGCACGATTGTCCAGCGGCAGCCCATCCTCATTCACGTGCCGTAGGTAGAAAGCCAATTCCGTTTCTCGCACTCGCGCTGGAAACAGATTCAGGCGCAAAAGCCGATCCCAGACGAGATTGTACTTTTGACTCCATGTGCCTGGCCTATCAAAAGCCAGCTTGTAGTGATCGCCATCGCTGTCCATTTGCTCCCACTTGACGGCCATCTCCTTTGCCGCGTTGGAATAGTCCCTCGCGAGCTCGAGTTTGCCTAGTTCGCGCGCCATGTCCGCATATGCAGCTAGCGCTTCGATCGCCTTAATGGACAAGTTCGCGTTGTGAGCCAAGTGCCCGGCAAAATCATCCGTGCTGAGCTGGTTCTCCGGATCGAGACCCTTGGCACGCAGATACTCCGCCCATTTCGTCAGCTGTGGCCAATACTGCTGCGCCAGATGCCAGTTGCCCTGTTCCTGCCCGAGCGCAGCCAGCAAGATCAGCATATTACCGCTCTCTTCGACGGGCATTTGATTCTCTTCGGTCCGTTCACCTCCGCCATACACTTGCCCATCCGCCAACGGATAGGTGCCCAGATCATGCGGTGCAAATGGCCACTTCCAGCGTGGCAGCGCGGCGTACTCCAGCACGGGCCTCAGTTGCGCCTCCAGTAAGGCGGGATTGAAAAACAAGAAGAACGGCGCGGATGGATAAAGCACATCGACAGTCGAAATGCAGCCGTTGCTGAAGTTCTCCTTCGGAAACAGCATCGGCGCGCCGTCCAGGTCCGCAGCAAATCCATGCGCCGCCAGAGTCTGCCGATATGCCAGTGTGGCCAGCTCTGCGTACCCCTTGCCGCCCACGCGCTCCAGGTCTTCGGTCAGCTCTGAATCGAACTGTTTGCCGCGCTGCTCGAGCGCAGCGTACTGGGCCTCGGCCTCCTCAAGCATTTGCTGAGGTGTTTTCCCGTTTCGCTGCCAATAAGGCCGAAGCTTGCGATTGAAATATTCAATCGCGTATCGCTCGGTGTACGAAAGCAGAGCGTGACGCTCCGCGGTCTGTGATCCATCAACGGCGATGGGAAAATCCACACTCAAATGAGCCGCACCTTCCCTCGCGGGTGCTTTCGGCATCTCGAGATCATCGGAGGCAGGCAGTACACCCGAGCTGATAAAAGAGTTCATAGCATCAGCCGCATTAGCAAAGGACGCGTGTTCGCTGTCGGGAACAGCGAGGTGGAGGTAGCCCCAGTCAATGCGCAGGTTGTCGCCGGCACGGGCGAGCACACGTTGATCCTGCGAACCTGCGTTGAGCACGGTCAGCGTAGCGGCGCGAGCGCGGCTCCAAGTGACCTCTTGGTCGGCGGTATTGACCGAGAGAACGGGATCGGCGTCCAGATAAATTGAAACGTCGTGTCTTTTCCCATCAATCGCGGTTACCGCCCAATTCAGATAGGTTACGGGCCGCGACAACAGGTCGAGATCTTTGGGAAACGCCGGCGTGAAGAATGCGAACACTAATCGCACGCCCGCCTCCTCGAATGTGTAACTGGTGTGGGTAGGGGCAACAGAGAGGGAGCTCTGGTGCATTGGCGGAACGCCGCGTCGCGGCCGTGCGCCCATATAGCGATACGTTGCGCCGTCAATCCGTATCAGGCCCGTCAATGGCTGCTCCGTTCCGGTCCAGTGTTTCGTGTTCTGATCGGTGAGCCTGTCAGCCATTGACCAAATGCTGAAATACGGATCATAGGTCACTAAAGGCACGGCTGGCGGACGTTGCAGCGCATTCGCATTCTGCGCATGCATGGAGGAAGGCGCGCTCAGCATCAGGGTGGAACAGAGCAGCGCAGCACCGCATCTTGAAAACTTCCGGATGTTAAGGAACAGGATTGATCTCACGTTATGCCAACTAAAAACATACCGCGTGTAATACACAATTGAGACGCTAGATGCAATGCGGATCTCTTCAATGAAAATTCATTCAATCGCGATTGCGGATCCACCGCTGCGGAGCTCGTACGGTCTGCATGCGCCCTGGGCGCTGCGAACTGTAGTGGAGCTCGAAACCGATGATGGCATTACAGGCATTAGCGAAACGTATGGCGGGGAAGCCTCGCGAGCTGCTCTTGAAGGCGTGTCGGAGCAGGTGATCGGAAGAGATCCGTTCCAGATGGCAAGTCTTTATCAGCGAGTCTGTGAAGAAACGATTGCGGCCAGCGATGTGCCAGGCGGCCGGAGCCAATTATGGCTGGTGCCTGGCGAGAATCCACTCGATCAGAACAATCGGACATTCGCCGCGATTGAAATTGCCTGCCTGGACATCATTGGCAAAGCGATTGGGCAGCCAGTCTGCGATGTCATTGGCGGGCGCGTCCGCGATCGCGTTCCGTTCTCCGCTTATCTGTTCTATAAACATGCGGGGGCGGGAGGTGATGGGCGCTATGACGACAAATATGGAGAAGTACTCGACGCGCGGGCGGCGGTGCGCGAGTGCCGGCAGATGGTCGACGAGTACGGATTTCGTGAGATCAAGCTCAAGGGCGGAGTTCTAGATCCGGCCATCGAGATGGAAACAATCCGCGAGCTGCGGAACGAGTTTGGGCCGAGTGTTCCGCTGCGGATTGACCCGAACTGTGCATGGTCAGTGGAAAGATCCATCCAGGTCGCGGAAGCGTTACCCGATGAACTGTCGAATGGAGGTTACTTAGAGGACCCATGTCCGGAACTACAGGGCATGAGCGAGGTACGAAGGAAGCTGCGGTCGAAAGCGATTGAAACGCCGCTGGCAAGTAATGTTGCGGTGACTCAGTTTGCCGATATCGCGCCTGCACGGGATCTCGAGGCGGTCCAGATTGTTCTTGCCGATCCGCACTACTGGGGTGGTTTACGCCAGGTCCAATATTTGTCGCACCTTTGTCAGGCGCTTGGGATGGGGCTCTCGATGCACTCGAACAGCCATCTCGGAATCAGTTTAATGGCGATGACTCACGTCGCGGCGGCTTGCCCGAATTTGACGTACGCCTGCGATACACATTATCCGTGGCAGACGGAAAAAGATGAGGTGATCGCCGGCGGCCGCGTTCGCTTTCAAAACGGCGCGATAGAAATTCCTGCCAAGCCCGGCTTGGGCGTGGAACTGGATCGCGACCAGCTTGCGAGGGGTCGCGAGCGATACGAGAAGATTCCATACCGGAATCGCGATGACGAAGCCGAGATGCGAAAGCGGGTGGATCCGAACTGGAAACGCGTTGTGCCGAGGTGGTGAGAACGTTTCAGTGTTCATTCACCGGAATGAGCTCGATCTCGCGAAGACGGAGTCCAACCTTAGACTGAGTATCGATTTTCAAGGCCTGAACAGATAGACGCTGCTTCCCCGCTTCAAGTGAAATTTGCCCCAGCCGCGTGCGCACATCGGGCGTCAGCGGGTTGCGTGGATCGGCCACCATTCCTTCGTTCTCGATTGAATGTTTCACATTCTGGCCGCCAACCGAGACCTGGATTTCGTCGCCTCCGTTGGATTGGGAAGGCTCCGCTGCGCCTCGCGCGGGAGTTGTTCGGGCAATTATTTCGTAGTTGCCAGACCGGTAGAGATCGAAATCCCATTCAAGCTTTTCCGACACGTCCAGCCATCCAGACGTCACGCCGCGATTACTCACTTTGATATGTGTTCCCGTGTCCAAATGCGCGAACGCACAGTTCAGCGTAACTTTTCCATCCGGCTGTTGCACCAACCCTTGATACGCCTGAGGCAATCCATCGACTTCGAGTGCGATAACAGAAGCATTAGAATCGAGCGGCTGAGCGGGCAGGTTCAGGCGAAGATCTTGACGGCCGTCGATTTCGTGTTGAGTCACTTTCACCGGTGCGTTTTGATTTGCCAAGGCATATGCCCTCTGGACGCGACTCGAGAGGCCAAACAGTTCGAACACGCCATCCTTTGGCCAGTTCACAATCTCGAGGAAAAGACGCCCGGGCTTCTCCGTCATTGACCCCCACTCGAACTCGTATGGATACGGGCTCGGCTTCGCACCGTAAACCGCATCCCCGTTCACTTTGAGCCAGCTTCCCACTTGACGAAGCCTCTCAACAGCCGGTTCTGGAATTACTCCCTCCGCAGTCGGTCCGACGTTCAGCAGATAGTTGCCATTCTTACTCACCACGTCCACCAGCTGCCGGATGAGCGTCTGAGATGACTTCCAGTTGCTGTCGTTCTTTTTGAAGCCCCAGGTGTCATTGGTTGTAACCGGAGTCTCCCAGTCATAATCGAGAACCTTAACGGGTATTTCGTTATCGCCGGTGCTACGGTAATCGCCCATGTTGTTGCCGATGCGGCCGTCAACCAGGCACTTGGGCTGCAACGTGTGAACCAAATCGACTAGCTGCTTGCTCTGCTCGGGCGTGATTTGCCTTGGCGTATCGAACCAGATAAGTGCCACGGGTCCATAGTTGGTCAACAACTCGCGAACTTGAGGAATGGCCTTCGCCTGGAAATATTTATCGAAGTCTTTCTTCGATTCATCGAAGTCCCAGGTATTGCCAATGCCATTGGGTTCGTGCCAGTCCTGCGTCTGGGAATAATAAAATCCGAGCGGCATACCATTCCGGCGGCAAGCTTCGGCAAGCTCCGCAATCGGATCGCGGTGAAACGGTGTCGCATCGTAGACGTTATACTTCGAAACTCGCGAATGCCACATGGCGAAGCCATCGTGATGCTTGGCCGTGATCACCATGTACTTCTGCCCTGCCGATTTGGCAATCTGGACCCACTCGTCAGCATTGAACTTCACCGGGTTGAATTGATTCGCGAGCTGCTCATATTCAGCGACAGGAATCTTGGCGTGATTCATGATCCATTCGCCGAGCCCTGGGATTTGCTTCCCCTTCCATTCACCGGCGGGAATTGCGTACAGTCCCCAATGAATGAACATCCCGAAGCGCGCCTCGCGCCACCACCTCAGCCGATCCTGATTCTGAGATGCTTGTCCGAAGACCGTGATCGACACCGCCACGGTGGCCAAAAGCAATGAGAAGCGACGCAAGATTATCTTCCTCCTCGCTGCCACAGCTTGTCCGAGTTATTGTGCTTCTCCAGTCCGTTTCGGCAACTCGATTCCCGTATCACGAGCCGAGGTGGAATCAAAATGCAGCGCGGAAGTGGAGGCGTTTTCGCCCGCATACAATCCACCAGGATTTGAGCCGCCGTTTCTCCAATCAGGGAGGCGCTTTGGTCGATGGTAGACAGCGGTACGCGTAGCAAATCGGAATAGTGAACGTTGCCGGCGCCAATAATGGCTACGTCCTGCGGAATCTTGAGGCCGATTTCTAGTATCGCCTTGATTGCTCCCGCGGCCACCGGGTCGTTGTAGCAGAAGACTCCGTCCGGCGGATGCTTCATCTCTAGGAGTTTCCGCATGGCGCGATAGCCCTCCTCGTCTTTGCTGCCCCCTTCTACGACGCAGTGCGAGAGCCGCTTACGGCCATCCTTGCGAATCGTTTCTTCAAACCCTTGCAAGCGCCGGGCGCTGTTCGGATTATTCGGTCCCCGGATGTGAGCGAGCCGAAGGCACCCTTGGGACAGCAGATGCTGGGTTGCCAACGCGCCTAAATCTTCGTCGCGCGTGCCGACGTAGTTCACGTTTATGCCGGAAGGCATGCGATCGATCAGAACATAGGGCGTGTCGTTATTTCTCAAAACATGTGGAACGCCGCGCCTCCAATCGCGCTGCGCAGAAGCGAGGACCAGTCCATCGACATTTCTCGCGAGCAGCAGTTCGATCTCCCGCCGTTCCGTCTCGGCATTCTCGTCGGAGTTTGCCAAGACGATCTGATATTCGAGCGGCGCAAGCTCCTTTGACAATCCGTTCGCTACCTCCGCGAAGAACGAGTGCATAAGATCAGGGATCACGACGCCGACGATGAAGGTGCGGCGGGTCACCAGACTTCGGGCCGCCCAGTTCGGCTGGTATTTCAGCTCACGCGCGCGGCGCAGGATACGCTCGCGGGTTTCTTCGCTGATATCGATGTGCCCGCGAAGAGCCTTCGAGACGGTCATTAACGACACGCCGAGGTCGTCGGCAATATCCTTCATCCGGACAGCCAAGTTACGCTCCTTGCAAAAGTCTAACCAGTGTAGTCTGGACGCGCGGTTTGGTCAATAGTAACTTTACCGCTACAATTAGCGCTAAAGAGGCCAAAAAAGAGCTTGACAACTTTCGCCAAAGTTATAAAATTGAACTCACTTCGGCTGTGTGTCCGAGGAACCGCGCGTCTCCAAGTTTGGACGCTGCCGGAGGCAAGGGGGATACGTGCATCACCGTTTGCTGAATGTATTTCGACTTGTGTGCCTGGTTTCCGCCGCAACGTTATTTGGACAAACGCCGACGGCGGTAGTGACGGGCGCCGTGGTGGACCCTTCCGGCGCCACAGTGCCGGATGCCCGGGTGACGGTGGTCAACCAGGAGACAAACGTCGTAAGCCAGACAAGCACGAACGCGGCTGGGGCGTTTACCATCCTCAATCTTTTGCCGGGCAGTTACCTGCTGACGGTGGAGAAGACCGGCTTCAAGAAAGTCGAGCTGCCCGCATTTAAGCTCGATGTGAACCAGACATTAACTCAGAACATCACGCTGGCGGTGGGCGCCACCAGCGAGACGGTGACGGTCAATGCTGACGCGGTAGGCGTGATGATCCAGCGGGCAAGCACGGAATTGGGCACGACCATTGACGAAGAGGCGATGCACGAGCTGCCGCTGAACGGGCGCAATTTCACTGAGTTGCTAATTCTGCAGCCGGGCGTGAATCCAGTGAACACCGCGCAGGGCGGCAATGGGGTTGGGAGCGCGGATGGCGGCAACATCGCCATTCCCGGATCCACCATTTACAGACCCTCTGTGAACGGCGCAGGCAACCGGTCGAACGCGTGGTACATGGACGGGATCATCAATACGGACGACCGCGGCGGAGGCTGGGCGATCCCGCCGATCGCGGATACGATTCAGGAATTCAAGGTGCAGTCACACAACAACGACGCGCAATACGGGAATGTGCTGGGCTCGGTGGTGAATCTTGTAACCAAGTCGGGCACAAACCAATTCCATGGCTCGGGTTGGGAATTTGCGCGCAGCCAGATATTCGATGCGCGCGACCCGTTCAAGGGCTTCTGCACGCCGGCAAATTGTCAATCACTAGCCACCAAGCTACAAGGCCAAGTGAGCGCTGGCACGATCACGGCGGCGGCCGCGTCTGCGATCCTTTCCGGTACGCCCACGTCGCCGCTTGGCTACTCCGAGAACGAATTCGGCGGCACCTTTGGCGGACCTATCATCCGGAACAGGACATTTTTCTATGTTGCATATGAAGGTTGGAGGTATTCACAGCCGTCAAATAGCTTCGTGGTTGTGCCGAATGCACAGGAACTCGCTGGCGACTTCAGCGGCACAATGAGTCCGGAATTGATTGGGGCGGTGAATTCGACCAAGACGGCGATTACTCCAAACACGATCTACAACCCGTTCGCCGAATCGGGGGCAGGCAAAGCGGTACGGTTCACTTGCGATTCTTCAGGGAATCCGATGGCGCTGCAGAATCCCGGTTTCGCCTTCGGGCAAGCGGGATACGGATTGCAGGTAGCTGGAGGGAGCCCGTGCAACAAGATTCCGGCCGGTCTGATCGATCAAAAGCTTGCTTCCGTAATCACAGCGTACACAGCCCCGCAGTTGAAGAATTGCGCGTTCTCGCCCAACCTGACATTCGCGGTAGACAATTGCCTGGATTCCCGCAGCAGCATCAACAACGCAGACAATTTCGATTTCAGAGTGGACCACCACTTCAGCGAAAAGAACACGGTGTTTGCCCGCGCCTACATGCTGTGGGATACGAACAACGGGATCGTAGCGGGCACCACGTCCATCACACCGAGCCCTTATCACACGTGGAATATCGGCGGCGCCTGGGACCATATTTTCACTCCGAATCTGATCCTGGAAGCCCGGGGCGGATTAAACGTGCGCCCGGTCCAGGTCAACGCGACGAACCCAAGTGGCTTTAGCCCTGAATCTCAGGCCGGCTTCTCAAATCTCGAGGCGACGGCCGGCTTCTTCTTGAACGTAGGTGGGTACATTGGCTCAGCCAACAACGGAATCGGCAATGTGGGGCCACAATTCCGCGGGAATCCAGAGCACGATTTCAACACCTCCCTGACCTGGATACACGGAAAGCACAACGTCCGCTTCGGCGGTGAGTATTTGTACGAGAACCGGTTGGAAACCAACCTATACGAGACGTTCGTCTCCAGCGGAACCCAGACGTGCCCAACTAACAGCTCGGGACTTTTTTCCTGCGGCAGCAATCAGGGCAACGCGCTAGCCTCGATGCTGCTGGATCTTCCTTCCTCGTTGACGGTGAACGTACCTCAGTATGAGGAGGTCCATGTAAAGATGACGCCGATTGGCTTTTTCATTCAGGACGAATGGCACGTGCGGCCGAATCTGACGATCGATCTCGGGCTGCGGTATGACTACGACCCGGCAGTCTCGCTACTCGTCAGCAACGGCGAGACGGTCAACGCGCTGGATCTACCCGGCAAGCAATTCATCATCGGATCGAAGCAAACCGCCGCGTACACGACGGGATGCGGTTCGCCGGAGATGCCGCCGTGCATTCCGGGAGGCCTGACAAGTGCCAACCCCGCATTTCTAGTAAACGTCGGTGGCGTTACGTACAACACGCTCAACAACATCGCCTTCTCTTCCAGCCAGCCCGCACTGAAGGCCATCAAGGACAATATTGGTCCGCGGATTGGCGTCGCCTGGCAATTCTTGCCGAAAACCGTTCTGCGGGTTGGCTATGGAATCTTCTACGATCCGATCAGTTACCGCAGCCAGTACGCGGAGAACACGCTTCAAGGTTCCATCTGGCCTTGGACGCGTGGCGTCGCCGATACGCTCAATAGCGCTCCGATAGGGACGGCCGCAGCTCCGACCGTCGCGCCAATCTGCAACAGCGCGGCAAGTTGTGGCCCCTATGGCGGCTACAATGTTTCCTCGGTCACCGGTCTGGCGGGGAGCAATCCGATCGTGGTGGCGCCCACGCCGTGGGGTTCCACTTTCGGTGGCTACACCAACGCTCCAAACTACAGCGATCCGCGATCCCAGCAGTGGAACGTTCAAATTGAGCGGCAGCTTTCGGCCACGAGCATGGCTTCCGTGGCGTATGTCGGCAGCAAGACAGAGAGGCTCGATTATTGTTGTAGGGCCAATTACCCGCAGAACGGCCCGTTCTGTCAGAACAACCCGAGCCAGGGGTTCACGTGTCCGTCAACGCCGCTGACACCCGCGGCGATCAACCAGCTACAGTATATGCCGTTTGCGGCGCAAGGCTGGAATTATTCGGAATCCACCGGCTATTCGAACTTCAACGCCCTGGAGGCTCAGTTCCAAAAGCGCTTCTCGGGAGGACTCGAGACTCTGGTTGCATTCACTTGGGAAAAATGCCTGGCGGACACAAATGGCGACTTTAACGCCGAGAACGGCTCCGAGGGCGCGCCGAATCAGTACTTCTTTAATCCTCGTTCAGGTTATGGGCCTTGCGCGTTTGACGTACCGAAAGTGTTCAACTGGACCGCGGTCTACGAATTACCGTTCGGACATGGAAAACGATGGCTGAATCATGGATTCCTGTCGCGCGTGCTCGGCAACTGGGAGACAAACTACTCATTCCTGGCGCGGTCGGGCGAAGCATTTAACCCGAGCTGGGGCGGCGCCAGCAACGTCTGCACCTCGACGGTGACGACGAATTGCGTGCCGGCCTCCATCGCGGGCGTTGCCCCCACCAGTACCGACCCGGCCAATCTTTCTAATGCGGGAGGGTCGATCACGGGTTACACCCGACCCAGTTTGCTCTCCGGCTGCAATCTTACGACTCAGCAAAGCGTATCGCAGTGGTACAACCCCGCGTGCTACGTGAGTCCGGCGTCTCTGGCAGTGGGCCCGGGCTATGGCTTCGGGAACTCTCCCATCGGCAATCTCCGATCGATGCGATGGATCAATATGGACTTCGTCCTGGCGAAGGATATTTCGATCACCGAAAGCAAAAAGCTGCAGTTCCGCGCTGAAGCATTCAACGTGTTCAATCATATGGTACTGGGCGTGCCAGGCACCTCGATTGCGCCCTCGTTCTCGGGTGGAACCATCAGCTACGGCTCGGCTGGCGTGATCAGCAGCATCCGGAACACACCGCGGGAGCTACAGCTTGCAGTGAAGTTCATGTTCTGATATGGAGCGACCTGTCAAGCGTCACGTAAACCCTGAGTAAACGCGATCCAGAGATCTTCGTAAGAGGATTTCTGGGAGCGTGCGAACAAGCAGCAGCACGGGTGTCAGTGAGGAACGCATGTGACGCTCCAAACTGACTGCAACTACCAGTTGGTGATTGACCCGTCCGGACGGAAATAAGTTTGCGCACGGGCCGTCACAGGTTGCGTGATCTCCGCAATCTGCGTCAGTTGCTTGAAATCGACCTCCACTCCTAAACCCGGCCTCTCGTTTGGATAAAGTTTGCCATTCTTAAAATCGAGACAGACCGGAAGATAAGGAATGGTCCGCCCTCCGTAGTTGTACTCCATCAGCACCGGCCCCGAGAACGTCCCTAAGCAATTGACCAGCGCCGCTGTCGCAATGGGACCCGTGAAATGCGGGACGATCCCGACAAAATGTGTTTCGCAGATCGCTGCTATCTTCATCATCTCGGTGATCCCACCTACATTCGGGAGCGTGGCGCGCACATAATCGATGTCGTGGTTCTCCACAAGCTTGTTGAAGTCCCAGCGATTGCCCCACTCCTCGCCCGCCGCAATGGGGACGTTGGTTTTCTGCCGTAATCGTGGAATATCTTCGAGGAACGCCTCCGCACGCACGGGGTCTTCGACGAAAAATGGAGCCAGGTTCTGAATCAGGTCGCATCCGCGAATCGCGTCCGATAGATCGAAGCGCTGGTGGAAATCGACGCACCAATCGCCATTCTTGCCTACGCCCTCGCGCGCCTGAACGCAGTCCTCGTAAAGTTGATTCACTCGTTCGCGCGTGTTAAATGTACTGTAAATTGGAAGGTCCGCGGCGCCCATGCGAAAAGCGCGGTATCCGGCCTCAACCGTCAGCTGTGCCCGGTCTTTGATGCTCATTCCAGGCTTCACTCCCGGTATGATGCCGGCTGTGTTGTAGCACTCGCAGTAATTTCGCACCATCCCACCGAGCACTTGATGCACCGGCATGTTCTGGACCTTGCCTTTTATGTCCCAGAGGGCCAGATCCAGCGCGCCAATGGCGTCCTCTTTTTCGCGTCCTGCCGGATAGAAAAAAGCCCGCGACATGTCTTGCCACAGCCGCTCAATATATTGCGGATCCTTCCCAATCAACCTGCCCGCCGATTGCTGCAGCGTGTCCTTCGACCCGCCTTCGCCAACACCCATCACGCCCGCATCTGTTTCCACCGTCACCACCAGGTCACTCTGGTTAAACAGCGGATTCGGATTGGGCGGCGAGTAAACTCTGACTCGCGTGACCTTCATCTTTGGCAGTGCAGCATTTGCGCGCGGCAGTGTCGAAAGGCCGAGCGCCGAGAGAGAGCCAAATGATTTGAGAAAGGACCTTCGATTCATGATTGTGTCGCCGCCTGCAGCATGGCCTTCGTGTAGCCAATGTTATAAGCAAATCCGGTGTATCCGCCGCCGCCGGGATAATACGGCGCGAAGCCAGGGCGCTCCCGGTCAACGTCAAGCGCTCGGGGATGCTCGGGATAAACCGTTCGGGCATACTTCTGCCGCACCAGTTCCTTCATCACGGCGAACATGTTTACCTGTCCCTCATCGATGAACACTTCCGTATATTTCTCGTAAGGTACGCGAACACGCACGTTCCGGAAATGAACGTGATTGATGCGATCCCTGGAAGCGAAGTATCTACACACCTGCACTGGGTCCTCACCCATTTCGCGTGTAACGCCGCAATCGAAAGTGATCCCGTTTGACGGGCTCGGAACAATGTCGATAAGCCGCTTCCAGCCCGCAACAGTTCCCATAATCTGCCCGGAGCCACGACTCACAGGGGCTGGGGGATCGTTGGGATGCAGAGCAAGCCGCACGCCAGATGACTCGGCTATTGGAATAACGGCTTTCAAGAAGTAAGTCACGTTCGTCCACATTTCATCCAAGCTGTGAGCGCCTTCCGCGGGAAGCGGCGCAAGATCTTTCACCCGGCCGTAGTCAAACGCGGTGAGCCCCGCACCTGCCCGTCCCGTCTCCTCGTAATAGCCTTCCACCGCCCGGTGCGCATAGAAGTTGTATTCCACGACGGGCAATCCCGCACGGCCTGCTGCACGAATCGATTGACCGACCTTCTCGATCTCTTCGTCACGTCCGGGCCGCCCGTAAAGCGTATTCGGGAATCCGCTGATCATCATATTGAATAGAGTCAGTCCGCCGCTCTTCAGGCGATCGATTCGCGAGCGCACCTCCGCTTCCTCCCATGGAATGCGCGGTCCTCCCATCACCACATAATCCACTCCGAGCTGTTTTACCCGCCGCATTCCCGCGTCGTCGAGAGCGCCCGCTGCCAGACCGCCCGCTCCCGCTTCGAGGCAGATCTTAGGCAAGCCTTCGCCCTCTGCCGTGTGTTGCTCAGCGGTGCTTTGCGCACGCCCGGAAAGCGCCAGCGCCACCGCGCCGATTCCGCCGATGACATTTCTTCGCGATAGCTGATTCTCCACGCTGGCTCTCTTTCTACAGCCTTCCAAATTTAGCGACCGCCTCCCGAATCGATTTGTATTTTTCGATGTAGGGCAGCATGCTGTGCTCCGTCTCATCAAGTTGCTGAGCTTTTTTCAATACTTCAGCCGCATTCTCCTTCGGAACGACAACCACCCCATCCATGTCCGCCACGATGATGTCGGCAGGCCTGACTTGGACGCCCCCGCAAATCACAGGGGCGTTCGTGGCCGCGACGCGAAAGTGATTGACCGTCGTTGATGGCACAATCCCGCGACTGAACACTGGAAACTGTAGTTTCGTCACTTGCGGCGTGTCCCTGATTCCCCCATCCACGATCGCGCCCGCAAGCCCGCGATATTTCATCGCCGTGCTCATCAAACCGCCGACGCCCGCGTAATCCAGCCCGTCCTTCAGCACCATCACATACACCGATCCCGCTCCTGCTTCGTCGATCACGTCCATCATTCCTTGTAAGGCCTTCGATCCCTCCTTGTGCTCCTCTTTTTGAAGCAGCACGGTCACTGCTGGGCCAGCGAATTTCGTGGCGAACAACGGCCGCATGTCATGGAACATGTATGCCTTTTTTCCGTAGAGTTGCTCCATTGCGTCTGCAACGGAAGCAGCTTCCACGGTTCGAAAACCTTGTATCAGGTTGTCCTCTGGCGTGCCGGCCTTCACGGGCCTGGTTGAAAACCTGGCTAGCAGGGCTAGAGCACCTAAGGTCGCGATAACGATTATTTTCTTCATCTCCATCTCCGGCTGAAAGGCATGACACAAATTGTAGTCCCCTCGCTGCCTTGATATGCTGCATAGCTGTTATGAAGCGGCTAACCCTCATCCTTCCCTTTGTTCTCGCCGCCACGGCGCAGGCGCAGGTGTTCCAGATGACACGCGAACAGTTGATCGAATACACCAAAGACAATCCCTTCGACCGTTTGCCCGATGGTCGTCCCAAAGTGCCCGACGATCTGCTCAAGAAGCTCCAGGATGTCAGCGCGGAAGAAGTCTGGACGATTCTGAATCGCCATCACTACAACAACCAGTTCGAGGGCCATTGGCGCATTCTGCACCCCGACAAGCATCTTGTCGGACGCGCCTTAACGGCGCAATTCATGCCGCTGCGTGAAGACGTGCAGATGGTCGCTGAGGCGAAGGCCAACGGTACCGGCCCCAGGCGCAATGCCAATCAGCGCGTGATTGACATGCTGCAGAACGGGGATGTCATTGTTGTCGATCTCTATGGCAAGGAAGAGGGCGGGACCTTCGTCGGCGATAATCTCGCGACCGCCATCGATACTTTCACCCACAATGGAATGGTGGTCGATGGCGCCGTTCGCGATCTCGACAGTATCGCTCAAATGGGCATGCCGATTTACATCCGGGGCGCTCACCCGACTCCGATCAGCAACTGCATGCTTACGGGCGTGAATGTGCCCATCCGGGTCGGCGAAGCAACGGTCATGCCGGGCGATGTTGTCTTTGGCGACAGTGAAGGCGTCTATTTCATCCCGCCACAGTTTGTGAAAGAGATCATCGATAACGCCGAGGAGCTTCACGTCCATGATGAGTGGACACAGATGATGCTCAAAACCGGAAAATACAAATCCAGCGATATTTACCCGACCCCGCGCGACCCGGAGCTAAAGAAGCAGTACGAGGCGTATAAAAAGCAGCATCTCGGCCACTAAAGTTCAATCTTCCGAATTGTTTGCAGTATGATGGCTCGTTATCCTGACGAGGGGGAGATCAAAATGACTCGAAGGTTACGGAAGACGCTCGCGCGCCGGAAGTTTCTGCAAGCCGCAGGCATGCTTTCAATTGGGGCCCTGTGGACCGATGACGTGCTGGAGGCGCTGCCCCGAAATACGAACACGAACTCACAACCGTCAGCGCTGAAAATCACCGATCTTCGAGTGGCAACGGTCGCGCACGCGCCTATGACCTGCCCCTTGATTCGCATCGATACGAACCAGGGCATCTACGGACTCGGCGAAGTGCGCGATGGCTCGACGGCCACTTACGCGCTGATGCTGAAAAGCCGGTTGCTCGGAGAGAACCCGTGCAGCGTTGAGAAAGTCTTCCGCAAAATTAAGCAATTCGGCGGAGAATCGCGTCAGGCTGGCGGCGTCTGCGCCGTCGAAATGGCGCTCTGGGATCTCGCGGGCAAAGCCTTCAATGTGCCCGTCTATCAGATGCTCGGCGGCAAATATCGCGACAAAGTGCGCATCTATTGCGATACCACGGAATCCAACGATCCCAAACTATACGGCCAACGCCTGAAGAAACGCATGGACCAAGGGTTCACGTGGCTCAAGATGGACCTTGGCGTTGACTTGGTCGCCGACACGCCTGGCACTGTGAGCCGCCCGGCAGGCGTCTCGCTCAAGGGAGGCGACACCTTACCGCATCCGTTCACTGGAATCGAAATCACCCAGAAAGGCTGCGACATGATGGCCGAATATGTGGCCGTCGTTCGCGAGCAGGTTGGGATGGACATTCCTCTTTCCGCGGACCACTTCGGACACCTTGGCGTGAATTCCTGCATTCGCCTGGGGAAGCGGTTGACCGAATTCAATCTCGCTTGGCTCGAGGACATGGTTCCCTGGTTCTGGCCGGATCTGCTCAAACAAATCTCGAGTGAAGTAGACATCCCGCTCGCCACCGGTGAGGACATCTACCTGATCGAAGGATTCGAGAACTTAGCCAAAATCCATGCTGTAGACATCTTCCACCCGGATCCTGGCACGTCGGGCGGCGTTCTGGGCACCAAGCGGGTCAGCGATCTCGCCGACAAATATGGAATCGGCTGTGCCGTTCATTTCGCAGGTACGCCGGTAGCGTGCATGGCCGGTGTACACGCAATTGCCGCGATGTATGACTTTCTTGCCATGGAGAATCATTCCGTCGACGTGCCCTGGTGGGATTCGCTCGTGGAAGGCGTGGACAAGCCGATCGTCAATCGGGGATTCATAACGGTTCCCGATAAACCGGGGCTTGGCGTCACGCTGAACGACGAGGTTGTAAAGGCGCATCTGGCGCCTGGATCCGGCTTTTTCGCGCCCACAGATCAATGGAATAACGATCATCCGAATGACCGTCTTTGGTCATAACCTGGACACTCTCATGCTTTCACCTATCAAACGCCGGCAGTTCCTGGCAGTCGCCGCCGCGCCCCTGCTTAAACCGCGCGCTGCGCGGCATGTCCATTCCAAAGATCAAAGACGTCACCGTGATTGCGACCGAGCCCGCCGGTGTCCGCCTCAACGTCGTCAAGATCGTCACCGATCAAGATGGGCTATATGGCTACGGATGCGCGACGTTCACACAGCGCGCCGATTTAGTTGTTGAAGCGGTGAATCGTTACCTGAAGCCCTTCCTGATCGGCAGGCCCACCGACGCGATTGAAGACCTTTGGCAGGCGATGTACAACTCCTCCTACTGGCGCAACGGTCCGGTATTGAATAACGCGATCAGTGGAGTGGACCAGGCGCTATGGGATATAAAAGGGCGCCAGGCGGGCATGCCCGTCTATGAATTGCTCGGCGGTAAATGCCGTCGCGGAGCGATGATCTACTCGCACGCTTCGGGGCGAGAGATTCCTGAAACCATCGATCAGGCGCACAAGATCATGGCGCAGGGGATCAAAGCGGTGCGCCTGCAGGTCGGCGTTCCGGGCATGGCGGCATACGGTGCGGCCGGTAATCGGCAATCTGCGAATGCCGAACCGCATGACGAAATCTTTGAACCCGAGCCCTACGTCCGGCGTACGCTCGACCTCTTCGAAGCGGGGCGCAAGGAGCTCGGTCCGGAAGTCGAGTTGCTGCATGACGTTCATGAGCGCGTGCCGCCGCGCCTTGCGGTTCAGTTCGCGAAGGACATGGAAAAGTTCCGGCTGTTCTTTCTGGAAGACGCCCTGTCGCCCGAAAATATCGACTACTTCAAACAGATCCGCGCTAACTGCACCACGCCTCTCGCAATGGGCGAGCTTTTCAACAATCCACACGAATGGAACAATCTCATTCGCGATAGCGTGATCGACTTTATTCGCGTTCATGTTTCGCAGGCGGGCGGTTTGACTCCGTGCCGCAAGATGGCGGCGATGGCGGAAGCGTTTCAGGTGCGAACTGCGTGGCATGGTCCAGGCGACGTTTCGCCGATTGGACATTGCGCGAACGTGACGCTCGACGTTGTCTGCTACAACTTCGGCATCCAGGAATGGACATTCCCGAATGATCGGCTGCAGGAAGTCTTCGACGGTTATCCCGTGGTGAAAGACGGGTATGCCTACGCGAATGAGAAGCCAGGATGGGGCGTTGAGATTAATGAGAAAGCCGCAGCCAAGTATCCGTTCGGCACAGAATCGGGAACGCGGAAGATGCTGAACGGCGGTTGGGGCGTCGTGCGCCGCGCCGACGGAACCGTCATCAATCAATAACCTGCCGGCGACAGCAGCATCAAAGCCGAGCATGGGGTTCACGGAAATCATGCGCGGGTATTTCGCGGCGGGCGAGACCGGCGCTTGCCAAAAAAGGCCTGCCGTAACGGCCGGAACGGATCTCGTTCGTAATGACTTTCCCGGATGCTGGCCGACTGGCCCGGGAGTAATCCGGCCTAACTTCCGGATCGCCGGCAAACTCAGGAATTAAGGCTGCTTCGCATTGAATAACGTTATAAGTTCTGTCTAATCAAAGCGAAAGTAAAAGGGCATTATCGGGATGCATCACGCGCTCGCAAACTGGACTGGACCTGATCGAGAAGGTGACGTCCTGCCAGTGTCGTCGGATTATCAGGCCCAAACGCCTGGCACACAGCGCGTCCATGTACTCCCTCGCAACACTTTCACCAGCTACGACGACCTCCTGATCAGCTTCGGTCCAAGCCCCAACTGGTATATGCCACCAACGTATCCGACTTGTCTGGCTCCTCATAGTAAAAGAAATGAAAACCTTTCGCATCCGGTTGAACGAGATGCGACGGATTGCGCCCGAGGTTTACGCGCCAGACATATGGTGTTTTCAGCTGGGGCCCCAGAAAGAACTGCATGCGCGAAACGAACGATGAACGGTCGTATTCTGCGCTGAGAATATGCGACCAATTCCGCAGGTACGCTTCTTCCTGAAGCAACTGTGGTAATAGCGGCTGATCCAGCATCTTCGCGGGGGGCTCGCCCGTACCGTGATAGATGAATCGTTTGATCGTATCGAACTCTGATTCTAGTCCGTTGAAGTGGAATCGCGCTAAAACGAAGTGAAAGGCGATCTTGGAAATTGCCTGCAAGTACGGGACAGTGATTTGTGCGCGCATCTCGCCGCTTATCTCGTGGTTGCGCTGCTCGTCAGCCGCGATAGCGTGCATTCCGTCGAGCATAGACCCAAGTGCAGTGTTCAATTCTTGATGATCTTCGCTATGGCTGATACAGCAGACGAGGCGCCACGCCTTCCAATCGTCTCCGAACCGTTGGAGATCCTGGGCTACCTTCCCTGTCCGAATAGGGACGTGCTCCAGTGTTCCATCAGCCTTCTCGAAAACGAGTTGATAAACCGGTACTGCATCATTTGGCGTGACCATTTCCCAAAGAGTCTCGCGGCCCAGCCGTGGATCAATAGCCTTGACGGTGAGGGGACTGAGACCGTGAGTCGGCTCTGAAAAGATGTTTTTGGGTTTGTGGCCGCTCCGCCCTTTCACGCCCAGGACCTTTCGAAAAAACGCTTCAGGACTGTTTTGCAGGAACACACTCTCGAACTTGCTGAATCGACGCTGGCACTCATTACAAATGAAGTCCTTGAGGTGAACGTCATCTTTGAAGTTGCCCAATCCTGCCGGAAGATAGTGCTCGTTAGGATGTAGCGGTGCTTGCCCGGCGCAGAGCCCCTCGGGGCAGGTGTAAATGCAGCGAGCGGCACGATTGGAACGATTCACAGTTCGAGTTTGCCAGTCTATCCTAACTCCTCAATCACGCGCCAACCGGAGGTTGAGCGGTTGCAAGACGACTTACGGGAGTAATACTGTTGGCGAGTGCTCCACGATAGGTAAAAACGCGCGGCAAGTTTTTTTGTTACCGACGACGGTTGGTTTGACCTCTGAAATCAATTCTTCCGCTCGTCTAAGGCGAGAATTAGTTCGATGGGGCGCATGGGCGTGTTGATTACCTGGAGCGAACTTGTCGGAAGCAAACCAACGAGAGACGTCGTTCGCCAGCAATTAGCGCCATACTCATTGGAATCTGTACTCCTCGGGCTTTCGCGAATATCGGCCCTACTCAACACCTGGCAGGTTCGGCACAATCCCGAAGCTGACCTCGAGATAGCGCGACGGACGCTGCCGACACACTATCGCGCAATTGAGCGACTTACCTCTCGGAGGGACGACCGGGTCCTCATCAGCAGAATCAGTATTCTCTACGTAGCAAAACAGGCCCTGAGCGCGTGCCAAATCGGCGGCACGCCCCCAGCCTCTCGGTCGGATGTCGAGCGCATCATGGAGTGCTGCCTGATGGCGAACGACCTTCTGCTAGGGAGAGCGCCGGATCCGAGTGACCAAGATATCGATAAAGCGGCGAGTCTGCTCCCGTTTAGCAACTATCTTCCCCATGCCGATGATCCGCTCGACATCGCACGGAATCTCATCATGATCGAAGAGATCGCTCCACAACTAGCGAGCCGTCCCGACTACCGGGATCTCGCCGTGGAATTCTCTCGTGCCACAGGGCTACAGCCCCAAACCTTCTGTGAACTTGTGTACGCGACCGCAACAAAATTCTTGATCAAGCCTGCCCAAGAAAATGACACTGACGGTATTCATACTCAGGCCTGAATACTTCACGAAAACCAAAGTTAAGGATTTAGCAGCCAATTTCCTCGCCGAGTACTCCGTCCCTATAGCGACGCTCCAAGCGGCCGCCCTAAACAGCCAGGCGCTGGAAGATGATTTCCTTATCTTCCAAGAGCACCCGCTAATTGAGTTCGCACCCAATCAGCATTTGTGCATCGATCCAGGATTCCTCTTAGAGAAAGCGGGAAGATCATTCTATTGGACACTCCACACGAAAACGGCGCCGACCGAAAGAAAACATCTACTGGGATACTGGGCCACCATCGTGGAAAAATACGCACAATGGCTTGCCCGGCGTACGTACGGAGGTCGCGGGACGATTACCAACAATCCGAACTTTCCTGATAATGACGAGGCTTGCGACATCATGATAAAAGAAGGAACATGCCTCGTTCTAGTGGAAATCAAGGCGAGCACGTTAACTGCGAAGGCAAAATACAGCTTTGACGCCAATCTGCTTTTTGAAGAACTTTGGACCAAAGCGATAAACGGGGAAAAAGAGGAGCGGAAAGGAATCGCGCAACTCCACCGAACTGTCAAGCGATTCCAAGACGGCGAGCCTATTGCCGGAATCATTAACACGCAGATCACAAAGATCTACCCAGTTATCGCGTTCCTTGACGAAGGCTTCCTAAGCCCGTACTGTGTACGTTTGTACCGAAATTACTTTAACAAGCAAGTTCTCAAGCGGCGACCCACCGTAATCGCGCCCTACGCCATTTCGATGAGAGATCTGGAAGATATCCTGCCTCATACCAAGCGCCACAATGTCACTGAGATTTTCGACGAATACCACCGCCACAACCGAGTGAGTGGCGGCTCGCTCGCTTTCGGCAACTTTCGTTACGCAAATGTGCCAATGCTTCTGGGCGACCCCAAAGGAAAAGATCTAGTGGAAGAGCGATTCAAGCAATTCGAGGAGGATTTCATTAGCAACCTGTTCGGCTCAGGCGATGAAAGCGCGACGAGGTAAAATCTCCACCGCCTCATTTCAGATCATAAGTAGATTACGACCGAAAAACGCCCGTCTGACGGCCAACCTCGCCGGCTCGGTCAGGCTGCACGAAGCTCTGTCTTATTTCGCCGCTTGAGTTCGAATGTAGCTCTGCAGGTCGAAGCTCTCTCCCTCGACACCACGGACGACCTACTCACCGATGCACAGCGACGGGCGCCCGCGGATTTAGGACTGGCACCGGACATGCTGCGCGTTCGGCCTCCATCAGAGACTCGGAGCCGCGCGGCGGCACCGGGTATGGGAAGTTTCGGCGCGCTAAATTCTGCTAACTGCACGGAGTCGCTGAGGCCGGCATCACTCGCCCGCATAGGATTCGGGCTTTTCCAGGCAGCTCTTTCGTCGGGAGTGAGGTCCTGCTCCAATGCGTCGATGTTAAAGACGACGTCGCGGCCGAGCCGGTCCGCCGCCTGTGACGATGGGCGAAAGTTTAGGGCGAGCCACCGACGCAATTCGGCTGGCGTTGGATGTGCGCTGGGGATGTCGTGCCTGCCTTCGCAGCAGCGATAGTCTGCTTACCTGGTGCACTCGACTGCGTAGCTCGGTCCACCATGAATGCGTAATCGATCTCCGTGAGCACAATCCCTGCCTCCTCGTAGGGTCGATAGAATTGCGCGATCTTACCACCGTCGTATCCAGAAGATGTGTAAACCGCATCGTAAACGTGTTCCACCTCCGGGGCTGCTCCGAAGAGCGCGAAACCATTCTTCCATCCCCGGCGAAGTTGCGGATCGAGCCAGGCTGTACGCAGAAGCCGCTCGGTATCTGATGCATTGAGGTGTGTCAGGCGGCGAACGAGCGGAGCATTGGAGCTTTCGCGCAGGGCGCCTCATTCGCGCCAGACGGATCGCGCGTGAAGCGGTCGGGACGTTAGCCGGACGGGTGACCCGGTTTGCCACTCAGCGGGAGCGTTTCCAACGCAGGCGGCAACGATCTATGACGGCAGAAACAGCCGCGACGGAACTATGACCGAAGAATTCGAGCGGCAGCGTTAGGACGATGATGGCCTTTCGCCGGCGCTGGGCATTGCCGTGCGCTTCTTCACCGCGATCTGATATTTTCGACGCGCGAAATAGAGACCCCTCACGGCAGCGTCACCACCTCGACCCCATCGCCATCGGCGAGCACTCCGGGCTTGAACGCGAACGTCGCGCCCGTAGCGTTATAGTCCAGGCCGGGGGAGGCAAATAGCCCATTGCGGAAGATCAGCGCATGAGCCGGAAGCGGCAGGCCCGGGAAGGCCGCGGCGCTCGTGACCCTGTAGACTCGCACGGCGAGCGGCTGCGTCGGAGTTTGCGCGAAAGCCCGCGCCACCGTCACGCATCCGCCCGTCGCAACGAAGGAGAGCAGCGTGGCGACGACCAGATGCCGGAGTCGAATAGAGAGAGCGTTCATCTGAGCTGTCCAATCCGAGGCGGAAGGCCATCGATGAGTCTCTGGTTATGCACAATCACGATGGCGAAGACTCCAGCCTGAATGGCGGACTCGATCGTCATGCTGTACGCCGGCCAGTCCTTACGCCGCGCCATCCACTCTCCCGCAATGAGTGGTCCGACGCACATGGCAGCCTTTAGCGACAAGGTGCCCCGATTGAACCCGAACGGATTGCCCTCGCTTACGACCACATTGCCGTGTACGCCTAGATTCGACGCTGTCTGGTACCCGTCATATGCGGACGCGGCGCAAGCCACCGCGCCGAGCGTTCGCCGCAGGAGCTTATGTCTGCCGGATTCTTGAGCCTTCGCATTCGGTGTCAAGCCGACAGCCAGCGCGAGGATCGCTACAATGTACTTCATTTTGTTGGAACTTCCTTTTTTGGTCTTCGTAAAGCGCGTACCGACAGCCAGCTCGGAACGCCAACGGACACGCAAGGCGTGTCAGCAGGCGAACAGGCTTCGGCCATTTCCGCGGTGGTGAGCCGGGAGCATCATTACGTCCGCGAGTCTCGCAGCGGGCCGTTCGCGGCGGTCCGCGCGACGTCACAGAAGTACTAGGATCCAAACGAGTTAGCTTTTATGGGCGGGTTGTGAACGGGCTTTCCGCAGGGTGTGAATTGAGTGGATAAGGCTCTGAATTTGCCAGATAGAGGGTGGAAATTGGGGCGAGTTACGCCGCAAGGCCTGTCTGACGTAGCCGCACTTTTCGGTCACAGGCTGGCGAAATAATTCCGCGCAGCCCCAACTTCGCTTCTTTTTATCTATTTACAGCCGACACATCCCCCGGACGCGATCCCTCAGCCTTGCTCGCGCGTGCTACCCTCGAACCGGGCAAGAACGGACTCTGCGTCGTCTCTTGCCTTTTTTATTTGTTCAGAAGGAGCACCTCATGACACCTCGCCAAGCTCGAACCGAGCGCCGCACTGCTGAGCGCAAAGCCAAGAAGGCCGAACTGCGCCGCAACAAACAAGCCAGTCTCGAACTGCACGATGACGAGCTTCCGCTCGAAGAAGAATTCTCAGCGGAACTCATGGCCGAGGCCAATGCCATGCGCGAGCGCGTTCACCGCCGAGCCGCTTTGAGCCTGGCTGCCCATGATATCGGACAAGGCCTCGATCAGAGCCGCGACTGTAAAGGAGCGGTCACCACCCCTGGCTTCGTCTCGCAACCCACGCTCCAGCCGCCCCACCGCCGCCCGCTTCGTTCCGCAAAACACGAATTCAACGTAGGGCCGAAATCAATCGTCAAAACTCTCAACACAGTACCGGTCCGGTCACGCCCGCGGGCAAGTTGGCTTCGTCTCGCAATTCCCTTAAACACGGACTCGCCTCCGGCCAAGTCATCATCCCCGGCGAAGACGTCTCCGCCTTCGAAGCCCTCCTCATTGCTCTCCTCGATGAGCACCAACCCGCCGGTCCCACCGAAGAACTCCTGGTCAACGAAATGGCCCAATCTTATTGGCTGGCACAACGCGCTCTCCGCCTTCAAAACGAATGCTTCGGGCATGAAGGCGTCGATGACAAGCGCCTATCCTTATACATGCGCTATCACACCACCCACCAGCGCGCCTTCCATAAAGCACTCAGTACGCTCATGAAAATAAAGAAAGAGCAGGCCCGTGGCTTCGTTTCGCAGCGTGCCACGCGTGCTGCCGCAAAGCATGGCTTCGCTTCGCAGCAAGCCGGCGAATCGCTGAAATCCACTCCCGAATCAACCCCCGCGCTCACCAGAATCCGAGTTCGTTCGGCAAAAAGAGCACTCAGAAGCCGCTTGAAAAATCAAATATTCCAGATTGGAGTGAAAGCCAGCGGGTGAAGTGCGCCCTCTGGCCCAGGCCCGTTCATCAACTCTCCTTGACGCGCAGGATTCGCTCCATATAGAATGGCCAAGCCGATATAAAGCAGGTGCCGTCAATCGCCTGTTGAAGCTTAAAAGGGAGTCACACTATGGTCCCGCGTTGGATCGCGCGAAAGTTCGCCTCCGTTTGTTTTCTTGCGCTGTTCGGCCTCTGCGGCATCCTCCTCGCCCAATCCGGACGCGGAACAATTTCGGGCACCGTCCGCGACAGCAGCGGAGCCGCCATCCCCGAAGCGAAGGTCACCATTACCAACACCGCGACGAATCAGGTTTTTGCTCTCAACAGCAACGCTGTGGGCGAGTTTACCGCGGCAGACGTCCCCGTGGGTAATTACAACGTCGTGGTCGAAAAGCCGGGGTTCAAACAGGCTGAGATGAGAGGCCTTACGGTGGATGTTTCCGCTACCGCCCGCGCCGACGCGACTCTCCAGGTCGGCCAGGCACGGCAAACAGTGGAAGTGGACGCCACGGCTCTGCAGCTGAACTCCGAGGATGCGCAGACGGCCGTAACCGTCAATCAGACTCTCGTGAACGAGCTTCCTTTGGTGGTTGGCGGAACTGTGCGGAGCCCGTTTGATCTGGCATCGCTCACGCCGGAGGCGAAGAATACCGGAAGCTCGGAAGGATTTGCGTTGGGTGGCGGACAAGCGGACAGTTATCAGTCAACGCTCGATGGGGTTTCCATCAACACCTCCCGGGCGCTTCAAAAGAATTGGGTGACATCGAACGCACCGTCGGTAGAAGCCATTACGCAATTCACGGTTGACACGAACGGATTCAAAGCCGAATACGGGCATGCCGGCGGCGGCGCGATGGTGTTTGTGGCTAAATCGGGCACGAATCAGTTTCATGGCTCGGCCTACGAGTTCATCCGCAACACGGACTTCGACGCAAACGACTGGTTCAGTAATCGCGCCGGGAAGGCGCGGCAGATTTATAAGCAGAACGATTTTGGCGCAACCATTGGCGGCCCGGTTTGGATTCCAAAGATTTATCGCGGGAGAAACAAGACGTTCTTCTTCTTCTCATACGAAGGATTCCGGAATCGGAATGGCGCCACGAACGCGACAGACACCGTGCCGACTCCGGAGATGTACAACGGCGATTTCAGCAAATGGGTGAATGCCAGCGGAGCCGTGATTCCTATCTACGATCCAACCACGCAGGTGACAAATCCGACCACCGGAGCGGTGACGCGCACGCAGTTCCCTGGTAATAAGATCCCGGCGAGCATGTTCAACGCGACAGCGGTTGCCGCGCTGAAGGTTTTTCAAACCAGTGGAGTGCTGGCTCCGAATACTGGCGCGGCGCCCGGCACTCTCGGTTACGTCAACAACAACTACATCATCGCCAGTGGCACGAACGTACAACCGGTGAACAAATGGAGCATCAAGGGCGACCACCTGTTCAACGAAAGACATCGCATTTCGGGGTACTACGGTTATGATCGCGAAGCAACCACGGCTGGTCCGGAGGGGCCGGCGACGCTTCCGGGACTCTATTCGAGCTACAACGATTTGCACCAGAGCTCAGACGTGCTGCGATTCAGTTGGGATTGGACCATGGGCCCGACTAAGTTTAATCACTTCTATGCAGGCGGTAATAACTGGCGGCAAGACCACAAACCCCCGCAGGAGTACATCGGAAATTGGCAAAGCAAGTTCTGCCTGGGCAACGTGCCCAACTGTAACGAAAACCTGGTGAACCTTTTCGCCGGAGGCGCCGGCGACACGTACTCGCAGTGGGGCGGTAATGCTGATAACGGTTCAGAGAACACCGTCTATTCCTACAACGACGACTTCACCTGGATCAAGGGAGCGCACACCTTCAAGTTCGGCGGACAATGGCAGATCAATCACTACAACGGACTTGGACGGCAATGCGAAGCGGGATGCGTGGGCTTCAGCTACACGGAAACCGGCGTTCCTGGCGGGACAGATCCGACGCAAGGCGGCAATGCGTTCGCATCGTTCCTGCTCGGTTACGCCGATACAGGCTCAATCGACACACCCCGTTTTATCGGCCAGCAGTTCCCCTATTTCGCCGGCTTCGCCCAGGACGATTGGCACGTGAGTTCGAAGTTGGTCCTCAACTTGGGTCTGCGATGGGAAACCAATTTGCCGCCGACCGGTCTCGATGATCGTTGGAGCGATTTCTCTCCCACCACCCCGAATCCAGGGGCAGGAGGAATTCTTGGCGCCGTGATCTTCGCCGGGACCGGCCCGGGAAGACAGGGTTCCCGCACTCTCGCAGATTCCTACTTCCACGCGTTTGGCCCGCACATCGGATTTGCCTATTCGCACGATGCTAAGACCGTGCTCCGTGGATCGTATGCCCGCTCCTATGGGCCCTTGATGGCGGTCAGCGGTTCGACGCACAATATGGGCTTCACGCTGACCCAGTCGTTCCCCAATCCGAACAATGGCATTTCGCCGGCGTTCTTGCTGAATCAGGGAATGCCGCCCTGGACGGCTCCCCCGTTCATCAATCCATCTGTCTCGAATGGCACCAGCGTCTCGTGGTGGCAGGGCGCCGAGACCACTCACCCGCCGACAACCGATAACTTCAACTTCTCGATTCAACGGCAACTCAGTTCGAGCATGCTCTTTGAAGTTGCCTACAACGGTGTCATGGGATCTCACTTACAAGGGCAATTACTCGATTACAACCAGGACAATCCGGCACTGCTGACTGCTTTTGGAAACATTCAGCAAAGCACCAATGTGCTGAACAGCCAGGTTGGATCTTCGCTGGCAAACCAGTACGGGATTGTCGCGCCGTATCCAGGATTCAAAGGAACCGTGAAGCAAGCGCTCCGGCCATATCCGCAATACACGCTCATCGACACTTACGCCGGCCAGGGCGATCACAGCGGTCACTCCACGTATCACTCGGGCATGGTCCGCTTTGAAAAACGCTACGGAGCCGGACTGACAGCTCAGGCATCCTATGTCTTCTCAAAGCTCTTGACGAATGCCGATAGTTATTGGGGCAATGCGATTGGAAGCAACCTTAACAACTCCGGCGGGGGCGGCGGCGGCGTCCTGGGTGCGGATCAGTACAACCGCGGGCTGGAAAAATCCATTGGCGAATTCGACGTCACCCACGACTTCAAAGCCGGAGTGGTTTACGATCTTCCATTCGGCAAAGGCAGACACTACCTGACACACGGGCCGGCGGCCTGGATTCTGGGCAATTGGGGCTTGAATGGCGTTCTTACGTACGCCAGCGGATTGCCGATAGGAATTACTTCCTCGTACGTCTTGCCTCTTTATGGCGCAACCAACGGCCGGAGTATTCCCTACGTGACTTCCTACAATGGCTGGCAGCCGAGTTGGAATGGTAGTTTCGACCCTACTGTCGATGCATTCCTGGTCCCCTATTGCAGCTCGCAGACTGCGACCTGCACGGGTCCATTCCCCACTCAGAACGCAACGGCCCAGGATAATGGATTCGGCAACGCGACGCGCTTCAACCCCAAGGTCCGCCAATTCCCGAACCTTAACGAGAACCTGGCAGTAGCGCGGACTTTCCCCTTCAGAGAGGCGGCACGTCTGGAGTTCCGTGCCGAAGCGTTCAATGTGTTCAATCGGGTCCGCTTTGGACCCGGTGATCTTAATTTGCAGGACCAGAACTTCGGGCGCCTGACTAGCAGCAGTGACCTGCTGAACTCACCGCGGCAACTGCAGTTGGCGCTGAAGCTTTATTTCTAGAGCACGTCTGGCAGAGATCGGCGATTCTCGGGCGGCGGCGTCATGAGATGGCTTATCATCTTCTGGATCTTTCTCATAAGCGCGATCGCTTATCTGGATCGAGTGAACGTTTCCATCGCTGGCCGGGCAATCGCCAACGAATTCCATCTGGACAACATCCATTTAGGGTGGGTCTTTAGCGCGTTCATTCTCGGCTACGCTGTCTTCCAGGCGCCGGCGGGACGGCTCGCCGATCGGGCGGGTCCTCGCATCGTTTTGACTGCGGGCGTGATTTGGTGGGGAATTTTTACTGCTCTGCTTACTGCCGTGCCTCACATCGGCGCAGCCGTCGTGGTGCTTCTCATTGCCGTGCGCTTTTGCCTCGGCGCTGGAGAAGCAGTGGTCTACCCGGCGTCTAATTGCGTGGTCGCCGCCTGGATTCCGTCCTCGGAACGCGGCATCGCCAATGGCATCATTTTCGCTGGTGTCGGATTTGGAGCTGGCGTAACTCCTCGTCTAATCACTTCCATCATGCTTCACCACGGCTGGCGCGCCGCGTTTTGGGTGAGCGCGATGCTCGGCCTCGTCGCGGGGGCCGTTTGGTACGTTCTGGCTCGTGACACGCCTCGGGTGCATCCCTGGATTTCACGCGATGAAGTCGAGCGCATAGAATCCGGACTCGCTATCTCGCCAGTAACCTCCGGACAAGTCGAACGGCTTTCATGGGGAGCGATTCTTAGTAACCGCGATATTGGTGCAGTTACGTTCAGTTACTTTACCTATGGATATGCCGCCTACATTTTCTTTAGCTGGTTCTTCATTTACCTGAATGATGTTCGAGGGCTGAATCTCAGCCGTAGCGCGTATTACACCATGCTTCCGTTTCTCGCTATGGCGGTCGCCTCACCCTTGGGCGGCTGGATCAGCGATCGTTTAACAAAAGCGCATGGCAAACGCGTGGGGCGGTGCGGTATCGCTGTCGTCGGAATCGGCTTGGCCGCCGTCTTTATCGCCTTGGGAACGCAGTTTGAAAGTGCGCAGCTTGCCAGCATCATGCTGGCCGGAGGAGCCGGAGCGCTCTATCTTTCCCAGAGCTCTTTCTGGTCCGTCAGCGCGGATATCGGCGGCAATTCGGCGGGCTCTGTCTCCGGCGTGATGAACATGGGAGGACAGCTCGGCGGCGCTCTCACCGCATCTCTGACGCCCGTTATCGCCAAATATCTGGGCTGGAATGCGTCCTTCCTGGTTGCCGCCGCTCTTTGTGTTTGCGGCGCCCTGGCATGGTTGATTGTTGATCCCGAATCTAAGCGCATGCGAGAGAAGTCCATCGCCGCAGTACGTCTCTAGCCGATAGACTGAAGATAAAGTTGGAATTTTCAACCCCGCGCATGAGAGTTCTGGCGGTAGATGTCGGCGGTAGCCATGTCTCGTGCGCTGCCGTAGAAGATCAAAGACTCCTTGAGAGTTTCAGAGTAGAAAGCGACAGCAAAGGTCGCTTGGCCAACCTGCTTCCAACCCTGACACAGGGTTTTCGCAAGCTGTTACAAAAACACGGAAACGCTTTCGCCGGAATTGCCTTTAGTTTCTGCGGACTCGTCGACGGCAAGACGGGACGGGTCGTGTCAACGAATCACAAATTTTCAGACGCCACCAGTATCGATTTGCGGTCGTGGGCAAAGCAGGACCTTGGATTGCCTCTGATCCTGGAAAACGACGCTCGCCTCGCCCTGTTGGGAGAGTGGTATGCGGGAGCAGCGCAGGGGTCGGAAGATGTGGTGATGATGACGCTTGGAACGGGCATCGGAACCGCGGCCATGATGGAAGGGCGCCTGGTACGTGGCAAACATTTTCAGGCGGGCTGTCTAGGGGGACACTTCACGATCGTGATAGGAGGGCGGCTTTGCTCGTGCGGAGCTCGCGGCTGCTTCGAGGCCGAAGCGTCCACTTATGCGCTCCCGGATATTTGCCGGACGTGGCCCGGGTTTGATTCGAGCGCCCTGGCACATGAAAACAAACTCGATTTTGCGACGTTGTTCAGGTGCGCTGAGCGCAGGGACAGAATAGCCGAAGAAATTCGGGAGCGCTGTCTCAGCATATGGGCTGCGTGTGCGTTGTCGCTGGTGCATGCGTACGATCCCGAGTTGCTCGTCCTAGGAGGAGGAGTCATGAACAGTTCATACCCGATCTTAAGGACGATTCAAGAATATGTTGATTCATATGCCTGGACACCTTGGGGCAAAGTGCGATTTGAGGCGGCGGCTCTTGGGAATAACGCGGCTCTTCTTGGCGCAGTCCCACTTTTCAGCCAGCAGAGATGACCTCGACTTACGATAAGGCAACCGCGAATAGCTGTCAGGCAGAGTGCGTCAGATTGCGATACGGATTGGTCTGCTGTGGTTTCGAGGATTCAGGGCAGCCGGCGAGACGGCAAAAAGATCATCTGCATCGAGTGCTATCCAGGAACTTTTGAAAACGAGATCGAAGAAGCGCTTCTGGCGGCGTTTCCTCCTGCCGAGATCTTCCGCACACGAGACTGCCTGAAGTCGCCCCGCGAGATCGACTTGATGCTCGCCCGCGAACTTTCTGACGATCCGGTTTTCGGCCGCTTAAGCAGTTTAGAGCTGATCGACTTTTTTAACAAAGCCGTGTTCGCTCAGCTCACGGATGCAGTAAGAACCGCAGGCGCCGGAGTGGTGATTAGGGACAGGTGCGGCACTCGCAATCGGTGCGCCCGATTTGTTGGTCTATGCCGATCTGGCGCGGTGGGAAATTCAACAGCGGCAAAGACGAGGGGAAATCGGCAATTTTGCAAGCGACAATCGGAGAGCTAGCTCGGGAGAGAAGTATAAGCGAGCTTTCTTTGTTGATTGGCGAGTGGCGGATCGCCTAAAGAAGGAGCTACTGCCTAGAATCGATTTTCTGCTGGACACAAATAAGCCGGGCGAGCCGAAGATGATCTCCGGGAAGCTTTTTAGGGAGGCGTTAGCCGAGGTGACCAGGCGGCCCTTTCGCGTGCAACCGTTCTTCGATCCGGGCCCTTGGGGCGGGCAGTGGATGCGGAAGATTTGTGACTTGCCGGATGGTCCCCCCAATTATGCGTGGTGCTTTGATTGCGTTCCGGAGGAGAATAGCCTTCTGCTTGGTTTTGGAGATTGCACTGTTGAAGTACCCGCCATCGATCTGGTGCTCAGCCATGCGCGGGAATTATTGGGTGAGGCCGTCCACGCCCGGTTCGGTGCCGAGTTTCCGATTCGCTTCGATTTTCTCGACACGATGGAAGGCGGCAATTTATCGTTGCAAGTCCATCCGCTGACGGAGTACATCGCACAGCATTTTGGGATGCGGTACACGCAGGATGAAAGTTATTACCTGCTCGACAGCGGCGCGGATGCCAGTGTGTATCTCGGCCTGAAGGAGAACATAGATCGCGCCTCGATGATTCGTGACTTACGTGCGGCGCAAAACGGCGGCACGCCTTTCCCGGCGGAAACGTATGTAAGCCGCTGGCCCGCGAAGAAGCACGATCATTTCCTGATACCTGCCGGAACGATCCACTGTTCGGGACGCAACAGCATGGTGCTAGAGATCAGCGCGACTCCCTACATATTTACGTTCAAGCTTTGGGATTGGGGACGACCGGGGCTCGATGGGCGGCCTCGCCCCATTCATCTGGATCATGGTATCCGCAATATTCAGTGGGATCGTACCACCTGTTGGGTCAGGCGCGAGTTAATCAATTCCGTGAGCGAAGTGGCGCGGGGGAATGGATGGACGGAGGAGCGCACTGGGTTACATGAACTTGAGTTCCTCGAGACCAGGCGGCACTGGTTCACGGGCACTGTCCCGCACGACACGGGCGGCGGCGTAAATGTCCTGAATCTGGTCGAGGGAAACGAAGTCGTAGTGGAGAGTCCCGGTAATGCTTTCGAGCCCTTTGTGGTTCACTATGCCGAAACGTTCATCGTTCCAGCAGTAGTTGGTAACTACACGATTCGCCCGACATCGGCAACTTCGAAGCCATTTGGAACGATCAAGGCGTTTGTGCGGACGTAAGTACTCGCAAAGTCACCACTTCGAACGGCTTCAACGTAAGTGAGACAGCATTATTCACGACGGGAACGTTGCTGATATCCTCCTCAACGCCAGAGCACAGCTGAGCTGCCTCTAGGTTCGAGTGCAGAAAGTGCACGGTTGTCTCCGAGGACTTGCCGGATAGTTCCTGAAGGCGTAGGATCATGCCATTGCCGTCCTCAGCCTTTTTCCATGTCACCAGGCCGATATTAGGGTTGGTTGTTTCGAGGAAACTCTCGCCGGCGGCGGGTAGCGGACGCTCCGGATCACCTACTTTGTCTTGCGACACAACATGATTCACCTCCATGGGCCGCATCTCTTGGAGGCCCAGTTGACTCATAGCGCTCCCGTCCAATTGAGCAGCGCTGGTGACTGTGTAGCGGAAAGTAAAGTCGCCTCCCTGTCCTGCGCGGTAATTTGTGTGCCAGTAATTGTTCATCGCATAAGAGAAGATCGTTCCTGTCTTCGGCTTGAATTCACCCGGCCACTTGCCGCGATTGATGTCTCCAAAACTGGCGAGAGAAGCATCCAGAGGAACGATGCCCACCGCGAGATTCGCGTCGTGGACGGCCATCCATTGCTGGACATTGAACCACTCCAGGCTTCCGCCTTTCATCAAGTCGTGAGCCGGATCTATCCATCCCTGCTGCGTTGCAAAACTGAATTGCGGATTGCTTGCCGCTACCGGAAACGCGAAGTACACAGCCTCCTTGTCATTCGTGTAGTTTTTGTGAACACGATAGCGAAATTCGATCTTCTTCTGGTCGTTGAAGAGAAGGATCTCGGTCTGAATGTCAGGTGTGTTTGGAGCTGAGCTGGTCAGCCGGACAGATTGCCCCCAGGGCATTTGCTCCACACCCAAGAACTTGCCTTGAGAGGCTGGATGGACGGTCAGTTCGCCAGGAGGAAGCGCTGGAAAAGGATTGATCATCTGAGTGTTACCGTCGCCGCCGGTCACGTACAGATATTGGCCAAATTTGTAAGGGCTGCCCGAATCGACAATGTCACGCCTCAATTGTTTGTCGTAGATGGCGGCTAATGCGCCGCTGTTCTCGTCTACCGTCACTCTGTAAAACGCATTTTCGATTGTTCTTTCGCTTGACTTGTTCACGCTCGGCTGATCCTTGCGCGCTGTAGCTGATACTGAAGCACTTGTATCCAACGGCAGGCAGATCTTTAGCAAGAAATCGAATACGAAGGAAATGCTCCTTCTCATACAGAACCTCGAGCGGAACTTCCTGATGCGTTGTCAAATCGACTAGCTTCGGGTGCTCGAGCAAATCTGTTTCGACAACGCCATCACGACGCCAATTAAGAGAATTGAAGACGACCAGGGTGTTAGCCGGGACGTGAATCTGATCCGCCAACTGGCTGAGAGAACGATTTACTACATCCTCGATTTCTAACGAAGCTCGATCGGCTCGATCATCCTTTACCCGCATTTGCTTGACAGACTCGTCATGATCAGGCTGCGAGACGGAGTTGTAGGAAAGCCAGGTGTGTTCCGAGAACAGAATGATGTTATGCCAAATATCGGCGAACAAACCAGCCGGTGGATTCAGATTACGATCAACCGAATGCGTCACTGACGAAAGAACTTCCGCAGAAAGAGCGCGGTTCTGATTCTGGCGATCTTCTGCTTCATAGTACGCGTCGCTACCGATGCCATCTTCCCAGTAGCCTCCGCCATCGCCTTTGAACGTAGACAGATCATTGCGGTAGTTCGAATCTATGTAGTGGAAAAAATCCGGGAAGGTTGCGTAGTTCAGTCTTGGGAAGGCGTATTCCTTATTCCAATCGTCGGCGAACGTGGCAGTGGCCGGAACAAGATCTGTGTTCTCGACCTGCGTACCATACAAAAGCGCTACGTTGGGTTTGTAAGTTGGATTTGAGTAAGCCTGCAGGTAGATCGGAAGCGACTCTCTAACCGCATTCAGCTGTGGAGGCAATCCAAACAGAGTCTGCACCTGCTCATAATGGCGGGAGTACCAAAAGAGGACCTTCTTACCATCCGGCCCTTCCCACCAAAATGGTGACTTTTCGTTCCAGTGATCATAGAAAAAGACAGGTGCGCGATCGTTGTTGGCAGCCGCGACCCAATACTTCACACCGCTGCTGGCAAGAATAGAAGGATAAGCGCCAGAGTAGGTGGGGACGTCGGTGATGTTTGCATACTCGAACGGCAATTTATAGCGGCGCGCGAACTCCTTCGAATCGTAGAGAGAGCGATACAAGGTCTCAAGCGAGGCATACCCCGTGAGAAGGTTGCAATACTGAGCGGGCATGGCCATCTTGCCCGCTCGGATCAAGCTGAGAATTTCATCTTGTTTCTCTTTCGGACGCGTTTCGAGTAACTGCTGGAGATTCCACGAACCGTCCATGGAAAAGCGGAAATCGGGATGCTCCCGAATGAGATTGCCGGCCTGAGTGAGAACTCTTGCCTGGGTCTCCGCAACTTTGCCCTGGTAGTCGGTATAGCCTACGTCCAGATGAGTGTGCGGGACAACAAAGATTGTCCACTTGCGTTGCGCGGGCAGGCTGACCTCGGTTACATGCTTGGAGTCAGAGCCGATGCGGATTTTGCCCTGCACTGTTCCCGTCCATTCGGGAACATCGAACGAGATTTTCTGCTGACCGAATTCTCCGGCAGGGAAATTGGCAGTATAGTGTTCACCGTTCACTTCGAGATCTGCTGTGCCTGATCGCCAAGGACGTGCGAAATCGATGAAGGTGTCCACGACCTCCGTCAAGCCGTTTCCATTTCTCCGGAAGAAGATAGTCGGCTCCGCATCCACCTTCAATTCGTCATTCGCGGACTGGCCGGCGGTCCGCTCAAGTCTGAGCGCATCGTAGCTGATTCCGCCGCCATCTCCTTATCGCCCGCGGGCGTCGCGGGCTGGTCGATGCAAGTCAATACAATGGCGTTTTCCCCTTCCTTCAAGAACGAAGAAGGGACGACGATATCCAGCGCGCTCTGAGATTCGTGCGGATCGAAAGCATAGGAGAAGTCGCTGCGCGAGTAGCTGAGTTTTGGATGCAAGTAGAACGTGCCGGAATGACCGTTCACATTGATGTCGAAGACCGGAACCCTGGGCCGATCGATTAAAGCGGCTATTTTTAACGAATAGTGTCCTGCGACCGAATCAAGAGGGAACAGGATCTTATACGCATCCCCGGTTCTCTGGCGGCCCGGCCAATCCTTTGCGGGATCGCTAATACCGACGCGGAATGTAACAGCATCCGATGGCCGGCCCAAAAACTCGACTGGCGATTGATCGAATTTGCCGATCTGCCATACGATTTGCGTCGCGGATTGCGCGCTTGCGAAAGGGAGGCCCGACGCTGCGAAGAGGATGACCAAGATGATACGAAGATGCACAGAAACATCGTGTCATGAACACCATTCTGTTTTATGCAAACTCTACTTCAGCCACTGCAAGTATTCAGGAAGAGAGTGCAATTGATCAACGTGGTCAGGAGCGGAATTACCCGCGAAGCCGACCAGGAGGAACTTGCCCGCGCGCACCTCGCTCAATTCCTGTGTTCCCATTGGGCCCCATTTCACAACCGGCCGGGGATGTAATCCCAATGCGTTCAAAATGTAGTCGGACGTTTCCGTAGTGCTGGCAAATGTGCCCGGGAAGATTTCTGAATGCGTGATGATGACTCGCTTCTTGCCTTGCATCGCATCGCGCGCGAGCTTGATAAAGACCTGGAGGGGTTCTGGATCGATTTGAGATTCAAGTGGACCGGGCTTCCCGCCAATATAGGAAGTGTGAATGCCATCGATCATGATGGTGTTGGCAACCTTGTCATAGTATTCCGGCGTGCTCATGATCTGCCGGATCGCGCCACAACCCGCGCTCCAGCCTGCCAGCGTAATCGGGCCGAGTTTCATTCCCGCACGAGCCTCTGCTTCTCGCAACAAGTTTCCGAAAAAAGCCAGGTCAACAAACGGCTTTGCGTAAACACGAGAGCCCGCGCCCAGTACGGCGCTGACGACTACCATGTTGTTGCGGGCGGCAGCTATCTCGGGCACTGGGCCTTGCGCATGAAAGAAGAAGAGCACCGGCGCTTGAGATTTTGATCGAAGCTTTGTCGGCACGAACAATGTACCGAGCGACAGCTTTTCGCGTCGGCCCTCCGGACTTTGCGCGGGCAACCGAAGGTGCGCGCGTGTATGCTCTACCATCGGTGATGGATTTTGCGGCACACCCGTCTGTTCGGGTGATCGTTGCGCTAACGCCTGCCCGCTGCCTCCCAGGAGAGCAAGAAGTACCGCGGAAGCCTGGCACGAAGACTTACTGTACAGCCGGAAGAAGCTCGACATATCCGTGTCTCGCAAGAAATTTGAAGTAACCGACGAAATCGAAGTTCATGGGCCCCTGCTCTAACTCAATCAAACGGACGACCTCCGCGACGGTACGCTTGCCATCACACCAGTACAGAAGTGTAAGCGGAGCGGGAGTGCCGCCGAAACCCGGATAACCTTCCCTCTGTTCCAGCGGTAGGTCATCGAGTGTGACCGGTCCGAATCGCTTGCGCTTGACGATGATGTGCGAAGCTTCAGCAAGCGAAGGATCGATGGCCTGCGTGGAAGCCTTGACGGGCGTTGCAGAGCCGAGTTCGATTGACTGTTGATTCGCCGCCTCTTGCAGTCTTTCGCATTGTTCGCTGGCAAATCGGCGCACGTGCTGCAGCAAAGGATTCAACTCTGCGCGGAGCTTTTCCCTATTTGCAGATGATGCCAGGCGAAGAACGGAAAGAAGGGCGTCCCGATCGCGATCGGCATTGTAATTGACCTGGGCGAGACCGCCCGCTAGTTGACGCGCCAAAGAATCGCTATTCGCTGCTATCGTAATGGGGCTCAGGAAAGGAGCAGCCGCGGCGATCGCATTCTGGTCACTTCGATCTGCGGTGATTTGGGCAAGCCAAGGGATTTCTTTATCGCCAGCCGACGCCAGATAGTAAAGAAACGTGGCGACGATCGAACTGAGATCCCGGAGAGAACGTGGATCTACGCGGTCCAGCGTGTCGGCGCTATTGTGATGCACGTTCTCAGCCCCGGTGCTACCAGTCGCAGAAACAGTTGGAACACCTATCATCGGATCGCTCAGGTAGGAGTCCGATCTTGGCCGATATGGGGTCCACCGCGGAAACTTTTGCCGCAATCCGGCGTAGTAACTCTCGCTGACATGCACAATCAGCGCGTCCTGGTAAGATCGGCTCACGTCGGGATTGAGCGCGAAGCTATAACCTCCGGTCTCGTCGTAAGGGCCGGCGGGAGTATCCATGCAGATGGCTCCAATCGTCCGTTTCATTCGATTCATATGGGTGGCGATGTAAGCGGAGGAACCATAGTCTTCGCTCATGACCAGAATTCGGATGCTGAAGCTGGGACGCGGCAGCTTGCCTGCGTCTATTAAGCGCCGGAGCGTCGCAACCGCCTCGAGCATTGCCGCCACTCCCGTCGAGTTGTCTTGTGCCCCTAATTCGAACGCGTGACCTAACTCGAGCACCTCATCGCCGGAACCGGTGCCCGGGATGACAGCAGTTACATAAGGATACTGGCCGGAGTAGTAGCGCGTTTCTGCGACCGCTTTCACCCGAACCTTTGTGCCACGGGCCAGCAGGTTACTGAGATAAGCGCCCTGCCGCGGCGTAATCGAGAAGCCGACCAAGGGACTGCTCGTTTTTGTAAAGCCCCAGCCGTAGTCTCCCCATGCATTTATCCAATAGTGACTATTAATCAGGTCGGGATTCTCCGTGGCATAACTGATCATGCCAGCGGCCTCTTGCTTGTAGAGTGCCGCTTTGAGCGCTCCCCGCTGCGACAGATCGAGTGAAGGTTCGGTCAGCACCATCTTGTTTTTCACGTCGATGCGCTTCAGCTGTTCCAGAGTGGATGGTTTTAATTCGATAACTTCCGCAGTGACGCCCTTAGGCGGCGTTGGACCGCTCCACATGATGAGGGATGCTGGCTGTTTACGGTAATCGGCAAGAACCCGCATCTCCTCGGGAACGGCCGGTTCAGCAATCTCAAGCTTTGCCTGTTTGACGTCCCACGCGAGCGGCATTGTCCAGAATCCGAATTGAGTTACACCGTCGGCAGGCGCGGCGAGCGATTCGACGTTGCTCAACCCGATTTCGCTCATGGTCTTTTGCAAGTACTGTGCGCTTTCTTGAAACTTCGCGAAATTGGCCCATCGATCAGTTCGGTACACGCCGGTCAGGAAGTCCATCGCCTCGGTGCCACTGTCCTCGGCGCGAATTTCCTGAATTGTCTTTTTAAGCTGGGGATCAACCCGAAGCGTTTGCCCGGATAAAACGAAGGGACCGTGAAGTAGAAAGAGGCTAACGCTCCCTAGAACGGCATCCAGTTTGCGGGCAGCCATTCACTGGGCTCTTCGGTCAGTAAAGACCATCTCGCCAAACATCGCCGGCTGGTGAAAATCCTTACCGGTTGGCGACCAAGCCAACTGGGCAGGAACCGGCAACTTTTCGATCCGGTAGAGGTTCACCCGCCAACGATCGCCCGGTTGTGGCGGAGTGTGAGGCGCGGGCACGACATCTTCTAATGGCAACGCAATCTCGGACGTCCATTCTTTATCGCCGGGTTGACCATCGACAGTGCCATCGACGTGTACAGCCCATTTAAGCTTTTCACTATTCCAGCTCTCGTAATGCAATGGCTTGCGAATATCCAAAAGGAAAGCGTCAAATATCGCGCCGAGCGGATTGATCTCCAATTCGATGTAACTGGTCTGCCGCGGGTCCGCTTGCACGAAAATTTCGTCGACTTCCTCTTCCCAAAGATGCGCATCGCGCCTCGTCATCGTCGCCCAGATATTTTGGTCTTCATTGCGAAAACCAAAATAGATGAAGTTTGCATCGTATAAGACCTTGCATTCGGTGCGTATAGAACTTGCGGAACCGTCATTATTATTGACGAGTTCGATCACCGGCGCATTGGCCCATGCCGGATCGTCGAGCTTGCCGTCGATAACGATCGGCTTGCCGGCGCGCATCACTTCGTAAGTGGGTCTTGCTAACGGTAGTGCAGCGGCTTCCATATGTGTGCCGTCGAGAGCCTTAAGGGCCGCCATATGAATAGCCGGCCGGGCTTTATTGATTAGAACGTTCTGGCGAGTAGGATTCACGCGGTTGGTCAGAAGAACGATGAAGGCGTCGCGGTCGGGATCGATGTAAATTGATGTGCCGGTGAATCCTGTGTGGATAATCGCGTCTGGGGACGCCAAACCGCCCGGAAACGATCCCTTTGCGGGAGTATCCCAGCCGAGAGCCCGCGTGGTGCCCGCCGGAGAGGATTGACGCTGCATGAAGAGCTTGATCGTCGCCGCGCTTACGATGCGCTTGCCGTTATAGCTGCCTCCGTTCAAATACATTTGCGCGAGAGTGGCGAGGTCGCGCGCGGAAGAGAAGAGACCAGCGTGACCGCTGACCCCACCCATTAGAAAAGCGTTCTCGTCGTGCACAACGCCGTGCACGAGTTCGTGCCGCAGCACGTCATCCTGCTCCGTGGGCGGAATCCGATCGAGGAGTTTGGGAGGCGGCTTGTAGCCCGTGTCCTTCATCTTCAATGGCCTGAAGACATTCTTCGCAAGAAACTGGTCGAGGCGCTGACCGGTAATGCGATAGACGATCTCGCCCATAAGAATGAAATTGTAATCGCGATATTGCATCTTTTCGCCGGGTTTGAAATCCATCGGCAGCGCGTACACCAGGCGCATGATGCCCTGGCGATCCTCGGCCTGCTTCCAAAGGACCTTCCGGGAATTCAATCCGGAACTGTGGCTCAGCAGGTTCCGCACGAACACCTGCTCATGTCCGGGAGTACCAGCGAATTCGGGAATGTATCGGGTTACTGGAGCATCCAGGTCGAGTTCTTTGCGGTCGTAGAGGATCTCGGCGGCAGTAGTGGTTCCGATCACCTTTGAGAGCGATGCAAGATCGAAGATGGCGTTCCGCGGAACTGGAGCCGCGCCGTCGGAGTAATCCATTTTTCCAAAAGACTTCCAGGCAAGTAATTTCCCGTGTTCGCCGACGGCAAGCACTGCGCCTGGAAACGCCTTTTTCTGGATCCACTTCTGCACTTCCTGAAAAGTATCCGCAAAACGCGCGTCCTGGCCGCTGGTATCGTCGACCAATCGCTTGACCGGATGAGCGGCATCCTCCGGTATGCCGGACGACAGGAGCCATTGGGGCTGCAGGGCATAAGCCGACAGCAAAACAAGAACCGCAACCGGAGAAACGAAAAACAAAATTTTTCGCATAAAACGGGGAACTAGAGAGACTGAAGATGCTGCGTCCGCTGATTCGTGTCTGACATCAGGGCCACAGCGCTGTTCGATCCGGAAAGACATCCACGCATGACGGCGAGACTGCTGTAGTAATCGTTGTACCGGAAGAAACCCGTTTGCCCCCGCCACATTGGATAGAAATCGCACGCTTCGAGCCACTTCTTGTAAACAGGTTCAATGTTGACGTATGTATCCGGCACGAAGTTGGCGGCATCCTCCCAGTTTTCGGCGTAGAAGATTTTTGATACGGTGTGGGCCGGACGGCTGCGCGAGAGCGGACCTAAACCCGCATAGAAGATTGCATCGTGCACAATCAAATGGCAGTTCTGATGGTCCTTGTGCCAACTGCCGCTCCAATGGGTTACCACGATGTCCGGCTTATGCTCGCGGATTGCATCACACACACGCATGGAGCTTTCGTCGTTGAATGGTATTTCCGCGTCGGGATAGGTGAAGAAAATGGCCTCTGCACCAATCAAACTCGTCGCCTTTTGAGTGGCTGTTCTCTGAAGCTCGCCGTACTGCTGAACGGGTATGTTGTTCGGAGCGCCCTTTTCGCCCAGCGACAGGCTTAGGAGAACGGCGCTTCCTCCCCGCTCGACCTGGTTGGCAAGCGCGGCGCCCATCGTGAAGAGTCCGTCACCTGGGTGTGCGGTAATCGCCATGATTTTGCCGGGCGTGAGGGCAGCCGGCGATGGCGCTCCGCCGGAGCTTCTTGCGAAGGACGAAAGTAAGACCGGACCTCCCAAGAATTGAGCGAAGGAACGTCGGTTCATCATGTCTCCTTGTCGCGCCATGCGGCGTATTGTTTTCACCCCTTACTCGACGGCTTACTGATAGATCAAATACTTGGCGCGTAGCCGGCGAAACTCAGCCAATTGTGCTTGCGACTGTTCCAAAATTTGCCGGCCGCTCTCGCCTGCTCGCAGTTTGGCGAGCACGTCGTCGCTACCTAACAGACGCATAGTCAGTTCCACTTTTCCGGGGTGAAACTTCATCGTTGCCGCCACCAACTCCATTCCCATGAGCACCGGGTCAAACACTTCGCGGTTCACGATCTGGATATCCACACCTTGACATTCCTGACCCTTATATACCGACGCAGTGGGGCAAAATCGCCGAGGTACGAATCGCACACCGGGCAACTGAAGAGCATTCAGGTAGGCTGCCACTTCGCGAGCGCGAAACCACGGGGCACCTACGATCTCAAATGGCGTGTCTGTTCCCCGTCCCACTGACACAGACTTCCCTTCCAGCAGGCAAGTGCCCGGATACAGAATGGCTTCTGTCAAATTACGGATATTGGGTGAAGGATTTACCCACTCCAGCCCTGTCTCGTCAAACCACATGGAGCGCCGCCAACCCTGCATCGCAATGACGTGAAGATCGGCCCCTAATTTCTTTTCGGCGTTGAAATAGCGCGCCATCTCGCCCATCGTCATACCGTGGCGGATCGGGAAACCAGGCATATAGGTGACGAACGAAACGTATTTCGCATCGAGGAGCGGCCCCGCCACGTCAACTCCGTTGATTCCGTTCGGCCGGTCAAGAACATAAAACGGAATGTGATGTTCGGCGGCCGCTTCCATCAGGTAAGCCATCGACGTGACCGAGGTATAGAACCGAGCTCCGTTATCTTGCTTATCGTAGACGAGCACGTCGACATTTTTCAGCATGTCGGGCGTTGGCTTGCGCACGTCTTCGTTGTACAGGCTGTAGATCGGCGTGCCCGTTGCCTGGTCGATGCTGTTCCCGATGTGGGGGTCTTCCTGGGTGCCGTTAAGACCGTGCTCGAACGAAAAGATCGCGGTTAGCTTGATGTTCGGCGCGTGTGCGAATACGTCGATATTGCGGCGCCCATCGAAAGTGATACCCGTCTGATTGGTCGCCAACCCGACGCGCTTGCCCGCCAACGATTGAAAATGTTCTTCGATGAGGACATCGAGGCCGGTTTTCACTTGCGCCATTGCGCATGCCGGGAGGCCTAGCCATAGCAGCAATGGATGAATCGTAACGCTCAGCACAAGAAATCTTTGAGTAAGAGTACGTTTCATAGTTGAATCAGCACAACGTGCAGCAATCAGCGCGCATGGTGCCGAGTAACCATTGGCAGTTGCGCTACTTTCTTATAAATCCGATATCGCGAACTCCGTCAGCAGAACCGGCAAAGAGATCAAAGCCCGTAAGCTTATCACCTTTGCGCGAGAACTGAATCACGATCGGCTCACGAAACTCGCCAGGCAGATTCGCTCGAAATTCATCGTGCAGGGTCGGGCGCAATTCAATCGGCTCACTCCGGCCAATCGTCAGATTCAATTTGTTATCCGTTGATCGAATCCGATATATCGCCAGCAGTTCGTCGCTGTAGTAATCACCCGAATAATCGGCCAGCCCGGCGGCAGTCAGCTGGACCGGCTGAATCCGCTCGAAAACGTGTTTCGCATCTTGTCTGGTGGTCCATGTCATTCGCACTCCGGAGATTGACGGTTCGAAGAGGTACTTCGAACCTTTCGGATCCACAAATAGATTGGGCGCAGCCGGCACAAGAATGGCAGCCGGCTCCAAAGGCGACGTGGGGTCCACCTGGGGGTTACGGACGGCAAGACCTTGCTCCTGCGCGCTTACGAGAATAAATGAGCGGTTGAGCGGATCACGGTACAGCCCGGCGAAGGTGCGGAAATCCGATACATGGTGGGCAACTTGACCATCTTCGCTGCCGCGGACTGCGGCTGTTGGGGCTGGCTGAGCAGATGGGAGGAACTGTCCGGCGAGATAAATCTCGGCGATCTGGTGCGCTTTCGTCCCGGGATCAGCGGTTGACAGGTTGCAGAGACAGATAACAGAAAACTTTTGCTTCGGGAAACGCAATAGCTCGGTGCGGTAGCCGAATAGCGCTCCACCATGCTCAACAACGGGCAATCCCCGGTATTCGGTCAGCTCCAGTCCGAGAGCATAGTTGATGGTCTTTCCATTGTTCAAGACGCCGCGCGTTTGCAACTCTCGCAACAGGGTTCCCTTTCCCAGTTTGTTGTCATAAAAATTGCGGTCCCATAGCAACAGGTCGTCAACGCTGCTCATCAAGCCGCCATCCCCAACCTTTTCGAAGTTCGTGGACCAGTCGACACGGAATCCTCCGCCTTCGCGCGGCGAATAAGCGGGGACACGGCCTCGTAAGACCAGCGTACGATCATCGTAGAAGCGCGTGTGCGCCATGCCCAGCTTTTTGAAAATATTCTCGTCGGCAAACTGCGAAAAACGCGTTCCAGTAGCGCGATGCACTACTTCCGCCAGCAGGACGTAATTTGAGTTGCTGTATTGATACTCGTCCCCCGGATTGAAGTTGAGTCTTTTCTGGCGGGCGATCAGATCGATAATTTCCGGAGTGGTGTTAATGTCTTCTATCGGTTTTCCGGCAAGCGATAGCAATCCAATTTCATCGCGCAGACCGCTCGTGTGGTGAAGCATTTGGCGAAGAGTGATCGTGTCACCGTAAAACGGTATCTCTGGTATCCATTTGCGAATGTCGTCATCGAGCGAGAGATATCCCTTTTCGGCGGCCAGCACGACACTCGCAGCGGTGAACTGCTTCGATACAGAGCCCATGTAGAAGACGGACTCCGGCGACAGCGGCGATTGTAGTTCGATGCTGCCCATTCCGAAGCCGCGCTTATACACGAAATCGCCGTCCCGCACAATGCCGACAGCGCAACCGGGCGAGTCCGGGTTGTTATACGCAGCAAAAATCGCTTCTACCTTGTGCTGAATCGCAAGATCTTCGCCCGCGGCGAATGCCGGGCACATGCAGAGCGCCAGCAACAAAAACCTGCCCACCGGGAGACGCACGAGGTTTAGAACGAGAAGCGCAGCGCGAATTGCAAATCACGCGGCGTGCTGCCGGTTCGGGTGCTGGTGATGGTGCCGATGGTGGTGGTTCCCAACGTCGCGGCCGGAAGTCCGAAGTTGGGGGTATTCGTTATGTTGTAGCCCTCAAAGCGCGCTTGCAGCGTGTAGCGCTCCTGGATTTTGAAATCCTTGAAGATGGAGCAATCCAAATGGCGGAACGGCGGACCAAACAGAATATTGCGTCCCTCAGAGCCAATCGTCCCTATCGCCTGCGGTGCGAACGCGAGCGGATTGAACCATTCGTGGATCGTGGGATTCGCAAGATACGGATCGCCGATCAGGTTTGGACGGTCGCTGCTGACGCCGGTGTTGCTCTGCGGAGTGGAATTCAGCACCGAGAAAGGAGAACCCGTCTCATAGACCGCGATGGCATTGAAATGCCAGCCCTTGAACGCGCCACCCTCCCAACCCGTCAGGCTGCTGCCGAACGGCAGGGCATAGTTCAACATCAACGTGAACCGGTGCCGGATGTCCAGGTCCGTATTGCCCCACTCCAATTTGCCGTACTGGGAGGGAATGGCGCTGTAGTAGCTGCCTCCCGTCGAATAGCTCTGGAAATCGCCGGTCGAGTGCCCCCAAGCGTAGCTGCCGATAAAGCTCAGACCATGCGAGAGCCGGTGTTCGACAGTGGTCAACAAGCCATCGTAGTTCGTCGCGCCAAACGACGACACCATGTAGATGCCGGTGATGTTCGGCAGCACGCTGTAATAGGGCCGTTTCGTGACATAGCTGTTCAACGGTGGCGGTTGGGGCGGCGCCAGATTGATATTGGGCACGATGCGCAGCGCGCGTGCGAACTCACCTACGTAACCTACCGTCAGCACGGTCCCCTTGAACGAATGCTGGAGATTCATATTGACCTGGTTCACGCGGGAGTTCTTATAGTCGTTCTGTATCCCGTATCGCGAGGACGCCACCGCCGCGTTCGACGGCAGCGGGAGGGGCGTGGATAGCCCAACCGTCTCAACGTTGGGCGAGTAGGTGTTGTAAAGAGGCGGATTCAGAAATGGGTACAACGGCCCCGTCTGATCGTTGAAGTAGACGAGCGCATATCCGCCCCGCAGCACCGTGTTGTGGCCGAGGCCGGCGGCAAAGCCAAAGCGAGGAGCCAGATTTGCGAAGTCGGTCTTAACGTTACAGGTCGCGGAAACCCCATTCTGTTTCGCGGTCAGAAGCGTCGCCGTATTCGGATCGAAGCAAGAAAACTGCTGGTTCCCGCTGGCATCCGTGTAGGGCGTGATGACGTCATAGCGGAGGCCCATATTCAAAGTGAGCCAGGGCTTCACGCGCCAATCGTCTTGCACGTAGGCGCTCGGCTCCCATCTCTCGAAATAGTACGCGGACAGCAGAACGCTCCGCGAAACTGAATAAGAATCGCCTTCGAAGAAGTTGACCAGGGGGGTCGCCGCCGTCGGAACTCCCGTTATGCCGGGAAGTGTTGTGAAACTGAAGCTGCCCGGACCGGATCCGTTCTGGAAGTTGTAGACGCGCCTGCGCAGCAGTTCCGCTCCATATTTAAGCGTATGTTTACCGATTGTCTGCGATAGTGAACCCTCATATTGGAATATGTTGTCCAGATCGATCAGAGGCAACGCTCCGCAATTGCCCATTCCGGTGTAATTGGTGATGCTGACCTGAGGCAGGCAAGCCGTCGTGGGGTTGATACTGGAGTTCACGATGCCGAACTGATTGCCAAGGGCTTGTCCATAATCCACGGGGAAAGAGGCGTTATTGATCCGCGTGTAGCCCGCTCGAAGTTCGAGGACCTTGTTGGCACCCGACATATGCGTATACGCCAGGAGGGCCTGTTGCGATCGATCTGGCGAATTTCCCGGATAAGACGCGGAGCCACCGCCAGGCTGAATCCCATTGACCTCCGGGAAACTATCCGGCGTGAGGGTGTTCACATTGTTGAAGCTGTACCGCGCGGTGAACCGGTCTTTATCCGAAAAATTCTGATCCACGCGGATATCAAATGAGTCGCTGTCCTGCCTACGGTTGGGGCTCGAAGCATAGTTGTTGATCGTGCCCGGCAGGTTGGGCGCCGGATAGAGCGCGAAATACTTCAGCGCGATTGGGTTGAGCTGAGTGGCCGGCAACACCGGCCCCCCGATGTCCGACAGATTTCCTGGATGCTGTTCCTCGAACAGTGTCGGCACCGTGCTGACATACGCGACGGCTTGAATAATCCGATAACCATCGTAGTCAGCAAAGAAGAAGGTCTTGTTTCTGCGAATGGGTCCGCCGAAGGCCGCGCCAAACTGATTCTGCCGGTACTCGGCATTGGCGCCCGGTTTGGTGAAGAAGTTCACGGCGTCGAACTCGCTGTTGCGGACAAATTCGTACGCCGCACCATGAAAGTCATTCGTGCCGGATTTCGTAATCACGTTGACTACGGCGCCCGGCGTCTTGCCAACCTCGGCAGGGTAATCGTTGGTTTGCACCTGAAATTCGGCGATGGCTTCGACGCCAGGCCGTATGCCAGTGCTGCCGATCGACTTTTCATTGTTGTCTAGGCCGTCGACCATAATATTGTTCAAGGTGTCCGACTGCGCGAAAACGGAGACCGAAGCCCATTCGCGGCGGTCATCCGGCCGGGTGCCGCTCGCGAGCGGCGCCGTCGGCCCTTCGCTGGCACCGGGCGCCAGATCCGCCAACTGGAAAAAGTTGCGGCCATTCAAAGGCAGATCTTCTACCCGCTGTTCCGTGATGACGGAGCTGAGCGTCGCGGTATCGGTCACCAGCGCGGGTGATTCCCCCGCCACTTCCACTGTCTGGTTCGTCGCGCCAATGGCTATCTTGATGTCCTGGCGCAGAAGGCTGCCGGCATCTAACTTCACGCCCTTGACCTCCGCTGTCTTGAAGCCAGGGGCAGTGACGGCGATGGAATAGTAGCCGCTGGGTAGCGCGGTCTGGATGTACTCGCCCGCGCTGCTCGAGGTCAATTCGTGCGTTTCGTGCGTTCCGGTATTTGTGATGACGATCTTGGCGTTGACTACTACAGCTCCACTCGGGTCTGTAATTGTGCCCAAAATGTCGCCGGTAACGACTTGCGCGATATAACAAAGGGGAGCGCAGAGCAACAGAGCGCAGAGGACGATTGGACCCTTCATCTTTTCTAACCTCCTTCAGTGCTATCAACTCTCAACGATCACCGAGACATTATGTCATTACTTCGAATTTGTCCGAAGTCCGATACGCGGCGACCCCAGTGAGGGCGGGAAAAGGTTGAATTACGTCCTTGCAGTCGACCTCGGCGGCACAAAGATGTCGACCGCCCTGGTCGACAATTCGGGGCGCATTCTTGAGAAACAAAGGGTGCCCGCCACGCCGGCCTTCGAGTACACTGTCGAGCAGATCATCGCTCGATATGACGAGCTGAAAGGCAACTCGATTGCGGCTGTCGGCGTTATTGTGCCTGGTATATACGACCCAGGCAAGGGCAATGCATGGACGCCGAATCTGTGGGGAAGGGATTTTCATCCTTTCCGCGAGCGGCTCGAGCAGCATCTACGCGTGCCGATTGCGATCGGCAGCGATCGCGCCGCCAGCGCGCTTGCCGAGCAATGGCTCGGAGTAGCGCATGGACTGCAGCATGTTGTCTTCGTGGCGGTGGGGACCGGTATTGGTGTCGGAATTGTTTCGGATGGCAGGCCGATGGAAGGCGCTCACGGAATCGCTGGGGCCGCAGGCTGGATGTTGGTGGGTGGCCCTTGGAAGCCCGAATATTCCGGGTGTGGCGGATGGGAAAGCGAGGCGGCCGGGCCGGCCCTTGCGCGCCGGGCAGGAAAGAAAACGGCTGCAGCGGCCGTCGAAGCGGCTCGCGCAGGAGACGTTCGGGCTTTGGAGGCTATACGTCAAACCGCGGACTATCTGGCGATGGGAATTGGTGCGCTCATCGCCACGCTGGATCCGGAAATCGTGGTCCTCGGCGGCGGAGTGATGCAGGCAAGCGATTTGATGTTGGACCAGATCCGGCGGAACGCCCTAGCGTGGACGCAACCGATTGCAGCACAGTACGTGCGCATTGAAAAAACCGCCCTCGGCGAAGACGCGGGGCTGCTGGGAGCTGCGCGGCTTGCTTGGCTTAAAACGGACCTTAACACAGGAGGCTGAATTCATGTCAGCAAAGGTATATTACGAGCAAATCAGCAATGTGCTCGCGACGATTCATAGTCGCGAAGAGGGAAGAATCGAACAGGCCGGGGAAATACTCGCCGAATGTATCGCCGCAGGTGGGCGCGTTTACCTGTTCGGCAGCGGTCATTCGGTAATTCCCGTAATGGACGTATTCCCGCGATATGGAAGCTTCGTTGGATTTTTTCCCCTCTATGATCCGAGGCTGATGTGGCATAACGTGGTTGGGCCAGGTGGTGCGCGCGAACTGCTATGGCTCGAACGCCGCGAAGGTTATATCCAGAATTTTCTCCAGAGTTTTGCGTTTGCCCCTATCGACTGTCTTATTGTGTTTTCGCACGGCGGCCTGAACGCCGCACCTATCGAGGCCGCACAGTACGCGAAACAGAGGGGATTGAAAGTCATCACCGTCTCCTCGTTGGCGAATGCCGCCGCTGCCCAGGCCACACACTCCAGCGGCAAGAAACTGAGCGACCTGGCCGACATCGCACTCGATAATTGCGTTCCCCCGGAGGATGCTCTGGTGAACATTGGCGATCCGGAGAAAATTGGCGCCGGGTCCACGATTGCCGCCGTCTTTATCGCGATGGCGCTCGTGGCAGAAACCGGAGCCCGTCTGAAAGCAAAAGGGTTTAAGGCGCAAACCTTCGTTTCTCCCAATGTGCCCGGAATCAACAAAGACCATAACCTGCGGATATTCGATCGTTATACCGAAAAGCTCTTCGAACGATCGCCCGTCGAATATGCAGAGGTCTGATGCGCGCTCCGGTGCATTATTAAACGGCGTCGCTTACGCCAGCATGTTTGTGTTTGGCATCGTGATGGCAGTTTTGGGTGCCGTCCTGCCGTTGCTGGCAAGCCGGCTGCAACTTGCCACGTCTGACATTGGCAAGTTGTTTCTCGTCATGAACGCGGCCATGCTCGGATCCAGTCTTGTTCTCGGGCTAGCCATGGATCGGTTCGGCATGAAGCCCCCGCTCGTGATGGGTCCACTGTTGGTCGCCGCAGCGTTGGGTATCGTGGTGCGCGCAGCCGCCTTTGTTGCACTGCTGCCCGCAGTTGTCCTGCTTGGTATCGGCGGCGGGGCATTGAACGGAGCGGCGAATACACTAGTCGCCGATCTGCACGGGGATCCTAGGCGCAAGGGCGCGGCGCTGAACCGCCTCGGCATTTTCTTCGGCTTTGGCGCTCTGTTCCTGCCCTTCGTAATCGGGGCTCTGTTGGCGCGTTTCTCGATAGCGCGGCTGCTCATTGCAGCTTCGGCGCTCTGTGCCGCGGTGGGTGTATTTGCGTCGTTCGGGCGCTTTCCTGTGCCGAAGCAGCGTCATGCGCTTCCCTTGGCGGACGTGCCGCGCTTCCTACGCTCGCCGCTGGTTCTGGCATTCGGGTTTCTGCTGTTTTTCGAATCCGGCGTAGAATTCACCCTCGGCGGCTTCATTTCCACTTACCTGATCCACGACATAGGCGTGAGTTCCATCAGTCTCGCTTCATTGATTCTGGCTGGCTATTGGGCGTCGATCATGATTTCGCGAGCCGTGTTGAGCCGGATGGCATTGGGCATGGACCCGTATCGCACGCTGCTGCTGTGCACGTGCGGCGCTGGCATCGGAGCTGTACTGGTTGCACTGGCCCCTGGTCTGGCTGTGGCAGCGTTCGGCATCCTTATTTGCGGCTGGTCGCTGGCGGGCATTTATCCCACCTCACTGGGGATTGCAGGAGACCGATTCCAATCCTATTCGGGCACTGTGTTCGGAATCCTGTTTGCCATAGCGCTTGCCGGCGGCATGATCTTCCCATTGCTTGCGGGACAAGTGGGAGCGACGGCTGGGCTGCGTTGGGTATTTGGAATGATTACTGCCGCATTTGCGGCCATTTTGGGACTGAGTCGCGTCGCGAGATACATCGAGCACCAAAACAAATTCTCGGAGGAGATAGCATAACCGCTTTGTTTAGTCAGAAGTATTGAGGCAAATTATCGAATGTTTCGCGCGCGATCCTCGATAAATTTTATACGGGTCTGCAACCATGCTGCCTCATCCAGAAAGCCCGCTTGCGTGTCAAACGCGAGCAAACGCTGATACCGCTCCGCAATATCGAACTCAATACTCCACTGCAGTTTTCGCAAGTCTACGGGACAGAGGTGAAGAGGACGCTGATCCGCCTCGTCAATGTGATTCGATCCATTCATAATGCAGCGTACCAAATGCAATGTTGAATTCCAAACATGTGCCCCGTTTCATGAGCTAGAACCTTGCAACTGCGCCGAAGGATCAATTGTGCCGAATCCGCTGTTGGCTTTCCGTATAATTTCGGATCGTATCTCGCGAAGCTATAGATGCCCACTCGATCGCGCGACGAGGCTTGGCCGAATACGAAATTCCATTCTGGGCTGGGATAGAGATCCACCATCGTGATGCCGAGTAGGGCGAATGCATCATTCGGGAGACGTCGCCGCAGCAATTCGAGCAGATCTGTAGTAAGGATCTGCTCCTGTCCGCTAAATGGATTCCGGCGACTAGTCGCGTGCATCTGCGTCAAATCCAGCGTCGGAAGCGCCGCGGCTTCCAATGAAAAGAATGCAGATGCGAACTGTACCAGTTTCTCGATCGGTGGACCGCCACTCCGGCTGAAATCGCCTAGCGGCTGCAAATAGATTTTTCGCCGCCGACTGTCCGGCCGGTTCGGACCCGAGTTCACGAATTCTCGAAACGTCTGGCCAGCTTCGGCATGATTCGCGAGCCAGTCCTCTGGACCAGGCATTCTCATAGGTTGAAAACTGTTTCCAGGCTCTAGGGCGCGGCGAAGCAATTGGGGCAGACCGGTGGTATCGCCAAGCGCGGCGGAGCGTTGTGCCTCATTCGGCATCGCGAACTGCATAGCGAGCTTACTAGGGAGCGAGAGCAGAGTACATGCTGTAACAAGCTGGCAACACACCCGCTTCACTCGATTGCATCATCTCATCCGGTTCTATCACCGCCTGCCGGGATCGTCGCAACACGCGAGGAGTAACCGCCGTTCGATGATTTGATTCGCTCGATCAGCAGCTGGAATGTTCCGGTGGGTTTGACGTTAGTTCCGGCCGGGTCTCAGGTATTTGTCGAACCAATCGAGATTTTCTTGCATAATATTCCGCACGATCTTCGATTCCCGCGGTGAATGGCTGGAGCGCGGATAGACCACCATTCGAACCGGGACCCCTTGCGCCTGGAGTGCGTTGTAATACTCTTCGCTTTGTCCAATCGGTACGACCGTGTCATCGCTGCCCTGCTGGATCAGCGCCGGAGTGTTGACACCCTTCGCGTTGTAAACGGGTGAATGCTTGATGTAAACCTCAGGTTTTTCCCAGGACTCGGCACGCATGTAGTCGGGCGTAAAGGTCCACATATCGGCGGTACCGTTCATGCTGGCGAGGTCTGTCACTGGCGCGCCGATCGAAGCAGCCCTAAAGCGATGGGTTTGCGTGATGGCCCACGACGTCATGTATCCTCCGTAACTCCAGCCGGCAATACCGAGACGCTCAGGATCAGCGACTCCCATTTCGATCACCTTATCGACACCCGCCATCATGTCGTGGAAATCTCCATTTCCCCAGTCGCCGTAGTTTGCATATCGGAATCGCTTCCCATACCCGGTGCTGCCCCTAACATTGGATCGCAATACGGCATAGCCTCGAGAGGCAAAGGCGGCGATGGGGTAATGGCCGGGTAAGGCGATGAAGTCCTGCGAAAAATTGCTTGGAGGTCCCCCGTGACTAATTACTATGAGCGGATAGCGCTTGCCTTCTTTGTAGCCGACCGGATAAGTCAGGAGACCTTCTATAGCCAGGTTGCCAGGCCCCTTCCATCGAATGACACGCGTCGAACCCAGAGACAGCTTCGGCATATCCGCGTTCACGTGGCTCGCCTGGCTCGGAGTGGCAGGACCGGAGAGCGGAAGAGCATAGGCTTCCGGTGGCGTGGTGCTGTCCTGGGCGGAGAAGCCAATCGCCGTGCGTGTCGAATTCAAAGACGCACCGGAGAAATTACCCTTACCGGGCGCGTACAGAGAAACCGGCGCACCGTCGAGTGGTAACCGGTATAGTGCGCGAGTTGTGCCCAACGCCTCTTGCACGAGCACGGAACGGCTGTCACTCGTCCATCCGATGAGTGAGGGTTCCCGGTTGAAGGTTTCTGACAATTGCCGCGCTTGCCCACCGGAAGCGGGAACGATGTAGATTCGAAAATCGATGGCCCATCCCGGCGGAATATCGCTCCGGCGATACGCAATCCATTTCCCGTCGGGCGAATACAGCGGAGTATCTTCAGAAGCCGCGGTTGCGGCAACGGGTCGTATTACGCCGCTTTCCACATCTGCTTCCGCAATGTCCAATTTCCGCCAGTCATCGAAGCGCGGTCGTGGCATATGAGCGAACACGATCTTGCGATCGTCTGGGGACCAGTCCATGAAACCGCCCCCGAAGGCTCCGCCGAGCTGATAATCCTGCTCTGTGAGCAAGCGCGCTGTTGCTGGGCGTTCACCGTGCGTCACAATTTGAATCATCCACAAGCGTTGATAGGCATAGCCGGTACCCATAACGTGCCAGTCTTCCTTGGCCTTTCGTTTTCTTTCGTCCTCCGCCGTCGGATCTACGGGCGCTGTGAACGCGATAAAGCGGCCGCTGTTCGACCAGCGGAAGGCGCTCACTCCACTCTTCGAATCAGTGAGTTGCTCGGGTTCTCCACCATCCGGCGCGCTGATCCAAATATTGCTGACGCCCGAACGCGTGCTGAGAAAGGCGATTTGCTTCCCATCGGGTGACCATCGAGGGCTGGTCGAGGATTGCATCCCGTGCGTTAGTTGAAGCGACTGCGTGCCGTCTGCTCGTGCCAGCCAGACCTGGCTAATTGGCTCGCTGATTTCGAGATTGTGCTGTGTAACCGCGAATGCAACAGAGCGGCCGTCTGGTGATATTTGAACGTCGCCAATACTCTTCACTTTCAGCATGTCGTCTGGCGTCCAGGCGCGTATAGCGACCGTAACGACGAGAAACCAGAAGAGAGCTTGCAATCGCATGCAGCAGACTTTAGCATGGCTAAAGGAACGATCCCGAAGATGCTACGTCATCTTTTTTCTCTGGTTGCTGCCGTCGCAGCGTAAACAACGTCGTCGGATCTTATCGTCCTTGTAAGTGCGGGCGCACGGTTTTCGTAATGCCCGCTCGTTGCGCCGCTTCCCGGCAAGCTTCCGATAGCATCTTGGGCGTGATCGGTTTGTCTCTCCGTGAACAGTCCCCGGAATTGCCAATTGGTTGCCGAAACTCGTCAAAAATAACGCTGAAGCAACGGTTCCGCCGGCTCGCTGCGCTCGAGAGTTAATTACGAATAATTGATTTTATTGTGTGCGACCTGAGACATGGGTAACAGAACGTTCCGAAGACATAGGTTACACTTTTGGCCTTTTAGGAAGGCGGGAGTGGGATGCCATGGAAGGAAAGTTCTGTTATGGAGGAACGAATACGCTTCGTGATTCGGTTGAAGGACGGCGAGAGCATGGCTTGTCTATGCCGCGAGTTCGGGATCTCCCGGAAGACGGGATACAAGATCGTGGAGCGGTATGAGGAATGCGGGTTAGAGGGGCTCACGGATCGTGCGCGGCGCCCCCACCGGTACGCGAACCAGCTTCCGGAACAGGTGGAAGCGGCGATCGTCGCGGCCAAGCGCGAGAAACCGAATTGGGGCGCGCGCAAGATCCGTGAACGCCTGTTGCGGCGGTTGCCGCAGGAAGTGAAGGTGCCGGCCTGCAGTACCATGCACGCCATATTGGATCGTCACGGGCTGGTGACCAAGGTCAAGCGCTCCAGGACGCACACGCAAGGAACACCGCTCTCCTCCGGCCTAAGTCCGAATGCCCTGTGGTGCACCGACTACAAGAGCGAGTTCCTGCTGGGCAACAAACGGTATTGCTATCCGCTCACCGTCACCGATCACGCTTCGCGCTATCTGCTGCTGTGCGCGGCTATGAGTCTAATCAGGAACAGTTTGCCTTTACAGCCTTTGAGCGCCTGTTTAAAGAACGCGGTTTACCCCAAGCGATCCGCTCTGATAATGGTGTTCCCTTTGCTTCGCCCAATGGGCTGTTCAATCTCTCGAAGCTCTCCGTCTGGTGGCTGCGTCTGGGCATCGGCATCGAACGCATTCGGCCGGGCCATCCACAACAGAACGGGCGGCACGAGCGCATGCACCTGACCCTCAAAAAAGAAGCGACCCGGCCGGCGCCAATCTGCTGCTGCAGCAGGCCAAGTTCGATGCGTTTATAGAAGAATTCAACAACGAACGTCCGCATGACGCGCTCGCCATGAAATGCCCGGCCGAGGTCTATACAGCTTGCACTCGCCCATACAACGGCATTCCCGAACCGCAGTACCCGTTCCCACGACAAGACCGTCGTTGTCACCCACTGCGGCCGCCTGTGTCTCTATCGCAAGAAGATCAATCTCAGCACCTGCCTGGCTGGACAGGCAGTGGGAATCAAGGAAGTCGACGACGATATCTGGCTCGTCAGCTTCATGGACTACGATCTAGGTTACGTCGACCTGGAGGAGAAAACTTTGCAGCCCCTGGAAAATCCGTTTGGGCCAAAAGTGTTACCTATGTCTTAGGAACAATCTGTTACCTATGTGTCCGGTCCGGACAAGTGAAGGAATGGAGCCGGCAGAGGGACTTGAACCCCCGACCCTCTGATTACAAATCAGATGCTCTACCAGCTGAGCTATGCCGGCTAGGAAGACGTCGCACGAGCGGCTTGGAGCGGGAGACGGGAATCGGACCCGCAACCAACAGCTTGGAAGGCTGTGACTCTACCATTGAGTTACTCCCGCACGGCCGACTGAACTATTTCATTCTACGGCAGACGCCCGGGACCGGTCGACGGGCGCATGCAGTGGCCATTGCGACGCAATGTGAAACTGTCTGAAGGCGAGGTCTAATTGTCCATACTCGATGTCTTAGTCGGACGTCCGCTTGCCTCATCGGAGGAGCGCGGCGAGCAGATTGGCGTAGGCAAAGGTATTCCCATCTTCGGCCTCGACGCGCTGAGCTCAGCGGCGTACGGACCTGAAGCCGCGCTCACGCTTCTGATTCCGCTGGGCGTTGCAGGTTTGACCTACATCATCCCTTTGAGCTTCAGCATCATCGTGCTGCTGATTATCGTTTTCTTCTCCTATCGGCAGACGATTGCCGCCTATCCGCAGGGCGGCGGTTCCTACACAGTCGCGCGTCAAAACCTGGGAACCTTTCCCAGTCTGCTCGCTGCAGCAGCGTTGCTGATCGATTACGTATTGACCGCGGCCGTCGGTATCTCGGCAGGAATTGGCGCACTTACTTCGGCGATTCCATCCCTCCACCCGCGGACGTTGGTGTTGTGCTTGGGAGCCCTGCTGATCCTGACGATCATCAATCTGCGTGGTGTCCGGGAGACCGGGGGTGTTTTCTTACTGCCAACCTATCTGTTCCTCGGTTCCATGGGCATCGCCATCGCCTTGGGTGTCGTAAAAACGATCACCAGCGGCGGACATCCTTCGCCGGTTGCCCCTCCCCCAACATCGCATGCGGCTGTAGCCGCGGTAAGCGCCTGGCTGTTGTTGCGCGCTTTCGCCAGCGGTTGCACGGCCCTGACCGGCGTAGAGGCAGTCAGTAATGGCGTGGGCGCTTTTCGCGATCCCAAGGTCAATTGTGCCCGGCACACGCTTGCAGTCATCATCGGTGCGCTGATCGTGATGCTTGCCGGAATCGCTTATCTGGTCAAGGCTTATAAGATCGTTGCCACCGACCCGAACGGGAACGACTATCAAAGTGTCTTGTCGATGATGCTGGGCGCTGTAGCCGGACGCGGCTGGTTCTACTACGTTTCAATCGCTTCGATTTTGCTGGTTTTAGTGTTCTCCGCGAACACGGCCTTTGCCGATTTTCCAAGGGTGTGCCGATTCATCGCGGAGGACGGCTACTTGCCGATTTCATTCGCAAACCGCGGACGGCGCCTGGTCTACTCAGAGGGAATTATTGTGCTCGCCGTCATCACCGGGGCGCTCCTGATCGGATTCGGAGGCATCACAGACCGGCTGATTCCTCTCTTTGCTGTCGGAGCATTCCTTGCCTTCACCATGTCTCAAGCCGGAATGGTGGCGCATTGGCGGAGGGAACGCGGCAGGGGCGCGCGAAGGAGCATGCTCATGAATGGCCTGGGCTCGCTTGCGACCGGAGCGACGGTAGTGGTTGTGATCATGGCGAAATTTGCTGAAGGCGCCTGGATCATAGTCATTATGATTCCCGCCATTTTGCTTCTGATGTATGGAGTACACCGTCACTACGACAAGCTCTGGCATCAAATCGGCAGCGAGACTCCACTGGAAACGGTAAGCCTTTCCGAGCCCATAGTGGTGGTCACCATGACCGGTTGGAACAGGGTGACGAAAGAGGCGCTGCGGGATGCGCTGATATTGTCGCGAGATGTCAAGGTCCTGCATGTCGTCGAAGAGGACAAGCCCGACGAGTTCGCCGGCAAGTGGCTTGAGTATGTGGAGGCGCCCGCGAAGAGAGCCAATCTGCCAATACCTAAATTGGTAGTAATCAAGTCGCCGTTTCGCTTCGTTGTTTCTCCGATCGTCGACTACGTTGTTAAACTCGCAGACGAGAACCCCGACCGGCGAGTGGTTACAGTCATACCCGAATTAGTCGAGAAGCGTTGGTATCACTACTTCCTGCACACGCAACGGGCAGCATTGCTAAAGGCCCGGCTGTTGATGGAAGGCAATGATCGGATATCGGTACTCAACATTCCGTGGTATTTGAAAACGGGATGAAGGGCCCGACAACTCGGTGGCGCCACATAGCCGAGCGTGGAGCCTCTAATCCTGCTCACCGACCGTTTGAGCATAGGTCTTGCCATAGGGGTAAAAGAGCTCTTTCCGGCCTTCCTTCCATGCGGCCTTCATTGTCGGCGTCGTGACATCGCGCGAGTGTCTGTCAGGATCCGTCAACGTCGATCACAGCTTGGGCAAAGGCGCGCGGAGCTTCTTCAGGCACATTGTGACCGATGCCCTCGAAGACTCGGTGCGAATATTTGCCCGAGAACTTGTTGCGATACGACGCGCCGTCCGCGGCCGCACCGTCGAAATCGCGAGGAATGGTGACGGGGCCTTCGAAAAGTTTCTGTTCTAGATCATCGTATCGCGGCTCGCCTTTAGCCAGACTCAGCCGCCTAAGGTGGCGTGCATCCAGCAAAAGCGCCAGGTCGGTCCGGGAAACGTCTCGGCTTTCAAACTGACGCATC
>CAWFWH010000028.1:0-12991 GCA_963819405.1 uncultured Acidobacteriaceae bacterium | reverse complement strand
GCTCCGCTCTGGCGTTCTATCCTTTGACTCCCTGCCGCATCGCTGATACGCGGAATGCGACTGGATCGCTCGGCGGTCCGTCGATGATTGGCCAACAGGATCGTACCTTCCCGGTGCTTTCGAGCGCCTGCAATGTGCCCTCGACTGCGCAAGCCTATTCGCTGAACTTTACTGCGGTGCCGAGCACTCCGCTGGGCTATCTGACAACGTTTCCGACCGGGCAAACGCAACCTCTTGTCTCGACCTTGAACGCGCCCACAGGAACCGTGACAGCGAACGCCGCCATTGTGCCGGCCGGGTCGCACGGATCAATCGACGTGTTCGCCAGCAACGCGACGGACTTGGTGATCGATATCAACGGGTACTTCGCGCCACCGGCGAGCGGCGGATTATCGCTTTACAACGTGCAGCCGTGCCGCGTGCTGGACACGCGGAATCCTTCGGGCGCGCAGCCATTCTCTGGAGCGATGACTGTCAACGTGACTGGGAGTGCGTGTGGAGTTCCGGCGACGGCTCAAGCTTACGTGTTCAACGGGACTGTTGTGCCTCCGGGTGCGCTCGGGTACCTGACGCTGTGGCCCGACAGCCAGACGCAGCCAGTGGTGTCGACGCTGAATGCGTTGGATGGAAGTATCACGTCGAATATGGCGATTGTGCCGACGGGGAACGGCTCGATTGATGCATTCGCTTCGAACCTGACGCACCTGATTCTGGATATTTTTGGGTATTTTGCGCCATAACTGCCTGCGCCGCAAAAGCAATGAACATCGCATAAGCTTGCAGGCGCACGATGCGATTCTTACCCGGTTCGAGAGTACACGCGGGAGTAAGGCCGAGGGGTGATCTGGAGCAAGTAGTGTGTGCGAATGGATGAAAGGAGGGGAGGGGGAAATATTTTGCCGCTATAACCGGAAAACGGCAAGCCTCCATGATTTAGCCCGAGGCGCAAGAAATCTTTGATCAAGTGTATCTGGTTGACCAAAAGAGTGATGACCCAGAACAATTCCGTGCGATCGGATGGTGCCTCGGCCGACTCAGTTCTGTCATCTTCGAGATCAGGCATGACGCCGACGGCGAATATTATTATCTGATCACGGCTGGAAAGCAACTAAAGAGGAAGAACGAAGCTATGCCGAAAACATCTAGGACAACAGCCACTGCTGACGAAATTGCGGACTTGGCATCGCGAGGCGAAGACGTCTCCGCATATTTCACGAACAAGTTCAGTGTGGTCAGACCGGTCCGGCGCGTCAATGTCGATCTGACTCAAGGCATGTTGCGGGAACTTGATGAGCGGGCGGCCCGCCTGAATATCAGCCGGCAGGCGGTAATCAAGACGCTGCTTGGACGGGCGCTGAACCAAGAGCGATCGAGTAGCGGAGGATCGAAGAAGAAAGCCGGCCAACGCTGAATGGCTTGGATAATGGCGCGGACCACGGTGTAATCGAGATCCGGGACAGACAGCCGCGCCTCATTGTTTGATTGAGTTTCAGCTATTGCGATCTGGCGCTTAAGTCAGTCCCGGATTTTTGTCGAAGTACAGCGGGCTCAATGACCGGGTGCTTTGGAAGTGCGGGAAAAAATCCGGGACAGACAGCCGCGCCTCGTTGTTTGATTGAGTTTCAGCTATTGCGATCTCGCGCTTAAGTCAGTCCCGGATTTTTGTCGAAGTACAGCGGGCTCAATGACCGGTTGCTTTGGAAGTGCGGGAAAAAATCCGGGACAGACAGGCGCGCCCGGTCGTGGTAATTGAGTTTCAGCTATTGCGGTCTGGCGCTTAAGTCGGTCCCGGATTTTTCAATCTGGACGGCGATCATGTCCGCGACGTAAACGCCATTTCCGATCCAAATTTGGGCGCTGCATTCGTCCGGGGTTAACTGAACTTTAGCGCCGCCTCCAGTGGATCCTAGAGAACCACGCGCGGACGCGATCAGGAGAAGCGCCCCGAGCAAATACCTGCCTGCGGCGGTCTTCGGAATCGGGATACCTGATTCTTGCAATTGCCATATTGCGCGGTCGACTATATTGTGGAGCTTGCCCCGCCGATTGCAAAGCAACTCGAGAAGGCGGGTCATCTGGTCGCGATCGCCTGGTTGAAGCCAGCCGGCAGGAACCTCGCTCTCAATCGAGAACAGACCTTTTTCCGGCAACTGCTGAATTCGATCGACGCATGCGTGAGATGCCGTCTCAAAACCGGAGTCCGCGTAAATGGAATGATCGTGAAAGAGCCCGGCCAGCGGCGCATCGTTCAACTCCCAGCGTGAGCCGCCAAAGCTGAGCCCATGATCGATCAGGTATGCACGAAACAGTCCCGGCTGTTCGGCACAGCGTTCTCGAATGAAAATGACTTGCCGGGCATCCGTTTGATTCACCCATTTATCGAAAGCATAGGCCATGAGGAGGTCAGGCAAGTTTGCGACTTTGTACAACAATCGGCTGGGCAGAAAATCGAAAATCGCTTTACGCTCAGGGTCGACCGGGCAAAGAGAACCGAAGTGTACGCCGTCGGCAACGGGCACGTTGCGACCCCCCATGTGGAATTCCAACAAGCCGTCTCCTGGGATACCTCGCTCGACTCGAAGGGCATGGACCTCGGGAGTCGAGAACCGCAGGTGTTTCAAAAGGCGACTTACGATCCACTCGTTGATTAAGGTTCGAGTGCCTTGAGGATTTCCGACGCACTTGGCCACATAGGCCTTCCCTGAGCTATCCCGTACGAGGAGAGCTTGCGCGCCGCCGCGCAGACGCCGTTCGATGCTCTGTATCGGGATTGCAACTGTAGCCATCGCCTTCTTTAGAAGTGCGTAATAGCCGGGATATTTGACGGTACGAGTTTTCCTATGCCCATACTCGCTCCTACCGGGCGGCCAGGTGTATTCCTTGTGATTCGCCCGAGTGTGGCAGGCCATTCACGGACTCACGAAAAATATCGCGTCAGCCGATGTATCTAACGAGTCAGGACTTACGAAATGTCGTGCTCTCGGCAGGATGCGGATCGGCTTAGCGAGCGCGTAGCATGAAGCCGACAAATTGGCGTATCGGCGGTACGCAAAAGGAGAAGCTATGTTTTGGTTACTTTTAATATTTTGGGCGCGATTTATCTGGGATTGTCCGGTTCCTCATAGACCTTTCTATTTCTAATATTCGGGGCCAGTTCCGACCGCACTCGCAAACGCGAGAACCTTCCTCATTAAGGTGCACTAAGATGTGTGGGGCTCTCGCATTTCGATCAGGTCTTGTGGTTCGCCTCGGCGGCGCTGGCAGCGGTGATCATAGGCCGCATAATTCACCAGCACTTGTTCGTGCCGCCGCTGATGACGTTCGCGCTGATGCTGGGCGCGGTGGTAGTGCGCGACGTGGCGCTGTCTATTCCCCGGTATGACTCCCATGCGTATGTCTTGGCCTGGGAGTGGAGTCTTCCACCCTTGATGGCGGTCCAGGCGTGGACCGGCCTGGATACCTTGAGGTCGGTTGCGCGGCTTTACCCTACAATTGGCAAGTTCGCTGTCCGGCTTTTCTTGGTTTGCCTCGCCATCACAGTAGCGGGCTGTTGCCTGGGCTTGCCATTTGAACTGCATCGCATGGCCGGTCAGGAAGAGTTGCTACGTATGCTGTTCCTTTTACAGCGATGGGTGGACAGCTGGATTGCAGGAACTCTCATTCTTGTAGCCGTCTTCTTCGTCCACTTCCCAGCGCCTTTGAAAAGGCCACCACGGAACCTGGTAATCCATACGGTACTGCTGAGCCTTTACTTCAGCGGGTATGCCGTTCTCTTTTTCGCGGAGAATTTGGCGCCACTCGGAGGGGTGCAAACCATGGAGCGTGTCCAGTTTTCGCTGGTGGTGCTCCTCTACGCATTCTGGGCAAGTTGCCTCTCGGCCAAGGGGCAGAACAGCGAACCCTGGCCTAAGATCGACGTGATTCTGCTTAAGGGTGTCCTGAGGGCGGCCAAGGCGCAATAGGGACTAGCCGCAGCGAGAGTGTGCGACCAAGCGCCGTTACACTGGAGATTCACTAACTGACCCGCAAGGCAATCATAGGATCGATCCGCGAAGCCCTGCGCGCCGGAAGATACCCTGCCAGTGTCGCGACAGCCAGCAAAATCGCGGCGGTCCCTAAGAACGTGACTGGATCGCCATAGGTCACACCGAAGAGCAGTCCGCTGAGCCAACGCGCCAAACCTGACGAAGCCGCCACTCCCACCAGCATTCCCACTGCGGCTAGGCCTAGGGTTTGGATCACAATGCGCCCCTGCACTTCTCGCCTGGAGGCGCCCAACGCCATGCGAATACCGATCTCTTGAGTTCGGCGGTTGACTGAATAGGAAATCACTCCATAAATTCCAAGCGAGGCCAGTACCAGGGCGAAGCTCGCGAACCCGCCCAGCAGCAACACGATAAATCGCCGCGGAGAAACCGCTCTGTCCACTAGCTGGGTCAAAGGCCGCATGCCGCCTTTGGGTAGATCCGGCGCAATCGGCCGCAAGCTTGCTTCCACGCTCGAAGCCAACACTGCAAGCGGAAGCCTCGAGCGCACCACCAGGTCTACCGAGCCATAATCCTGACACTGCCGGATCGGTATATACATCTCGGAACCGGAACGTTGCTCGAGCGCGACATGCCGCACGTCGCCGACGACTCCGACCACCTGTCTATCGGCTCCGCAATCCCCTTGGATGATCTGTCCGATGGGATCCTGACCCGGCCACAGCTTCCGCGCCAACGTTTGGTTGATCATGATGACCGGCGTGCTTGCCGGGGTATCGCGTGGCGTGAAATCGCGGCCATTTTGCAAGGTCATGCCCATGGCTTTGAGATAACCATCGCTAACGATGCGGACAAAGGAGGCAGGATAATCGTCAGCGCTCTTGTACACTTGCCCTTTTGCCGGCGAGCCCCAACTTCGGTTATGGCCGAGCGGTAAGACGTCGGTCAAACCCGCCGCTTCGATTTCAGGTATGGCCCTCACCCGGCGCAGTGCTTCGTCGAAGTAAGCATTTCTCCGCGCTTGTGTCGAATACAGGCGGCTTGGATCGATCCGCAAAGTGGCGGCGCTTTCCGGCCGGAAGCCCATGTTTACCTCGAGCACGCGCAGGAAACTGCGAATCAAAAATCCTGCGCCTACCAGCAGCACACACGCAAAAGCAATTTCCGAAACCACCAGCGCCCCGCGCATCCAGGTGTGGCCGCGACTTTCGCTGGACCCTCGTTGGCCCAATGAGGCGTTCAGTGGAATCGCCGAAACTTGCAACGCCGGGGCCATTCCGAGCACCAACCCCGTGGTCAGCGCCGCCAGCAATGTGAAGCCCAGGGCACCGATGTCCAGGTGAACGCTACTCAGCAGAGGAATATTAAAAGCAGTCAAGTGCGCCATGGTTCGGGTCGCGATCCCGCCAGCGCCAATCCGAGCACCGCACCGCAGCACGTCAGCACAATGCTCTCGGTTAATAATTGTCGAATCAGACGCTGCCGTCCCGCACCCAGCGCCGCGCGGATCGCCATTTCCTTTTGCCGCGTCGCCGTCCGCGCCAGCAACAGATTCGAAAGATTCGTACACACGATCAACATCACCACCCCAACAGAACAGGCCAGTATGATTAGCGCCGGGCGCAGGCGTCCGCTGACATGCTGCCCCAAGAAACTCAGCTTGGGATGCAGCCAGTTCCCCCGGGGATGTTCGTTCGAGATCTGCTCGCCCAATACGCTCGCCTCCGCCTGAGCGCTTTGAATGCTGATGCCGGGCTTCAGGCGTCCCACCAGCGCCAAAGTGTTTCCCCAGCGATCTGTTTCCTTGGTAAGCGGGAAAGGGGAGTAGAGATCGATGTGAGTGCCTGGAGCAAAAACCGAGGCAAAATCGAAAGAGGCGGGCAATACGCCCACAACAGTTACAGCTCTATCATCTAGGGTGATTGGCTTTCCCACAATCGCTGGATCGGAAGCAAAACGGCGCTCCCACAGCCCATGGCTCAGCAACACCACTTTCGGTCCGTTCCATTTGCATTCGTCCGCGCTGAACAAACGGCCCAGTTGCGGCTGCACGCCCAGCAACGGGAAAAAATTCTTCGACACCGGTACGGCACTCAACCGCTCCGGCTCGCCGTTTCCAGTGAGCTTGCTGTCGCCTACGCCATAAAAAGCAAAATAGCCCGCCGATATCAGAAAACGATTTGTTCCGTTCGCGGAGGTCCAGGATACGTCCGACCTGCAGGGTCTGGCCGGACAGGTCGCCCTCGTCTGTCGTCCGATTCGCGATCCAGACCAGGCTGGCGGGATCTTTGAAAGGCAGCGGCTGAACCAGCAGCGTATTCAGAACGCTGAACACCGTGGAACTCGCGCCGATACCGAGCGCGATAATCAGAATTGCAAAGGTCGTGAATCCGGCGTCGCGCCGCAGAGTGCGGACGGTATAGCGCAGATCCTGCATCACGCTTTCCATCGCTGACAGACCGCGGGCATCGCGATGCCGTTTCTTCGCCTGCTTCAATCCGTTCTTTCGCGCCATATTCCTCACGTTCTGGCTTTAGACGATAGTCGAGGGGCGAAGGTTGGGCGACATCCAGAATTTTTGAGAGCCGCCAGATTCCGTATCTATAGGATCAAGTGATAATGTCATAATCGCCGCTGATTAAAAGTTGGGCTAGGAGGTTACTGTGGCATTTTCTTTGCCATTGCTTTTGATGGTGAAGGCAGCAGCGCTGATCGCTAGCTGCATCTCGGTGACAATCGCCGCGGATCCCAATGTGGGATTACAGCAACCCTCCGGTCAACCGGCGGCGCAGCAGCCGCAAAAGAATTATAAAGACCGCGCGGAATACGACCTTTATTCGAAAATTACGCAGACGCAAGATCCGAAAGCGCGGCTGGATCTTCTCAACCAATGGCAGAGAAATATCCGCAGAGCGATTTTGCCGACGACCGTTTAAAATACTTCATCAACACTCTCGCGCAACTCGCTCCGAATGATCCGCCAGCCGCCAGGCGCTGATCGAGAAATGCAATGACATGCTGAAGGTCGATCCTAAGTACTTTTTGGCGAATTATTACATCGCGCTTGGGGGCCGGCAGTTGGAGGGACGAATCCGCCGCCCGACCTGTCGAGCCAAGTGGATACCGCCGCGCATGCTGTGTTGTCAGGCGCGGATGACACGTTTAACGCTTCAAAAAAGCCAGCAACCGTAAGCGATACACAATGGACCACGTTGAAGATCAAGCATTGGCGCTGGCTCACAATGCGCTTGCGTGGGAGGCGGCATCAAAGAAAGATACAGCGACCGCGGAAAACGAATACAAGCGAGCCTTGAGGCGAACCCGGATGAAGGCACCGTCTCAGCCGCCTACGCGAAACTGCTGATCGATGACAAGAGTATCCTGAGGGACTATTTGAATATGCCCGAGCTGCGCAATATGACGGCCCTGGTCCCGCGGTCGCGCCGATGCACGAGCGAAGCTGCTCGACTACTTCAACAAAGCCTACAAAGATTACCATGGCAGCGCGGACGGCGCCGACCAGATACTCGCTCAATCGAAGACCAACGCTTTCCGCCGTCCGGCCTAAACATCACCAGCCAAGCCGACCTCGCCAACAAACAGGCGGACGCTATCAACACTCGAATCGCTTCCGACCTCAGTTCAAGCTTTGGCATACGATAAAGCAAAGCCTCACGGGCGATCAGGCAGATCAGTTCTTCAATCAAGAACGTAAAGGACACGGAAATTCCCGGAGGCGCCGATAGGCGTAAAGGATTTCACCGGAACCGTGATCTCAATCGATCCTCCAGATAGGCCCACCAAGGTTGTGCTCGGCGTCGAAGATCCCGCAGGCCCGACACGACGCTGGAGTTCTCACACCTCTCCCCGCGTCTGCACTGGAGAAGATCAAGGTGGGCCAGAGCTCCATTTTTCCGGCGTAGCCGCAGCTATAACAAAGATCCGTACATGCTGACGTTCAAAGATCCCCAATGCCAGGCGTGGAGACGGCCGCGGCACCGCGAAAAGGACGGCCTAAATCAAGGACTGACCGTTATACACGTGGCATGGAAAGAGCAATGCGCAAACGTCCGAACAGCAGAAAGTAGGGAATGGCTAATTTTGCAAAGCCTCCTTGTGACGAAGCTGCGATTCTGGCCGCCTCATCGGCTCATTCTTCTGCCAGCTGTGGTCCTTGGGTCCTCGCTGCCACGATACTCGGCTCAAGTATGGCGTTTTCTTATCGATGGTACGGTCGTGAATGTCGCGCTTCCGGCCCTCCAATCCTCCTTAGGAGCGACAGTGGCCGAGGTCCAATGGATCGTCGAATGCTATGCACTTTTCCTGGCGGCTCTTCTCTTGGTGGGCGGCTCGCTTGGTGACCTCTATGGCCGCCGAAAGATCTTCAGGGTTGGTGTAGTTCTCTTCGGAGCCGCCTCCGCGTGGTGCGGTCTTGCTCCCAATATCAGCCAACTTTTGGCAGCTCGCGGTCTACAAGGTGTCGGCGGCTCTCTGCTTGTGCCCGGAAGTCTCGCGTTGATCAGCGCTTCATTCACTACTGAAGAGCGAGGGCGCGCAATCGGAACCTGGTCCGGCTTCACCGCAATCACCGCGGCTGTCGGTCCCGTTCTCGGCGGATGGCTGGTGCAACACGCATCGTGGCGTTGGGTATTCTTCATTAACCTGCCGATCGCCGCGGTTGTCCTCGGGCTCACGACGCGAGTTCCCGAGAGCCGAAATCAAGAACGGAGTCATGAAAGTCTGGATTGGGCAGGTGCGCTGCTGGTCACAGTTGGACTTGGTCTCGTTGTGTTCGCGCTAATCGAACCTGCTCACGCCGTGGTCGCGGGTCCCATCGGCATTGTGTCCTTACTAGCCTTCTTCTTCGTGGAAGAGCGCTCGCCAGCCCCGATGCTTTCTCTCGATCTTTTCCGCTCGCGCAATTTTAGTGGAGCAAATCTTCCCTGACCCTCTTTCTCTATACGGCTTTGAGCGGAGTGTTGTTTTTCTTTCCGTTGGACCTGATCCAAATTCAGGGATATTCAGCTACCGAAGCCGGCGCGGCACTCCTACCGTTCATTTTGTTGATGTTTGTTCTCTCACGGTGGTCGGGTGGACTAGTCGCGCGCTATGGTGCAAGGCCGCCGCTTATAGTAGGTCCCCTCATTGCGTGCGTCGGATTCGCCCTCTTTGCCAGGCCCGGCCATTGGTGGGACCTACTGGACTACGTTTTTTCCGGCCGTGATCGTCTTGGGGTTTGGAATGGCCGTCAGTGTCGCGCCGCTTACCACGACAGTGATGAACTCTGTTTCTCAGAACCGCGCCGGCGCACGCCTCGGGAATTAACAACGCCGTATCCCGGATCGCGGGACTGCTCGCAGTCGCTGTTCTTGGTTTCGTGCTGATCACTGTTTTTAATCGAGATCTCAATCAGCGGCTGGATGGGCTCTCCGTCTCATCCGAACTCCGCAAGCAGATTGATTCACAACGATCTAAACTTGCCGCTATCCAAACTATCAAAATCCCGATGCTCGCAAGGCGATTGCCGAATCTTTCGTGGCCGGATATCGAGCGGTGTTGTGGATCGCAGTCGGGGCTGTCAGTTGCAAGTTCTCTGAGTGCGGTGCTGCTTATTAAGCTGAAGGCGCTTGCGCAGTTCGGCTTCAACTCAATGGCGGAAGCCCGAGCCGGTTCACCAACTGCCGGTAGGAAGGCTCGTCATGAAGAGTACCAAGTCTGTGGTCTATTCTCACATCAAGGATGTACGATTCATGGCGGTCGTAGGCACGCTGTAGATATTCAAGAGCAGCTTGTTTGTTTACCCAGTAGCGCGCAAGTCGCCGCCAAGTCCATACCCTGGCACGCGTTCTTGGGCATAGAACTTCCTTTGGATTTGCAACATGCCCTCGAACATGGCTTCACGGCCACCATGTGCCAAACCTCTTTCACCCGCTTTAACAATCTCGAGCGCCTCAGGATGATGAGACAGAACAGCTGCTGCGTGGGACTCCGATAAATAACTTTCGTAATTGTTGCTATCCAAATAAATGACCGCCAGGTAGTGGTGGCTCGAAAAGAATGCAGGTTCCGTGAGCTCGCACTTGCTTCAGCCCCGTGATTGCCTCGTCAGGCCGCCCTGCATAGAAAAGATAAGACCTTTGTCGGCCAGGATTGCCGTGGACATCGGATCAAGTTGCCGCGCCCGTTCAATTTCCGCCAGAGACTCCGAAAAATGGGCGAACGTCAGGAGGTATGTGGCGTACCAGTGATGCGCCGTTGCATTCCCGGGATTCAATGCCAGAGCTCGCCTAAACTCACGGTCCGCCGTTGCCACGTCCCATGCACCCCAGATAGAAGCAAAAGCGAGAGAGCTGTGCGCTTCGGCTAAGGTGTCATCCAACTCGACGGCCTTCTTTGCCGCAGCTAGAGCCTTAGGATAGGCCTCATTTGCAGGCATGGAAGTATATTCGCGAAGCAGATTGTAAGAATCGGCGAGTCCGGAATACGCTGGCGCGTAAGAGGGGTCCCGTACAATTGCCTGCGTGAAATAGTCGACGGCTTTATTTAATGCTTCCGGGGTCCTTTTGTTCCAGTAATATCTGCCTTGCAGATAGAAGTCTTGCGCTTCCGGGATTCGTTGCGCGAAGATTCTCCCCGGCTTGCTTGGGCGCTGCCATTAAGGGGAAGCTTCGGCGCGTTGCGACCCAGTTCAGCAGGGGCCTGCCGATCGGCAAATCAATCGCCAACATGGCCGCCTATAGAAGAACTGTCCAAGTCCCGCGGGTAGAGGGAGGGTTAGTGGTTTCAGGGATGACGTTAAATTTCGCGGGTTCCGGCGCTGGGTCGCCCTTTTCGAAAGAGACAAAGCGTAGCCTCCCTTGGAATACCGATGACGATGTCATCCCTGAGCCAGCGCCCCGGCATAGTACTCCGCGAGTTTAAAGCGTAACTGCCGCGCCCCCACGCGCACGATCGGATCCTCGCGCGTGTCATAGCTCAGGCCGCGGTCGAACACGTCCGCGCCAATCTGATGTTCGGTCAGCCGATCGGGCCGTGGCAGTCGAGGGAGCGCTCCACTACGTAGCGCAAGAAGTGGTTGAGTCGACTCGAATTCTTGAAGGTTTGGCTGGAAAGAATCTTTCTCAAGCTGCCGAATCACGAGCTCCCGAGGGATGCCGGTTGCGGGATTCGGGAGATTCAGCTGGCTATCTGGTCGCACATTCGAAATTCGCGGGGAGTAGCGTTATTAACGCAACCATACCATGTCCGGGCGCAGTTCTGAGTACTTTTCTGGGAACTAGAATTGCGCTGAGTTTCGCACTGGCGGTCTGCTGGTCCACGGCAGCCTTGGCCTCTACCGATACAATCGCCGTAGAAGGTGAGGTCCAGGTAGGATCGAATTATACCGATTTTGGGAACCTCGCCTTGGCACTTCGTTTTCGCCGGCTCCAGGCTACGGAGCGTTCCAGGTCACCGCTGTCGACGCGGCAGGGGAATTAACCGCTGCTGGCGTGACTGTCAATGAGTTGGGAATGATTCAGAGTTTAAACGAGGGAACAGGCGCAGTTACCCTGCCATCGGCGTTTATCACATTTAATACGGGCGGATCTAATCTTCAACTCTGGGCGACGAACATCCCGGCTGGGACAGCGGGCCCGTTCACATTGTCGAACGTAGCGGGTGGAGTGCTTGCCCAGTTCGCTGTTAACGGGTACGTTTTCAACACCACCAGCGGGGCCCAGCAAGGTAGTCTTCACCAGTGTCTTCGACGTGGCTTTTCTGGGCCAGAACACTAACACAATTTTCAACGACCTGCCTATAAATGGTGGCTTCTGCGCCGTGGTATCGACCGGGAGCTGCCGCTGCGACGCCCTGCGACCCCTTTCCGGCAGGACCGTCGACACCAGAACCAGCTTCCGCAGTTTTGATGGGTGGCGGGTTCCTGATTCTGGCCTTAGTTGCTTACGGGTTGAAGGCAAGGGCGTCTTCGTCGCCGGGCGGCCATTTCGGCAAATCGCGCGTAGGATACCTGAGCGCACTCCTCACTCCCAGGTCAGCAATTCGCTTACCGTTTGGCGCACCTGTGCCACAGACGGACAAGCGCGCGGGGGCTCCGCTTCGATTCGCCAGGTACGCAAATTTGGATCGTCGTTAGCACTGCGCGGAACATCAGGGTGCTGGCTCATAGATCCTGAGCGCCTCGAGAGCAATGAGATCAACGACATTTACAGCGGAAACTGCCCTCGAATAAGCAGGCGGTTTCAGGGGTTGAAAGTGCAGAATCTCCTGTACACGTCTGGTATCGAAGACCGGTGAACGTCAAACCAGTTCAGACCAGTCCGTATAAGGGAAACATATGGACACCATTGGCGCATTCGAGGCGAAGACCCATCTGGCAGCTCTGCTTGACCGGGTGGCTAAAGGCGAAAAGATCACGATCACGAGACACGGCATCCCCGCCGCCGTGCTGGTTCCTGTTGCAGAAAAGGAACGGAAGCTGTCGCACAAGGAAATAGTGGAAGGCATGCGGGCCCTTCGTGCGCGCGTAAAGCCCGGGAAGATGAGTGTCCGGGAAATGGTCAATAACGGACGGCGGTTTTGACCGAGGTTGTCCTTGATGCCTCGACGGCGCTGGCTTGGTGCTTCCCGGATGAAAGCAGCGAGTATGCAGATCGCGTTCTGATGTTTTTGGAGGGCAAGAAGACGCTAGTTCCGGCCGTGTGGGGTCTGGAAATCGCGTAAATGCCGTCCTGGTTGGCGAACGGCAGAAACGTCTGAATTACCCGCAAATGCGGCGTTTTGCCGCATTGCTCGAAGGCCTTTCCGTTGTGCAGGACATCCAGCTGGTGAGTCAGTATGTAAGCAGTGTTCTGCCTCTCGCACGCGAACATAGGCTTTCGGCGTACGATGCCGCCTACCTGGAACTTTCTCGCTTCGGCACGGTGCTCCGCTCGCACACCTCTGATGGGAAAAGAAATGGCAGCAGTGAAAGTGGGTGTGAAAATTTTTTCAGAAGCCCCGTTTGA
>CAWFWH010000027.1:0-10856 GCA_963819405.1 uncultured Acidobacteriaceae bacterium | reverse complement strand
AAGAACCGGTCGAGATCATGGTAATCGATCATGCCGAGAAACCCACGGAGAATTAGCTTGGCTAGTTAGCTCCTTGCGGTAAGGGATAAAGCTGTAGTTGCGGCATCGGAAAATGTTTGCGGTTGTCCGTCACAAGGATCAGGGTTCTCGGTGAGGCAGACGGTCGATCACGGGAAGGAGGAAGCGATGAAATGGATTTGCGCCTTGTCAGCCGTGTTGGCGATGTTGGCATCTGCCGCGCCCGCGCAGGCAGCCTGCCCGGTGCCGCAGGGAGCCGTCAAGGTCGCTCTTCCTTCCGGGTTGCCGCCTGCTTTGCGCGAGGCGATGGGCGACATCGCTTTGCCGGGCGAGCCGTTTGACTCGACCGACGTATACGTCAAGGGGCATAAACATCGCCGCTACATCTTTGTCTGGAATATCGGCAGCCGGTGGATCGTGGCGACGGAACAAGGCGGCAAAGTGCTCAGCAACGCAATCTTTGCTTATGACCTCGGCAAGGACGGCAAGACCGCCGCCCTGATCGAAGAAACGAATCACATCTCCAACGTTTGCGCGGCCGCGACTAGGCTGGCTGGACGGTGAAATCAGGTCGGGATCCAGAACCGTCAGAGCAGCGAAGGTTTGCACATTCAAGTCGATCATGATCGCGGGTTAATTTGATCACGAAATGGAGAAAGCGATGAAATGGATTTGCGTCGTGGCAACCGCGTTGGCGATGGCGGCATCTGCCACGCCCGCGCAGGTAGCCGTGATTCCGGACTGCCCGGTGCCGTCGGGAGCCGTCAACGTTGCCCTTCCTTCAGGGTTGCCGCCTGCCTTGCGCCGCGCGATGGGCAACATCGCATTGCCGGGCGAGCCCTTTGACACGACCGACGTATACGTCAAGGGGCATACTTATCGCCGCTACATATTCGTCTGGAATATCGGTAAGCGGTGGATCGTGGCGACGGAGCAAGGCGGCATAGCGCTCCGCGACGTAATCTTTACCTATAAGCTCGGCAAGCAGGGCAAGACCGCCGCCGAAATCGAAAAACGCATCACATTTCCGAACACCGTGTGCGCGGACGCGACCAAGCTGGCCGGACGTTGAGATCAGATCGGGATCGAGAAGCGAAGTACCAGAATCAGAATGGTTCAGTAGATTTGCTTACGCGGAGCTTCGCAACTTCCGCCGCCAACTGCGCCTGGACCTTCTGTCGAAACTCTCAGATGTTCGAATGGAACTGGAAATGTAACCATGACTCAACTGAGGAGTCCGATGGATCCCGAAGCCGTTGCCGAGAGCGATAGCCAGATCGAATATGCGAAGGAGTGGATCGTCGAGACCACTGCGGAGACCGATCAGTCGCCGGCCCGTTCGGCCCGGGTTTTCAGGAATGTAAATGCTTCTGAGCACGGTCTGCGAATGCTCGCAGCGTCTTCGACGATGTCGACGGATAAGATCACCAGCGCATGCGCCGGCATTCTTCTGAGTGGCAGCGGGGTTCGTGCAGGATTTCCGGATGGATCTTGCCGGGCGAATCCGGAATATGAGTTGGCATAGAGATTACTGCATTTCCCAGCGATCATGAAACTGACGGAATTCTCTGAAATTCCCATCCTGATACCGGCTTACAACCCCGGCGAATCGCTCGTGAGCTTGATACGTTCGCTCGTCAGCTTGCAGGCGTATCCAGTGATTATCGTTGATGATGGTAGTGGACAGGGCTCCCGGCAATTCTTTGCGGCCGTTGCCGCTCTTCCGTACGTGCGCATCGTTCGCCATGCCGTCAACATAGGCAAAGGAGCCGCATTAAAAACAGGATTGAACTACATCCTGGTCCATTACCCTAACTGCGAAGGAGTTGTTACAGCAGATGCCGACGGACAGCATCATCCTGAAGATATCCTGAGCGTCGCAAAGCGGCTGCGCACTACCGAATTTAATGCACTGGTACTTGGTGTGCGCAACTTTTCTAATGGCGTGCCTTGGCGGAGCCGGCTGGGTAATCAACTCACCCGCATTTTCCTGCAATGGGTCGTCGGCCAAAAGCTGAATGACTCTCAAACCGGCCTACGCGGAATTCCACGAAACATAATACCTCATCTACTGCGCCTGCCCGCGTCTGGCTATGAATTTGAACTGGATATGCTCCTGGCTTGCAAATATCAGTCGTGTCCTATCGAGGAACAACCAATCCGTACGATTTATCTCGATGATAATCGTTCTTCCCATTTCCGTCCAGTCCTCGATTCAATGCGCATCTACTTTCTTTTGTTCCGCTTCAGTATTCTTTCCGCTCTCACCGCATTGCTCGACAACTCGGTTTTCGTTCTCGCCTTCGCGCTCACGAAAGGCATCGCTGAATCGCAAACCCTCGCCCGCGCCGTCTCCAGTGTCTTGAACTATGCAGGCGCCCATCGAGCCGTCTTTCACTCCCGGCAGAAGCATGCCGCGGTGCTTCCCAAGTACATGCTTCTCGTGGTCTGCAGCGGTGCTCTCTCGTACGTGGGGATTCAGTTCCTTCACTCTCGAGTTCATATCGGAGTGATACCTGCTAAACTCCTGTCGGAAAGCCTACTATTTGTCGCCAATTTTGCTATCCAGAGGGATTTTATTTTCACCCGTCGCCACTCCCCCAGCAAGAAAACGGATTGGGATCGTTATTACACACGCATCCCTATAACCGCGCGCGTCACGAGAAAATACACAACTTCTGTTCTTCTGAAGGTGATCAAACGTTTCGTATCAGCCAGCGATCGAACGTCTCTCTCAGTGCTGGAGATCGGCGGAGCGAACAGCTGTTTTCTGAATAGTATTCTCAAAGAGGTCCGGCCTTCCTCATACGAAATTGTCGACACAAATCAATACGGGCTATCTTTGCTGGAGCGCCGCATTCCCGCCGGTAGCCCCGTCCGCCTGCGCAATGAAAGCGTATTTCATTTAGGAAACACCGCGCAGGCCGACTTGGTATTCAGCGTCGGCCTTATAGAGCATTTCAATCCTTTGGAGACTCGCATGGCCGTGCTTGCGCATTTCGATGCTTTGCGACGTGGAGGAATCGCCATTATTTCTTTTCCCACGCCTACTTGGCTATATCGATCCGCTCGGCGAACTCTGGAGCTACTGAACCTGTGGCGGTTCCCTGATGAGCGTCCGCTGCGGACCGCTGAAGTATTAGCCCATATCACAGAAGTCGGTGACGTGCTCTATCAAACGACGTTATGGCCGCTCATCCTTACTCAGCACGTGATCGTTGCCCGAAAGAAATAAAACGAAGAACTAATGAGGACCACGCCAGAATCTTGCAGGGCCGAACATACCCTGCTTCGAACGGTTTTCCTTACGGCAGCGTTGCTGATTTCACTTGCCTGTCTACTCTACGGCTTTGTGGGTAAGCACGTTGACTTTCGTTATCTCTGGCGTCCAGACGGTCTGCACAAGCTCCTGTGTTTCGTTGGATGCTATTGGACGGCGTTTCTCTCAATATGGATCTTCCGCAAAAACCTCGTCCGCCCCATCACTCTAATCGCGGCTGTCCTCACCATAGTATTTGTTGCGGGTCCTTGGATCACGGCCTCCGTAGCGATCTTTTTCTTGTCCAGTTGGGCGCTCGGTACATTGCTATTCCAGGATCGGGAGGAGCATCCCGGTCGGATGGCGGAAACGGAGCTTTTAAAGGTAAGTACGGGATTTGTAATCCTTCAGATGTTCATGTATGCCACTGCTCGTGAGGAATTCCACTACGCAGCAGTTACTTTAGCCTTGCTCCTACTTCCCTGTCTCTTTACTTTCCACCAGCTGTCGCCGAAGATCCGTCGTCTGTTCCATTGGTGCCGTTTGGGTAACGAAAGCGCTTGGCAGGTGTTTGCTGAAGCCCTTCTCTGCTTCTTCCTATTCTGCTCGTTGCTATTGGCGCTTAGCCCGGAAATCGGCACCGACGCGCTCGCAATGCATCTCGCCGTCGGGACCGACATTGCCGCCCACCATCGCTTTACTTTTACGCCCGGCATCGTGTCGTGGTCCGCCATGCCACTCGGAGCGGATTTCTGTTTTGCACTCGCCTTTAACCTTGGCGGCGAGAGCGCGGCTCGGTTGGTGAATTTTGGCTTCCTTGTTCTCTTGCTCGCTGCTTTGTTTCTGCTCGGCCGCCGCTTTACCACTCGGACTGCGGATCTCCTGCTCGCTTTATCGACCTTTGTTTCCTGTTCCTTGGCGCAGTTCGCAGTGGATTCGTTAAGTGTCGAGAACCTCTGGGCAGTTTTATGCACTGCTACGCTCCTCGCCGTCCTGAATTACTACGAGAGCGGGCACAACCGCTATCTCTTCTTTTGCTCCATGCTGGGCGGCGGGGCCATGATGACCAAATTCGGCTCTCTTGCATTTGTTGCTTCCGTCTTGCCTTTCATCGCCTATGCCATATTTCGGAATTGGAATCGGGCCAAGCGACCGAAGGCGGCCGTCCTTCTAGGCGCGACGGCACTCCTCTTGGTGCTGTCCGCCATCCCCTATGCCATTTCTTACGCTCTCACCGGCAACCCGGTATTTCCTTTCTTAAATGCTGTGTGGAAGTCCCCCTTTCTAAATACGTCTTCGAACCTCGTCGACTTTCGCTGGCGCGCTCCCATTCGGAGTTCCATCCTTTGGGATCTGACGTTCAGGACCTCGAAATACCTGGAGAGTCGGCCCGGCGGGTTCGGCTACACGTTCCTCCTATTTGCTCTCCCCTGCTGCGCCGTAATTTCGCGCAAATGGAAGTTTGCGACTATAACGTGCGTAGTTGTACCGCTGGCGTTCGCGGGCTTGACCTTTCATGAAATCCGCTATATCCGGTATTTGTATCCCGGGTTGGCGCTTGCGTCGATTCTCATCGTTTACCCGTTGCGGGAGGCCTATCGGCTAAACCGGAAAATCTATGCTGCACTGGCCGTTCTCGGGGTTGCTGGAACCGGTCTGAACTACTATTTTGTACCCGCATTTAGCGGATACGAGGCCGCGTTTTTTAGCCTTACTCCAGAGAGCCGCGAACAATATATGCAGGCCTATTATCGACCAGCGCCAGCCATTAAGTTCTTGAACCGGCTCGGACCTCACGTTTCGGCCTTATTCATCGATACCGTGGATATTGCCGGCCTGATGGGCCATCCATATGCACTAACGTGGCATTTCTATCCAATCACAACCGCCATCAAAGGCGCACGTAGCTTCGCGGACATCAGAGGTGTATTGGCGGCGCATTCCATTACTTACCTTATCCACTCCACAGTACCCGCCGCCCAATGGAAGGTGCGTACTGCCCAAGACGGTCGCCAGTATCCTTGGACCGACATCTACGTACCCCTCCTGTTCCAAGAGTTTCTCCAAGCGCGCACGACTCCTGTTTTCACGGCCGGAGGATGGGAAGTCAGGAAGCTTGACCCGTGCAAGGCACCAGAGACCGAGTGTCAATCCGTAGGCCGACCCTAAGCGAACGGATCCAAGACGTGTTTCCACCTGGCCATTTCTATTCACCCGTAGTCGATCCGGAAGACAAGTATGTGCGGCGAGCCTTGGCGCTGGAAGCGGAACCGAAGGACTGCATTTCAGGCATTACGCTCGAGGAAGGCCTCATGCTCCAGTGGTTCACGCGCATGAGTGACGAATCTCGGGTCTCACCTTTTCCGCCCCAGCCCTCGCCTCCATTGCTCTACTACTACGAAAATCCGTTCTTTTCGTTGGCAGATGCACTTTCTCAATGGACGTTTTTAAAACGCGTACGACCGCGGCGATTGATCGAGGTCGGCTCCGGCTTTTCCTCCTGTGCGGCTATTGACGCCAACGAACGACTATTCGGCGGCAGCACGAAACTCACTTTTATTGACCCTCACCCCGAACGTTTGCTCGAATTGCTCCCCAAGGGTTCCCCCTACTCTGCGTGTATCGAACGTAAGCCGCTACAAGAAATACCGCTGAGTGTTTTTGAGGACCTGGAGCCGAATGACATCCTATTCATCGATTCTTCTCATGTCGCTAAGACTGGCAGCGACGTTCTCGACTATCTTTTCCGCATTTTTCCCGCATTGCGTCCGGGTGTATATATCCACGTACACGACATATTTTTTCCTTTTGAGTATCCGCGGAAGTGGGTGATAGAAGGCGGGCGTTCCTGGAACGAGGCCTATTTCCTCCGTGCCTTCTTGACAAATAACGTCAATTTTCGCATCCAATTCTTCTCTGATTGGTTTTACAAATGCCGGCGCCCGTTGATGTATCGTGAAATGCCTTTATGTGTGCAACATCGGGGCGGTAGCCTTTGGCTAAAGAAGGAAAAGATCGGGCATGCACTGAGTCTATCGAGTGTCAAGCAGGTTCTCTCGCGGCTGATGTTCGGAAGCTAGTGCTTCAGATGCATCTCCTGGATCGGCGCAGGGAGGCTCCGACCTGGCTTCTCCAAGAACTGAAATGGAGATGTTTGAGCAGCTGCAGAACCCCAACTAAAGCATGCGCATAACGCGAGTAGTGAAAAGAAGTTTTTTTGCTTCACAATCGGTTCCCCTCTAGGGAAGGGTACGAGTCTGTCGCTTTACATTTACAACTGTCGGAGCATGCTTGGAGCTTACAGCGTGTGCCGGTGCCGAGTAGACATATCAATGTAGCCGACTGCATCAGTTTGCAGAAGGATCTGGGCCGAAGGTAAGATTGAGGCTTCCGGATAGCCGATCACACGGCGGCCGCGTTTGAAGACCAGAACATCCGTAATGGGAATCGCACTTCTTCTGAGTCTGGTCTCGGATCGTGGGGAATCCGGAAGTTGCACCACCGCTGAGCTGAGTCCGAGTGCGGAGTTTCGCAACAGTCTCGATTGCCCCGCCGCGCCGCGGCCGAGCGTTGCCCTCCCTCCGCAAAGGCCAAGCCGGGTTCCTATCATGGCAGACAAATCGGTTACCCCTGGCCTGGTGAGCGAGGCGGGAGGCCGCGCCTAACATTAGCGCTGCAAAAGTAAGCTTCGAGGCGATTCTGCGCTGGAGACTAGCTAAGCTACCGCCGTTGCTTCATTACATTCCTCGAATGTCCGGTGCAGGTTAAATTTAAGATCGACTGGATTTTGCCGATAACAATTTTTCGGAGTGTTTACGCAGGTACCCTTCTATCGCCCGCACAGCGCGCAGGGAAGCGAGCCCGGACGCCAGATGGCCGCCATTCGCTCGACCGCCGCGACGGAATGCGAGGAACTCACACACGTTCAGCAAGCGGTTTTTACGCGCGGTTTGCAACCGGGCGAACACGTTCCCGCGGAACACCGGGATTCCCTGACGGCACATGCCGCCTTGCCGTATCTGTCGCGAGAACTCGAACGGCACGGCTAGTCGGCTCGCGACCCGGAAACGCAAATCATCGAAGCAGGCGCCAAGCTGATCGCCGGACGCCTCCACCAGGTCCCTCAACCACTGGCCCAGTCTTGGCTCGACCGCTACCACGAGACGCTTCGCCAGCTGCACGGCACCGAAGCGGCCAACGAGGTATTTCGCTACCATCAAACCCTTAGACTGAAAACAGAGGAGCGCAACCATGGGCGTGAAGATACTCGAGGACGGGACCCGGATGCTTTACACGGAAGACCCGACGATGCGGATGCTTCTGAAGGAGCCGGAGGAGGAAACGACCCCCTCGCCGACTGATCCGGGGAACGGCGACTCTTCGGAACCAATCCCGACGAAGAACCCTCGCTCTTCGGGGCCGACGAAAATAGCGAAGTAGCGGAATCGGCCGCCCGCGATCGCGACCAGCCCGAAGACCAGCGCCTCACGGCGCAGATCAACGCGCCGCTCACCCGCGAGGAGCAGCTCAAAAAGCTGAAGCGCTCGAAAGACAATCCGCAGAGCGCGCTGTTTACCAGCGACTTGCGTCGCAATGCGAGTTGGCTAAACATTACCAAGCGGCAGGCAAACAGGGCATACTCCTTCCCTAGCTTTTACCCGATAAGTGATGAGGTGAGTGCACCGTGAATTTCAAGGCGACATTTAAGACTGTGCTTCGTAAACAAGGGTGGCGCAGCATACTGTTCTGCTTGCTTCTTGTAATGCCAGGTTTCGCGCAGATGCTTTTCCTGGCGGCAGAAAACCTCGACGCGAAACGTGCCTGGCACGGTTGGGGCTGTATTGCCATCGGTTTACTTGAGTTCCCTGCCACTTTCTTCGCATTTGTGCTGTCAGTGACTTTGCTCAAATGCGGAGCGAAGCTGACAGGCCGGTACTGGAGCCGGTTACGTGGTGTGCCCCAAGAATAAACGGACAGATTGCCTCTAGTTTTAAAGTCGCAACTCATGCTTCCTATCTGGAAAATCGTTTGGAAAACCTCGGCTGTTGCGGTCGGGCTGCTCGCGGGTGCATTTGGAGCAAGCCAAGCTGGATGGAGCGGCGCAGAGTTGTTTGTAAATTTGTCCCTTATGGGAACGTTTGAGGAGTTCGTTACCAGTACGTTATGCAATGTTGGCCTCATAATTGCTGTCACCGCTACTATTCTCATTTACCGAATAGCAAAGCCTGCGTTGTGGATTATGATGCCGATTATTTTATACTCCGCTGTTGTGCTCGGAGCGTGGAATGGCGTTGCTAGCGATTTTGATGCAACGCGAGGCGAGGCAATAAAATATCATTCTGCCAATGCGTATGCGCTGGAGCACATGAGTGAAAGAGGACGCTTCCTCTCGTGTGATGACGAGAGAATTGATCTGACCGATGATGCAAAGGCATTATGCACGCGTACATTGAATGTCAGCCCTGGCGAGCGCATCCCCGGCAGTGAACATAATTGCGGGCCACTCGGGTTATTCACTTGTTTTAATACGGCTCCGGAAAAACAAAAGTCAGATCACTGACCATAACAGGCAAGCCATATTTCGTAAAGGTTCTTTGTGCGGCGGGCCTTACCGAAAGGACACACTGTTTTGGTTAGGACCTTTCATTCTGAGCCGACGGCAAGCGCGCTTCGGGCCGCACAGGTGGATCGTCATCCCTCAATTTACCCCTCAATTGCAGCGAAAGAGAGCTAATTAGGCGCTCCATCAGATCGGCTCGGCCGCGGCGATTATCCAGCACGCCGATCAGAAAAGTTGTATCCAGCAGCAGGCATGCCATCAAGGATCCTGGGCTGGCTGCAAGCGCTCTTCGCGCAAGCTGTTAACGAATGCTGCCGAGCCTTCTCTTAATTCGGGATGATCTTCGATCTTCCAGGACCCCTTCGCTTTCCGCAAACGCCGCGAGCAGCTTGCGGGACTGGACTTCCTGGCGAACAACTTCGGCGAGAAACGCGCTACGTCCCCGCTGGCCGACGAGAGCAATCGAACTTGGCGAGCAGGTCTTCCGGTAGGATGACGTGAGTGCGTTTCCGTCGTTTGGCGGTAGCCACACTTTCAATGTGCCTTATGAGTCAGGGTATCGCAAGCAATGTTTGACGATGAGATCTCTTGTTCGAATCGTTATTCTCTTCAGCTATTCATGAAGCCGCGTTGCAAGCTTCTGCGTGAATGCGCGAACTCCCGTCATAATGTCGAGCGCTTCTTGGTCATCGTACTTTCCACGAGCATGCGCCGTGTAGTTACGCCACGCATCTTTTACAATTCCAAGATGGCTGGCCGCTTGAGCATAGAATTCTTGCTGTTCCTTGCAGTCGGGCAAAGCCTTCCAATCGGGAGCCTTGTGCATGTCCCTGACCGCACTTTCAATCTGCTCAATAGCTGGTGCCCAATTTGTATGTTTTAGGGAAAGATAGAACACTTTTCCGAGCACGGTGAGGCCTAGCTCCAATACTCGCATAAGGTGAAAGACACATGCCGTGTTTCTGCTTAATGCCAGGCAATTGCCAGCCTCACGTATGTCATATACGGCCGAAGGGAACGCACTTGCTACCGATGCTCCGAAGACGCAATCGCCTCTATCAAAAAACGGAGTGCGCTCCGGCTCAAGCAAGAAAACTATTCTGATCTTTAACTCGTCGCGCACTCTGCCGCGTAGTTCCGCGATGAAGTGTGCGTACTCAGATATAGGTCTTTTGCCCCGTATACATGTAAGCATTCGGCGAGCAGTTTCCATGAAAGATGAAGACCAAGCGCCTCTAGACCAGTACAGAACCTTTCGAATGGAATGCTAATCGTCTCGCCCATGTCCATCCGGCTAAACTCCTCCGTCCTGACGTACGGCTTAAGTTCCGCCAGGACGGACATGACGTCTGCAAATAGATCGGCATCGAATTGGAGCATGTCCCAAAAACCTCACCCAGGCTGTTAGGATTTTCTTTGCACAGGCAGTAGCACGTCCTGGCTGATCTCACAGCTGAATGCGGACGTGCTTCGGTCTCCGTTGTTATGCTGCAACTGCGAAGCCGTTCGCTTCGTGCTGGTAACCTGAGCAAAATCAGCTAAAACATTTGAGGGTGACTCGTCGCCGTGTTCGCGTTTTATAGCCTAGCAGATCAGCCCACGCGTGATATCGCAGGAAATGGTTTGGCCGTCCCCGAGCGTGACGTGCTCATCTGTTGAGAGTTGTGCTAGCTTGCGAGTCTATGGCCTAAGCGCGTCCGTGGCGGCTTGACAGTTAGCTGTAAGACCGCCTAACGCGTCTTTGACGGACCCGAGCCCGCTTCCACTTCGCTTCTTCTTTGCGAATTTCCGAATGTGGAACCAAGATTACCCCGCGAAATAGCTGATCGAATTCAAGGTACTCGACAACTCCGTGGGTAAGCAAAAGAGCAATTTGAAAAAACGAACCCAATTGGGTTTGTTTCGCAAAACGGCACAATCCCGTAGAATCCTCCTGTTATGTATCGCTTGCAGCCTCATTTGGATGGAAGCCCTCCAGGAGGAGTTCTTTTGGCAAAAAGCGCTCTCTAGCCGGCGCCC
>CAWFWH010000026.1:0-243741 GCA_963819405.1 uncultured Acidobacteriaceae bacterium | reverse complement strand
CCGTCACAGCGGCAAGGCGGAAGCGCAGGAGACCCTCCTTAAGACTAGGCGAGTGCCGCTTTGTATAAAGCGACAAGCTTGCCCCAGGCCCGCTCAGCGGCAGGCTTGTTGTAGATCGGCGCGCCGTTCTGCATAGGCATATCCGGCACGCACCAGCCATGCAGGGCGCCCGGATACACTTCGATTTCGGCGGGGGCTTTGGCTGCTGCGAAAGCTTCCCTCAGTTTGTCTTTGGCGTCGGGCTGACGCGCGTCATCATTCGACGCTATCCCGAAATACATCCGAGCTTTTATTTTCGGGGCGAGCAGATGCGGGCTATCCGGTTTGTCGGTCACAAGGCCGCCACCGTGGAACGACGCGCCCGCGCCAATGCGATCGGGCAGCGCCGCAGCAGTCCTCACAACCAGCGCACCGCCCATGCAGTAACCCTGGGCTCCGGCCTTCTTTGCCTTGTTCACCCCTTCTTGGGCGTCAAGGAAGGCAATATACGCGACAGCATCTTTCTCAGCGTTGCCGGGCGCGTTCACCGACGCCATCAGCGGCCGAAGCTTCGCCATGTCTGCCGGATTCTGGAAGCTGAAGTTGGATGCATCCGAGAAAGGAGCTTTGGAGACACGATAGAAAGGATTGGGCACAACGACGGAATATCCGTCCGCGGCAATACGTTTGCCGATCTCTCGCATTGCCGGCCGCAATCCGAATGCGTCAGGCCAGATCAGCACGCCCGGATAGGAACCGCCTTTCGGGTGAATGAACGCGGCGTCGCATGTTCCGTCTGGAGTCTTGATCTCGACGCTGGTTTCGATGACATCAAGGCCCGCCGCCGCGGCCACCCCCGTCGTAGCGGTAAGGCCCGCCGCGACTGAGAAAGCTACAAACTCGCGCCGCGCAATATCGCCAGGTTGCGTTTCACTCTTCTTTTGATTGCTCTGGTCTTGGATCATAGCTGCTCTTTTAAGAAGAGTGTATCGTGTCTAATTGGCACTGGTCGTCGATCGCTAATTGAGCTCTCTGACCCAGATATTCCGGAAGCTGATTGGCTCGCTTTTATCGCCGTGCGCCTGCAGCTTGATCGGAGCGGCCGTGTACATTTTGTAGAACGGCTGACCTATGTAGCGCGTCTCGCCTTTGAGCTCGAAATGATTCTGCACCAGCACGCCATTGAAGAAGACCGTGGCATATGCAGGAGTTTTCAGCGAGCCATCGGCGTTGAAGATTGGCGCCGTCCACACTACGTCGTAGGTCTGCCAGTCCCCGGGCTTTCGACTGGGGTTCGCTAACGGAATAGCTTGCTTGTAGATGCTGCCCGCTTGGCCGTTTACGTAGGTCTTGTTGTTGTATGAATCGAGAACCTGCAGCTCATATCCGGCGTCGCCCGGCCCGGTGGACGCCAAAAACACTCCACTATTGCCGCGTGCCTGACCGGTGCCGGTGATGTTCTCGGGGATCTTCCACTCGATATGTAGTTGGTAGTTTTTGAAGGTCCGTTTGGTCTCGATGTTCCCTTGCGCCTTGTTCACGGTCAGCACGCCGTCAGCGACGATCCAATTAGCCGGCGACTTATCACGGGTCGACACCCATTCGTCCAGGTTCTTGCCGTCGAACAGCACAATGGCGTCCGAGGGAGCCGCCCCGCAGGTCGCGCCCGGAGTCACCACCTTAGGTACCGGCTCATACACCTCGGTGTCTTCAGGTTTGGGAGCGGCCGGCCTTTGCGCGAAAAGAGTAGCAGAGGCGGCAATCAGAGCCGCAAGCGCGAGGGATCTTGAAAATTGAATGCACATCACTTAATGAGAATACATTTAATTGCCTTTTCCGTGGCCGCCCCCCGGAGATTTCGAACGTCAGCTCTCGGCATCGGGGCCTGCTCTACGATTTTCGGCATCGCGAATTTCGCGCTGTTCCATCCACTGGCGGTGGACCAACCGTCGCGCTTAACGTGCACACCCCTTCAGGCCCACCTTAGCGACGCACTTATTTTGCCGCGCTGACCTTGGGCTCTGCGGCTTCACGGGTCTCCTGATTTCGACAATCGGTATTTACGGCGTCATCAGCTTCGCGGTGGTCCGGAGAACGAAAGAAATCGGAATCCGCATGGCGCTTGGCGTGCCCCGAATGCAGGTCCTGGCGATGGTCTTGCGGCAAGGTTTGACGCTCACGGCGCTTGACTGTTGCATCGGCATCGCCATGTCATTCGCCGTGAGCGGTTTCGCGAGGAGCATTCTTTATGGAATTAGACCGAAGGACCCGCTGACATTTGCGGTAGCGCCTCTCATCCTCTTAGCCGTAGCCTTAACGGCTTGTTTCATTCCGGCCCACCGTGCTGCCGCTCTCGACCCGATGATCTCGTTGCGGTATGAATAACTCACGGCACATTACTTTACTTTCCGTTCGGCGACACCACGATCAACCCAGCCAAGCGACCCAACTGCGAGTGTGCGAGATAAACCGTGCCGTCTTTCGTAACGACTCCATTGCGAGCGCCCTCGTGCGTCGGCACTTGTGCGATCACGCTGAGCTTGCCGGCAGCGTCAACCCGTGCGACCGTGAGCCGCGCGTCCTTGGCAGCGCCGACATACAAGGTATGAGTGGCAGGCGAGTAGTTGAGGTCATCCACCCCATCCCCGGTATCGATGGATGACAGCTTCTCCCCGTTATGAGCTGCATCCAGAACCTCCGCACGCGTGCTGCAGGCAACGAACAGGAAGCCTGCATCTTGATCGACCGATATTCCGTGCGGGCCGTCTTCACCACACGATGAGGGCCATTTCGCCACCGTTTTGTGGGTCTTGAGATCGATGGCGGTGGTGAGGTCCTTGTCCTCATAATTCATATATAGGCGGCCACGCCTTGCATCGACTGCATAGCCTTCAGGCCGGCCTTCGAAGGTCAGCTTTTCCTTCTGACGCAGGGTCGCGCTGTCCAGAATACGAACAGAATTGTCGCGTGGCGCTGTGACCCAAACTTCCTTCGTAGGTGCCACGTACACGACGCCATCGGGCGTGGAATCGATGTTTCCGCAGTTCTTGCGCGCGAGTGTCTTTTCATCGATGGCGCACACGCTGGAGTCAGCTCGATCTCCGATGTACACCACGCCTTCCCCGATCGATACGCCGCTAGGTCCCTGAACGCGTTTGCGGCCGCCGGCTTCCACTTCATTCGTGGCGAAACCCGAGATCTCACGAACGGAGTCGTTACTTGTGTCCACCACATCAACCGAGCCGATGTTAATGGCTGGGACCCAAACATATCCTGTCTTAGGATCATAGGCTATGTAATCCATCGTGATGTTTCCCTTGCCATGGTCGGGAAGGGCCAGACTGCGAGCTCTGTAATTCGCGCTTTCGTCGGCGCTGGCGTGCAATGCGATCGCGATTGCGCCCATGCCCATCATTACGACGAGAAGCAGACGGACCCGTTGTTTCATGGGGGAATGGTAGCACCGGCCCGTGCGAAGATTCTCCATTCGCATCAGGCTTGCGCGAAGGATTGCTCCGGCCCGCGCCTACGCTCTACTCCCGTGCCCGCCACCCTCGATCGTGATCAGTTCGCAATTTATCCAACGCTTCGAATTGCATCACAGAATGCGGTCGATTGCTCATATGCAACTTGATCATCCTTAGTTCGGTGAATACAGCGAGTAACCCGCCGGCGGATTCGCCGATGAGCGCAATCTTTGAAACATCCACGCGGTATGTTGCAGCATTCGCCTTCACCCAAGCAATAGCGTCGTTCAAATCTTCGATTTACTTGCGGAAACCGAGCCTCAGGCGCAAGCCGGTAATCGATGCTGAACCAGGCAAACCCGGCTTCAGATAGTGGCTCGAAAAAGAGGTCTAACGTTTGTACTCTTACTTCCCTCGTCGAAGTCTCCCCCGTGGATGAGAATCGCCGCCGGAAATGGGCCACGTCCGCCAGGGATGTGGAGGTCCAGCATTAAGGCCTTGCCACCCCGGCTGACGTACACGACGTCTTTCTTGTCTATCTTTCTTGTCTATCGATGCGCCAGCCAGCGCCGTTACCGCTGCCATCACGAGAAGGAGAAGGGACTTGGGCATCGACGGGGATTGTATCAATCTCGGGGCTAACTTCCGAGTGGCGACGTGATCCAGCCGGAAGCGCGTCGCAAGTTCCTGGAACGCGCTTTTGGCCTGCTCCCTCAGAGTCGGAACTCGAACGCCATGATCGTTTCCGGTTCAAAGGGATTGCGCTTTTCGTGCGCGCTCGGCACGCGCCAGGAAGTCCGCCATGTTCGTGTCGTTGGCAGCGTGGCGCGCCCACCCCTCCGCGGTCGCGTTCCAGCGATAATCGTGAATCGTCATATCGATGCCGCGGTCAATGAGAAACTGCGCTGCTTCGGAGTTCGCGTGGACGGCGCACTCATGCAAGATGCTTGCCGGCTCGTGCGTGCTCCAGTCCGTATTGATGTTGGCTCCGTGCTTCAGCAGAAAATCCGCAATCTCAAACTGCCGATTCATGCACGCCCATGCCAATGCGACGTCCAGGACGTGCTGGGCGTTCGGGGGCATCCAATGAAGATTCCGGAGCCAGGAAGGATGGTTGGTCGGGTGATGCTGACTGAGGCTCCCCAGCCTCGGACGGCCGGCCTCATCAAACCAACCCCTGACTCGCGCGAAGTCCCCTACGCCGGCCGCGTGCGGGAGATCGTCGGGCAGCGGCCAAATCTGAGTCAGTAGAGGGATGAGATGCGCGTTCCCATACTCCATAGCGAATTCCAGCGCGGACGAAGGTGGGCGCTTCACCCTTAGCGCGGGACTGAGCTCTATCAGTCGAGCGATGAAAGGTCCCCGATCGTTGTACGCCGCATTCTCAATTAACGCCACCTGAAGCCCGATATTGGATTCGCCGAGCAGATCGGGTTCCCGCTGTAGCCACCGGTTGAACTCTTCCAGGTCATTTCCATGTATCGCCGCTTGCAGTTCGTTCATAACGACCGTCCGCCAGGGGCTTCCGTAGACTGGATGTTCGGCCAAGTAGTCGATGAACCCGCTTCGTCCACGCCATTTCTCTACTCGCTCGCCGAGCGCGGGGTCGAACTCGATGCAACGGCTGAGAAGGAGAGCGGCGACCGCCTTATGCTGAAAACCGCAAGCACAAAGGAACGCATGCGTGATCGTGGCGACATCGCCACCGGGGCGTGTTGACTCAAGACAATCACGTATGCTGCCGATGTCACCCAGCGCCGCGAGAACATCCAGCGTGCGCGGCAGAACACCCTTGCGCAAAAGAAGCTGCAACAGTCCCTTCGCGCGGGCGCTAATTGCGCTTTCCCAAATCGCCGGCTCTACTGTAGAGCCCGCATCCAGGAGAAACTCGGCGCAGTCGATGCGCGTGAACATCTTCTCCCGGTTAGGATCGCTGCTGTCACCAAACGAGCCGGTGGCAAACCCAAGTAATGATTCTCCGGAATCATCGCGCCACGATAGAAGCGCAGGATACTCCTGAACGAGTTGCCTTAATCGTTCGACCTTGTTGTCATGTATGGCGCGCTCCGCCTCCGCGGCGGCCCACTCCAAGCCCTTGCCTTCTAGGCGAAGGACTGCGGCGCGAAGATCCTGCCAGCCGGCGAAACCGTATTCTCGGGCGAGCACCAACTGCGCGTCCCGTAACGATAGAGGAAGGGCCGGAGCCGGCAATTGCGCATGCACACGGGCGAGTGCATCCGCGTCAGTGTCGGCGAACTGGTGCGCCAGTTTCTTTGCTTGCTTCCGGATGGATTCAAAAGACGAGTGAAGGGGTAAGAACTTCGACGGGGTCACAAGACCTCCTTTCATATTTGCCGGTGTCCCGCTGATGCCAGGCTGAAAGAAGGTAACGGACGCCTCAAAACGAAAACAGGTGGGATGCTTCCCTTGCCGCGGGTAGGAGACGCCCTGTTAGCGCACTGCCTCAACCGTATCCGGCTCCGTCGAGATTGTCAATTTCACTCCACGCCATTCATTCCGCGCCGCGTAATTTCCTCGTTGAGCCGCGAGCCCGGTTCCGGGAATTATGGGCAACTCCGGAAATAGGGTCGCCCACTCGACGACTATTTTTGCTGACCGGCTGAGATTCGCCGCAACCTTAGATTTCACACCGCAATCCTATTTACCTGAGCAGATAAGAGTGGGTTTGCTCGATGCGCTAATGTTCGAGCGAAAGTAGCCGCCCGCATTAAGTCGTGTGATCTAACACGATCTCCCATCTGCCCTTGCGCAACTGCAGAACCAAACTGAACACTCCACCCACAGCGCCACCGGATGTGGAGGCGCGATCGATGTGCCACTCACCCGTGACCACTGCCACGTCCTTGTCTAGTGGCCGCACCCGGAGATTTTGGAACGTCAATTTCCCCATCGCTTCCGGGGACGGATAGGACTTCCGATAGCGCGCCAGCAGGCTCGCTCTTCCCTCCAGGATCTGCTTGCCAACGAACGTGCAGTCTTCCGCATAGGTTGTGACAAAGGTTGCCACGTCTCCGCGGTTCCATGCCTCGACCTGCGCGTTAAGCGCGTCTTTGATCGCGGTTTCCGCGTCGGCTGCCCTGCTCGAAACGGACGCAATGGTCAGAGCAAGCGTGAAAAGTACGGTGCTCGACAGCTTCATCGCTGTATCATACAGCGATCTATCCGCTTACCTGTTGCCGGATTATAAAATCGAGCCGCCAATATTCGGAGATTCTCGTCAAGCGCATGTGGTCAGCCGAAGAATGTTGACGGGCGTGAAGCGGCACAACGTCCCGCACGGAGCCACACGTACTTCGATCTCGATCGAAGATTGGGAAATAAAAGATCGGCTGGGCAGCAGCATCAGGCCTTTCTAACGCGTCGCCTGCCGTCTTCGATTCGACTATATTCGTGCGATCATTTGGGTTTCGGCCGACCAGCTACGCGGAAGGGATACACGTAACCGAGCGCGGGTCGAAGCAAGGACATGCAGCTGTATGAGACTTGATAGCAACCTCGGCCAATACCTCACAGCGACGACAGAGTCAGGTTTGTTGATTATCCACAGTTCGCCGATAACTCTGAGCTGGATTCCGCGGGATATTGTGAATGACGCGTATAATGCCGGCGGAATTGTCACGGTAGGGACGTTTGACAGCTTAGACGAGGCCAAGCACGCTGCGAGAGAGCGATATTCGGTACCCATCGAAGATTGGCAGGTCAGCGATGTCTTGCCATTCGATATTGGTGGGGAGACTCAAACTGAGATTCACACTCCGGAAATAGATGGGCACCATTTTGTGCGCCACGGGATCCGCTGGAAGTAAACCTGGTGTAGCCATGCCGACTTACGTTTTGGCGTTACCTGCTCGCCAGGCGATACCGCAGCGCTCAACCTGGGGGGCGCAATAGCTGTACGATGCAGGCACAGAAGAGAGATCATGATCACCAGGTGCAATTCGACGTTCGTTCAAAAACCGATTGTTTCCGCAGTACTCAAGCGGCGCGGGACACGCGACCTCTCTGCCCGGCGGCAGATAGTGATAGGCAGTGCCCTCGTCGCGAATGGCGCCCGCCGCCACGACGAGACAAGGGAGCGGTAAATCAGGAGCCAAGCGGCCGGCGGACGTAAGCCCGATGATGATTTTGGCACCAGCGGCTTGGAGTTGTTCGGCAATCAGCACCGCATAGCGTCCGCCGATCGTTCGTGCGATGATTGCGCAGGTAAGGCCTTCGAGTTCCATCGCGAACATCGAGGTATGAAAACACACCCGAGACGGGAAAGGCTTGGCTATACCTTCTTGAAGAAGCCAGTCCATCAGATCCCCGTCGAACTCGAGGATGCAGAGGCGAGGAACGATGCCGTTCGGGACCTTGCGGGTCCGGCGAAGATTCTCGATCAACTTCTTGGCGGTCGACCAGGGTGGATTCGCCGGCTCCCACATCGATGATTGCGGCGGAATGATCGCCCGCCACACCTTCAATCAAGGAAAGGGAAGTGTCCAGATGGGGACGGTACCAACTCACCTCAGTGGGTGCTTTGGCGCCATACACTCTCTCACAATGTGCCTGTGTGTCCATTTCCGCCACCAGTTTAGCTCTGGAGAATTGCGGTCGGATTGCGGATTCCCTTGGGCGACCAGTTTCCACTTGTCAAACTAGGAGAGCAATTGTATACTCCTAGATAGGCTAGGAGCGGAATACCGTGGACAAAACCGCAGAGTTACTTCCGGGCACGCTTGACATGCTGATTCTCAAAGCGCTGTCCTTAGAACCGCTGCATGGATACGGCGTGTTGCTGCGCATCCGGCAGATCTCGGACGAAGCTCTCGATATCCCGCAAGGGTCGTTATATCCGGCGCTCTACCGGTTGGAGCATCAGGGGCTGGTCTCGACCGAATGGGGTCAGAGTGAGAACAACCGGCGGGCGAAATACTACACGGTAACCTCCGCAGGGCGCCGACGTCTACGCGAGGAGACGGCGAGCTGGAACCGGTTAGCCTCTGCAATTGCCGTAGCCCTGAAGGCGACACCCGAGGAGGTGTGACATGTTTACAGGCTTTCGTTCTTTGTTACGTGCGCTTACCTCGCGACATGATTTCGAAGCCGGTATGACCGAGGAGCTGCGCTTCCACATCGAGCAATACACCGAAGATCTGGTGCGCTCCGGAATGTCGTTGCATGAAGCGCGTCGACGGGCGCGCATGGAATTCGGCGGCATCAACAGTGTTAAGGGAGAGTGCCGCGAGGCGCGCCGCCTTCCGGTTTTCGATGAGCTTGGGAGGGAGTTACGTTACGCCGCCCGGCTGCTGCGAAAAACGCCCGGATTCACGACCACCGCTCTTCTGACCGTCGCGCTATGTCTAGGCGCTAATCTAACGATCTTTGCAGTGATTGACTCGGTGCTCCTCCGGCCGCTACCGTTTCCTCGAAGCCGGCCGGCTCGTGACTATATTCAATACTTATCCGAAAGCCGGCGTGGATCGCGACGGTTCCTCTCTGACCAACTACTACGAGCGCCGCGGTCATATTCCCGCTTTCAGCTCGCTCTCCATCTACCGCTTCGGGACTGCGATCGTTGGCGAGGCCGGATCGACAAAGCGCGAACAGATCACCGAAGTATCTCCAGAGTTTTTCTCCACCCTCGGCGTCGGGCCTGCTTTCGGACGTGCTTTCAAGGAAGCGGAAACGACCTATAAAACCGACAACGTCGCTATTCTTAGCGACGACTATTGGCGGCAACATTTCGGCACTGACCCGCACGTGATCGGGCGGCAGATTCGGGTTAACAGTTTCCCCAAAACCGTGATCGGCGTCCTGCCTCCCGGGTTTCGCTTCCTTTCTTCAGAAGCCCGGCTCTATTTTCCGCTGGCATCGCGTCTTGAAGATCGGGCGCCCCGGCAGCGGCATTCGGGCGGGAATGTGACACAAATGATCGCCCGGCTCAAACCGGGCGCCACTCTCGCGCAAGCGCAATCGCAAATTGACGCGCAGAATGCCAGTTTAGAGAGGGACGATCCCCAAGCCAAAATGATGGCCGATGCCGGCTTTCGTTCCATCGTGACGCCGCTCCATGCCGATCACGTCGCATCGATTCGTCCTACCTTGCTGTTGCTCGAAGCCGGCGTGCTTACGCTGCTGCTGATTGGCACGGTCAATCTTGCAAACCTGCTTCTGATCCGCGCTAACGGCCGGGCCAAGGAAGTGGCTGTGCGGCAGGCGCTGGGAGCGAGCCGGCCATACGTCGTGAGCGAAGTGATAGTCGAGACGACGTTACTCACGCTGTTCGGCGGAATATTCGGCCTGGCGGTTGGCGCTGGCGGAATCCGCCTCCTGGCTGCGTTGGGTGCTGATCGGTTACCGCTGGGAGCTCACATTGGCTTCGATGCGCGCTTGGCGCTTGCCGCCTTGGGCGCGGCCTTCGCTATGGGGATCGCGCTCGCAATGCCGATCGCCTGGTTCCATCTTCGACGTCCAGGCAACGCACTCCGGGCTGAGACTCGCGGCGCAACGAGTGGCCGCGCTGCTCAAACTTTGAGACAGAGCTTCGTAATCGCGCAAGTTGCCTTGGCATTCGTGTTGTTGGCCGGGGCTGGCCTGCTCGGGCTCAGCTTAGAACGCGTGATGGCGGTTTCTCCCGGATTCCAGTCCGATCACGTTCTCACCGGCCAAATCTCATTGGTCGGAAACAAGTATCCCGCGGCCTCGGCCGGGCTTGCATTTATCGAGAGGTTAGTGGGCGAACTCAGCCATCAACCGGGAGTATTGTCTGCTGGCGTAGTCAATAATGTGCCCTTCAGTGGCCACAGCGGAAAGAGCGCCGCTAACGTGAAAGGGCATGTCCTGCGGCCGGGCGAATCACCGCGTGGACACTACTCGTATGGTGTTGGCGGCGACTACTTCCGCGCCATGGGCTTTTCTTTGCGGGCTGGGCGATTTCTCACGGCAGCCGATTCACGTGGCCGCGAGCGAGTCTGTGTGGTAGACGAGGACTTCGCGCGCTACTACTGGCCAGACACCAGCCCTCTGGGCCATCGCCTTTTTCAGGGTTCCGAAGCCGGTCCTGATTCCGAGGCATTCACCGTCGTAGGCGTCGTAGGCAGCATAAAACAAGCCGGCCTTACCGAGGAGGCGGCCCAAGGCGCGGTTTACTATCCTTACATTTATCGAGCAGATAGCAATATTTTCGTGGTCACCCGCGCCAGCGTACGGCCGGAATCACTCAAGTTGACGCTCGAAAGGGTGGTTCGGCAGATCGACCCCGAACTGGCCGTCAATGACATCCGATCGATGGATGATCGCATTACCGACAGCCTTGTCGCCCGCCGCTCACCGGCACTGCTGGCTGGATTATTCTCTGGAATCGCGCTGTTGCTCACCGGGATTGGCACTTATGGCGTATTGAGCTATGCGGTGGCGCAGAGGAGCCGCGAGATCGGCGTTCGCATGGCTTTAGGAGCGAAGCCAAGCCAGATTCGCACCAAATTTCTCAGTCTCGCCCTGCGTCTGTTCATCGGCGGCACGGCATTTGGCGCCATCGGAGCCTGGCTAACCGGGAAAGCTATGCAGGCCGTTCTCTTCCACGTGCCGGCTCTTAGCATTTTGGCACTTGGTAGCGCCGCTGGCATTATGGCGCTGGTATCTCTGGTTGCCTGTCTGTTGCCCGCTCACCGCGCTGCCCGGATCTCCCCGATGCAGGCTCTTGCGGAACAGTAGAAAATTGTCGCCCAGCCGGCTATGGATTGGGAGAGCCCGGATTAATAGGTAGCGGTGTAGCAGACAATTCAGAATCAGGAACGCCGCGCACCAACTTAAATGTCCGTTGCCATCGTGTTCGAGTGAAGAAATGCTCACCAAGATCGACAAAGTGCGTGAGCAGAGAACCCGCTGACTCTCCAGTCAGATCCTCCGTAGAAGCCTTGTAAGACCAATAGATCAAAAAGGGCTTGCCTATTATGTTCTCCCTTGGAACAAACCCCCAATAACGGCTATCTGACGAGTTGTCGCGATCGTCTCCCATTCCAAAGTACATATTCGGCGGAACGACGACCTCCCCAGCGATTACGTGCCGATCGAGCATGTCCTTTTGCGCCTCCTGTGCAAGCTCTTCCTTTACAGGGCGGCAACAAGGGTTCGGAAAATTGTCGAGCGCAGGATCATATGCATACTTGTGGTAGGCGTACGGCTCATTCAACCTGATCCCGTTTCGATAAACAACACCATTGACTATTTTCAGGCGATCTCCGGGTATTCCAATAAGTCGCTTGACCAACGTCTGACGGATATCAGGGGGATACCGGAAGATGATAATGTCACCATGTTTTGGCGCTTGATACGGCAGCAAATGCTTACTGATTGGCCCCGCTGGTGCGTAAGCTAACTTGTCCACTAACAGATGGTCGCCAATCAGAAGAGTGTCTTGCATTGAACCAGTTGGGATGACAAACGCTTCTGCCAGTGTCGTTGTCCCAAATAGAAGCAGGACGATGGTGACGGCCCACTCTGCGATGCTGTTTCGTTTTCGTTCCCGGTTCGAATTTACTTTGACGGTCTTCAATGTCCTTCTGCTTGCCGGCATTCGAGTCATCTCATGTTATCGCCTTGTACTGCGCAAAACGAAGCGTAACATCAATGAGAGATAATCGTGTTTCCCAAGCTCGACCGATGCACCCGCACAGAGCTTATTGCCGGAATCAGCGGATACGCACGCTTAACAATCAACTGAATTGGTGCATTTGCCTTCTCCTTCCTTCTATTGCGATTAGTCAACAAGCCGCTACGGAAAACAATCAGCTTGCGCTACTGGAGGGAACTGTCGTTAACGCCGCAACCAAAGAACCGGTGCGGAAAGCGCACGTAACACTGGAATTGTCACGGCGCATCGCATGATCCTGTACTGATTGCCACAACAGACGAGGCGGGTCGATTCCGTTTCGCTGATATCAAAGCGGGCCGATACAAGCTGACGGCACAGAAGAACGGATTTCTCGATGGCGCCTATGGTGGCGTTGAGCCGGATGACGAGGGATCTCTACTGAAGGTCAGTAGCGGCGACCGTCTGCAGGATTTGACCATACGGCTCTCTCCGGGAGGAACAATTGGCGGCCAAGTGCTGGATGCCGACGGTGATCCTGCGCCTAACAATGAGGTAATCCTCTGGGGTCAATCGCGCAGGTTCGGTAAGACCAGCAAAGGGCACTGGGCGGAAACCAACACCAACCAAGCCGGCGAGTACCGCTTCATCGGGCTATCGTCGGGGACCTACTACGTCAGTGCCACTGCGGGGACCTGGGGTTACTCAGCCCGGCAACTACCGGTCGACAGTTCGGGAAAAGTCACCAAGGTGCATGACTTGACGACCTTTTACCCCGCAGGTCTTTCGCTAGCGGATGCGCAGGGCATAACTATAGAGAGCGGCCAGGAGCAGTCAGGCATCGATATTCGCATTCAGCGCGGCCGGACGCTGAGTGTGAAAGGAAGAATCGCGGGAATGAGCGGTTCGCCATCGAAATACAGCCTGAGCGCCACCATCGAGGAGGGGATTGGATGGACTTCCGAAGCCGGCAAGATTCTGCCGAATGGTGATTTTGAACTCGCAGAACTACCGCCAGGAAAACACCGTCTGATGCTGCTGGACCATGGAGCAAACGGTCTCCAGACGGTCGGCAAAGCCGAAGTGGACCTGACGGACCAGGACGTGACCGGGGTGGTGATCAATCCGTTCAAACCGGCGCAGGTTCGTGTGCGCGTGGTGCTGGAGGGGGAAGAAGACAAGCCGCTTACAACTGGATCGGTGTCCCTGCGTCCCGCGCAAGCGGCTGACGCGATAGGCTTCCTCACACAGTTCCAACCTCAAAACGGCACATACATCATCGATGGTGTGCCCCCAGATAAGTATCGGGTCTGGTTCAACAACGCGAGCGACTGCTATCTCAAGTCGGTCCAATCCGGAGAACGGACGCTCAATCCGGAGTCGATCGATGTGGGGGACGGCGCAGTTCTCAATCTCGTGATGACATATTCCAAGAATGTAGGGAGTCTAAGCGGGGATGTAGAAGTGCCGCAGGACCAGCCCAGAAACTCCGCCTCGGTTCTGCTGATCTCAGAAGAAATATCGCCGGAATTGGGCGGCATTCTTCCTGCATCGCTCGATCAGACTCTTCATTTCTCAAGCGCGCATTTGCGCCCGGGGAAGTATCTCGCGTTCGCTGCACAAGACTCTGACTGGGATCTGTGGAAGAACGCGGATTTTGTCAAACTTCTCCAGTCTGAGGGCAAGGAAGTGGAGCTTCACGAAAAGGAGGGCTGCCACCGTTCATCTCAAGTTGATTACCAAAGACGAAACCGATCGCGTTCGGAAGCGGCTTGGGATTTAGTGCCCGTCGCCAGTCGTAACCCGCGGATCCGGTTTTAGAGTGACCGGCTGGGTATAAGTCTGACCGTCCATTGTGAGGCGCACTGTGTAACTACCGGGCGGCAAACGTTCTGCGCCCCGTCCGCGAGCAGGGCGCGCACCCGCGGCAGGCGCCGGTGCTGGCGTGGCAGATGCGCAGGCGCCAGTTGCCGGTTCCGTGTTCGCGCCCCGTCCGAAGCCAAAGCCGCGTCCGGTCGGGACGTTGAGCGCAAAGCGATGCATTCCCGCAGCGGCTGAAGGCGGCTGCGCCGGTTGTTCCCAAATGGCCTGAACGTTGAGGGTTTCGGTATCCACCGGGCGCACGGGCGTGTCACTGGCGGCGCAGACACGCATTGCTCCGGCGGGATCCAGCAGTTCGAGCTTCAGCGGCCCGGCGGCGGCAGATTTGAGCCAGTAATAGACCAGAACGCCGGAAGGCGGATTCAGCTCCTGCGGTTCTTCATGCGGCATTGGCGTGCCGTTCATGCCGCCCAGTATGGTGGCGAACGTCTCGCCGGGCTTAAACAGGTAGGCGCCGGCGGAGACGATCTCCGCGCCCCGAGCGGCGATTTGCCGGAGCGCAGACATTTGATCCATGACCCAAAAGCCGCGGCCGTATGTGGCTATGTCAAGATCGTCGCCGTGCACGACGATGTCGCGAACGGAAGTGACCGGCATATTGTTCTGCAATGGCTGCCATTCGTCGCCGTCGTTGAAGGAAACGTAAACGCGCAGCTCGGTGGCGGCATAAAGCAACCCCTTGGCTTGCGGGTCTTCTTTCACCGAGTTGACATAGGCGCCTTCCGGGATCCCGGCAACCACGTTCTGCCAACTCTTGCCGCCGTCGTGCGTGCGATAGATGTACGGCTTGTTATCGGCAATGCGATGGCGATCGACCGACGCGTACGCGGTCTCGACATCGAAGTGGCCGGCTTCAATTTGGGAAACCTTGCTCCACGGCGTCATGGCCGGCGGAGTCACGTCGATCCAGTTCTTGCCATCGTCGCGGGTGACATGGATCAGGCCATCGTCAGTGCCAACCCAAACGGTATTGGCCTGGAGGGGCGAAGGCCCGATGGTATAGACCACGCCGAAGCGTTCGGTCATGGGCTGGTCGATGTCCTTGGCGGTGAGCGGATCGAGAGCGGTGGGCACGGGCGGGTTCGGCCGCGAGAGATCGGGGCTGATTTTTTCCCATGTGCGGCCACGGTCGCGCGATCGCATCACGAATTGATTCGCATAGTACAGCGCTTCATCCGCTTGGGAGAAAACCTGCGGAAGCGTCCAGGTTTTGCGATTGGGATCCTTTGGATCGGCTGCGGGTAACTGTCCACCAAGCGGTACGGCAGTATTTAAGGACTGATCGCAACGCCCTGCGCCGCCGCCATAAAGAATGTTGCCATCCTTCGGATCGGGGACGACGGTGTTACTCTCGCCGGCTAAGCAGGTGGGTTCCCAGTTTCGGAACGAGAGCACGCCCTCGGTCGACCAGGTGCTGACGCCCACGCCGCCGCTATCCTGCTGCGCGCCATAAAGCCAGTAGGGGAAACGATTGTCGGCGGCGACATGATAGATCTGAGCGGTCGGTTGGTTGTACCAGGTGCTCCAGGTCTTGGCGCCATCCACGCTGATGACCGCGCCCTGATCGCTGCTGAGTACAATGCGATTGGCGTCTTTGGGATTGATCCAGAGCTGGTGATAGTCGTCACCGCCGGGCGCTCCCTTGACCGGAATAAAAGTCTTTCCGGCGTCCATGGTCATATAGGTAGCGGTGTTGATGACGTAGGCGCGATCGGGATTGACTGGATCGGCGGTCACCGCTCCGAAGTACCAGCCGCGGCCCCAGAGACGGTTCTCGCGGTTGACCAATTTCCAGGTGGCGCCGGCATCGTCGGAGAGGTAGAGTCCGCCTTTGGTGTTAGCGGCTGCTGCTTCGCGCGCTGCGGCCGCAGCAATTGCGGGTGCTCCTGCTGGGCGTGCGCCACCGCCAATGGGGCGCGCGATACCGGAGCCTAAATCGTCAACCACCGCCCAGAGGCGTTTGGGGTTGCTACCTGAAACCGAGATGCCGATCCTTCCGACAAACTCGTCGCTCGGCAGCCCGCCTGTCAACTGTTTCCAGCTATCGCCGCCGTCGGTGGATTTGTACAGCCCGCTGCCCGGCATGTTGCTGGGAGCATAAACCGACCATGGCGGACGTCGCGTCGCCCACAGCGAAGCGTAGATGACACGCGGATTCTTCGGATCGATGGTCAGATCGATTGCGCCGACATCGTTAGGTCTTTTGGTGTCGAATAGAACTTTTTTCCAAGTCGCGCCGCCATCAGTCGAGCGATAGACACCACGATCGGGGTTGGCGTCGTAGACATGGCCGAGCGCCGCTACGTAAACACGATTCGGATTTGCCGGATCGACCGCCACGCGCCCGATCTGACGCGTCGCTTCCAGTCCGATATGGGTCCAGGTCTTACCCGCATCGGTCGACTTATACATGCCGATGCCATAAGAGTGTTGGCTGCGAATGTCAGCTTCGCCCGTGCCGACATAGATGATATTGGGATTCGATGGCGCGACGGCAATGGCGCCGATCGAGCCGATTGGAATGCCCTGGTCGGAGATCGGGAACCACGTACGGCCGGCGTTCTCAGTCTTCCACACGCCGCCGCCGACGGAGCCAATATAAAAGGTATCGGGCTGGTTGGCGTTTCCTGCGACCGCCACCGTGCGTCCGCCGCGCATGGGACCCACATCGCGCCATTGCAAACCGGACAGCAACGCGCCCGGGTATTGACCTGCGGACGGCGTCTCCTGCGCCAAGCTTCCCGGTCGCAGCAAGACCAAAAGACAGACCGCGATGAAAAGAATAAACCAACGACTTCGACCAATCATACTGATGACTCCAATGCAGCTCGGCCGTGATGCCGGCCGAAGGAATAATGTAACAGAAAGCCCGGAGCATCATGCTATAACCGATCATGCGTTTGGCACTGTTAGCGCTCTTCATCGCTGCTGTGAGTCTCGCTGCTGGGGCGAGGCCTAAAGTTCGGGCCATCACGGCGTTCGTCGACATCGACAGCAAATCTTATCAGTCGCAGCTGAAAGACACGGTGAAGTTCCTGAACACCGCACGCGAGGCTTACCGCAGCGCCGGCTTCGAAGTAGAGACGATCCGCATCGCTACCCAGCCGTTCCCGCAATATACACGCGGGCTCGATCATGATCGCGGCGCTCGCGCTGCTGCGCAACATCGATGCGCTTGCCGGAACGCTGGGATTCAGCCCAAGCATTGGCACAGCGATGCTACATGATTGCGATGATCCGGCGGCAGTCGATCTGCTGGCGGACGTTCTCTCCGCCTCCACCCATATCAACGCGAGTCTCGTTATTGCCGATGAAGACGGGATCCATTGGACGGCTGTGCGCCAGAGTGCGCGACTCATTAAAGCGGTATCGCAGCGCAGCACGCACGGGCAGGGTAACTTAAATTTCGCCGCGATCGCGATGCTTAAGCCCTACGGACCGTTTTTTCCAGGCGCCTATCATCTGGGCGGCGGACACATCTTTGCGGTCGGACTCGAGGGCGCGGGCGTGGTGGCGGAAGTGTTCGCAAAGCATCATGAGCCGAATGACGCGGAGAAGAGTCTTGCGGCCGCGCTGACGCATGAGCTGCGCGATGCCGAAGCGGTCGCGACACGAATCGCATCTACGAGCGGCTGGACTTACGCCGGCATCGACCCGACTCCCGCGCCTTTGGGCGAAGTATCGATAGGCCGCGCAATCGAATCGTTCACAGGCTCGCCCTTTGGCTCTCCCGGCACCATGACTGCCGCAGCCATCATCACGCGCGCAGTGCAATCGGTTCCCATCAAGCGTGTTGGCTATGCAGGGTTAATGGTTCCAGTTCTCGAAGACGTTGTCTTAGGGAAGCGTTGGGCCGAACGAACCTACACGAGAGATTCGTTGCTCGCGTATTCGGCGGTATGCGCGGGCGGCCTTGATACTGTCCCCTTGCCCGGCGATATCAGCGAAGAAGGCATCGCGCGAATTCTAGGCGATGTGGCGAGCCTCGCCTACAAATGGCACAAGCCCCTTGCGGCGCGTCTGCTTCCGATTCCCGGCAGGAAAGCGGGCGAGCGAACGGAGTTCAACGATCCGCGCATGGCCAACACGACGATTCAGTAGTTCGTTATGCTCGATCACCGGTATGGAACCCGATGCGGCGCTTCTGCGGCACCTTGCGCGGCCCTTTGAGCTGCTCGATTTCTTCCGCCAAGAAAGTAATCACAGAGGCATGCTGCTGTTGTGTTGATTCCAGTTTTGTCATTCGCCCGGCTACATCTTTGTTTGTGGCAAAAAGGTCGCGGAGCTTAATGAAGGCTCGCACGATCAGGATATTCACTTGAATAGCGCGCTTACTGCGAAGGACTGACGAAAGCATCGCCACTCCGTGCTCAGTAAATGCCAGTGGGACGTATTTACGGTAACGGCCACGCCCTTTTTCTAAGGTCACACTTTGTGACCTTAGAGCCGACGCCTCTTCCCGCGTTAACTGGAACATGAAGTCATCGGGGAAACGATCAGTGTTGCGGCGAACGGCTTGGTTAAATGCCTTTGTTGGCACTTGATAAAGCTTGGCCAGCTCAGAATCGAGCATAACCTTAATGCCGCGGATGACATAAATCTTCTGCGCTATGCGCTCGATGGGTACGAGTTCGCCTCTGCCTAAACCATTCTTCGCCATTGAAAATAGTCGAGATATATGGTGAAGACTCTCAGCAGCCCGTTCAGTTTGGTCTAAATCCGCTCGAAGCGCCCGGTTTCGCCGGAGCGCAATACGGCTTCGATGACGCGCATGTTTGCCATCGCATTCTCGAGCGGCACCGGCACTTCTGCGTTCTCCTGAATGGCCCTCGAGAACTCATCGCCTTGAATGGTGTATTGATCGCAAGCGGGAAATTCTTCGATACGGGCGCTTCGGCCCCCGAGTTCGGAACCGTTGTCGATGAGGATGCGGCTGGGCACATCGGGAGGAATATTGTAAGGGATTTCGATCTCAATGCGAGCTTTGGCACCCAGAATTTGCATCCGCTGAAACGGGACGAGTTGGGTGCTACAAGTGAAGACGGCTTGCCCGGGATTGAAATCGAGTAGCGCCGAAGCCAAGCGGTCAGTGCCCATTTCTGGATCTCGATCAACCAGCGCAGCAACGCGCGCGGGCTCGCGCTCGAAGAGAAAGCGCGACATAGTGATGGGATAACAGCCGATATCCATTACGCCTCCTCCACCAACTGCCTTGATATTCCGGATATTTTTGGGATCGCGATTGAAATAACTGAAGGTGCTGGTTATGGCGCGAAGCTCGCCGATTTCGCCCAGACGGACGATCTCACGCGCTCGAAGCCAGAGCGGATGCGTCCTCACCATGAACGCTTCACCGATCTTGACGCCCGCCACATCGCGAGCTTTTATCAAAGCTTTCACTTCGCGCGCGGTAAGTGCGATCGGCTTTTCGCATAAGACGTGCTTAAATGCCTCCGCTGCTTTGATAGACCACGGGATGTGCAGATGATTCGGTAACGGGTTGTAAATGGCGTCTACTTTGGGATCGGCCAACAACTCCTCATAAGAGCCATAAGCGTTGGGGATATCCATTTGCGCTGCGGCAAGGCGGGCGCGGCCAAAGTCGTGTGAAGCGATGGCCACAATCTCCGTGCGCTGGCCTTTTTTCATCGCTGGGATTACTTTCTTCATCGCGATGTTAGCGACTCCCAAGACGCCCCAGCGAACTTTGTTCGGCATGGCTTTGAGTTTCCCATGCGGGCATGCAGGGCTTGCGCTTCTACACATCCCATGCTAAATGTGTAGAAGATCGAGGTGTACCCATGCCGGTGAAGTCCGATCTTCCACAAGGCACCCTGGATTTGCTGATTCTCAAAGTTGTCGCGCTTGGCCCCGTGCATGGATACGCGATCGCGCAGAGGCTACAGCAAGTGTCGCGTGATGTGGTGCAGGTTCCGCAAGGCTCGCTGTACCCTGCGTTGCACCGGCTCGAAAACCGGGGCCTTTTGGCTGCGGACTGGAAGGAGACCGAGACCGGGCGCGAGGCCAAGTTCTATCGCCTGACGCGCAAAGGGCGGGCGCAGCTCGAAACGGAAGCGGCAAGCTGGCAGCGATTGACAGAAGCAGTCGGTCTAATCCTCAAGCTGTCCGAGGGAGGTGCCAAATGACCTGGTGGGGACGCCTGTGGCGCCGAACGCAGATGGAAGGTCAACTCGAAAAGGAGCTGCGTTTCCATATTGACCAACACGCGTCCGATCTGATCGCGCGTGGGTACGATCCAGAGGAAGCGCGACGGCAGGCCAGGCTAGCTCTCGGCGGTCCGGAGCAGGTGAAGGAGCAGTGCCGGGATGCCCGTGGCACACGCTGGTTGGAGGATCTGTGGCAGGACTTTCGATATGCGCACCGCACCCTGCGTCAGAAGCCGGGGTTTGCGGCGGTCGGGCTGTTAACTCTTGCGCTCGGCATCGGAGCGACGACGGTGATGTTCACCTTGATAAACGGTGTTCTGCTAAGACCGCTGCCTTACCCCGATCCTGGCAGGCTGGTGGCCGTGCATGCCCGCAGCCAAACCTGGAACGCCGCGCTCTATGGCGAGCAGAATCTTGCACACTTTGACTTTCTCGATTGCCAACGCGGCAGCCGTTCGCTAGAGCTGGCCGGGTGGGTCTACACTTTCGGCACAGTGAGCGACCCCGGCGAGGCCGAGCACGTTGAAGAATTGGAGGCATCGTCTAACCTGTTTACCGTCCTGCGCGTTCCACTATTTCTCGGCCGCTCGTTCCTACCCGAAGAAGACAGGCCCGGCGGAGCGCCCGTGGCGATCCTCGGCTACAGCTTGTGGCAGCGCCGCTTTGCCGGAAGTCCCGCCGCGCTTGGTATGGCGCTGGTTCTCGACGCGAAACGCTATACCGTCGTGGGCATAGCTCCCGCCGACTTCCGGCTAGGCGGACAAGAAGCCGATGTGTATACGCCGATGGGTCAAGACACGGCGAGATATATGCAGAATCGCGGACCACATCCGGTTACCGTGATTGCGCGCCTGCGTCCTGGCGTCACTCTGGCCCAGGCCGAAACGGAACTCAGTATGCTTGGCCAACGTCTGGCCGAGCAGTACCCGGATACGAATAAGGGCCGCGACTTCGTAGCGCAGCCGCTTCGTCCGGATGTGGGAGACGTCCGTTCCACACTATGGTTACTGCTGGGCGCGGTCACCCTGGTGCTGTTGATTGCGTGCGCCAACATCGCCAGCCTGCTGCTAGCCCGCGCAGTTTCGCGCCAGCGTGAACTTGCCATGCGAGTAGCGCTAGGTGCGGGCCGAAGCCGGCTGGTGCGGCAATGCTTGACTGAGAGCGCGCTGTTAGGGATTGCTGGAGGCGTGCTCGGCGTCTCGCTTGCAGCCATTGGTCTCCGGCCCTTTATAAAATTCTGGCCAGGCAGTTTACCTCGCATTGAGGAAATCCAACTCGATTGGCGCGTCCTGCTGTTTGCATTGGCCGTATCTCTTATAACCAGTCTTCTTTTTGGGCTGGCGCCAGCCCTGCGCGCACCTGCGCGGGAACTGGAGCAGACCCTCCGCGCCGGAGCACGGACGGTTGTGGGAAGCTCACGCCGTCTGCACAGCGGGTTCGTGATATCGGAGATCGCCCTCGCCGTTGTGCTGCTGGTTGCCGCCGGAATGCTCGGCCGTACACTCCTTCGGCTTTCCTCGCTCAACCCCGGCCTGAATGTCCGGAACGTATTGGTCGCTCGCATGGCCCTTTCGCCCGCCACCCTCGCAAATCCAAGCCAAATTCTTCCGGCTTGGCAGGACGTGCTAGATCGCGCACGCCGCGTCCCGGGAGTGGAGTCCGTCGCCATCGTCGATACCGTCCCTATGCGCGAGGGAAACAACCCACTGGGCTACTGGCCCAATGCTGCGATGCCTCCAGAAAATCAGCGGCCCATCACGTTGACAACTAGCGTCACTCCAGACTATTTGAAGGTCATGGGAATCCCTTTACGCGCAGGCCGATTCTTTAACGACCACGACCGCATCGGCAATGAGCCTGTCGTTGTCATTGATGAGGTTTTAGCGCAGCACGCCTTCGGAAGGCAGGAGCCTGTCGGAAAGCGTCTCTGGCTTCCTGACTTGGGTTGGGGTCCGGTTCGGATAGTGGGGATAGTAGGGCATGTCCGGCACTGGGGGCTCGCTGGCGATGATCAAGCCTCAGTGCGCGCGCAGCTCTATTATCCGTTTTCACAGGTGCCGGACCGGCTTTTGCACCGTTGGTCCGATCTTATGTCAATCGCGGTACGAACCACCATTCCGCCATTGAATATAGTTAAAGCTCTTCAGCGGCAACTTCGTGGTGCTAGCAACGATCAAGTCCTCTACGAAGTTCATACTATGGAGCAGCTCGCGAGCGATTCCCTCGTCCGGCAACGCTTCCTTTTGCTTTTATTCGGCATCTTCGCCGGGTTAGCTTTGCTGCTCGCGTGCATCGGCGTTTATGGCGTGCTGGCCTACGTGACCAGCCAGCGCGTGCCGGAAATTGGCGTGCGGATGGCGCTGGGCGCTAGCGCTCGCGACGTGATGCAGCTGGTGCTCCGGCAGAGCCTGGGGATGATTTTCGTTGGCGTTGCTGTGGGCACATCTGCTGCGTTCGCAGCCGCGCGCGTATTGGAGCGCCTGGTAGCAGGCGTGCGGACCGCCGAGCCATCCACTTTCGCGATTATGATTTCCGTGCTAGTGCTGGCTGCCCTGTTCGCCAGTTTTATACCGGCCCGGCGCGCGAGCCGCGTAGACGCAATGAAGGCTTTACGGCAAGAGTAGAGCAGCGGCAAAAGTGCCGCATTCCGCGCTGTGCCGCCCTCCCGCCTATGGTGCGAAAAGTCATGGAAGCTCTTTGGGTATGGTGCTCGGTGCGCGCGCCGCAGCCGGAGTGTTGAGCAGCGAAGTCTCGCGGCTCAACTGAGGCCTGTGTTATAACCACTTGAAAATGATGTGATCTTGCAGTCGGCTTCCTGCCGGAAAACAGGCCGGAGGTGTTGCACCGCGGGATAGAAGCGCGAGGACCTTGCGATGTCGAACAACAGAAAGCCCGTGGTCTTGCTAAATGATGAATTGCGAGGAAAGAACTCGCCCATTTCGGGAACAGTCATCTTCGTCGCTGTTGGAGTAATTGGCCTTCTCCACAATTCGACGCCTCAGGCGATGATGCATTGGCTCTATATTTTGCAAAGGATGTACTATGTGCCGGTCGTCCTTGCGGGTTTGAAGTGGGGTTGGCGCGGAGGTCTAGGAATCGCAGTCCTGGCGGGCGCGTCGTTCGTAATGGGCACCCCCGCAATTTGGACCGTTTCCCCGGTTGACGTCCTCGATCAATGCCTGGAAGTTATGGTGTTCTTACTCGTTGGGCTCGTCACTGGTATTTTGATGGACAGCCAAAAAAAGCGTGAAAACGCCCTTCGGGAAGCGACCCACCAATTAAACTCCGTCTACACCGAACTACAGGCAAACTTCGAGGGCATGAAGCGCGCCGAACGGCTTTACGCTCTTGGGCAGCTCTCTGCCGGTCTGGCGCATGAGATCCGAAATCCTCTGGCGAGCATTGAGGGAGCTGCCGTGGTTGTTCAGAGGGAGAGTCACTCGGAAGAAAGGCGTCGTGAGTTTCTGGACATTATTCAGAAGGAGTGTCGCCGCCTCAATCGCCTGCTTTCCAGCTTTCTCGATTTCGCGAAACCCCGGCAACCGCATTTACGGACAGTTGATGTCGATGTCCTATTGGATTCGGTCATCGTCCTCGCGCGTCATGCCAAACAGCACGGGCGCGTGTACTTGCAGAAGCAGGTACCACCGGGTCTCTCAGCTTTGGAGTGCGACCCGGAGCAATTGAAACAAGTCCTACTCAATCTGACCATGAACGCAGTGCAGGCTACCCCCGAAGGAGGAACCGTATTGCTTGCCGCGGAGCAGAAAGAAACGCACCTGACGATAGATGTGCGCGATCCAGGCCCCGGAATCAGTCCGGATGACCTCGACCGGATTTTCGATCCTTTCTTTACCACCAAAGAGAGTGGCACAGGGCTTGGACTTTCAGTTGCACATCAGATCGTAACCCATCATGGAGGAACCCTGACCGTCAGCAGAAATTCGCCTGAAGGCGCAACCTTTCGAATCTCGCTCCCCGTGATGTCAGGCAGATGAAAAGCCGAATCCTCGTAGTCGATGACGATGAAAGTCTTCGGCGCGTGTTGGAAGTACAACTCGAACAATGCGGTTACGCAGTGAACTCTGCCGCTTCCGCCAAGCAAGCCGTGGCGCTGCTTGGCGCGCGTGGTTGCGATGTCGTCGTCACCGATCTAAAGATGCCCGGCGTCTCTGGACTCGAATTTCTAAAGCAAGTCCGATCGCTGTATCCGGAGATTATCGTGATCTTTCTCACTGCCTATGGGACGGTCGAGACTGCCGTGGAAGCCATGAAAGCGGGGGCCTACCATTACCTGACAAAGCCTGTGCATCCCGATGAGCTGGCTCTTATCATCAATCGCGCTCTCGAGCACTTGCGGTTAGTCGAGGAAGTTCATGTTCTGCGTGCAAACCTTAACGAGAAATACGGGTTCGAGAACATTCTCGGGCAATCGGACGTGCTTCTACAGGTCCTCGACACTGCTGCACGAGCGGCCCGCACTAGCTCTACCGTTCTGATTCGGGGCGAGACCGGCACCGGAAAAGAACTTCTAGCACGCGCCATACATTTCAACAGCTCTCGCCGAGATAGACCCCTCGTCACGATCAATTGTGGAACCATCCCCGGAGAGCTTTTGGAATCGGAGCTGTTCGGCCATGTCAAAGGTTCGTTTACAGGAGCTATTTCCAATAAGAAGGGAAAGGTCGAGACCGCCCACGGAGGCACTCTTTTCCTCGATGAAATTGGGGAAATGCCGCTTCTGCTGCAGGTTAAATTGCTGCGGCTGATCCAAGAGGGCGAAATAGAAAAGATAGGATCCGAAGGCGGCATCAGAGTCGATGTCCGCATCATCGCGGCCACTCACCGCAATTTGCAGGCAATGATCGATGACGGTACCTTTCGCGAGGATCTCTATTACCGGTTAGCTGTAATCCCATTGACGATGCCGCCCCTCCGGGAGCGGCCCGAAGACATTCCCGAGCTCGTCCAACATTTCTTCCTGAAGAGTAAAGCCAGGAACCAAAGGGAGGATCTGAGCATGCCTGCCGTTCTGGTCCCGTATTTTACGCGTTATCGATGGCCTGGCAACATTCGCGAACTTGAGAACGTGCTTGAGCGAATCGTTGTGCTGGCTCGCGGCAATGAAGTTACGATACAGGATCTGCCGGAGTCCTTGCACCGGGAGAGGAGCGGTCTTGATGCCCTGGAAATCGATCTCCCTCGGGAGGGCATCAGTCTCGAAGCGGTTGAAAAAGAACTTATTTTAAAGGCTCTCACTAAGTGCCATTGGAACCAAACCCACGCGGCTCGTTATCTCGACGTTAGCCGCAAAAGGTTGCTCTACCGTATCGAAAAACATGGTATCCAGAAACCCCAGGAACCATCGGCCTCACCCTGACCACTCCTTCTAAAGGCACTTGTGGACTATTTGAGGCAACGCAATTCGGGACGGCTTTGAAGGCAACCGCATCCGGTCTGCTTCGCCGTGATCGAGGTCGGCAGAATGGAGCCTAGGGAGCGAGAGATCATGCGCACAGAAATCGATGAGGCCTACCACAGACTCGCCGACGAGCACCTCTTGCGGCGCATCGGTCTCGCTGAACTGGTGATTGTGGGCAAGGTTATCAAGACCGCCCCTGCGCCGGACGACATTCGGAAGCGCATGCCCATTACGGAGCACAATCCGGATTGGTGGATCGCCGAGATCGAAGTAGCGGGCGTGGAGAAGGGGCATCACAAAGGCAAGCTGGTCAGTATCCGGTTCCCCAACAGCGAGGACGTGGCTTGGCATGACTCGCCGAAGTTTAAGCCCGGCCAGGAGGGGATCTGGATATTGCAGCGGGATCAGCAGGAACGCGAATGGCCCATCATGCGCATCCCGGGCCTCACCGCGGTGCACCCGCTCGATTTCCAACCGTTCGAGCGACGCGAGCACATCCGCACGCTCATCCAGAGGCCTGCCGGGGCAGGGCCGCCGCGATAAGCAGCTTGTCGGGCGCCCGCCTGGAAGCATTTTCGGCCCTGAGCAAGAATCTGTGAAAAGCGCGGTTTTGCGGGGATTTTGAGTGCTGGATATAGTGCTTTGCTGCCACCGTTGGCTGCTCTCGTGATTCTATGGGGCGGTGTGTACGAGTTCTGGCGGACTGGCCGCCTGACGGGTTTAGAGCTCTCCTCTTGGGACCGGATTCGGGAGGTATCTAATTGAGCGGAAGATATCGGTGTGCACGGCGCCAGTCGCTCATACGACAACTCGTGCGATCAGCTATTGATGAGAACGGAGACCTCGAACATGAAGCGTAATGAACCCAGCCGCACAGCCCTGATAATCGCCCGACAACGAGCTGCTCATCAGGTGCTCGATCATGGCTCAATCCTCTATGACCCATTTGCCATGAAGATTCTGCGTGAAGACGAAAAGGACGTGCTTCAATTTGCGAACAAACACCCCTTGGCCAGCATCGGACGTCTGTTCACCACCGCGCGAAGCCGGATTGCGGAAGATGCTTTGTCAAGAGCTGTCGAAAGAGGGGTTCGGCAGATCGTCATCCTTGGTGCCGGACTCGACACTTTCGCTCTCCGGAATCCCCATGGCGCACGACAGATCCGTATCTATGAGGTGGACCACCCCGCGACGCAGGCATGGAAACGCCAGCGCTTGGCCGAAGCTCAAATCGCACTTCCGCCATGGCTTATTCTCGTGCCAGTCGATTTCGAGCGGGACGATGTGGGAGAGAAGCTCGTCGCCGCAGGCTTTCAGCAGAACTCGCCCGCGTTTTTCATTTGGCTCGGGGTTGTGCCATATCTGACACAGGACGCTATCGGCCGCACTCTGGACTACATGTCGTCAATCCAGAACTCGGAGGTGGTGTTCGACTACGTGGAACCTCCCGAGGCATTCTCAGAAGAGCTAAGGCAATTAGAAAAGCAGCGGACCGAACAGCTTGAGAAAATTGATGAACGTTCGGACAGCCGTTTCGAGCCGGCTGGCATTGCAGCGATTCTTCGCTCGCACGGATTTTGTGCCATCGAAGACATCAATTTCCAGGAGATCGCGTCCAGGTTCGGCCGCGCCGTTCAAGGACTCGCGCTCGGACACGCTGGCATTCATGTTGTCCACGCTAAGCACTAATTGAACGCGGTCATCTATTGCTATTCAACGGCTCTGGGCGAGAATCTGAACGGACCCGCATATTAAGCAGCTTTCGTGAAGACCACGAATTCAGTCTTCGCGGCGGCCATTCTCTGGGCCTTCAGGAGCAGGTATCGAAGGTTCCTGTACCCGCGGCTGCGCCGCAGCAGTGATTTGATGTTGCCGTTGACGGCTTCCACGATCACGATCGAGAATAGATGAGGAGATCTTCCCCTGAGCGCACTCAGGCAGTCTTGTGTCTCAGGAGCTTCCAGTGGAGCTGCCAATGTCCGTAGCCGAATGAATGGCCGCGTCCCTCGGGGTGCCCAGCCTGAATGCTCAGAATGCCACCCGCGCAAATCAGTAACGTGCCTATGATCGCCGCGCTATCGGGAACATTGCCGAAAAATCGCCATCCCAACAATCCCGAGAAAATCACCACCGTGTAATTGAACGGCGACAGCTCCGCTGCGCTTGCATAGCGGTAAGCCAGAATGATCAGGTACTGCGTCAGTGCATAGAAAACACCCACACCCAACAGCAGCAGCCGTTGTTGGGCCGTCAACGGCTTCCAAACCCAAATACACAGAGGGATCAACAGCAAGGTCGAAAGACCGAAGTTATAGAAGAGGATTCGCGTGGGCGGCTCCGTCTCCGCCAGCTTGTTTGTCGCGACAAGCGCCAGCGCCGAAAACAGTCCCGCAGTCAAGGCAAGCAGCGATGCCGGGTTATGAAACATTTGCGGTCCCGGCTTGATAATCATCACGATTCCGGCGAGACCGATCAGAAGACTCATCCACACCAGCGGCTGCACAGTCTTACGAAACCAGATATAGACCACCAGCGGAATGAACAAGGGCGCCGCATTTGACAGCAGGACGGAGTCGAGCAGAGGTATTGATTGCACTGCCATGAAAAACAAGAGCTGACAAGCCGACCCAGCAACGCTTCGGAATAGCTGCAACCAGAAATGCTCCGTTTTGAGACGGCCTCTTCCTGCTGCTGCTGCCGAAGGAACAAACACCAGAAAGCTGATGCCGTATTGCAGAAACAATGTCAGTAGCGGACGCACTCCATACGCCGCTTTGCTAAACGTACTCATCACGGCCGCACAAAAGAACGCGAGCGTGATCAGCATAATCCCGAAGGAACGATTGTGTCCGGAAGTTTGCGCTTTGATGTCCACGGCCGATCGAATTCCCCTCACTCAGTTTTTGACTCTTCTGACGGGGAAGGTCTATGCGGACAATCTTTGCAGTTCCGGCGAATTTTTCGCCGTGGCGAATAGACGTCGCGGCGTAAGCGGAATGGCGGTTAAGTGATAAAGTTCGCCATCGCGCCTTACCCTGGCCCGCAAAGCTGCGATGGGGGAGCGGGAACCGCGTTGGCCGGACTGATGGTCGCGTTTACAGTCGACGATCCCAAAGCCCCTTTGATCGCGTCGCTGGTCGCTTGCGTGATCACGAGCGACGGTACGAAGTCGGTTCCACCTCCGTACGTAAACGGCATTGCGCTTCCCGGCGCTACCAGACCAATCAACACCCCGGCAGCGCCGGCCCTTGCCGCCGCATCGACTTTCAGGCTGATCGGGCAAGCCCCACGGTCGATGAGCGCAATCTTCCCAGTCGGGTCAGCTAAGTACGGGTCTGCGGCACTGCCGGAACTGATAGATCCCGCCGGGCAGCCACGCCCAATGTAAACGACATCGGCTGTAACCGGCGTGTTGACCGGCGCGAAAGTGAGTGTCGCTGTGTCGCTGTACGACCCCGCAATCGCCGCCGGAGCATTCACAACCAGCGGGATCTCTGCCGAGACGTTTTGGAACGTGTACCACCCATTCGCTGAGAACGATGGAGTCGTATGCAGGTACCAAGGCAGAAGAACTTCGTCCTGCAGATGGTAGGTCGTTGAATTCGTGACTTCCGTGAACGTGTACGGTGCCCCTTCGAGCGGATCTCCGGTTTCGAAATTGTAATGACACGCGCCGTTGTACGATGCAGGCGGAACGAAATTGAGAAAGCCGAACGCGAACGCGCCGACGAATGGATCGTTCAACCACTCTGCAACCTCATGGCTCAGACCGACGGTATCCACGAAACTCAGTCCGATTTCAGAGCCTGCAAACGTCCCAGGCTCTGAGTACGCCGCATAAATCCACGTTTTCGCTGTCGCAGCGGGTGGCCCCTGAGAAGCGTGGTATCCCAAGATGCAGCAGTTCTGTATCAGCCCGTTGGTCCCCAAGTACACGTTGTCCGTCAGGAAAATCGGCAGTTCATTTGCCGGGTAGCTTGCCGTCAAAGCAGCCACCGTCCGTTCGAAAAACGCCGTATCCACAACTCCCTGGAACCCGCCGCCGCTCAGCGCGTAGGCGTTGCCCAATCCCGGCGGAACTGTTATGGTGACCGTCGGGTCGACCGATGGCTGCCCCAGCAGCACATGATAATTCTGTGAGAACCCCGGCAGGTTCCAAAACTCCGCGCGTTGCAATGCATCCCCATATTGCGTGACGCCCAGGTCTATCGAACCGGCCGTGTAGTCCGCATTCTGGAAAATCGGGGAGTTTTCGATGGGGGCCACAACGTTGGTGCCGTCTAATGTCTGCCCACCGCTGCCCGCGAAAACAAACTTCAAAGGCACGATAACAGTTGGGATCGTGGTGCTGCTTGCGCCCTGCGAAGGATCCGCGCCCACAATGTTGAACGGAAGAAACACGCTGCCCAGCGAGAGGAAATTGGACGTGAAATACGGCAATCCTGGGTCCAGCGCGAGGGCATTTGCGAATGTCTGATCCTGCGCCGGTCCCGTCCCGGTGGGCAAATGGAAGCTGACCGTAACGGAAACCGGTCCGTCAGCTAAGTTAATTTGCGCAGAAACCGGCCCGTCCACGGGATCCTGAGTCTGGGCGTACACGCCCGTACAGCACAAAACGGTCACGCAGGCCAACAAGCCCGCCTTGTTCAACTCAAACCAGCGCATGGTTGACCTCCTCTAGATGTCCCTAGGCGTCCTCGCCCACTTGCGCCGCAAAATCATTAACACAGCGCCCGCGAGAGCTAATAATTCTGCAGACCGCGGCTCCGGGACGCCCAGCAGGTAGGCAGTCCCATTATTGGTGTACGATGTTACGCCCGACGGGTTCTCAAATATGCCGACCGCGTTTGCGCTGAAGTTGGTGGGAAGAGTGACGTCGTCCGCGCTATACATCTCGACTAGGGTCCCGAGCCCGGTACCCTGACCAGTGTTGACTAAGTTATTGAAGATTCGGAAAACATCGCTGATCGTGCTGCCGTTCGACTCAAGAAGCACAACATCACCCGCAATTGCGAAATCCCCTGACGGCAATTGAAGAAGAACATTTTCGGGAATAAGACATAGCGTAACGTTGGCATTACAGTTCGCAATCGGAGCTGCGGCAGCCGGAACCGATAGTGCAATTGATAGGATCGCCGCGCCGGCAATCAGTCTGACTAGCGGCAATCTTGAAGATGGTAGGTGCATGACTGTCTCCGCGAACGGTAGGGTAAGTGCCCGCTCATTCTACTTTGAAACCGCTGTGCGGGTCAACAGAGAACGCACTGTAGTCTTTGAGGTCCGATACGGAGGCGCCACACAATTCAACCGCGAGTATAGCCGTTTCTTCGGCCAACCGCCCAAGCGCCGTGTGCGAACGCTCCGCTCGCCAGGCGATCTATTTTTGGAGCCGGTAGTTATCGAAACGCTGCAGCAAGTGTCAGCACACTGTGATCGAGAGCCTTGGAAGCGGCCACAGCCTTTCTGACTACACGCGATCAAGCTCTTGGTGGATACCGCAACTGCTCGCCTCCCGGTAACGCAGCTAGCACAATCGGCCGTTGTGCTACTCCCCTTCAATGAGTTCATGAAAGAGCTCTCGCACTTTGCTTTTCGATGCCATTAAAGCCTTCCGGCCTAACCGAGTTGCTCGGTACACTCGCCGGAGCGATTTCCCTTTTCGCTGCTCAGTCGAGCGCAGATAGCCTTTCTTCTCAAGCCGTTGCAGCAGAGGATACAGACTCCCTGGACTGATGCGATACCCGTGACGGGCCAGTTCCTCGATCATCCCAAGACCAAAGATCGGACCCTCTACGGCGTGGTGCAGGACATGCAGCCGAATCAGGCCTGAATACAAATCGCGATCGGCAGCCGGATTTTTTTGTTCTGATTTCGATTTCGAGATCCGATTACGATGCATGGTATAGTGATTTCGCCCGGAAGGCGCCGTCGCTTGGCGATGCCATTTTATCAGCGGATACTCGTTTCCACAGCACCTAAAGCTACGTTTCTCATCCGCCTTTTGGTTGGCTTGGTGTTCTTATCAGAGGGGATTCAAAAGTTCCTATTTCCAGCAAGCCTCGGGGCAGGACGCTTTCTCAAAATCGGCATACCTGCTCCGCAGGTGATGGCGCCATTTGTTGGTGCTATCGAAATCCTTTGCGGATCGCTTCTAGTATTGGGCTTGCTCAGCAGACTGGCGACTGTTCCGCTTCTAGCAGTGATTTCGGTCGCTATCGCTTCCACCAAGCTGCCGATGCTATTTGCGGGCAACCTGTGGGGTATGGCGCATGAAGCGCGTGCCGACTATTCGATGCTGATGGGCCTGTTATTTCTCTTGGTCGTGGGGCCGGGACCTCTCTCTATAGATCACTATTTGACAAAAAACTTCGCAGACACGGGGCGCGAGCGGTCCTAATGTCATTTATCCGGAATGCCTTGGTAGGAGGGGCCTTTCTCAAGCTTCGGGGCAAGCGCACAGGGAGTACGAATAAATGCTCTCCTCTCATGCTGTTGCTGCTCTTCATGGTTGCCGGTTCCAGCCTGTGGGCACAGGGGCCCCCGTTCCAAACGGACGATCCGGTTCCGGTCGACCTGCACCATTACGAGTTCTACATTTTCGGGAGTATGGATGGGACACCGGCAGAAATTGATTCCACCGGCCCGGCTTTCGAGTTCAATTGGGGCGCCATTCCCAGAGTGCAGCTACACATCATCGCGCCCTGGGGCACCATCAACCCCTCCAACAATCCGATTTACGCCCCCGGCGGCGTTGGCCCCTCCGCCTTCGGCTACATCGATATGGAACTCGGCGTCAAGATCGCGTTCATCAAGGAATCGAAGTACATTCCGCAGATCGGCACCTTTACGATGTTCGAAATACCGACCGGTAATTACGACAAGGGACTCGGCGTGGGAACCGTTTGGTACAAAGTTCCCCTGTGGCTGCAGAAGAATTTCGGACACTGGCTCCTGGACGGCGGCGCCGGAGAGGTCATCGTTCCGCAAACCCAGTACCGCAATTTCCCATACGGCGCATTCCTGTTGAAATACTCCTTCGGCGAGCGACTGGAACTCGGAGGCGAGCTCTTCTCCCATGGACGCGAGGGCTATGCCACGCCCCAGACGGAAGCTTCAACCATGATCGATATCGGTGGGTACTATCACTTTAAGCATCACCCAGGGGAGCAGTTTTTGTTTTGCTACGGCCACTCAGTAGCCGGCCAAACCGAACAGTATGCGTACGTCGGCATGTACTGGACATGGGGAAAAGACAAGAAGAAACCCGACTCGGGTGACCTCAGGTTCCCAGAGCCGATGAACACATCGGGATTTCGACCGATGAACGAAATGGGATTTCAATGACCTGCAACTTGCGGCCAGCTTCGCGGCTGGCGCGCGCTATTAGGGCTTTATCAATTCACCACCTCGTCCACTGAACCCGAATCTACGCCCGGCCAGGAGCGCTTCATGCGCATTTACCTGATCACGATGGTTGTGCTCGCGTGGGCTGCTGTGCTCAGCGGGGCTTATGCCATTTATCCGTGGTATCGCGCGGCGCCTCCGCCGGGAACGGTTGATCTCTCGATGTTTCCGCAACACCTGTGGGCGATATTGGAGTGGAGTTGGCGGAACAAGACAGTTGCTGCAAAGCGCATTAGCGCAATTGCTCTCGCACTGCTGGTCCTGAGCCTCATAACTGACATTTCCGCCCGTCGGTGACCTGTTCTGAAATTGACGTCCTTTCTTCAAGCGTCAGGCTGATCCAGGCAGCTCAGTTTCACCTGGAATGATAGCCACACTCTGCGCGTCGCTACATCCATCTTGAAGATCCACTGCTACGTTACAGGCGTGCCTGCGGATAACCCATCAGATAAGTAATTGGCAATTGAGCGGCCGCTCTTGAATACTCGCCCACCTCCCACTGGTATTCAGTTGCGGCGAGCGTCTCGACAATGTCACGCAGTTCCTGCGGCCGATGTGTTCGAAGGCAAGACACCACTCCATCGAACAGCAACACCAAGGGGATTATCGGAATCACATACGTCCAGAGCAACCGCGACCAACGGAACGGACGGATCCACAGAGTGAAGACGAACAGCATGAAAACCCAGGGAAACATAAGGCAGATAGTTGACGGAGCGCGCCTCGTTATTTCAAATATGGCGATACTTTCGCCGGCGTCCACGGCATTTTGCAGTATGGCGCGAGCCTCTTCTGTCGAAAAATGATGAAACGACGAGAACATCGTCCGAGACCCCTTCAATTCCCGAGGAACGTTCATCGCGTCCACGGGGTCCGGATAGAAAGCAATGTGATTCCCAAAATCCGCCCCGACATTTTGGTACGCCCGGAGGTTTGGGTATTTATCTGTGAGCAGAATGTGAAAGACTTGTGCGCCGCCCTGGAGCTTTCGCGAAAGGTCTAACCAGGGTCCGCCACCCCCTGAACACATATCAACAATCGATCGGCTCCGCGTGGCGTCAAGCACGCTTTGCAACAGCGGGGCGATGGGCTCGTAGGCGTTTAAGAGATTTAACCCGAACTGAAGCGCGTCCGTAATTTCATCTCGGAGAGATGACGGGAGCCAAGGCTGTTCATGGAGTTCGATGAACTGTACGCGACGCATGACAACCCGGCCTCGTGAGTAGCGTCAGAAAATCCGCCTGCGGACAATATTAAATAAGTTGTGAATAGGTAGTGTTTAGGGATGCCGTTCACATGGTCCCATAACTCGCCCACTCTTCCCAGCCTTCTTGTCAATGCGACATCAAACCACCAAAACGCAAAAACGAACCCAATCCGACAGTTCGCTCGGTAAAACGCCCATCCCCGCCCTTTTTACCGCCCGCTAACCCTCATCCCAATTTCAAAAAATAAACTTTCCCCAACCGATTCCATAACTTACCCGCATTCCGCCTCACTCCGCGACATCCTCTATGCGAACACTGGTGCGAAAGTCATGGAAGATCTGGAGCAACTTTGCGTTCGCGACACCTCGCCCGACGATTTTTCCCTCCCCTCCGCCCCTGACGATTTCGAAATCTCCGACGGCCCGCCGCCCAACGCAGAACATCCCGGCCATTCAACCGGTCCACGTACTTCCGAGGGTAAGGCCCGCTCCAGCCAGAATTCCGTCACCCACGGCTGCCGCTCCAAAATCCTGCTCCTTCCCGGCGAGCGCCAGGAAGACTTCGACATCCTATATGACCGCTGGATGTCCGCCTACGATCCCGAAGACGACGCCACGCGCGAGCTCGTCGAGCACCTCATCCTCGAAAAATGGTTTCTGGAACGAAATATCAGGAGGTACCTTCAACTTGAACAAGAACTTGCGAAAGTCGATTTCATTAGCTGGACTGACCAGCAGCACAAGAATTTTCAGCTCGCGCTCCGCTACAAAACCACGGCCGAGCGCTCGGTGGGCCGGGCCATGGCCGCATTAGACGCTCGCGTGAAAGTCGCCAAAAACGACCAGAAGGACTTCCACCGCACAAAAGACCAGCTTCATGCTACTGAAATTGGTCTTTTCGAGACGCGCGCCGAACACCTGCTGGAGAGCAAAAAATTCGACTCGATCATTGATCAAAAGATCTACAAAGCGCAGCTTCTAAACGTGGACGTCTCTCAGGAGCAAGCAGCCGTGACTGAAAGCAGGTCTCAGTACGCCGCCACCATCCAGCGCATCAACAAAAAACTCGCCGTTCCCGCGGAGCCCAAAACTCTCGCTCAAGAAACCTTCCAGGGACAAAACGCCAAGAAGAACCAACGCAAGATCGTGATCATGGAACAGTGGCTTGAGATCACCGTGGAAGACGGAAAAACCTGTACCTGGGTACAGCCATCCAATGAGCAGCTCATCGAAGAGGGCAAAGCCATGGACCCGCCGCCGGAGCTGGTCTATCGTCGCTGCAATTTCGTCAACGGTGTTCCGCCCGAATATCACTGGGCGACCAAGGATGAAGAGAGGCGGCGAATCGGCATGTGCGGCATTCAGCGCATGACGGTCGATACCTGGCTCGTCCTAATCGAGCGCGAAAAGGCCAACGGCACCGGCCATATCGGCCCAACCGGCGTGGGCAATCTGCCCAGGCCCAAAGAGCGAGGCGGATGCGACTGCGAGGTCTGCTCGCACAACCGCGCCATCCTCGAACGGCGCGCCCAAAAGCTTGAACCTGAGCCGGAAGCGTAAGCGACCTGAATTTTCGTGTGCTGTTTGGGATGGCCGACTATGTCCCAAGCCGGGTTTTGGCGCGTGGACATGGCTGCCCGTCCCCCCGCGGTAGCAACGAAATCACCTGGAGACTCCGCGCGTTCTTAAGCGGCAGCGACCTTGCGGATTCTCAAACTCAGGCGGCTCTTGTACCGCGCCGCCGTATTCTTCTTGATGATGCCCCACTTCGCGGCGCGATCCACTAGCGAAAAAGTCGCGGGAATCAGCTTGGTAGCGCCTGGAGCGTCCTTTTGATCTAATAACCGGCGGATCGCGCGGATCTGATGCCGTAACCGCGATTTGCGGGCGCGGTTGATAGCTGTCCTGCGCTCAGTGATGCGGACGCGCTTCAACGCGGAAACTGTATTTGCCATTAACCTACTAACCTATCTATTTCTGGATTCAACTGTTGCAGACTCTAGGATACCTGACGCAAGTAGAACCGGCAATGGAGACGCAATCTATCGCAAAACTGAGAGTTTTTATGCTCTCCGGTTAACAATAGAGATATCGGTCGAAACAGATCTCGCCCAAAATGATTAAACGCCAACTGTTGCCGTTTGCCTTCGGGACCACTTTTCTCGCCTTTGCTGTCGCGGCGTGGGCGGCTTTCATACCCGTGAACGATTGGAAGATCGCCGGGCCGTTCGGCGGCACCGCGATCACCATTGCTGTCGATCCTCAGAATCCAAGCACGGTTCTCGCCGGCGCCATGAACTCGTTGCTATTTCAAAGCGACGATTCAGGCGGAAGCTGGAATCTTCTCAATTTTCCGAAGCGCAATCTTAGCGAGGTCACCTCCATCCTGATCGATCCGGCAAATTCCCATCACTATCTGGCGGGAATGATCACCGCCGAGGATGGCGGTCTGTTTGACAGCCAGGATGAGGGGAAAACCTGGACGGTGGTAAAGGACTTGCGAGAGGTCGGAATTCGCGCGCTCGGCGCTTCCCCCAGCCAGCCGTCGCGCTTCGTAGCCGGCACATTGCGCGGGGTGATGCTAAGCGAGGACTCCGGCAAGACCTGGAAACGCATTTCCGATCCGCAAAATCCTGAGATGCAGGGCATCACCGCAGTCGCCTTCGATACCGCAAACTCAGATGTCATTTACGCCGGAACCATGCATCTCCCCTGGAAGACGACCGACGCCGGAAAGACCTGGTCCTCGATTCATACCGGGATGATCGACGACTCCGACGTTTTCTCTATCTACGTGAATCCGGCAACGCCGAAGTCGATTTTGGCCAGCGCTTGCAGTGGCGTCTATGCAAGTACAAACGCGGGCGAGCTGTGGCACAAACTGCTTGGCATCCCGAACACTTCCAGACGTACTCACGTGGTGCGCGAAGATCCTTCCAATCCGAACACCATTTACGCGGGCACAACCACCGGTCTGTTTAAATCCGTCAATCACGGCGTCAGTTGGAAAACCATGACGAACACTCAGGTGAATGCGTTAGCGTTCGATCCTTCGCACCCTGGAAATATGTATCTCGCGCTTGAATACGAAGGAATTGGTAAGAGCGGCGATGGAGGAGAACGAATCGACCTGCTCGACAAGGGCTTTGTGGATCGAGTAATTAGCTCGGTGACAATTTCCGGTAAGAAGCTAGTAGCGGTGGAGACGCAAGAAGGCGAAACGACCGGCATATTTTTGAGCAGCGACCAAGGGGAGTCGTGGTCGCAGCTGCGAAATACGCGCGGGCTCGGAGGGGTACACCTGAAGGCGATCGCGGGAATCGCGAGCGAGGAGCGGATTCTGCTTGCGGCAAGTCCGCATCAGATGTACAAATCGATCGACGGCGGTGCCACATGGAAACCCATTCCTGTTCGTCTGATCGTGAACCCGCCGGCCGAAACGCAGAAGCCCAAATCGCCAGCCACACTTAAACAGGCCACCCATACCAAAGGAGCCGTGCGGAAAACAGCAGTCAGGCCGGTAAAGCCACGCGCGGAACGCGAGATTACGCTTGTGGAGATTAGCGGCCTGTACCCGACAAGGAGCGGTACGAAAGACGTCATTTTTGCGGCCACGGATCTGGGATTACTCAAGACCACCGATATGGGAGAGCATTGGACATCATCGGATGTCACGGCTTCAAGTGGCGTGACCGCGCTCTATTCTGCTCCGACTTCAAATGGTTATTTAATAGCGCGGGCGGCGGGATCGCTGTTTCTTTCAAAAGATTTCGGCGACCATTGGGCCGAGCTATTTTTCCCATTGCCCGCGTCAGATGTGAATGATATTGCCATTCCGCCGGATCCAAACGCTCCGTTGTTTGTGGCGACTAGGCTGGGCTTGTATTCCTCGCCTGACGGAGGCGCGAAATGGTACGCAAATCTCGGAGGCATGCCCGCATCGACCGTCAGTTCAGTCATTTACAGCGTTTCGCAGCGAATAGCCTATGCTGTCGAATATGGACAGCTTTATGAAACAAGAGACGGGGGGAACTCCTGGTCCTTAATACCGACCGCGATTCCTGGCTTGCGGATCCGGCAGCTTTGGATGCCTGACCGCGCTTCGAATCGTATATACGGAATTACTAGTGATTTGGGAATTCTCTTTCGCAACTAGGGAGTTTTCCGTTAAGATCAATTATTGGTGTTGCTTACAAATGTCCGTGGAGGAGAAGGATGAAAACTCGGCTCACAATTAGGCCGATTGGTTCGGCGATTTTGTGTGGGGCTTTATGCTTTGGCACTTTAGCTTATGCCCAAGGCACGAGCAAGACAAATAACAAAGGCGGATCCAGCGGTTCCGGGGATCAATATCCGGACACCATCGAATTGGATCCGTTCGGTGGAGTAAGTCTTTGGGGGCAAGTCAACAACGGATTGAATGAAAAGCTGATCAACGGCGGTACGGTCGGCGGACGCGTGACGTGGAATCCCGCGAAATATTTCGGCCTCGAGCTTGCCTATAACTTCATGGTCAACAATGTCAGGCTGGTGACTCCCATCAAACCCGGCCTGCCTAGCTACGACTTTGGCAATCAGATTCAGTATCTTTCGCTGAACCCGGTCTTCAGCTTTACACCCCGAGGCTCTCGCGTCCAGCCGTTCGTGACGGCAGGTATTGGCTCGGCTGAATTCATGCCGACTACCGCAGCCCAGACTTATGCAGTCTCCCCGGCGGTCAACTCCGTCTACCACTCGGCGAATTTAAGTGAGAATTTGCAAGTGGGCGTGAACTACGGCGGTGGAGTCAAGTTCCACCTCAGCGACCATTTCGGTTTGCGATTCGATGCGCGCGGATTCTGGTCCCGCAATCCGACGTTCGGTTTACCGAACTTTAATGACGGTGGGATTTTCATTATCTCCAAGCAACACATCACCGGTTTCCAGGCCACCATGGGCTTAGTATTCTACTTGGGTCGTGTGGAAGCGCCTCCGCCTCCGCCAACACCGCCGCCTCCGCCCCCGCCACTCAATGCGGGTACGATCACGGGCGGCGAAGGCACATTATGCCAGGGCAAACCGATTACCTTGCACTCTAATGCCAGCGATCCTGCCGGACATACGCTTACTTACGCATGGCAGATGAATGGCGCCGCGTCGGGCAGCAACAGTCCCGATTTCTCCTTCACGCCTAATAATGCGGGCGACTTCACTGTGCAAGTGACGATCACCGATTCCACGAATCCGTCGCGTACCGTGACGGGCGGCCCAGTCACACTCAGCGTGAAGGAGTACGTGGAGCCGCAAATCACCAGCGTTACCTCCAGTCCGAATGCGCTTAGCTGCGCCGCGGACACCACGGGAACGCACACGGCGAGCCTTTCCGGTCAGGCGACCGGCTCTGCCTGCGGCGGCAACTTGACTTACAAGTGGACCGTCAGCGAGGGCAGCGTAACCAACGACACCAGCCCGAACGCAACCTTTGACGCCTCAACCTTGAGCTTTGAAGGTGGCGCGCAAGGCCAGACCAAGACTGTTACCGCGACCCTGACGGTAACCGACGAGACTGGTAAGTCGACTTCGAAGACGACGGACGTCGCAGTAAACTGCCCGCCGCAATACAAGCGGCTCGCCGACATCGTATTCGCGAAGAACAATGCCCGCGTGAACAATTGCGGCAAGCGCATCCTGATCGACCAGGCCGCGCAGCAAGCGGGAACTACCTTCGATATCGTTCTGGTGGGCCATCGCAGCAGCGACGAAGTTGCCAACCTGCCTGCTACAGGTAGGGGCAGAAGAAGAACTCCGGGAGCGGCGCTTGACGAAGAGCGCGCGCGCAACGCGGCTGCTGTGCTGGTCGGTGGCGGGGCTACTTGCGCCAACGTCGATCCAGCTCAGGTGAAGATCGACGCGGTAGGAACCGATCAGACCTCGCCCACGCAGCCAGGACTCTGCGGAACCTCCAATCTTCCGCCGACACAGAAGGAGCGGAGAAGTTCCAGGGTAACGGAAGCGGACGCTAATCGTCGCGTGGAAGTTTACCTGGTACCACACAACGGAGCGATGCCTCCAGCAGTAAAGGCGGCCAGGCCGATTCCCGGCAAGACCGCTTGTCCGAAATAGACCACTGTTGAACTAAAACGGAGGGCCAAGCAGATTCACCTGCTTGGCCCTTTTCGTCTGTTGTGCTTCGAACCAGTCGCTACACGTCAACGGTAATAAAACGGGCCGCGGCAACATCCATCAGGAGACGTGGGTTAGAGCTTTGTTTTGGAGGGGCAGGATGAAAACTCGGATAAGGCCGTTCAGTTGGACGATCCTGTGCGCTGGATTCAGCACGCTATGCTTCAGCACGCTATGCTTCAGCACGGGAGCTTATGCGCAGGCAACGGGCAACCCGGCAAGCAATACGAATGCGCCAAAAGCTATATCGACTGAGGATCAATACCCGGATCTCCTCGAGCTCGACCCTTTCGGCGGGATTAGCATCTACGGCCCAGTGCTGCCCGGTTTAGACACCAAAATGGTCGACGGCGGCGTGGCCGGTATGCGCGTCGCGTTCAACCCCGGTAAATGGCTTGGCATTGAGGCGTGGGTTGACTTTGCTCAGGCAAACGTCGAATTCCGCCTTCCGAGTAATGACGGCGTCTATCCGGCAACGGCTGGCCCTGCGCTCGCCGGGCGACCTATTCCGACCTACAGCTTCGGCAACCGGAATTACTATTTCGGATTGAATCCGGTTCTGAATCTTAGGCCGCGAGGCTCGAAGTTTCAGCCATACTTAACCGCCGGCGTGAATGGTGTTCAGTTTTCGCCTACGAGCCGGGCAGAGAGCTTGGCGCGGTCGTCCGCCAATCAGGCCGCTTATTATTCCGGAAATTTGAACGACAACCTGCAAGTGGGATTGAACTATGGTGGCGGCATAAAATTTCATCTCAGCGACCACTTTGGTATACGCATGGACGCGCGCGGCACGTGGTCGAGAAATCCTACATTCGACCTGCCGAATTTTCCCGATGGCGGAATCTACATTCCAGCAAAAAATAAGGTATACGGTTTCCAAGGCACCATCGGCCTGGTGTTCTATCTGGGGCAAAGTAAGTGCCCGCCCATGCCCGCGGCTCCGCCGCCACCGCCCCCGCTTCCCACCCCCACTATCTCAGGCGGCGAAGGTACTATCTGCCAAGGAAAGCCGGTTACGCTGCACGCGAATTTGACTGGCGCGCCCGCAGGCCACAATCTCACCTACGCCTGGACCATGAATGGACAGGCTTCGGGCAGCAACAGTCCCGACTTCACGTTCACGCCGAATAATGTTGGGTCATTCAATATTCAGGTAACCGTTACGGACACCACGCCACCGCCCGCTCCGATGGAGCGTCCGGCTAAGTTCCCAGTGCGCTGCTGGGTGCAGCCGGCGGCTCCGCCACCTGTCGCTCCGGTCTCGGCCACCGCGACGGTTACGGTGAACGAGAGCGCACCGCAAATCACCAGCGTCACGGCGACGCCGAACGCGCTGAGCTGCGCTGCGAACGCGAACGGCACGCATACCGCGAACCTGACGGCTGTCGCCACCTCTTCCGCTTGCGGCGGGAACTTGAGCTACAAGTGGACCGTCACCGAAGGCAGCGTGAGCAACGATACGACAGCGAACGCGACCTTCGATTCTTCCACGGTGAACTTCGAAGGTGGCGCGCAAGCTCAGACCAAGACAGTGACCGCCACTCTGACGGTGACTGACGAGACCGGCAAGACCGCATCTCAAACCGCCGCGATCACGGTGAACTGCGAGCCGCAGTTTGTGCGATTGGATGACGTGGTCTTCGCAAAGAACAACACACGGGTGAACAACTGCGGCAAGCGGATCCTGATCGATGACGCTGCGCCGCGAGCGGCCACTGACTTCGATATCGTGCTGGTCGGCCATCGCGACACAGATGAGGAAGCTACCGCCCCCAGCGCCCGTCCGCGTAACCGTAGGGCTCGAGCTCAGGCCGCCGCCGCCGCGCGTGCGCTGGATGAACAGCGCGTGCTAAACGCTGCTGCTGTCTTGAGCGGCGGTACCGGAACCTGCGGCCACGTGGATCCATCCCATATCAAAGTCGATTGGGTTGGCACCGACCAGACCTCCGAAACGCGACCAGGACTCTGCGGCACTTCGAACCTGAAGGAGCGCAAGGGGTCCGAGGTCAGTGCGGCGGACAAGAACCGTCGTGTGGAAGTTTACCTGGTCCCGAGGAACAGCCAGACTATGCCTCCGGCGGTGAAGAACATCAAGCCGCTTCCCGAGGACCAGGTCAAGGCTCTCGGCTGCCCGAAATAATCAGCAGTAATTTCTAAAAGGAAGGGCCGACGGTTCGCCGTTCGGCCCTTTTTTCATTAGGATAGTTATTCGCTATGAAGCTGCTCAGTCGGTTCAACTTGATTTTTATTGTGGTCTTCGGCTTGGGACTCGCCGTGGCCGTATGGCTCGCTCATACCTTTCTGCGGCAGGACGCAATGGACCAGGTGCGCGCGCAGGCCAGATTGATGATGGATACCACGCTCGCAACTCGCGGCTACACCTCCGATCAGATTGACCCGGTTCTCAATAAGCAGCAGCGCCGCAATGCGGAGTTTATACGTCAGACTGTGCCGAACTACGCGGCTACGCAGGTGTTTAACTATATCCACAAGCGAAATCCCGACTATTCGTATAAAGAAGCCACCCTGAACCCTACCGACTTGACCGATCGGGCTAGCGACTGGGAAGTGGACGTGGTGAATATATTCCGCAACGATCCGAGCCGGGAATATTTCTACAATGAGCGCGATACCCCGACTGGCCGGTCGCTGTACTTTGCGCGGCCTATTCGAGTCGGCGACGCGACCTGCTTGGCCTGCCACAGCACTCCCGCAAAGGCGCCCGCTTCCATGCTTCGCCAATATGGTTCTAACAACGGCTTCGGTTGGAAGGTGAACGAGATCGTTGGGGCGCAAATCGTGTCGGTGCCGGAATCCGTTCCGATCGAGATGGCGGACCGCACGCTGCGGAAGCTGATTATTTATCTGGTGGTGATCGCGGCTGTGATGCTTCTCGTGCTTGACGCCTTGCTGGTTGTGACCGTCATTCGCCCGGTGGCGAAGCTTTCCAGGACGGCCGATCAGATAAGCCAGGGGAAGCTGGACGTCGAAGACTTGCCGGTAAAGGGCCGCGACGAGATTTCAGTGTTGGTCGCTTCCTTCAATCGAATGCAGCGAAGCCTCTCGCGCGCCATGAAGATGCTGGAGGGCGACAATAAAGGGCCGAGCCGGAGTTAACGCTTTCAGCGCGGACGGGTCGCTAAAAATCTCTTGCGTTCCTCGCCCGCGGGTATTTCAGCTGCGAGGATCTCGTAGAGTTGCCGCCAATCGGCTGCTCTCTTTGCGGCCTGCTCGAGAATCAGACGCGCCACGGGACCCACGTAAACGGCGAGTTCTCGTTTCACACGATCCAGTTCAGTCGCGTCAAACCTGCCGGGCAGTATAGGAGCTGGCACGGCGGCGAGTTCGGCGGAGCCGCTCATCGCTTGCAGAATCGTGTGGCAGATTGGATCGAAAGACTGGCCCTGAGTCCACGCTGTGTACTGAATTAAATCGAGGTAAGCTCCCATTTCATACGGCAGTTCTCCTTCGAAATGCAGCCGCACGGGAAAAATTGTGAGTTGCTTGGACTTCCTGAGCTTATGCGCGATGGCGATCTCGCGGCGAAGCATATCGCTTTGGATGGATGCCGGCGAGAGCAGCACGATGAAGTATTCTGAATTGCGAAGCTGCCGGTCGATTTGCTCGACCCAATCCTGACCGACTCGAATCTTCGAGTCCACGAAGACGCAAAATCCATTTGCCTCGAGATACCCGGCAAGCTGCGCCGCGAAGTCCTGATCGGGACTGACGTGCGCGTAGCTGATGAATACCTGGGCCATTTCGCCATCAGAATAGCAACCGGTGCTTACGGATCGAATCGCCGTGTTAAAGAAGTGACAAAATAAGAAAACTGCCATGAAGCTTAGTCGATTTGTACTTTCCTTTCTCGTCGCAGCGTTCGTTCCGGCGTTTGCGGCAACCGGATCATTCACCATCGAACAGGTGATGAGTGCTCCATTTGCGACGTCTCCTACGCCGGCGCCGACCGGAGCACGAGTGGCATGGCTGCTGAATGAGCGCGGCCAACGAAACGTCTGGGTTGCGAGCGCCCCCGATTGGAACGGGCACAAGGTCACCAACTTCAATCAAGACGACGGGCAAGAGATTGCCGAACTCGCTTGGGCGCCTGACGGAAGCTATCTGCTGTTCACGCGAGGTGGAGATTTTGAGACCCATGGAGATAACCCGAATCCCGACTTAAGCCCCACCAAGCCGGACCAGGCAATTTGGGTGGTGGCGATGGATGGCTCGCCGGCGAAAAAGTTGACCGAGGGACATGCAGCGGCGATCTCGCCAAGAGGTGACGTCGTTGCGTTCTTGCGCGCCGGCCAGATCTTCATGATGAAGCCGTCGGGAGAAGGAGTGAAGAGCGCCGTTAATCAAAAGGCAACGGAAACGGATCTGAGGTGGTCGCCCGATGGCTCGCAGCTCGCGTTTGTGAGCGATCGGCGCGATCACAGTTTTATCGGAACCTATACGCCGGCTGATAAAACCTTGCATTATCTGGACGCCAGCGTGGATCGCGACTCTGAGCCCGTGTGGTCCAGCGATGGCACGCACATCGCCTACTTGCGCGTTCCGGCGAGCGGCCGCGCATTCGGGTTTAGCGCTCGCAGAGAAGGCGAGCCGTGGTCCATTCGTGTCGCCGATCCGAAGACCGGCTTCGCGCACGAGATCTTCCGCGCAAGCGCGGGACCGGGCAGCCTGTTTCATCGGCTCGAAGCCGAGCAGCAGATCTTTTGGGGAGCGGGCGATGAAATTGTTTTCCCTTGGGAGAAGACCGGCTGGTGCCACCTATATAGCATGCCCGCGGCTGGCGAAGTGCCCAAAGAGTTGACGCCGGGCGAAGGCGAGGTCGAGCACGTCGCGATGTCCAAAGACGGAAAGACTATGTTCTATTCGACCAACATCGGCGACATCGACCGCAGACATCTATCGAGTGTCGATGTGGCCGGGCGCGAGCGTCCGAAAACTGTCACGCAAGGCGAGAACATCGAGTGGGCGCCTGCGCCTGTGGCGGATGGCTCGGCGCTAGTATTCCTCGCGTCGAGCTATAACGAGAGGGCGCATGCCGCGGTGAAAACTGCCGACGGAAAGATGAAGCCTCTGGCGCCTGAAGCGACTCCTGCCGAATTTCCTGCAGCACTGCTTGTGAGACCGCAACCCGTGATGATCACGGCCGCGGACGGCCTGCAGATACACGGACAACTCTTCCTGCCCCCGAACGCAAAAAGCGGAGAGCGGCATCCGGCGCTCATTTTCTTCCATGGTGGATCGCGCAGGGAGATGCTGCTCGGGTTCCACTACATGGATTACTACTCGAATGCGTATTCTATGAATCAATATCTCGCGAACCAGGGATACGTGGTTTTATCCGTGAATTACCGCAGTGGAATTGGCTACGGCCTCAATTTTCGGGAGGCGATCAATTACGGGGCGAGAGGCGCGAGCGAGTTCAACGATGTGATCGGCGCTGGGCTGTACTTGAAGTCGCGACCCGATGTGGACCCGAAGCGAATCGGCGTCTGGGGCGGCTCCTACGGAGGATATCTGACGGCGATGGCGCTTGCCCGGGCATCGGATCTGTTCGCTGCCGGCGTCGATTTTCACGGGGTTCATGAGTGGAACACGCTGAGAGCGAACGCCGGTGCGCCTGCCGGCAATCCGAAGGAGCAACAGGAACAGGAAGAGGCCGCACGCATAGCGTTCGAGTCTTCACCCATGGCTTCCATAGGGACGTGGAAATCGCCGGTGCTGCTGATTCACGGCGACGATGACCGGAATGTGGCGTTCTCGCAAACAGTTCGGCTGGTCGAGGCGTTGCGCCAGCAGCACGTCCAGTTCGAGGAGTTGATTATTCCAAACGAGATCCACGGCTTCCTGATGCAGCAGCATTGGTTGGAAGCATACAAAGCGGAGGCGGACTTCTTTGCAAGGAAGCTGCAGACAGGCTCGGAAGTAGCCCGGGCGCAATAGGCCGCGCTGGCTTCATTATTGCGGTTGCCAGATGCGCACCCAATCAACCAGCATCGTTTGAGGGAAGACCGTGGTTGAGTCCGGATTGCCGGGCCATGCTCCCCCGACGGCCACATTCAGAAGCACGAAGAATGGATGGTCGAAAACCCAGCGTGCGCCCTTGGGAAGCGAAGGCGGCGTTACAGTCGCGTACTCTTTCGCGTCCAGAAAGAACTTAATGGATTCCGGCGCCCACTCGACAGAGTAGACGTGAAAATCGTCTGCTAGGGCAGGACCGCCGGGTAAGACATATTGCGAGGTAATACCCGCTTTGCCTGAATAACCAGGACCGTGCACGGTTCCATGTACAATGGACGGCTCCTTCCCAATGTTTTCCATAACATCGATTTCGCCGCATGCCGGCCAAGGTACGGCAGCGACGTTGTCACCGAGCATCCAGAAAGCCGGCCACATCCCCTGACCGCGAGGAATCTTAATACGCGCTTCAACCTTGCCGTATTTGAACTCAAACTTTCCCAGCGTTTTTATACGCGCCGAAGTGAAGCCACCTGCGTCGGTCTTGATCGCGCGAATAACCAGATTTCCTTTGCCGTCCTGGGATATGTTTTCAGGACTGCTTGTATAGACCTCGAGCTCACGGTTACCCCAGCCGCCATTTCCGAGATCGTACGTCCATTTGGACGCATCAGGCGCCGCATTGGCCGGACCGTTGAATTCGTCGCTCCAGATCAGCTTCCAGTTCGAAGCAGGCAGGAGGGTTTCGCAGGCGACTATGAAAAGAAAGAAAAGTTTTAGCAATGCCGGTCAGTTTCCCCCGAGCTGTTCCAACAACTCACGTGGATAGAGAGATTTCAATTGCGGATATGCTTCCGCGAGACGAATCAAATCCAATTCATCCTTTTTGCGCTTGCTGAGACGCCGCTCCGGATCGCTGTAGGCCCAAAGCTTTCCGCGCGTGACGTCTTCGAGAGAAGCGACTCTCACCCGAACGCCCAGAACCTCACGCTCTTCTGATCGCGACAAGAATGATTGATAACGCGGATCGACGGTAAATTGAATACGCAGATCGCTGGCGGATCTTCCATTTTCGAGGTGTGCCGTCAGCCGTTCAAGGTTCTCCGCCACTACGACGATATCGGCGTCAAGGGTGTATACCGGCTCGACGTAGCAATTGACTGCCAAGCCTCCAATTAAGCAATAGGGTCCAAACGAGTCGCAAGCTGCAATGGCGTGCGCGAAGTCGCTGGCGCCGCCCTTGGTCGTCAGTTCGTATACCTCCAGCGCCGTCACAATAACTCAGCGCCTAAAACCAGCGCGACATGATCACTTTCTGCTCGGTGTAGAACGAGACAGCGTCCTTGCCGTGGGCATGCAGATCGCCGAAGAAAGACTGCTTCCAGCCCGTGAATGGGAAAAAGGCCATGGGAGCAGCCACACCCACATTGATGCCGACCATCCCGACTTCGATGCGGGATGCGTATTCGCGCGCGGCCTTGCCGTTCGACGTGTAGATCGTAGTTGTATTTCCGAAAGGACAGCTATTGACCAGGTCGATTGCTTCGTCGAGCGAGTCAACCCGGATCACCGAAAGCACCGGGCCGAAGATCTCTTCGCGAGCAATGGTCATCCTGGGGCTGACATGATCGAAAATCGTTGGGCCCAGAAAGAAGCCATCGCCCTTCATCTGTTCGCGCCCATCGCAAAGCGGCTTTGCTCCTTCGGCAACACCGCGATCGATATAGCCGACGACTCGCTCGCGATGCTCCTTCGTCACCAGCGGGCCCATGTCGCTCTTATCGCTGACCGCATCGCCCAGTTTCATGTTCCGGCACTTTTCGACGAGAGCCGTCAGAAGCGGCTCCGCTACTTTGCCCACTGTTACAAGCACACTTCCGGCGAGGCAACGTTCGCCCGCGGCGCCAAAGGCCGAACTCATGATGCCCTCGACCGTTTTCTCGATGTTCGCGTCAGGCATGACCACGGCGTGGTTCTTTGCACCACCCAGGGCTTGGACACGCTTGCCTTCGGCGGCAGCAGTCGCGTAAACGTGTTTGGCGATCGGCGTAGATCCGACGAATGAGATGGCGCGCACCAGCGGATGCTTGAGCAGCGCGTCTACCGCTTCCTTTGCGCCATGGATCAGATTGAACACGCCGTGGCGCAGACCCGCATCTTCCAGAAGCTCCGCCGCGCGCGTGGGCGTGAGCGGTACTTTTTCCGAGGGCTTCAGAACAAAGCTGTTCCCACACGCGATGGCGAACGGGTACATCCACATCGGCACCATGCACGGGAAATTGAAAGGCGTGATGCCGGCGCAGACACCGATAGGCTGCCGGATGCTGTGGGAATCGATTCCTCGCGAGACGTTTTCAAGCGATTCACCCATCATCAAACTTGGCATGCCGCAGGCGACCTCCACCATTTGAATAGTGCGGCGGACCTCGGCCTTAGCGTCCTCGAGCGTCTTTCCATTTTCGGAAGAAAGAATGCGCGCAAGCTCGCCCGCATGCTTTTCGAGAAGATCTTTGAAACGGTAGAGCGGCTGCACGCGGTCCACAACCGGTATTTCGCGCCATTCCAAAAAGGCGCTGTGAGCGGCCTTAACTACGCGATCCACGTCCTTGGCGGACGCGTACGCCACCTGCCCAATTGCTTCCCCGGTCGAAGGATTGGTAATCGGATGGGGCTCCTGGTCCGGTGATTCCCACTTTCCGTCGATTAAAAAACCTGCGCTGACGATTCCTGCTTCTGCGATGGCCATATTTTTTCTCCTGTCCACATCATGAGGACGTAATAAACAGTTCCAGACATTAAAAATCCAACAAACCAAGCGTACTTGTAAAGCACGTAGAGCGGCGGAATCACCAGCCCAAGAAGGGCAACCAGTATTCCTGCCCCAAGCGCCCAAAGAGCGCGAAAATTGAAGCCGTTCGTATATTCATAAACGCTGTTACGAACGTAAAGCGCGTCGACATCCAGCTCGGCATGACGAACCAGGAAATAATCCGAGATCATTACACCGGCGATAGGACCTAACAGACCCGAATAGCCGACGAGCCAGCCGAATATGTAAGAGCTGTAATCCCCGAGCAATTTCCAAGGCATCAGCAGAACGCCAACGGCGCCCGTGATGAGCCCGCCAGTGCGAAATGAAATCAAGCGAGGATTCAGGTTCGAGAAATCATTCGATGGTGAGACGACGTTCGCCGCAACATTCGTGTTCAGAGTGGCAATGAGAAGCGCGACCAAGGCGACGAAGGCAACCACCGGTTGATTGAATCGGCCAAGCAATTCCACCGGATCCCAGATAGGTTTTCCAAAGAGAACCACAGACGCGGACGTGACAGCGACGCCAATGAACGCGAACAGCGTCATGGCGGCAGGCAGCCCAAGCGCCTGTCCCACCATCTGCGCTTTCTGAGAGGTTGCGTAGCGCGTGAAGTCGGGAATGTTCAGCGCGACCGTGGCCCAGAAGCCGACCATGCCGGTAACAGCGGGTATAAAAAAAGCAACGAACTCGCTGTTGGTATGAAATCTGCTCGGAGCCGCGAGGACAGGTCCCAAGCCGCCCGCCTTGCTCGTGACCCACCAGAGGAGCAGCAAGCCGACGGCAAGCATGAAGGGGGCGGCAACGCCTTCCAGAAATTTGATCGTCTCGATGCCACGAATGATGACGAACATGTTCAACGCCCAAAAGGCAAAGAAGCAGATCCATTTGCCGGCGGCGAAATGCGCCCAGCCCGGCGCCAGGATTTGAAGCATCGAATTAATTGCCTGCCCGCCAATCCAGGTCTGGATGCCAAACCATCCGCAAGCCACCAGCGCACGCAGCACGGCGGGAACGTTTGCGCCGCGAACTCCGAAGGAAGCGCGGACGAACACAGGAAACGGGATTCCATAACGCGTCCCTGCGTGGGCATTCAGGAGCATGGGAATCAGTACAATCAGATTCCCCAAAAGAATTGTACCGATCGCCTGCCACCAGCTCATGCCGCCAGCGATGAGGCCAGAGGCCAGCATGTAGGTAGGGATGCAAACACTCATGCCGACCCAGAGAGCAGCGTAATTGTAGGTGTTCCAATCGCGGCGAGAGGCGGGGATCGGAGCCAGATCCCGTTGTAGAGTGATGGGTCGTAGAGCGAAGGATCGGTCCGCGTTAGTTCCATGCGCCACCACGCGCTTCGCGGCGCAAATAGCGGCCGCGCCCGGTGCGTCCGAGAAACTTGCCGTCTTCTACGATCACTTCGCCTCGAGAAAGAACGGCCTTCGCATTGCCCTTTACGCGGAACCCTTCGAACATGGAATAGTCGACGCGCATGTGATGAGTCGCGGCGCTGATGGTGTGCTCGGCTTCCGGATCCCAGAGGATGAGATCGGCATCGCTTCCCACAGCGATTTCGCCCTTTCGCGGATAGAGCCCAAAAAGCTTTGCCGGCGTGGTAGACACGAGCTCCACAAAACGGTTGATTGTGATCCGGCCTTGATTGACGCCGTGGTGATGAATGAGTTGAAGGCGATTCTCGATGCCCGGACCGCCGTTGGGAATCTTCGTGAAATCGTCGATTCCCAAGCTCTTCTGGTCTTTGAAGCAGAAGGGGCAATGGTCGGTCGATACGACTTGCAAATGATCGTCGCGGAGACCGTCCCAGAGTTTATCCAAATGATGCTTTTCGCGGAGAGGCGGCGTAAAGACGTATTTGGCGCCCTCGAAATTGGGCCGCGCGAGCTCATCAATGGTCAAGAGAAGATATTGCGGGCAGGTTTCAGCGAAAGCGGGGACGCCGCGATCCCGCGCCTCGCGTACTTCGTTGAGCGCATCTTCAGAGGACAAATGAACGATGTAAACAGGCGCGCCGGAAAGCTCGGCCATGGCGATGGCGCGGTGAACGGCTTCGGCTTCCGCTTTAACGGGTCGCGTCAAAGCGTGATAAACCGGAGCGCGTTTTCCCTCAGCCAAAGCACGCTGCACGATGACATCAATAACGCTCCCATTTTCCGCATGCATGCAAATGAGCGCGCCATTCTTCGCGGTTCGCGAAAGTGCTTTGAAGACCGTGGCATCGTCCACCATCAGCACTCCCGGATAAGCCATGAATAACTTGAAGCTGGCGACTCCTTCGTCGACCATCGCGTCCATGTCTTCAAGACCCGCGACGCCGAGATCGGTAACGATCATGTGCAGACCGTAATCGATCGACGCCTTTCCGTCCGCCTTCTTCCACCAGGTATCGAGAGCATCCCGCATGCGCGTACCTTTGGGCTGGATGGCGAAATCGATCAAAGTGGTTGTGCCGCCGAAGGCTGCCGCTTTGGTTCCGGTCTCGAAATCATCGCTCGAAGTAGTTCCACCGAACGGCATATCGAGATGCGTGTGGACGTCGATGCCGCCAGGAAGAACCAGCATGCGTTGCGCGTCGATCACGCGGTCGATGTTCTGGTTCGGAATCGACTTGCCAATGTCTTTGATTTTCTCGTTCTCGATCAGGATATCGGCGGCGTAGGTGCGCTTCGCGGTGACAATCGTGCCGTTGCGAATCAGCGTTGTCATGCGTGTACTTTTGCCATTCGATCTGCCCAGGTTTCGGGCTGGCGACCTGTGTCCACGCGAACCATGCTGATGCAATTCTCAACCGGACAAACCAGCCAGCAGAGATTGCAGCCAACACACTCGTCCTCATCCACTTTGGGAATTCGATTCGCTGGCACTGCATGGGACACCGAAGGCGCTGTCGGAGTGGAGGCGATACTCGCGAACATGTGCTGAACTTCATCTTCGGGATGCGAATAGCCCGGCACGTGAATACATTGATGCGCGCCGTCCCAACAGGCGGTGTAGCAGAGCTGGCATCCAATGCACGTGTTCGGATCGATGCGGGCGATGATTTTGTAATTCAGATCGAGGTGATTCCAATCGGTGACGCGGGGCAGGGAAAGACCGCGAAAATCATCGAGTGTTTGGAAGCCCTTGGAATCCATCCATCGGCTCAATCCATCGGCCATATCTTCCACGATCCGAAAACCATAATGCATGGGAGCAGTGCAGGCCTGGAGACACCCCGCGCCTAGCAAGATGAACTCGGCCGCATCGCGCCAGCCGGAAATTCCTCCAATGGCAGAGATCGGAAGTTGCACCTGTGGATCGTTGGCGATCTGCTGGACCATGTGCAGAGCGATGGGCTTCACGGCGGGACCGCAATATCCGCCGTGCGTGGATTTGCCATTCACGTCAGGGCGGGGCGTTAGCGTATCGAGATCGATACCCGTGATCGAGTTGATCGTGTTAATGGCTGAAAGAGCGTCTGCACCCGCGCGCTTGGCCGCACGCGCAATCGCCGTGACATCGGTGACATTGGGCGTGAGCTTCACCAGCACGGGCGTCCGCGCCACCTCTTTCACCCATTCGGTGATCATGCACGTGTAGTCGGGGACTTGCCCGACGGCGCTGCCCATACCGCGCTCGCTCATGCCGTGAGGGCAGCCAAAGTTGAGTTCCAGACCGTCGGCCCCTGCATCTTCGGAGCGTTTCACAATTTCGTGCCAAGCCTCGCGCTTCGATTCCACCATCAGTGATGCAATAACAGCGTGATGGGGATAGCGCCTCTTGACATCGGCGAGTTCGCGAAGATTCTCTTCGGGAGGACGATCGCTGATGAGCTCGATATTATTGAAGCCCATCATACGAGTGCCATTCAGGTCGACCGAGGAGTAGCGGGACGTGACGTTGACGATCTGCTCGCCGATGGTCTTCCATACCGCGCCACCCCAACCGGCGTCAAAGGCGCGCATGACTTGATCACCGCAATTCGAAGGAGGTCCCGAAGCCAGCCAGAAAGGATTCGGACAACGGATACCAGCGAATTGGATGCTCAGATCAGCCATTGAACCATCCCTTGCGCCGCGCGTTTGCCATCGGCAGCGGCATCCACGACCTCGCGGCCTCCATTCACGCAATCGCCGCCGGCAAAATATTTGGGATTGCCAGTTTGACCGGTTTCGGGCCGGATAGTGACCAGACCATCCTGCAATTCAATTCCTCGGACTTGTTCGAGTGTGTGAAGAAGCCGCGATTGGCCGATCGCGAGGATGGCCGTATCGCAATCGATGCGCAGATCCGGAGCGCATTCAACTGCTTCTACCCGCTGCGATCCTACGAACGCGGTGGGTCGAGCGTTCCAGACAAAATCCACTCCGGCTTGCTTCGCGTGCTCGTACTCGAAAACAAAAGCGGACATTTGCGCTTCCATACGGCGATATAGGATCGAAACTTCACGCGCCCCCAGGTATCGGGCCGCAACAGCAGCATCGATTGCCGTGTTACCACCTCCGATAACCGCCACGCGCTCACCCATGGGCAGCGGCTGCCCTATTTTGTACGCGGCGATGAAATCGAGAGCTGTGTATATGCCAGCAAGAGTCTCGCCAGGAATGTCGAGAGGCTGGGTTGAACCCAAGCCTACGCCGATAAAGATGGCGTCGTACTCGTCCTCCAATTGGTTCAGCGGGAGAGTGGCGCCGATCTCGACATCATTGCGGATTTCGACTCCGGCGGAACGTATCAGCTCCACTTCCTGCGCGCTATCGCGGGGAGTGAATTTATATTGAGCCACCCCATAGGTGTTCAGACCACCGGAGAGCGGCTGCTTGTCGAAAATCGTGACGGAGAATCCATGGCGGCGCAATTCCGCCGCGCAGGCGAGAGATGCAGGTCCGGCGCCAATGCACGCGACTTTTTTATTTATGGCGACCGTCGCCTGCGGGAGTTGCCCATGATTCTCATAGAAGTAATCCATGGCATGGCGCTGCAGGAGACCAATGGTAATCGGCTTCTTGTTCACATTGTGCAGGACGCAAGCGCCTTCGCAAAGCACGTCGACAGGGCAGACGCGGGAGCAACTCAGGCCCAGCACATTGGCCTCGATAATTGCATTGGCGGAGCCCATCAAATTGCCGGTAGCGATTTTCTTTATGAAGCGCGGAACGTCAATGTGCGTAGGGCAGGCAGCGGCACAGGGAGCGTCGTAACAGAAAAGACAGCGATTGGCTTCCGCGAGTGCAGCTTGCGGCGTAAGCGGAGGATGAAGTTCCGCGAACGTGCAATCAATATGGCTCAATGAGCACTCCCGACCGCCGATGGCGCGGTTACTTGCGCAAGACTGGCGTCGAGCCGCAGGATAAATTCGTCGACATCACTCTTTCGAATGTTGAGCGGCGGCGAGATCCGAAGCACGTTTCCGTATAATCCACCGCGGCCGATGAGAATGCGATTATCCCGAGCGGCTTGCAACAGGCGGACGGTTTCCTGGGTCGCCGGAGCTTTGGATTTTCGATCCTGGACGAGTTCTACTCCCTGCATTAGTCCCATGCCGCGCACTTCGCCGATGATTGGATGCTTCTGTTGCAATCCTTCCAGGCTCTGGCGCAGGTAAGCTCCGGTCTCGGCCGCATTCGTCGCCAGATTTTCTTGCTCGATGAGATCTATCACCGCTTTTGCGGCGGTAGTTGCAATCGGATTGCCGCCGAAGGTCGAGATCGTAAGACCCTTAATCGAGTCCGCAATTTCAGGGCGCGTCACTGTGAGGCCGATCGGAAATCCGTTGCCCATGCCTTTGGCGCTGGTGATCATATCGGGCGTAACATCCCAGTGTTCAATGCCGAACCAACGGTTCCCCGTGCGGCCCCAGCCGGTCTGTACTTCATCGCTGATGAAGATGCCGCCGTACTTCCGCACAATGTCAGCAACGATCTTGAAGTATTCTTTCGGAGGCGTAATGAAGCCGCCAACGCCTTGTATGGGCTCCGCGATAATGCCGGCGACGCGACCGGATGTCGTGGTTCGAATTAACTCGTCGACGTCCTGGGCGCATTTCACGCCGCAATCGGGATAGCTGAGGCCAAACGGGCACCGATAGCAGTAGGCGTTGTGCGCATAGACAATGCCCGGCTGAACCTGCGGACCCACTTTCCAATTCGCGTGGCCGGTAATGGCCATCGCCAGAGCCGAGCGGCCATGATAGGAATGCCGAAGCGCGATAATTTCGTTCGATCCGGTAAAGCAGCGCGCCACCATAATCGCCGTTTCGTTCGCTTCCGTGCCGCTATTTGTAAAAAAGGATTTGCGCAATCCGCCAGGCGTAAGCGACGCGATCTTCTGAGCCAAAGCCGCTTGTGGCTCGGTCGCGAAGACGGTGGAAACGTGCTGTACCTTTTCGAGCTGCTCGGAGACACGGGCATTCACTTTGTCGTTGCAATGGCCCACGCTAATGGTCAGGATGCCGCCAAAGAAGTCCAAATATTCGTTTCCGTCGCAGTCCCAGACGAACTGGTCCTTGGCGCGCTCAATCACCAGAGGCTCTTTGAAGTAATGAAAGACCGCTGGAAATAGATACTCTTGATTCGCGAGAATGATCTCGTCTTTAGTCACGAGTTAAGCCCTCACCAAAGCGTCGTATGTCTCCGGACGGCGGTCTCTGAAGAACTGCCACGTCTTGCGTACTTCCGAAATGAGATCGAGATTGAGATCGGCTGTCAGGACCTCGTCGCGCTCGCGTGAAGCTTGCGCGAAGATCTGGCCGCGAGGATCGCAGAAGTAGCTCGAGCCGTAGAATTCGCCGATGTTCCACGGCGCTTCCGTCCCCACGCGATTGATTGCTCCGATGAAGAAGCCGTTTGCGGCGGCGTGCGCGGGTTGCTCGAGCTTCCAGAGATACTCGCTCAGGCCGGCGACTGTTGCCGAAGGATTAAACACGATTTCAGCGCCGTTCAAGCCGAGGGCGCGTGCTCCTTCGGGAAAGTGCCGATCGTAGCAAATGTACACTCCAACGCGGGCGAATCCAAGATCGAAAACGGGATAACCCAAATTTCCGGGGCGGAAATAAAACTTTTCCCAGAAGCCGGGCGCGACTTGCGGGATGTGCGATTTGCGGTACTTGCCCAGGTACTGCCCCTGGTTGTCGATTACCGCGGCCGTGTTGTAATAGATGCCCTCTTGCTCGACCTCATAGATAGGAACAATCAGCGCGACGCTATGTTGCCGCGCCAAGTCTTGCATCAGCCGGATAGTGGGGCCGTCAGGCACACGTTCTGTGAAATCGTACCAACGTGTCTGCTGTTCAGCGCAGAAGTAGGGGCCGTAGAAAATCTCTTGTAAACAAACGATTTGCGCGCCGGCAGCCGCAGCTTGCGCGATGTACCCGGCGTGCTTGTCGAGCATGGCCTGTTTAACGGCATCCAGCGGGTGATCCGGCGTGAGAACATTTGTCGCCTGAATCAACGAACAACGGACTGTACGAGGCATCTCCGGTGAGACTCCAAAGGCACACTAGTGCGGAATTCCGATTATCTGCCTTTGTATGTGAGGGACGCAACGGTACGCGGTTCTAGAACCTTTAAACGAATAGGTCTGCGACGTTCAACTCCGCGGGAAACACCGCGAGAACAACCCGATCTGTACGTTTTTTATTGAGTATGCGACGTAGCGATCCCAAGGGTCGGACGCAAGTCGGATACGCGCGAAGGTCGATATAATCGGGGCGATGTCCACCGTTACACAAATCGGCAGCTTGATTGAAAGTCGCGCCGGAGTCATGGTGGGCGTTGAGTTTCTAAGCAGGTGGGGTTAACCCGGTCCTGATCAGTCACCGCTTAACGCGCAAAGTCGAAAGGGAATCTCCGATGCGACGATGCCTCTCTTGCCTGCAATACGTCGCAGCAACTCGACCAGCCTATACTGCAGCCTCGTGTGACGCATCTTCGGATATGTCAATGTGACCAGCTGTCCCCAATGCAGTTCCTGAACGACATCGCTCCGCTCGGGAAGCTTACGATATTGATCAACCGTCATCAATAATGGTTCGGTTGCCGCGGCCAAACTGCACCTCCATTTCAGTATGCAATGGCGCACGTAGGTCGCCCTGGCCCTTTCCCGGCATTCCCGCAGTTAAGCTGCCTTGCCTCCTACCGATTCACCATCTCGAGCATCGCAGGGTCGTATCGTCTCCCGGCGGCAGCTCCTTTGGGCAATACTTGCTCAATCCGCGCGATCTCGCCTTCTGTCAAATCTACCGCGGCCGCTCCTACGTTCTCTTCCAGCCGCGCCACACTGCTCGTGCCGGGTATGGGTACGACCTCAGGCTTTGCAAGTAACCAAGCGAGTGCCAACTGTGCTGCCGTACAACCTTTTTCGCTCGCAAGCTGGCGGACGCGCTCTGCTATCTCCAGATTATTCGCAAAGTTCTCTCCCTGGAAACGGGGATTCCCGCGGCGCCAATCGTCCGGAGCGAGGTCGTCCGGCGTTCGGATGCGACCCGCTAGAAAGCCGCGCCCCAAAGGACTGTATGCGATTAGCGCGATGCCCAGGTCACGAACCACCGGAAACAGCGCGTCCTCGGGCTCGCGCGTCCAAAGCGAATACTCGTTCTGAACTGCGGCAATCGGATGTACCGCATTGGCGCGCCGGACGGTAGCCGGCGACGCTTCGGAAAGGCCGAGATGCCGAACTTTTCCCAGCCGTACCAACTCAGCCATGGCGCCGACCGTCTCCTCGATGGGCACCACCGGGTCAACGCGGTGCAGATAATAAAGATCGATATAGTCGACTCCGAGGCGCTGGAGCGACGCATCGCATGCCCGCCGGACGTAATCCGGGCTGCCGTTGAGGGCACGGCGCCGAAGCGCCCCTCTCTCTTAATGATGGTCGTGTCCGCGTTCGTGACCGCGTTCTCCGCCTCTCACCTCATGACGCTCGACGCGGGGACCTTCATAGCGGCGGTATGCGCCACCAGCATAGGGATGAACGTACACTTGACGATTCACCCAGGTTCGGCCCCAGGGGCGGCGATCGACGAGAATGCTGTGATCACGCCATCCGAAGCCGACTCCACCCCAACCCCACGGCGCGAAAGCGGCGCCAATGGTTATGCCAGGGCCGAAGCGAATGGCTCCGCCGACGAAAAAGCCAGGCCTCGGCCGCGCGTAGACGACGTAAGGATCATAGTACGGCACGTAATAATAACCCGGATTCACAGGCTCAACCTCGATGTCTCCTGGACCCGCTACCTGCACGTGCTCGTACTCATTGCTGCGCAGATAACCGTAGTCATACGCTCGTTGGCGCATGCGCTGAATGGCATCCATCACGTCTGGACGTTGGGCGAGAACGGCGTTGCCGAGCTGTTGAGTCCAACCCATGTCGCGCGCCATCGTATCCAGCACCTGGGGAAAGGGCAATAAGGCGATTACGCTTGGGTCCCAGGGAAGCTGATCTTCCTGAATGGCTCTGGCGAGATCTTCTCCATGGATGTAGCTGTGCTGTTGCGCCCAAGTGGCGGCCTCCGGGATCTCATTTGAAAAAGTCGACGCGGTAAGCACCTGCGCGAGCAATCCGTCGGGATACAGAGCGATGCGCGAAACCAGCTGATCCAGTTGCTGCGGCGCCATCATTGGAGGCTGTCCGTACTGGCCTTGCGGGTACTGACCCTGCGGCGGCGGATATTGACCCTGCGGATACTGCTGCGGCGGGTATGTCCCTGCGGATACTGCCCTTGAGGCGGCGGATACTGACCCTGCGTGCGGCGGATATTGCTGCGTCGGGGGATATTGCTGCTGCGGCGGATATTGCTGCTGCTGGGACGGAGGCGGCGGTGGGGGCGGGGATACTGCTGCTGTTGAGCAAAAGTGGGAACTACTGCAAATCCTGCAGTAAAAGCGGCTCCCATAATAGTTGAAACGAATTTTCTTATTAGCATGTTTGCAACCCTCCTGCGGGCGGGCTTACCGATTGCGAGCCAAGCAAGCGCGCCTGATTTATGGACGCTGAGAGACGCGATTGGGATACGAAGGCCGTGGGCGCGGCCGATTAATCCTGATTAAGCAATGGGTTGCAGTGTGAGCAGAAATCGGGGCCTACCAATCAACGCGAACTCCCAACTGAATAATGCGTCCTTCCAACACGGTTGAAACCGGTGCTAAGGTGGCGGGCTTGGTGATCGCTCCCGCCGAATTTACGGTCGCTGTAGTATTCAGCGTCGTGATATTCGGGTGGTTGAATACGTTGTTTGCTTCCGCCCAGAACTTGGGCTTCACGCGCTCCCAGAGCGTGAATAGCGTTCGTGTGTATCGCATGTCGATCTGGTAGATACTCGGTCCCCGAACGGTGTATCGGCCAACGTATAGGGGCCGCGTCACGCTGGACGTCGTGAGATCGTTGTTGAGGATCTGGTTCGCAACGATGTTCTGTTCATCGCCGGATTGAAGCACGGCCAAGATGGTCAATTGATTGTCGTTGACCAAATGGCGGAGAAAGCCATTGCCAATCTGAAAGCTGGGCGCAAGCACCGAGCTCAGCGTGAACGCGTGCGGACGATTGATCAAACTGTCGCCGCGGTCGCGCGTGCGATTGGTGGTGTCTTCAATTGGGAGGTTCTGCTCAAAGCTGTTGGCATCGGGAGAATCGCTGATGGAATGCGACCAGGTATAGGACGCGCTCACCTGAACTCCTCGCGACAGGCGATGCTGATAGTTGACGATCATCGCGTTGTAATCCGCAATCGCGCCGATGTCTTGCAAGGTGATGTCGGCAAACTGAGGATACAGGCGAGTAGCGGGATTAACGGCACTCGAGAAGATGGGACGTCCATCGGCCAAAAAGCCAGTTGGGTTGATCAAATTCATGTTGCGCAGATAACCCTGATTTCGCGCCCCGGTGTTGACATATCCGACGGTCAGGGCGTCATTGCCGGATAGTTGTTGCGTGATCTGAAAACTCGAGTTGATGGTATAGGCGTTTTTGAAATTCGGCGTGACGGTGGTCACGCTGGGAGTCGCTGGGAGCAGACCTGGCTGCAGAGTGATGACGTTAGGAAACGCAGGAGCGAAGGGCGAGCTAGGGGGAATGGATCCTACGAAGTCCTGAGTGCCTCCGTTGTTGTAAAAGGCATTGAACCAGAGGTTGGTCGGAGGCGCCTCGTAAAAGATTCCCGAGCTGACACGCAGCACGGTTTTCGGAGTGATGGTCCATGCGATGCCCAGACGCGGCGCGAAATTGGCGCCCGGCGTACGGAATTGCCGCGAATAGAGGAACGGCTCATTTGCCGGAGCGGGCGGACCTTGGAACCTGTCGTAGCGCACGCCATACGTTACCAGCAGATTAGGCCTCGCCTGCCAGCTATCCTGTGCGAAGACATTCCAGAACAGCGAGTGATAACCCGCGCCAACCAAGCCGATGCTGGCCTTGAAGGATGAATAGGAGCGAGGGGTTGCACCGGATAGGGCTGACAGATAGCTCGCGATGCTCGGGAATATGTATTCGGTGTACGTGTCTTGTAGCTGGTTGTCGAGAATATGCTCGATACCCACCGCCAGCTTTGAATGTGTGGGTACCTTTGATCACTGTGAAATTGTCGCTGAGACTTGGAATCTTCTCGTCGAAAACGTCGCCTACGCCCGACGAGCCGCCGAAATTCGCAATGCCGTTTATGACGATCTCCGGGCCGGAGGCTGTCAGTGGATCGGCAACGTGACGCTCGTTCCTATAAGGCTCCGAAAGCCGCAGTTCATTTAACACGTTCGGCGAAAATGTGGATAGCAATTGCGCGCCGCCGATGTAGGCGCGGTCCCGGAAATCGGAAGCGACACTCAAGGCATTGAGGCCGCCCACGTTCGTGTTGAATGGGAACTGATTCCGGAAATAGTTCCATCGGAGAAAGAGTTGCTCTTTTTGCGTGATCAACCAGTCGAGCCTCACGTCAACGAATTGCGCGTGCTCGACGCTGTCAGCGGTGGCCAGCAAATTGGAAGGTATTCCGATTTGTGCTGCGCTAGCGGGATTGATGGTCGTGGGTGTCGGCTGACCGCGACTCAAATGTTCGTAAGCGCCGAATACGAATAACTTGTCTTTCAGGAGCGGACCGCCTGCGTTGACAGACGTGTCACTCAGGCCCAAATCCGGTTTCGGCAGCGTGGGCGAGAGCAGAATCGGCCGCGCTACAGCGTCGATGGGGCGGCCAATGTATTGCACTTCTCCGTGCAGCTGATTGGTTCCGGAGCCGGTAATGACATTGTAGATATCGCCCGAGGTATATCCAAACTCAGGCGCAAAGCTGTTCGATACCGTCTGGACTTCCTGGACGTAGATATCGGCGATGGGAAATAGCCGCAGCCCGAATCGATCGGTTTCGGTATCCACCATTCCATCCATTTGATAATTGATGCGGTCGAGCAATCCGTTGGTGTTGATGGTTCTCGGGATTCCCAGTTCCGGATTGGGATGACCGCTGACTCCCGGCTGAAACAGAATGAAGTTGTAGGGATTTCTTGAGGTCAACGGCAGATTATCGACTTCGTCATGCGTGATGGTCCGCCCAATATTAGTGCGGGAAGGATCGACCACGGGCGCGCCACCGGTCACTTCAATGGAGGTGCTGGTCGCTCCGACAATGAGACTTGCGTCGATGACTGCCTCGGTACCCGCGTCCAGCACAATGTTGGTGTGATGCTGCGTTTCGAAACCGGTTTTTTGAACCGTAAGGGAATAAGATCCCAGAGGCAGATTTGGAAAAACGAAATAGCCATCATCTGGGGTTTCCATGGATCGCGAAAAGCCGTTTTCGGCGTTCTCGATCCTGACACTCGCCTGCGCGACCGGAGCGCCTGTCTGATCGACGACTCGCCCGCGAATGCTGCCATTAATCGCCTGTGTCTGAGAGAAAGCAGGCTGGACTGCTAAAACTCCAAAGAGTAGAAGGACACTCATGACTCGCATATGAAGGGCTACCTCCCGACCGGAACTCCACTTTTATCACTCGCGGTCGTAATCGTCAACAAAATCCGATCGAGTTAGTGGGGAACGTATTTCATGCTATATCTGAGATGCGCGTTTTTGCCCTCTCACCAGAAAAATGTCAAAAATATGTTAATAGCCCACAACCAGAAGAGCCGCTTGATTACGGCGGCGGTGGCGATTTGCGGCACCGGTATTCTGGTCGCGGCCATTTGGGCTCGCTCCCCCAGCGACAAGCCGGAAGAAGCTGCGAGCATCAACGCCAATGCCATGAATATCGATCTCGATCGAGGCGCGCCAGGTTTGTCTCGGTGGCTTGCGGCAATTCGTACGCGCGCGAGCATTCTTATGATCACCGCGCATCCCGACGACGAAGACGGTGGGCTGCTCGCGTATCAAACCCGCGGACTCGGCGCCAGAGGTACGCTGCTTAGTCTAAATCGCGGAGAAGGCGGCCAGAACGCGATGTCCATGGATCTCTACGATGAGCTCGGATTGGTTCGCACGGAAGAGCTTCTCATGTCCGATCGCTATTACGGTGTCGATCAGTATTGGACCAGCGTTATCGACTATGGTTTTTCGAAGACTCGCGAAGAGGCGCTCGAGAAGTGGGGATACGACCGGGTGCTATCGGACGTAGTGCGCGTGGTGCGCATGACGCGGCCTCTGATTGTCACTTCGGTTTTCATCGGTGCGCCGACGGATGGGCATGGCAATCATCAAGTGGCGGGACAAATGGCGCAGGAAGTCTTTTCCGCGGCTGGCGATCCGAACAAGTTCCCGGAGCAGATTCGCGAAGGATTGCGGCCCTGGACGCCGATCAAGGTCTATGCTCGCAGCCCGTTCTTTCAGCCCACAAAAGAACATACTATCTACGATTACGCAACAGATAAATATGTGCCGGTACGCTTCTTTGATTACGTGAACAAGACCTGGATCACGGAAAGGCCTCCGGTCAACATAACAATTCCGGAGGGCGATGCCGATGCGGCCGCGGGTCTGACCTTTCAGCAGATCGGCCGCGAGGGTTGGGGATATCAGAAAAGTCAGAATGGAGGCGGGACCATCCCTCAGCCTTCGCTCACAAACACGCCATACCACCGCTACGGATCGCACATACCCGCGTCGGATAAAGAAAAATCGTTCTATGACGGCATCGATGTCTCTTTAGCAGGCATTGCGACGTTGGCGAGCGGCGACACAGCTTTTCTGAAGCAGGGTCTCGATCGGATTTCGAAGATCGTGGAGGATGCGTGCAGCCGCTACAGACTCGACAATCCGGCCAATATCGCGCCAGCTTTAGCTGATGGCCTGAAAGCTACTCGTTCGCTGGTCCAGCAAGTACACGAGAGCAATTTGGCGGAGCCGGGGAAAAGCGATGTCGAGTACGAATTGCGCGTGAAAGAGGAGCAGTTTGAAAACGCGCTTACGATTGCCCTCGGGCTGTCGTTCGATGCCACTGTGGCTCCTGAAAAAGAGCCCACCGGCCCATTTGCTGCTTTTGCGGGAGCAAGCCCGACGTTCACGATTGCGATCCCGGGACAATCCTTCAACGTGCAAGCGCACTTGCTGAATGAAAGCCCGGAGACAGTGAACGTCGAGGGCATCGAGGTGACGGCTTCGGACGGAAAGAATTGGACTATCCAGGCGGAAGCGCCGAAGGCTGAAGGGCCTCAGGCGGAAGCCCCGTCCGACGCCCACGCTGGCCGGAGGCAAAGACGTGCGCCTGCGATTCAAGGTCAAAGCGCCGGACGATGCAAGGCTAACCAGGCCTTACTTCTCGCGTCCCGATCAAGAGCAGCCTTATTACAACTTGACGGACGAGCGCTATCGCAATCTTTCGCTGCCGCCGTATCCGCTCGCGGCGAGCGCACGCATTACTTATCACGGAACAGAGCTGCAACTTCGGAAGGTGGTGCAGACCAACCAGCGACTTGAGGGCATCGGCATCGAGGAACAACCCATGCTGATGGGGCCGGCGATTTCCGTTGCGGTTTCTCCCGCGGCCGGCGCGGTTCCTCTGACCGCAGTGTCCTTCGCCTTCTCCTGCAGCCTGCACAGTAACGTGAAAGGCCCCGCGCAAGGCGTGCTGCGGTTGCGGTTGCCGGAAAAATGGGAATCGACGCCGCGGGAATATCCGTTTTCGCTAGCTCGCGATGGCGACACTGAGACGCTTACTTTCCAGGTTGCACCGCATTCCGTGAAGCCTCAAAGTTACGAAATCAAGGCCGTGGCCGACTATGGAGGCAAGACGTATGAAGAAGGCTACCGCTTAGTCGGATATCCAGGATTGCGCCCCTATCCTTGTTACCATCCCGCCGCTTACAAGGCCGTTGGCGTTGACGTGAAAACCGCTCCAGGCTTGCGGGTTGCCTTTTTTCCCGGTACGGGTGACGACGTGCCCCGCGCGCTTGAAGATCTCGGCTTGCACGTGCAAATCTTGGGCGGCGGCGATCTTCAAACCGGCGACCTGAGCCAATACGACACCATCATCCTGGGCGTTCGCGCATACGCTGTTCGCCCCGAGCTGCGCGCCGCCAATGATCGCCTGCTCAATTACGTGAAAAATGGCGGTGTTCTGCTCGTGCAATATAACCTGCAAAATTTCGACAGCGACTACGGCCCTTATTCATTTACCCTTGGTTCGAACCCGCAGAAGGTTGTCGACGAGACCTCGAGCGTGAAGTTACTGGACCCCAAGAATCCGGCGCTCAACTGGCCCAACCAGATTACCGAAGCCGATTTCAAGGGGTGGGAAGAGGAGCGCGGGCACGGCTTCATGCAGAAGTGGGATTCACATTACCAACCGCTTATAGAAACGCATGATCCCGATCAGGATCCGCAATCGGGCGGACTGTTAATCGCTCATTATGGCCGTGGAATCTACATCTACGATGCCTTCGCGCTCTACCGTCAGCTACCTTCCGGAGTACCTGGGGCGTACCGCATCTTGGCCAATCTGGTGAGCGTCGGCAAAAATCCTGAATCGAAATAGCCGCATCGCGAGGCGGTTTCGCGTAATCTACTTGTCAGGTGGTGTCATGTTCAAGCGAGCTATTTTATATACAATTCCCGTGCTGTTGATTGGGGCATCCTTGGCTGTTGCAAAATCCAAAACAGTGTTTCCCGATCCGGCGATCGACATTCCCGCCTCGGCGGCTCAAGGAAAGCAGACGGCCGTTTTGGCCGGCGGATGTTTCTGGGGCATGGAGGGAGTGTTTGAGCGGCTGAAGGGCGTTTCCAACGTGGTCTCAGGATTCGCAGGCGGTGATAAATCGACCGCCCATTACGAGACAGTGAGCACGGGCACAACCGGTCATGCGGAATCCGTCCAGATCACTTACGATCCGGCGCAAATCACGTATGGCCAACTTCTCAAGGTCTATTTCTCTGTCGCGCACGATCCGACGGAGCTAAATCGCCAAGGTCCTGATAGCGGAACCCAGTACCGCTCTGCTATCTTTTACGCCAACGATGAGCAGAAGAAAGTTGCCGAAGCATACATCCAGCAGCTAAACGATGCAAAAGTTTTTTCGCGGCCGATTGTGACCCAGGTGGTGCCGCTTCATGGCTTCTATGCCGCCGAAGCTTACCACCAGCACTATCTGGACAACAATCGTAACAGTCCGTACATCATGTACAACGACCTGCCCAAACTCGAGGCGCTGAAGAAGCAGTATCCGCAGATGTGCAAGCGCTAACGAGGAGTTTCTTTCTTCGCTTCGGCAGCAGGGTTGGGCTTGGCCGCGACTTCTAAGATGCGCACAATCGTCACCGAGCGGTCATACTGGCTGAGCTTTTTCGGCTCACTCGCCATGTCTTTGTAGCGCGCTGCAACCAAGTAATCCTGAGTAAAGCTGAGGTCGTCGAAGTTGTAGCGGCCGTCCTTCTTTGTGATAACGGTTGTTTTCTCGTTATTCTTGGTGTCGGTCAAAGTCACGAGCGCGCCTTGGAGTACCTGGCCGGAGCTATCCACCACTTTGCCTGTCACCGAGCGGGTTGTCGGCGCCTTTCCCTTCTTGCCGGCAATCGGGCGATGGTTGTCGAGAAAGACATCCGGCGTGTGCGCGGGATTTGGATCCGTGGTCTGAGCGGATGCCGCGGCGGTCAGCGCTACAGTCGCAAGAATCACAAAGAACAGACGCTTGCTCATTTCGATTACCTCATGATAATACAGGGAAGCAGCCGTGAAACATTTCTCTTCGGGATTAATCGGTAGTCTGATCGCGCTCGCGTGCGTTCCTGCGGTTCAGAGTCAGACACCGCAAGAAGAAAACATTGTCATCGATGCGACGGCGCAACCGCATCCTTTCCCACATATTTGGGAGCAGATGTTCGGCTCAGGACGGGCCGTTTTGAGCCTGCGTGATAGCTATCGCGCCGACTTGCGCGCGGTCAAGAACATCACTGGCTTCCAATACATTCGCTTCCACGCCATTCTCGACGACGACATCGGTGTTTACGACGAGGACGCCCACGGCAACCCTGTTTATAACTTTTCCTATGTCGATCAAATCTATGATGGGCTTCTCGAAAACGGCATTAAGCCCTTTGTCGAGTTGAGCTTCATGCCGCGTAAACTGGCGGCCAATTTGACGCCTCACGCGTTCTGGTATAAACCGTTCCCATCGCCGCCCAAAGATCCGCGTAAGTGGAGCGCCTTGATAGAAGCTCTGACCAGGCATCTACTCGACCGCTACGGCGCCCGCGAAGTGGAGCAATGGTATTTCGAAGTTTGGAATGAGCCGAATATCGATTTCTGGGATGGCGTCCCAAAACAGCAGACGTACTTCGCCCTTTACGATGTGACTGCAAAGGCCATCAAAAAGGTAGATGCGAAGCTGCGGGTGGGTGGGCCATCGACGGCGCAATCCGCATGGGTCGGCGATTTCATCGCGCATTGCAGGAAGAGCGGAATTCCTTTCGACTTCGTCTCCACCCACGTTTATGGCAACGACAGTTCGCAGGATGTCTTTGGCAATAACATTCCAATTCCACGTCGCGATATGGTCGCGCGTGCCGTCAAGAAAGTTTATGACCAGGTGAAAGCATCGGCCGCGCCGAACACTCCGATCATTTGGTCCGAGTACAACGCGACCTATATGACCCAGCAGGAGGTGACCGACAGCGCTTTCATGGGCCCGTGGCTCGCGAACAATATTCGCGAATGCGATGGATTGGCAACGATCATGTCGTATTGGAGCTTTTCCGATGTCTTCGAGGAGCAGGGCGTGGTGAAGACGCCTTTTTATGGTGGTTATGGATTGGTCGCTGAACGTGGCATTCCGAAGGCGGCATACCGCGCGTTCGAGCTGCTGCACCGGCTGGGAGATCGGCGGCTGGCAGTCGATTCAGAGAACGCGCTTGCCACTGAACGCGCCGACGGAAGTCTGGTAGTCGCGGTTTGGAACTACGCTGAGCCGGGAACGAAGGGTCGCGCACGAACGTTCCGGCTAACAGTCAAAGGATCCCACGCGCAGCGTTATCGAATGCAATTCGTCGATCCGGATCACGGCTCGGCGCTGAAGGCGTGGAAAGGCATGGGCAGCCCGGCGTTTCCCACGACCGCGCAGATTCGGGAGCTGATCAAAGCTTCTGAGCTACCGCCGCCACAGGAGCATCCGATCATCGAACCGATCACAATTGCGCCGCAGGGTCTTGCAGTGTTAGTAATCCAATAAGTCGCTGACCGTCTCGAACCGATAGCCCTGATCCCTCAGCATCGGAACGATCTCGCGCACCGCGTCGAGCGTGCTGCGGATATCGGGTTTTGTTTGTACCCCGCGGCCATCGTGGAGGCAGATAATCCCGCCCGGGAACGAACGCCCGATCACGTGTTTCGCGATACGCTCGGCCGGCCACCACCAATCGTATCCGATAACTGTCCACATGACACCCAAGAGAGCCAGCCTGTGTTGTACTTCGCGCATTCCGAACCAGCGAAATCCGTATGGCGGGCGCAACAGCAGGGGCGCGACGCCGGTCTCGAAATTAATAATCCGCTGAGTCTCCGTGAATTCCCGGTCGATGAAAGCTTTTGACTTGAAGGGAAGCATGGGGTGCGAATAGGTGTGATTTCCGAGCTGATGTCCGGCGGCGGCAACCTGCCCTGCGATGTGAGGTAAGCGCCGGACGTTCATTCCACATTGAAAGAAGGTGGCTTTAACGCCCTCTGTGTTCAGATAGTCCAAAAGCGCGGGAGTGCCTTCGCTCGGGCCGTCATCAAAAGTCAACGCGACAGAGCGCCTGCGTCCGGGCCCGCGATAAACCGAAGGTCCGAAGAGCTGCGAAGATCTGGAGACACTGCCGTAAGCGGTCGCCGCAGAGACGCCGCCCATTACTGCTCCAGCCGTGAAACGTGCTACAGTCGAGCCCCGCATTCGTCCTCAGCCTAACACTGCTATTTACCTTGTGCGATTTAGTCCCTAGCTTTCTCGCGCGCAGGCACGCTAGCATGATAATCGCTGCGAATATGGCGTGCGTAAAAATCTAGGAGTTCGCCGACCCGCTCATAGTCCGGCGACTTCACGATGAAGCCCACATGGTGGCGCTTGTGCATGCGCCAAACAATTTCGGGTTCTTGAAACCCAGAGATATCCGGCCATTCCTGCCGGGCCAAAGAGACTAGCAGTCCTGCATAGTCGGAACGTGGCTCGGGAGGCGCGTACGCTGCGTCAGACGCGGCGGCTAACTCGACCTTGGCCCACTCTGTCCACATGTTTATGCCAGTCGCAGCTTCGATCAGATCGGAGATATGAGCCCCGCCCACGCGCGCTGACGTTTCGAGGAAATAGAACGAGCCATCTTCCCGTGCGCGAATAAATTCCGTGTGCGATACACCATCCGTAAGATTGAAGGCGCACAGCACTTTCTCATTCAGCCATTGAAGCGCTCGATGCTCTTCGCTTTCGCGCGGCAGAATCTTGGTCGTAAACACGCCGCCGCCTTGCGTCACCTCCAGCGGAGGCGTTCCGTAAGCGCTCGCGATAGCGTACTTCATCTCACCCTTGAACCAGATGGAATCGACGTGAAAAATATCGCCGGGCACGAAGCGCTCGAGTACGTACAACGATTGCTCGTCGCCCAGGCTGTGGATTCTATCCCAGACTTCTTGCTGATGATGAAATTTTCTGATTCCTAGCGCCCCGGCCATCAGCCTCGGCTTCAACACCCAGGGAGGTGCGACGGATTCCAGGTACCGGGTAATTCGTTCGAAGTTGATGGTGGCGGTAAACTCTGGAACGGGAATGCCGAATTCGGCCGCGCGCATTCGCATCGCCAGCTTGTCACGAAAATAGCGGGTCGCAGTTTCGCCCAGCCCGGTAATGCGCAAATGCTCCCGCAGAAAAGAAGCTTTTTCAACATCGAAGTCATCCAGCGGGATAATCCTGTCAATCTGAATGGTTCTGCACAGATGTGCGACAGCCAGGAGCGTGTGTTGAAGATTCCACTCATGTTCCACGTCGGGCATGTAGAAGATATCATCCAAGCTTTCGCGCGGCCATTTGGCCGTTGTCTGAAGGCTTTGAGACGTCAGCAGGAAAACCCGGCACCCTTGCCGCTTCAGCTCCTGAAGGAAGCGATGTCCCTTTTCATAGCTCGCCAGGCACAACACCGTTAAAGGCTGCGAAACGTCCTGTCTGTCGGCGCGCTGCATAACCCGCATCAGTCAGGATACTCTTTTAGTAGGCGCCTCATCCACTGGGCTGCGATTCGCGTAACAGCAGTAATAATAATGCAAAAGCTCACCCTGAAACACCTGGTCGCAATTCGCTGGTTTCACTGGATCAATTTCCCGCTGCTGCTGTTAATGATCTGGAGCGGATTTCTGATCTATTGGGCCTATCCGGTTTACCACCTTGGTTCATTGCCGATTGTCCCCGCTTGGATATATCGCGTGTTTCACATGGATCACCGGCTAGCGGATGGAATGGCTCTGCACTTTTTCTTCATGTGGCTGTTTGTAATAAACGGTATTCTCTACGTCGGCTATACAGTCATTTCGGGCGAATGGCGCTTGTTAGTTCCGCGATCGCTTTCCGCGTTTCGCGACGCCTGGTACGTTCTGCTGCACGATCTGCATCTTCGCCACGAGCGCCCGCCGCAGGAAAAGTACAACGCCGCCCAACAGCTTTCTTACACGGGAATTATAGTGATGGGCATTGGTTCCGTCCTTACTGGGCTGGCCATTTACAAGCCAGTGCAGTTGAGGTGGCTGGCTGCCCTGTTCGGCGGCTATAGCGGAGCGCGATTGATTCACTTTATCCTAACTATTGGATATCTCGCCTTTTTTCTCATACACGTGATCCAGGTTGCCCTAGCAGGCTGGAATAATTTCCGAAGCATGGTGATCGGGTATGAATTGGTGCAGGACAATGACTGACCGCCACCCGCAAATCGTTGCGCCAGAGCAGGATTTGAGGCGTGAATTGCGCCGAAGGACCCGGCGCGACTTCCTGGTTGCGGGCCTTGCGGCAGCAGGCGCAATCGGCGGATATGAGTGGGTCAGATCCGCGAAGCGGGATAACGACCTTCAGTGGCCGCAGCGCCGTGTATTGGATTGGAACGGCAAATTGGCGCGGGGCTACTTGAGCAACTCTCACCTGATGCCAACCTATTCCCGGGCTGACGTTACCTACCTGAAACCGAACGGCGACATCGGCGTCGACGAGCCGCTCGACAAAGGCAAATGGCGCCTGCAAGTCACGGTTGCCGACGGTACGCCCGCGCTCACTCTATCATTGGCGGACATGATGGCGCTTCCAAGAATCGAAATGATTACGCGATTTTGCTGCATCGAGGGCTGGGCCGCGATTGCGTATTGGGGTGGCGTGCGCTTCTCCGATTTCACAAAGAAATACTTCCGCCCGGATCTCCAGCTTCCTAAGTATGTCTACATGGCGACACCGGAAGAAGACTACTACGTTGGGCTCGACATGAAGAGCGCCATGCATCCGCAGAGCCTACTCGCGTATGAGCAGAACGGGAAGCCGCTCGAGGATCAACATGGAGCTCCGCTTCGCTTAGTGATCCCGGTCAAGTACGGGATTAAGAGCATCAAGCGCATCGGCATGATCCAATACACAGACAAGAAACCAGGCGATTATTGGGCCGAACAAGGCTACGACTGGTTCGCGGGGCTTTGAGATCATGCCAGAAGGCAAGCTCTATTTCGGCACCTCGGGGTTTGCCTATTCTAGCTGGAAGCCTGAGTTCTATCCCGAGAAGCTGCCGCCCGCCAAGTTTCTTTCCTTTTACGCGAGCCGTCTCAATGCCGTCGAAGTGAATTACACGTACCGGCGCATCGCTACGGCCGGCACGTTTCAGAAGTGGATTGCCGCAACGCCCGAAGGCTTCCTATTCTTGCCTAAGGCGCATATGAAGATCACGCATTCGCTGAAGCTCGAGGGCGCGGAAGAATTCACGCGCGTCTTCCTGGAATCGCTCGAGCCGTTGCGCGCGGCGGGTCGTCTTGGCCCCATTCTGTTCCAGCTTGCGCCGTCCTTCAAGATCGATGTGGAAAGGCTGGCCCGTTTCGTCAAGCTTTTGCCTAAGGCTTTTCGCGCTGCATTCGAATTCAGGAACGCTACCTGGTTTAACGACAGTACATATCAGGTGCTTCGGGAGGCAAACGTCGGCCTGTGCCTCGCGGAGAACGAGAATCTGGAAACACCACACGTCTTGACCGCCGACTTCGTCTATTTGCGTCTGCGAAAGCCGGACTATTCGGAATCCGAATTGACGAGCATCGCCTACCGCGTGGAGCAATACCGCGCTAACGAATATCCCACCTACGCAATCTTCAAACATGAAGAAACACCCGCGGGCGCTCTGAATGCGGAAAAGCTCTTGATCGCAGAAAAAGAGAAGCGGAAGGAACAGCCGGCGTGAAAAATGCCCTTGGTTTTGCTAAACTTCCGGCCATGGCGCTCGCCGTACCAGCTTTCCTTTTCCTGAGCCTCTGTCTCGCCGGCGCTGCACCGTTCCAAAACGATTCGCCTGCCATCGATCCGGCTCTACGGGCTGACATTCAGAGGCTCCTGGACGATGTGGGGATGAAAGCAGCTGCTCAGTCTATGCAAATCGATCAAATATCAAACCGATGACCGCCATGATGCAAGAGCAATCGGAATCTGCCGCCGGAGTTCGTCGATGAATTTGCGAAGCGCTTTAAAGACAAACTACTGAATGGCCAGGTTGAGGAATTAACGATTCAGGAATATGCAAAGTACTTTCACGCCGCGCCGAAATCCAGCAGATGATCGCTTTCCAGGAATCACCTGTTGGCCGCAAGGCCCGGCAAGTTAATCCCCAAATGTTAGCCGAGCTCGGGGGCAAGACTGCGGCAATTGGGGCAGCGCATGGGTATGGAAATAGCGTCCGAAATCATGCAAGAGCATCCGGAATATACGAAGAAAGCGGATCAGGGGAACGCGGCGCCTCCTCCGCCACCGCCGAGCACCGGGATTCCCCGTGGGCAACGAGTAGACCAAGAGGTGCAGTCAGCGAAGCTCATCAAGAAGGTGGATCCCGTCTATCCGCCGCTGGCAAAGGCCGCTCGTATACAGGGAACCGTGCAGTTCACTGCACTCATTGGTAAGGACGGGAAGGTCCAGAATCTGACGCTTGTGAGAGGCCATCCCTTGCTCGTCAATGCCGCGAAAGAGGCAGTTTTGCAATGGGAGTACGAGCCGACGGTTATTGACGGCAAGCCGGTCGAAGTGATAACGGATGTAACCGTTACCTTCCACCTCGATGCAAATCCGGGTTAGCTGGTGACAGGGTTGCTATTTTCCGATACAGAAAGTAGAGAAGATCCGGTTCAAAATGTCGTCGGCTGTTGTTGCGCCTGTGATGGCATCGATGGGCCGAAGCGCGGCGTATAAATCGAGCAGCAGCATTTCATGCGGGATCTGAAACTCGACCGCTTTACGCGCATTCTCCAAGGCCTCTAAACTCTCCCGCAAAAGCGCTTCGTGACGGATGCTGGTGATGCTTCCGCTCTCCGGAGTTGCAAGGCCGCCTGGAGCAAGACGCTGCAGAATAGCCTCACGTAGCTCCGGAATGCCTTCGCCGGTCAGAGCTGATACGGGAAGCAAGTCGCCACTTCCTATGCACAGCACGTGCAGATCGCACTTATTAAACACAACCAGCGGATTGCGGTCCTGCAATTTCTCGATCAAGACGGCATCCTCCTCGTCAACGCCGATCGAGAGATCGAGCACAAGCAAGGTTAAGTCGGCATCGGCTATGGCTTGATAGCTTCGCTCGATTCCCAGGCTCTCGACCAGATCCTTGGATTCGCGAATTCCAGCAGTATCGACCAGCTTTACCGGAATGCCTTCAAACGAAGTCGCTTCCGATACAAGATCGCGCGTGGTGCCTGGAATCTCCGTGACGATGGCACGATCTTGCTCGAGAAGGCGGTTGAATAAGCTGCTCTTCCCGACATTAGGTTTACCAACGATTGCGAGCGTGAAGCCCTGGTAGACGAGTTTGCCCGCGGCAAAGCTTGCGATTAAATTTTTGATTCCGCCGTGAACGGGTTCGAGGCGTCGGAGAATCTCGGCGGCCGGCGCGACACTGATGTCGTCTTCCGCGAAATCGATGCCGGCTTCGAGAAGCGCGACCAGCTCGAGCAGTTGTTCTTTAATGGGGGCGATGCGGCGGGAAACGGATCCTTCAATTTGCTGCGCGGCGACTCGGGCCTGATAGAGCGTTGTGGCATCGATCAGATCGCGGACGGCTTCGGCTTGCGGCAGATCGATGCGGCCGTTCATGTAGGCGCGCAGCGTAAACTCGCCCGGCTCGGCTATACGCGCGCCATTTCGGACGGCTCTTTCGAGGCAGAGGCGCAAGACGATGGGAGCGCCATGGCAGGAAATCTCGACGACGTCTTCAGCGGTGTAGGAGCGCGGCTTTTCGAAAAATGAGACGACTACCTGGTCGACAACCGAGCCTGCTTCATCGAGCAGCTCGGCGAGCTCGCTTGCCCAACTTTGCCAACGCGGCTGGTGCGGAAATCGAAGTACGCTGGCGGCTATCGCGCGACTTTCGGGGCCGGACAGGCGTACGATTCCTAATCCGCCGCGACCCATGGGAGTGGATACGGCGACGATGGTGTCGCGCGGATTCATGGATTAATGAGCGTCCCAGTGATTTCTTCACTGCGGAGAGGGGACGGCAGCTATGTCCACGCGCCAAAATGCGGCTTGGGACATCGTCGGTCCGAACACTAGCGAGGGCCGCGCCCGCGACCACCGCGAGGCGGGCGATTGCCAGGGCCGGGGCCGCGACCATGACCCTCGCGTCTGCCGTCGTGGGCGGCGACGGTCTCCATTTCCGCGGCTTGCAAACTGAGGTGCGCGAGGCGGGAGCGGCGGGGCGGGCGGAGTGGGCATATCGGCTGGAACGATGACGACTGCGCGCGCGGGGCCCGTGCCGACGCTTTCGCTGCGAAGATCCTTCTCTTCACGCAGAGCCAAATGGATCACTCTGCGCTCCCGGCTGCTCATGGGATTGAAGTGGAAGGGAATACGGGTGCGCTTCACCTTGTCGGCGGCAGCCAGCGCGCTCATGCGCAACTCTTCGAGCCGGAGTACGCGATAGTCATTCGCGTCGAAAGAGATCAGGGAGTGGTCTTCGGCTGGAATGCGGAGCGCCTCAGTGGATAAATGCTCCAAGGCAAGCAGCAATTCGCCGCGGTTGGCCAACAACAAATCGACGTCAGGGCCGGAGAATTTAACCGTGACTTCCGGATTCTCGACTTCGGGATGCGGATTCTCGGCGGATTGCAATTGATAGGAAAGCTCGAACCCGGCGTGCTTGAGCACCGGCGTGAGAAACTGCTCCAGCTTCGGCTGCAGGGAGTCGACGGTATATTTCATGCGGCCTATTTCTTCACTGTTTTTCTGACAGGCGCTTTGGAGGGTGGGGGTGCAGGAGGAGGAACAGGAGCGGGCATGAGCCTGTTGATGAGGAGCTGCTGAGCGATCCCAACCACGTTGCCGGTTAACCAATATAGTACAAGCCCGGCGGAAGCGTAATAGAACATGAAGCCGAAGATGAGCGGCATGAACATCATCATCTTCTGCTGGTTGGGGTCGACACCGGCGGCGGGCGTCAGCTTCTGGGAGAAAAACTGCGTGGCAATCAAGATGATGGGAAGAAGGTGGATGGGCAGCGATTCGGGCGAAGAGAGATCGGGCACCCAGAGCCAGGGGGCGTGCCGAAGCTCGATTGCAATAGCAAGCACGCGATAGAAAGCGTAGAAGAATGGCAGTTGGACGAGCATGGGCAGACACCCACCGACGGGATTGACGCCCTCCTTCTTGTAGAGGGCCATGACTTCCTGGTTTTGCTCGGCCTTCTTCGGATCGCGGAGGCTGACGTTCTTGTACTTGGCGTTGATGGCCTGAATCTGCGGCTGGAGCTTCTGCATTTTGCGAGCCGATTTCAAGCTGGAAAGGCGGAATGGGAACAGGGCCAAGTTGATGATGAGGGTGACGAGGATGATGGCCCAGCCGTAATTGCTGGTCCAGTGATCGTGAACCCAATTGAGCCACAGGAATAATGGCTTGGCGAGAATTCCGAAAAAGCCCCAATCGATGATCGTGCCTAGCTTGGGATTGACCTTTCGGAGGATGTCGAGATCCTTCGGTCCCACGAAAAGCGAAAAATCGTTTTGGGCACCGGTCGAGATACCGTCACCGACATAGGCGACCGGCTTTTCTTCGTTGGGAAGCTTCACCTGATCGCTGTAGGTTCGAATCTCAAGCGAAGAGGAATCGGCTGGAAGAGCGACATGCCGCAAAAAAGTTGTCTTCGAATCCGCCGAATGTGTAGTAGCCGGTGTCAGTAACGGGGCCGTTCTTCGCGTCCTTGGTGGTCTTGGTGATCAGCTTTCCGGCGCTCGGTGTCATAGCGCACGGTGTGTTCCGTCGTGTAGGCGTTGCGGACTTTCTGATCGCCGAAACCGCCGCGCCACATCAACAGGTGCGGTACGGGCGTGTTGTTCTGGAGCACGACGGATTTTATTTGCGCGAGATAGCTTTGATTAGTGAAATCGAATGATTTTCGGATGGTTGTGCCGCCATCGGAGAATTCAAAGACAATACCTGTACCGTTCGGCGAACGCCTCGATTGATAGAGAACCGTGTTGGGATCGAAGGCGAGCTTCTGGCCTGTGACTTCGATGGTGAATGGCAACGGTAGATCTTTCGCATCGAGATTGATGAGCTGCAGCGGCTTGCCCGATTCGTCCTGATATTGCTTCAGAACCCAACTTTTGACGGCTGCGCCACGATTCGTAAAGACGATCTGATAGAGGGCGGTGTCGATGGTGCTGGTGACTTCGAAGGGGGCTTGAATCCGGGCGGCCTGATTGGCGGTTCGTGGGATGGAGGGCGCGGCGGCGGCGACCGGGGCCGGGGCAGGCTTTTCGGTCAATTGCGCGGCTGCCTTTTCGTTTACAGGCGCGACAGGTTTTGGCCCAGGCGCGGGCTTGAACAGGTACTGCGAAATCAGCAGCACCAGCATCATCAGCGCCAGAGCTATGGGAAGACGCTTCTCGATCGAAGGCGGCTGCGATGGCGGCACACTGCCGGGATTATTGGCCATGGATCGATCTCAGAGTCATAGGTGGAAAAAATGGGGACAGACAGCCGCGCCTGCTTGAAGCGGAGTTGTATACCGGTATTTGTTGGAGGGCGCTTAAGTCAGTCCCCATATTTTTCAGTCTCATACGTCACGCACAGGATCGTACCCGCCCTCGTGGAATGGATGACAACGCCCGAGCCGTTTCAGGCCCATCCACAATCCGATGACGACGCCGCGTTTAGCGATAGCGTCCATCATGTATTCCGAGCACGTCGGATAGTAGCGGCAGGCCGACGGCAGCAGCGGCGAAAGAAACCACTTGTAGCCTTTGAGGAGCGCGATCAAGATTCTTTGCATCGGGTAAATATCCGGCCGACTTCGCGGCACAGATCCTCGAAAGGCGCTTCGAAAACGGTTCGCCTGGGATTAAAGATGACCGCCCAATTTTCGGGGAGAGCGTGGAACTGCGCTCGCACTGCTTCCCGCATACGGCGCTTGAGGCGATTCCGTTGGACAGCATTTCCGAGCGCGCGCGGGACTGTAAAGCCGAAACGCGATGGGGCGGGCGGTCCATCGATACGCAAGCAGAAGGCGGCGAAATAGCGGCTGGTCATGCGGACACCGGTTTGATAGACGTGGCGGAACTCAGCGGACCGGACAACGCGCCTTGACTTAGGGAGTGACAGCGGATCAAATGAAAATCCGCGGCGATTACTTAGCGCCGCGAACAGCCGGCTCATCGCTGACGGTCAACTTATGACGGCCCTTGGCACGGCGGCGCGCGAGGACAGCCCGGCCATCCGCAGTCTTCATGCGCGTACGAAACCCGTGGGTCTTCGCCCGGTGACGATTATTCGGCTGAAAGGTACGTTTCGGCATTACAAAATCCTTACTGGTTCGCGAAGACTCAAGGCTCGAAGACTCAAGCTGGAGAGCGTGAGGACACACCGCTCCTAATACGCTGAACCTAAAGAACCAGTATAAGTGATCGGAAAAAAGGGCGTCAAACGAGGAGTCGCGGCCGTTACGTGGGTGGCCGAGTGTCGCAAACAGGGCCGACGTGGCCGGACAGCCTTCTCACTCTCGATGAGTTCAAGCCAATGGTTGTACGACATCTTCTGGACAGCGGTGTCCGCGTTGACTTGTTGCATGCCGCTCGGACGGGTCCATGCGTATTCGGGCGGGACGCCGTTAGGGAAATCAATGAAGCGGGAGAGGAATACAGGATGTGGATTCTGTTCGGCCGCCTTCTTGATGACATCGCGGTTGGGAGGATAGTAGGAGGTCTTGCACTTACCGTCGATCACTTCGACTTCGACCCACTGCTGGATTTTCAGGTTTTCGGCGGCCTTTTCTTCTTGCTTGCGAAGCCACAGCATATTGATGTTCAGGGCAGCTATGAGCGCGCGCTCCCGGACCTGATCATCGCGAAGAGCCTTGTCGCACCGGGCTTGTAATTCCTTATAAAAGCGTAGGAAGGAGCGCTCGTTGGTGGTTTTGTAGCGGCTGAAGTTGGCATAGCGCTTGTGATGTTCTTCGGTCCAGTGATGGGCGTCGCCGGGAAGCCTATATTCGCATTCTTCCAGACGCTTGGAGGCTCGCTTGAAGAACCAGCAAGCGCGCGCGGTTTCCTGGACGAGCATGGTGTCGGAGGCGTTGTCGGGCTGATATTGCGTGAACCAGGAGTTGATGCAATGGTCGAATTCGGCGGGATCTTCATCGGGCAGAACAGTTTTTTCGGAGCAGCAGCCGTGATCGAGACGGTTCATGCTCGATTTGGCTTTGCCCTCGAGGGTGGTCGGTCCGTGGGGGCCGGTGCGCCGCTCGATTTCGCCCGGCGGATTTTCTTCGTCGAAGAGATCTTGCATATTCTGCCTTTCGCGTACAGTGTGGCGGAAGGGAGAGCGAGGCCGGGGCGCTGATCGGGGGAAGCTGTTGATTCGGAGGGGAATCTAGAATTTTGAGCTTTTGTGATGGTGAGTGCGGGAGCAAGTCGCCTGGCGGTTTACGCCCTTTTTACGGAACGAACTGTTTGGGTTCGTTTTTTCATTTTGGTGTGGATTTGCATCTGGTGATCGCGAAAGGAAGCGTCATGCGTTAGGCGGCAACTTGAAAACTGACGAGGGGTTGATCTACCCTTCGCGACTACCCACGACTATAAAAAGGACGAAACCAGCTCCATCTTCAACGAAACTCCGGCTGGGTCAGCGTGAGGTCGAGCATTGAACTTCAAGATTGACCATATGAGTTCGGCTATTCACAGGTCGCGAGCGTGCTTCTTTCGATTCCTGCCCGTTGTTTACGCAATAGAAATGAAGGATTTTCGGATTCAAGGTAATTTGCGGAAATTTCAACGAGCAGCATCGCGCCGCGCAAGCCAGGCGGAGACACGTCCAGTGAGGCAACCTCCGGTCGGTACTTCTCGGCTGCAGCAACAGCCTGTAGTACATACACTACCGCCGCGACAATTTCAAAGTCAGTGCCAAAAGGGGAACAGAGAGTGCCTTCCAAAACGATGAAATCATCCTCGAGCAGTTCCTGTTGGCGTATGCCAACGATTTGGCGTTCTGATTGCAGTCTGACGCAGCGGGTCAGGCAGATACTCCGCAGGGCCAAAAAATATCAGCCTTATGCCGCGTTCAATTCTTCGTGTTCGACTTTCTGTCTCTTTCTGTGAAGAGAAACGCTCGCCAGCCACGGGAACAAGAACAGCGCAGCGCTGGCGGCGGTTGCGGAACCGAAGATGACAAACACCCCAAAGCGCAGGGTAGGGGGGAAATTCGAAAGCAGAAAGATCCCGAACCCGCAACAGATCACTAGGAAATTCGTTCCGATCGGCCGCCACAGATGCGAGCAGGCCTTCGACCATGGTTCCCAGGAGCTGAGGTTCTTATGGTCACGCTTGGCGAACATGGTGAGATAAATCATGGCGTCCACTCCCATGCCCAGATCGAGATTGGCGGCTGAAGCGGTAATGAAGTCCAGTGGCATGCCGAGGTAAGCGATATATCCACGCACGACGACTGGGATGATGGCCAGGGTTACCAGCATGGCCAAGCCCGTACGCAATGAGCGGGAGAAGACAAAACCCATGACCGTGAAAATGCCGATCAGCAACAGCGAGCCGGTAATGATGCTGGATGTGATCAGCCGGCCCATGTCACCCAATAAGCTGTACTCGCCACCGACAAGAAGCGTGCGAAAGCCCTCGCGATGAACCGTGCCCTCCAGGCGGCGGATGATCTGTTCGCGCGACGCGTTCCGCACAGTCTCCCGCATGCGCAAAAGAAAGAGTGCCTTCTTGTGATCCGGAGTTATGAACTGCCGCGCCGGCGCGCCGTGTTTCGGGCTCTCCAGCACGCCGACCTCTTTCTGTTTCTTGGATTTTCCTTGGAAAAATCCTTCTATAGATAACAGTTTCGAGTACCAGCGCCGGTCGATTTCGCTCTGAATGACCGGCAGCGACATAGCCTTGCCCACGGCGGGGTCCTTTTCCAACGCATCGTTCAGCGCCCACAGCCGCTTGTAGCCCTCGTTGGTATCGAGCGGAGCGCCGTGAATGTCTTCCACTTCGAGTTTCAGCGGACTGCTTCCGCCGGAGCGATCAACCGCCTCGACTCCTTGTCGAATGTCGCTTCCTTTCTTGAAATAGAAGAACAATGGCGGGTCCGTATTCAGGCGCAGCAACCCGATGGCGCCGACGACGCCGAAGATCACCAATGCGACCGCAACCAGGCCGTGACGCTCGGAAAAGAACGAACGCAGCCGCGATGCGATGCGTTTGGTCCAGCCGAACTTTGTCTTTGGGGGTGAGGCCAGAGCCAAGAACCAGGGATACAGGATGTATGCGGCGAGGAATGCCATCGCCGCGCCGACCGCTCCACCCGTGCCCAGGTGCTTCATGGACGTCGCGGAAACGAGCATGAGGCTGATGAAACCCAGCAACATGCATACCGCACTCCAGAATGACGGCGCAACCGTTTCCTTCACCGCAATCCACACAGCCGCGTGCCCGACCAACTGTTTCTGCTGTCGAATCCCGATCCAGTTGTAAGTCAGAAAGACCATGGGCGAGAGAGTCATGACGAACACCATCGTCGACAGGTTCGCCGTGACCGGCCCAATCGGAATATGAATACGTTGATTAATGATGAGTGTCGCAGCGCTCGAATTCGCACATGCGACGAATGCGCCCAGCAGGATCCACGGCGAGCGAAAGATAACGAACAACACCACGCCAAACACGCCGACCGCAGCCAGGCTGAAAGTTCGCAGGTCCCTCGCCATTGTCCGCGAAATCATTTCGGTGACATAGGGCAGGCCCGAGATCGTGACTTCGAAACCGGGCCGGTCGAACTTCTTCTTAAGAGCCTGCACGCCGTCGATCGTTTTCCCCCCGATGTCGTCTTTTACCGTGGCAATGACATCTGTGGAGCGGTGATGCTTGCCGATAAGAATGTTCGTCCAGAGGGGGCTCTTCAGTGCGTCTTTTATGTCTTTTGGCCCGTGGCCCTTCGGCCCGGGGTTTATTGATATGACAGCGGTGACTCCGGGGACCTTTGCCAGTTCGACCGACAATGCGTGGATGCGATCCGCATACGCCGGTGACGCGATATCGCCGCTGACAGTCAAGTCGATCTCGGTCATTTGTCCTGGGAAAGTTCTGGAGATCTCGTTGTCAGAGCGAACTTGAGGGTCGTTCTTTGCGAAAAAGAAGTTCTCTCCCACCTTCGGCTTCAAATCTACGGAATGCAAGAACACCATGACCACGATAGCGGTGATTCCGAAGCACACCAACACCGGAAAAAAGCGGAGCAGCATTGCCATGACCAGCACGCCGAGTTTGCGCTCCGAACTCACGTCCACCTTGATTTTATGCCGAACCGGAAATCCCGACGCCGAGGACCGGGTCGCCGAGCGTTGCATCCAACTTCTGTATCTGTGTTGCACTCCGTCCACTTCACGCGCCGGCACGCGAAATCGATCGTCGCACTGCTGCTCACCTTCGCTGCCGTCTCCAATATCAGGCCAGATCATTTGTGACGGCCAAGGGTTGAGGAATCCATTTGGGCGTCTAGTCGGCGACTCTTAGATATGGCTTGGGAATCACCGCGAGCTCAGCGCGGACCTGCGGCTCACCTCAAAAACGTCCCGGGCGTTAATGGTCATTATCGCCACCTTTCTGTGCTCAAAGTTGTGTTGGGTAGATGCATTCTGTTTGCTAGCAAATTGTCGAAGCAAGAATGTTTTTTGCGGGCGGAATCGCCCTATCGAGCGAAGGCAGGCGGGTCTTCGAACCGCTGTACAGGTATAAACCGCGCGTTATACGTCCAGGTTCGCAATCGTTAGCGCCTACCGCCGAACCTGCGGCCCGGGCTTCTAAAACCGCCGGGCCGACCGAACTGGTGTCCAGATGAGGGATGCGCTCCCGAGCCGAATCGCCGGCCACCGGCCTCATTATTCATTCCAGGCTGATCACGGGGTTCGCCGCGCGGCCCACTCGCAGCGCTTCCGGGGTGAGACGCATAGCCGGAAGCGCTAAACCCACCGCGCTGCACATACCGGCTGTCGGCGTAGTGTGTCTGGGTGAAGGTCCCGTGAGTTCCGTATTTGGGCGGAGCTGCTGGACTCTCCTGGCCATAGTAAGTCCGGCCTGTACTTTGGGCGGTGCGATAGGCGCGGTATTCGTCTGCCAGGACGGGCCGATAGTCGTGATGCCACAGTAACTCGCGAAGAATCAGGTACTCCGGCAGCCACGTCCAAACGCTGTGGCCCATCGAGTGATCCCAATAGCCGTACTGATTTGATCCTTGTGATTCCGGAGCGATGTAGGCGAACCCGGCTGGTTGAGGCGTGGTCTGTGCTTCTGAATCGAAGAGCCCCGCGTCTTTGTGAGCGATTGCCATGCCCAGGTCGTTTTGAACGGCTCGAAATTGAGGTTCGGAGACGTTCAACCAGTGTTCGTCACTCGTGGTCTCGGTCTTTTTCGAAGCTACGTCGATGAATTGCGTGCGAACCGTCTTAATCCGCTCTCGAAAAAGCCGATCGCTGCCGTAACGCGAATCGTCAAGGTCGGTAAGAATCTTGTCCCATGAGTAGTAGAGCTGTCCTGAGAGACTCTGCAGTTCGCCGGCCTTTGAGGCCATTGCGCTTGCATCGCTTGCCAGTTCATCGTCAGTTTCAATCAGGGTTGCGAGCTGATTTCCACCTGCCTTTCCGCTGGAGGCAGCCTCTCGCACGGCTTCGGTCGCCTTCCATTGTGTTTCGGCCTGCGTGGGTATATCGCGCAAAGCTTGAAGCCGCTCATCCAGGGCGCTCTTCTTTGCCGGCCAATCGTGATCGGCGTGTTCTACATCTTTCGTGACAGGCGCCAGATCGAAGTCAGAGACGCTCGCATATTCGCGCCGCAGCTTGTCCAAATGCGACGGCAAATCGCGACCGAAATCAACCCAATTGCCGGCGGTTGTGACCACGGCCTGCGAATCGGTCCCTGCCGTTTCCAACAGCTGGCGTTCGTGTGTGAGTAATTGCCGCGCACGGGATTGCGAGTCGGACCGGCCCCGGCGTTCCAGTTCGGCGAGTTCAGCCTGGATCTTTTCCGCGGAATCCAGCTTTTCTCGATCGGAACGGAGCCTCACTTTCCATTCGGCCGGTGCAGAGGCACCCTGAAACAGGTCCGGCGCCTGTGAGAGATCGCTGTTGAGAGTCTCTTGCGAACGTTGAAGTTGGCGCTCGGCGGCGTGCAGGCGATCGTTTTCGTCTGCGATGTCCTGGCGCAGCGCACTCGGGAGTCTGCTGCAGGACGTGAGAAGCACGAGAGCGGCAATCAGCAGACCCGGCTTCGATAATTTCATCACGTACTCCGAAAGACGGTGATATCGGCGGGCTCAACATTCACCCAAAGCGAAGCCGTAAATGGCTCGCCCTCAGATTTCCGAACACTCAGGAATCGCTTCGCGTCCTGCTCCTGAAACTGCCAACAATAAAAGCCGCGACCCAGAGTATCGCCAGCCCGAAACATGCCGATTTCGCGACTGAAGCGATAGAGCCAGAACTTACCGTCGTAATCGAAGAAGTCTGCCGGGTTCTGTCGTTGATCTATTTGTGCGAGATCGTCTTCGCCCAACCCGAGTTCGTCAAGCGTGATTCTGCGTCCGTCGAAATTGCCGAGGACACCCGTAGTGTCCTCGTTGTGCACTTCGAGGTAGACACGCCGATCGCGCCACATGCCGCTCAATTCTATCCAGCGTCGATTACCGGCCTCGTAGCCGTCCAGCCTGTCGACCGTGAAATCGATGTCGGAGAAATCAACAGCCGCGCCGGACACCGACAGAGTATCCCCTACGCGAGCCTCAGTGATTTTGAGGTTAGCCAAATCCTCCTGGGGCCGGGCTGGCTTTGCCTTACGATCGAAAAACATGCAGCTCAGCGGCCGGAAGCTGGAGGTAATTCTTTCGGCAACTCAACCCTGCCGAGCCGTTCCCGCTTGAGCGCCTCCAGTTCGGCGTCTACTGTGTGTCCTTCCAGTTGAGCGAATTCCGCTTCCAGATTCGAGTCCTTGCCCGCCGCGGCAAGCTCATCGAACGCCTTCGCAGTTGCCTCTTCCTTCGCGACGGACTTTTCGAAATTCGAAAGCACCGCAAACGCATTATCCGCTTTTCCAACACCCGCCATAGCTTCCGAGACCTTTCTCTGAGCCATGGCTGCATTCTTGCGCGCTACCAGTGTTGTGGCAGTCCGCTCGCCCTCTTCGATCTTGTGTTTCAGGTCGACCACTTGTGTCTTCAGCGACTCGCTGGCTTTTCGCGCGGATTCGACTGCAGCCTGCAGTGAGGCGACTTGTTTGTCGGATTCGGCCTTCTTGGCGAGTGCCTTCTTGGCGAGTTCTTCGTTGCGGGCATCGAGCGCTTGTCCGGCGCGCGCCTTCCATTCCTGCGACTGCCGGACGTACTTCTGGTACTCCGCGTCGAGAGAGTTATAGTTGCTCATCGCAGTTGCGGAAGACCGCACTACGTTGTTCAGCTCCGTTTTCATGTCCGCAACGGTTTGCCGCACCGTTGATTCGAACGTGGCGTCCTCGATGACGTCCATCCCTTTATTCGCCTGGCCTCGCGTCACCCGCCCGGCTCGGTTGAAAATGTCAGAAAAAAAGCCCATTGTTTTGCCTTTCTAGAGTCGATTTAGGCGGCCTGCAAGTCGGCGCCAATCAGATCCTTTGCGTGGACGACATCGGCGAGCAGGAAGCTGACACAGGAGAGGATATCGTCCTCGTCGTCAGGTCCCAACTCTTGCAGCTTGCAGAAATTATTCAGCGTTATGGCGACCTGTCCGTTTCCGACGTCGTACAGCTGAAAGTGTGAGGTAGAAATGCCGTTGTCGGCAGCGAGCATTTTGTACATCAGCTCTGGGGTGACCTTCGGGCGCGGCACCACCATGCAGACGAGCGACAAGAATAGGATCTCGCCTTCCAGTACAGCACGCAGCGAGATTCCGCTTTCAAGATCCTGAATCTTCAGTACGCTACTATCTTGCTCGCTGACCGCGTAGCGCTTTCTGGCGAGCAGATCATGGATCAGTGCAACAGGAGAAGTGGTCGTATCGGGCATATATACATCTTCATATACGCTTTTGCGGTTCGTTTGTTCGAGGATTGCAAAAGTGTTTTTTGTAGGAATCGTCAAAGTGACGCGATGCGCGTGATACAGAGAAAGTCGACAGTGATACGCTAGGCCTGTCACGAAAGTCGCCTCAGATTCTTCAAAGGATTCGGCACGCTCGTCAGTTTCGGCCCTCGCAGAGTGGACGTGCGCTAGGCGTTTGTGGGTCCACGCCTCGCCGCCTTTGTCCTGCGCGGCTTGGAACAGTGGCAGGGCGGGCTTGCGGCTTGTGAAAGCGGCACGTCGGGTGCAATGAAATTCGTGGCGTGAAGAAGATTTTACTGGTCTGGTTTACGCTGCTTTCGCCAGCGTTTGCGCAGATTGGCGCTAACGCACCCACGATTCCAGCCACTTATGTAGCCACGCATCCGCGATTGCCGTATCCAGACGTCAAATTTCTCACGGCAATCTGCAGAAACGGAAACGCCGGCTCGCCGGGAGACAACTGCCGCATGGTTTCGCGGTACAGAAGAGCGGCGGAGGGATGGAATTCAGCGAATCCCGGAAGCCGGATCGATATGCGTTATCTGCTGATCGCATATTTAGCGTCGAAGGAAGGCGGTAAGCCTAACGTTGCGTACCTGAACAAGATCAAAGGATTTCAGAACTTAACGGGCAACTGGAGTCTGAAGAACGGGATGGGGTATTGGGATCCGGCGCTGGCGCTATCGCTCGCCTACGATTGGATCTATTCGGATCTGGACCCAGCCACACAGGTATCGATGCGCAACAGCCTGTACACGATGATGAGCGGATTCGAAGCGAATTATGAAGGGAGCAGCCCCTACAACGATCAGTTCTATATCACGGGATTCAAGCAGATGCTGCACTTGATGGCGGCGCTGGCGGTCTACCCGGATGATTCTGCCAATTCGCTCCCGCACCTGCGCTGGTCGATGGATGTGTGGTTCAACATGCTGGTTCCGGCATGGAAACAGGTGATCGGAGGCGGAGGCATGTGCGAAGCGTCGACAGACGCGAGCAACACTTGCGGCGGCGGCTGGCATGAAGGGTGGGAATACGTGAATCAGGCGGATGGTTTGAGTGCGTGGTACGTAACCAGCCTGCTTGCATGGGCGAGCGCTTCGGGCAGAGGGATGGCCTATTTTACGCAGGACAATCCTTGGCTCAAAAACTGGGCGTATCAAACCATGTATCAGGTGCGTCCGGATTTCAATCTGGAGCCGATAGGGGCCGTTTCGCGGCCTTATTTCACGAGTGAATACACGGGAAGCATGGGCGCGGATTTGGCGTCCTTAGATGGACTCGCGGCTATCTATGACGATGCGACTTTGCGAGGCTGGTCGAGATTAGTGAATTGGGGCGGAGCAACACCGGATGGTTATGAACCTTCAGCGTGGCCATATTACACGCCGGATTCAGCAGCGCATGCCGTCAATGGACGCTCAGCGCTGGCACGCGTGCGCAACTTTCCCGGTTGGGGCACGATTTTTTTTCGCACCGGCTGGTCGGAGAATGACACCTTTTGCACGTTGCGTTATGGCGATAGTTATTGGTCGCATCCGGTGCAAGATACCGGCGCTTTTACGTGTTACAACCGTGGGCCGCTGGCTATCCGCAGCGGCAGTTACCGGCCAGGCTCGGCATCGCAACACTTTCAGGAATACGCAGCACAGGCAATTGCGCAGAATGTTCCGCTGATCTACGACCCTCACGATTTTTATAGCGACGAGACCGTTCCAATTTTTCTGAATAACGGCTCGACATCAATGGCGCCAATGCCCAACGATGGCGGGCAGCGGCGGGTGGGCAGCTCGATGGGAAATTTCGGATCGATGGCGGCGCTCGAGGGATCGCCTTCGGATCCGGCGCAATGGTATCGCAGCCGCGAATATTTTCATGAAGGCAGCCTAATCGGGTATGCCGTGGGGTCCAATAACAAATACGCTTTGGCGGCCGTGGATCTGACCGCGGCGTATAACAACCTGTGGAGCCACAACGCGCACGTGAGCGCATGGAATCCCCGCCAGGCGAATACGAGCAATCGTTCCTTTCGAGTACAAAAAGCCGTGCGCCAGTTTATATTTATTCCGCGTGGGACCGCGGCGTACGTGATCGTATATGACCAAATTTCTTCGACAAATGCGAGTTTTGTCAAGAAGAATCTCATCCACTCAATTAACCAGCCTGCAATCAGCGGCAACAGCTATGTGATCAGCCGCACTGAATCGGTGACCGCAAGACCCGACGTCAATTTCTGGCCGCAGTACTGGGCATCGAACTTGAAGCACTGCCCCCACGGATGCAGCAAATCATCGACTCAGTATCAATATGATGGAAGACTTTATGGCTGGCTGACGCTTCCAGCGCACGGCTCGCTAAAGACGGTTGGCGGACCTGGTCACGAATTTGAGATCACGGACGCGAATGGCACAGCCAATTACAACCAGTGCATGCAGGGGCAATGTGCGACTAACGAGGGATTTGGCCGCACGCCGGACTACATCAATCCTGACCCTTCCTCGGCTCCGCAACAGCCGGGATCCTGGCGGATTGAAGAGACGACTGGCTGGAGGTAACATTACGGATCAATTTATGAACGTTATGTTAGTTACAAGCGCGGATGACAAGAACATCGTGAGTACGATCCCAGTGACGACGTTATCGGGTGATAACTACGTTACAAGCTGGAAAGACAAGAATGACACCTGCACTTACACGCTGACACTGTCACAAGAGGGTGCCGGCGGGACTATTACCGTTCGCGGGCCAGGTTGCGAAACAGAAATCAATTAGAACTCCGGCAGCATGAAATTTCTTTCGATTCTGATTTTGCTTACTTCGGGGCCGATGTTTTCCGAAGACTTGCTGAGCCAACAAGCTGGAACCGCTGTACCGGCCGGCACGTGGACGCGGCTCAATTTTACAGGGACCGCACCAGACTATTTGACGTATTTCGATAAATGGGAATACGTTCCCGCGATCGATCGAGTGTGCATGCTGGGCAGTTATCGCGAACCTTCGAGCGAGCCGAACCGCTCCTGGGCGTGCTATTCGTTCAGCGAGAATCGCTGGGACATCTGGGATACAGGATCGAGCTGGCACAACGAGCATCTACCGGAAGGCGGGCATCCGATGGGCGAAGTCGTGATCGATCCCACGCAGTCCATTGCTATGGGCCAGTGTTGTTTTTCCGGGAGCCAGGTAGCGGAGGGGCCACGATGGGGAATGTATTGGTATGACTTTGTAGGGCAGGTTGGCATACCGAAACAAACTGCCACGGCCTTAAGGCAAATGACGATGCTGGGAACCGCAGCATTCGATGTTTTTGATTACAAACTTGTGGCTGAGGGCGGCGATTCAGGCATGCAGGGCACCTCCATATACGATCCGGGTTCGAACGCCTGGAAGCTGACGATCTCGACCAGCTGTTCCGGGAAATGCCCGCCGGCCTCAATCAATAGCGCGGCGATGGCTCTCGATACACTCGATAAGAAAATCTATCTGTTTGGCGGAGCGACGACCGCTCCGCAGAACACGGTATATCGATTCACGGAATCCGCCTCGAGATGGGAATCGCTGGCTCCGACTTGCAATGTGTCTCAGCACAGCGGCAAACCAGCTTGTCCGTCGCCGCGCTTCAATGCGGGGTGGGCATTTGACTGCAATGACAATTTCTTTCTTATGCACGGCGGGTACACGATCGAGCCTGCGGGAGGGACGATGACAGACACCTGGATTTATGATCCGGTTGCGAATGCCTGGACAGAGTTGAATCCGGCCACTGTTCCTTCGGAAGCTGCGGCGACGTTTGAACGGCTGGCGTATATCAAAGAAGAAGACGTGTTCGTGCTATGGAATAACACGTCGGCAGAGACCGGGCAGCCGGCAATCTGGGCTTTCCGATACTATCCCGGTGAGCACAGCGGTTACAGCTCGCGCAAGTATTCATATACAGCCGGGACAATGAACCGCAATACTACCTCGCAGACTGAAGTCAGCTGGGCTTACGGGGGAGCGCTCGCATCGAGCGGCACGACACTCTATCAGGCTTGGGCAGAGACTAACGCAAAGGGTGAGGGGAACAACCGCCTGCTCCATCCATATGCGCAGGAGTGGACGAACAACACGTTTACGAAATTAGGCGGTTCTTACTCGATGTCGGCAGATAGTTCAGGAGCAGAGACCGAGAGCTTCGATGTATCACTGGGTGTGGTGCGCGGCACATTGTGGGCATGCTGGCACGAGCAGAACGTCAATGTCATTGGCAACTTGCAATGCAAGGGATACAGCGACGGATCGTGGAGTCTGGGCGGGAGAGTGGCACAGGTAGCGAAGACGGGTTTCGATGACGGAAGCGCGCTCGCCGATGTTGGCGGGATGCCGACAATCATCTTTCGCGAGCAAGACCGGACAATTGGGATTCTGCCGTATCCTACGTACGCTTACGTCAAGCAATGGAACGGGAAATCATTCGAGCTGCTGGGCAAGGGGTTGAACAATGGCGCCACGAATGCCGACAGCGTAGCCATCGCTAGTGACGGAACTGCTGAACCTTATGTCGCGTGGACGCAATATGGGACAGGAAACACGAATAGCAGTGTCACGTTTACTGTTTCTCAAGTACATCTTTCGAAGTGGAATGGATCTGCGTGGGCAGCGCAATGCCACGGCAAACCTGGTAATGTTTCTCAAGCGGAACGCGCCTATTATGTTTCGATGACTTACATGGGAGGACAACCCTATCTCGCGTTCGTCGAGCGCACGGATGCCGGCATCCCAAAGCTGTACGTGAGAACTTGCTCAAATGGAGCATGGGGTACAGTAGGCGCGGGCTATCTAAACCGCGACCAGGTGCACGGCTGGGCGTTCCGGCCCGAAATCAGCACGGACGGCACGAATCTTTACGTCGTCTGGTCTGAGCAGGGCAATTCGCAGCCATGGCTCGGCGAGCTTGCATTCAGCAGTGGTCTCAATCAAAAAACCTCATGTGTATGTCGCCGAATATACAGGCGGTGCTTGGAAATGGCTAGGCGGCGCGCTGAATGCCGATACGGCGAAAGGCGCAGCGACTCATCCCAGCATCGCGATCGTTAACTCTTTGCCGGTTGTGCAATGGGGAGAGATCAACGAAGGAAGCCAGCGCCAGATCTATGCCAAACAATGGAATGGTGCGGAGTGGACGCCTCTTGTTAGTTCTGGCGGCCATGCATATATGTTCGGCGTGCCGCGCCCTCGCAAGGCGCTATCTCAATCGAATTGACGACGGACGTAAAAAGGCGATCACGGATCCGCGATTGGCGCTCTTCGCGCTGCTCGTGACGGGTAACGCGCACCGCGAGAGGGATTGATCCTCAACCGCTATGCCGATGCCGTCAAATTTGGGGGAACAAGCAAAGCATCCAGTTCGCAGACTTTTTCTGCAAGGCCGATACGCTCAAAGATTTGCCGTGAGTCGCGCCACAGCAGCATCGCGGCGCCGCCCTCCCCGCGCCCTTTGAAGATGCCTCCCAGGATCTTAAGGGCGTTCGCGATGCAAGCGGTATCGCCAATGCTTCGTGCCAAATCGGTGGCGCGCAGCAGAAATTGCTCGGCTTGAGCATCATTGCCGTCGCCTGTTCAATCTCGCCCAAGAGGCAGAGCGCACGCGCTACGCCCTTCCCCCGTCCGATACGTTCGTTGATTTCAATCGCATTCGCCAGCAGCTCCTTGGCCTCCCCATTCCGCTTTTCCACCGCTCTTACTTGAGCCAAACTCGAATAAACATCAGCCATGCTCTTTTGAGCGCCAATTTTCGTCGCGATCTGAAGCGAGCGCTGCAACATCTTTTCGGCTTCCGGCAATTCTTTGCGGCCTAACAGCAGCAGTCCCTGATTGCGGAGGGCGATCGCTAACCCTTCTTCCTTTCCGATCTTTTCACTCAGTTCGATTGCTTTACGATTGGCGCTTTCAGCCTGCTCGAGATCGCCCCGGATCAGGTAAACATCGGCCAGATTGCCGTAAGCGGCGGCGACATTGGGCTCATCGCCCGTTACTTTGCAAAGTTCCAGCGCCAGCCGGTGCATTCGCTCAGCTCCGATCAAATCTCCGCGGTCGCGGAACACCTGCCCAAGATTGTTACAGGCCGCAATTGTGGTTTCTCGCGAACGGGGATGTTCCGCAAAGCTCCTTGCCTGGTTCAACATTTGTTCCGCCCGGTCGAGTTCTCCCCGATCGCGATAGAGCATCCCCAGATAGTTATAAGCGCCGGCCTTCCAATGTTCCTCACCCTCGGTGGTCCTCTCCAAGACTCCTTCGAGTAAAGCCTGCGCTTGCGACAAGCGACCGAGCCGCCGCAAAAAGCGCGCATACTGAATGGCGGTACCGGGCTCATTGTCTTTCGCGAGAGCACGCGCAAATAGAGTTTCAGCATCTGTGAGCCGCCCCTGTGCAACGAGGCTGTCAGCCTGCTCAATGACGGCCTGGGACTTATCCAGATCCCGTAGTCCCGCCGTCACGGAGACCGTTGGGGCCAGGGCTTGCGATGAGTTTTCAGACGACAGCGGGATAGAGATCGCGGCTGTTTTGCCCATCTTGCCACTGTGCCCTTGCTCATGATCTCTGACCCACTTGGCTAGCAATCGTTGCACATGCCGCTGGAACGAAGAAATGTCGTCAAAGGTGCCGAAGAGCAGTTCTTTGGTTTGCTCGAGTCGCCTTCGGAAATCAAGAACGTTCCTCAATTGCTCGCCGGGATCGCTCATTTGGCGGGGCTCAACCGCCTTAAAGAATGCGGCGATCTCCCGCAGGCAATGGCCCGGGTCTTGCCAACACCCGTGCGCGATGTCGTATTCTTCGCTGGTGGCCGAAGTATAGTTCTGATCGCCCGACGGCGATCCCCAGCGGTCCCACAAAATCAAAATGAAGTAATCGCAGTCTTTGAGGTCGTCGTTAATCAGCGATTGCGGCCGCCCCATTCCGGGCAGAGTCTGTTCCCAACCGACCGGCATGAACATGACTCCGCGAGAGATCGCGTCCATCTCGTTGTACGCGTTAATCGCATCGCGAAATGCCTGGCGTTCTGAGACCAACCCACCGGGAGAAGCGATGAACACCCGGTATGCCGTCATTGGGTGAGGCACGGCTCATTATGTCATGACAGGAGGGGCTCTTTGGCAGGGCATGAATGGTGTCGCTGTCGCGTTATTTTGTCGTGGAACCGCAAGCATTTACTCGTACAAAAAATGGCATCTTGTGCATGCGGATTCTCAAGTCGAATATGGGACTTCGAATTTGACGGTCGGCGCATCGAGGCGATGCCCCACGGGGGCCGGTGCCGATGATATGGCGGCGATGTTGAAGTTGAGTTGCTGATGCTGCTGGCGCAGTCAAGACTGTCAGGTTGGTCAGGCGTATCGAAAGGTGATGGGGGTCAGTATCAAAACGTGTCGTGCGGTTTCACCGCCCGCGTAGTCCACTCCCGGACGGTCGTGGTTCTAACGCCACGCTTACTCGGCTCTAAGGAGATCCTGCTGAGAAGCGTGTTGCATCGCGAGTCCGACCTTAAGCTGTCGAAAGTGGGCGTATCGGGTTCGCCGACCACACGATCGTTCGCGGCAGCATTACAAGCATCGGCGTACGGATCGACACAGACGAACGACACAGTTGGTGAGGCCGCGTTAACGGAATGGATAATTCGAGGAGGCGGGTAACGTTGCGGGTAAGCGATTTCCGCACGGTTGCGTGGTTGGCGCGTCGCGTGCTTTCGGATTATCGGAAAAGGAGGATTGCAGTATGCTGCAGAGCGTTAGAGTACTGGGTTTTAATCCTACTACCAGCGGCCTTCACTTTACGAATAGCTGGCCGCATGGAATCCCCGATTACACTTTCAGTGTATTAGGACAAACAGTCAAGCTGGGTGACGCGAGCAACGGGCTGTGCGGAGGCATGGCCTACACAGTAAGGGACCTGTTTCAAACGGGTCTGTTGCCCCCTGCCGATACGACGCAGCCGGCCGGCGGGTCGGCGCTGTTCAACTACATCGTTGCTCGCCTGACGAATAGCTTCGATGAAGATGACGTGAACCAATACCTGTCGTGGATTCAAATGACAGACAACAACACGGTCCTGGGTAACGGTCTCGCATGGCATGAGATTAACGAAGAGTGGCCCAAGATCAAGGCGGATCTGGACGCGAACCTGCTTTCGCCTCTAGGTCTGGTTCACGGCCAAGAACCTCCCACCGTGGGCTTCTTCACGGGGATTCAGGATTTAGGAGGATGTCATCAGGTGGTCGCATGGGGATACGACTTGGACGGTTCTTCGCTGAAAATCTTTATCTACGATCCCGATTTTACGGGCGATAACAACACAATCACCTTAAATATCGGCAACCCCGATAACACCACGCCGATCGCGGTGTCAAATTGGCCGAGCGGAACTTTCCGCGGCTTTTTCAAAACGCATTACTCTTATCACGATCCACGAACACCTGCCTCGGGAGCATTTATACAAACGGTGGTAACCAGTCCCGGAATCGGGTCGGCGGGTCCCATCCGGCCGACGTGGACAGACCGCACGTGGGTCAACGTCTCGGGCAATCCTATCGTTCGCTTTACCGGCAGTGTGCATGACTGGTCGACGGCTGTGTCGGCAGCCAGCGCGGACAAGGGCAAGGAGATTCTGCAACTGAGAGCGATCATTCAAACCGGTGGCGATGACCTGCGCGGCGGCACGGGCCCCACGGACAACTGCGACGCAATACTGAAATTCGCCTCCGGCGCTTCGATCACGATTCAGAACATCAACGACAATGCGCACTGGAACAACGGCGAAACACATACAGCCGCGCTTCCGTTGCCGGCGGGATCCAGAGCGGGAGACATTACGCAGCTGACCCTTCACACTCAATTCGGCGGCGGATTATCAGGCGATAACTGGAACGTGAATAATGTACAGCTGATCGCGAGTCTTTTGCCGACCGTTATCGGACCTCCGGCGCCGGTGGTACGAACCTGGCTGAATGCGACCGGCAATCCGCTGGTGCGCTTTACGGGAAGTGTTCACGTGTGGTCCGGCGCAGTAAACGTCGCGGCCGGCGATGCGGGCAAAGTAATTGAGGAGCTGACCCTGACGATCCAGACGGGCGGCGATGACCTAAGAGGTGGCAGTAACGCCACGGACAACGCGGACGTGATTCTGACGCTGAGTTCCGGCGGGCCGCTGACTTTCACGAACATCAATCACGGGGGCCACTGGAACAATGGAGAGACCCACTCGCTTCCATTACCGCTGCCGGCTGGCACGAAGGCCAGTAACATCAAGCAATTGACGCTCCGCACACAATTCGGCGGCGGACTGTCAGGGGATAACTGGAACGTGAATCAGATTCTGCTGCAGGCAACTCTGCCGGGAAGTTAAACGTTAGCCGACTGGCGGTTGCACGGCTTTGACGTGGGCACTGGTCGAGCCGAGCCATTCCGGATGTGCCGCTGTGCTGTCGAAGAGCCTTTTGAGTGATTCGTCGAGTTGCTTGTTGAGTCCATCGTTCTTAGTCATTAAAAAGACGCGGTGCGCAGGTTGGGGTCTTTCACGGCTTTGCCGACGCGCTTCTCGCTCTCTCCCTTGTTGTAATCCCAGGAGTTGTTCGACGGAGAAACGCCGCAGATCTGAGTCGCGGCACGGATTAGAGCGGCTCGACGGCCTCTCTATTCAGTCCTCAACGCGCGCGCAGGATCGATCGAGGCGGCCCGTTGTGCGGGGATTGCGCCTGCCAGAGATGCGGCGATGGTCAGTGTGACGACCGCTGCTATCAGCACGTCAAGATCCATACCCTTGATCTCGAAGAGTTGTGACTCCACAAAGCGCACACAGAGCAGTGATGTGGGAATGCCGATCGCCAACCCCAATGCGGTCTGGATCATTGCTCCACGCATGACCATCGCGATTACCCCGGAGCGCGCGGCACCGAGGGCCATGCGAAGCCCGATCTCGCCGGTTCGCCTGGCGGCGGTGTAGGCAGTAACGCCGTAGAGCCCTACTGTCGCGAGCAGCAGAGCGAGGGCTCCGAACAGCATGGTCAGTCGCGCCACCATTCGCTCTTCCGTAAACCGGTCGGCAATTTGCTGATCGAAGGTCTGGAACTTCACCACGGTCAAATTTGGATTGATACTCGCGAGCGTTCGCTGCGCAATCGCCGCCATTTGGTTTACAGGTCTGTCTGTTTGCACAACAAGCGCGCCGGCATAAAGCGATTCGTCCTTTTCGATCGGACCCTTCGCACTCGCCGGCCGCTGCAGAATCGAAAGAAAATACATGCGATGTTGCTTCCATCGCACGCTGGTGTAGGTGGTATCTTCCACCACGCCAACAATTTTGTAATCTCCTGGTGACTCCGGTCCCGTACCGAAGTAACGTCCGATCGGGTTTTGGCCAGGAAAGAACTTCTTCACGAACTCCTGGTTCACGACGGCCACGGCCGGAGCTGTCGAGGTATCCCTCTCGCTGATGCCACGACCCATCAAGACATGCGTTCCTACTGAATCGAAATATTCGGAATTGACTTTCACGATGGAAGCGCCCGAATGTAGATTGGCCTGTCCCTGGACCTGCACGCCGGTGCCCCAGTTATTGTTCTCCATTGGTGTATACAGGCTGATTCCGACGTTTCTCACGCCCGGGATCGCATGGAATCGCTCTTCGATTGTTCTATACAGAGCCTGGAGTTGCGTCTGCGAATAGCCCGCAGCCTGGGGATTTATATGTACGATGTACCGGTTTTTAGTCTGCAGCCGCAAATTCGTATGTTGAAGCTTGTTCAGGCTCTGCGAGAACAAGCCTGCTCCGACCAGCAGCACCAGCGAGAGGCCCGCCTGCAGCACCACTAGCCCGCGCTGCAACAAGGAAGCTTCCGAACTGGTTGTGCGCGCTCCAGTGCGCAAGGCATCCACCGGCTCGGCCTGAGAAGCAATCCAGGCCGGGGCAACGCCAAACAGAACTCCAGTCAGCAACGACACTCCACATGCGAACGCCAGAACCGGCAACGACGGGCTTGGGTCAACGGGCAGACGTTGCGCTCCGCCGAATGCAAGCGCTAGAAGCATTCGCGTTCCTGCATAGGAAACCACAAGTGCGAGAAGGCCGCTCAGACCAGCGAGTAACACGCTTTCGGTCAGCAGTTGTCGAATGATCTGCCCACGTTTCGCGCCGAGCGCTGTTCGCAGCGATATCTCCGATTTACGTGCGATTCCGCGCACCAGCAACAGGTTCGCTATATTCGCACACGCAATTAAGAGGACCAGGCCGGCGATAGTCATCAGCACCCGGAGGTTCGAGGCATAGGCTTCCTGTAAGTCCTGAATGCCTGCGCCTCCGGGCGTCAGCACCACATGTGCTTTCGCCAGCAGCTTCTTGCCTTCACCGGAGGAGAAAGTCTTCGTCTGTGCGAAAGACTGCCTCACAAGCGCGCTCAGCTTCTCGCGCAAAGGCGCCATTTGCACGCCGGGTTTCACGCGCCCAACCAGGTACAGCCATTGAGCGTCCGGCTCATGCACGTAAGGAGCGTTCGCTAACGTAGACATCGACTCAATCGGCAGAAAGAAATCCGGAGGAGTGGTCGACAACCGGTCGCCGTAGAACCCGGCCGGCGCGATCCCTGCTATTGTGACCGGTTTTGTATTGATCCAGAATGTGCTGCCCACGACGGAGGCATCGCCCACATAATCACGCTGCCAAGCCCCGTAGCTCATGACTGCCATGACGGGCGCGCCTGGAACATCATCGGCATCGATCAGCAAGCGCCCTGCGTGGGGCCGGAGCCCAAACGTGCGGAAATAGTTGCCCGAGACGAACTCGCCCATTACCGAGTGCGCGTCCGCGTGTTCCCCGTCGCGCCTTGCAGTGATCGGCCGAAATGCAAAGCCGGCCTGCATGGCTGCCAAGTCCTCAAACTCCGGCGTGCTTTTCTTTAATAGCAGCCACGTTTCGGTGGGGAATAAACCGTAATCGCCGTCGCTCTTCGCGCCGCTATTCACGCAGCAGTCCAGGTTATCTCCAATGCGCACGAGCGTCTTCGGATCGGCTACGGGCAGGTTCTTCAGCAGCATCGCGTTGATCAGCGTGAAGATAGATGCATTTGCTCCAATTCCCAAGGCGAGTGTCAGCATGGCCGTCGCCGTGAATCCGGGCGCCTTTCTTAGCTGCCTTATCGCGTAGCGAACGTCCTGCATCAAAGTCATTCAAAAGTTCTCCCCTGATGGCGATTGAAGCCGTGAGCGGCCTGCGAGAGGGACCAGGCAAGTTGATGTCCGAAGTGGGACTTCTCCATGGCCTTTATCTGCTGTCATTTGGTCAGAAGGATGACGGCCGGGACTGTTCGCTTGTGGTTCGCGGCGTCGCAAAAACGATAAAAATTGTCCGAATTGTTCGAGTGGCTTGGAAATCGCGACCGCGCGTTAGAGGCGGAACGCGCCACCTAAATAACCCGCGCGCGTTAAGGGAGACATAGCGCCCTCTGCCATCCTGAAAAAATGGCCGTAGGTCTGGACTTCGGAACCACGAACAGTACCATCGCTGTCGCAGGACCGAACGGTGTCGAGGTTGCGAAGTTCGCCTATACCGGTGGCGTAACCGAGGCCTTTCGCTCCCTGCTCTACCTTCGCCGCATCCGCGAAAATGGCCGCAGCACGATCAAATCCTGGAGTGGGCCCGTGGGTATCGAGGAATATCTCGGTTCCGATGAAAAGGGCCGGCTCGTTCAGTCGCTCAAATCTTTCCTGAGCAGCCGAAGTCTGCAGACCACAGAAGTGTTCGGACGGCGCTTCAAGCTGGAAGAACTAATTGCACGTATTCTTGCCGATATCCGCGCGGGCGCCGAAAGGCAGTTCGGTCCAACAGCGAAGCAGGTGGTCGTGGGCCGGCCGGTGCGTTTCGTGGGCGCCGAAACGGACGCAGATGACGAATACGCTCTTGCCCGTTTGAAGGAGGCGCTCCACATTGCCGGATTCAAAGAAGTCAGCTTCGAGTACGAGCCTGTCGGAGCTGCTTACCATTACGAATCCACTCTCGATCACGATGAACTCGTAATGATTGGCGACTTCGGAGGCGGTACTAGTGACTTCTCGCTGCTTCGCGTCAGTCCGTCGCTGCGCCAATCAGGAGCGACGCGCCATGTGATCGGCAACGAGGGGGTGGGTGTCGCCGGTGACTCATTCGATGCGCGCATCGTCCGCCATCTCGTCTCGCCCGCTCTGGGAGCTGGCTCCGAACTCGAATCGGGCGGCAAAAGATTACCCGTCCCGAACTGGGTCTACTTTAAACTCGAGCGCTGGCATCACTTATCGTTTCTCAAATCGGCCGACACGCTCAACATGTTGAAGAGCGTCGCGGCACAGGCGCTCGAACCCGAGAAGATCGACGCTCTTCTGTATCTCATTCAGCACGATCTCGGGTATCAGCTGCATCGGGCCGTGCAGCGGGCAAAAATGACCCTTTCTACTGCTGAGCGGACGCGCTTGCATTTCTTCGAGGGCGACGCGGAAATCGATGAAGAACTGACTCGCGCAGATTTCGAAAGCTGGATACAGGAAGAGCTCAGAGAGATACAGGATCATGTCGATCGACTGCTATCAAAAACGGGAACTCACCCCGCCGACGTCGACGTGGTCTTCCTGACTGGCGGCTCGTCCTTCGTGCCCGCTGTCCGCCGCATTTTCGAATCCCGTTTCGGACACCACAAGATCCGTACCGGCGGCGAGTTTACTTCCGTTGCCCGTGGGCTGGCCTTGCGGGCCGTCGAACTGCGCTAAACGCGAATACCTCCGGCGACGGCGGCAGCTCTTCAGAATTAAGCTGTCGCCAATTCGTCGACTCGCGAATTCTTCCAGAGCGCGACATATGGCGCCAATTCGCGCATCATTGCAGCAAATTGACTGAAGTTTAGCGATTGCGCTCCGTCGCTCATGGCTTTTTCCGGTTGCGGGTGAACTTCAACGAGTAAGCCATCAGCGCCGATCGCTACGGCGGCCCGGCATAAAGCGGGCACGAGGCTGCGCTTTCCGGTGGCATGACTCGGGTCCAAGATAACCGGCAGATGAGACCGCTCATTCAGTACCGCGACGGCCGTAATGTCGCAGGTGTTCCGTGTTGCAGTTTCGAATGTTCGGATACCTCTCTCGCAAAGAATCACGTTCGGATTCCCATGTGCGACGAGGTATTCCGCCGACATCAGCAGCTCCATAATAGTCGAACTCAGCCCCCGCTTTAGCATCACAGGCCGGTTTGCTTTTCCTATGGCTTTCAGCAACGCAAAGTTCTGCATGTTTCGCGCTCCAATTTGCAGAATGTCTGCAAATTCGGCCACCATCTCCACATCCCGATCGCTCATTATTTCCGTGATGATTCCAAGCCCCGTCTCCTGTTTCGCTTTGTGGAGCAGTTTCAGTCCTTCGAGCTCCATGCCCTGAAAATCGTAGGGCGAAGTGCGCGGCTTGAAAGCGCCACCGCGCAGAAACTTCGCTCCCTGTTTTGCGACAAAGTGCGCTGTCTCAAGAATCTGCTTTTCGGATTCGACGGAGCACGGACCCGCCATAACCACGAATTCGTCTCCGCCAATCTCGGTTCCATTCGCCACGATGACTGATCTGTTCGGGCGGAACTCACGGCTGACGAATTTGTAAGGCGCCGAAATGCGCACCGCTTTCTCCACCTGCGGCATCGCTTCCAGCGACTCCAGGCAGGCTGTCACATCACCGATTCCAACCACACCGATCACGACGCGTTCCTCACCCTCGATGGAGTGCACTTTATAGCCGAACTCGCGAATGCGGTCACAAACCGCTTCCACTTCGGCCTTCGTCGCATGCAGTTTCATCGAGATGATCATTTGCCCCTCACGAGTCTCAACGTTTACCCAATTTGCCACAAAAGGGTACGGGCCGGGGCGGGACGGGCAGCCATGTCCACGCGCCGAAACCCGGCTTGGGACATTGTGGCCCGTCCGGAAACGGCTTAGGCTGCAGCTTTTGTGAGCAATTTTGCCTGTTAACCGTTCATCCTTTCACATAAGCGAGCTTCGCGGCCACTTTGCCGTCACGGACGGTGAACACGTCGACGCCACGGAGATGCCACGGCTGTCCGTTGCGCATCTTGTGATAGATCCATCGCACGACGGCACGATCACCGCTCACGATCATTTCCTCGGCTTCGAATTGCGAATCGGGATTGCGCGCGAACCAGGCGCGCCAGAAGGCGACCACGGCGGTCTTCCCTTCTATCCGCTGCCCATCCGGGGCAGGAGATGTATCCTCGAACACGGTGTCATCGGTCAGCAGCGATGCCATGGTGTCCGCGTCATGGCGGTTAAATGCCTCGTTGAAGCGATCGACGACCACACGGGTTGTGAGCGCGGCGGTCTGCGGAGTCTGTTCGAAAGTCATAGTTGTACCGTGTGCTCCGCGGGGCGCCGATGAAGAGAAGAACACAACGACGGCACACGCGACGATCAGGGTTGGTTTCTGGGCTGGCGCTTGGGGCACTCGATCCTCCAGGGAACCTTGAATTCTACCCCGGTTTGTTGCGATGGCCCTTCGTTTGCTGTAGACTCGGGCGAGTCCCCAAGGAAAACTTAACCATGCGAGAAGCCGCTGTCGGCTTTCTAGTTGCTGTAGTCTGCCCGTTCGCCCTCCTTTCCGCCGCGATCAACGAGGGCGCTCACGCTGCTACGCCCAGCGACTTTGCTCGCGCCATCCGCGCCAACGACTTAGCCGGGTTGCGAAAACTCGCCTCAAGTCCCGCGGCCGCGAACCTGCGCGACAAGTTGAAGGCCACCCCTCTCCATTACGCAGCAATTGTCGGCAGCCCTGAGGCGGTGCGCATTCTGCTGAATGCGGGAGCAGACCCGAAGGCCCGCAACCAAAGCGCCGCTACTCCTCTTATCTATGCTGCCTGGAGTTTTGAGAAAACCCGGCTGCTGGTCGAGAACGGCGCCGAAGTCAACTGTGCGGAAAAGGACGGCATCACCCCGCTCATGGTCGCCGCTTCGGCTCGCGGAAACGTTGGCACGGTCCGTTATCTCATCGAGAAGGGCGCGGACGTTCATGTTCTCGACAGTTTGCATAGAGATGCATTGATGCGCGGCGCCGATCCGGAGATCCTGCAAGTTCTTCTCGCGCATGGGGCCGATCCGCATCTTGCGGACGCGGCGGGTTTCAGCGCCCTGCACAATCCGTTTGTTTTCCGGGACTACGAACGTGTTCGATTGCTGCTCGCCGCCGGAGCCGACCCGAACCAGCTCAACACGTTCTCCGGAGTTGTCAGGAAAGGCCCGATCGCCATGGTGCACCAGAGTACGCTCATGGTCGCGGCTCCTCATAGCGATGGAGCGACGATTTCGGCGCTTCTCAATGCCGGCGCTCGCGTGAACGAGATTGATAACCGAAAGATGAGTCCGCTGATGCTCTCGATAGCGACGGACCACGCAAACCCCGCTGTTGTGCAGCAGCTGATCGACGCGGGCGCGGACGTCAATGCCAAAGATCAAACTGGTGAGTCCGTGGTCACCTGGGCTCGCAAGTTCCGGAATCCGGAGATCCTCTCCGCTCTCGCTCGCGCCGGCGCTCAGGGGGCCGAACTCTCAGCCGCGCCCCAACCCGGGCCGGGTACGCAGCCTGCAACTGCCTCGGAAGCGGTTGCGCGCGCGCTCCCGCTGCTGGCGAGCTCAGGACCCCAGTTCTTCCGCGAGACGCGGTTGTGCCGGTTGCCATCACCAGCCGCTTCATGCGCGTGTGTTCGCAGCCGCAAAGCGCGCAGGCCTTAATCCGGATCCAAGTCTACGCAGAAACTTCCTCGATTCGATGATTGCTTTTCGCCCGGATGTCGCCTCGACCTCGCCGGTTCTGAGCCTTTTTCCAGGAGACTACGACCCGGAGCTCGCATATCTGATGTCTTTCGCCGATCTCGGGGAACCAGCGAACGAATCCACGGACCTCATGGTTCATTACATTGCCGTCCGGCAGGATCCCTCCGGTGCCTGGGTCAACCTTGGCCTGGCTCGCCCGCCCATTGAGGACAGCAGCATCACTCTGACCGCGATGGCCGTACGGGCCCTGAAGCTTTACGGTTGGCCCGCCCGTCAATCCGAATTCGACGACCGTATTGAACGGGCCCGTGTCTGGCTCCAGAATGCCAAGCCGGTTACGACTTACGAGCGCGCCGACAAGATCGCCGGTTTGCAAGCTGCTGGTGTCCCCGTGTCTAGTTTGAGTGGCGAGGCAGCCGCACTATTACGGCTGCAGCGTCCTGATGGAGGTTGGGCACAGACGCCGTATCTCGATTCCGATGCATACGCGACGGGAATGGTTCTGCATACGCTGTACACAGCTGGCCTGGCGTTCCCGAATGAGCCGTCCTATCGCAAGGGTGTCGAGTTCCTGCTCCGTAGCCAATTCCCGGACGGCTCCTGGTATGTCCGCAGTCGTGCGCCTAAGTTCCAGCCCTATTTCCAGAGCGGCTTCCCCTTCAATGACGATCAGTGGATCTCAAGCGCGGCGACATCGCTAGCCGTCATGGCCCTCGCCCCGGCGAGTGTTTCTGTGCCGGTCGCCGACGCAAAAATTCGGCGTTGATTTACCGGGTGCGGATGCAACGGCTAGCGCTTCCGAAGGAACCTTCTAGATAGATTTGTAGCGCGCGGCGAGGAGGCCTGTGGCCGCATCGATGTCGATGTCGGCGATGAGCAACCCTTCTTTGCCGTAGGGCTGGTAGCTGAGCAGCGTCCCGTCGGGCCGCACCACCGCTGAAGTGGTCGGGGATCCGGCGCTTGCACAGTTTACAGTTGCGAAATAGCAGGTGTTCTCGGCGGCGCGGCACAAGACTGCTTTCTCATGAAATGAGTTTGCAGGGTCGGCGAAACTCGAGGGCCGGTAACTGCCGGGCTCGGCTTCGTGGAAATGAGGATGGAACACGATGTGCGCGCCGTGCTGGACGGGCCAGCGGACCGTCTCCGGATAGCGCCAACCCTCATGGCAGATCGCGACACCAAATGTCAACGGACCGGTTTGGAAAACCCGCCTTCCAGAACCGGGCGAATAGATACCCTCCTCGGAGGGGTCGAGTTGGACTTTATCCTGGAACCCGGCGATCGTTCCGTCTCGATTGATGACCAGTGCGGTGATTAACAGGGCGTCATTGATGACGCGTTCGGTGCCGAGAACGACCGCGAGGTTTGCCTGCGCGGCGGCGGTGGCAATGGCGGACCAGGCACGTTCGAGGAACTCAGGGTCGGGGGGCGGTACGGGCTTCCCCGGTGCTCTGTAGCCGGGAATGAAGCATTCCGGAAAGCAGATGAGGCCGGCTTGCTCGATGGACGCTTGAGCGATGGCTTGTTCGGCTAAGGCGATCGAGTCCTCGGGAGTGGCGGGGAACCGGATATTGGCGAGTGCGATTCGAAACGTGTTCATAGAGTGGCCGCGTTCAATCATAGATTGTAAGAGCATGTCGAAGTTACGGATCGTGCCAGCGACTGAACTGGACCTCCCGGTGATAGTGGATCTGATTCATGCACTCGCGGAGTACGAGAAACTTGCTGATACTGTCACAGCGACCGAAGGACGGCTGCGCGAGACATTGTTCGGTAGCAAGCCCGCGGCCGAGGTGCTGTTGGCGTATTGGGATGGGGAATGCGCGGGCTTTGCAGTGTTCTTCGCGACCTATTCGACGTTTCTCGCTCAGTCAGGACTCTATTTGGAAGACCTGTACGTGAAGTCTTACCTGCGCGGCAAGGGAATCGGGTTAGCGTTGCTGAAGCACTTGGCAAGAATTGCGACCGAACGCGGCTGCGGCAGGTTGGAGTGGGGAGTGCTCAATTGGAACCAGTCAGCCATCCAGTTTTATGAGAAGCTGGGCGCCGTTCCGATGGATGAGTGGACAAAATACCGGCTTACAGGGGAGGCTCTTAAGAGCCTGGCTCTTTTGGGAGATTGATGTCCGACAGTCTGAGTTCCCAGTACTGGCCGACGAGGTGGTGACCAAAACTATGGTGCTTTTCTTGCGTGACGAGACGGAAACCCGCGCGCTCGTAGACTCTGCGCGCTGCATGCAAAATGTCGTTGGTCCAAAGCGTCACTTTGCGATAGCCGGACTGGCGCGCAAATGCAATGCATGCATCGACGAGCTGCGTGCCGATCCCCAGCCCGCGCGCTGATGGCTCGACCAGGAGCAAGCGCAGTTTGGCTATAGTCTTCGACTCCGCAATCAAAAACACACAACCAAGCCGTTCGCCATTGCGTTCCGCAATCCAGCATCGCTCGCGCTGCTCGTCGAAGTTCCGCAAGAAGGCTCCAGCGATCTCCGCCACCAAACCTTCGAAGGAGGAATCCCACTTGTATTCTTGCGCGTATAACTCGCCGTGCCGCGCGATCACCCAGCCGATATCACCCGGCTGGTGCGTGCGCATAACGAATTCCCGGGCGGGCTCTTCCGGCGAACCGAGCAAGTCGCGAATCGCAGTCATGCTATTGACAAGCCGTTCCCGTTGGGAGCCGTTCATTCCGGCAAGCATTTCGCCGATCTCAGCTCGCGACCGTGCATCCAGCCGTGCAAACTCGGCGCGCCCCTTGGCGGTGAGCGACAAATGGTTGACGCGGCGGTCGTTCTTGGCATTCGACCGCCTGACTAATCCTCGTTCTTCGAAGCTCTTCAACAAACGGCTGAGATAACCGGGATCCAAGCCAAGCTCTTCGACCAGGCTGGTCGAGCGTATTCCTGGGGAGCGGCCAAGTTCATACAAGACACGAGCCTGAGTCAGAGAGAAGGGCGTTTGCAAGAGCCCCTCGCGAAGCAACCCGATCTGCTTTGTGTAAAAACGATTGAAGCTGCGTACCAGCTCGGTGTGAGTCTGGGAAACCGGCACGAGGTCATCTTATACCCGATTAGTTGACTAAGTCAACTACTTGTCGGGGGCTTTATCGGAGGCGGGACGGGCAGCTATGTCCACGCGCCAAAAACCGGTTTGGAACATAGTCGGCCCGTCCCGAAACACTGTTAGGGGCAATCGCAGGAGCCGATGGAATTCTGATAGCTGCGGAAGAGCTGCTCGATCTCGCCCACTTTTGAGCCATCGTCAGGGTAAATGCGGTTGAGAATTGGCTCGAGGAAACGGCTGTAGGGAGCAAGAGCCGACCAGTTGCTCTGGGCAATGGCCGATTCCACCGAACGCTCGGTCTGGGGAGTGATTAACTCGATACGTCCGACGAATACGCGCACAGTCTGCGATGGAGCGGGGTCGACATGCAGCGGAAGAATGGCATCGACCGCGGGCGAGGGAAGAATGTAGATCAGACGCGAACCCTCCTCGAACCAGGAATCGCGCCAGGTCTCGACCATCGCGTGCGCCTCCTTCGGAAACAGGCCTTGCGCAATGAGCGTGGTCTCGAGGTCCTGCAGCAGTTGTGGCAAGGAGCCATCGAGCGGGGGCGCATCGAACGTGAGAGCGTCCTCAATCGGGCCGGCGGTGCGATACCCTATCTGCCCATTGCGATTTTCAAAGAGGATCAGGCTGGGAAGCGGATCATGGCCGCGGTTTTCCACCAAGATTTTCCCGTCGCCGGATACGCGGGCCGAAAGAGGAACCGGGAAGCGCCCCACGCCGCGATAGAACAGAAATTTTTCACTCTGACCGTTCACCGTAATCGGAGCAGCGTCTGTTTCGCGGGCGGCGTAGTAGCGACTCGGACCGCTCTCAACGGGCAGATCGGGCGCGGCGCCAGGCTGAACTTTAATGTTGTTCCATTCGATAGCGCCGGTCAGACTCCGCAGCGAGGTGTCGATCCCGTTCAGGTTTGCTGCAAGCTGTTGCATCGAACCGTCGACCCTGCTCTTCTGAAAAACTTGGTATTCAGCTTGGGGATACCACTCGGTGATGAGCCCTTTGGGGAAGGCGACCTTCACGTGTGCATCTAAATCTTGCGAACTATAGAAGTACATGACGGGCGTTTCCATGCGCACAGTGCCCTGCAGCCTCCACTTGAAGCCTCTGTAACCATAGTCGTTGACGAATCGAGGGAGATCGTTCTTGCAACCGAGGGTGTCCCAATCGATGGCGGAGCCGTTTTCCCCGGCGACAGACGTGAACGTACCCCACTCGTGGATGGTGAAATCACTGGTCTGGGCCGAATGAATGTCCGGAGCCATTAGAAATGCGGCAGAGACGACCAGAAGCGGAGCAATGAGCGGCAGAAAACGGATTGGGGATTTCATTTGCTCCTTCCTTCTGCAAGTGCTTTCAAAGACGTTTCGATTTCGGCGTCAGTCGCCGGCCGCGTAAAGAACTTCGAGGATTCCCGTAGGAAACCCTTCGGGCCGATGGGGACAATAGCGCCGGCATTGGCGCCAGCGCAGGTGCCCTTGAGATTCACGACCCAGTCGCCCTCCGGGGGCCAGTTCTGGTACACGGCATAGACGCCCGGCTTAGACATTGCCATCACCTTGAGAGCCACCGAGCGCCGCGCTCCTTTCACAAGTCCTTCGGCGGTGCCGCTGATTTGTGACTTTGCGGGATCGGCACAGCCTTCCGTGCGGAACACAAATGCGGACATTTTTGCTCGAAATCCTGGGAGGCCACGGGGCTGCCAATGGTGAAGGTGAAGGCTTCGGCGAGCGCCATCGCCGCCATAGCGAGGGCAGTAATACCAATTCGGAACATCGCAAACTCCTTTCGGGATGATTAGACGCGTGCGTGCGAGTTTTCTTCCCAGCTCACCAGGTCCACGGCAACTCCTCTTTCCAACGTTCCAGCGTTTGAGGATCGAGATTGAGCGCCTGCTCGCGCGAAACTCCAGCCGGGATGGGCGTTAAGGCGGCGATCCGATCGAATACGCGCCCCCGATCGCCAACTTCGACGCGCGAGAGCAGTTGCCAGAGCGTGAGCGTGTCGCGGACGCGAGATTCGGAGAGGATGACGCTGAGCGCTTCGTTTCCGCCTTTTGCGAAGCCGAAGATCTCAAGCGCCTGTTTCAATTTTTCGGGCGCATCGTCGAAGTACGGAATGCCTGGTCCGGCCTGCGGTCGCGTCCGGCAACTCGCGCCGGCCGGTACAAGCGATTCGAGCCCGTTCCACTGAAACGATACCCAGCCCTGAGTGACGTGGAGCAAACCGGAACCGTCTTCGGCGGTGCTGAGCTGGTATTCGCAACCGAGATCCACAGCGGTGCCGGAGGCGGTGTCTACAAAGAAAAGCTTTGGCGGTGCGGAGATTTTGGCCCGGATCTCTCCGTGCGCGAGGGCGAGCCTGTGTTCGCGCGGCTGCGCCGTCACTACTCGGAGCCGGGTATTCGGCGCTACCTCGACCGATCCAATCTCGCCAACCTTGACCATGGCGCGCGACCTGGCATCCGTCTCGATCCATTCACCGGCTCCGACGTGAGCGGTGCCGCGGATAGGTTTCGCGGCCACGGAGGGGGAACCAGCGAGCCGCACGACGGCCCATCGCGTCCCCGATGAATGTGCGAGGCGCCAATAGGCGGCTCCGGTTAAGGCAAGCACGATGGTCGCCGCTAAAACCCAACGCCACGGGAGAACCGCCGGCATCTGGCGCGATCGGTTTTGCTGAAAGGCTGCCTCGATGGAGGACCAAATTGACTCGGGCGCCTCGACCGGCGGAAGATGCTCTACCATTGCCATTCCGCGGCTGACTTGCTCGCGCTCAGCCCGGCAAAGTAGACACTGCCGCAGGTGGAGCTCGGCCTGCTTTGCTTGTGGCTGCGCGAGTTGCCCATCGAGATGAGCTGCAAGCTGCCGCGAAATATGCCTCATAAACATTGCTAACTCTTTGTGGCGATCATGCCCTTCAGCCGTTCGGCAAGAAGCTTATGTCCCCGGCTCAGCCGGGAAGCGACGGTTCCCATGGAACAGTCGAGAGCCTTGGCCATCTGCTCATAGAGAAAGGTCGTCGAAATACCGCAGCAAGACGGCGATCCGGAATTTTGGGGGCAGAGCCGATACGGCTGCCCGCACTGAGTTCGCCATCTGTGCGCGCGCGTAGTCCTCCTCCTGGGAACCTGGCGCGACGATTGCTTCCATGCGGAAGAGACCGAAGGTCGCAGCGTCCGACTTGCGGCTTCTGGCTGCATCCATGCATGCGTTGACGACCAGCCGATACAGCCAAGTGGAGAACTCCGCATCACCGCGAAACTGGCGGATAGAAGTCATCAGTTTAAGAAAGATCTGCTGGGTGACATCGCTGGCTAAAACTCGGTCGCCATGAAAGAAATAGAGCGCGATAGAGTACACCCGGTCCTTATATAAGTCGTAGAGCGCACGAAAGGCGTCCTGGTCGCCCAAGCGGCAAGATTCGATGATGCCGGTGCTGAGCTCGTGAGCGCTCAGATTGACCACCGGCGATTAAGACGGTACATCGAAGAGTTTTCTTCCGTTGAAGGGATGCGTTATGGTGATCGACCAGACCGCTTGCTGAAACGCGCCGTTCTGCTAGGGCATAAGGATCAACGTCGTGTTGCGCGTCACGCCCGCGTAAGAGGCGGTGATCACGTTCGAGTTTCCTGCAGCGACAACACGGGTGGTGATCGGGAACGTGGCAGTGCTCTGCCCTTCGGGTACTTTGATCTCGCGCGGCAATGTCACCACGGTCGCGTCGCTGCTGGAAAGAGCTACTGTGATGCCGTCCGGAGGGGCTTTGCGGCGCAGCACCACCGATCCCGATGCCGAAGAACCTCCATGGATTTTGGCGGGGCTCACGGTGAGCGAGGCCAGCACGGGAAACAATACCAGCGTATTGGACCTGCCGATCTCGTTTAGGGCTACGGAAATGCGAACTGTTGTAGCGTCCTCGTGAACCGCGCGCGTCTGTATTGGAAATTTCACCTGATTTGTTCCCGCGGGCATCGAGACGCTCTGGGGCACATTCACGAGATCGGGGTTATCAGTTTTGATCGAGAAATTCAAACCACTTTCGGGGACCTGCGCGTTGAAGCCGATGATACCGGCCGCTGCCGTATTTCCCAGGGTCAGCTGTGGGAGCAGTGCAAGAACAATCTCCGGAGTTTGAGGCGTGCTAACGCGGACGCCGTTGGGAAAAGGCCGATACAGTGGGTCGCCGATGTTGATGATCCTCCATTTCAACAACCGCGTGCTGCGCAGCAGAGCGTCACCGGCATTGGCGCCTTCAAAGAGATACAAAAAGGCTTGATCCGGATGTGGAAGATTGTCGAGATAGGGTTCGGTTACCGCCCCACTGGTAATCGTGATCCCCTTCATCAGGGCATTAGCGGCCCAGTTTACGCCGCTGCGGGGATTCATGGCAGAAGCGCTATCCAGGTGAATTCCAATCGCACCGGGATTCCAGGTAAAGGCGTCGTTGTAATGGTTCAGACTGTACCAGCCCGCATACAGGGCGGCGCCATCACAACGTAGGGGAGCGGGAGCAGTGCCAAACTCTTGCTCATGCGTGTCCTCCAGAACGGGGAACCCGGCCTTGCGGGCAAATTGCTCCGCCTGATAGATATCCCAATTTCCTGCGCCATAACGGTAGTCGGCTACACCGTCGATGGGGGAATTGAGATCGAAGCAAGCCTTACCAGAAAGGCCGTGAGCTTCAGCAAACAGAGCTTTATCGACCAAGCCCTTGGCTAAGGCGGGGTTGGCTGCATCTAAGCGCCAAACGGAGTAGATGTGGCGTGCTCCGGGGCTTTCGCGATAGGCGGAAAGCGCGACGAACGGTTGATATACATTGCCTTGGCTCTGCGCGTATCCGAAATAGGGCTGGACGTCATCAAGGCCGGCGGCGCGGAAGGGCAAATACTCGTCCCAGATGTCTGCGACAAATTGATCGAGTGAATAGGCTTGGCCGTTCAACATCAGATCAAAGGGGGTTTGATACGAGAAGACGATATAAAGGATCTTTTCTTTACCAAGCTCATCGAGACATTTCCGAATCGGTTGTTTCACGTGTGACTCGAATTCACCTTGCTCAAGGGTTTCGGTGGAGGAAACTTTGATCTTGCAACTATTGCGTTCGGGTATGCCTCGCTTGGCTATGTAGTAGTTGGCTACGTCACGAGATTCGGAAACACTTGCGTTGTAAACGACAAGGACGCGATCGTTCAGGGGCAGCGTCTGGGCAGAGCTCAGCGCCAGTCCTGCAAATAAGGAACAAGCAAGGGATACAACGCGACTTACGGGCATGTCGTGGTTGGTTCCCACCGTACCAAAACTGAAAGCATACGTCCGGACGGTCCCTGATTCGACGAGAATTCGAGTCTCCAAACGAAACATTCCGGTCGTGTAATATGTAGCCTATGAATGCAGCAGCTACGCCGGTCCAGGGACCGAATCCGGCGATCATCTTTGAGAACTTGAACGCGTACCAACGGTCCGCCGCGTTGAAAGCTGCGATTGAGCTTGATATTTTCACCGAAATTGCTCGGGGGAACCGCAGTGCTGATGCGATCGCGAAAGCGGCCGGCGCATCGACCCGCGGCGTCCGCATCCTTTGCGATTACCTGGTCATCAGCGGGTTTCTTTCAAAGGACGGCGACGAATATTCGTTAACCGCCGATTCTGGCATGTTCCTGGACCGGAACTCACCAGCATATTTGGGCAGTGCCGCGCGCTTTCTCCTTGACCCTCGCCTGATCGCTCCGTTTCTCAACTTGTCTGACGTCGTCCGGACTGGAACAACGACGCTGCCCGATGAGGGAACGGTCAGTCGCGACAATCCAATCTGGGTAGATTTTGCGAAGCAGATGGCGCCAATGATTTTCCCTGCGGCAGTAGAGTTGGCGGGTTTAATCGCAGGCGACGGAGAGATAAGGGTGTTGGACATCGCAGCCGGACACGGGCTGTTTGGCATCATGATCGCCCAGCAAAATTCGAAAGCGCGGATCACCGCTCTGGATTGGCCCAACGTGCTTGCCGTGGCAACCGAAAACGCGAAAAAATTCGGCGTGGCCGGCCGTCACTCAACGTTGCCTGGTGATGCCTTCGAGGCGGAATATGGAGGGCCTTACGATGTAATTCTGGTGACGAACTTCTTCCATCATTTTGATCCGCCTACCTGCGAGAAGCTGATGCGGAAAATGCTGGCGGCACTCGCTCCAGGTGGACGCTGTGTCACGCTCGATTTCGTGCCGAACGATGACCGCGTATCGCCGCCGATCGCAGCGGGGTTTGCGATGATGATGCTGGGTACGACGCCGGCGGGGGATGTGTACACCTTCGGCGAATACGAGACGATGTTCCGTAACGCGGGATTCGCGTCTTCCGAACTTCACTTGCTGACGAGAGCGCCGCAAACGGCGATAGTAAGCAGGAAGGCCCAGGTATGAGCGTTGCCGATAAACTGCTAGTCGAGTTTGATGAGGAATTGGCAGTTCTGTTGAAAAAGCTCACCTGCTTGATTGCTGCTGGGCGGAAAGCTCGGCGCGGAATGCCCGCTCACGCTCCTTAATATAAGCTCGATAGCCTTCTGGATCTATGAACGGATTACGACCTCCTGCTCGAAGCTTCTTGAGTTTGTCGTCCATGTCGTAATAGACGCCGTGCGCACCCAAGAAAATGTCGCAGGGCAGGCTCGAGAGAACGCGAAATGTCTTTTGATAATCGGTGGCGATCTGGGGATATTGCCTGTTGCCGATTAGCTTGTATCCGGGATTTACGTTCGGACTTCCGACGATAACAACGTGGTATAGATGTCCACCCTCTTCGATTTCCGTCGTCCACGTGGTGCACCCTTTCGTGTGGCCGGGTGTGAGACGCGCGATTAACGTCGTTCCGCCGAGAGTAACGGTATCCCGATCATGTAAGATTCGATCTACTTTTGCTGGCGCCCAGTGCTGATGGACGTATTGGAAATCGCCGGCACCGCCGCCCTCGATCTCTCCGACATCGGCATCCATGACCATGAGCTTGGCCCCGCTCAGCCTTTTGGCCAGCGCGCAGCCGGCGGCATGGTCGTCGTGCGCGTGGCTGATGAGAATGATCCTGATGTCCGAGAAATGAAAGCCCAGCTTTTCAACGCTTGCGCGGATGAGAGGTACCGATTCTTTATAGTCAGGGTTGATGAGAATATGGCCCTGCGGCGTAGTTATCAGAAATGAGGCGAGATAGTTTGTTCCCACGTAGTAGAGGTTGGAAATGACTCGATAGGGCGGAAGTGGCTGGTTCCATTTCGGCGTGAAATCGCCAAGCAATAAGCCGAGGGAGGCAAAGAATGCGGCGACGATGTAGAGACGCATAGGGTCAGTATCGCCCGGTAGCTCGCGTCAAGGCAGTTGCCGATGGCCCGAAATATTATAGGTCAAGGAGTAGGGAGCCGTGACCACGCGTCAACACAAGGTTCACACTCAACTCGGCCGAGCCGCAGTCCAGATCTTTGCCGCCAATGATCGCATGAACCAGGTTCTTATCGAACATCTTGACCCTACCGCCTGGAGAGCCAAACCGCCCGGCAAGGCTCGCACCATTGCGGCGATCTTCACGCACATGCACAATGTGCGCACAAGTGGGTCAGGCTTACAGCTCCGCACCTGAAGGTTCCACCACAGCTCAACCGCGCGCACTGCACGCCGCAGCAGGCCCGTGCGGGATTGGCCGAGAGCGCCGCCCGCTGCGCGGAGATGCTCGCTGAAGCGCTCGGCGGTGGTGGGGGCCGCGTCGAGAAGTTTCGCAGAGACGGCTGGGCTCGGCCTTGGCCGGTTGGCCTGGAAATGCTTTGCTACATGCTTTCTCACGAGGCCCATCACCGCGGGCAGGTGTGTATGCTCGCGCATCAGCTCGGATTCCCGTTGCCGAACAAGGTAGCGTACGGGATCTGGAATTGGGAAAAGCTGTGGAAAGAGTGCGGTTCGTCTGGCGGCCCCGGCTATGATTCTTAAGAAATCGCTCAAGAGGACAGGCCGCACGGGGATGGCTGCGATGGAGACATCGACCGCAGCCGCCACTGCATTTGGCGGTGTCCTCAGATCTTGCTGCAAAGCGACTCTGTCTGGAAGTTAAGAGCGAGGCCGTCGCGTGCCGCGCAACATAACGCAAAACGGCTCATCGGCGTACTTCCGCCGCTGCGGACTGCGGCTTGAACGACGCTGGATTAGCAGCAAGGAGCGAGGCCGAACGGTCCAGTTCCTTTTTCGTCGCGGGAGAGGCGGAGGCTTCTGACGGATCGTTCGATATCCGTGTCAAAGAACATGAGAGGACCGCGCCAGGGTCTGTGATCAGTCCATCGATTCTGTTGCCGTGTTCGAATACGACGAATGTGATGTCTAGGTAGCCGGCAGGCTGGCCATTAATATCTTGCGCATAAGTGATGGTGCCGGTGCAGTCACGATTGAGATGCTCCGTTCCCTTGACCGTTTGCGTGACGATTGTTCCACCGATACTTGCGGTGCCGCTGCCGGTGAACGTCCCATTGGCATCGGCGGTTGCGGTGCCCAGTATTCTCGTCGGGAGCAGGGTGCCAGCCGGCGAAAGGTAGCCGCTGCAGGTGAACACGTATCTTCCCTCAGTAGTATGCGTAGAACAACTCTGCGCCTGCAGATTGTTCGCTAACAGCAGGAATGCAGGGAATGTGAAGAGAAAACCCATTCTGGGTCTGGATGTCATGATCAATGTCCTCCTTTGGATCTGCCGATCAAGACTTGTGTGTATTTCGTGACATAATGTTGAGACATTTCCCAGTAAAAGTCCTTACAGAGTTCTTACATTTTGGAGGCGCGGTGCGACAGTGGCTTCAGTTCGGTCCCTACCGCCTGGACGTTGCCTCCCGCGCACTGTTCTGCGACGAGACGTCGATTCCTTTAACCCCGAAAGCGATTCAGCTGTTACGAGTTCTGGCCGAAGCCGGAGGGTCGGTTGTTACGAAAGAGGTGCTCCTCGAAGAAGTATGGCCCGGTACTTTTGTTGAAGAATCGAGCATTACTCGAAATATCTCGGAATTACGGAGCGCTCTGGGCAAGGGCGAGAACGGGAGCGCGTACATCGAGACGTTCGCGAGGCGCGGATACAGGCTCACTGTTCCTGTGCTGCAAGCGCCCGAAGGCGGGAATAACAAGTCTTCGCGAAAGACGTTGGCGGTCTTGCCCTTTCGCGTCTTGGGCGCGGATCTGAGTGACGACTCGACCGGCTTGCGTATTGCTGACGCCCTGATCACGGGGCTGGCAACAATAAGAGCATTCGCAATAACGTCCGCTGCGACCGCGGATCCCGATGTCGACTTCGTCCTGCGCGGAAGCGTGCAAGGATGTGCCGAAAGAATATGCGTTAGCGTACAACTGCTTGACGGGAGGAGCGGCGAACTGGTCTGGGGCGAGACCTTCGATAAAGATTTCCGAGACGTTTTGAGCGTTCAGCATTCGCTAGCGGAGGAAGTTGCCGGCGCTTTAGCCATGTTCGCGAGCGCAGAGGATCGGAAACTGCTTTCCAGGAGATATACCGAAAACTCCGAGGCATACCAGTTGTATTTGCGAGGCCGTTTCCACTGGAATCAGAGATCAGAGAAGGGACTGCGGACAGCAATTCAGTGGTTTCGAAAGGCCATCACCTTGGACCCGGAGTACGCGCTGGCGTATTCAGGGCTCGCTGCCAGCTATGCCATGTTGCCGATGCTTGCCTCCGCCCGTGCGAAACATTTTATGCCAAAAGCGAGAACAGCGGCGGTGAAGGCACTGGATCTCGACGACTCGCTGGTAGAAGGTCACACAGCGCTGGCCTTTGTGAGATGGCATTATGACTGGGACTGGCGGCGCGCGGAACGTCAGTTTAAGATCGCGCTGGAGTTCCAGCCGGACCAAGCGACGACTCATCAATGGTATGCGTTGCTGCTGGTCGAGATGGGAAGATTCGCTGACGGCATCGTGGAAGCGAAGAAGGCCCAGGCTCTAGACCCGCATTCCGCCAGCATTCGAGCGAATTTTTCAGCGGTACTTTATCTGGCGGGCCGGTACGAGGAAAGCATCGATGTGGCTCAAGAGGCCTTGGCGTTGGACCCGGAATCGTTACGTGCACATTTGATGGCGGGCATGTCGCTTGAACAAACCGGTAAGTTGGACGAAGCCATCGCCTTCCTCGGAAAGGCCTGTCTTCTCTCGCGGCGATCTCCCCAGTGTTTGGGTTCGCTTGGCCATGCTTACGGCGCTGCAGCGCGCGTGGAGGAGGCCAATGCCGTACTGAAGAATCTGCGAAGACGGCGTGCGCGGCATCATTTCTTCGAAGAAGCACTGGTTTCCCTTGGCCTCGGAAATTTAGCGGAGACTCTGGAGTCGCTCAAGAGCGCATGCGAAGAGCGGCAGTTTTCCGTCGTCCTCTTACGGGCAGATGCAAGGTTCGGAAGACTTCAATCAATCCCCGAGTTCCGGTCGATACTATCGCGGATCGGGCTTGCTTGATCATCGACCAGCCACTTTCGCGTTAGCGGGTACTTCAGCCCACGGGGCGGCTGGACGGGCTCGACATGCCCCTTATGCGAAGCTTATGGGCTCACGCAGGGTGGACCTGCGTCCGTGAGGAAAGTGCCGTTGTTGGAGAACCAGCCATGAATTCCTATGGAAGGCGCACCAAAGAACCAGGAGAAGAATGCCAGTTCCTGTAGATGGTAGGTGAAGCCGTTTGACATGACGATCGGCGGCGCGGTGGTGCCGCTCAACGGGTCGCCTACCTCCAGATTGTTTTGACAACCCGCCACCTGGCCAGTGTGGCCCCAGGGCGGGGTTGGATTGTTGTCGAATGGGTCGTTCATCCATTCAGCAATCTCGTGGGACATTGTGGCGGTGTCCTCAAACGCAGGAGGGAAGAGTCCCGTACTGTCGAAATCCAGTGGCGAGTACGTCTGAATGGGCAGACCGGTGTAGCCGTGATAGCCAATAATGCAGCAGGTGGAGAGGTTGGTTACAGGAGTAGCCATTACCACGTTATGAAGCAGAAAGATGGGGAAATTGGAAGGGTTTACGCCCTGCGCGGCCAGCGCAGGAATCACCGTGCTGTCCAAGTAAGCGTCAAACCAGTTGATGTCAATGATCCCCAGCGGAGCGCAGAAGGCTGGGGGCCCAAAGGCTGAGGTTGATAGGGCGAGGCCATCGCCGGCGGGCACGTTGATCACTACTGCCGCCAGAGTTTTCACGGGATTTAGAAGCACGTGGTAGGCATCGTGATCGTCGACCTGCCAAAAATTGGCCCGCTGAAAAGCATCGACATATTGCGTGTGGCCCACAATCGTGCCGCCAAAATCGAAGGTCGCTGAATTCAGAATCGGGGATTGCTGAACTAGGGTCAATGGAACGTCATTCGGTGAGCTTAAGCAGGCCTTGTCAGCCACAGTCGGATTGAAAGTGGTATTGCCCGGCGTAGTGGAAATCACATTCTTGGAATTGACACTAGTGCCGATCTCGTGGGTCCTGATGATTAACGGGACAATATACGTCGGAACGCTAGCGCTTCCCCCGCCGTTGAACGGATCGCGGCCCACCATGACCCCCGTATAGCCAGTGTCATCCCGCGTCGACTCGACGAAGAAGGTCCATAGGGGCAATGTTTTGCTCGGGTCAGTAGCCATCATATTCGTGGTGGCAGCCATAGCATCGGGGCTTGGACCCGGCTTGACCCAGGAATAGGCTTTCAGCCTCGGCGCGGTGGTTTCTTGTGGCGCCTGCTGCTGGGCGAATAGAGGCGGTGCGATAGTGCCCAGCGCGACGATGGCGCAGGAAAACAATAAAGTCAGCTTGCGCTGCATTAAACACCCCCGGATAACTAAGTACTTTATTTCGGAGGCGATGTCAACAACAATTAGTCTGGCGCTATGGCGCCGGCCGGAAAGAGTAAGTCGCGCCGAGCGTAAATTGGAATGAGTTCTTCTTGAATTCGGGCGGCGGATCATTTAGAAAGTCGTCGAGAGCGCCTAGCGTTAGACCAAAGCGATGATAGACCGGGAAAGTCAGGCCTGCACTGGCAAAAGCAGAATATGCGCTGGTGTTGTTCCAGGCCGGAGTTATCCCACCCTGCTCGTTGAAGAGAATGCCGTGCGCGAACTTGCGGACGTATGTTTCGCCGAAAATCGAGCCGAATAACTTCTTGTTCAAGAGGGAATTTTCGAACTGCTGGTCGATATAATCCGCACTTGCCTTGAAATCGAATTCTTGCTTGGTTGTCTTGAACACGACAAAGCCGAGACCGCCGCCGTAAGTTTGCTGTAAGTCGAGGCCCTGCGAAACACTGTGATCAAACATAGCCTGCCCGAAGATAAAAACTCTGGGCGACAGATACCAGTCCTGCTCAAAGTCGGCGTGAAAGAGCGATGTTTTGACTGCCGGCGATCCGGGCTGGGTCAGCTTACTATAAGCTTCGTTGTAGTCGAAAATCGTACGGCTGCGTGGATCTAACCAGTTCTCGCTGGGGACGGTCCGCACAAGGTTGACCGCTGCGGTAAACGTCTGGTTTTTCTGCGTCGCTTCTGTGAGCGATAATCCCGCGGTAGCGCCACCTACCCAGCCTTCTCTAAAACTAGAGCGCTGAAAAGCTCTTTCGAAATTGGGTTGCGGGACGAGCGCCGCAAGATTCCCGACGGGGATGGTTTGTGGCGAGGCTTCAGGACGCGGAGTTACTTGAACGGTTTGCGCGGTCGCAGTGAGTGTACCTTGAGCAATCTTGGAAGTATCTTCGCTTCGGCGCAGTTTAACGTCTTTGGGAATCACGGCGAACTTCTGCGGCGAACGGAGTTCCTGAATCTTACTCCACTCCACAGTTAGTTCACCCGCCATGTCACTCTTAAACACCACTGAAGTAGCAGTGGCGCTTTCCACGTGCCCGATCAATTTCTCCCCGTCAACAAAAATGAGCACATCGGATCCGGGCGTTGAAGCGCTCTTTGGCGCCTGCGCACAAAGCTTGGGACTAAGGCTGAAACTGCATGCTAGGAGAGATACTGCCAAAGTCGTATATCGCATAGATAACTATCCCACGGGCGGCTGCACGGCTTTGACGTGGGGACTGGTCGAGCCGAGCCATTCGGGATGCGCCGCGGTGCTATCGAAGATGGCGCTGGTTTTGAACAGTTCCCACTTGCCCTCCTGAGCGTAAGATTTCGTGCGATTGAGGATTGCGGCGATCTGCTCACTGGACACTTTGTCGTAGGTTTGGGCTGCCTTGATGGCTTGGTCTAAGATCTCCGGCTTATCGATTCCCGTGATCTGAACCGACACAGGGCGGCTGAGCGAAAACTGAAGGCACTCCAAGGCTGTCACGGCACCGCTCTTCAGAATCACAGAGTCGCCGATGCTCTTCATCCCGAGGACGCCGATGTTACGTTTGGTCAATTCCGGCAAGACCTCGTTGGTAAAGCTTCGGAAGTGGTAATCCATGACATTCACCGGCATCTGCACGGTGTCGAACTGAAATTTGTGGCGGTCCGCAACTTTGAGCATGTAGAGGTGAACGCTGGGGTCTTTATGACCGGTGAATCCGATGTATCGAACTTTGCCGGCTTTCTTGGCGGCGAGAGCAGCTTCGGCGGCACCGGCGTCGGCGAAAATCCGGTCAGGATCTTCGAAGCGGATAATTTCGTGGAATTGGATCAGATCGAGGTGGTCGGTCTGCAGGCGTTTGAGCGATTCGTCCAATTGCTTATTGAACTCGTCTTTGGTGCGGCCGTCATTCTTTGTCATCAGGAAGACGCGGCTCCGGAGATTGCCGTCTTTCACGGCTTTGCCTACCCTTTTCTCGCTCTCTCCGTTGTTGTAATCCCAGGAATTGTCGAGGAAATTGATGCCGCGATCGACGCCGGCATGAACGAGCTTAATGGCATCCGCCGCGGTTATTTGCGGCTTGCCCAGATGATAGCCACCCATGCCAATGCAGGAAACCTTTTCCCCTGTGTGGCCCAGAGTGCGATACGGGATCTCGCTGTGAGAGGGCGCGCCGGTGGCGGAAGAGGCCATCAGACCCGCACCAATCGCCAGCAGCGCTTCGCGCCTGTTTGTTTGAGAATCGTGAGGCATATATCCGGTTAGATTCTTCTGGCGCGTAGATGAGTCAGGAATCGTTTTAGAGAATTGCGCTTACGGAGCGCCTGTTCAAATCCGGTAGGAAGGCGGACGGATGCCTTTGTATGCGTCCAAGTGCTTCGAGTATTCGCCGGCGGCATTCGCCTGGCTGGCCGCTGGATTCACAGTTAAAACGAGAACCGAAAACAGAGCTGGGAGTGTAGGAACAGTACGAGATATCATCGGAGCTCCTAAATTTTTTAGCGCATCTCGCTTTTAGGCGGTGTAGTCGTATTTTATGAATGCGTGGTATGCTGACGCTTCATTGAAGTACTTTCTTGTATCGCTGGCTCTTGTTGCTTTTGCGCTGCGAGGAAGTTCCGCCGCTGCGGCGGAAAAGCGCTACTGCCGGCGCGAATGTCTCTATGACGTGGAGCGCCGTTGCGGCTGCGAAGTACCTGGATGACCGTGCGGCGTGGTGGGAGAGTTGGCCGAGGTCCCAGCGTGACCACGAAACAGTTTGTGTGTCGTGCCACACCATGTTGCCGTACGCGCTCTCCCGACCTAAGCTGCGCGCCGCTCTGGACGAGAAGGATGTACCTGGCCCGGAACGCGCCATGCTTCAGAGCATACGGAAACGAGTGTCGTTGTGGGGAGAGATCGAACCGTATTACCTGGATGCGAAGAGTGGTCCCGGCAAGTCGAGAGAGTCTCGCTCGACGGAAGCGGTTCTCAATGCGCTGATCCTAGCGAATAACGCGGCCAGCAACGCTGCAGAACAGAAACGTCTCGATCCGATTACCCGAGCAGCCTTCAGTGCGGCGTGGGCCTTGCAGCTAAAGTCGGGCGATCACGCGGGGGCGTGGGATTGGCAGATCTTTCATCTGGAGCCGTGGGAAGCCGACGATTCGCAATATCAAGGCGCCACGTTCATGGCGCTGGCGGTGGCAAGGGCTCCCGGCCATTATGGCCAAGATCCTGGTATTCAAGCGAACCTGCAATTGCTCCGAACGTATTTGAAACGCGAGTATGCCTCGCAATCTTTGTTGAATCGGATTGTTCTTCTGTGGGCATCCGGCAAGCTGCCGGGATTGCTTTCAACTAAAGAGAAGGGTGAGTTAGTCGATACCATCGTCAAGCAGCAGCAACCCGATGGCGGCTGGAGCTTGGCTAGTTTGGGAACATGGGTTCGGTCAGACCACACGCCGCAAGAGAAGGATAGCGACGGATACGCCACAGGACTGATAGTATTGGCGCTCAAGCAAGCGCACGTCCGGAGTCATCAGGAAGCCTGGATGATGGGACGTAACTGGCTTGAGCATCATCAGAACAAAGAAGATGGTTCGTGGCGGGGTTATTCGCTCAACAAAAAGCGAGATCTTACAACTGATGCAGGACGGTTCATGACCGATGCTGCAACGGGGTATGCTGTGCTCGCTCTTGAAGCGATTCGTTAGACGAAGCGCGTCGCGGCAGGAAAGTCTTTGAAGCCCTCTGGTATGTCCTTCGCGATGGCATCGGTCTTTTGCTCAAAGCCTCGACCGGCCCTTGGCAAAAAGCTTTGGCGGCGCCATTTGTTTTTGCTGAGATTCGTGATCAATCGACCGGTGGTTCGGATTTCCCCAAGATAGTTGCCTTCTTGTCCATAGATCTCGTCGCCTTCGGCAAAGCGACCGATCTGCGTTCCTTCATGGGAGTACAGAGCGTCCTGGTTTCGGTACCCAAAGGATTCGCCACCCCAGGTCCACAACCATTCGACTTCATGAGTTAAAGAGCTGAGCGACACGACAACGTTACCTTACCTTTCTGGCGCCGAAACGGGCGCGTGCGACTTCGCGCTGCCATTTGCTTGAGGGGCAGAAAGCCTCCTCAACAATTGAATTTGGCTCCGCCTCAGGCGTCGCTTGGTTGTCTGCTTATCGGCTCTTGCTCGATTTCCATTCAGTGATGACATAGTTGACTCCAGAAATGAACCTCAGGTTGTGGCTATTTTACGGGCGGAAGCGGGCTTTGTTTACCAGCCGATTTGTGTTGAGGTCAGTTTTGGCGTTCTGTTCCTCTTGCTTTGCCAGTCCGGGAGCTTCTTTCGCGTCCAGCCGGATGCCTTCCGCTGTGGCAGCTTCGGCGCGAGCACTCAGCGCCTTCTGGAAGATCACCATTTTTACGGTGGTCGAGTAAGGAAGCTGTACCAGGTTGCAAGAATAATCCGCATCTTCCCAGCGCGCCAGAACCTGCGTCACTTTATCCTCGAACTGCGAAGACAAGACCATCGTTACGTTTGGCCTAGTGGCTGCCCCGTATTGAGCCGAGATGCCATCGATCAAGTCGTCTGTAGTCAGTCCGGCAATCTTCTCGCTGTTGTAGTCCACGACGATCCTAAACAGCTGCCCATCAAGGAAGCCAAACGTTACCTCATCAACGGGGTCTTTATCGGAAGCAGCGAACCGGCTGGGGCGCCACTGTAGCTCTTGAATAAGGGCTGGGCGTTGGTGGATGACCGCGACTTCGGACGGATCCATTCCCGAGTGTTTCACTGCGGCGTTCAGATTCATTCCAAAGTGGAAGCCGCGATACGTCGAGAGGTCGGCCCCGGACAGCAAGGTCGAGAAAAGCAGAACTAAGAAACTCAGATTGCCGATCGATCGCGCTGTCTTCATTTGGCGTGCTCCAGGTTTTGGGAAACCTCAGTCATTAACTAGAATAGGTTAATTGGACTTGATTGTCAACACCAAACTGAGCTAGACTGACACCGTGCTTAATCAAACGCGGTTAAGCCATAAGAGAAGGGACCGGCCGTGGACATCGCTTCTGTAATCCGACATCGCCTGGACGAACTGGGTATCGAACAGCGCGAGCTGGCGGAGGCTGCCGAAGTGACCGAGTCCTATATCTCACAGTTATTGGCCAAGAAGAAAACACCGCCCGCGCCGGATCGGACGGACATCTACGACAGAATCGCGAAGGTTCTGAAACTTCCCGCCAAAGACCTGTCAAGGTTAGCGGACACTCAGCGCCGCGAAGCGCTCAAGCGGAAGGTGCTAGATCCGCCGCGGCCCCTGTTTCAAGAATTTCGCCAGCTCATTCTCCGGAAATGCGCAGCCGCGAAGAGGAAACAGATCACCAACATTTTCGAACGGGAACCTTTCGGGGAGTTTGAGCGCTTCATTACCCAAAAGCTTCTGGATGTCGCCAAACGGGTGGCGGAAAAAGAGCTTGAAAACGAGAAGTGGATTCACCGGGTAGCTCAAGTCAGCAAGCGGAGCTACGAAGAGGCGCGGGTATTAATTCTCGAGTTTCTAGATACGGACGTGTTCCACGTTTCGGTTGAAAACTGCGTATCGTTTCTCGATCCACTGATCGAGAGCTGGGATATCGAATTCGACAGCTTCTGCATGGAAATCGTATTAAACCGCCGATTAGTGCGTAGCCATCTTAAGAAGCTCGAATTCCGCGAAGCGGAACCCGAACGATCCTTTGAATTAGAGCCTGCGCTGAAGGAATTCCTCGATGACGCAAAGCTCAGCGCCGGCATTACGGAGGCTGAAGCTGCCTTTCTGAAACGCCTTAGCTGCGATGGGAAACGTCCTTCTGTGCTTTATTACTACCGCGAACTGCAGAATCTCCGAGACCCGCTCAATTTTCTTCCCTTATCGATTGGAAACGGAAACGCCAAGAGTACCAGGAAGAAGTGACCAAATTCCGTCACTCTCTTAGCGCCTCTATCGCATCTACACGCATCGCACGCCGGGCCGGGATGTAGCTTGCTATCAGGGCGCAGATCAGAAACAGCGCGGGAACCACGCAAAAGGTAATCGGGTCCCTGGCGCTGATTCCGTAAACCAGTTTCGTCATTGCATCGGTCAGCAACAGCGAACACGTAATACCCAGACCGATTCCCACGCAGGCAACCGACGCTCCATAACCGAGAACAAGCCTCAGCAAGTCGCCTCGCGTTGCGCCGAGTGCTATGCGCACGCCCATTTCCTGGGTCCGTTGTGCAACCGAGTAGCTGATTGCGCCATAAAGTCCGACAATCGCGAGCACGAAGGCCAAAACAGCGAAGCTTGCGAGCAAAGCCATAAGCAGGCGCGGCTGGGTGCTCGCCTGCGCAAACAATTCGTCAATCGTGCGCACGGCGGTTACTGGCAGATCGCTGTCCAACTTCGCGATTTGAAGACGAACCGCATCCGCGAGACTCTTCGGATCGCCGGCCGTGCGAAGGATCAGATTCATACTGACCCAAGGCAGTTGAGCAAACGGCACATCGAACTCCGGTTGCGCGATCCATCGAAAGGCTGACATTTTTGATGTCTCCAATCACCCCGACAATCTGAGCCGGAATGGTCCTTCTTCCGATCCACACATGTTTTCCAATCGGGTTTTGGCCCGGAAAAAACTTTCTCGCGAAGCTTTGGTTGACGATGATCACAGGCAAGCTGTCGCGCCTGTCGTAGGCATCGAAGAAGCGCCCCTTGATCAGAGGCATTTGCATGACACGCAGATAAGAAGAGGTGAAGGTCTGGACGATAATGATGGGCCGTTCCGGCAGAGGAACCGCCGGCTGTCCTTCCACCAGTATGGGGGTCAATCTAGCAACGTCGATCGGCAGCGCTGACGAAACAGCAGCCGCTTTCACGCCCGGAAGAACTTCGACACGTCGAACAAGCTGATCGAAAAAATCGATCATCTGGTCCGGGTTTGGATACTTCGAGGGCGGCAGAGCGACATTCATGGTGAGCACACCGTGCGAGTTGAAGCCCGGCGACTGGGTTTCAAGCAGAATGAAGCTGCGAATCAACAGGCCCGCGCCGACCAGCAGAATCAGCGACAGAGCAATCTGGCCAGCTACCAGAAAATTGCGTGAAAAATTCCGGGTGCGCGCGCCGGCTGTGCCTCGACCTTCCTCGCGCAAACTAGCGCTCACGTTTGCGTTTGAAAACTGCAGAGCTGGGACGAGTCCGAACAGCACGCCGGTGGTGATGGAAAGGGCGAAGGTAAAAGCAAGGACGCTCCAATCCACTTTCCAAGACCCGTCCGCGCCCATGGGCAGATTCGTCATCTGAGGAAAGCTCTGGCCAGCTATCCGAACCAGGGCGTGGGCCGCCGCGAGACTAAGCACCGCCCCGGCAATCCCGGCCAGCAGCGCCAACACTACACTCTCGGTCAGAAATTGTGTCGCGAGCTGCGCGCGCCCCGCTCCCATTGCCATGCGGATGGCCACTTCTCTCCGCCGCTTGAGCGCGCGCGTCAGCAGCAGACCCGCGGCATTGGCGCAAGCGATTAACAGGACCAGCGCGACAGCCGCTGCAAGCATCAGGAACACAGATCGAAAACTGCCGACAAGCTTCGTCTTGAGCGGCGCCACATCGACGGGTCTCTTTGGATCGGCATCGCCCATCTTCGGAAAGTCGCGAACATACTGCCGATCCAAAACCTTCATTTCCGCGCGGGCCTGCTCGATGGAAACTCCCGGCGCCAACCGCGCAACTCCATTGAGGTAGCAAGTGCCGCCCTGAATTTGCTGCGGAGTCGCCAGATTCAGCTCGTCGATGCGCGGGGTCCACACGGCGATATCCGGTCCCAGCAGTCCGAATTGAAAGGAAGCTGGTAAAACGCCGATGATGGTATGCGATCTCGAATCGAGGGAGATGGACTGACCCACCGCGTCCGGATTTCCGCCGAAGCGGCGCCGCCAGAACTGATCACTGATCAGCGCGACTGGCTTTCCACCGGCTTTGCCTTCCCCCGCCAGGAAGGTTCGGCCGGCCGCGGGCCTGACTCCCAACAGATCGAAAAAATTCCAAGATACCCGCGCGGCTTGAAGTTGCGTGGCCTCGCCGGCGAGGGAGAAGCTGAAGGTCTCGTTCGTGAAAGCCGCAAGTGCGGAGAACGCGTGGGCGCGTCCGGCAAGCAACTGAAAGTGCGGATAGGAAAGGCAGCCGTTCGTGGCGCCGCCGCTGCGGTCGACGGTCAACACCGACACCAGCCGTGCGGGATCGCGGTACGGCAAAGGCCTGAGCAGGGTTGCATTCACCAGCGTGAAGATCGAGGTGTTCGCGCCGATACCGAGGGCCAGGATGAGCACGATGAGCAAACTGAAGCCTGGCGCTTTCCGCAACATACGCAGTGCGCGAATGAGATTCTGAATCACCCGTCTAATTAGACCTTGCTCTATAATTTTTGGGTTCCCTGGATTTTTGCCAGGCGCCGGTCAAAAGTGCCGAGTGGGAGATGCCCAGCTTTCCGGGCCAGTTGCAACATAAGGCAATCGGAAAAGCCGAGCGCCGGTCGAGAGCGGAAGAGATCGAGCGACAGGGCCACAACGTCGGAATCCTGCAGCGTCAGCGCCTGATGGTTGAGTAGCATTTCGACGGCTGTGGCAAGATCCGCCGCGCTACGTTCGTAGACGGCCGCAAGAACCCAGAGGGCCTCGGTAAGCGCGAGAAGTGATACCCATGCTCCTTTCTCGATGAAGGCGTCGGCAGATGCGGCTTGGCGGGCATCGTCGCGGGTAATCAGGCGAACCAGAACATTAGTATCAACCGCGCGCATATCGCTGCCTGGCGCGCTGCCGGATTCCGTCCTTCAGCTCATCGAGAGACCGAGATTTCGGAGCCTGCTTAGGGAATAGCGCGCGATGGATGTCCTCCGACGAAAACCGAGCCGAGCGCCGCACGACGATCTTATCGCCCTCTTCATTCCATTCCAAAACCGATCCCGGGCCGACACCGAGCTTTCGCCGCACGTCGATGGGAACTGAAATCTGACCTTGCGCTGTGACTTTGGAACGAGCCAGTGGCATGCCTTATATTACCGCGGTAATGGGCGAGGCCTTCCCGAGAGTGATGGCGCCATACGTGTTAGAACAATGACTGGCAGCCCAGAATGCCTTTACAACAACAGCTCTCGCGGCAAGTGGCGCACCTGGCTTCCGAAGTAAGGTTCCGGTTGCGGCTCTCAGGGCATTATCATTGGCGCTGGCTTGCCGATCGCCTCCGTGAGCGACATTTCGATAGGAAACTTGGGATTACGTCCTCCGAGCGCTATTCGCTCGCGCAGCTTGGGCTCGACCTTCCCGATTGCACCGACTATCAGCCCGTCAGCTATTCCGATTTCCACAAGTTGTTGGAGACCGTTTCTATTGCCAGCCAGGATGTGTTTCTTGATCTTGGCTCGGGGATGGGCCGGGCGTTGTGCTTGGCCGCGATGCACCCATTTCGGTGCGTCATAGGAGTGGAAATGTCGCCGGAGCTTTGCGCGATAGCGCGTCGGAATATAGAGCGCGTCAAGCCTAAGCTGCGCTGTCAGGATGTCCAAGTCGTCAACCTTGACGCGATTCATTACGAAATCCCATCGGACGTCTCGATGATTTATTTTTTCAACCCTTTCGGAGGTGGCGTTCTGGACAAAGTGCTTGCGAACATTGCCGCGTCTTTGCGCAGGGCTCCGAGACAGCTTCTGATTCTCTTCTACGGGACAGCGTCGAATGAGGGATTTCGAACTGAAGCGAAAAGACACGCTTGGCTTACACTACGCTCGGAGACAGTGCTGCCAACTGGAGCTGTGGGACTCACTTATGCAAACACTGACTGGATTGCCTAGAATACTGCAATTACGCTTGTTCCCGCTTGGAATTCTTCATCTCGGATAACGGATGCAAGAGATTCGTAGCGAGCAGCGCATAGCGCATCACCGCCCGGAATTGTCGGTTGTCGCAACGATGTATAAGTCCGAGGACTTTATTCCCGAGTTTCATAGGCGCGTAACGGAGACGGCAAAAAGACTTACGGGGTCATATGAAATTGTGCTGGTGAATGACGGTTCGCCGGATCGTTCACAGGACATCGCCGTAGCCATTGCTGGCGCCGATCCGCACGTCCGCGTGGTTGAGCTTTCAAGAAATTTCGGCCACCACACAGCCATGCTCGCCGGCTTACGGCATGCGATGGGCGATTTTGTTTTTTTGATAGACATCGATCTTGAAGAGCAGCCGGAATGGCTCTTCGATTTCTGGCAAGATCTCCACGAGACCCGGGCCGACATAATTTATGGCGTCCAGACTGCGCGGCCGGGATCCCTGATGAAGCGCTATTCGGGTTCCCTCTTCTACAAGTTTTTCAACCTTGCGGCTGACACTGCCATACCGGTAAATGGATGTACGGTCCGAATCATGAAGAGATGCTACGTGGATTCAGTAAGCCAGTTTGCGGAGACACACGTATTTATGATGGGTCTTTTCAGTTGGAGCGGCTTTACGCAGCGGGCGCGGCATGTGACCAAAATTCCCAGGAACGGCAAATCGACCTACACTCCGATTCGGCTGATTCGACTAGCAATCGACGCGATCACGTCGTTCTCAAGTTACCCGCTGACAATAATTTTCGTTGTTGGGATTTGCATTACGCTGCTATCGCTTGGCTACGCCTGCGTCTTAATCACTCAAAAATTGCGGAATCCCGATCTAATCTTGTCCGGGTTCACTTCGATCATGGTTTCGCTGTGGCTGATCGGCGGCGCCGTGATTAGCGTTCTCGGTCTCATCGGCATGTATATCGGCAAAATATTCACCGAAAGCAAGTGCCGGCCTCAATATTTCGTTCGCAGTATTTACGAGAGGCGCGACTGAGTTCGGAAGGCTCGGAACGTTCGCGTACGACTCAGAATCCGCTTGTGAAAGATTATGAAATGCGTCATTCTGCAGCCTTCCTATATTCCCTGGCGAGGATTTTTCCATCTGATCCACAAAGCCGATATTTTTGTTTTTTATGACGATGTTCAGTACGACCGGCACGGATGGCGGAATCGCAATCGTATAAAGACGCCGCACGGCGCCCAGTGGCTTTCCATTCCTATTAAGGCCGTTGGACCCGAATGGAAACAGGCCCTGATCTGCGACATGCAAATTTCATGGGAAAGGAAGTGGGCACGAACACATTTCGAGACGTTACGGCATAGTTATTCGAAGGCGCCGTTCTTCAAGCATTATGAGCCTATGCTGAGAAGTTGGTACGAGCGCGCACCCGATAAACTTGCCGATTTCACGATCGATATAACGATCGAATTAGCGCGTGAACTCGGGATCCACCACACGCAATTCGTACGTAGTTCCAAACTTGGATGCTCCGGCACGAAGACTGATCGCCTGCTGCAGATACTCGAAAAGGTGGGGGCCAGAAGCTATTTAAGCGGTCCTTTGGCTGCGGACTATCTCGAAGTGGAAAAGTTAAACGCCAAGGGGATTGCCGTCGAGTGGATGGTTTACGACTATGCCGAGTATCCGCAGCTGTACCCGCCGTTCGATCCACATCTTTCTGTTTTGGACCTTTTGGTCATGACGGGAGCGGAAGCTGGCAAACATATTTGGGGATAGTACCAGAACATTGGAATAGTACCGGGCTGCCTCCGATTCATGCCAATAGTACGAGAAAAAACTCGTAAGATATGGTTACGGGACATGTGGTTGGGGAACTGTCGCGATGAAGGGCGCTTCTGAGCCGCTCGCGTCGCGGGATGTCCAAGAATACGATTACGGGGAGTTTATGTGCCGGCTATTCCATTTAACTGCATCAGCAGGGTTGGAACGGAATTCGCTTACATTCGAGAGGCGTTCGAAGCCATGCGAATTTCCGGAGATGGTGCGTTCACAAAGAGATGCCACCGCATCCTCGAGGACACTCTGGGCGTGCCCAAGGCACTGCTAACTACTTCTTGCACTCACGCACTGGAGATGGCGGCACTGCTGCTGGAAATAAAACCCGGCGATGAAGTGATTGTGCCGTCGTTCACATTCCCATCGGCGGCGAATGCATTTGTTTCGCGCGGCGCAAAGCCTGTGTTCATCGATATCCGGCCGGACACCTTGAACCTGGACGAAGATCTGCTCGAGCGGCTCATTTCACCCGCAACGCGAGCGATCGTAGTAATGCATTACGCGGGCGTGGGCTGCGAGATGCACAAAATTCTCGACATAGCGCGAACCTACGGTATTCCGGTAGTAGAAGACAATGCGCACGGCTTGTTCGGGAAATACCAGGAGCGTTACTTAGGAACTTTTGGCTGCCTAGCGACCCAGAGCTTTCATGAGACAAAGAACTTCAGCTGCGGTGAAGGCGGAGCGCTGCTGATCAACGACCCGCGATACATTGAGCGGGCAGAGATTCTTCGTGAGAAGGGAACCAATCGGAGCCGGTTCTTCCGAGGGCAAGTGGATAAGTATAGTTGGGTGGATATAGGTTCCAGCTATCTGCCCTCCGATATACTCGCGGCTGTTCTTTACGCACAGTTAGAGGTTCGCGATTCGATCCAAGCGAAGCGCCGCACAATCTGGGAGCGATATAGAGAGAGACTGGCTGAGTGGGCGAAGGATCACGGCACGACGGTACCCATGGTGCCGGGTCACTGCGATCAGACCCATCACATCTTCTATTTGTTACTACCCGACCTGCAAAGCAGAACGTCGCTGATTGATCATCTGAAGGACCGCGACATTTTGACGGTCTTTCATTACGTACCGCTGCATCTGTCGAAAATGGGCCGGAAATTTGGCGGATATCCAGGCCAGTGTCCTGTAACCGAACGTGTCAGCGAACGGCTGCTAAGATTGCCGATCTACAGCTCGTTGGCCGAAGAAAATCAAGAGAGAGTGATCGAAGGCATACACGAGTTCCGGTTCGCGGAAGCAGAACGTGCTCTTGCTGCCGGCGCATTCTGAAACCCATAGGAGTGCGAGCCTTCCGGCGTCGCAGCGCGCCTGTATTCTACTGCTGAATTGACCGCTTGAGCGTATAAGGCAGGTCGATCCGAATTTTTCCGCGTATGCGGCCAACGGCGGACTTTAGCTGGTAAATTTCAATATCCGCTGGTGAACCGGCAGCTCGCGATTGAGGAAACGATCCAATATGCCGCCACCGATCGGGAAATGCGGCAATAGTCTGCTTCAATAAAGCGTGGTGCGGAGTAGGCGTCGCATGGCTCCGGTCATCAATTACCACGAGTTCCACCGGGATGCTGTCCAGAAATTTCATCACCTCTTCCGATGTGCCGTACAAAAGCTTATAGTAGGCCCCATTCCAATCGGATTGGGATAGCATCTTCGAGGCGCGCAACACCACATGAGAGGGGCGTTTCTCTCTCATGACCATTTCGGAAATCAGCATCCCCTCGCCGTCGCCCTCGGATGAAATCATGATTACACTATTTTTAAATTCGGGACTTTCCAGACGCTGCGCGGCCTGGTCAAAGCCGTAATGCTGCTTTTTCGGAATGGAAAACGCAGTAGTTACAAAAAGCAGCGCGACGGATCCCATAACGGCCCACATCCGGCGATTTGCTCGAATTGAAATGGGAAGAAGCTGCGCGATCTTCCAGATGCCGGCCAGCAGGAACAGGATCATGGGCGGTGTTAGGGCAATCAAATATCGCGGCTCCAGTCCCGGAGAAGGAACGATGACATGAAACAACCAAACCGCGCAGATCAGAGCCGCAGAGCAGACCCATATGGCGTTCTCGCGGCGCTTCGTCGCAATCAGCCGGTCGTATATTCCCAGTGCTACGACAGGGATGAGCGCCACTCCAAGCACAGTGATCACTCCTATTGTGTAAGCGGGCAGAAAAGTCCAGCCGGGCTTGCTCTGCAGAATTCCCTGTAGCATTTTGGAAGAGAAGTACTGCCAAGGAACGGCGATCAAACCTATCGGAATTAGAGCCACCCACACCGACCTGCGAAGGATGAGGCTAAATCTGCGCGAAACCAGTATCGCGAAGACAGGCAACAACACGAGCGCAACGCCATTCCCCTTAGTGAGAATGCTCAGGCAAGCGAAAATGCCGAACCACAAAGAATCTTGCCATCGCTCACGATCTAAATAGCGCGCAAATGCGATAGTGGCGCAGAGATCCATCAGGGCAACCAAGCCGTCGGCCATCACCATCCCGGTGTAGGTCTGGACGTTCGGCAGGACCACAAACAAGAACGCGCCAAACAGCGCCATCAGCGTTCCGAATTCCGAAGCGGCCACAGCATAGAGTACCGTTGCGGTCGTGGCGGAGATGATGGCCATGAGAACCAGGACGGAGATATGGCTGGGAGGAAACACCAGCATCCACAGGCCTTCCGTTAGGGCGAGAAGCGGTCCCCACATCCCGAATCCGACCTTCGGATAGTGAAGATAGTAATTTTCAGCAAATCGGACGGGAGGGGCGGGAAATCCGTGCGCAATATAGTCCCGAATCATGAGCCCTGTCACGAAGTGGGGCGACTCGTCTGGGTAACCGGCAAACTCGCTCGAATAGGCTTTGCCGAGGATTTGAAACAGGACCGTGGTTAGCAATAGCGCAGCGAAAACCGTCGCAACGCGGCCGGTGCGAGCCACGCGAGATCGCGTCAGCGGCTTAGATTCCAACTGTACTGAAGCCGCCATGTCTAGATCTCACTCTCGATTCTACCGTCGGAGGGCGATCCGGCTGATGCTTGCTCACGGCCGCGGTTCCGCTGCGCGACGTAGTTCATTGGCGCGGGTTGTGACTTTTTTGGCCTCGATGACACGATGAGCGTTCGCCAGCAGGGCGGCGTATTCATCCATGACGTGCACGATTTCCGGGTGATCGCCGCCGATTCCCTTATCGCCGATCAGGATTGCCCGCTGAAAGCACAACTCGGCGCGCGTCAGATCGTGTTTCGCCTGATACACCAAGGCGAGGTTTTCGAGGCTCATTATATCCAGCGTTTCGCGAATTGCCAGCGCCTTTTTGAAGAGCGGCTCTGCTTCGTCATAACGCTTCTGCGCTAACTCGTTGGCTCCCAGGCTCTCCATCGATTGCGCTATCAGCGGGCTGTAGGGGTTCAGTGTCGCCAAGCGAATTTGGAGAGACCGGCCGAATAACGGTTCTGCGTCGAGATATCGCTTATCGAAGTAGTAGGCGAGCGCGAGATCATCGAGCGATGTAGCGACTTCCGAGTGTTGCGAACCCAGAATCTTTTCCTTGATGGTAAGGGATCGCTGCAAGACTGGCTCCGCGTCTGAATAACGTTCGGCGGTGCGAAGCATGAGGCCGAGGCGATCGAGGATACCCGTCAAGGAATAGCTTTCGCTGCCGGCTTTTTGTTCAGTGATCGAGAGGGCGCGTTCGTATTCCTGTTTTGCGACATTTGTGTTCTTCATACGCTCTTCGATGTTGCCGAGGTGGAACCAGGTGTTCGCTACCGCGAGATCATCAGGGCCCAGCCGCCGCATGCGTGCGTACAGCGCCTGCTGATAAGAGGCGCGGGCGCTTTCGAAATCCTTCAATTGAACGTTGGCGGCAGCGAGACTGTCGTAATCGGCGGCAATATGCTCGTCGTCCGGAGGGAGCGCTTTCATATCAAGAGCGAGGGCGCGGTTGAGTATCGATAGCGCAGCTTTCGGCTCGCCGCCCTCGCGATAAGCCATGGCGAGGCGGTTCAGGTACGGCACGAGATCGTGGCTGTTCGGCCCGCGGATGGCCTCGATGGTTGCGGTGGCACGCTCCTCCATGGCGATTGCTTCCGCATACCTTCCGACCAGCAAATCGAGATCGGAGAGCGTTTCCAGGGCATCGATCAAACGTGCGGGATCGGACGGCTGAAGTTTATCGGCTTGGGCCAGGGCATCGCGAAGCGCATTTTCCGCGTCGGAATAGTGGCCCTGCTGGAGCGCCGCTTTACCGGTGGCAAGGCGCGCATCAAAGCCAGAAGTTTGCCGACCGAACAGCGTCGGAGCGAGCAAAAGAAAGGCGGCAAATTGTCGCATACGCTGTCCTATGAAAGCGATTTGGAAAAGACGGCGGAGGTTTTTGTCTGCTCGTAACCTTCTCGACGGTAAAAGCGGTGAGCGGCCTCACGGGCAATGCGGGAACGAACCAGCATGTTCTTCAGTCCGCGGCTGCGGGCCCATTGTTCGGCTTTGGCGAGCAACTCACGACCAATCCCGCTGCTGCGAAAGGCTTCAGAAACGACTAAACCGCCGATTTCGGCATAGGGCTCGGCTTGCAGATGAAAGGTAAGGCCGACGTCGATCCAGCCGACAACGAGATCCGAGTCACACGCAACATATATAACGTGATCTGTAACGCTTTCCATAGCGCGAATACGGCTCTTCATAACATCCGCGGAAACGGGATAACCCAACTGGCCGGTCAACTCAGCTACGGCATCCGCATCGCTCAAGCTTATTTCTCTGACGGTAAGCACTCCTCTAGAATTACAAGCTTTTGCGGGCGGCATTCGGCAACCGTCAGTAGCGCCGCCGAGCCGGTCTCCAGAAATCTTCGTCGACCGTAGCTTTGCTGATCGTCTTGGCTCATATCCGCAGCAAGGAGGCGCTGGACGCGTTAACCAGCCGTGTTATCGAGAGCATCCTACTTATCTGGATCGCGTCCGAAAGCAGATGAGTGGATTGATCGAATCGTCTGGCTCCCTCTTTAGTTGACTGTGTTGCCTGGGGAACGCCGTGACTGCCTGAAGGTTTTGGTTGCGGGGCAAGATTTGAATTTGCGACCTTTGGGTTATGAGCGTACCGCGCGTTGCAATCTAAATTGACAACAAGGCACGAGTGGCACTCGAAGGAGCCTTCGGGGACCGTCGGAAACAGGTGATGGGAGTTGACCGGGAGTCGAAATTGACCTTTGGATTTTCGGATCACGGGACGGGAGTTGATAGTGCTGGAACCAATGGATTCCTCTTGCAGGTCGCTGAGTGCTATGGAATCGCGTACGGTATGTTGAATGTATGGCGCACCTGATCTCGACCACTGTCCGTCTCGAAAAAGAGGATATTCAGGCTCTCAAACGCGCCCGCGCGGATGGTCTTTCCGCGTCAGACCTGCTTCGCAAAGGTCTGCGCGTGGTTGCCTCGCGCTACTATTCGGGGAAGCGGCCGCCCTCGACGCTTCTGTTCGAATCCACAAACGCGAAGCTCGGCGACGAATCCGAAATCTTTCGGGATCTCGAAGCTTGATTCCGCCGGTCATTGCCGACACTGGTGGGCTCCTGCGCGCCCTTGCCAGGACACCAGAAGGCAAGGCCAGTTTCCCGGACTACCAAAAGGTTCTGACCGCGGCGTCTGCGGTAATCGTTCCGGGCCTCGTTCTCGCGGAGGTGGATTACTTTCTTCGAGGCGACCGGAAGGTAATGCGCAAATTGATCGCCGAAATCTTCGATCCGGCGACCCGCTATGAATACGAGCTGCCTCTCCCCTCCGATATCGCTCGCGCGCTCGAGCTTGACGCCAGATTCGGCGAACTCGATCTGGGACTTGTTGATGGGATGGTAGCCGCAGTCGCCGAACGCCGCCACGTTTACCGCGTTCTGACTACCGACCGACGCGACTTCAGTGCGATCCGGGTTGGCGCAGGCCTCACGCGTGCGCTGGAGTTGCTGCCATGACCGCGGGTGACCATCAAGGTAAGAACGGAACCACTCAATACGACACCAAATGCGACTAAAAACGCCGTTTGCGCCCCTTGGGAGTTAATGGGAGTTTGGTGAACGCTCGGAATACGTGCAACCGGAGGTTTTGGTTGCGGGGGCAAGATTTGAACTTGCGACCTTTGGGTTATGAGCCCAACGAGCTACCTGACTGCTCCACCCCGCACTTGCATCCTAACAACCCCGCACCTTTTGGTCAACTCACCACCTCCTGTGACGCGCTAAACACGGGCTTCTACTAGCCCTCCGCGCCCGGGCCCGAAAAATCGAAGTTTTACAGTATAGAAAGGCACATCCGCCGACCAATCTCCCCGTTATGCCAAGCGCCCGCTCCGCCAGGAGACGACCTGCTAGCTCGATCCGAACCGGAATACCTGCACCGCGCCTGGATTCTCCCGACCTTTACCTCAACCCTCACCTCAGCCTGCTCGCCTTCCAGCGCCGCATCCTCGAGGAAGCCGAAGATCCCGCAACTCCGCTGCTCGAGCGCGTGAAGTTCGTGTCGATCCTCGGATCGAACATGGACGAATTTTTTATGGTCCGCGTCGCGGGGCTTTGGCAGCAGATCGAGACCCGCACCACCGAGATCAGCATGGACGGCAGGTCGCCCGCGGAGCAAGTGGAGCTAATCCGCCATGAGGTCACGCGCATCGTTGCAGAGGTATACAAGTTTTGGCGCGAAGACTTGATGCCGCAGCTCTGGGACGCAGGCATTCACATCCTCGAGCTCGATGAGTTGAACCCACAGCAGAAAACTGCCATCGACGATTACTTTCGGCGCGTGATCTACCCCGTCTTGACCCCCTTGGCCGTCGATCAGGGCCGCCCCTTTCCTCACATTTCGAATCTCAGCCTGAATGTCGCCGCCATTGTCAGTAATGGAGATGGACAGGAGCGGTTCGCGCGCATCAAGGTGCCGGATTCGCTGCCGCAACTCGTCTCTCTGCCTTCGCAAGCTGGTGAGCTGGCGTTCATCTGGCTGGAACAAATCATCATCGCGAATTTGCGATTGCTGTTCCCCGAAATGGATATTCTCGAAGCCGATCTGTTCCACGTCACTCGAGACGCCGAGCTCGCGATCCAGGAACTCGAAACCGACGATTTGCTCGAAAGCGTTCAGGAGGCTGTGTGGCGGCGCAGGTTCCGCGATGCTGTGCGGCTGCAGATCAATACCGGCATGCCGCAAAAGTTGGTCGACTTGCTCACCAGCAATCTCGAGCTGGACCAAAACGACGTGTATCGAATTGACGGACCCATCGATCTGAGCCGCCTGCGGGCACTCTTAACGATCGACCGGCCGGCTCTGAAGGACAAGCCGTTTATCGCTTCCATCCCGAAAGGTTTTGTCGGGGCCCCGGGTAACGACATATTCACGACCATCCGGGAATCCGACATACTTCTTCACCACCCTTTCGAATCGTTCCAGCCGGTTGTCGATTTCCTTCGCGCAGCCGCTGAGGATCCTGACGTATTGGCAATCAAGATGACGTTGTACCGTGTTGGACGCAATTCGCCGATTGTCGAGGCGCTGCTCGATGCAAGCCAGAACGGAAAACAAGTCGCCGTGCTCGTCGAGCTGAAGGCGCGCTTCGATGAGGAAAGCAATATCGAGTGGGCGCAGAAACTTGAACGCGAAGGAGTCCACGTCGTCTACGGCCTGCCTGGCGTAAAGGTGCACGCGAAGATGGCTATGGTGGTGCGGCGCGAAGGCGAGGCCATCCGGCGCTACATTCACCTGGGCACAGGCAATTACAATCCCACAACTGCTCGAATTTACACCGACATCGGCCTGTTCACTTGCAATGAGGAGATCGGCGCGGATGTCAGCGATCTCTTCAACCACTTGACTGGCTATTCAGCGAAAAAATCGTACCGCAAGCTTTTGGTCGCGCCTCACAGCCTGCGCACTGGCCTGGAGCGTCTGATTCGCACAGAGATTGAGCATCACCGCGAACACGGCGATGGGCACATCATTTTCAAGATGAACGCGCTCGAAGATGCCGGGTTCATTCGGCTTCTTTACGAAGCGTCGCAGGCCGGTGTCGAGATCGATCTCATCGTACGCGGGGGGTGCTCTCTTCGCCCCGGCATTCCAGGCGTGAGCGAGACCATCCGGGTTAAAAGCATTCTCGGACGCTTCCTCGAACACAGCCGCATTTATTACTTCCACAACGGCGGTGACGAGTTGGTTTATGTCGGCAGCGCGGATCTAATGCCACGCAATCTCAACCGCCGCGTGGAAATTCTCTTTCCTATTGAAGATGGCAAGCTGGTACGACGCGTGCGCGATCGCATCCTTGCTAAATATTTGGAAGACGAAGCTGCAGGCCGCATAATGCTGCCTGACGGCCGATACAAAAGAGCCAAGCGCCAGCCGGGCCGAAAACTTTTCAGCAGCCAAGCCTGGTTCCTGAAGCGGCACGAGGCCTGACCGAATGGCCCTGCCGCAGGACCGCCAGAATATCTCTTCAGGAGCCAAGTGGGAAGACATTGTCGGTTATAGCCGTGCGGTACGTGTGGGAACCCGAATCTATGTCACCGGAACTACCGCGACTGATGAGAACGGAAACATCGTGGGCCCAGACGACGGCTATAAACAAACCGTGCAAGCGATTCGCAACATCGAACGAGCATTGCAGCAGGCGGGCGCAACACTCGCGAACGTCGTTCGCACGCGCATGTTTGTGACCGATATTCAAAGGTGGGAAGAATATGGCCGCGCTCATCGCGAATTCTTCGCCGATATCCGCCCTTGCGCCACCATGGTGGAAGTGCGCGCTCTGATCGATCCGAACATGCTCATCGAAATCGAAGTAGAAGCCGAACTGTAGAAAGCATCTTGTTTACTGTGGTCCGCGTTCATGCCTTAACTCAGCTTTCCTTTCAGCACTTCGTTCACCGCTGTTGGATTCGCCTGACCGCGGCTGGCCTTCATCACTTGTCCGACCAGGAATCCTATAACAGCCGTTTTGCCGTTCTTGTATTGCTCTACCTGTTTGGGATTTGCGGCCAGAACGTCGTCCACAATTTTTTCGAGAGCCCCAGTATCGGAGATTTGCTTCAGTCCTTCACGCTCCATGATTGCTGAGGGCGATTCGCCGGTCTCGAACATCTTCGGCAGAACCTCTTTGGCCAATTTGCCCGAAAGCTCGCCCTTGTTGATCAACGCAACGAGCTCGCCCAAATGTTCCGCGCGCACTGGCGATTCCGAAATGGCTTTGCCCGCCGCGTTCAGCAGACCCATCAAGTCGCCGACCACCCAGTTAGCAGTGGCCCGCCCATCGCCGCTGATCCTGGCGGCAGTTTCGAAGTATTCGCCTGTCTCGCGCGTCAACGTCAGCACCATCGCATCGTACTCGCGCAAACCGTATTCGTTTACAAATCTCTCGCGGCGATCCGCTGGTAATTCCGGAAGCTTGGATTTTACTTCGTTCAACCAGTGCTCGCTTACGCGCAGCGGAACCAAATCCGGCTCCGGGAAATAGCGGTAATCGTGGGCATGCTCTTTGCTGCGCATCCCCACTGTGTGTCCAGTCTCCACGTTATAAAGGCGCGTCTCTTGCACCACCTTGCCGCCTGACTCAATCAGCTCAACCTGCCGCTCGATTTCGTGCTCCAGCGCCAGTTTCAGGAAGCGGAAGGAATTTAGATTCTTGACTTCCGCCTTCGTCCCTAGCTTTTCAGCGCCTCGCAGGCGAACGGAAACGTTGGCATCGCATCGCAATTGCCCTTTCTCCATATCGCAGTCGGAGACACCCAGGTACTGCATCATCTGCTTCAGCTCCGTGACATAGGCGTAAGCTTCATCAGGTGACCGCATGTCGGGCTCGCTGACAATTTCAATGAGCGGAGTGCCGGACCGGTTGAGATCTACATAGGTATACCGGTCGGAGTCTTCGAACCCGTCGTGGATGCTCTTGCCGGCGTCGTCCTCCATGTGTACGCGCGTCACTCCGATTCGCTTCTTCCCGTTCCCGCTCAGAATATCCAAGTACCCGTGCTCGGCCAGAGGTTGATCATATTGAGAGATTTGATAGCCCTTTGGCAGGTCCGGGTAGAAATAATTCTTTCGGGCAAAACGCGAAGCCGGATTGATCTTGCAATGCAGGGCAATCGCCGCGCTGATCGCCAACTCCACCGCTTGCCGGCTGAGCACTGGCAACGCGCCAGGCAAGCCAAGACACACCGGGCAAACGTTCGTGTTCGGCGGCGCGCCAAATTCCACTGGGCAACTGCAGAAGATCTTCGTCTTGGTGGCAAGCTGTACGTGTACTTCGAGCCCGATAACGGCTTCGTACTTCGTCAGGACGTCGTCAGCAACAGGCGAGGCGGACATCTTCCGATTTTAAGGCGAGCAGGTTTATGGTACTGGCAGGAACGGCGAGCTTTCAGTCGCATAAGCACTCAACTTCGGCGGAGTTGCGTCGGGTTCCAGCACCCACGCAGTGCGGTCCGGATAATACTCTCGGAGCTTCTCATCTTCAGCCGATCCCAGATCGTGGGCCCAAACGATCCGGCTGCTATCGATATCGGCGGCGTTGTGGACCCACTCCTGGAACCTATGCCGCGGCCCGTAACGAACGAACACGAGTTGTTTTCCGGGAAGGCGTGCCAGTTGATTGTTGATCGAGATGCGGCCTTGTGGATCGCCGTAGTTAATATAGTCCCAAGTCTCGTATTGCGCGGCTACAAATAGAGCCTGCTCTCCGCCAAGTGCGTGAACGCCGTACCAGAAGAAGAACAGCGCAGCGCAAAGGAACATAAGCAAGCTGCCCAAGGCGGGGCGCCACTGACTTAGCCGCTCGAGCCCGATGACGCTTATCAGCACGAACAGGCAGGTAATCGCCGCTATGTAGTGCGGATAGAAATACGGAAAGAAATTACTCCCGAGTGCGAAAACGAGAATTGTCAACAAAACCCAGACGAAACGGTACTCACGGATACTCACAAGGAAGGCCAACACAGCCAAATACAAAGGCGCGAAGAAAAAGAAGCGGTAGAAACGCGCCCGGAACACGAGCCGGTCTAAATACCGTGCCAGCGTGTCCGCGCCTTCGCCATGGATAGCGGTTTCCGCCCGGTAATCAAGCTCCTGTTCGGCATTCAACTGCCGGTGAGGAACTGCATTTGGCTGGATCGTGAACGTCGCCGGCACGCCGTATTGATATCGATAAAGCAGGTACGGAAGTGTCGTCCAACTGTCCGTGACTTTCTTGTTCTGAAACAGCATCGCCGCGCCACCGGCTAGAACCACCAGCATGGCCATTAGCAATGCTTTCGCCGGTAAATCGCGAGGTCGCGGAACCAAGAACAGCGCAACGGCCGTCAGCAGAAGAAAAAACTCGTAAGGCCGCGTGAGTAATTGGATGGCCAGACCCAAGCCCAGCCAAGCGCCCTCGCGCGTTCGATGGCTTTCGCGCAATCGAGGAAGCGCTCCGAACACCAAGCACCCTGCGCAGGCGGAAACGGCGCCGCCCCAATAACTGTTCGTCCAGTAGCTCAGCGGACCAAACTCGAAGACCGCCAGCAGACCACCGGCAAACGCCCACCCAGGCGTCGTCCAGGCTCGAAGCATCCAGTAGCACAGAGAGCACAATGCCGCAATCGACAACAGAACGCCCGCCCATGGATGGCCAAATATCAGCCACCCCAGAGCCAAAATCAACCCTTGCCCCAGCGGGTACATGGAACTGTAACTGGGTTGCTGCAGGACAAAGATTTGCTCGAAGAACTGGGCCAGCGCATGCGGCGGATTCGCCAAGCGGAAATGTCGCAGAGTGTCAGCCAGAAGAATGTAGCTGAAGTCATCCGACCCGCTCGGTGTGGGTGCCGGGCACTGAGGAAGCAGCGCCAATCGCAGCCCAACTGGCAAGGCGGCCAGCAGAAGCATGCACCACCCCGCATGTTGCGCCAGCTTCAAAGCTGCAGGCTGAACCCATGGGCGTGACAGAACGATGAAAACAAGCACCGCTGCAGCCGCTAATTCGAAGAAGTCGCTAATTCCGAAACCCAGGGGATTATCAGGAGAGAGAAACACTCGAACAGCGCCTAGGGGAACGGCCGCAAATACGCCTGACATTCTGCCGCGACTAGTATGTCAGGCGCGCTCAGCTGACCTCAAGCTGCCCTTGCACCCGCCATTTCGAGCCATTTCCGCATCTGGTCCCGTCGCGCCAAGCCGGCTTGCTGGAACACTGTCTGCCCATTCCGCAGCACAACAAAGTTGGGAATGCTCTGAACACCGAAACGCGCCGCTACTTCCGGGTGCGCTTCCGTATCCACCTTTAATACCAGCGCTCGGCCCGCCATTTCATTTGCTAACGCATGCACTTCCGGAGCGGCGCCGCGACATGGGCCACACCAGGCGGCCCAAAAATCCACGATAATCGGTACGCGAGCTTCCCGGACAATCTCGTCAAAATCTCGCGCACTCACATCGATCGGCTCTCCCGGCGGAGGCAGCGCGGCTTTGCAGGACCCACATCGTCCCGTATCCGCTAGATGTTTCGCGGATACACGATTCTTCGCGCCACAGGCACTGCATAGCCGCGTCTCGGAATAACCAACTGCGGTAGCCATAAGCTCTCGTCTCCGGAAGATTGGCGCGAAGTTACCTTAGGCGGATGCCGCCGAACCCTTCTTACGCCGGCGCTCCGCCTGTAGTTCCTCCTCAGCCCGCTGCCAATCCGCTTCTGGCGAACCCTCTGGACAGCCCCTTTCGTGCCAGCATCGATATGCGCGAGCGGCAATCTCCTCGCGAGTGGGCGCTGTTGCGTCCGCATCCAGCCGGACACTCGGATTGTGCTCGGAGCCATATTGGCCTCGCGGAGTCGTTCCCGAACCACGCGGCCCAGGAGCGATTTCAGGCGCCGGCGACGCACCGGACGCGCCCGGCGTTACCTTCGTCATCCCGGCGCCGGCGCCAGCGCCAGCCGCGACTCCGGACGTATCCACGCCTTTGGCGCCCACCGAGAGACCGGCATCTCCTGCAATGGTGTCTTTCACGCTCAGGGCGGCTCTACTTCTTCTAAGACGCTGCGCCTTTTGCTCTTCCGTAAGGGAACTCTCAGGGACGTTCTCCAAATCTTCCGTCGCGTCGGCCGGCAATTTGTTCAACTTGGGATCGATCATTCACTTGCCTCCACCTGTTTGACAGCGCCGCGAGAAGAATTTGAACAAAAGAATGTTCCTTCTCCAGCCACCCTATGCCAGCCGATATACTGGAGCTGATCGATTGTTTTTTCGGGAGGAACGCTAATGCCGCGTCTGCAGCAATTGCTTGAACAGCCCGGACCGCAGGCGCATTTCCTCCAGCTTTACAAAGCCGACGCGCGCGCGCTCGCGACGAACGTAAGCCTATACCTGCTCGAAGGTTTGAACCGCGGTGAGGGACTTCTGGCGATCGCGACCCCCAAGCACGCCGACGCTTTTACGCGGCAACTCAAAAGATTGGGTGCTCACCCGCAGGCGGCCATCGCCGACGAGCGGCTCATCTTCCTCGACGCCGAACAGACTCTCGCCCGGTTCATGGTAGACGGCCAGCCGGAGTGGGCTCTCTTTGAAAGTACAATTACAGCCGCCATCCGCCGCCTCCAGCCACGCGACCCTCAGGGATTGCGTGCCTACGGCGACATGGTTGGCGTTCTGTGGGCAGCAGGACAGACATCCGCTGCCATTCGTCTCGAGGAATTCTGGAACAGGCTCCTCTCATCCATCGGCTTTAAGCTCTTTTGTGGTTACTCGATTGACATCTTCGATGAGGAGTTTCAATCGTCGGCAGTCAAAGAGTTGCTCTGCGCCCATACGCACCTGGTTCCGTGCGGACAACACGGGGATCTCGAACTCGCGATGAGCCGCGCCGTAGCGGAGGTCGTCGGGCCCGAGATGGACCAGCGGATCAATCTCCACAATGGCCACGGCGAGCCTCCTCTCGCCGCCATGAGCCGCGGCGAAGCGAAAATTCTTTCCCTGAAAAACACGTACGCGGACCATGTGAGCGAGATTCTTCCCCGTGCCCGCCGGTACTATCAAACCGAAAAGCGTTTTCGCGCGTTGGTCGAGAATAGTTCCGACGCGATCTCGCTGATGGACTCGCGCGGCAAAATACTATATGCGAGCGCCTCCAGTGCTAAAGTCCTCGGGTATCCGCCTGAAGAACTCGTCGGACAGCACGCATTCGATCTCATTTTTCCGGATGACCTCCAGCACGCGATTCGCGCATTTCAACAAGCGCTTGCCACCCCCTGCTCGCCCGTGCAGTTGGAGATGCGCGCCCGTCGAAGAGACGGTCAATGGTGCTGGATCGAGACCACGACTTCCAACCTGCTGTATGAACCCGACGTTCGGGCCGTCGTCGCCAATTACCGCGACATCAGTGACCGCAAAGCTGCCGAAGAGGAAAAGCAGCGGAATGCGGAGAAGCTCGCCCGATCCAATGCAGAGCTGCAAGCGTTCGCCTACGCCGCGACACACGACCTGAAAGAGCCCCTCCGCACAATTGGCGTCTTCACTCAGCTTCTTGCCCAAAGAATTCCGCTGGACGATAAGAGCCAGGAGTTGGCCGGATTCGTTGTGGATGGAGCGAAGCGCATGTCGGCTCTGCTGGATGACCTGCTTTCCCTCACCAGCCTCAGGTTCAGCGATCCCCCGTATAGTGTTGAACTGCGTCATGCTGTGGACCAGGCCATCGGGAATCTGGGTCAGGCCATACGCGAAAGCGACGCGCGAATCACCATCGGTCCGTTGCCCGCCGTACACGGCAACGAAAGTCATTTCCTTGAACTCTTCCAAAATTTGATCAGCAATGCGATCAAATATCGGAGTGAAGCTCCTATTCGGATTTCCATTACCGCTGAACAGGTCGGGCCCGAATGGCGCATAGAGGTTGCCGATAACGGCATCGGCATTGCCCCCGAGTACCGCGATCAGGTCTTCGGTCTTTTCAAGCGGCTGCACCCTCGCGAAATACCGGGCACCGGCATCGGCCTCGCCATTTGCAAGAAAATCGTCGAGGGCATGGGTGGCAAAATCTGGGTGGAGTCCGAACTTGGAAAAGGATCGACCTTCTGCTTCACTGTTCCCGCGATGGCGAACCGTCCCGATGTTCCGATCCCGCCCGCCTTCGACGAAGCCATAGCTGCACCTGCGCGCTGATCCTGCCATCGCGCAGCCTGAATTGGCATCGCATGCGGGCCCGGTGTTAGCATTTCCGTGGCCCTGTAGATGTCCAGGCTTCCGAACTTCTTCATCATCGGCGCTCCCAAAGCAGGCACGACCTCGCTTTATCACTATCTCGACCAGCATCCTCAGGTCTACATGAGCGCGATCAAGGAGCCACACTTCTTTGCGGCGGAAATCCGCGAGGAGAATTTTGATCTCAAGCTCCGCCGTGCCATCGCTCGTGACACCCGCGGTGTACGCGAGTTTCTCTCCCGCCCAATGCGCCAGAAGCGCTTCGGTGGAATCGTCACGGATTGGGAAGATTATTTGCGTCTGTTCGCCAACGCTAACAACGAATCGGCTCTAGGAGAGGCGAGCGTCTGCTATTTGTGGTCGCCGACGGCGCTGCAACGAATCGCCGATAGCGTTCCAGACGCCAAGATCCTCGTGATGCTGCGTGACCCCGCTGAGCGGGCGTTCTCCCAATATCTACACGGTCTCGGGAATGGCGCCATCCAGTGCAGTTTCCGCGAACATATTCAGCGCAACCTCCGCCACCGCTCCGGACAGTTCTGCGCTCACTACCCATTTCTGGAGTTTGGACTCTACTCCGAACAACTCGGCCGGTATCTGGAGCGGTTTGGGCGTAACGTCTGGATCGGGTTCCACGAAGATTTCAAGGACCACCCTCTGGATGTATATCGGGACATCTGCCGATTCCTGGGAGTGGCCCAAGAGTTCTCACCCAGTCTGGAACGCCGCCATTTGGAGGCCCAAGTCCCGCGTCTCAGCTCCATCGGCTGGCTTAAGCACTCGGGATTTTGGCAAACCGCCGCAAGGGCCACACCGCCGCGTTTTCGCCCGCTCATCCGGCGCACGCTCATCCGCAAGCCGGGAACAACTCGCATGGATCCCGCGGACCGCAATTACCTCCTCGATTTCTACCGCGAAGACATCCTCAAGCTCGCAGCACTTCTGGGCCGCAACCTGGATGGCTGGCTGCAATAGTCCTAATTAGGCGGTAGCGCGATGCCTTCCGCGATGCTACGATATCTCCGCTCATGCCCGTCCGCAATGTTGAGCGCGAGTTAGAGGCCCTTACAGAGCTTCGCGCCTGCAAATCACAGGAATCGCATGCTCGCGAACTTCGAAAAGCGCTTGGCGACAAGGTAAATGTGATCGTTGCGAAAGCCGCCAAACTGACGGCCGAGATGCAAATCGCAACATTGATCCCGGCCCTCTGTGCAGCCTTCGAGCGCCTTTTGATCGATCCACTCAAGACGGATCCCAAATGTTGGGCAAAAGAGGCAATTGCAAAGGCTTTGAAGGATCTCGGACATGCAGAATCGGCCATTTTCCTGAAAGGCGTTCAGCACGTGCAACTGGAACCGGTGTGGGGAGGCGAAGAGGATACCGCTACCGGCGTTCGCGCAACCTGCGCGCTGGCACTGCTGCAATGTACTGATCTGACCCGTGAGGACAAGCTTTGGCACGTTATGCGCTTGCTGACCGAGACCTCGCCCCCTTTGCGAAAGGACGCCGCGGTCGCGCTGGAGTCTCTGGAAGGCCGCGAAGCCGCCCTGCTACTGCGCATGAAGGCTCGCATGGGAGACCTTGACTCCACCGTCACAGGGCAGATTTTTGAATCGTTGTTGCGAATAGAAGGTCAGCCAGCGGTCCCGTTTGTTGTAGAGTTCTTACGAGCTACGAGCGCGGAAGTAAGGGAAGAGGCAGCGCTTGCACTGGGAGCCTCGCGCCTCGAGGCTGCAGTGGCGGCCCTTAAGAACGCATTCACGCAGAAGCACCCCTTGCTCGATTGCGAAGTCCTCTTTCGCGCTCTAAGCATTTCGCGGCATGACGAAGCAGTGCAATTCTTGTTGGAAGTGGTCCGAAGCCGTCGTCCAACCGAAGCAGTCGGCGCGCTCGACGCCCTCAAGTTATATCAGGACTCGAGCGAAATTCGAGATAAAATCACAGAAGCGGTCGCAGGCAGGCCTGAAAGCGAGATTCATCGGGAATTTCAGCGCCTGTTCCAAAAAGCGTGATGCCGCTGTTGTACTGACCAGAAGAAGAGTGTCGCTTCGATGCAGCGATTGGGCAGCAAGGAAGACGCCGAGCAAAAGCTAGCCAGCCAGGTTGCCGACCGCACTCGCCGCGACGCTGCCAAGTACACGCCTGTCGCCATGAACCCGCCTGCGCCGCCCGGCCGGATTGGCCAAACGAGTTTGGCGCTGGCGTTTCACCCACGAGCGTCGTGATCGATCGCTTCGGCCAAATCCAGTTTGTCCATGTTGGCCGGCTCGCCGACGTCGAGGCCATCCTAGGCAAGGATTTGAGTGCATTGCCGCAGGCCAATTAGACAGCTCTGGTCCGCCCCTCGGGCCGCCTCCCGAATCTGCTCGCGAAGCCACACATGCGCTGGATCCTGATGCCATTGGCTGGCCCACAATAACTCCCGTATGATTATCTATACCTTTTGCCCGCGTTTTCTCCGTATATAAACATATGCGACTTGCAGCCTGTCTCTGTCTCGCGCTGTCCGCATGGACTGCGCCTAATCCCGTAATTCCCGCCACACCCGCCGGAACCGTTCTCAGTGCTTGGCTGGACGCCCTCAACTCGGGGGATCGCGCGCGCCTTACAAATTACGTGGCGAAATACGAACCGGACCACAAGGGCGCGGTCGATTCCCTTCTGAATTTTTACGATCGGACCGGGGGCTTCACTCTGATACGCATTGAAAAAAGTGAGCCACTGCACCTCGAAGCCTTAGTCAAGGAGCGTGAAGGCAGTAATTTCGCCGTCTTAACGCTCGATGTGAGCAGCGCTGAATCTCTCATTGTCAAGGGCATAGGCCTGCATGTGGTTCCCCGGCCCGCCGATCAGCCTGCCCCCACGCGCCTTTCTTTTGAGGAGGCAGTCAAGGAGCTCGACAAAAAGGCCGCTGAGCTGGCCTCCAAGGATAAATTCTCTGGCGACTTGCTGGTCGCTCGCTCCGGCAAGATCGCGCTCCAGAAATCTTATGGCCTTGCTGATCGCGAAAAACATATCCCCAACACCGTCAATACGCGTTTCCGCATCGGCTCCATGAACAAAATGTTCACTGCTACCGCAATCCTGCAGCTCGTGGATAAGGGCAAGGTCGATCTCGCAGCACCGCTCGGCAAGTATTTGCCGGATTATCCGAACAAAGATGTGGCCAGCCAAAGTCACGATCCGCCACCTTCTCACGCACACGGGCGGCACCGGTGATATTTTCACGCCCGAGTATGACCAGCACCGGCTTGAAATCCGCGAGCTCGCTGACTACGTCAAGCTCTACGGCTCCCGCGGACTGCAGTTCGAACCCGGGTCGAGGTGGGCCTACTCCAACTATGGGTTTTTGCTGCTCGGCGTCGTGGTTCAGAAGGTATCGGGCATGTCCTACTACGACTACGTCCGCACCCATATATTTCTTCCGGCTGGCATGAAAGACACTGACTCGCTCCCCGAATCAGAACCCGTGCCGAATCGCTCAGTAGGCTACCTCAGGAAGAACGGCAACTGGGTGAATAATGCCGATACTCTGCCTTGGCGCGGCACCTCGGCCGGTGGCGGCTATTCGACGGTCGGCGATCTATTCCGCTTTGGGGAAGCACTCTGTAGCGGTAAGCTCATCAAACCCGAGCTCTTCGCGGAAATGACTTCCAAGCAGGCCGGTAACGCTCAAATGCCTGCCGCCGAAGGCTACGGGTTCGGCATGATGGTCTCTGAAGAGCCGCAGGGCAAACGCTTCGGTCACGGCGGTGGAGCGCCCGGCATGAACGGTGAATTGCGTGTTTATACGCGCACAAACACCATTGTCGCTGTGCTCGCAAATCTCGATCCGCCTGCCGCCTCACGGCTAGCCGACTTCTTCGACGAGCGCATGCCCGTTAACTAACTCAACATTCGGCACCTTCACACTTGCGCTGCACGCCTCTGCCCGAGAAGTATACCCCCAGAATTTCTTCTGGGCTATAGACCCCTTCTTCGGTTACAATCTTCAAACGCGCACACTGCACGTTAGTGTTCCGGGAGGTGAATGCAGTGGATCCAGTTCAGTTAGGTGGAAAACTATTCAGCCTCACCGGTGACCTTCAGCCGTCCGGCAATGTCACCGCCGACGATCTTCAAAAGGCGCGTGTCGCTCTCGCCGCAACGCTGAATGCGGGAATCCCTACCGATACGCGTCCGCCGGAAATCAGTTCCGCCCTGGCCCAGGCGGGCAGCATCCAGTTCACTCAGCTCGACCCCACTGTGCAACAGCAGTTCAGCGGCATCCAAGCGGCTCAAGCTTCGCCAGGATTCATCAGTAATTCGCCCGTTATATCCACCTTTAGTCCGGCTGTCCCTGCTTGGGCGCGTGGGATGGCAACAACCACTGTTGGCCCCTTCCAGGAAGAGGCGAACCCCATCCCCTCTTGGGTCCACATTATTTTTCCATTCCCGCAAAGAGTGAATGTGAAATATGGCAGCCAGATAGTCGCCGTAGTCACGTTGTCAGGCGCTCCAGTCGCCGGCAAAACCAGTCTGCCGCTCGCAACGGGAAGCGTGTGGATCGATGCCCAATTTCTCGCAGCCGCCTGCCCTGCTTCATCGTGGACCGGATTTCTTATCAAAGGCGGCACGCTCACGCTCGGGCAGTATACCGTCACCAATGGCGAAATTATCATCGGAGCTTCGGCCAACTTCACCCTACAAGCCAATCTCGCTCAGCCCACCCCACCTCCACCCGTCACCGGTCCCGGCGCGGATGCTTCCGCAGTCACCGCCACCCTCCCGGCCAGCATCACCATCGCATTCACGCCATCGTCTGCCACCTTCACGGCTCTCAGCAATATCAACGCTACAATCTACGGCTCCGCTCTCAGCATCAAGAGAAACACCCAACCGCCTGTATACAACGCGAATCTCACTGCGCTCTTCGTCCCCGGCGACATCACCGGTGCCGCGCAATTCGCTTTTAAATCTGTCAAGTCGACTCTGTTCGTCCCCGCCGGGACTGCGCCAATCGTCTCGGCCGGGTGGATACTTCCAGTCGCCGTCACCACGCCGGACAAGCTCGGCCAAGCTGCAGGCGCAGGCGCAGTAGCGCTCGCGCTGGGAGCCGGCGCTACTGTCACATGGACGGGAATCTCCACTCCCGTGTCGATGGCGGGAGTCGTGATCGTTGCTTCTCCGGGACAACTCCTGGTCTGGACCATATTGCCCGCCACGCCCTTCACCGCAACCTGGACTCTGTGGAACGGCAAGCTTCGCCCCTCCACAATCGAATTCACAACCGCGAAGAGCGCCATTCTGTTCTTCATCGCGTCCGCAGCCCCGAATCCTAGCGAGGAGTTGCTCGTCGGCGGTTCGACCATCGCACATACCGATCGCCCCGTCGAAGCCACCGGACTGGGCGTCGCGGTCTCGATGCCCGTTGCCGCCCTGGCTATCCTCCAGACTCCTGCATTTCCCACCGGCATTCTGGTTATCCAAGGTGCAGCGCCACTTCCCAAAGACGCCGAGCCTTCCGCCTTCGCTCTCGAGAATGCGCTCATTGAAGCTCTGCCCCCGCAATTCCTGATCGCGGGCGGAACGCTCCAAGCGAATAACGTCATAAAAGGCTCGCTGCTTCTTCAATTCGGCCTAACCGCCTTCTTGCCGACACTGCCCGACCCCTACGCCACCAGCGTTGGCCTGGTCGGAAATCCGCCTCCGCGCCAGCCCGGACCCAATGCGCCGCCACCGCAACCGATTGGCCTCCTGCGATCCAGCGTGACCTGGACCACCCCCGCGACCCCTACGCTCAATTTCCAATTGATCTTTGCTCAGTCGGCGAGCACTACCGGCATCACCGGCACGCCTCTGGGCTCTACTCTCGCTGTATCGCGCCAGAATCCAGGCGTGAATCTCCTCGATGTCTCGAGCAACGCCGATCAGTTCGGCGTTAACTGGGCGCCGCAAAGTCTCAGCGGAGTCAATACCCAAGGTCTCCTTCTGATCGGCGATGGCGCAGCCACGTCACTGTTCACCGTCTCCGCTATCTCGTGGGAGCAGATGCTTTCCGCCGATCCCATTCCCGCAGCCCCGTCCGATGGAGTCCCTTCGAAGCTCAACGTTCCCACCGTCTCGCTCGCTCCCATCGCGCCGATCCCTTTAATGAGCGCCCAACAGAGCCGTGTCGCCGGGGGCGATCCGTACAGTTTCACCGCCACCCTGCCCTTCGGAATGATCGCTGAGGCTACGAACGCCAAAGGCGCAACCTATAACTTCGTCCAGCCCCAGTTTGTCGGATACAACGGCGGCTACCAGATCTCGCTTGTTCCCGAGGCCGCGCAAGGCACCACCAAGCCCGAGTTTCCTGGCCAGACCGTCCTTACCGACCCCTACGGCACGGCCGTTCTATCGTCGGACGTCGCCACCATCTTCCGCGCCGATTTCACTCAGCAGCCTGGCGCCGCGGAACCTGGCGTGCCCGTCACCCGCTACGATCTCTCCGGCTACGGCGCAAGCCTCTTCAGCGAATGGTATGACCCCAACGTCCTGGGCACCGGCATTCTCAAAGTTCAGTTCACCGTCTGGGTAGGGCGTACGGCGTATGAGGTCGTGCGAGCGCAAAGCATCATCTACCCCTGGGGCATCAAGATTGTCCGCACTATCACCATCCAGCGAATTTCCGGTGGGGATGTCAATCGCCACGACAGCGGTTGGCAAGCCGCCACTCCCGGCCAGTTCAATTTCCCTACAAAAACCGCCGGGGAATTCAACGGCGCAGTGCATCAAGGCTCGGTCGATGGCGTTTTCAACGTTCACAACATCCGCGACAACGGTTCCCAGTTTCCTCTCGATGGCATCACCTACGTTCCGGTTCTGTTCGACGCCGACGTCAAAATCAGCACGAAAAATCCAATCGTCAGCGGCGCGTCGCAGAACGTCTTCGTTCCTAGCCAGAACATCACCGGCTACGCGCAACTCGCTCCCGACAACAGTCCCGCCACCCGAGCCAATCTCGCCGATCTGCTCGAGCAGAAAGGCGCTGCCCTCGGACCCATCGCCTGCACCATAAACATCGGCGCTGCCGGCCAGCAGATGAAAGTGAGCTCGGTCGAAGTCAGTGCCGTGGGCAGTGGAGAAACCGCTGTCTTCGTCGCTTCTGTAAACGGAACGCCCGTGTTGTCGCGCGACGGCCAATGGTCGATGGCAGTCAAGACCGGCTCTCAAGCGCCCTCAGCGCTCGACCCGCAAACCGCGGCTCCGCTCATTCAGCCGAACGGCGACACGGTTTGGCACTTGGCCGATCCGGTGGACATCCTGAACCTTGCAACTCCCGCTCGCCAGTATGGCTACCTGCAAGGAACCAGCACGCAAAAAACATTCTTCGGCCGGCCGCAAATTCCACAGGGCGCGAACAAGGTCTCGATTCCTGATCCGCCGCACGTTGCAGATGTCGGCTCGCTGCTCGGCGCTTCGGGGATTTTCCCCGATCTCGCCAAAGCGCTCGCGTTCCCGAGTCCCCAGGATCTCGTTCTCGGCGCGCTCGGTGAAGACACGCTCACGCTCAATAACCTTCCGCCCTTCACCATCAATCAGCCGCCATTGACGCTCCTCGATTTCGGCCCCGTATCGTGCGTGCTCGTTTATGCGGATCGTTCTCAACCCAGCGCTCCCGCTACCACCGTCACCTTCAAACTCGATCCCGCCGGCAATCCGCGCTGGTCGATTACTTTCGAGAAATTCACCTTCGTTCTGGTCTCACCCTTCGGCGATGTCAACAATCCGCTCCTTCAAGTTGTCGGCTCGGCCCACGCCGATGCGAATACTGCCCCCGCGCTCGGCAAGCTGACGGTTGTCTACGGCAGCATTCTTTCGCTTGTCCAACAAATTTTCAGTAAACTTAGCGAACTTGCCAGCTTCCTTCCAGGCGGCAACCAATCGAAACTCGATATCAGTTTCTCGAACGGCCAATTGACCATCCGCGACAAGTTCGCGCTGCCCACGCTTCCACTTGGTCTCGGCGACATCACCAATGTTGCGCTCGATCTCGGCGCGACCATGCAGTTCGCCCCTATGAGCATGGATTTCACCGCCGGAATCGCCAGCCCGGACGATCCGTTCCAATGGCTCGTCGATCCGCTATCCGGCACCGGCTGCGTTCAGGTTGGCTTTCAGAACGGTAACGCGAATCTTCTGATTCAGGCGGGCATTGGCGTAGGACTCGCCATCGACGTCGGCATTGCAGAGGGCAGCGCTTCCATTGTTCTCGCCTTCCAGGTAGACAACACCGTCAGTCCGTTCGAGGTCAAAGTCATTCTCACCGGCCAGGCCTCGGTCGATGTTCTGGGAGGACTCGCCAGCGCCTCCATTATGTTGAGCGCCGGACTCGCCATCATCCCCGCTCTCCCCGATATCACGCTCATTGGCTCCGTCGCCGTGGGCATTCACATCAGCATCTGTTGGGTCGTCAATATCGATTTCGATGGCTCATGGCAGTTCTCGCAAACCTTGACCGCATAAGAGAGGAAATCGCATGGCATTCCAGGATCTTCGATTAAGTATCATGACGTTCCCGCAGGAGTGGGACCCAAGCAAACCCGCAATCAGCGTCAACGTGCTGCTTCTCCCCACTGGCGATCCCACTGTGCCCGATCCACAGCTCGGCCCCACCTTTTCAGGAGCCAAACGAACTCTTAAGGCTGTCTTCATCACCAGCCTCGACCAACTGCCGTCTCCCACCGCCCCACCTGCTCAGGTCAAGACCTTCCCATTGGCAACTCCCGCTCCCAGCGGTGCGCCCGCCCTGTTCGCGAGCCTTGCCAGCCAGTTCCACATCGTGCCAGCGGCCTCAGCGCCCACGCCCAATATCCGGATTAAAAAGGCGCTCCCTCAGTCCTACATCGATGCCTTCCCGTTTGAGCAATCGCGCACCACGGATGCAATTGTCGGCGACGGCTTCGGGTGCGCGCTCATCACCAAGAATCCGAATCCTAGCGCCCCGCCACCGAACAAGGACATCTCTTGGGGCCAAGTCTTCTCCTACGCGCTGCGCAATCCCGATGTCGCGCAGAAACTCGGTCTGCTTTATGCAAACCTCTCCATCCCGGTCGCAACCGCCGACGTAGCCAAGGGCGGTTGGCTCTACATCTCACTCGACGCGGCCGATCCTTACTCCCCTAAACTGAACACCGAAGTCATCAAGCTCTACGCCGCGCGCATTCCCGCACTCACGGGAGCTCGGCCCGTGTTCGCCGCCGTGCTCTTTCCGGTAGTTGCCTCGATCGCTAATCCCGCTCCCTACGATGCCGCCGAGGTCGAAGCTCAGACTTACGATGACGGCTTCGCGCAGATCGTCCACTGCAATCAGCCCTCCACCATCGATGCCGCCGCGGGTGACGATACCCAGATTGTGCCCGGCACCGACGCCGGTATCCAGATCGGTTGGGACGACGAACAGGTCACCATCTGGAATAATCGGCAGCTCGACAATCTGCGCGTGCGCCGCAATGGCGGTACGCCCGATGCCGAAGTACCGCTCGGCGTCCTCGGATATCGCGTCGATGTGAAGGATCCGAAAATCGGAAATTGGTTCTCGCTCTGCTCGACCGAAGGAACACAGCCCCCTCCTGAAGAGTGCATCCAACCCGCGCCCATGCGGTCCACCGATCCCACCGACCTCAGCGCTTGGCTTCCGCGCTACTTCGCGCAATGGCGTGGCAAATCGCTGGTCTCCCAGGATGTGGCGGGCATCAACCTCACGGGCGGTTTGAAAACTATCAGCGGCTCCATTCCAACATCCGTGCTCCCGCCCCTTCTATTCGGCAACACGTATACTTTCCGGGTTCGCTACACCGATCTCACGAATGGCGGCCCCGTACTCGCCGACAGTCCGCAAAATCCTGCGCCCTCGAACACCACAAACTGCCCCTTCAAGCGCTATCTCCCGCCGAAAGCTGTCCGCCTTCAGACTACGCTTCAGAGCAACGTTCTCTCGAAAATCCTTGTCTGGCGTCCCTTGATCGGATATCCCGAGCTTCTCTTCGCCGGCGTCGATCCCTCCGCGGTCGCGACCCTCCTATCACAGGTCAGCACCGCAAAAGCCGATCGCCAGGTACTCGGCGCCAACGATCCCGACGTGCAACGCGTGCGCATCAGCGTGGAGGCGCGCACGCCCGCGCACGATACCAGCGATCCGGATTCGCTCGATGGCCCGTTCCGCGAAATCTACAATTTCGAAACGGACTTCCCTGCGTATCCGGCGAATCCGGTGCCGCCCACACCGGGCACATCCCCGCCCGCGGAAGCCATCGAGTTCGACATCCAGCCCATGGACATTCCGAACATCGCCGCGATGACCGCGCCGGCCGCCACCGTCCGTCCTGCACCACAACCGTTGCCCATCCCCACCGCCCGCGATGTCCGCATCGTAATCACTCCTATTGCTGCCAGCGCGAATCCCGCGTACTTCGGAAATACTGCCTCGACCACCGGCCTCACTGCTCACGTGGACGCCCGTATCGAAGCCAGCGCCGAAGCCAACCTGTTTGTCGGCGAGCAGGAAGCCCTCGAGCTGAATGGCATCTTCCTGCAGCCGCCCGCGAACAATGACGCGCTTAACGAACTGGCCGCCATTTTCAACCTCACGCCGCCTCAAACCACCACCGATCCTGCCCAGCTTCTCGCTCAGCAGATTGGCGTCGCAGCCGATGGACTCACCTTCACCGGCCTGCCCGGCCAGCGCGTGGTCTTTGGATCGTCTCTAGCCCTGCGCTACAACCTGAACGGCGATCATTCGTCCATCACCTTCGCCGCCGAAGGTGAGCTGCTGCATAAGTGGATCGTCGTGATTCTGCTCGAGCTGAACCGCGATTGGACCTGGGACGGCCTCGCCGACGCAAGCTTCGCCATTTCTCAGGAAGTCATCGGCACTCCGAACGTCACAACCAATCTAGGCACCCTCGATGTCCGCCAGACCGTCGGCGCCATTGCGCTCGAAGGCAACTTCCCGAACCGGCGCGATTCCACACGCCTGATCTTTTTCGATGCCTTCGATCCAAATCCGCCCGCGAACAAATTTCCGGTCTCACCGCAGTTGAAATATTTCGTCGTTCCGCAATTCAAAACGCTCCCGCCTCCGCCCGCGACAGAGCTCGACCTAACCCTGCCCATCGCCTCGCCTCCCGCGCAAACCCCGAACATTTTATCGGCTGGTTTCGCCCTCAGCCCCTACCAGGCGAGCTCCGATTATTCTTCTACCCAGCCCCGCAACCGCGCTCTTTGGATCGAATTCGACGCGCCTCCCGCCGACCCGCAGGACGGCTACTTCGCCCGCGTCCTGGCCTATGGCATCGATCCGCTTCTCTCATCTCAGAACCTCGGCGACGTCCAGCCGCAAGAGCCGCCCCTCGCAGTCGATCCCGAGCCAATTCGCGCCATCGCGCCCGCCGCATCAATCGACACGGCGGGACTTGACGCCATGACGCCGCTCATTCCCTCGATCATTTCAAAGCGGCATTTTCTCTTGCCGCTTCCGCCCGGCGTGGCCGCCGATTCCGCGCAGCTCTTCGGCTTCTGGACCTACGAGCTCCGCGTAGGCCACTATCTCGACCCGAAAACTCAGCAGCCCGTATGGTCCACCGCGCAAGCCCGTTTCGGCCGGCCACTTCGCGTAACCGGAGTGCAGCATCCTGCGCCGCAATTGCGTTGTCAGGCCATCCGCACCGTAACATCCTCAGGTCAAAAGACCATCACTGCTACCGCACCCTTCGCAACGCCGCTCCTCAACGGCCGCGTGGTGTTCCTGGAGATCCCCAACAGCCGCCTTTGGATGCTCATGTACACGCAAGTGCTGCAAGCCGACGGCGCCGGATACCGCAATGTGTTGGTCGCCCGCAAGCCCGCCGTTAGGACGCAGACCAGCAATCCGAGCGCTCCCATCGGAGCCGCAACATTTACCGAGGACGAAGTCGAAGCAACGCTCACGTCCTATGCACTGCCGGTGACGTCGTCGTTAAGCGTGCTCGCCGTCGAGCTGCTTCCCGCGCCCGATGGCCCGGATCTCGTTGACCCTCTCGGCGCCCAACTCGGCCAACAGCGCATTCTGCGGACTTCCCCATTGGTCAAGGTCGCTGATACCTGTTGAGGCGCGGGGATCGTACAAGGGCGATCACTGAGCCGGTGGCGCCCTCTTCACCATCTCGACATCAATCGTGATGGGAATCTCATCCCCCACCATCCCGGCGTCCGCAGTCATCCCAAAATCTTTCCGATTGACGGTTGTCGTCGCTGCGGCACCCATGTGCATATTCCCTCGCGCGTCCTTGATCGGCCCCGTCGGGCCCTCCGCATCAAGCGTCACTTCCTTCGTCACACCATGAATCGTCAGGTCGCCGGTAATCTTCATCTTGCCTTTTCCCGCCGCTTCGACCCGCTTCGATTTGAAAGTTAGCGTCGGATATTTCTCGACGTCGAAAAAGTTCGGGCTGCGCAGATCTTTATCCCGCATCTCAATGCGCGTATCCACCGAAGCAGCGTCAATCGTGACATCGAGCGATGTCTTCGTCACATCGGCTGGGTCATATTGAACCGTGCCGCTCACCTTCGTGAACGCTCCCCGAACGGTCGAGATTCCCAGGTGGCGCACTGAAAATTGCGCGGAGGAATGCGGGGGATCAAGCTGCCAGGTCTCCGATTGAGCACCTGCGGATACTGCAAAACATGTCGCGCCAAAAAGCGCCAGAACGAAGCGAAACCTCATTTATTCTCCTCTTGGTCACTTCAACATACCCGAGCCATATTCTCAAGTCTCTCTTGTATATTTCCATTATTCCGCGCATACTGTATGTCAACTATGACCTCTCGAACATTAAGAATGTCCGTGTTCGCCTGCGCCCTCGCGGCCGCGCTGCTCGCTGCCGACAATCCCTTCGCGGGTACCTGGAAGCTCAATACCGAAAAGAGCAACCTCACCGGCGACACCATCACCTTCACTTCCGAGGGATCCGGAGCCATCAAATTCTCTGTTGGTAGCTTCTCTTACACTTTTAAAGCCGACGGAAAGGAACGAGCTGGATTGATTGGTGAAATCGTAAGCTGGAAAGCAATCGACGATCACACCTGGGAAGAAACAGAAAAGGCGAATGGAAAACTAATCGCCACCGATACCATTAAGCTGTCGGATGACGGCAAGACTCTGGACATCAAGACCGCCGGAACTCACGCAAATGGTGAAAGCTACCAGGATGAGGCTACGTACGAACGTACGTCTGGAGATAGCGGCATCATCGGCACTTGGAAAAGCACCAAGGTCCAGGGCGGCTCGCCCGAAGTAATCGAATTGAAGGCTTACGGCGCCGATGGGCTGACATTCTACTCGCCTTCCGATAAATTCACCTTCAACGCTAAATTCGATGGCAAGCCATACCCCGCAACCGGCCCCACGATACCGCCTGGAGCGAGCGGCACATTGCGGCGAACAGGTCCCCTCTCGTTCGAACTGGCCGAGATCTATAAATCAAAGCCCTTCTGGAAAGGCACTTATACGGTTTCCGAGGATAAAAGCACTCTCACGGTGGTGGGAGCCATGGCCGGAGCGAATGAATCGCAAACCTACGTCTACGACCGCCAGTAACACGTATAACGGCCGCGGCGACCCGGCCTGCCTCCTGTTATCATCAAGCCGGTATGACAAAACTCACAGGACTCCTTGCGGTGTTGTTGCTATTCTCCCTTCCTGGCTTTGCCCAGCGCGGGAAAAATGACCAACGTGGCGGTGGAAATCGTGAGGTCGGCGGTGGACATGTTCCGGCTCATGGTCCTCCCCCGGCAGCTGCGCAACGCTCTGCCGGCGGGAACCAGCAGCGCGGCGCAGAGCAGCGCGGCGGGAATGAAGGGCGCGCACCTAATCAACAGAATTTTCGAGATCAGGCCGGGCATCCGAATGCGCCCCACGTGCATGCCGGCAACGATCAGTGGGTCGGACATGATTCAGGCCGTAACGATCCCCGTTATCATCTGGACCATCCTTGGGCACATGGACGCTTTACCGGCGGCATCGGCCGGGGACACGAATACCGGCTCGGCGGAGGTGGACCTTCGCGTTTCTGGTTCAACAACTTCTACTGGAGCGTTGCTCCAGCGGATATCGGCTATGTCGGCGACTGGCTCTGGGATTCTGACCCGATCGTGATCTATGACGACCCGGACCATCCGGGTTGGTACCTGGCTTATAACGCGAGATTAGGCACCTACGTCCACGTCGAGTATTTGGGCTGATCGTTCGCTTTTTCGGGCTCATCTGAGGCCAAAGGGAGCGGTTTTTGTTGTCGCTAGTGCCCCTTGAAGGGGCTCGCGCCGCCGATATGCTGCGTCAAATCGATCGCGAGCCGTTCGCGCAATCCTGCGGGTAGAGGTGCGGAGCCGCGTCGTGTGGCCTCGAAGCGCTGCTTTTGGCGCATGCGATAGGCATCGATCGCAGGTTGGTTTTCGAGGTAGAACGTGATTGCGCCGAGGACCTGGGCAAGAGTCAGAGTTTCGAATTCTCGTAAGATCGCTTCAGGCGAGAGGCCTTTATTAGGGTAACTATATAGTTGACAAAACGGTTGATTCGGTACGCCTGCAAAATTTCAGACTTCCGGCATTCGGTGTGTTTGAGATCAATATAAGCCGTTCCAATAGGCACGGATGTTCACGATCAAGTTGATCGCGCCCATTGCTCCAGCCAGGAAGGCAAACACTCCAAAGCATCGGATCATTCTCTGAGTTATTACCGAAGGAGGCTTGATGATCTTGTTCCCCGTGAAGTTCAGCCAGCCAACTGGTCGAATAATGGCGAAGAGCCCACTCGATAAAAAGACTACGTCCCACAGGCACAGGGCCAGGAGGCTCCCCTTGCCCGGCATGAACTTGCTTGCCATGAAGGATGCGGCGATGAGGGTGACCATCCCGAAGAAGATCCACGGTCTAGGCTTCATCTGTCGCTCCCAGTTTCCAAACTGACCCAATACCAGTCTTCGCAATTCTTCGCATTCAAATGGGCTTCTTGGTGCGCCTCTTACGCGCCCGCAACTTTTTCAGTCTCGCCTCTTCCTTCAGGTACGCTTCCTTGGGAACGCTGAAAACTCTCTTGACGGCGTTGCTCATCCGCTCTGCTTCTGTGTTGCCGGGTACTTTAGGCGCTGGCGCTGGTTTCATTCTTTCTCCTTCTCAAAATCGTCTGGGGTCGGTCCGATGCGGGAGCCTCCCGTACCTTCAAATTTCAATTGCTTTGAGATAAGTTGCGGCTCTTCGACAGGGATCTGCTGGGAGATGGGAACGAAATCCCGGTCCCATGCTTGAAGAACCTCCGCCTTCCATAGAATTGCGGAAGCGGCGTGAACTGCATCGGCGGGTAACAAACCATGGTCGCGGGCCAGATCGGAAGCGTACAGAGCGGTTCTGTCATCAAGCTCAATGGTCTGTATGAATGGCCATCGGAACATGCCCTTTATCTTTTCGATTTGGGTTGGTGTCAACAGTTGGCTAGTTGGCAGAGAGCGTCTCTTTGGACGAATCACTTCGACGATTGTATAGGTCGAAGTCAGAATAAGCACCTCATCCATCGCGGCATGCTGCAAAACGTCTTCGCAAATTTTGCTCCGTTCCAGTTCATCCCTGTTCAGGAAACACAGGAAGATCGACGTGTCCCAATAGATTCTTCGTTTATCCATTCCGCAATTCGTCCAAGTAGCCTCCGAGCGTCTTTCCGCCGTAAACGTCCGAAAGAAGGCCGCGCATGTCCTCAATGCGCGGCGTGGTCGTGATCGGTTCCAACGGTAGGAACTCCTCGACATCCATGACAACCGGTTCGCCCTTAGGATTCCGCTTGAGTTCTCCGATCACCTCAACCTGCTGTTTGAGATGAGCGGTTACATCGGACAGCATGCTCTTGTCGAAGCGACAAATGATGGGCCGCTTCCATTTCGGAGACCAAACGCGGAATTCATGGCCAGAGTGAACGATGATCGCATCCAGGCTGCCACGAACCGACCCGAGGCTCTTGCTGCCACTAGCCGTGAGATATTCGACGTTCGTGAAAAGTCGTTCGTCAAGAACAGTTCGCCGCGAACCGGCAAAAACAGACATCCACTTCAGGTGTCGCGCCTGGTCTGCCATTCCCTGCGCTTTTATAAGACCCGAATACGAATAAAATTGCGGCTGTTCCGGGCGTTGCATCAGTTGGTCTAGGCCGTCGAGAAGGGACTCCTGAATCGCCTGGGAATAATCCATCTCCTTGATCCGCGATACGCCAGCAACTTCAATCAGGGCGGGACTTTCCTTTTTGAGTGTGGCGAGTTCCCAGCGCACCGTTCCACTGGACCGATGAGAGATCATGCTGTCAACGTCCTTCAGCAGATCAAGGAAGTTATTAAAACTCCGACCAAAGACGGTAGCGGAGATCCTGTCATTCTTGCCCGCCAATTGAATTCCGATCATTAAGCCCTCCACGTTACACTACGTGCGTAGGGCTTCACGTTGGCGTTAGAAGCGCCAACTGGATAGCGGTTGACATCCCGAAATTCCTTCAAAGGGTCGTGAGTGGCAGTCACGGCCCTTCGTTTTTCATCCAGCTTTGCTTCGTTTCCCTCGGCCCTCCCTTTGCGCCTCTTTGCTAGTTAGTTCACGCTTGTTGAACCTTCCACCTTGCCAGTGAGTTGATCGAACGTGAGCCTTTTGCCGACGATACCCTGGACAGCAATATCGAACCGTTCCGCGTCTGTCATATTCCGGTTATTGAAACGATACGCCTGTTCGTCCAGATATCGGAACAGATGAAACGGCTCAACCGAAACATAGGTGCCGCTGATGCCGCGTTTCAGAAGAGACCAGAAGTTCTCTAGACTGTTCGTGTGAACTTGCCCATCCACATACGCTACGGCGTGGTCAATCACTTGATGTGCGTAGTCGCTTGCCAGTCCCTCATAGCTGAGTAACGCATCAGTGTACAGCGCAGATCCAGCTTCAACGTGCTTTCGTACTTCAGTCTGAAGCGCATGCCTTTTGCGGTTCGCAACTACGCTGGTCCGAACCTTGCCGCCCCGTTCCATTATTCCCATGACAGCGGTTTTGTCTTTCGTTCCTGTTCCAGTAATGCGGCGTTTCCGAGCGCCCAGGTGCATGTTCCGCGCTTTGCCGCCGATGAAAGTTTCGTCAGCCTCGACATGACCGGAAAGTTTTTCACCTGAATCCATACCCAGCGCGAAGCGAATTCTGTGATCCATGAACCACGCACTTTTTTGCGTTACGCCGATGGCCCGATGCACTTCGCAAGAACTGATCCCGTTCTTGCAATTTACAATCTGCCACATGGCGGTAAGCCACTTGTCCAGACCGATAGGAGAATCCTCCATGACGGTTCCAGTTTTCAGTGTGAATTGCGGTGCCTTGTGCGCCTGCCGACAGTGCCAGCGGTTGTACTTCTCTAGGAACAGAACGTTATCGCTTCCACAACGTGGGCACGTGACTCCATTCGGCCAGCGCCGCGCAACTAGATACTCACGGCAGTTGTCAGGATTCGAGAAATATACGATGGCTTCCTGAAGCGTGGTCGGCTCTTGTTCCATGCTTCAAGTATGCGCCTCAAAGTGCCATTTTGTCAAGTATATAATTACCTTTATTAGAGCACTGGACGATGGAATCGAGAAATATTCGAGTAGCAGCCACATAAACTCATTTACGACCGAAGCTGCTGCGTTCGAATTCTCGAAAGCGCTCTTCCAGGTCGGCCTCGAGGCGCGCTTTTTCATTCTTTTGTAGAAAGTCGTGGCAGGGCGTGCCCTGTTTTCCGGCGGCGCAGCTGGCCGTGATCGCGGCGTAATCAGTGTTCTTCCAATAACTCGCGCCCGGCGCAAATGAATACTCGATACTGTTACGCACCATCTGTTTTATGTCCGCGTAGGTCAGAGCATAACTCAGGACAGCGCGCTCGAATTCCTCCGTAAGCTGCGACCGAGCAACGCCTTCGTCATCAGTCGAGAGCACAAGGGGAACCGCGTATTTGCGATACACGGGGAATGGATGGCGATTGCCGCGAACGCCGAGGATCATGTCGTTGCTCGTCAGATTAATTTCGACGGCAATCCGGCGCTCCCGCAATTCTCTCAGCAGCCCAAGGGGCTCCTTCTCATACATGATGTCCACGCCATGCCCGATGCGCTCCGCGTCTCCAATTTCGACAGCCTCCCGAATGTGAAATCGCAATCCGTCTGGCGGAACAAGTCCTTGTGCTAATTCGCCGGCGTGCAAGGTTATGTGAACGTTGGGATAGATGCGTTTGGCATAGCCGACCATTTGCATGTGTAGATGATAATCGCGCATCGAAATGAGCCCATCTTCCGGTTGGACGAAATTTACCGCGACGACTCTGGGATCAGAAGCGGCAAGCGCGAAGCCCGCCATGACCTGAGCGAAAACTGCCGCTTTTGGCGACTCGCGAAGAACCTGAAAGACGTAGTGGACTTGCACGCGGCACGCCGCCGAAGCCGGATCTTGCCGACAGCCAAGAACACGCACGCGGGTTTCTTCCATCTGATCGACTCCCGCGTGCAAAAGCGAGACAAGCTGTCCGATTCCGGCGTCTTCGAGTTTCTTGTGTGCAGAATCGAAGTCGGCGTCCAGTCCGACACGGATGCCTAGGGTGGCGATTGGTCCGCCTCCTGAAAGCGCCATTAATTCGAGATACGACTCGTTTTGATCTGCCGCGCGCTGCACGACTTCGCCGACGAATTGAGCGCCCTCGCCGGATGTTGCGGCGCTGAATTTTCCGAACGTAGCGAAAAAATGGTCATGCGCGGATTGCGCCCCCGGAACGAAGTCGCGCATTGACAGACTGTCGATCATAGCGCTTTCAAGCGTATTATTCGTCTGCAAAGCGGCCGCGTCCACCTGACCGGGCGCACATCCGGATCCCGGCGCCGAGGGCTTAATCAATGCCAGCGCGCTTTGGTCAATGCACAAGTGATCCTGCGCCGCAGCGCGAAGCAAACTTTCGGCGTACACAGCCCCAGCGAGATGGTTGTGCAGGTCCCCGCCTTTGGGCATACGGTAGAGAAAGGCGTAGAGCTCAGGCGGGCTCTTCCGCAGGTCGGCGAAACGCCGCTCAATCTCTGCAGACGATGGTGCGGCTCGAGGCGTCCGCAGGTCCGCGGCAATTGCGCTGAACGCTGAAGAAAGAATCGCCGCAAGAGCGAGTAGACGCCGAAGCATTCGAATATCATCGCAGACGTGACAAAGCTCCCGCCGTCGAGCAATCAGTATTCGGACTCCGCAAAGCGAGCGTCTAACAGGTCCAGCTCTCGTTCGAGCGTTCGTAAGACTTCGTCGTGAATTTTATTTTCATCGCGAAGCTTGATCGCTGTGGCGCGTTCCACATCGCGCAACTGCTGGGCGAGAAAACGATGGTGCTCCGTTTGCTGCTTACTCATCTCGCCCTCGCGGGAGAAGCCGTCCACCATGGCGACGCGGCCGCGATAGTACCGTTCAAGGTGATCGTAAACCTCGGCTTGCTCCTTTGCGCCTTGGCTTCGTATGCGTTTGATGGCCTTTAGAGCGGCTGCAAGCATTTCGCGGCGGGCCCACTCTTCTTCTTCGTGACTGGCGGATGAGCCTGCTAATCCCAGGCGGCGGATTAAAGCGGGCAGACTCAGTCCTTGAAGTACGAGAGTAGAGAAAATCACGCAAAACGTGAGAAAAATGATGAGATTCCGGTGAGGGAACTCAGCGCCGTTATTCAATCTTTCCGGCAGAGAAATGGCTGCGGCGAGAGCCAGGACGCCCCGCATCCCCGCCCATCCGACCAAAAAAACCGATTTTCCAGACAGACGTTCCGGCTTTTCCAGCAGCAAATGCTGACGTATCCAAGCAGAGATCCAAGCGCCCGGATAAACCCACAGCATTCGAAGCAGAATCACGATCGCGCTGAAGACCGCCCCGTAAATAATCAGGTGGAGCGTGCTGAACTCACGGATCTCCGAGAAGATGTATGGCAATTGCAAGCCGAGCACAAGGAAGACGATTCCGTTCAAGATGAAATCCAGAGTTCTCCAAACGGCGAAGGATTCAATTCGTGCGTGCAAGGAATAGAAACCGGAGCTACGCCGCCCGAGGTACAGCCCGCACGCGAGCGTTGCCAAAACACCGGAGCAGCCTGCGTTTTCGGCGGCCAGGTAAGCGATGTAGGGAGTGACGAGGCTGATGGTGATCTCGATGGGCGCATCGTCGATTCGCCGCTGAATCCAGCTGACGACTGCTCCGACCGCCAAACCGATGACAAGCGCCGCAGCAATCAAATAGAGCAGAAGTCCGGCGCCGGAGGCGAAGGAAGGCGTCACGCCCGTGATCAGCATCGCGGCCGTGAACTTTAGAGCGACCAAGCCGCTGCCATCGTTCACCAGGCTCTCTGCTTCCAATAGATCGGTGATTTTTCGAGGCAGCCCCAAACGTTTTGCCGTAGCGGTTGCGGCTATGGCGTCCGTCGTGGCCACTACGGCTCCCAGCACAAGCCCTGATTTCCAAGTGAAAACCGGCAACATCCAATGCGTGGTTGCGGCGACGCCAAAAATAGTAAAACCGACCAGACCAAAAGCCAGCAACAGAATGCTAACCATGTTGTTGCGAAAGTCACGCCAGGAAATGTGAAATGCGGCGGAGAACAGCAAGGGCGGCAGGATGACCAGGAAAACCACGTTAGGATCGAGCGAAACGCGTGGCATATGTGGCAGTAAGCTCAGGCACAAGCCTCCTAGCACCATAACGATGGGATAAGCGATATGAAGGTGCTTGGCGGCAAGAGCGAGCGCCGCTACAAGGATGAGCAGGAGCAGAATTACGAGCTCAATATGGTTTAGGCCAGCTGCCTGCATGCGCGCTCTCGTCGATCAAGATAGCGCACGAACTCACCTGCTTCAGCTCTGCAATTCAAAAGGCGCTGACCGGGTTCATTTGCTAAGGTGGTCGCGTGAATCTGCCTCGATGCGGCGGTATTCTGCTGCACCCTACCTGCTTGCCATCGCGTTTCGGAATCGGCGATTTTGGCGAGGAAGCATTTCGATTCGCGGACCAGCTTGCGGCGGCGGGGCAGGTGATTTGGCAGATGCTGCCGCTTGGTCCCACCGGCTATGGTGACTCGCCTTATCAATCGTTTTCGGCTTTCGCGGGGAATCCTCTGTTGATCGGCCCTGATTTACTGGCCGATGATGGTTTCTTATCGAAGAGGGATCTGGAGACTGCTCCGGACTTTTCGGCCGATAGTGTCGATTTCAACTGTGTCAGCGATTGGAAATTTCCGTTGCTGAATCGCGCGTATCGCGCCTTTCGCGATAAAGGTTCGCCGGAGCAGACTGGGGCATTTGAGCGCTTCTGCCGGGATCAAGCGGGATGGCTCGACGATTACGCGCTTTTTATCTCATTGAAGGATGCGCTAGGTCCCGAGCGTAGCTGGACTGGGTGGGACGAAGACTTGGTCCAACGTAAGCCTACGGCATTGACCCACTGGCGCGAGAAGCTGAAAGATGAAATCGATTGCCGCAAGTATTGGCAGTTCGAATTTTATCGGCAATGGGATTCGCTGCGCGATTACTGCAAGCAGCGAAGCCTGCGCTTGATGGGAGATATTCCGATCTATGTGGCTCATGACAGCTCGGATGTCTGGGCGCATCCTGCGGACTTTCACCTGGACAAACGCGGCAATCCGACAGTGGTGGCCGGCGTGCCGCCCGATTATTTCAGCGCGACGGGCCAGCTGTGGGGCAATCCGATCTATCGTTGGGCGGCGATGGAGGGATCCGGATTTGCGTGGTGGACCGAGCGGTTTCGCGGTACATTCCGCCTGTTCGACCTAGTCCGCCTTGACCACTTTCGAGGATTTCAGGCGTATTGGGAAGTTCCGGCCGGACAGCCTACGGCGATGAACGGCAGATGGGTGGAGGGTCCGGGATCGAAGTTGTTTCGCGAAGTGAAGAAGGCGCTGGGCGATTTGGATATTGTAGCTGAAAATTTGGGTGTCATTACGCCTGAAGTGGAGGCGATCCGCCATGAGTTCAATTTCCCAGGTATGGCGATTCTTCAATTCGCTTTCGGGGCCGATCCGCAAGCGGGCAGTTTCAGGCCGCACAATTATGAGCGCGAGTTGTTCGCTTACACCGGGACGCACGATAACGATACGGTGATGGGATGGTGGCAGAGCGAGGGCGGAGATAGCACGCGCACGGAGGAGCAAGTTCGTAAGGAGAAGGCTTTCACGCTGCAGTATTTGGGGCCTGATGGCGAACCGATAAATTGGAAGATGATCAGGACGCTACTTGCCTCGGTGGCGCGCGCGGCAATCGTGCCCATGCAGGATGTGCTCGGCCTGGGTAGTGAATCGAGAATGAATACGCCCGCTACAAGCAGCGGAAACTGGCGCTGGAGAATGCGCCCAGGGGCGTTCGCGCCCGAGCATCAAGCTCGCCTGAAAGAGCTTGCGACCGCCTATGACCGCGCGCCGCGCTGAAGCTTTAAACACCCGCCGCTTCAGTGTGAAAAGGCTGAAGAATGGCCAATCCGAGCGCATCGTGGACACGGTGGCGACGGAAGAGCCGCTCGAAATCCGTATTGAGCACTGGTTCAAGGATGCGAAAATCTCCGCGAATCTGGCAATCACTATGCGAACACCGGGCCATGACCGGGAGCTTGCGGCGGGGTTTTTGTTTTCCGAGGGCGTGATTCAGGGGCGCGAACAACTTGTCGATCTGCGGCAGCTTGGCAGCCAACCATCCGGGCAAGGATCCAACGAGATTGTTGCCGAGCTTTCGAAAGACGTTGACGTCGAAGCGTGGAAGCTCGCCCGCAATACTTTTGTGAGCTCCAGCTGCGGGATCTGCGGTAAACGAAGCCGCGAAGCAATCGCACAGGAAATTTCAGACAAACCAGACGATCGATTTCGCGTTGAGACGTCGCTGATCGAAAGCCTTCCTGAACTTCTGCGCGAGCGGCAGGAAGGCTTTGCGCAGACCGGCGGCTTGCACGCGGCGGCGCTGGTTACTCAATCCGGCAGCATTGAGGCGATTTTCGAAGACATCGGACGGCATAATGCGCTCGACAAGCTGATCGGCTGGTGCGTACTGAATGGCCGAATCCCACTGTGCGATAGACTTTTATTCCTCAGTAGCCGAAGCAGCTTTGAACTCATTCAGAAGGCCGTCATGGCGGGCGCCCCGATTCTAGCCACCGTCGGAGGTCCATCGAGCCTGGCGATTGAAACCGCTTGCCAATATGGCGTCACGCTGATCGGTTTCGTTCGCGACCGGCGGTTTAACGTCTATTCGGGCGAGTGGCGGATAAACTCATAGAAGATGAAGTTGCGGTTTCGGGGCAACAGCGTTCGATTGCGCGTGAACCGGCGCGAGGTGGACGGATTGGCATCAGGCGCATCGCTGCGAGAGCAGATTCATTTTCCGGGCGATAGCTGCATTTCATATGTGCTCGAGTCTTCGAACGAGCCTCGGCCGGAGGCATCCTTCCGGCAAGGAGTGATCCGCATTTCCGCTCCGCAGACGCTGATCGAAGACTGGGCAACCGGCGATTCGGTGGGAATTTACTTTGAGCTGCCGGCGAACGGGGCCTCTCTGGCGGTCGCGATCGAGAAAGATCTCGAGTGTGTCGACAGTGCGCCGGAAGAACGCGATCCCGACGCGTTTCCTCGCAGCATGTGGAAGAATTGCTGATCGTGTCAGAGACGCGAACGGAGCCGTAACACATCTATCGTAAGATCTAAGTACTTGAACGCCCACAGCCAGATTCGTTAGTAGTCGTGCCGTGGCGCGAGCGGAGGCGTAAACGTGCGAGCGGTGACAATCGTCAAGCTTCCCGCAAGCTTTCTCCTATCATCAGCCCTTGTGTTTGTGCCGGTACTCGCTCGTGCGCAAGAGACAAGGGCTCTAACTGCGTCGGAAATCGTAAGAACGATCGGTCGCTGTTAATACGGCCGATTGGAAAGCGCAGCCCGAGTATTCCTACCACGAGCACGACCGAAAGAGCAAAGTAGATTCCACGGGTCAAGTTACAGCCGAGCAATCCAAGACCTACGACGTGACGATGATCGAAGGCTCTCCCTACAACCGCCTGATCGCGTTGAACGATGAGCCGTTGAGCCACACCCAACAGCAGCAAGAACAGAGTAAGCTGAATCGTGAAATTCAGCGGCGTCAGAACGAATCGCGGCGCGAAAAGCAGGCGCGTATCTCGAAATACCAGAACGAACGCGCGGAAGAGCACCTGCTGATGCAGCAAATGGTCGATGCGTTTACCTTCAGCCTGGGCGGCGAGCAGAAGGTGAATGGCGTGGACTGCTATGTACTCGATGCTGTTCCGAACCCCGATTATCGTCCGCCTCTAGAGAAGGCCAAGGTTCTGACGCGCATGAAAGGGCGGCTGTGGGTCGAGAAGACTCAATTCCATTGGGCGAAAGTTGAAGCGCAGGTCACGAGCCCGGTAGAATTCGGGCTCTTTATAGCGAAGGTAAAGCCGGGCACGATGTTCGAGTTAGATCAGGCGCCAATAGGTAACGTATGGCTGCCAAAGCGCTTCACGCAAAGCGTTAATGCAAGCGTTTTCGGTATCTACGGAATGCGAAGCAAAGAAGAAGAGGACTATTCGGGCTATCGCCAGACAACGCTTAATGCCCAACGCCGCTTGCCGGAGAAATAGCGCGTCGCGAAGCTTCCGCCTGCTATTGCCGGTTCACATCGCGATGACTTTGCTTCACCGTAAAACCGGCTTGCTTGAGCCGCTTATAGATTTCTCTAGCGATCATAACGGAGCGATGCTGGCCTCCCGTGCATCCGAATGAGATGGTCAAGTAACTCTTCCCCTCGCGAATGTAGTGCGGCAAGAGAAAGATTAACAATTCGGATATTCGATTGATAAATTCAGTGGTCTGGGGAAAAGAGCGTATATATCGAGCAACAGCAGGATTCCGTCCGGTCAGTTTTTTGAATTCTGGAATGTAATTCGGGTTTGGCAAGAACCTGACATCGAATACCAGATCGCTGTCGGGAGGCACTCCATTGCGAAAACCGAAGCTGGTGACGTAGACCAGGATCTCGGTCGGATGCTGCGTGTCCTGAAACTTTCCCGATATGAGCCTACGCAGCTCATGCACGTTCAGCCTGGAGGTGTCCACGCACACGTCCGCTAGAGCGCGAACGGGCGCGAGCCGCTCCCGCTCATTACGTATGCTGCTCAGAACTGTCGAATCAGCGCCGAGTGGATGAGGGCGCCTGGTCTCACTGAATCTTCTCTGCAGAACTTCGTCTTCGGCATCCAGAAACAGCAGCCTGACGCGAAGATGCTTCTTGAGATCGCGGTAGATCTGGGGAAATTGGTTGAGAGCTTCGCCCTCACGGATATCGATCGCGAGAGCCGCTCGTCTTCTACTCTTCGAATCGCGCGTAAGATCTGCAAACTTCGCAACCAGCTCGATGGGCAGATTGTCGACAGCATAAAAGCCTAGATCTTCAAATGCGTTCAGAGCGGTCAGCTTGCCGGAGCCGCTCATCCCCGTGATGATAACGAGATCGGCCGTGGTGGGTAATGCCGACGGAGGCAACGGACCGGCTTGTGTCTTGGTCTTCGGCATACACGGCGACAGCGGTTTTACTGGCTCCTGCGGTCGCTCAGCGAAAGTATCGGTATGGGCAGGGTCTAAGACTCGATCAGGTCGAAGTTGCCATCGGGCCGGCGAAGGAGGACGGAAAGGCAACTACGGTCGGCATCCCTATATACCACGTAATCGAGATCCTTCTCCATCTCCATGATGGCTTCTTCAAGAGTCATCGGCTTCCGATCTTCGATGTAGTCGACCCGGAAAACTCGCGGCTTACCGGCCGATCCATTGCCTCTGTTTTTGGGCGGCTTGGTAAGGGAAGCATTTTCCACTTTGGGCACTTCTCCATTCCAGCTTTCCTTGGTGGAGCGCACGGTCTTCGCGTCGCGATGCGTATCGCGCCAGCGGCTCCGGAGCTTCACTGTCTGCGTCTCCAGCTTTTCCACTGCCTGGCACAGGGCCGTATCCAGGTCTGCATTCACGCCTTCTCCCACTAGCGCGTGATCGTAAAAATTGACGATGATCTCAACCTTGTGAAGACGGCGCTCAACCTGGTGTGTGACATGTGCTTCCCGCTCGCCGCGCTGCTCTATGAACTTGCTCAACTTTGCGAGTTTTGAGCTGATTCTCCTTTCGAGCTCGGGTGTGAATTCTTTCGTCTTACCGGAATAGATGAGCTTCATTGTCTCCTCTCTCTGCGAACCCCGAAATCAAATCTCAGGGGACACGGAATATGAAAGCTACGTAGTCTAGGCGCGAACTCGACGTTGGTGCGTGGATGGTATTTTCATGTCTTCCCGGTACTTGGCAACTGTCCGCCGGGTAACCTGGATTCCTTCCGACTGTAAACGGGCCGTTATCTGCTCGTCCGTAAGGGGCTGAGAGGCATTCTCATCTTCTATCATCTTCTTCACCCGCCGCTTCACAATCAGCAGGGGAGTCGCGCTCCCCGACGGTCCCTGAACCGCTTCCGAGAAAAAGTATCGGAGTTCGAAGACGCCTTGCGGCGTGTGCGCATATTTGTTGGCCACCGCCCGGCTCACGGTGGATGGATGAACGCCAATTTCTTCGGCGACCTCTTTGATCATCATGGGCTTCAACTGATCGATGCCGAATTCCAAAAATTCCGTCTGACGGCGAATGATCGAGTGGCACACACGCAAAATGGTCTGCTTCCGTTGCTCGATATTTTTTATTAACTGCAGCGCGGAAGCATAGCGTTCTTTGACGTAATTGCGGACGTCTTTATTCGGTTCTTGTTCACGATCGACCATTCGTTTGTACTCGCCGTTCAGGCGAAGCTGCGGTATATCGTCGTCATTTAGAGTTATGACGTAATCATCGCTATCTTTCGAGATGTAGACGTCAGGCTCGACCTGTCGCGCTCCGCCGCCCGAATATCGCAAACCCGGCGCTGGATCCAAGTGGCGGATAACGTTCACCGCAATCTGGATGTGCTCTATCGGGCGGCCCAGCACCTTTGCCAACTGAGATAACTGGCGAGTTTCGAGAAGCTTTAAATGATCGTGAACGATTTTCCACGCCACGCTGTCCCGGCATCCGCGCGCTTCCAGCTGGAGCAGTAAACACTCAGGCAGAGTCAGCGCTCCCACGCCAGTGGGGTCAAGGGATTGAACAGCCTTCAATCCAGCTTGTATGTCTTCGAGCCGCAGTCCTTCGGCAACCGCGATCTCTTCCAGCGGAGTCGTCAGATATCCACTCTCTTCCAGGTTGCCGATAATGCTGTTCGCGGCCTGTCGTACGTGCTCCGGCAACACCATCACACTGAGCTGGCTCTGCAGATGATCGCTCAGAGTTACTGGCGATGACAAGAACGCTTCAAACGACGGCTTGTCGACAGATTCCGAAGCCGGACTCTTGAACCCTGGATCGAGATAATCGTCAAAGAAGCTGCCGAAATCGATTTCTTCAAAAGGATCGGTTTCAGATTTGACCGGTTCTTCCGCTGGAGTCGCCGCCGGCGCAGCACCGTCCGTTTCCCCCGCAGCGCCATCCGGCGGGAAATCCCCATCTACGGTCGAGTCGGACGCCGTGGGTTCTTCCACCTTGTCGAGAATCGACTGATCGGCTGGGTCCGCCTGCCGCTCCCGTTCGAGGAGCGACTGGACCTCGGCGGGTGTTAGCTCTTCGCCCGGCTCAGCGGCCTCTTCAAGCACAGGGTTCTCAGCGATTTCATTCACGATCATGTCTTTCAGCTCCATGCGATTGAGCTGAAGGACGGTGACCATTTGCACCAGCCCCGGCGTGAGTATCTGCTTTTGCTGGACTCCGAGATGCAATCGTTGCGAAAGCGAACTCATTTGGTTTTAAGTTTAACACCGCCGCACGCGAGGTCCGGATAAGAAAAAAGTGTAATCTCCGGCCGATTTACTGCGCCATTTTTGTGGTTTTTGCCTAGCTGGCGAGCCCGGGTGGGAAGTAGAAATTCTCGCCCAGGTAGATGCGGCGTACTTCGGGATCGTTGCCCAGGGACTCGGGCGACCCCGCTCGAAAGATACGTCCGCTGTTAATAATGTAGGCACGGTCCGTAACCGCCAAGGTCTCCCGCACATTATGGTCGGTAACTAAAATGCCAATCCCCTTGCGCTTTAGGTCGCCTATAATCCGCTGCAATTCCAAAACCTGAATCGGATCGATGCCGGAGAATGGCTCATCGAGCAGTATGAAATCCGGTTGAAGGACCAGCGAACGGGCAATCTCCACGCGACGCCGCTCGCCGCCCGATAGCATATAGCCTTTGCTATGGCGCACCGTCTCCAGGCCAAGATCGATGATCAGATTTTTCATCCGCTCGCGCCGCTCGCGCCCGTTCAGTGGGAGCGTTTGCAAAATAGCCATCAGATTGTCTTCAACGCTCAGCTTGCGAAACACCGAAGGCTCTTGGGGCAGATAACTGACGCGGCGGCGCGCCCGCTGGTACATCGGCAAGTGGGTCATCGGTTGATCATCCAAAAGAACTTCCCCGGAATCGGGACTGATCAGTCCGACGATGATGTAGAACGAGGTGGTCTTGCCGGCGCCGTTCGGCCCTAATAAACCGACAACTTCTCCCTGCTGCACTCGAACACTAACGCTGTCGACAACTCGGCGGCCGTTGTACGATTTGGAAATCTCCTGAGTCTGTAACGTCCTGATGCGTTGGGGAGATTTCACGAATTGGGCCTCGTGTCCTATGATACGCGTGAATGGAAGCGGCAGTTTCAAGCGTTCGACTTGCCCCGCGGACACATGCGGTGCTTCTGTGTTTCATAGCTGCGCTCGCCTGCCTTCGCCTCAGCCACATTCATCTGCTATGGGCCGACGAAGACTATCATCTTGCGGCCGCCATCCAGATCCTGCACGGCAAAGTGCCGTATCGCGATTTTTGGTACGACAAGCCTCCCTTAAGCGCAGTCTATTATCTGCTGATTGGCGGATATGCGGGCTGGCCTTTGCGGCTTCTCGATGCCGCGTACGTGTTGTTGGCGTGCTCGCTCATTTATCGTCTGGCCCGTGACTGGTGGGGTGAAGCCGAAGGCTGGACCGCTGCGCTACTCTTCGCATTCTTTACCGCATTCTATTTGCCTTCAGCAGTGATCGCGTTTGCGGCCGATGCGTTGATGGTGGTTCCGCATCTCGCGGCTATTTATTGCGCGCGCCGCAAGCTTCCGCTGTGGGCCGGCTTTTATGCGGGCGTTGCTTTTCTCGTGAACACGAAGGCCGTTTTCATTGTTGCGGTCTGCACAATATGGCTCTGGCCGGAATGGCTATTGATACTCGGCGGCTTTGCGATCCCTGCCGTGGCCGGATTTCTCTGCGCAATCGTGTCCGGCGCTTGGGCCGGCTATTGCGAACAAGTCTGGCGATGGGGTCTCATCTACGCCAAACAATCGCCGGTTCTGCATCCGTTCAACAACGCCGTCGTTCGCACTTCGCATTGGCTGGGCTTCCATGCTGCGATTGCGGCGGGCGCTGTCCTCGCGCTTATGCGTATATCGCGAGACGACCGCTGGAAGTTTGGGGTCTGGCTCGTTTTTTCCTTTGCCGCGGTTTCGCTCGGCTGGCGCTTTGCGCCCCATTATTTCTTGCAGGTTCTACCGCCTCTGATCCTTCTCGCTTCGCGAGGAATCGTGCTGGCGTTACGAATGCACAGAAGGCGTGTAGCGGCGCTGCTTGCCATATTGCTGCTTGTGCCGTTTATTCGTTTCGGTCCGCGCTATGCCTCGTTGGCGCTGGATAATCTTGCACATCGTGAACCGCGCTGGTCCGATATCGCCATGGATCTCGACAGCCAGCACGCCGCTCAAAAAATTCGGACGCTGGCGCATCCCGGCGACACGCTCTTCGTCTGGGGATATCGTCCCAACCTCTATGTCTATACGCGCATGACCTCCGATAGCCGCTTTTGGGATTCACAACCTTTGACGGGCGTTCCGGCCGACCGCCACTTGTTCGCAACGACGGCGATCTACGGTGGACCCGCTGCCGCCAACCGGAGCGAGCTTACTCGTTCGCATCCGACGTTTATCGTCGATGGATTGGGGCCACTAAATCCAAACTTGCAGTTGAGAGTGTACCCGGAGCTTCGGGCTTGGTTGGCAGGATATAAAGTTGTGGGGCAGACGGATCTCTGCATCATTTATCGGAAAGTCGATTAATTCCGTTCACAATCGCTGGTGGCCGTCATACCTCGATCGCCTGAAACCCGAGGACTCCGGCTGCGGCCAGGAGTTGCTTATCGCCGGAGATGAAACCATGATGCCGGGGTCGCTGGCGACACCAGTTAAGGGCGGCCGCGAGTTGCAGAGAGTCAGCCGCGCGCAGAGCAAAGCGGTCGAGCAGCGATTCGGCGACCCTGCGAACTTCCTCGTGCGGTTCAATCTCCCGCCAACTTTCGCGCAAACCGTCCGCTCGTTCGCGTGCCTGCCTGTTCTCCGCCGGAGGGAGCAATCCCATTCGGACGAGCCGGGCGATGGCGCTCCGGATCTCCACGGGCGCAGCCCACCAAACAACAATTGAGTGCCGGGCGGACAATCGTTCCGCAGTGCCGCTTCCTTTTTGCTGAGCGCACAGGAGGACGAGAGCACTTGTGTCCCAAAAGGCGGGCTCTGGTCCGCCCATTACCGGTCGTCAGCTCGATCTTCGAGCACTGCCCTAAGAATGTCCTCGCGCGAAACGTTCCCGGTGTCACGCGCCCAGAACGCGTCCCAATCCATAGGCCGCTCGGGAAGCTTCATGATCCCCGCTGCCACCAGGGCCTGCTCATCCTCGTCCATCTCATCTGCGGATATCGGTAGAATGCGGGCGATCGGGACATTGCGGTCTCGAATGACGACTTCTTCACCATTTTTCACATATTGCAGGTAAGCGCTGAGCTGATTTTTGAGATCGCCGATGTTGACGGTTCGCATAACAACATTCTACCGCGACTTAGCTAAGTTGGCCATGTCGGAAACCAAGTGAGCAGTCTGCCTATCTGCACGACCCCTGGAACGTCAGCGGCGAAGCCGCTAAGGGAGCCAGTCGCTGCTTTGCGAGTTGATCGTTCACACTCGGTAAATCACTCTTGATGAGGTCGTTCCAGTTTGTAACCGTAGTTGTAAGGTCGTGGCAATAATCCTGGTACGCAGTTTGCATTGCCGGTGTGGGGGCCGCGTCCTGTCCATCAATCGTCGAGGCCAACGAACCCAGTTCGCGATTCAGCAAAACAAACGTGGGTTTCGGCTTCCCGACTGCGCCCCCGCCTCCACCGCCGCCGCCCGTTTCCAATCCCTGGATTTTCAATGCCTTTTGCTCAAAGTCCTTGAGCGCTTTTGCCGCCGCCTCGTCCTCACGAGCAACTTTCTCTTCGCTGGCGGCAACGCCTTCGTGCAACAACAAGGCTTGGTGGTACAACTGGTAACTCGCCACCACCAGATCGATTACTTTCTTCTCTGGTTCGAGTTGTTGCTCTAGCGCTGTGCTTGAAACGTCTACACGCGGATCCACGCCAACCTCTAGCGGCTGCTTGAACGACCGGCCATTCACAGTGAGCTGCAGCTCGTATTTTCCGGGCAGAACCTGCGGCCCCAACGGCAAGCCTGGCGTGTTCTCATAAAGTGCGGAAATCGGATACTCGTGACGGAGCACCGGCGGAGAAGGATACCGTAGATCCCACACAAAGCGGTTCATGCCAGCCTGTTTTGAGAGGGCCTCCGGGTGGCCGACCCAATATTCGGGGACGTTCGGAGGCGGCTCGGTCAAGTGCGGCTCCGGCTTACTCGAGAACTGGCGCACAAGCTGACCTGCAGAGTCGTAGATGCCGAGCGTAATGTCCGCTGATGGCGAGGAATTGAGGTAGTAATCGACCAACGCGCCATTCGGCGGATTCTCGCCTGCGGCATCTCTGGCGGCAAGGGCGTGTCCTGATTCAAATCCAGCCGCACTCGCAGCGCTTTGTCAGGCCGGTAAAGAAACGTCTGCGCGTGGGCCGCATCGCGATTGATCTGACGCAGCGGAGCGATATCGTCGAGGATCCAAAACGCGCGCCCGTACGTCGCTGCTACCAAGTCATTGCCGTGCACCACCAAATCGCGTATGGAGGTAGTGGGCATGTTGAGCTGCAATGGATTCCAATGGTCGCCGTCATCGAACGACACGAAGGCCGCCGTCTCGGTGCCCGCATACAGCAATCCTTTGCGAGCCGGATCTTCTCTCACCACCCGAACAAAACTTCCATCGGGAATCCCTGCGACCGTTTCCTGCCATGTCATGCCGGAATCGTGCGTGCGGAAAATATGCGGCCGGAAATCGTTTTCTTCGTGACGATCTATTGCCGCATAAGCCGACGCGCCATCGAAGTGCGACGCTTCGAGAATACTGATCATGGTCCATTCCGACAGACCCGGTGGCGAGACATTTTTCCAAGTTGCGCCATTGTCTTTCGTAAGCTGGATCAAACCGTTCGTGGTTCCAGCCCAAATCTCGCCCGCAGTCACCGGCGATGGCGAAAACGTGTTAACAGCGCTCCGATTCGGAGGCCTGACCGTCTCTTGCGCTTCCCTGGTCCTGGGCTTCTTTTGCTCCCCTTCCGTAGCGTTCTCCTGGCTGATCTGTTGGTTGCGCGCCTCATTATCCGCTCGATCAGTCAAATCCGGACTCACGGCCCGCCAATGCGTTCCCCCATCTCGCGTCTGGAGCAGAAACTGCGTGCCTTCATACAAGACGTGAGGATCTTGCGGAGAAAACGCGAGCGGCGGATTCATGGCCGTACGATAATCGCCATCCCGGCTGACATTCGGAGACACAGCGGCGACCTGCCGGTTAGACCGGTTGATGCGCACCAGGCCACGTCCCGGGCACCCGCATAAACGAGACTTGGATTCAGCGGATCGGGAACGATGTAGCCAAACTCATATACGCCGACCGGATCCCAATCCATGAACGTAATCTCTCCATAATCGCCGCGACTGAGAGTTGCGACCGAGCCACTATCCTGCTGCGTGCCGTAACCCAATATGGGAACCGATTGTCTGTCGACAGGTGATAGATCTGGCCGGTGGGCTGGTTGTACCACGAGCTCCAGCTCTTGCCTTTATCCATGCTGATGGTGGCGCCCTGATCGCTGGCGAGGATCATGCGCCCGGGGTTCGTGGGATCGATCCAGAGCGCATGGTTGTCATCTCCGCCCGGCGCACCTTTATAGGGGATGAACGTGTGCCCTCCGTCTTCCGAGCGGTAAAGCGACGTCTGCGCTACATAGACCACGTCGGGATTCTTCGGATCGAGAAACACTCTGCTGAAATATCCGCTGCCTTGAATGCGTGCATCTGTGGTGCTGCGCTGCCAGCTTGTGCCACCGTCGTCGGAACGGTAGAGACCGCCTCCGCCTCCGGTCGCCGCGATGATTGCGAAAACGCGCTGTCCACCGGGCGCAACGGCAACACCGATGCGGCCCAGTTTATTGGTCGGCAGCCCGGGGCCAGTCACCGCTGTCCAAGTATTCCCGCCATCGCTGGTCTTGTAAATGCCTGCGCCGTTGGTCGCATCGATCATTCCTCGCGAATTGCCGGGCTTCACATAATGTCCCCACAGTGCCGCAAAGCCGATCTTCGGATTATCCGGAGCGAAATCAAGGTCGATGGCGCCCGTGACATCGTCCTTATATAGAACTTTGCGCCAAGTCTTTCCGCCATCGGTGGTCTTGAACACGCCGCGTTCCGCATTAGGCGCGAAGGTGTGTCCTAAGGCTGCCACCAGAACCACATCGGGATTGTGCGGATCCACCCACATCGTTCCGATGTGCCGGCTGTCTTCCAATCCCATGTGCTGCCAGGTCCTGCCGCTGTCGACGGATTTGTAGACGCCTTTGCCCTGATTGACGGCGCCCCCGACATTGCTGACGTCTCCCGTTCCCACATAGACGATTTCAGGGTTGGACGGCGCTACGACAACAGCGCCAATCGACGCCACATGCTCCTGGTCGAAGATCGGGTTCCAGACCACACCGCCATCCACAGTCTTCCAGACGCCGCCGCCTGGAGTTCGCGGGCGCAAAGCTTGCGATGAGCCCCAGCAACGGAATTACAAACGATCTAAGTATTTTGGCCGTTGGCGCGGAGCCGGGCGAGGACAGCATTTTTTCATTGTCCGCTACTTCTTCTTCATCTGCGTGTAGGCAAGCTGCTTCTTCTCGCCCTCGACAATCAGATGATCGTCGTCGTTGTAATAGGTAAGCTGGCGGCCTCTGGTCACGCCCTTGTAACTGTCCACCATCTGCGGCAAGCCGCCGTTTAAGATAACTTTGTCTTCCTTCGTGTAGTACTCGCAACGCTCGGCCGTTCCCGTGCGAGTCCTGTTAGCGGCAACAACTTCAGAGATGGTTACGCCTCCAGTTGCAAAAGCGTGGTCAAGAGAAGAATCGTTGGAATTCGTGTCGCTCTTCGGATTCAAGAATGCCCGCAATTCCTTTGAGCTTACTGTCATCTTGTCCCGCGTCAACTGTACGCCGCCCGAGTAAAGCGCCACGCGCGTATCGTCTCGATAAAACAGTTCCGGCGCGCGCACGATAGTAAACACGGGCATAGTCCCGGAATTGACTTGCGCCGGCTTGGTCTCCGCGGCTGGGTTCTTATCCTGCGAATCGCCGTTCGATTTAGTCTCGACTAAGTCGCTCACAACGTCCCCGGCAGCGTGCAAAGACTGTTCGTCGCGGTCGATATCGATCACGTTTGCCGAGATTCGATTCGCGCCCTGCCACATCAGCGCGTGCCCCTCGTAATGAACCTTCGTGTTGTTGTCTCGAGTGCGCATAATGTCGGCCTTCGCCTGCATCGGCTGGGCAGCATCCAGCATCGATGTGCCTGGCTTTTGATTTCGATTCGGTTCATGGGTTGAAACAACGTGACCCGTGGCATCCATATCGCCATTCACCTGATTCATCACGATGGTGTCGCCCATGGCCGAGCCGGTGTCGTCGAGAACGTGCGCTCCATCAGTAAGCGTGATTCGGTTGATGGTCTGCTCCAGAAATGCCTTCTTGGCCCAGGCTTTGCGCGCGCCTTCCTGGTACCGGAAATTACCCGTCTGATCGATCGTCGAGATCTGATTTGTGTTGGGCACGAATTTCGCAGTCAACTGATCGCTCCAGGTGAGCGCCGGCGCCGGAGGCCCCGCCGCCTTCCCATCGTTACTGGAAGCGCTCTTCGCCGCATCGGCACTGGCAGGCTTATCGGTGTGAGTGGCAACATTCCAGGCTAGGAATGTATCCACGTAGCTGTTCGGGCCGTACAGCACGCGCAAGCGGGAGGCGTCCACAATCCGGTGCGCTTGGTCGGGGCGATTGGGCTTGAACTCCAGCTGCGCCTGCGAGGGCGTCCGAATCTCCTGGAGTTCGCGACCGCCGGGTTTCATCTCGAGCTCAATGTGTTCGCTGCGCAGAAATCGCGTCTCCGCCATTTGCACGCCGGGTTGGGGCAGTGGAACAGATTCAGCTATCGCATGTCCGTCGGCCAGCACCAGATGAAGCACGCTATCGTTCTGAACCTTCCCGCCGCCCTGCTGCTTCGTGTCCACAGTGAATCGAAGATCGGCGCGATCGCTGGTTAAAGTTGTGCGCGATCCAGGCTGGCTTGAAACAACTCTCGCGTTCTTATCGGCAATGATGTTCACCAGCGTGCCGTCCTCATCGAACACCCCGGTCATTTTCTCCGCGGAATAAGCGGTTTGGCGATCATCCCGCTGGTCCGTTCCATTAGCGTGTTCCGCATCCACCTGATGCAGTCTGCCATCCTGCAGCGTCACTACGGCGTTTTGCGCCTGAATCGTGGTGCTTTGGCGTTTAAGCTTTGACCAGGGCGAAAGATAGATCTTCTGCTCCGCCTCTTTGTACACCAAATCGCCGGTTTCGATATGCATCTTATTTTCAGGCGGACCGTTGCCGATCCAGTCGAGCGCGATTTGCGACTTCAGATGCAAGACGTGCGTATTCGGATCGTACTCGGCGCCTACCGCTTGACCATCGCCTTGGGGAAATACGAAGGTGACGTGCTGGTCCGTGGTCGCCTTCCCCGTCTTGGTCTCGTAGGTTATGCCCGAGGTTTGAACCCGAACGCGTTTGCCCGCTTCGCCCTTGTCGTCGGCGTCTTTATCGGACGGCACGTTCATCACGATCGATACAGGACCGTCGGATTTCATCACGCCCGATCTCTCATCGAAAAGTGCTCTCTCGCTTTTCACGTAGGTGTACGACGTCCCGGCCTTGTCGTAAAGCCGCAAGGCAAGGTCGCGCAGCTCGAACGTCGAAGGATCGTGGGTCGCCTGGAACGATTTCGCCTGCACGCGATAGATGTGCTTATTGGTTTGCGGATCGTCCTTCCAAGATAGCCACCCGCTCGAGGCTGTCGCCTCGTATCCATTCTTGATTTGGGGAGACGGCGCGACATGCTGCTTCCGCTGTTTATCCAGGCGCAGCTTCCATGTGTAGCCGACGAATGCCGAAGCAAGAACCGCGGCAAACAGAAGTAAAATTGAAGTTCGCCGCACGTTTTTACTCCTACAGGATAGCAGGGCAAGAGTTTCGCCATTCGGGTGAGGAAATGTGAGTTCCATCGCATCAACCCAACGAGTGCTACTTAGATAAGTAACGCCTTTTCAGTAACTTAAAAACTCCCCTTGTCACTCTCATGGCGAGTGTGCTAAAACTACCTGTGGGCAGTCGGCAAACGACGATTGGCCCAAATCTCAACAAATTAAAATGAGTAAGTTAGCGAAGTCACTGGAGGTTTCAATTATGGATATTCGACCGCTGCACGACCGCGTTGTGGTCAAACGGCTCGAAGAGAACGAAAACATGCGCAATGGTCTTTACATTCCGGATTCTGCAAAAGAGAAGCCGCAAGAGGGCGAAGTCGTGGCCGTCGGAAAGGGCAAGCGCACTGATGAAGGGAAGTTGCTAACGCCGGACGTGAAGGTCGGCGATCGCATTCTGTTCGGAAAGTATTCCGGCAACGACATCAAGCTGGACGGCAACGAGTACCTGATCATGCGTGAGGATGAGATCCTTGGCGTGCTCGAGGGCGCTGCTGTTTCGGCGAAAGCATAAGGGAGGATAAAGGAAAAAAAATGGCTGCAAAACAAATTGTTTATAGCGAAAATTCGCGTCAGGCGATTCTTCGCGGCGTGAATCAGCTTGCGGATGCCGTGAAGGTAACGCTCGGTCCAAAGGGCCGGAACGTAGTTCTTGAAAAGAAGTTCGGTGGCCCGACGATCACCAAGGACGGCGTCACTGTTGCTAAGGAAGTGGAGCTGAAGGATCCGCTGGAGAATATGGGCGCCCAGATGGTGCGTGAAGTTGCTTCCAAGACTTCCGACATCGCTGGCGATGGCACCACGACGGCGACGATTCTGGCTCAGGCGATCTTCCGCGAAGGCGTGAAGAGCGTCGCCGCGGGCGCCAACCCGATGGCTCTGAAGCGGGGTATCGAGAAGGCTGTCGAGACGGTTGTCGAAGAAGTCAAGAAGCTTTCGAAGCCTGTGTCCGGCGATGCTATCGCTCAAGTTGGCTCCATTTCGGCCAACGGCGATACGACCATCGGCAACATCATTGCCGAGGCAATGAAGAAGGTTGGCAAGGACGGCGTCATCACCGTCGAAGAATCGAAGACCATGGTTACTGAGCTGCAGACCGTCGACGGCATGCAGTTCGATCGTGGTTATCTCTCCCCGTACTTCGTCAGCGATCCGGAGCGCATGGAAGCCGTACTCGAGGATCCATACATTCTGATCCACGAAAAAAAGATCAGCAATATGAAGGACCTGCTGCCGCTGCTCGAACAGATCGCGCGCGCCGGCAAGCCGCTGCTGATCATTGCTGAAGAAGTGGAAGGCGAGGCACTGGCAACGCTAGTAGTCAACAAGCTGCGTGGCACGCTGAACGCTTGCGCCGTGAAGGCTCCTGGTTTCGGAGATCGCCGCAAGGCAATGCTCGAAGACGTCGCAACTCTCACCGGCGGCAAGGCTCTCATGGAAGAGACCGGCATCAAGCTGGAAGGTGTGCGCCTTGAAGACCTGGGCCGCGCAAAGCGCGTAACCATCGACAAGGACAACACTACGATTGTCGATGGCGCAGGTACTCAGAAGAACATCGAAGGCCGCATTAAACAGCTTCGCGCTCAGATCGACGAAACAACGTCCGACTACGATCGCGAGAAGTTGCAGGAGCGCCTGGCCAAGCTCGCCGGTGGCGTAGCTGTCATCAAGGTGGGCGCTGCCACTGAGACCGAGATGAAGGAGAAGAAGGCGCGTGTCGAAGATGCTCTGCACGCAACGCGGGCAGCGGTCGAAGAAGGGATTGTTCCAGGCGGCGGAGTTGCGTTGCTTCGCGCTGGCAAGGTTCTTCACACGTTGAAAGCCGATGGCGACGAGCAGATCGGTATCGACATTATCCGCAAGGCGACCGAAGAGCCGCTGCGGCAGATTACAGGCAACGCGGGCTACGAAGGCGCAATCATTCTCGAGAAGGTTCGTGCGAGCTCGGATAACAACTTCGGCTTCAACGCCCAGACCGGCCAATTCGAAGATCTGGTGAAATCCGGCGTCATCGATCCCACCAAGGTGACCCGCTCCGCCCTGCAGCATGCCGCTTCCATTAGCGCGCTCATGCTGACCACGGAAGCCATGATTTGCGAAATTCCTGAGAAGAAGTCAGCCGCTGGTCCGCCTTCCGGCCACGGTCCCGACATGGATTACTAATCCAAATCAGTACGTTTAAGTCATTCGGCCCGCTTGGCTCACCCAGGCGGGCTTACTTTTTTCTGGACGACCTCTTTCTGGAACTGGACTTCTTTTTGCTGCCGCTCTTCTTTTTAGCTGGAATTTTCGCGCCCGACGCGCGTGCTTCGCTTAAGCCGATGGCGATCGCCTGTTTGCGATTCTTTACCGCCCCTCCCTTTCCGCCCTTTCCGGATTTCAATTCATGATGCTTGTATTCGTGCATCGTTTTCTGCATCTTTTTGCGAACGGTCTTCTTCGACTTAGGGTCCGATCCCGACGACGAGCGCTTCGAACTTGACCTCTTCTTTGTTGCCATGTTGTTGCTGGTAAAGCCCTCCTGATCTCTTGGAGACAAGCTTCAAAAAAAAGTTTCAAACTCCATAAGAGCGCGCTTCCGGTTAGGCATCATGACAGCATTTTAAATGCTGCTACGATGCAATTATATGAGGACTACTGTGACGCTCGACCGCGACGTAGAAAGGATGCTTCGCGTAGCCGTTCGGGAGCGCGGCATATCGTTCAAAGAAGCAATTAACGAAGCCATACGCGCCGGTCTTTCGGCTCGGGCGCGTCGGCGCGCGAAGCGCTACACGCAGGAAACATATTCTTTAGGTTCGGAACGTATCTTCAGGTGGGAAAAGGCCCTGACGGTAGCAGAGGCGCTCGAGGACGAAGAGCAGTCCCGGAAAATCGCTCTGCGCAAATGATATTGATCGATGTCAACCTCCTGATTTACGCGGTAAACCGTGATGCGCCACTTCACGCGAAAGCCAAATCCTGGCTTGAAACTGTAATATCGGGCACGCAGACAGTTGCGCTGTCGTGGAATGTCTTGCTCGCGTTCATCCGCCTCACTACTCGCCCGGGCCTATTTCGGCAATCGCTTGAGATCGAAGCCGCACTAAACGTGGTTACGGATTGGTTGAATCAACCTCAAGTCACCGTGATTCATCCCGGGCCCCGCCATTGGCAGCTATTACGGGAACTCTTGCTGAACGTGGGTACCGCGGGCAACTTGACCTCAGACGCACATTTGGCTGCGCTGGCGGTTGAGCATGACGCCGAACTGTGCTCCCTCGATTCGGACTTCAGCCGTTTCCCGCAGCTGCGCTGGCGCAATCCTTTAGCGTGATGTGACTGATATCCTGACTACCAGAGGTAGTTATTGTCTCGAATCTCGTCTGCGTTTCGAAGCTTCTTTTCTATTCTTTTTTCCGGCGTGTTGCCTGAAGATATCGCATTAGAATTTGGATTCACGAAGGTAAAGCCCGCCCCGGTCGTCGCGCCCATCGAACAAGCGAAAACAAGTGACGGGGCGCTGCAGATTCTACATATTCTTCAACGCGATTCGCGGCTCATCGACTTTCTCATGGAAGACATTGCCGCCTACGCGGACGATCAGATTGGCGCCGCCGTTCGCAGCATGCATGCCGATTGCCAGACTGCGCTCAATGGTCACCTTACTCTGGTTCCCGTTATTGACGGCGTCGAAGGTACGTTTCAAAAGCTTGATCCATCGAAAGCTCCCGATCCGAACCGAATCAAGCTGATCGGCAACGTTCCGGCAAACGGAAAAGTTCCCGGTGGAACGCTCCGGCATCGGGGCTGGATCGCTTCTTCGGTCAATCTTCCTCCGCTCGGGAAACAGGACGCCTCCGTAATTGCTCCGGCGGAACTGGAAGTCGAATAGATCGTCAGCCCTCAATGCCGCAGTACATTCTTGGAATCGATCTAGGCACAACCAACAGCGCCCTTGCCTACGCTCCATCAGCACCCGGGGATACCGATAGACCGGAAGTAAAGCTATTCCACGTTCCACAGCTTGTGAATCCGGGAGAGCTGGCGGAACTCGACCTTTTGCCGTCATCCTTATATATTCCGGGCGGCTCTGAGTTCATCGAAGGATCTCTTGCGGTTCCCTGGGATGATCGCCCCCGCTACATAACAGGCCGTCTGGCGAAAAATCGCGGAGTCGAAAATGCGAGCCGCCTGGTCAGCTCCGCGAAATCCTGGCTTTCAAATCAGAATGCCGACCCAACCCAGCCCTTGCTGCCTTTAGCCGCGCCGGAAGGCATCGAAAAGATCTCTGCGCTCGAAGCATCCCGTCAGTATCTGCTGCATCTCCGCTCGGCCTGGGATCTCGCGCATCCGGAAGCAAAGCTCGAAAAGCAATCGGTACTCATTACCGTGCCTGCATCCTTCGATGCCGCGGCTCGCGATCTCACGCAGCGCGCAGCCAAACTCGCCGGTTATCCCGAAGTCACGATCATCGAAGAGCCGCAAGCCGCTTTCTACGCCTGGATCGAGCGAAATTCCAACTGGCGCGAGCAAGTGAAACCGGGAGATCTCATTCTGGTCGTAGACATCGGCGGCGGGACAACCGACTTCACGCTGATCGCGGTTACTGAGCAATCCGGCGAATTGCAGCTCGAGCGCATTGCTGTCGGTGAGCATCTTCTCCTGGGTGGCGACAACATGGATTTGGCCGTCGCTCGATTTGCCGAGCAGCAGTTCGCGCAGAAGGGCACGAAACTCGACGCTATTCAATTCAATTCGCTCTGGCAGCAATGCCGGGCCGCCAAAGAACTGCTCCTATCCACCGATTCATCGCCCAAGGATCAGCCGCTGACGATTCTCGGCCGAGGCACGGGCGTGGTGCGCGGAACCGTTCGTGGCAAGATATCCCGCGACGAGATTCGCGCTCTGTTAGTCGACGGTTTTTTCCCGCTCGTGCCCTCCGATGCCGCGCCACAAAGGCAACGGCGTGCTGCCTTAATGGAAGTGGGCCTCAATTACGCGGCCGATCCCGCTGTAACAAAACATCTCGCGCAATTCCTTCGCCAAGCCGCCGCAAATGCGGGCTCGGAAGGTTTCGCTCGCCCCACTCATTTGCTGCTGAATGGAGGTGTTCTTCAAGCCGCAGCCATCGAGCATCGTATCTTCGAAGTGCTCAACGGTTGGCTTCAACAAGCCGGCGCGCCCGGCCTGGTGGAGCTCCAGAACGAAACCAAACAGGCAGATTTAATGCACGCCGTCGCGCATGGTGCTGCTTATTATGGGTTGGCGCGAACCGGCAAAGGGGTGCGCATTCATGGCGGTGTTCCGCGCACTTACTACGTGGGCATTGAAAGTTCGTTGCCCGCTGTTCCGGGCTTGCCGGCTCCCATGAAGGCCCTCGCAGTCGTGCCTTTCGGGCTGGAAGAAGGCTCGACAGTCGAGCTACCGCAACGGAAATTCGCGCTGGTCGTCGGCGAACCAGCCGAATTTCGCTTCTTTTCCTCCTTGTCACGAAAGAGCGACGCTGCGGGAACGTTGATCGAAGAAATCGGCGACGACCTGGAGGAACTTTCGCCCGTCGAAGTGTTCTTGCCTCCGCATACCGACGGGTCGCGGGAAGAAATCGTGCCTGTAACGCTTGAAAGCAAGGTGACAGAAACCGGTATGCTCGAGCTCTGGTGCGTTGCCGCCGACAACCGCCGCTGGAAGCTCGAGTTCAACGTGCGAGAGCGGGCGGCGGCCTAAGCCATCGGCCGCTTGTCAGGGCTTCGATTTCTCGAAGCGCTGATGGTAATTCGGATACGGCGGTTTCTTGTAGGTTGCTGGAGGATTCTTATTCAACATCTCCATTGCAACCGCGACGGCACGCTCCAATTGTGGGTCGTGTCCCTCGCGCACCAGCTTCGGATCGAGATCGACTTCGACATCCGGAGCAATGCCGCGGTTCTCGACCTCCCATTCACCCGTAAGACCGTAAAACGCCCAACGGGGAGCCGTCACTCGGCCGCCATCGATGAGAGGCGGATAACCGCCAATGCCGATCAGGCCGCCCCAGGTCTTCTCGCCCACCAGCGGTCCCACTGCTGCTTTTCGGAAATACCAAGGCATGGCATCGCCGCCGGATCCCGCGAATTGATTGATGATCATGACCTTAGGTCCGTAAATGGCCTGGCTCGGATCCGTGATGTCTTCGCCTTCCCGGGTTGTAATCCGCGCCATCGGGCGCCGGTTCAGATAATCGATTATGTAATCGGCGATATCGCCTCCATGGTTATATCGTTCATCGAGCACCGCTCCCTGGCGTCCAACTTGCGCGAAGAAGTAGCGATTGAAGCTGGTGAAGCCGCCATTGGCGGTATCGGGCAGATGAACATAAGCCAGTTTTCCGCCACTGAGCTGATCCACCTTCCGACGATTCCCCTCGACCCACGCGAGATGCCGCAAGGCGTCTTCGCTCTCGAGCGGAACAACACTCACTTCGCGTGAGCCCGTGCCGTCCGGATTCGGCCCGACCTTTAACACGATCTGCTTGCCCGCGGTCTCCTGAAAAAAGCTGTACACGTTATCTGAGGCGCGCACCTCGCGCCCACGCACAGCCAGCAGGTATTCGCCCGCGATCACGTTAACGCCAGGTTGGGTGAGAGGCGCCTGTAACTGCGGGTTCCAGTTTTCGCCATTGTATACGTTGGCGAACCTGTAACGCCCGTTCTCAATTTTGTAATCCGCTCCCAGCAACCCCACTTTGATATGCGGCACCTCCGGCTCGGTTCCGCCGCCAACAAACATATGTCCCACTGTCATGTTGCCGAGCATCTCTTCAAAGAGATAATTCAGATCCGCGCGCGCCGAAATTCCATTGAGATAAGGCTTGTAGAACTGCTCAGCCGCGTTGAGATCGAGTCCATGAAAATGTGGGTCGTAGAAGAAATCACGCTCGATGCGCCAAACTTCGTGGTACATCTGCCGCCATTCCGCTTGCGGATCGACATAGACTTCCATATCAGCGAGTTTCAGCGCACCTTCGCCTGGTTTTGGCGCTTGATCAGTCCCGGCAATCACCCATTGCTCGCCCTGCCGGAATAGCATTTTCTCGCCGTTGTCGGACAGCTTGAAAACAGTCGCGCCCGTGAGAATCGTGTCGGCCTTGCGCTTCTTGAAATCGAACTTATTGACGATGATCTGCGGCGGCCCTTGGTTGAGCTGCACAATCGGAAGTTCTTCGAGATAGAGCACGCCCTCTTTTCCGGCGGCTACAGCCAGGTAGTTCTTATCAGGAACCGGCACAGCCAGGATTCGCTGGCCGATGCCGTCGAAATCGATCCGCACTTCCGGCGGCGGCTTCCTTTCATCTTTCTGATCCTTGGGCGTCTCTTTGCTTTTAGCCTTCTCATCGTCCTTCTTGTCGTCTTTTTTCTGATCGTCCTTCTTGTCGGCGTCCGGCTTGTTCTCCTCATCGCTTTCCGGAGCAAGCGGCGATGGCAGATCCTTTCTGAGGACCATCACATAAGCGCTGCTTGTCGTCGGACGCGCAATGCTCGACATGTCGATCCATCCGCCACTCAGCCCGACATTGGTACTCGCCATGAAGTAGAGATACTTGCCGCTCTTGTCGAACGAAGGAGACGTTGCGTCGCTCATTCCATCGGTCACCTGAGTACACTTGCCATCACTCAGGAAATAGACAACCACCGCGTGCAGATGATTGTGGAGCTGTTTGCTGAAGGCCAGCCATCGGCTGTCAGGAGACCAAGCGGCGGTCATCGCGTACCCTGGGCTGTCATATAGATCAGTGTCGACGCGAACCGGGGTTTTCTTTTCCAAATCGACGTACCAGAGGTTCAACCGCTTGTCCGTATACGAGATCTTCTTGCTGTCAGGCGACCAAATGGGCGAATAGAAAAAGGACGGAGGATTTCCCAAATTGATCTTTTTCACTTCGCCCAACCCGCTTTGATCGCGAATGTGAAGCGCGTACTCGCCCGATTCATCGGAAAAGTACGCAATCCATTTCCCATCCGGCGACCAGGAAGGATCGCGGTCGGCTACGCTCGGGCTGCTTGTCAGATTGCGAATATCGCCCTTCTCCGCCGGTACCGTGAGAATCTCGCCATGTGATTCGAATGCGGCGCGCTGGCCAGTCGGCGAAATGGTGGCGTTCTCGATCTTCGCAACGGTCAGCTTCTCAAAACGAGAGCGCACCTCGGGAAGGTCCGCCGCCAAGCGAATATCGACATGATGCGCCTTGCCCAATTTCAAATCGAGCAGATACAAGGACCCGAACTGTTCGTAAACGATGGCACCGCCTCCAGCGGAAGCGGATTTGAAATCAAGGCCATTATTCTTCAGGACCTCGCTCACCTTACCCGAGCCGGTGTCATAAAACCATAAGCTCACAGGCCCGTTGCGGTCAGAAAGAAAATAGACCTTATTGTCAACCCACATCGGATTGAAGTCGTTTGAATTTTCACGAGCAATCTTGACGATGCTCGAATCCGCGAGATCCGCGATCCAGATCTTAGTCGTCTGTCCGCCACGGTACCGCTTCCATGCGGCTTCCCATTGAAACACCGGCGAGTACGCAATATGCGATCCGTCGCTCGAATAGGATCCGTCTTCTGCGGCCGGAAGCGGCAGTACTTCAGGCAATGCGCCATCCAAACCGATTGTGTAGAGCCGGCCACTATCCGCATAACTATCGCGGCGCGAATTAAATAAGATGCGCTTGCCATCAGCCGTCCAGCCGATTGCCAGATCCGCTCCAGGGTGATAGGTTAGCCGGCGGGGCACGCCGCCGAGGGCCGGAACCACGTATACGTCGATGTTGCCGTCGTACTCCCCGCTGAAAGCAATCTGAGCGCCATCCGGCGAGAAATGGGGATTGAATTCGCGCCCGACACCGCTCGTCAACCGATGCGCTTCACCGCCATCGCGGCTTACGATCCAAAGATCGTTCGCATACTCGAATACAATCTGGGTCTGACTGACCGCAGGGTTTCGAAGCAGCAACCGTTTATCACTTTGCGCTGCCCAAACCGTCGTTAGGGCAAGAAACACAAGAAGGGTACGAACAAATTTCGGCATCATAAATTGTTCTTGGAGGCTCTGGGACATTATAGGAAGAACGGATTTCGACAGATTCCGGGTATTCTGCTAACCCTCAATGAACATCGGTATCGACCTCGGCACGACCAATTCCGCGCTTGCCTACATCGATCCGCAAGAGGCTGCCGAAGCCGACTTTCCGCCGATTCATGTTCTGCCTATCGAACAGCAAATTGACGCGAACCGCACCGCCGCACTCAGGACGCTTCCTTCGTTCCTTTACTTAAGTGAACCGCCTGTCGTCGGCGCTTATGCTCGCGATCAAGGCGCTCTCGTACCCACCAAGACCGTTCATTCCGCGAAATCCTGGCTCTCGAACTCAGAGGCGGACCGGACCGCGAAAGATTCTGCCGTGGGATTCGCAGGAAGAAGGCCGCGTTCTCTCTCCAGTCGAAGCGTCTACGCGCTATCTCGCCCATCTGCGGAACTCGTGGGAACACGCCAAAGGCACGCCGTTAGCCCCACAGCAGGTGGTTCTCACCGTTCCCGCAAGCTTTGACGAAGAAGCCCGAGAGTTGACGGTGCAGGCAGCGCGCGACGCGGGCATCGAGAACTTGACGCTCGTGGAAGAGCCCGCCGCTGCGTTCTACGCCTGGATCGCGGGCCATTTAGCGCGCAGCAACAAAGAGCTGTTCGACGGCCAAATTGTGCTTGTCTGCGATGTCGGCGGCGGCACTAGCGATTTCACTCTCGTTCGTGTTGATCGGGAAGGCGACCGCGTTCAATTTACCCGCACAACCGTTGGCCGCCATTTATTACTCGGCGGCGACAATCTCGATTTGACTATTTCCTGGCTTGCCGAGTCGAAGCTTGGAAGAACTTTATCACTCCGGCAGCGCAGCGCTTTGCGACGCCAATGCTCCGCTGCCAAAGAGCTGCTGCTCTCGCAAGATGGTCCTTCCAGCATCGACGTGACGATCGTAGGGGCTGGCGCCTCGCTCATCGGTGGAACGCTAAAGACTGCCATTACTCGCGATGAGGTCCTCGAACTAGCTCTCGGCGGCTTCCTCCCTCCTTGCGAATTCAGCGATAAGCCCCAACAGGAAAAGCAAAGTGTCTTTCGTGAGCTTGGGCTGCCCTATGTGTCCGATCCGGCCATCACCCGGCATCTCGCTGAATTCCTGCACAGCTCGCCGGCCGCGGAACACGGCGTCGACGCCATTCTGTTCAATGGCGGCTTCTTCATACCGCAAGTCTTCCGCGAACGCGTTCGCGACGTGGTCGAACATTGGTCGCACCGCACGCCTCTGCTGTTTGAAAATCACGATCTGGATCTTGCGGTTGCTGTCGGTGCAGCTTATTACTCCTACGTGCGCTCATCCGGAAGCGGCGTTTTGGTTCGCGGCGGATTGCCTCGCGCGTATTTCCTTGGATTGCAGGATTCCGGCTCGTCCTCTATTCGCGCCGTTTGCCTGGTGCCACGCGGAACCGAAGAAGGGCAGGAAATTAAACTTGAGCAGCCGGAGCTTCAACTCCTCGCCAATACGCCGGTAGCATTTCGCCTGTACAGCTCTCTTGCCCGCACCGAAGATGCCGCGGGCGATGTGATCTCATTCACTGCGCCAGACGACATGCTCGATCCCGCCAGCGATCCTCGCCTTCACGCCCCGCTGCGTGCCGTGATCCGCTTTGGAAAAGGCGGCGAACGGCGCATTCCCGTCACGCTGGGCGCTCGTCTCAGCGAAGTGGGTACGCTCGAATCCTGGGCGGAATCGAAGATCAGCGAGCACCGCTGGCGTCTCCAATTTCAACTACGAAAGGCCGCCGACGCACCCGAGGCTGGCGCGGCTTTAGCCGCCGTTCGCTCTACTGCCGTGATCGGCCACGAAGCGCAAGCGAATGCCGAATCGCTCATCGCGCAAGTCTTCGCTGTAGCCGGCTCAGGCCTGCCTCCGGAACAGCTTCCTGCGCGTCTCGAACAGACACTGGGTCTAGGCCGGCTCTCCTGGCCATTGCCCACCATCCGCGCTCTTGCCGACAAGCTGCTTGAGCTTGCAGAAGGACGGCGTAAGAACGCTCACCACGAGACGCGTTGGCTAAATCTGACCGGTTTCTGCCTGCGCCCGGGCTTCGGCTTCCCCGGAGATGATTTCCGAATCGAGCAGGCGCGGCGCGTCTATGCAGCGGGTCTCACCTTTGGTAATCAGGTGCAGTGTGAAATCGATTGGTGGATCTTTTGTGGCCGCATTGCAGGCGGCCTGAATCGCAATCAGCAAGCCGATATTTTCCAGCGGCTCTCACCCATCCTGCTGCCGAAGCAAAAGCGAAAGCAACGCATGAATCAGAGCCTCTACCGCGAGATGTGGCGGACCGCGGCAAGTCTCGAGCTGCTGCCGCAACAAACCAAATTGCAGCTCGGCGACACTCTACTCGAAATCGTCAAGCGAGGCGAGATGGTCGATGCCGGCGCGTGGTGTCTCTCGCGCTTGGGCGCGCGCAAGCTCTTTAGCGGTCCTATGAATTTGGTCGTGGCTCCGGCGATCGTCACGCGCTGGGTTGAAGGTTTGTTGCGCGCGACAAATACCCCAGCGCTGCTCGAAGCTGTCGTCCATATCAGCCAGCAAACCGGCGATACCGCCCGCGACCTTCCCCCCGCGACCTTAGAATTGGTTCGGCGCGCTTGTGAAGCGAGCCCTCGAGCAGCCGACCTGCTCCGCCGCCTGGCGGGCGAAGCTGACGATCTCGCCTCCTCCAGCCGCGTCTTTGGCGAAGAGCTTCCTGCAGGCTTGGTACTTGCCGGATCGGCAGCGGAATAGCGCCGCGATGCGCGAAACCGAAATCATCGATCGAATTCGCGAGCTTGCGAAACGGGGCCATGACGCCCGCGCAATCGTGCAGGGCATCGGTGATGATTGCGCCATACTGCGCCCCAGCGCAAACGAGGATCTCGTCTTCACGTGCGATTTCGTTTTGGAAGGCCGCCACTTCACGCGGGAAACGCATACTGCCGGTGATATTGGCCATCTGGCGCTTGCGCGGAGCCTTTCCGATCTGGCAGCCATGGGCAGCGAGCCGCTGTTCTGCCTCGTGTCACTCGCGATACCCGCCAAGCTTGCCTCTTCGTGGGTTACGCGCTTCTATAACGGCCTTCTAGCGCTTGGCGAGCGAAATACAAAATTGCGCTGGCGGGTGGCGACCTCGCGCGATTCGATAAAGTCATCGTCGATGTGATGTGTTGCGGGCGAGTGCCTCGTGGCACCGCCATCCTTCGTAGCGGTGCGAAACCCGGTGATCGCATCTACGTCACCGGCCGGCTCGGCGGCTCAGCACACAATCTTGCTCAGGGCGGAGGGAAGCACCGCTCGCGTCCTGAGCCGCGCATTCAAGCAGGATTGATGTTGCGCCGCTTAGGAGTTTCCGCTGGCATGGATGTGAGCGACGGCCTGTCTCTCGACCTTCGCCGCCTCTGCGCCGAATCGAAAGTCGGCGCTGAAATCGATTCCGATCTCCCCATCGCCCCCGGTGCCAGTCTCGATGAAGCTCTACACGGAGGCGACGACTACGAGCTCCTCTTCACTGCCCCCGTTAAAAAAAAGATTCCGACAAAATTAGGCACGCTAACGGTCACGCCAATCGGAATCATCACCAGCGAGCACCCCGGGCGTGTTCGCTTCAAAGGCCGTCCGTTGCAACCCAAAGCATTCGATCACTTCGCATGAGTGCTCAAGCCGATCCCGCCCTCGTTCTAGATCTGATTGAAGCGTTTCGCCGTTCGAAGGCGATGTTTACCGCCGTTCGCTTGGGCGTCTTCGATCACATTGAAGATCACCCGCAGAGTGCCGGCGCGCTCGCGGCCAAACTGAACCTGAACACCGGCGCTTTAACCCGTCTTCTCGACGGCTGTGTTTCTCTCGGGCTCTTGCAGCGCAAGGAGCAGACCTATCGAAACACGGCAATCGCTTCCCGCTTTCTGGTGAGTTCCAGCCCTGATACGCTCGCGGGGTACATCGTTTATTCTGACGAATCGCTCTATCTGCTGTGGTCGCATCTCGATGATGCCGTCCGCGAAGGCGGCAATCGATGGGCTCAGACGTTCGGCACCCGGGATGCCTTGTTCGCGCACTTCTTTCGCGACGAGGCGTCCACCGCAAGCTTCCTCGGCGGAATGCACGGCTTCGGGCAAATCGCCTCAAAGCTCGTTGTGGGCGCCTTCGATCTCAGCCGCTTTAGCCATCTCGTCGACGTCGGAGGCGCAACCGGTCATCTCGCGATAGCGGCCTGCGAAGCCTATCCTGATTTGCGCGCCACAGTGCTCGATCTCCCGCGCGTAGAAAATTTCGCGCGCGCTCATATCAGCCGCTCTGCCATCGCGGATCGGGTTAGCTTCATGGCTGGCGATTTTTTCACCGAAAATCTTCCCGCGGCTGACCTCTACGCCCTTGCCCGCATCATTCACGATTGGAGCGAGCCGCAAATCGCCGCCCTGCTTCAAAAGATCGTGCACGCGCTTCCTTCAGGAGGCGGTCTGCTGATTGCCGAAGCGCTGGTGAACGATGACAGATCGGGGCCCATCTACGCCCTAATGCAGGACCTCAACATGCTGGTCTGCACGGACGGCAAAGAACGGACGTTCGACGAATATCGTGCTCTGCTTCAATCCGCCGGCTTTACGAAGATCGATTGCCGCCGGACAGGCTCCCTGCTAGACGCAATCTTAGCGATCAAAGAGTAGCTGGGGGCGCAGGGCTCGGGGGCGCTCCCGCCGAATTCAAATCCTTGCGCATTTGCGTCACAGCCTTCGTCAGACTTTCGACTGCATCGCCTTCAGGCGTGTACTCCAGCGCGATATATCCCGTGTAACCTGATTTGCCGATCGCTTTATATATGTCGTCCCATTTCATCTCGCCCGTGCCAGGATCATGCCGTCCAGGCGCATCGGCAACATGGAATACGGCTACGTATGGCGCGGCTTCCGTAATCGTAGGAATTGGGTCGCCATTCTGCACGTACTCATGATAGATATCGAACAGAAACCGGAAATGCGGGCTGTCTACTTCCTTTACCGCCTGTAACGCCTCTTTGGCGCTGATCAGGAAGTAGCCCTTGTGGTTCACTTTGCTGTTGAGATTTTCGAGGATCAGCTTCACGTCACCGGCATCGGCGATTTCCGCCGCACGTTTCCCGCTCTCCACCATGCTGGCGTACTGCGCTTCGTGAGTCATGCCGGGCTGCTCATTACCGCTGAGCAGGATAATTTGCGGCACGTTCAGCTTCTTTGCCCAGACGATCGAATCCCTCACATCTTTCAGAAACGCCTCGCGATGAGCGGGATTCACCATGGTTACCGGACGGCGCGTCCAATCCCTCTGCGCACAGAGAGCATCGATGCCGAGCCCGTACGATTGCGCCAATCCCTTATACTTGGCGACGTCCGCGTCCGACCAGCTTATGTGTTCCGTCACAAGCTCCGTCGACTGTATCCCCGCATGAGCAGCGGTCGCGAGTTTTTCCTCGAAGCTGCCTTTCAGCGTCCATAGCATAACGCTCGATGTCACGCGTGCGGATCGTGGCGGCGCAGCTGGTGTTGCTTGCCCCGTGCCCGGCTGTTGCGCCGCGGCGCCGCGTTGACCTAGAGCCGCTCTGGCCAGCGCGCCCGATGCGGCGGCAGCTTTTAGAAAGGCTCTCCTGCTTGGTTGATAACTACTCACAGTTGTTCCCTGAAGTTCAGAGCATAACAAAGGCGATCGCTTGCGCTTTCTATTCCACGCGCAATGCTTCCATCGGGTCCACGCGGGCAGCGCGTCGCGCAGGAATATAACTCGCCAGAAGCGCGACGGCAAGCAGAGTGGCCGCAACTCCGGCGAACGTCATCGGATCAGTCGCGCTGACATTGAGGATCAAGCTTTGCATCAAATGAGTCAACAACAGTGCTCCGGCGATACCTATGGCTAATCCGATGAGTGTCAGCTTTGCTCCCTGGCTGATCACTAGCGTCAGTACCTGTCGCGGTCCCGCGCCCACCGCCATGCGAATCCCCAGTTCTCTGGTCCGCAAGGTGACCAGATACGCCAGAACTCCGTATAGCCCGAGCGAAGCTAAGACCAGCGCTAACGTCGCGAATCCAGTCAGCACCACCATATTGAATCGCCGCTGCGCAAGCCAGTCATGCACGATGTCCTCCATCGAGTGGATTTCGAATACCGGCTGCTCGGGATCAATCGCCCAGACCAGCTTTTCCATTGCCGGCGCCATCTTCATCGGATCCCCGATCGTCCGTCACCGCAAGGTAAGGGCTGGAATAAACTCTCGAAGGCGTGTACATCTCCGGCCTCGTTGGTGAATCAGGTCCCAATTGGCGCGTATCAGCCACTGTGCCGATCACAGTGAGTGAAATCTTTTTGCTCTCGCCCACAGGAATCACGATCGTTTTCCCAATCTCATCATGCTTCGGCCAGTGAATTCTCGCCAGCGACTCACTCAGAATGACCGTCCTCGGCTCGGCCAATTCGGCGTCCGCGCGAGTGAAATTGCGTCCCCGCAACAACGGCGTTCCTACCGTCTCGAAGTACCCTTCGGTAACGTTGGCGTGATCGGCGATCGGCGAATCGTTGGGCCTCGTCGGTTCGCCCGGCACGGTAAAGGAAGTCGCCCGGACCGATTCCATCGGCAGTCCGTCTGTCATCGCCGCTGATAGGACTCCAGGCGTCCGCTCCGCGTTCTCGAGCAGCCGATCGCAAAACGCCTTCTGTTGAGCATCCGTGGCATAACGAGTTGAAGGGAGCGCAATTTCCATCGTCAGCAGATGATCCAGGCGCAGACCCGTGTTTACTCGCAACAGAAAATCCAGGCTTCGGATCATGAGGCCCGCCCCGGTCAAAAGCACCAGCGCTAACGCCACTTCTCCCACAACCAAAACACTTCGCAGCCGGTCCGACGCTCTGCTGCTTCCGCGTCCTCCGCGTCCCAGAATTTCGTTTACATCGCGTCCGGCCGCATGCCACGCTGGAGCCAAACCAAACAAAACGCCCGTGAGCACGGCCACCAGGAATGTAAACCCCATCGCAATTAGATCGATATGCAAATCATGAAATCCGGGCATGTCCTGCGGCGCGAGAGACGACATGCCACTGAGCATCCAATACGCAACTAGTAAACCCACGGCCCCGCCGATCGCACTCAGCGCGATACTTTCGGTAAGTAACTGCCGGACAATCCGCCCACGCCGCGCACCCAACGCCAGCCGAACCGCCATCTCACGCTCCCGCCCCACCGCTCGCGCCAGCAGCAGATTCGCCAAATTCGCGCAGGCAATCAGCAGAACAAAACCGACCGCCATCTGCAACACAAAAAGTGCCGCGCGGCAGATCCGTCCCCACATCCTCTACGGAGAGAGGAAATACATTCACGCCAAAACCACTAATTCAGGCGAGGGTCAGCCGTTTCCAGGCGCTTTGCGATCGTGTTCATCTCAGAGCGCGCCTGCCCCAGGGTCACACCGGGCTTCAGCCGCGCATACACATAATAGTTGCGAATGAGCAACTCCCCGCCTTCTTTCCTTCGAGATCGAGCGGCAGCCATACCTCTGGGTTGTCCTGATCCATTCCCATATACATTCCGGGAAATTTAAAATTCGCCGGCATCACTCCAACGACGGTTCGCGTCAACGCCATTCACGCGAATTGTCTTTCTCATCTAGAGCTGTCCCATTACCGAATCGCCGCCGATATAAGTCTGCGCTCAAAATGGCAACACTCTCGCTTCTGTTCTTCGCGTCCTCCGTTGTGAACACCCGTCCAAGCCGCCGGCCGAATTCCGAGCAGCGGAAAAAAAGTTCAGCGATATCCGCATGCCCACCACCCGCTCTGGCCGCTCGCTCGCGGCTCGCGTTGCCGCCCGTCAAATTGCAATTCAGGATTTGAAGCGTCGCCATGTCTTCAAAGGACGCGCTCTGCCGTTTCCATTCCCGGAAGTTTTCTAACGCCGTGGGCATGCGGTCCGACACAATTGCGCCCAGTCGAGGATTGCTCTCCCAAATCATCACCAGCCGCTCCGGATTCCGCAAGTCGCGCATCGTCGCCGAATTCAGCAGAACTGTGTTGACGATGCTAAAAATCGCTGTATTTGCTCCAATGCCCAGCGCCAGCGCAAGAATGGCGATCACCGCGACCGCCGGGCTTCGTCTCATTGCGCGCACAGCGTAACGTATATCCGGCCAGATGCCCATGACTCGAAATCCTCTGCCCTAATATCTAATCTAGGCACATGTTCTTCCTGCGCATCCGGCTCGTCGCAGTATTTGCGATCGTATTCGCCACATCGGCTTTATTTGCTGCCCCTGTCCCTCGCTCCGAATACCCCGAGCCACAGTTCCAGCGGCAGCAGTGGATGACCTTGAACGGCGTCTGGAACTTCGCCTTCGATGACCGCGACGAAGGTCTCGCTTCGCATTGGAACGCCGTCAATCTCAGGTCTCCCCGCACTATTACCGTTCCCTACTGTTTCGAAAGCAAATTGAGCGGCATTCGGGATACCAGCTTTCATCCCACCGTTTGGTACCAGCGGTCGTTCACCATCCCTTCCGATTGGAGCGGCAAGCGCGTCCTCCTGCACTTCGGGGCCGTCTATTACCAGGCATCCGTTTGGCTGAATGGCCAGTTTCTCGGATCGCACCAGGGCGGAAACGTGCCGTTCAGCTTCGATATCTCCGATTCACTAAGGCGCGGCCCGAATAGCATTACCGTTCGCGCGAACAACCCCCCGACCGATCGCTACATTGCGCGTGGAAAGCAGTATTGGGAGCCAAAATCCAAGAGCATTTTCTATACCCGCACTAGCGGGATCTGGCAACCGGTCTGGCTCGAAGCCACGGGCGACAACTATCTTGAATACGTTCACATCACGGCGGGTCAGGATGGCCTGGCACATTTCGAAGGCGCACTCGCGTTTCGCTCGCCGCAGCTGCTTGCCTTTCATGTCAGCATCTTGGACGGCACAACCGAAGTGGGCTCGACGGACATTCAAACTCAGCTCGATCGGGTCTCCGCCGAGATTCGCATCGACCAGCCTAAGCTTTGGTCTCCCAATTCTCCCGCCCTCTATAAGGTGAAGTACCGCATCTCCCGTGAAGGTCAACCGATCGATGAAGTCGACTCTTATTTCGGCTTTCGCACCGTCTCGATCGCGAGTGACCGGGTCACCATCAACGGCAGTCCGGTTTATCTGAAGTTCTTACTCGATCAAGGCTACTGGCCTGACAGCATCTTGACCCCGCCGTCGGACGAAGCCATTCAGCGCGATATCGATTTGATCCAATCAATGGGCTTTAATGGCGTGCGCAAACATCAAAAGACTGCCGACCCGCGCTTTCTCTATTGGGCGGATCGTCGCGGTTTGCTGGTCTCAGGGGAGATCGCGGATGCCTACGAATTCGATGATGCGGAAGTTCAGCGATTCACCCGCGAATGGATGGAAGCGGTCGAACGCGATTACAATCACCCATCGATCATCATTTGGAACGCCATCAACGAGAGTTGGGGCGTACCGGATCTGAAGCAGCCGCGTCAGCAAGCTTATCTGAAGGAGCTTTACCAGCTAACCCACACGCTGGATGCAACGCGGCTTGTCATCGACAACGAAGGCTGGCAGCACACGGACGAAACGGACCTGTTCGCCATTCATGATTACGAGAAGTCCGGCGAAAAGCTTTATCTGAAATATAAGGACGTGACTCCGCAAAGCAGCACGATACCAAAGAACGGCAGGCCTGCTCTGATTGACGGCTATCGCTACAACGGCTCGCCTCTGTACCTATCGGAGTTCGGAGGAATCGCATATATCCCAGCGGGAGCGAACGTCCCGACCGAAAGCTGGGGCTACTCAGGCGTCGAGAAAACACAGGACGATGCGCTTGCCCGTCTGACGCAGCTTTACGAAGGAATTGCCAAGCTGAACAACTTCGCCGGAATATGCTACACGCAACTAACCGACGTCGAGCAGGAAGTGAACGGCCTCGTGACGTTCGATCGCAAGCCCAAATATCCCGCCGAAAAGATCAAAGCGTTGAACGATCTGCTGCATTGACTAGGCGAGAGACATGAGGGGAACTTCGCTGCAGCCAGCTACTCGGTTCCAATCCGCATCCTGTAGAACGATCGCCACACGAAGTACATTGCAGTCAGCAGGAACACTCCCGCCAACAGCGCGCCTAACGCCGATCCGCTTTCGCCCGACAACGAAACCGCCAATTCCACCGCAAGCAATCCAAACAGTGTCGTAAATTTGATGATCGGATTCAAAGCCACTGAAGACGTGTCCTTAAACGGATCCCCCACCGTATCACCGACCACTGTCGCGTCGTGCAGTGGCGTGCCTTTTTGCTTCAGTTCGGTCTCGACAATTTTCTTTGCGTTGTCCCATGCGCCGCCCGCATTGGCCATGAAAATCGCCTGATACAAGCCGAACAGCGCAATGGAGATCAAATAGCCAATGAAGAAATAAGGCTCGACGAATGCGAATGCCAGAGTCATGAAGAACACGCACAAGAAGATGTTGAACATGCCGCGCTGCGCGTACTTCGTACAAATCTCCACCACCTTCTTGCTGTCGCTCACCGATGCTTTCGTCACTCCCTCCAGCTTGATATTCGCCTTGATGAACTCGACAGCGCGATAAGCGCCGGTGGTTACTGCTTGCGTCGACGCTCCAGTGAACCAATAAATAACCGAGCCGCCTGCGATCAGTCCGAGCAGAAACGGCGGATGCAGGATCGAGAGATTCGAAAGCAAGTCCGGCCGCAAACCGTTTGTCAGGGCAACCACAATTGAGAAGATCATCGTTGTTGCGCCGACAACTGCCGTTCCGATGAGCACCGGCTTAGCGGTAGCTTTGAACGTATTGCCCGCGCCATCGTTCTCTTCTAAATTGTCCTTCGCTGTCTCGAAATTAACGTCGAATCCGTAAGTGCCCTTCAGCTCCTGCTCGATGCCAGGAATCTGCTCGATTGTGGACAGCTCGTACACCGACTGCGCATTATCCGTCACCGGACCATAGGAATCGACCGCGATCGTCACCGGCCCCATGCCCAAAAATCCGAACGCAACCAACCCGAACGCAAATACCGCTGGCGCAACCATCAGGCCGCCGAGGCCCGCCGTGCTCACCCCGTACGCTGCCGCCATCAGGGCAAGAATCGCCGTCCCCAGCCAATAGGCGCTCATGTTTCCCGCCACGAATCCGGAAAGAATGTTCAGCGATGCGCCCCCCTCACGGGACGAGACCACCACTTCGCGCACGTGCCGCGACTCCATCGATGTGAATACCTTCACCAGCTCAGGAATCACGGCGCCAGCCAACGTGCCGCAAGTGATCACCGTGGAAAGCTTCCACCAAAGCGACGTGTCACCGTTGAGATCGGGAATCATGGAGTACGAAACCACATACGTCGCCGCGATAGAGACCAGCGATGTAAGCCAAACCAGGCTTGTCAACGGCGCCTCAAAGTTCATCTTGTCCGCTTTGGCATATTTAGCTCTCGCGAATGCCGCATTCAAGTAGTACGACACGCCTGAGGAGATCACCATCATCACGCGCATCGCGAAGATCCACACCAGAAGCTGGCTTTGCACGAGGGGGCTGCGCACCGCAAGCACGATAAACGTGATCAGCGCCACGCCTGTAACACCGTAGGTCTCGAAACCATCCGCGCTCGGCCCCACGGAGTCGCCCGCGTTGTCGCCCGTGCAGTCCGCAATCACGCCGGGGTTGCGCGCATCATCTTCCTTGATTTTGAAGACGATTTTCATCAAGTCCGCCCCGATATCCGCAATTTTGGTGAAGATGCCGCCCGCCACGCGCAGTGCCGCCGCGCCCAACGATTCGCCAATGGCAAACCCAATGAAGCACGGCCCGGAATAATCGTGCGGAATAAAAAGCAGGATGAACAGCATCAGCACCAGCTCGACGCTAACCAGTAACATGCCGATGCTCATCCCGGCCTTCAGCGGTATTTCATGGCACGGGAAAGGCTTGCCGCTGAGACTGGCGAAGGCCGTGCGCGAATTGGCAAAGGTGTTCACCCGAATTCCGAACCACGCCACGCCGGTGCTCCCGCAAATGCCGATGACGCTGAACAGCAAGATGATAAACACCTTGAACGCATCGAAATGCTCCAGCACGCCGAAGTAGAAGACGATGATCACGCCAATGAAGATCTCGAGAATCAGCAGGAATTTGCCCTGCGTTACAAGGTAGGTTTTGCAGGTCTCGTAGATCAGCTCGGAAATCTCCAACATCGACTTGTGAACCGGCAGGTTCTTGAGCTGGTGGTACATCACCAGACCAAACAGAAGGCCGAGCACAACGAAGACCAAACTGTACAGAAGCAGCGACCGGCCATCGATAATCCCGCCGAAGAATGTGGCCTGGCTCAGATCGGGCAGGATCAAATTGGCTTCCCCGCTAGCCTGTCTTTGTTCCTGGGCGAACGATACGGCCGGATTCATCAGGAATAAAGCCGCGGCTCCGGAGAGATACGCAAACATGGCATTAGCGCCAGGCATCGATAAAGGCCTCCTCAAAGGCAAATAAAAAGTCAGGAAGAAAACAGAATGAGTACTCGGCCCCTATCACAGGCCCCGTTCGAGACAAGCCACATCAAGACAGCGCACTCATGCTAATTGTTTCAATCTACCATTGCCACCTAAAGATCCGCGCAATGCCCTCGCGAGTTGCCGCGCCCAGACCTCTTACGTCATTCTCATAGCATGCGCCGTTTCGCAGCACTCCTCTTGGCCACTTCGGCAATCTTCGCGGCGGAGCTAAAGATTGACCATGTCACCGTCGCCGGCCGTCATCTCGACACCATGCGTCGAGCGTTCACGGCCGCCACCGGAATTCCAACCGAGTATGGCGGGCGCCACGCCAACCGCGCAACCGAAATGGCACTGGCCAGTTTTCCCGACGGATCTTATCTCGAATTGATGGCCATTCAACCGCAAGCGGATCCGGCCCAAGTCGCGGCTCATGTATGGAGCAAGTTCCTGGAGAACAATGCCGGCCCGTGCGCTTTTGCGCTCCGCAGTTCCGATGTAAGTGCGCTGGTGGCGCAGTTGAAATCCGCGGGCATCCAGGTCAAAGCGCCCGATCGCAGCGGCCGCACGCGACCGGACGGAGTGCGCCTAGAGTGGGAAACCACCGATATTGGTCCCGGCGTGCGCGGCTCGTTTTTTCCTTTCCTCATCCGCGACATCACGCCTCGCCAAAATCGCGTCTACCCGAGTGGCAAGCCCACCACGGATCGCATGACCGGCATCGGCAAAGTGGTCATCGCAGTGCATAACCTCGACGACGCCATTGCTCAATATCGTCACGCGTTCGATCTTCCGGCGCCGGACCGGCAGCGCGATCCCGACTTCGATGCGGAGCTGGCTTGGTTCGAAAACACACCATTCGTACTCGCGCATGCCCTAAATAGCACTTCCTGGCTGGCGCGTCGCGTGCGCGATTATGGCGACGCTCCCTGCGCATTCGTGCTCACCGCCCCAACGGGACTCACCCGCGCCCACGCTTCCCAATGGTTCGGCCACACGATCTTCTGGGCGGACGAGCAATCACTTGGCTGGCGCCTAGGGATCGAAGTCTCGCATCACGGCTAATAAACGCTTCTGCGCTCTCGAGCCAATGTTCATTTGCGGACAGCCCTTTCCCGAACTTGCATCCCCTGATTACAGCCAAGTCATTTGCTCAATTAGCTATATGGTGGAAGCACGATTGCTCGACTCATCCCCATGAACGCTCTACTTGCCGACCTGCGCTATGCCTTGAGAAGCTTTCGCCAGCAACCCGCGTTCTTCTCGCTCGTGATCGGAATCCTGGCGCTCGGCATTGCAGCCAGCGTCTCTATTTTCAGCCTCGTCGATGGCGTCCTGCTCCGGCCGCTGCCTTACCGTGAACCGCAGCGCCTCGTGACCCTCACAAGCTACGCTGCCAAGCCGCCGTTTGACTCGAACGGCTCGCTTTCGTACAACGATTTTCAGCAGTTCAAGGCCAAGAGTCGCTCGTTTTCTGGCATGGCTATCACTTTTCGCACCGGTTGGTCTCGCGTCACGCTTACCGGCGGAAGCGAACCGATCGGGATGCAAGGCGCATTCGTCTCGCCCAATCTTTTCGCGATGTTTGGCCGCGCTCCCATGCTCGGCCGCACCTTCACGTCCGAAGAGAACCTGCGCGCCGAACGCGTGGTCGTCATCAGCCAGGCGCTATGGGCGCAACGCTTCGGTTCTTCGCAGAAAGCTCTTGGACAATATTTGGAAATCGGCCACGCCCGTTGGCGAGTCATCGGTGTTATGCCTTCGGATTTCCAGATCCCTTTTCTCGACACGCAACTCTGGGCTCCCGTGCTGTCGCATCCCGATTGGAACGATACAGAAGAGACGAATCCGCTTGAGCGTGCCCGTTGGGACGTTTTCGGCCGCCTAAAGCCGGGCGTCTCTTTCGCCGTCGCGCAAGCCGAAGTCAATTCCATCTGGAGCGGATTGAGATCCGCCCTGCCGGAGTTCCATACCAACGACCTGCGAGTCGTCCCTCTCCGCGAACACTTCACGGGCAAAGTGCAAAAACCGATGTTCGTTCTGTTTGGCGCAGTTGCGCTCCTCCTCTTAATCGCCTGCGCGAATGTCGCCAATTTACTGCTGGCTCGGGCCGCGCGACGCGAGCGTGAGATGGCAATCCGCACCGCGCTCGGAGCCGGTCGTGCACGCCTTTTCCGGCAGCTCGTCACCGAAGCCTTGACCTTCTCCTGCATCGCCGGCGGCGCTTGGGGCAGCCGCGGCTATCGAGTTCGTTCCCTTATTAAAGGCGCTTTCGCCCGCCGATACTGCCGCTCCTGAATGCGGTGACGCTGAATGGACGCGGGCTGCTATTCGCCTTAGCTCTCAGCATCGGGCTCGGAGTGTCGCTCGGAATAGCGCCCGCTTTGCGAGTCTCGCGTACCAAGCTGAATGAATCCCTCGGTGCAGCAGGCCGTAGCCTGACAGAAACACGCAAGAGCCGGCGCTTGAAAAACCTGTTAGTCGCTGCCGAATTCGCGCTTGCCATGGTCTTGCTCACCGGGGCCGGATTGCTGATCCGCAGCTTCGTCGCAGTCGTCAACGTGAACCTTGGCTTTCGCCCCGAAAACGTGCTCACTATCCAGATCGGACTTCCTTCCACAACTCCTCCCGCCCAAGCTCCCCAGTTGTATCGCGAAATCATGCAGCGCATTTCCGCTCTTCCCGGCGTGCAAGCGGTCGGTGGCGTCGGGAACTTATTTTCGCTGGATGAAACTCGTAACCATGCTCTTCGATTGGTTGAGGGTCATCCGCCCGAAGCGCAATCGGCTTGGAAACCTTTGGTGTGGACTCAGATTGCCGGAGACTACTTTCCCGCCATGGGCGTCCCCTTGATTCGCGGCCGCTTCTTCAACGACAACGACCGGCCCACGTTCATCGCCCGTTGCGATCGTCAATGAAACGCTCGCCCGCCGCTATTGGCCTGGCGAAGATCCCATTGGAAAGCATCTCAAGGGTTTCGACCCGCGCGGCCAACACGACGATTGGCTAACCGTCGTCGGTGTCGTGAAAGATACCCGAACGGGTGGTCTGGAAAAAGCGCCATTTTCCCAGATCTACGAGCTCCAGGCACAACGTACCAGTGAGCAGATTGGAAATCTGGTGGTCCGCACAGCCGAGAATCCGTCAGAACTGGCCGCTGCCGTGCGGACAGTCATCCGCAATGTGAATCACAACGTGGCCGTGCCCTCCATTAGCACGATGGAACTGCTCCTTGACAAACAGAAAATGCAGAGACGTTTCCAAACTTGGCTGATCAGCGTCTTCTCCGGAATGGCGTTGGCGCTCGCTGCGCTGGGAATCTTTGCGATCATGCACTACTCGGTCGCCGCCCGCACCAACGAAATCGGCATACGAATGGCGGTAGGCGCCCGATCGAGTGATATCGCGCATCTCGTGCTCGGCAACGGCACACGTCTGGCAGCGGCCGGAATCGCCGCCGGCGCACTCGCGGCCATTTGGTCGACGAAGGCGATCTCCGGAATGCTCTACAACGTGAAACCGGACGATCCGCTCAGCTTCGCAGGCGCAGCGTTCGTGCTCTTCATAGTGGCGCTCCTTGCGTCCTATCTTCCAGCGCACCACGCCTCCCACATCGATCCGCTGGTCGCGCTCCGCCAGGAGTAGACGCAATCGCTGGCACGAAGCCTACTGCTGCCGACTACACTGGAGCCATTTCCCAGACCGTATGTGTCCGCCCTGTTATGTTGCGGTCTGCTTCGATTTACTAAATGGAATCCGCACCGTGAAACGAGTTTCACCGGGGCGCGACTCGAAGCTGACATAACCGCGATGATTCGTCACAATGCGGTATACGGTGTCTAGTCCAAGGCCAGTCCCCTCGCCAACGGGTTTCGTGGTGAAGAACGGCTCAAAGATCCGGGGCTGCAGTTCAGGCGGAATGCCCGAACCGTTGTCCACTACTTCGACAACCGCACTGGTCCCCTCGCGAGCCGTGCGAATGCGGAGGTTTCCGTTTTCGTTCATGGCATCGATTGCGTTCGAAATCAGATTCGTCCAGACCTGATTGAGTTCGCTGCCATGCGCGCAGATCGCCGGAAGCGTGCGGTCATAATCGCGAACCACTTCAACGCCGTGTTTCAATCGATGGCGCAGCATGATCAGCGTATTCTCCAATCCAGTGTGAATGTCGACCTCCTGCTCAGGCATCTGGTCCATGTAGGAGTATTCCTTCACCGCGCGAACCAGCTCGGAGATCTTCCCGGCGCTGCTTTCCATCTCTTCGATCAATCGGCTAATCGTGAATGAGGCGGTCAGGCGCGTGAAAGCATCGGCGAGAAATTCCGGCGGAACCTGGTTGGCCACTTCTTCGAGCGTGCTTCGCTCGCAGCCTGCGTCAACCAGAGCGGCGGCAAGGTCCCACGGATTGGGGACCCCGTGGCTTTCGAGCCATGCCGCGAACTCTTCTTCGCGCTCGCTTCGCTCTAAAGTGTCCAGAGCGGAATGCGCGCCAGCCTGCCGGATCCAATCGCAATCTAAGCGGGCGAGAAATAGACGCGCCGGTTGAGGCAGGCCGCCCTTGTCGAGCTGAAGCGCAGCGGTGCGCACCGAAACGATCGCTTTTCGGAGGCTGTCCGTCGCCCGCCGCACGGCAGCGGCAGGATTGTTGAGCTCGTGCGCGAGGCCTGCCGAGATTTTTCCCAGCGCCATCAGTTTTTCGCGCTGTTGGTCCGCCATGCGTCGCTTCGCGGATGCGATCGGCCATAACGCTGACTAGCCGCTGATTCAGCTCCGGCATGCGTTGCAGCATCTCCGCGAAATGGCTCTTGTGAAGCGTGGCTCCGCGGCTTTCCATCACTGCATGGGAGGTCGATGGATAGTGAGTGAGCCGCGAATAGGGTAGCAGCCCGGTGACTTGTCCGGCGTGCATCACATAAACCCCGCCGTCTCCGCGCTCCGCGCGCACTTCGCCTCGAAACAGAACCATCAGATGCTCGGCGGGTTCGCCGGCACGGACCAGGATCTCGCCCGGTTGCAGATCGATTACTTCCATTTGGGACGCAAGCCATTCGAGCCCGTCGGCGGGTAGATCGGAGAATACCGAAATCGCCGTCAACTCCTCGACTCCAGGATGAGTGGCTGGATTGCTGATCGCACTGTCCATGTTCAGACCTTGCTCAGATATTGGTGCACAAACTGAATAGCTACGGAACCTTCTCCCACGCCGGAAGCCACGCGCTTGATAGAACCATAGCGAACGTCTCCGACCGCGAAAATACCGGGAACATTGGTTTCAAGAAGGCCCGGATCGCGGTCGAGCTGCCACCCTTTCGGGCGCTTGCCGTCGCGCATCAGATCGGGGCCGGTCAGAAGGAATCCGCGTGAATCGCGCTCAACCACTCCGTCAAGCCAGGCTGTGTAAGGCTCGGCGCCAATGAAAATAAACAGCGCGCTCGCGGGAACAATTTGCGTATCCCCGGTCGTGTCGCACGTGATGGAAATAGAACGCAAACGGTCGTCGCCCTGAACCGCAGTCACGCGGCTGCGGCACTGCAGTTCAATGTTCTCTGTCTTTTGAATTTGATCGATCAGATACTGCGACATGGTAGCGGCTAGCGAAGGACCGCGAACCAGCATGATCACGCGCCGCGCATGCTTGGAAAAGAACATCGCGGCCTGACCGGCGGAGTTCGCTCCGCCGACAACATATATGTCTTCGTCGCGGCAGGAGATCGCCTCCGTCGGTCCAGCGCCGTAATAGACGCCGGCTCCTTGCAACCGCTCTATGCCGGGCACATTGAGCGTTCGCCACTGCACGCCCGTCGCCAGGATGAGAGTGTGACACGAAACCTCCGTTCCATCACTGAGCTTCAGATATCGATACGGACCATCCGCGCGAATTGCGCTCGCTTCCTGCGGAGAAACGATCTCGACTCCAAAACGACGCGCTTGCGTCACCGCGCGCATTGCCAGGTCGGACCCTTTCAGACCGGCGGGGAAAGCCGAGATAGTTTTCAATGTTCGAACTGAGCCCGGCCTGCCCGCCGGGCGCCTCTCGCTCCACGATCAGCGTCTTCAATCCTTCCGATGCGCCGTACACAGCAGCGGCCAGACCAGCGGGCCCGCCCCCAACGATCGCCACATCGTAAAATTCGAGACCGGCGCGCGTGCGAAGCCCGAGCTTAGCGGCTACCTCCTGCCAGCCCGGCTGCTCCAGACGATCGCCATCTGGAAAGAAAACCAGCGGTAATTTCAGCTCATTCGGACCAAGGCTTTCCACCAGCCGGCCAACCTCCCGGTCGCGCCCTGCTGCATCGGCGTCCAGCCATTGAAACGGCACTTGGTTTCTGGCCAGAAAATCGCGCGTCTCGTATGATTTCGGCGACCAGCGTGTGCCCAGCACGCGCACACCCTCAAACGGCGGCTTATGTCCGGCGAACCATTCCTGCAGAAGGTCATCGAGCACAGGATAAAGTTGCCGCTCCGGCGGGTCCCATGGCTTCAGCAGATAGTGATGAAGCTGAATGTCGTTAATCGCTTTAATGGCCGCTTCGGTATCTGCATAGGCGGTTAATAAAACTCGCTTTGCATCCGGATTGAGCTTCATTGCTTCGCTGATAGTCTCAATGCCATTCATGTGGGGCATTCGATAATCGACCACCAGCAGGGCGACAGGATCGTTACGTTGCTGCAAACGGCGCAGCAGATCGAGAGCACTCGCTCCCGACTCGGCCCGCAAGACGCGGTACGTCTTGTTATAGCGCTGCCGCAGGTCGCGTTCGATGGCGCGCAACACGTCCGGATCGTCGTCAATGGTCAGAATGACTGGTCTCGCCATAAGGTGTTTTCTAGAGGCGCCGAACCATGCACATACTTCAGCTTGATCCTTTCAATCGCGCGAGTAACGAATCGCGATCGATGGCCCCGTCATACCGCACGCCATTTATGAATAAGCCTGGTGTTCCATAGACGCCGTTGGCAACTCCGCGCCGAAAATCCTCCCGCACACGCTCCTCATAGGTCCGATTCTTTAATTCTTTGCGAAAGCGTGGCATATCGAGCGACAACTGCTGCGCGTATCCACGCAGATCTTTCGTCTTCAACGCGCTCTGATTTCGAAATAACAGATCATGCATTTCCCAGAATCGGCCTTGGGCGCCGGCCGCTTCCGCCGCTTCAGCAGCCTGCTGCGCGTGCGGATGAATTCCCGACTTCGGATAATGGCGATAGACGAGGCGCAAGTCGTCCCCCAGATCCGCTCGCAGATCGCGGATGGTATCAAATAGCTCGCCGCAGCCAGGACACTCGTAATCGCCATACTCGACTAGCGTGTAACGAGCATCTGGCAAGCCTTGGACGTGATCGTCCGGCTGTACGGGCAGAAGAAGCCCCGAGAGATCCGGCTCAGCTTGCGATATCCCGATACCCATGATATAGCGATGCATCGAAACGGTGCTGAGGTGCGTATCATTAGTTGCGGCAACATCAGTCCGGGCGAGGCAGCGTAATCTCACCCACTGGCTCGGTTGGAACTTCAGTTCGCGCCAAGTTTCGAAATCGCCGGCTAACGGCCGGACACGATGAATTCCCATGCGTTTCGATCGCAGCGCCGCGCCGGCGCTGGTAGCCTCGTTTGGTCAAGTGCAATAAAGGATGACCTCGCGACCTCGCGGAATTCGCTGCGAGGCTCGCCCTAAGTTGTGGCTACGATCCTCATTTCGAGGGAGATGAACCTTCAGGGCTTTAACACTCCCCAAAAGGCCCGCACTGCACAGCAGAAAAACCAGAAAAAAGCAATCGGCCCAGCTCTCGATGAGCACTTGTCCGACATGCCGACTTTTCGTCCAAGTGGATTCGTACCGAATTGACGATGATGCGTCAGAGTTGTTGCCGTGTCACACCGCACCACCCACTTGAATCGATCGCACGCGAAAATATAAGCGAAGGGAGGGCTTCTCGTGAAAGCCGTCAGAACTCATGGCCGGGGCGGGCCGGAGCAGATATTTTTCGAGGATGCACCACTGCCGGAGGTCCGACGTGGGGATGCGCTGGTGGAGGTGCGTGCCACCGGCATCATGCCCGCGGAACTGACCTGGGACGAGACCTATCAGAACGCGGACGGGGCGCCAAGAGTCCCTAGCATTCCGGGGCACGAGGTTTCGGGGATCGTGGAGCGGATGGCGGCTGATGTAACTGATTTTCGGATCGGCGACGAGGTCTATGGACTTGCTGATTTTCCGCGTGACGGCGCGGCTGCTGAGTTCGCGGCAGTGCGGGTGATCAATCTGGCTTTGAAGCCGCGCGGCATCCCTCACGCACAGGCCGCGGCGCTGCCGCTTTCGGCGCTGACAGCTTGGCAGGCGCTCTTCGAACATGCGCACCTGGCCGCCGGACAAAGCGTCCTGATCCACGGCGGCGCCGGCGGTGTCGGGTCCTTGGCAGTGCAACTGGCACGTTGGCGAGGCGCCCGCGTAGTGGCCACGGCGTCTGCGCGCGACACGGCGTTCGTGCATCGCCTCGGAGCTGATGTTGTCATCGATTACCACGCTACGCTCCTCGAGGATACGCTGCGAGACATCGATGTGGTGCTGGACACTATCGGCGGTGAAACGCGGAGGCGTTCCTGGCGCTTGCTTCGGAAAGCAGGTGTGCTGGTAACGCTGGTTTCGCCGATTCCGACCGGCGAAGCTGAGCAGAACGGCGTGCGCGGCATATTTTTCATCGTGAGTGGTAATCGAGGGCAGCTGGATCAAATCAGCGCATTGGTCGATGGTGGGAAGCTAAAGCCGGTGATAGCCGAAGTGTTGCCGCTTGCCCGCGCGCGCGAAGCCTTCGAACATGGCGCCGCAAAACATGCTCCAGGCAAGATCGTGCTTCAGGTAGCCGCATAGCGGGCATGGTCCCACCTGATGATGTGCGCTAACTGGAAATTCAGCTCTTCGGTCTTCAACTTGACGGGAAACGCGCTACTCGTAGATGTGAACCGGCAAGCGCGACATAGATCCTCCGTAACGGTGACGTGTCTACCGAATATCAAGCCGATCCTGCAATCGACTCCGGCTGGGGCCGCTGAAAGTCAAGAGAACACGCCTCAGCCTGCCCTTGCTGTCGCGGGTTTAGTCGCAAAAATCCGCTCCTCCCCATCTAGATCCGAATCCGCACTCGTGGCCTTCACTCTGCACGCCTTCCGGTTCGCCTCTAACGCGCATGGCCGTCCAATGGTGATCCCAATTCGGTCTCATGCCGGAAAGTCACCGGCCACTCGTAACTATATTCATGTAAGCGGCGAGTCATACAAGGGATGCGCCCCGGCCGTCTACCAACCTTATCTCCCGCGCATCCCTCTCGAACCCCCCGCCCGCTGAAAATTCCCCCTTCCCCGTTTTCCAGTCACAGGCCCAAATCCCTTATTTTTGGCCCTTTTCTGCCCAAAACACTTGACACGCCATGCTAGATTGAAGTCGCAAGCGCCATCCTCTCATTCGTGGATGCGCTCTCCCGTACAACTAAATCGCAACACCGCAGCGAGTCACTGATTCAGTGATCGGCTACCCGCGTCCGCACCGCCGTGTGCGACCGCGCCCAGCCGCCGTGCGTTCGAACAACCAAAAGGAGTTTCACCTCATGTCGACACAAGCACAAATCCTCGCCAATCAGGCGAATGCAGAGCATAGCACCGGACCTAAAACTGAGGAGGGCAAAGCCGCTTCCTGCAAGAACAATTTCCGTTTCGGATTCGCCGGCAACTTCACCGTGCTCCCCAGCGAAGATCAGGAAGAATTCGATACGCTCTCGCACGGCCTCCGCGCCGAGCACCAACCAAAAACCGTCACCGAAACCCTGCTCGTCAGAAAAATGGCCGAGCATTTCTGGCTCAGCAAGCGCGCGATGATGCTCCAAGAGTTGGCGCTAGGCAGCAACTTGCCGATTCGAGACCAGGAAAGGCAATTCGCGCTGTACCTTCGCTATCAAACCACCAATGATCGCGGCTTCTCGAAGTGTCTGAACGACCTGCTAAAGCTAAGAGCTGAAAAGCGCAGAGAGCGAATTGGCTTCGAATCGCAGCAGAGACAAGAGGCCGAACAAGCCCGCAAGCAATCCATCGAAAATCGCAAGCTGGACGTGTACAGAATGGACGTTTTGCTCTCCGAAGCCAAGGTCGACCACCAATTAATGCTGAATCGCAACTCGATGAACAGCGCCGTTAGCGAGGCAAAAGCCGCTTAACTCGCTTCCAATCCGCTCCGCCTCTCACCACTCGTACGCGAAGTGTCGGAAACCCGGCCATCTCGCGCCGCAAGCGAAACCCCGATGTCCAGAATGCTGAATCGGAGCCGGAAGCGTAAGCGCCCCCGGCGAAACCTCCACTGGCCGACCGACCGTATGATTAGTTGCTGGGGTTAACATACACGGCGTGGCAGCTATCAAAAGTCAATCACGCTGCTGTCCCAGCCGGAGGCTTTGTTCACGCAACCTCTGTTCATTTAATGTTCCGCCCGATGTTCCGGTAAGATAAGTTCAGTACAGAAAGAGGTACGCGTTGAGAAAATCTGGGCATCCCGCAGCTGCCGGAAGCGGCAACGCGAGTGCTGCCGCAACCGCCCCTGCGAAGCAGCGCGTGCAGCCGGCCCCCTCACCTGAGCAGGACGACTCCACTGTGGCGCCGGATGTCCCCGCGCCGCTCGAGACCCCCGATGCGCGGGAGGCGCGGATTGCCAAACTCCGCAGGAAGCATGCGGATGGAAGCTATAAAGTGGATGCCCGTAAGGTAGCCGCAAAAATCGTCGACCGGCATCTCGAGAAGTAGCTACTTCTTTGCCAGCCAGCCGAATCCGCGTGGCCCGCTTCCGAACTCAAGCCCGGCCCTCAGCGCCACCTGCTCAATCGCTGCTAAGACCTGCCGCTGAAATCCCGCTTCAAACCACTGGTCGTCGCCATAACGCCGCGCAATTTCAAACGCAACTGCGCGCGTGGTTGCGCCGTGAGGCTTCGTATCGCGAATGTGCAATGGATCGCCAATCAGATTCCGTCCCGACGCATCGATCGCCATTTGAGCCAGCCGCTCTGGATCGCACGGCAGCAGCGGAGCCAAGGTGGCATAGACTTCCAAACCTGCTTCGCGCAATGCGGCAATAGTTTCAAGGCGCATTTCGTTCGATTCGCAATGCGGCTCATAGCGGCGCCGAACCTCGTCACGATCTGTCGTCACGGAAAAGCTGATCCGGAGCTTGGTCACTATTGCGAGTTCCCGCAACAGCGCCAGATCCCGAAGTATCAACGGTCCGCGCGTTTGAATCACGAAAACCTCGGGCGCGTGGTGAGTTAGTGTTTCAAGCAGCCGCGGCATCAGCGGCCGCTCACGTTCGGCTGGTTGATACGGGTCCACTAATGGCGAGCAGTAGATCGCTTGCCCCCGACTAATCGCGCGCGCAGCTAGTTCCGCAGCATTGGCCTTGAACGTGGTGAATTGGCCCCACCGCTTCGAATCCTCCCGCTGAAGCCCGCCATAGATCCCCATCGTCGGGACATAACAATACGCACAACCGTAGGTGCAGTTCCGGGCCGGGCTGAGCGAGTGGGTGAAGCCGGCCTCCTTGATGAAGCCGGAAGTCGGCGTCAGAATCGTCTTCGCAATCGACTCCCGAATCTGCCACACTCGCTAGTTTCGCGCAGTGGGCATAACGCGTCGCCTCGGGAACCTAATAGCCCAGTCCTGGCGCGTAGCAGCCAGCGTACGGGTGCCAATAGCCCCATTGATCGTAATAACCGCCCGGATCGCAATAGCCTGGATCGTAGTAGCCGGAGCCGTACGCATAAGGAACGCCGTAGTAACCGAAATAGGCGCCACCATAATAGCCGCGGCCACCCCAGCCACGCCGGTCGTAATCATGCCGGTCGTAATCACGCCCACTATAGTTATTCCGACCGCCATAGTAGGCACGTCCACCGGAATAGGCTTGTCCACGATAGGTGCCGCCTCCGCGGGAATAGGCCTGTCCGCCATAATTGCCCCGGTTGCCGGAATACGCTTCCCCACCGTAGCTGCCACGTCCGCCGGGATACGCCTGTCCACCATAGCTCCCGCGTCCGCCAGAGTAGGCTTGTCCTCCACCGTAGCTGCCATGTCCGCCCGAGTGGGCTTGTCCACCATAGCTGCCATGTCCACCAGAAGAGCCGTGTCCGCCGCCGCGCTGCCCCGCTAGAGCAACCGACGGGGTTAAGAAAATGAATAATGCGCCTGTCAGTAGTGCTGGTAAAGCGAATGTCTTAAACATAATCGCCTCCTGCTTATCCGACGTGCGTTGTTAGCCCCGCGTTAAATGGTTTACAGAGTTGCTGGTATTGAAAACATGGCGGTTAGCAATGATGAATGACAAATAATAGTCTCTTCCGCCGCGTTGCCCCATCAGAAAAATCCGAGCCGCCCAGTACTACCGACCAATTCGGACAGAGAGACTATTACAACCTCACCCCCACTCAAGTGAAGGGCAACCCTGCCGATAAGGAGCCTAGGCAGATTATGGATGTGGCTTTAGGTACGATCAAGAAGGTAGTTTCCATTTGCGAAACTCAACCGCTCACTGTAAAAGGACTCCAGCATCTGCTGGAATCCACTGACGATCTGGTGTTTGGATCTTCGCATGGCTCGCCGGCAGAATGGATGCTCAGCCCGACTGCGGAGAAAACGGACGCCCTGATCATTGACAAGGGCTTGGGCGCCAAAACCGTTCTGGACGCTCTGAGCCAGCTACCCGCCGAACATGGGACCACACGTTCGACTGTACCTGCAGTCGTAGTTTGGGGTATGTCCATCACGGAAGCGGAAGCACTCAGGTTTTTGCAGGCCGGGGCAAAGGGGATTGTACGAAAATCGGCGGACACGTCGATCGTGCTAGCCTGCCTGCGCGCCGTAGCCCAGGGCCGAAGCTGGATGCAAGATTCCGTCTTCCGCGAATCGGCAAGTCTCGAAGCACAGGTCAGGACAGATTTGACGCCGCGCGAGCATCAAGTAATGGAGCTGGTCGAGCAAGGCTTCAAGAACCGGGAAATCGCCCAGGAACTCGGCATTCGACCCGGAACCGTGAAGATCCATCTGAAACACATCTTCGAGAAGACCGGAGTCCGCGGCAGGCACGGCTTAGCATTAAACGGTTTGCGGCAAAAGGGCGTGATCTCGCTCGCCTCCTAGATAGGTCCGTCCCAAGCGCCTTGACATTAGGCGAATAAAGAGCGAAACTGCTCAAGAGAGGCAACTCTCATGGAGCAACTCGTTAAGCTCACCGGCATCGCCCGCCTCGCGGCCGAAGGCTCCGTCCTGAGTGAAAAGCGGCGTGTCCAGTATCGAACTCTCCCCACGCGCAAATGGCTAAACCGCTGCAATTCTCAGCGCGTTCCATTCCACTGGTCCATTAATCCCTATCGCGGTTGCGAATACGGTTGTAAGTACTGTTACGCCCGTTTCACCCACGAGTTTCTGGAGCGGCGCGAAGCGGATGCCTTCGAAACCGAAATCTACGCTAAAGACTGGGACCTGACGGCATTCCGCCAGGAACTGAAAGCCGTGAAAGCGGGCCACATCATAGGGATCGGCACCGCTACCGACGCGTATCAGCCTGCGGAGCGGAAGTTCGGCCGCACCCGCCAAGCGCTTGAGGCGATGAAGACGCTTCGCGGCGTTTCGATTTTCATCACCACGAAATCGAACCTCGTTACCAACGATACGGCGCTCCTGAAACAGCTATCGGAGCACAACGACGTAAGCGTCACCCTGACGGTCACGACCATGAATCGGGAGTTGGCGCGACTCACCGAACCGTACGCGCCCCGCCCCGACCTTCGTATACAAGCGGTGGCGGAGCTCAACCGGGCTGGGATCCGCGCCGGCGTGATCGCAAATCCCGTTCTTCCTCTTCTCACCGATTCGGAAGAGAATCTGGAATCGATCGCCAGAGCCGCGAAAGCAGCAGGAGCGAGCGAGTTCGGCGCTAACGTTCTATTCCTGAAGCCTTCTGCGCAGCGCGTCTTCTTTCCGTTTCTAGCCGAGCGGTTTCCGCAGCACCTCGGCCGCTATGAAGCAAGCTTTGCAGCGGGCGCCTTTCTGAGGGGGAGTTATCCGGAGCGCATTCGCGAACTGGTAAACGCTATTCGCCTTCGCGTAGGCATTCCATCGCGCGATATGCAACGCTTGAACCCTCCCCAGCCGCCTGCCTCACAGATGCTACTCTTCTAGGCACAATGGACATCTCTCTTTCGAAGAAGGCCGCTGTTATTACCGGCTCGGCGCGCGGAATTGGCCGTGCAATCACCGAAAAACTGCTGAACGCCGGAGCCTCGGTCCTGCTCGTCGACATCGATGCAGCGGCGCTCGACGAAGCGAAAACAACCCTCGCAAACTCGGGAGGCAACGTCTCGACCATAGCGGGTGACCTCACGCGCCCTGAGTTCCCTCAAGCCGTGATCCGGAAGCTGATTCAGGATTTTGGATCCGCCGACATTATCGTCAACAATGCCGGCTATACCTGGGACAGCGTCATCCAAAAGACTACGGACGAGCAGTTCCAAGCCATGCTCGACATACACGTGGTTGCCCCTTTTCGCCTTCTTCGAGCCGCTTCCCAATGGATCCGCGAAGCAGCCAAGAAAGAGAACGAGGCAGGGAAACGCGTGGTGCGCAAGGTAGTAAACATCACATCTATCTCGGGCCTGGATGGCAATCCTGGGCAGATCGGCTATGCTTCCGGCAAGGCTGCGATCGTAGGCCTCACAAAAACGCTAGCCAAAGAATGGGGCCGCTACAACGTAACTGTAAATGCTGTCGGTTTCGGTCTTATCGACACTCGATTAATTAAACCGATGGAAGATCCGGAGACCGCTATTTCAATCGGCGAAAGAGAAGTAAAGGTCGGAATGCAAGCGCAAGTGCGGGAGCAGGCGACAAAGATGATTCCGCTGGGAAGGCTCGGCACGCCGGAGGACGCAGCTAACGCCGTATTCTTCTTTTGCTCGCCGCTTTCGGATTATGTCACTGGCGAGGTGTTGGTTTGCGCCGGGGGAATGCACTTCTAACTGGCGTTTGTCGTAGCCGCGGCTTTTCGCTTCCCGAACACTTGCAGAGCCGCCGGTATGAGCGAAATAGCAATGATCAGAAGAACCACAATCTCGAAGTTCCGCCGGATCACCTGGACATTGCCGAGCAGATAGCCGAGTGTGATCATCGAGGTCACCCAGCCGACGGCCCCCGCAACATTGAACATCAAGAAACGCGAATAGTGCATCTTTCCCACGCCCGCGATAAAAGCCGCGAAAGTTCGAATGATAGGCACGAACTTCGCGTATACGATCGTCTTGCCGCCATGACGCTCGTAGAAGGCGTGAGTGCGGTCGAGATACTCGCGCCGGAAAATACGGGAATTCGAGTTCTTGAACAGCTGATACCCTAACGTACTTCCGAGAAAGAAACCGATGCCGTCGCCCAGGATCGAAGCGAATGCGAGCATCGCAATCATGGCGCCGATTTCTAGCTTGCCCGCACCCGCAACCACTCCTACCGTAAACAGGAGCGAGTCGCCCGGAAGAAAGAAGCCGATCAGAAGCCCGCTTTCCGCAAACACAACCGCAAATAGGATCAGGTAGCCGATCCAACCGCTCATCACGGTCGATAACAGCAGGATGAGCTGGTTGGGATCCGTCAGGCCACGGATGAAATGGAAAAATTGAGCGAACAAGCTAGCCTTAGCCCTGGAACGAGCCAACCAGGCTGTTAAGAGCTGTTTCGTTCAGTTTGATCTTGCCGCGCCGCCTTAACTCAGCGACAACGCTATCACGGAAAAGAGGCTGCTGGAGGCTTTGCCGCTGCGCCGTCAAGGTTTGGACAATCGCGTCCTTACTCTTCGCGAACTGGCTCATATCGGCAGGAATTTTTTCGGACACCTTGCAGACGAACTGCCCCGATTGCGCCGCGACCGGCCCGACAATATCGCCCACTTTGCCTTTGAAGGCTGCCGACAATAAGTTGCCCGCCCCAATGCCTTCTGCCGCTCCATCGATCGTGAACGGCGCCGCCGTTTTCACTGTCAACCCATATTCTTTCGCGATAGTTTCCAAGCTATCGCCCTTGCGCGCGCGATCTGCGGCCTTCTTTGCAGCCTCTTGCGATAACCGCGAAGACTCTGCCGATACATAGTGCTGCAGCACGTCGCTCTGAACTTCGGCGTAATCGGCATTCCGCGCTGGTGTTACGTTGGTCACCACCGCGAACGCTTGCTTGCTCTGGTTGGGCAGGTCGACCACATCCGTCACCCCACCCTTTGGCGCAGCGAAGATCGCGTTTACGACTTCCGGCTGCGTATTCACCTCCGGCAGAGAGCCCTTCGACGTGAAATGGTCCACCTTGAAGAACCTGAGATTATATTTCTTCGCGATCGTCTCAGCCTGGCCCGGATTGCGGACGATCTCCGCATGGGCCCCATCGAAAGCCTTCTGCAAGTTGTCGGATCCGGCCTGTTTTTGCGCGTCGGCGAGCAGTTGTGGCTTGACCTCTTCAAAACTTTGCGTGTGAGCAGGCTGTTTGTTTTCGACCTGAAGAATGTGGTATCCATATTCCGTCTCAATCACGCCGCTCAACTCTCCGGGCTTGAGAGAGAATGCCGTTTTTTCGAAGCTCGCAACCGTTTGACCCCTAACGATCCAGCCCAGCTCGCCGCCTTTCTCCGCCGATCCCGGGTCTTCCGAATTCTTCTTCGCTAACTCAGCGAAATTTCCGCCGTGCTGCAGCTGCTTCAAAATGTCTTCCGCTTTGACTTTGAGTTTCGCCGCCTCGTCCTTAGGCTTTCCTTGTGTCTTGATCAGGATATGGCGAACTTCGACGCGCTCGGGAAGGCGATAGCTGTCGATGTTTTCTTGATACTGCTTCTGAAGCTCGGCATCCGAAATTTTCGCCGCCTGCACGAAATCCGCGATCGTCCCCACAATCAAAGCAACGTCGCGCTTCTCGGGAATTTGAAACTCGGATCGGTTCTTATCGAAGTAAGCTTTTACAAGCGCCGGATCCTTATTGACCTTTGAAGTAAAATCCTTCGGCTCGAAATCCAGGTATTGCAGCGCAACCTTCAGGTTCTTGCGCTGGTACTCCGCCAGCGCCTCCTCATCGGACACGATCAACGATTGCGATTCCAGATTTTCGAGCCGCATGCCTAGCATCGCGTCGCGCCGCTCCTTTTCATAACCCGCCACGGTCATGCCCTGCTGCTCGAGTATGTTCTGGTAAACGGTGACATCGAACTTCCCGCCCAGCTCGCTCGAGAACTCGGCTTGAATCGCGTCCCCAAGCTCCTGGTCCGAGACTTTCAACCCCATTTCCCGAGCCTTATAAGCCATCGCCTTAGCCTCAATCAGCTGATTGACCAGGGACGGCACATACATGGCGACAATGCCCTTGGGAAGATTCGTTTGGCCCCGCGTAATGCGCTGGACAGCGCGTTGAACATCCACCGTTGTGATTTTGTCGTCACCGACGGCGGCAATGACGTTCTGACCGGATACGCCGCCCGACCCTCCAAAACCGCCCGGGACCAAATACACGAGCATCGAGAGAGCGACTAAGCCGAGTAGCGCTCCCAACAGAATGCGCACACTCTTGTCTCGGCTGCGAAACAGATCAAACATATTTTTAGCGGAAACTCCTGCTGATGAACTTCTTAGTGCGGCTTATCGGCAGGCTGACAGCGCGGCCAATGTGCCTTTTTTGCCAGTATAGCGAAATTGGCAGCCCTACGTCGAAAGCTTGCGCCAATCACGCTTTCGGCTAAAGATTCCGGCGACTATTGCCGATCAATAAACAAGGGACGCAAGAATGCGCCTCAAAAAGGGAGCAAACAATGATATTGAACGTGAGTTTGTTGGTAGGCGCCGGATTCATACTGATCATGTATGTAAAGCGTCGCCGCAGCCGCAAGACAGTAGCCTCAGAGTAATTCCTCACCCGGGCCTGGGCCGCAACGGTACCTCGTCTGCGGCCACGCTACTTTGTATTCGCGAAAAGACCACTCCAGGACTCATCGAGCGCGACCCAGTGCTCGGCTTCCTCGTCCCAGCTAGGCGCCATGTGGGGTACATGCAAAACTCCATGACCCTCCGTGCAAAGCAGTTCGGTGCCCGACCAGTCCAGCAATAAGCAACCTGGGCAGCCGATCCGAACCGGAAAGCATAACAGCCGCAGGCAGACGCGGCATCGGGCGCGCTGATCCGCCAAAGACCAGAACAATATCCCCATTGCGCCCAGTATGTATAACCAAACCAAAAATGGGCCGCTCGCCGGGTCTCGCGAAGCCAGCAGAACCGACGATTCCGACCGGCTCCATTCCAGCCCCACGACCAAAACGAAGGCCAGAGCCAGCGCCAGCTTCGCCAAAAAAAATAGACTGCGCCGCACAGCCGTTTTCCTGTGCCCCGCTCCCCAGGCGAGTCGCACATGCCGCAGGCGCACGCGGCAAAGCATCACGATCATGAAAGCCGAAACCAGTACCGCAACCCCGAAAAAGCGCAGTGGCGTAAACAGTTCCGTATCAAGAAACTCGAGCCGCAGGTCGGAATTGAAGAAATAGTAAGAAAAATTTTCAGCAATCTTCTTTAACTCACGGTTCAGTTTGTCTTCTGTCGTTCCCGCTTTTGCCCGCCCGATCACCATCACGCGCGGATCGCTCACCACATAATGAACCACGTAGATGGACGGCTGCCGTGAAAGAAATCGGAAGCTCGCCGGAAGGACCCCTGCCACTGGATAGGTTTCCCTGCCCACTTGGACCTTCGAGCCTATAACCTTGTTATCGCCGTGAAACGCCGAAATCCACGTCTGATAATCGAGCACAACGCCTGTACTCTGCGGCAACGCCCCAATCGCCGGTTTGACGCGCAGCACTTCGAACAAACTCGGATCGGTTGTGATCACCAGCGGTCTTGATGGCGCAACTCCCGGCGCGGAAAATCGCGAATGGCTGGCGTTAAACGGCGCGACACTCTCCAATAACCGGCTATGTCTCGCCCAATCGGGTACCACGTCCGGCGGCACGCCTCTGTCGCCGCCACCCGTAAACGGATGCAGCCAAATAAATAGGAGTTTGCCGGAATTCTGCGGCGAATGCGAAAAGAACAGGTCTCGAGTGGCTGGCAACCCTCCGCTGAGCGCGATCACCAGCAACAGCGATGCAGTCAGTCCCGCCAGGCACGCCCATGGCGATCGAGCGCACTCGCGAATCCGATTCTGAACAGCATCTTGCGAAGCGAAGTGCCACGCCGCATCTGGGAATGCGCCCAGGCAACGGCGAATCAACCGTAAGGCTTCGGTCCGGCTCCATCCTTCGGCATAAAACAGAAATTGCCATCTATGCCAGATTTCGGCGAACCATTCCTGCCTCCACTCTTCCTGCTGAGCCGCGGGAACCAGTTGCGCAGCTACACGAACCAGTGCGTTGCAGAAGGCAACCGAAAACGGCGGGCGTGGCTCCGCTTGCATGTAAGGATACTCATCGTCGCGGCTTTTCCGCGGCTAACTTTCCTAGTAGAGGATAACGCTTTTGCGATTGATCGAGCACCTGCGCGCCAGATCGAGTGATTCGGTAATACTTGCGCGCGGGACGCTGCTCAGTGAGCGCCTTCTTTTCCGATTCCCACTGCGATCCGATCAGCCCTTCGGTCTCCATCCTCCGCAGAGCCGGATAGACAGTACCGCTCGGCAGGCCGGTCGCATCCATAATGTCGAATCCATAGCTGCAGCCATGATCGATTGTTTGCAGGATCAGCGCGGCAGTATGAGAGAGTTTTGCAGTGTCGCCCATAACTATATAGAATCCTACACCTTTTAAACCAGCTTCAACAGCTCGAAAGCCGCCGCCGGTCGATCCTCGAATGTGAGGGCCTCATTTTCGGAGAATTGCTCTTCCTTATAATGGCGCAAAACGTACCAACCGGTTCCCAGCAACACAGCCATAACGATCAGCCGTAAAGATTCACTGAGTATCCAGTGCTCCAGGTTCGCCAGCATCGGAACAATGATCAGAACGCCGCAAGCCGCGCCGAGAATTCGAAACAACAACTGCTTACTATCGGGATGTGTGCTGCAGGTAAACGGAATTTTCCGGAAGCGTATCAGTACCGCGTCAATTAACAGCACGCTCAATGCGATCACCATTGCAGTGTGTTCGAACACAATCTTCCAGCCGAAGCGCTGCCAGGTAATTGGCGCGAGCACCAGCATTTCCCAAGGCACGACCGCGAGAAGCATCAGCTTGCGCACGGTGATCACCGGCGGCGGATCAGGATTCACAACGGCTGCGCGAAAAGTCCAGTTGGCGTCCAGAGACGCCGGTAGATCGAACACAAATCGCAGCCCGGTAATCACAAAAAAGGCGATCATGAGAGGGACCGCCAGAAAGGTCGCGCTCGGCAGAGAAGGATTGACCGCTTGGTGGTTCGCATCCAACATCGTCTGTGCAACCATCACCATTCCGATGCCCAGATATCCACCAAAAAACATCAAATGCCGTTCGCTTCGAAACAATACCTTAAGGACAAAGCTGCTGCACGCGTGATCGAACTCCGAGCGGAACAGCATTTTCGCCAACCACTTCGGGAGCCGCGTTCTGAACCGCCCCGCCCTGCCAATCACGTCCAATGATTCAGCCAATCGCAGAAAATGACGTCGATAGCAAAGTGAATAAGCCGCGACGGCGATCACAATTGCCGCGAGCAACGCAACCAGAGCTTGGCGCCCAAGTTGAGCCATGACAGGCGTCGCCAATCCCGCCAGGTTCTCGTACACTCCTAAGAACCAGAACGATGGAAGCAATCGCATATACAGCTGCGGCCCGTTTGGCAGGTGGCCTGCCAATAACTGCAAGAACAAATTAGAAAAAAATTCGGTGAGTAATCCCACCACCAGCAGCATGCGCACGCAGATTGAGACCGGGCGAAAGAGCCGCTTTGGCAGAACCAGCATTAGCAACCCCACCAGCGCAAACACGGCGAAAAAGCTGAACAAACTGGCCGAAAGTACCGTCGCCGAATGGCTGATTGCTATGCGGAAAAACGCGGAGAAGGTTCCATCGCTCGCACTCACGAAAGCAGGGAACAGAAACGAAGAGACCGCATTGACGTCGACACCAAAGATCAGGGCCAACCCAAACAAAGCCGTGAAATTCGCCAGGAAAACATTGCGAATGGGAATGGGCAGCACAGCGAGATTCGAGAAATCTCTGCGGTCCGGAAACAGACGGTTCCAGCGCAGCACCATCACCAGACCCGTAATGGTCATGGAGAGAACGACGAAAAAATACTCATCCGCTACTGAAGCGCGGTAGGGGTTGAAGGCTCTTTGCCCGCGAAACCACTGCAGCAAAGTCGAGTATTTGTCCAGTAAGAAGATCGAAGCAAACGCACCGGGCGAAGCCAGGATGGCCAATACCGCGCCTAATCCCAGGCTCATCCCGCCGCTCTCCTGTTCGTCGTCGCTGGCAAACATGCGCCTCACAAAATGCGCGACTAGGCTCCAGAAGGGAGTACGCGGAAAACCTACGGATTGCCGCCGTGTTTCGATCATCCGCCGATCACCACATCCACCATGGCGCGCGCCGATTCCTCGGCATCCACTTCTTGCACCAGATGCGAGAATGCCGCCTCCAGCGAAGGCATCGATTGAAAATGCTTCAGGTCCTCGATCGATCCATACGCGAGTTGTTTACCGTTCTGCAAAATCGTAATGTGAGAGCAGACCTTTTCGACCACTTCCAAAACGTGCGAGCAATAGAAGATTGTTTTGCCTTCCCGGCTCAATGCGGAGACGAGCTTGCGAAAAATCAGTGCCGAGGTGACATCGAGTCCGGAAAGAGGCTCATCGAAAATAATCAGCTCTGGATTGTGCATCAAAGCCGCGATCAGAAGAATCCGCTGCCGCATGCCTTTCGAATAGGCGGATATGACGTTGTGCCGGTGCGGGTGCATGGAAAACAACTCGAGCAGCGCGTCCGCTCGCCTGGCGATGGCCTTCTCCGATAGACCGCGCAAGCGGCCCACCAATTCCAAATACTCCAGCCCCGACAAAAATGGATAGAGATTTGCCTCTTCCGGCACATACCCTACGATTCGCTTATAACCGGCCAGATCGTCCTTAATGTTGCTGCCGTTAAAGAACACATTCCCGCTGGTGGGTTCAAGAAGGCCCGTGATGATCTTCACGGTTGTGCTCTTTCCGGATCCGTTCGGACCCAGATATCCCAGAACCTCGCCAGGGGCGACCGTGAAACTTACGTTATCGACTGCAGGCACCGAGCTATAGCATTTCGTGAGCGAACGGACTTCCAGCATCCTGAACGTAGGATACTACATAGCCGCCTATAAATCCGTGTTCATCCGCGTTAACCGGCGGCTAATTATCGCCGTGAGAGGCCGCCGCTTTGCCATTCGACGTTCGTGCACGCACCAGACGCAGCACGATCTGTTCCACCTGCTCCGGAGACAAGCCCGTGCTGTCCACAAGCTCCGCATCCGGGGCCTGCACTAGCGGCGCTTCTGATCGCTTGCGATCCCGCTCATCGCGGCGGTTCAACTCTCCCGCAATTAGGTGGACGTCCGCAGCTTGTCCTTCCTCTTGAAGCTCGCGCGCCCGCCGCCGCGCCCGCTCTTTCGGATCCGCATCTAAAAAGATTTTCACCTGCGCCTGCGGAAATACGACCGTCCCGATGTCGCGGCCTTCCATGACAACGCTATTCTGTTTCGCCATGCTTCGCTGGATCGCGAGTAGCGCCCGCCTCACACCCGGAACTGCGGAAACTTTGGACGCGGCATCGGAAACTCGCGGGTCGCGAATCGCTTCAGTGACATCTTCGCCATTCAGCAACACGCGCCCGTCGCCTGGGGCAAGCTCGATCTTGGCTTCTTTCGCAAGCTGCTCGAGCCGATGCAGATCGCTCAAGTTGGTTCCCAAACGAAGAGCCCACAGCGCGATCGCCCGGTACATCGCACCGCTATTGATATAGACAAACCCCAGTTTTTCAGCTACGCGTTTGGCGAGCGTGCTTTTGCCGGCGCCCGCCGGTCCATCTATCGCAACAATAATTCGCTTTTCGCTCATACCCAACGGGGCTCTCTGCCTTACCGGCCTGCCATAGCGGCCACAGGTTGCCAATCGTTCCGAAACACCTTGCCCGCCTTCACAACGAGTCGAACGTGCTGTAGTTGTTCCACGTCCGCCCGGGGATCGGAGTCGACCGCAATGATGTCCGCAAACGAGCCTGGCTTCACCACGCCAGCTTTGCCTTCGAGGTTCAATAAACTCGCGGCGTTAACTGTCGCCATGCGAATGGCATCAATCGGTTTTGCTCCCCACTCCACCATGGTCGCGAACTGCTTCGCGTTATCTCCGTGCGGATACACGCCGCCGTCGGTGCCAAAAGCAAGCGGCGCGCCCGCCAGGTAAGCTTTCCGAAAATTCACGCGCTGCAACCGGCCGATCGTTTTTTCCTTTTCGATGGATTCCGGCAGCATGCCTGCGCTTGCGCCCTCCTTCAAAATGTAGTCGTCGTTATAAATGTCGAAAACCAACCAGGTGTGATGCTTTTTCGCCAACGCGATGCCCTCGTCATCGATCAGGCTCGAATGCTCGATGGAATCGATGCCCGCGTTGATCGCATCCTTAATCGCCTGCGTGCCGTGAGCGTGCGCCGCCACTTTGCGCCCCAATTTGTGAGCTTCGTCGGCGATCGCCTTCATCTCTTCGAACGTGTATTGTTCAGCGCCAGGGGAATCGCCTTTCGAAAGCACTCCACCCGAGGCGCAGATCTTGATCAAATCAGCGCCATATTTAATAACTTCGCGAACTTTTCTGCGCGCCGCCCAAGGACCATCGGCGACTCCATAATCCGTGTAGTTGTATTCCGGCGCCAGCAGATCGTTGTCGCAGTGTCCACCCGTTATCCCCAGCGGCGGCCCTGATACGAACAGTCTCGGTCCGGGGATTTCGCCTGCATTGATGCCGTCCCGAATGGCCACGTCGGTGAAGCCGGCAGCGCCGACATTGCGAATAGTTGTGAATCCCGCCAGCAGCGTAATGCGCGCATTTTTTGCTCCCGTGATTGCCTCGCGCGGGATGGAAACACCCACGGATTTGTATCCCGAATTCGCGGGATCGCCGGTCAGATGATCGTGTACGTCGATCAACCCTGGCAAACAAAAGCCTTTTGGAATTTCGATCTTGATCGTGTTTGCGGGAAGCGATTCTTCGCTCCGCCCGGTCATAATCGTCTTGACCGAGTCTCCTTCGATAACCACCAGAGCATCGTCAAGAACGCTGTTGCTTTCCGGATCGAGCAACCATCCGCAATGGACCGCTAGCAACGCTTGAGGCTGTTGCGCAAAAGCTGCGCAAGCTCCGGCCGCCAATACAATAGCGCACCAGAGAAGACGGACAACGTGCACGAATAGGCCACCTCGTGAAAGGATTCCTCCCGAGTATGGCACGGTAGGGCAGACGATCGATTTGTGTCGTCTGCCAGCCTGGACTGCTCAGTGAGCCCCTCGCGGCTGTTGTTCCCCAGGCTTGGGGCGCCGCATGATAAATGGAAGCGGAGTGAGACAGGCCACGATTACGGACATAATCCAAAAACTATTTTCAAAGCTGAGTGCGCTCGCCTGCTGTTGTACCGTTTGGTAAGCGAGAGCAAGCGCTTTTTTCGAAGCCGTAACCGCGTCGAATCCCTGCCCCATAAACGTTGCCGTGAGGCCATTCAGGAATTGTTGAAAAGCAAAATCGCCGTTACTGGTGTGCGCGGCGAACGCTCTTTGGTGCGTCTGATTCTGTCTCGCCAGGAACGTGGTCAAGAGCGAAGTTCCAATGCTGCCGCCCAGATTGCGCGCGAAGTTCGACAACCCGGACACCTGGTTATTTTTCTCGCGCGGAACTCCGATGTAGTTGAGCGTGCTGATGGGAATAAAAATGAACGGCATGAAAACTACCTGAATCATCCGAAGCATTATGATCGTCCTGAAATCGATGCCCACGTAAATGATGATAAACAGGTGAAGAGTCACGGCCGTCCCTAGAAAACCCATGGCGACCAGCAACCTCGGATCCACTTTCGTGCCAGTTAGCCGGCCCGCGATCGGCATCATGAGGATCAGAACCAGACCTCCTGGCGAAAGGGCCATTCCGGCGCGCTCAGCTGTATACCCAAGGCTGCTCTGCAGGAATTCCGGAATCAAAACTGTGGAGCCGAACAGAACCATCCCAAGCGTAAACGAGAAGAACACCGCCGTTCCGAAATTGCGGTTCTTGAGCAGCCGCACGTCCACAATCGGGTGTTCATGGAACCACTCCCAGAGAAAGAATGCCAAAAGCGTCGGAACCCCGATACTGAACATTGTCGTAATGAGCGGTGATCCGAACCAATCGTCTTCCTGGCCCTTATCGAGCACGATCTGAAAGCAGGCTACACCGATGACGATCAGCGACAGGCCTATGTAATCGATCGAAATACCGGCGTTTTTCTCCTTTTTCAGCCACGGTGGATCTTCTACGAAGCGGTGGGTAAGGAATAAAGAGAGGAGCCCAACCGGCAGGTTGATGAAAAAGATCCAGTGCCAATTAAAGTTGTCGGTGATCCAACCGCCGAGCGTAGGGCCGATTGCTGGCGCTACCACCACGGCCATGCCATACATCGAAAAAGCCATGCCACGCTTCTCTACCGAAAATGTGTCAGCGAGGATGGCCTGTTCGGAGGGCTGTAACCCTCCTCCTCCAGCGCCTTGCAGCACGCGAGCGATGATGAGCATCGGAAGGCTAGGCGCAATGCCACAGAAGAACGAGCAAATTGTAAACAGCGCCACGCACGACATGTAAAAGCGTTTGCGGCCGATTCGCGTGGAAAGCCAGCCCGAGACCGGCAGGACAATGGCGCTCGATACCAGGTAACTCGTGAGAATCCACGTCGCTTCCTCATAGGTTGCGCCGAGCGAGCCCGCGATGTGCGGAAGCGAAACGTTCGCAATGGAGGAATCCAGCACCTCCATGAAGGTCGCCAATGTCACTGTCATGGCGACGATCCACGGGTTGTGCGAAGGCGTCCAGTTATGGTGCGTAGGAGGTTGAGCCGCGGCCACGCCTAGCCTCCAATGCGGACTTCAGGTTCAACCGACATGCCGGGGCGCAGCCGGTCGAGACCCGCTTGGTCTCGTTTGAAACGGATACGCACCGGAATGCGTTGAATCACCTTCACATAATTTCCCGTAGCATTCTCGGGCGGCAAAATGCTCGATATCGATCCTGTCGATCCGCCGATGCTTTCGACATAACCGTCGAAGTCCTGCTTCAGGCCATCCACGTGTATTCTGGTCGCTTGCCCCGGCTTGATATTGCGAAGCTGCGTCTCTTTGAAATTCGCCGTAACCCAAACGTCATCGACTTGCGCGATCACGAGTAGCTGTTGTCCCGCCGCGATGTGCGCTCCCACTTCGGCCGACCGCTTCATGACGATCCCCGCGACCGGCGCCACGATCTTCGTGTAGCTGAGTCTCAGTTGTGCTTGCTCGACTTTGGCCTGCTCGTTTTGAGCGCTCGCCTGATTCGATTCCACCGTCGCACGCCGGATGGCAACTTGCTGCGGCGCATTGCGTTCATATTGCGCAAGCCGGCTCTGCGCTTCTTCCAATTGAGCGCGCCGTTGATCGACTGTCTGTGCAGCGGATTGAAGCGCGGCCTCGTTCGCGGTCACCGTGGCCGCCTGAGCTTTCGCTGTTGCGGCGATTTGATCGTATTCCTGCTGCGATACCTCTTCTTTGGCGATCAGCATTTTGTATCGCGCGAGATCCGCTTGCGCCCGCGCGTTATTCGCTTCCGATTCAGCCACTTTTGCGGCGGCGGCATCCCGGTCGCGTTGCGAGGCCGCGAGCGCTGCCCTCGCATTCGCAACGTCAGCTCCACCCGCTGAAATATTCGTAATGTTTTCCACCTGAGTGATGGGCACGTTCGGCCGCTGCGCCGTCACCATGCTGCGCGCTTGCGCCAATTGCGCAACGGCCTGGTCAAGAGCAACCTGGTAATCGCGGGGATCCAGATCGACTAACGCCTGGCCCGCCTTCACGATCTGGTTATCATCGACGTAAACGTTGGTGACCGTGCCGTCGATTCGCGCGCTGATCGGATTCAGGTGCGCATCTACCTCCGCGTCGTCCGTGCTCTCGAATTGGCGCGCTTGAAACCAATACAACAATCCAGCTATGCCGATGATTAACAGCACAATGAAGAAAATGGTAAATGCGCGACGGCGCCCGCTGAGTTTCATGGGTTCTTCCCCTTCAGCAGGTCTGGTATTTCGTTCTCCGCTTGGCCTGTGGCTCGGGCCAAGGTCAGCTTGGCTAAATTAAAAGAAAAAAGACTCGAGATGTAGTCGCTTTCCGCGCTCGCCACCTGCTCCTGTGCCTGCACCACTTCCACCGTTGTCGCCACGCCTGCGGCAAAGCGGTCCCGAGCTTCCGCTAAGGTCTCGCTCGCATAGCTGCGATTGCTCCCCGCCAATCGAATTTGACCCATTGCGGTCTCGAGCTCAATCAAGGCCGTTCGCACTTCCTGCTCTATTCGACCGCGCTGATCCGCGAATTCAGCCTGCCGCTCGTGGAGAGCCGCTTCCGCTTGCTGAACGTCTCCTTTCGTTCGACCGCCCTGCCAGATAGGAACATTCACCGACCCGGTAACCGCAAAGACCCCGTGAGTCGATGCCGGGTTAGGACCAAGAACGCCATAGTCGCCGTTCAGTGAAACGGAAGGAAGGCGCTCGCCATGTGCTGCCGAAACTTCGTGTTCAGCGGCACGCACCTGCGCTTCAGCCGCCTGCAAATCCCATCGATGTTGAAAGGCACTCTGCAGAACGGCTGCCGTGTCCGGTAGCGCCGTCTCATGGAAGCTAAGCGGCTCAACCAGAATTAGCTCGCGGTCAAGTGGAAGACCAATCAGACGTGCCAGCCCAATCTTTTGTTTTCTGAGATCGGCCTCGAGTGAGCTCAATCTTTGCTGCTCGGTTTGAAGCTCGACCAGACTGCGCATCACGTCGATGCGCGCGTTTGTGCCTGCTTCTTTCCGCACCGTCGCCTGCCGATAGACAGCTTGCGAATTGTCCACCTGCGCCCGTTGTGAAGCGACTCGGGCTGCCGACGCAATAGTTTGGAGATATGTGCCCCCGACGGCCAGGACCACCAACTCTCTCGCGTCTTTGGCGGAAAGCACCGATGCCCGCGCCGTTTCCTTGCTCGCCTGCCAGTTACGCCTCTGCACAGGATCGTAAATCGACTGGCTGAGACCGCCCTGTAACTGCGAATAGTTGAACGGCCCCACTACCGAAGGAATCGAAAAGCCCGAATTCGGAGGAGCCTTGAACGTGAAGCCATACGCCGCCAGGTTCACCTGCGTTACCGTATCGCTCGCATTTATCGAAAGGTTTGGCAACAGCGCGCTGAGCGCTTGAATCCGTTCGGCCCGGGCGGCCCTCACTTCATCGTCCGCGGAAATGGTCCCTAAATTCGCTTGCAAGCCACGCTTCACTGCATCGGCCAGCGTCAGCGTGATAGCCCCACCAGGAACACTCGATCCCGGTACACTTCCGGAAAAGTTTCCGTTTACTTGGACGGAGCTATTGATCGTATTGGCGCCGGCTCCGCCTGCCGATTGCTGCGCGCTCACCGCGCCTGCCTGGTTCATGCGCCCCGAAAGCGGCAGAGGCGCCGGGCGATTAGATCCTTCCGCTCCAGCACCTCCTGGCATCTGTGCCCAAGCCGTGCATGCGGCGGCAAAGGCCCCAAGAGCAAGGTATCTAAACACATACATAGGTGTAGCATATTACGTACATGAATGCATATAATTGGAGCATCATCGATGACGCGACATCCCAACAAACATCAACAGCGGACGGAAGTCACACGCCGGAAGCTGCTGACATCCGCGCGGCGCATTTTCGCGCGCGATGGATTCGAGGCTGCCCGAATTGAAGACATCGCGGCCGAGGCGGGTCATACGCGCGGCGCCTTTTACGCGAATTTCAAGAACAAAGAGGACCTCTTCTTCGCGCTTCTGGAGCAGCAAGTGCGCCTGCACATACAACGCATCCAGAATTTATTGGAGCGCTGCCCCAATCCGGAACAACGCCTCGAAGCTTTGTGCGATTACTACGTCGAGCGTATCGCGGATCGTCAATGGGTGATGCTGATGTTGGAGTTTAAGTTGTTCGCGGTCCGCCACGGTAAGCTTCGCGCCAAGCTTGCGGAGGCGCACCGGCGAATCCGGTCTTCCCTGAATGTGGAGGCGCTCGAAACTCTCCTGCCCGCGCGCCTGCAAATGCCTAGAGAGTCAAACGAAGTCCGCCGGGCCGCGCTCGAAGCGACGCTTAACGGCCTCGTCTTAGAGAACACATACGATCCCAAGAGAATCTCAGAGGATCAGGTCGTTTCCATCCTGCGGCGCGTATTCAACATGCTAATGGACGCTGACTAGCCAACCGCTCCCAACTACCGGCTCTACCATTTGTACCAATGCAGGCGTAAGATCGTAGCCAAGTACATGAGCGCCTCCACCGTAAGCACCGGAATGGCGGCATCCACTCCCTCACGCGCCGCCCGAACACGCGTGACCGCCGTTGATGCACTTCGCGGCTTCGTGATGGTGCTGATGCCACTCGATCATACGCGCGAGTTCTTTACGAATTTTGCAGGCAATCCTCTCGACCCGCAGCACACGACATTCATGCTGTATCTGACGCGGTGGATGACACATCTCTGCGCTCCGGTTTTCGTGTTCCTCGCCGGCACATCCATTTTTCTTCAGCAGCAGCGAAAGACCAAACGTCAACTCACCAAGCTGCTCCTCACTCGTGGACTCTGGCTCATTATCGTTGAGCTGACGCTTGTACACCTAGTCTTCAGTTTCCATTGGCAATGGAATGTTCAGCTCCTCGAAGTGATCTGGGCCATCGGCGCTTCGATGATGATCATGGCGGCGCTCATCCATTTGAGTGTTCGCTGGAATGTGATTGTAGGCGCGCTCTTGATCCTCGGACACAACGCATTTGACGGAGTGATGCCGGCAAGCTTCGGGCCGCTAGCCTGGCTGTGGCGCCTCTTGCACGTTCCGGGGTCAATCACTGGCCCACCGATGCATCCACCGATCGTCATCGTCGCGTATCCACTCCTGCCCTGGGTCGGAGTCATGGCGCTTGGCTACGCCTTTGGTAGCGTCTTGCTTCGAGATAAAGACCAACGGCTGCGATTCGAACTTCGCGCAGGCCCCACGATGATCGCTGCCTTTATCCTGCTGCGATGGAGCAATCTCTATGGCGATCCGGGGCGGTGGACTGCACAAGCGAACTGGTGGCGCACGCTGCTATCGTTCTTCAACGTCCTAAAGTATCCGCCTTCGCTGCTCTTCCTGCTCGCGACTTTAGGGATTTCAGCACTCGTCATGGTTGCGATCGAATCTGCGCAAGCACGAGCGGTCTTCGAGCGAACCCGCAGCGTGCTCGAAGTGTATGGCCGTGTTCCGTTCTTCTATTTCTTACTGCACATCGCACTTGTCCACCTGCTGGCCCTTATCATCTCCGCCGCCAGGGGTGGAGATTGGCGATGGTGGCTGACAGAGTTCCCGAATGGCGGCGTTTTGACCGGCCATCCTCCCGGATACGGCTACGGCCTGGGCGTCATCTGGTGCATTTGGATCTTTGTTGTCGCGCTCTGCTATCCCGCTTGCAAGTGGTATGCAGGAGTCAAGAGCCGAAATCGGAACCCGCTGCTGTCGTATCTGTAAATCTCAGCTGCTCGTAACATTGCCATGTGGTCACGGCTCAGCCCCGTGCCGAGCCGCAACTGAAGGGAGTCGGTGCCATCCTGTCCCATTCATGGGATTACACTGCCCGCTTTCAAGCACGCACCTGCGCCTCATCTATTGCATCCACGTGAAGTTGCAAATGGCTACCAAATTGCCGAAAGCATTTGGAAGCCTGAGCTATGAATACAAACCGGGCTGGACACAATCGCCTTCGTGTGCCCAGCCCAAGGGATAACTTTCCGCCGCTACTTGCTTGCGGTGTTAATGACGGCGACAGTTCCCTGCGCATTAGCCATGGCCTGGTGACGCGCCGATTTCGGTATCCAGAAATCAAACTTTTTACCGGTTGCGCCGGAGTCGAACTTCTCCACGAAGTACGCGCCACCAATATTTACAAGCTCGAGACAATTTCGTTCGGATTTGTTTACATAATCCGTAGTGGACGGAGGAAGCATAACTGTCTTCCCATTGCCGGTAATGGTAAACACAGGAAGAATAGAGCCTATTGATGGAGCTTCCATGGTGTACTCGCCGGCCGGCAAGATGGCAGTGCCCCAGTGCGCCTCGAAAGGCAGGGTGAATGTTGCTTTCTCCGCGTTCGCATGCGATGCACTCAGCGCGAGTGCGAGGGTGAGTGCCGCGGCGCTTGTAACTCGATTGCTAAATAGATGCACAATGTTCTCCTTTTTGCTGTCCGACGGGGAACCGCTCGGGGTTCTCATCCGTACAAGGATTCAGACGAAAGTTTCACGCGAATGACGCTCAAGAGGAGATCAGGACATTCTCAAGAAACAACCGCTTCCCATGAAGTGGTTTGTAGAAGGATATCAGTGATAACAGCATATGAGCAGTTCGGAACAGAATTTATCTAATCCCGCAGCCAACGCTGCGCGGAAGCTTCGCTTCGGAAGCTTTGAAGTCGACTTCGAAGAGCGCGAGTTGCGCAATCGGGGACTCAGGGTAAGACTTCAGCACAAGCCCTTTCACATACTCGAGTTGCTGCTGCAACAGCCCGGCTCGCTCGTCACGCGCGAACAACTCGCGCGCCACCTCTGGCCCAATCTGCACGTGAGTTTCGACCGGAGTTTGAATACAGCAGTCAATAGCCTGCGTCAGGCATTAGGCGATTCACCGCGCCGCTGCCGCTATATAGAAACGCGATCCGGACTCGGGTACCGCTTCGTTGGACACGTCGAACCCATAGAGGAAATCAAATCGCGTAGCCCGGCCGGGGAGACAACCAACCACACTGCAAAGTTCGAGGCCTATCAGGACTACCTCAAGGGGCGATACTTCTACAACAAGATGACGGAAGATGACCTGCGGAAGAGCATTGCTCTTTTCGAGGCCGCTCTCGCGCAGGACCCTCGATACGCCCTCGCCTACACCGGTCTCGCCGATACGTACTGCTTGTTAGCGTTCTTCGGCATCCTGGATTCCGCCGATGCGCATCAACGTGCGATACCACTCGTGACGACCGCTCTGGAGATCGACGACGAATGCGCAGAGGCGCATGCCTCCCTCGCCGGTATAAAGAAATCGTTCCAGTGGGATTGGCCGGGTGCCGAGGCGGAGTATCGCCGCGCGCTCCAGTTGAAGCCTGATTACGCCGACGCGCACCGTTGGTACGCTGCTCTGCTTTCGGCGATAGGACGCCCGGGCCAAGCGATGAAAGAGATTCGCTGTGCGCAGGAGCTGGATCCGCTCTCACTGGTTATTAGCATGGAGCTTGCCTGGGATCTCTATATGGCGCGCGACTTCCAAGGCGCCGTTGACCAATCCTGGAGAACGCTGGGCTTGGAGCCCCGGTTTGCCGCCGCGCAACACACGCTTGGTCTGGCCTATGAGCAGTTGGGGATGCACGAGGAAGCGCTGATCGAATTTCGAAATGCGCGCGTATGCTCCGGCGATCACCCGGTCACAATCGCGGCGCTTGGCCATGCTTATGGCAAGGCTGGAAGGCACGCTGACGCTTCAGACATATTGCGAGAGTTCGACGACATGTCGGCGCGCCGCCACGTCTCTTCTTACTGGCGCAGCATCGTTTATACCGGGATGGGCGCCCACCGTATGGCCTTCGAATCGCTCGAAACCGCATTCGAACAGCGCGACGTTTGGCTCGTGTGGCTCAAAGTCGAGCCCCGCTTCGACCCACTTCGCGGCGATCCCCATTTTAAGGCTTTGCTGCGCAGGCTTCGTCTGAACATTGGAACGTGGGAATTGGCTCATGCCAATTCGGCATAGTCACGACAGTCGAACTATCTCAACTGCCCTTCCACCTCTCGTAGCCACTCGGGCCGCTTCAAGACTTCTCTCGGTTTGCTGCCGTCAGGCGGTCCGATAATTCCATCGCGCTGCATTACATCCAAAATGCGCGCCGCGCGCCCGTAACCAAGCCGCAAACGCCTCTGCAGCGTGGAAGTCGAAGCTTTACCCATTTCGACTACTACCCGGACTGCATCCGCATACATCGGATCTTGCTCGCCCTCGAACACCTCGGCCTCCTCTTCGTCGTCCTCAGGAGGAGGCGCCAATAGGAAAGTCTCGTCGTATTCAGGAGTCGCTTGTTCCTTCCAGAAATCGACCACTCGATTGGTCTCGGCCTCGGTTACAAACGCGCCGTGTACACGCGTTAGGCGCGAAGAGCCCGGAGGCAGAAAAAGCATGTCGCCTTTCCCGAGCAGATGCTCGGCGCCCATGACGTCGAGAACGGTTCGGGAATCCACGCGTGTTGCGACACGGAAACTGATGCGCGACGGAAAGTTGGCTTTAATCAAGCCGGTGATGACGTCGACGCTGGGCCGCTGCGTCGCAAGCACCAGGTGCATGCCGACTGCCCGCGCCATTTGCGCCAGCCGTGTTATGCACTCTTCTACGTTCGCCCGCTCCAGCATCATCAGATCCGCCAGCTCGTCGATGAGAATCAGCACGTATGGCAGCGGCTTCAAATCCTCATCTTCATTGGCATTGTCGAACAAGCTTCTTGGCGCTTGCTTAGCCTGCAAAACTTTGCGGTTGTACTGATCGATGTTCCGCACGCCCAGTGCAGCAAGCAGCTTCAGCCGACGCTCCATCTCGAGCACCGCGTTGCGCAGCGCGTTGGTCGCTTTCTTTGGCTCAGTGATTACCGGAGTCAGCAGGTGCGGGATGCCTTCGTAAATTCCCAGCTCGACCCGCTTCGGATCCACCATAATCATCCGCACCTCGTCCGGAGTTGCCTTGTAGAGGAACGACATGATCATCGCGTTCAGCATTACGCTTTTGCCCGAGCCCGTCGAGCCCGCGATTAACAGGTGAGGCATGGTCTCGAGCGATGTCACCTTGATACGGCCATTGATGTCTTTGCCCAAAGCGATGGTCATCTTCGAGGGAGCATCCTTGAATTCGCCGGATTCCAAAATCGCCCGCAAGCTGATCAATTCGCGCCTGGTGTTCGGCACTTCAATGCCGACCGTGGGCTTGCCCGGCAAGCGTTCGATGAGAATCGATTCAGCCTGCAAGCCGAGACAAAGGTCCTCATTTAGAGTCGTGATGCGGCTGTACTTCACGCCCGCTTCGGGCTTATATTCGAAAGTCGTGACCACCGGGCCCGGATTGATTTGTACAACCGAGCCGCGCACGTTGAATTCGTCGAGCTTCGATTTGATCCGGCTTGCGATCTCTTTAAGCTCGAAACCGTCGTAACCATTTCCAGCCGGTATTTCGTTCAACAGCTCCGTCGCAGGAAGCCTGTATGCCTTTTTGCGCTTTACGGGTGCAGACATAGGCGGAACTGGAATGTCGAAGGGGGGAGCATCCTCCTCGTCTTCATCAGGTGGTTGCGTACGGATGACAGGCTGATGCTCGAGCGTTCGGATAGGAATCTCTTGAGAAGGTTCTGGTCCAACGGCTGAGGCAGGTATTGGGGTGGGTATTAAGCTGGGCGCAGCTTGTCTAGGCCTCGGCGCTTCAACAACATTTCTTCGAGCCGCGCGCTCCGCTGCCCTGGCTTTCGCTTTTTCGATTGCGCGTTGACGTCTGGCTTCGCGCCATGTCCTCCATGCCGTTGTCATGCGCCGCCATTTGGTGAGCGGACCGCGGAGCCACGTCATCAGCGTCGACACCTCGAAAGTGGAAGCGAAATACAGCGCGACAATACCGGCTGCCACCGTGATGATCGCGGCGCCGGCTAAATCGAAGCGCACCAGCAGATAATCGGCAATGACCATTCCCACGATGCCGCTGGTACGGACCGCACCGGCAATCAATAGCGGATTCGGTATCAATCCGCAAGCCGTCGAGATGCAGAACCAAAGGGCCAACGTCCCGAATACGCGGAACCACGGGCTTTCAATCGCTGACGAGCGCACCCACTTCCAACCCAATGCCCAGATGTGAAACGGCAGCAAGAACACGCTGACACCAAAGATCTGCAACAAGAAGTCCGCCCAATTCGCGCCGGAAATGCCGAGCAGGTTATGCGTATGAGTGGTGGCCGTCGCCGTGTTCCAGGACGGATCTGCCGGCGAATAGGAAACCAAGCTCAGCGCAATAGCGAGGCCGAGCAGAAACAATAGTAGACCCACGGCTTCATTCAGCCGGGTGTGGCGAGAAGGCGAGAGGAACGTCATCCGCCGATGCGGAAGAATACTGCCAGAGCGATCACTATTATGCCAAAGATTATGCGATACCACACGAACAGAGACAAACTATTTCGTCGCAGGTACTTCAGAAAGAACGCAATCACGATGATTCCTACGACAGCGCTGACCAGGATTCCGACCAGATAAGGCAGCTTCATCCCGGGAGGTATTCCACCGTTCTTCCGCAAATCTAAAGCGTCTTTGGCCGCTGCCGCCGCAATGGCGGGCGCGGAAAGCAGAAATGAGAATCTTGCGGCCGCTTCGCGATCCATGTGCAGGAAGCGAGCTGCGGTTATCGTGATCCCGCTTCGCGATGTGCCCGGCACGACGGCCAGCGCTTGCGCAACTCCAATGGTCATGGCGTCGAACCAGTTCAGTTGATCCAGTCCATTCTTCTCCTGACCCACGCGGTCTCCGATGGCCATCACAATTCCGATGATGATCAACATCGCCCCGATTACGTAGGGAGTGCGCCACGCATGCTCGGCATATTTGTTCAATGCGAGTCCGGCAATCCCTACCGGAATTGTGCCAATGATCAGGTACCACAACAAAGAGCGGCTGTTCTCATCCGGCACCGACCCGCGGTACGAGAAGCCGAGCCCGTTCGCGATGATCTGTACCCAGTCCCTGAAAAAGAAGATGAAGATCGCGGCTAATGTGCCGACATGGAGAGCGATATCGAAGCCCAAGCCCGGATCTGTCCAGTGCATAATCTCGGGAACCAGAGCAAGGTGCGCTGTGCTGCTGATGGGCAAGAACTCGGTGAACCCTTGCACGATGGCAAGTACGATCGCCTGATAAAGGGGCATAATGATGTGTGTACGAAGCGATACTGATTGTCTCATTCGGCGGACCCGAAAGCCCGGAAGAGGTCCTGCCGTTCCTTGAGAATGTCACTCGTGGCCGAAACATTCCCCGCGAGCGGCTGATGCAGGTCGCGGAGCACTATCGCCATTTCAACGGGAAAAGCCCGATCAACGATCAGTGCCGCGAACTGATCGCCGCTTTACGGAAGGAACTCGACGACTACGGGCTCAAGCTCCCCATCTACTGGGGCAATCGAAACTGGCATCCATTTCTCGCCGATGCGCTGAGGCAGATGCGGGACGATGGCGTCCGGCAGGCGCTTGCATTCGTGACTTCGGCTTATAGCTCTTATTCGAGTTGCCGCCAGTATCGGGAGAACATCGCGGCCGCCCAAGCGGAAGTTGGCGAGGGTGCCCCGAGGATCGACAAACTCCGGACCTTCTATAACCATCCGGGCTTCATCGAGGCCTCGGCCGACCGGGTCCGAGAGGCCTTATCCGGCTTTTTACCGAGCGAACTCCCTTGGGTTCGTTTTTTCATTTCGGCCCATAGCATCCCCTGTTCGATGGCTGCGACCAGCGATTATGAGAGACAACTGCGGGAAACGTCCCGCTTAGTTGCTGAAGCAGTAGGACTTACGTAGCTGGGAGCTGGTTTTTCAAAGCCGTAGCGGTCCGCCCTCTCAGGCTTGGCTCGGCCCTGACGTCCTCGACCGTTTGCGACGAGGTGCACGCTGAAGGCGTAAAAAACATCCTCGATCGCTCCGCTTGGCTTCGTTTCGGATAATTTGGAAGTCCTCTACGATCTGGATATCGAAGCGGCGCAGCTGGCGCAGGAGCTAGGCATAAAGATGATGCGGGCCAGGACGGTTGGAACGCATCCGGCGTTCATCCGGATGATCCGCCAGTTAATTGAGGAGCGGCTAAGCGGTACTAGTGATGATGCTTGTCGGGCGGATTGTTGCCCTGCGCCAAGAGGCGGTAAAGCTCTCGCTTTGGAAGACCGAGCTGTTTGGCCAAAGCTTTGATGGATTCCATTCGGCCCAGGATCTGGTCAGTACCCGGCGTATTCTCCTTTTCTTCGCCTCGGCCGATGACCAGCGTAATCTCACCTTTGACCGCCGCGCGGATAGCCAGTTGTTCACGAATTTGATCGGCTGATCCGCGCAGAAACTCTTCGTGGATCTTGCTCATCTCGCGAGCTAATACCAGCGGACGCTCCGGAAGGAGTTCGGCTATCTCGGCCAAGGTTTCCAGGATGCGATGCGGGCTTTCATAGGCGACCACCGTTGCGGACTCGTTCGCAATCTGTTGAAGCGCTTTTCGTCTCGCTCCCGCTTTGGAAGGAAGGAATCCGACGAAATGAAACTCATCTACGGGCAAGCCGGAGCCGGCGAGGGCTGCCAAAACCGCTGAGGCGCCCGGCACAGGCACTACGGCGAAGCTCTTCTGAATTGCGGCCGTTACTGCTCGATATCCGGGGTCGGATATCAACGGCGTCCCAGCATCGCTCACCAGCGCCACCGATTCACCCGCTTCCAAACGTCGCAGGATGTCCGCCGCGCGGCTGGCTTCGTTATGTTCGTGGTAGCTGATGAGCGGCTTGCGGATTTGATAATGCTCCAGGAGCTTTTGCGTCTGCCGCGTATCCTCGCAGGCGATCACCGCCACTTCCTCTCGCAAGATGCGCAACGCGCGGAGAGTAATGTCTTCCAGATTCCCGATAGGCGTGGCGATCAGGTAGAGTATGGCGGGCAAACACTAAGCAGTGTATCGTTGAACCTGACAGGCTTAGAGGAGGCGAACGTGAAAGTCTAGATGACGCCTAACGAAACTCCTTTTTACATTCGTTGGAATCCGGACCGCTCTTCGTATGCCATCGAGCTGAAACTGGAGCTGGTATCGAAGATGGGCGACGAGCTTGCGGAATCCGAGAAGCTCGGCGTCGAAATAGGCGGCGTGCTCATCGGATCATTTCCGAGCGCGCGCACACCGACACTCAGGATCGAGGATTTCGAGATCATCCCGCGCCGCCCGGAGGACGGCGAGATCTACATGCTCGACCCCTCGCAACACGAGCGATTTGCGGAGGTTCGCTCGAGCATAAAAACGAGCGGGAGAGCGGCGATTGGATTCTTCAGGAGCCATGTCCGAACGGGCCCGCTGAAGCCATCTCTAACGGACCGAAGCCTGCTTTCGGGACAGTTCAGTCAAGCCACTTACGCGGTTCTTCTGGTGCAGGCGCAAGAGCCTCGCACGGCCGCCTTCTTCGTTGCGGCGAACGGCCAGCCGCCGGAAGAGCCTTCGGTGAAGGAATTCCGGTTCGACGAAAGCGCGTTCAGGGCCTTACCGGAAATTGAGCCGGAGGCAATAGAGGAACAGCCTCGGCCGCGCAGGCGAGCTGCGATCTGGAGGTATGCATGGATACCCATCCTGCTAGTTGCCGGTTTGATTGCGCTGCGTTTCTACTGGCCGCAATCGAATGAGAATCCTTCGAGTCCCATGGGATTGGCAATCACGGCGACGGATCATGTGTTGAATGTTTCGTGGAATCACGGGTCGCGGGAAATATCAAGCGCCACGGACGGGGCGTTGCTGATCGTTGATGGTGTTAGCCGCCGCGAGATCAAATTGGGACAGGACGAGCTGAAGCTTGGAACGGTAGGGTACGAGAAAGATAGCGAGCACGTCGGAATCACCATGACTCTAAACAAGCCGGGATCGACATTATCCAGCGAGTCCGTCGATTGGTCGAACAAATAAATCACTGCCTGAGAAGAATCGTGAACTCGCCGCCTTTGGCGTCCAGAATGACCGTGCTGGCGGGCGGGATTTGCCCCTGAGCAACCAGCGCGGCGACAGGTTGTATAAAGTTGCGCTGCACTGTTCGTTTCAATTCGCGCGCGCCGAACTCGAGGCTGACTCCGGTATCGAGCAGCAAGTTGCGGCCGGCAACCGTACACTGCAGACGAAATCCCCGCAGGGGTAAGCGGTTGTGGATGAGCCGGGCGAAGCTCGCAAATATCTGATCGAGGATGATCTCGCACGCATCGCGATTGAGCGGCCTATAGGTGATGACCGAGTCGATGCGATTCACGAATTCAGGCGAGAACTTGTGACGGACCGCCGACATGCCTATGCTCTGAAGTTTGGCCACGTCTTCACAATTTGGCGGCGGGAGCATGGCTTCGAAGCCGAAGTCGGGTTTATTGGCGCGCTGAATGGATTTCGCGCCCAGATTACTAGTGAGGAAGATGAGGGTGCGCTCGAAGTTGACGCTGGTATTGTCGCCCAGGCGGAGCGTCGCCTTGTCTAGAATGCCGAGTAGAAGGCGGGTCATGGAGGGCGCAGCCTTCTCGATTTCATCGAAGAGGATGAGCGAGATGTCGCTTTTTTCGCTCGCGACGCCATTCACCTTCGCTTGGGTGAGCATGGGTTGCGTTTCGCGGTGGCCCAAATAGCCGGGAGGCGCGCCAATGAGTTTGGCGACTTCGTGTTCCATCTGGAACTCGCCGCAGTCAACTTTGAGAAGAGTTCTTGCTGCTGCCGTGCAGCACTTCGGCAAGCGCTTCGACGGTGCGCGTTTTGCCCGTGCCGGTGGGGCCCAGCAATAAAGCAACGCCCAAGGGCCTGCCTTCGGGGGCGAGCCCGGCCTGATGCATTTGGATATAGGGAATGACGGTTTCGATCGCCTCGGGCTGGCCGATCAGAAGGCGGCCGAGGCGGGCGGCTAGACCATCGGGATCTTCGGGCAGGACGGGCCGCCGGGTACGGCCGGCGAGAGAGTAAGATCGCATGTCGACTCTAATACTCCTTTGGACATGAATCTAGCGGAGGCGGCGCGCAAGCCGACCGAGGTTGGGGTTGGGAAAAAGAGCAGGCGCGTCTGGCTGCCGCGGCGCAAGTCCTTTTATGGCCGTTAGATAGCGAGGGCGCCGAGCAGCTGGAAATATTTAGCTGCGGCTTGTGAACGGAAGATACTACGATCGCTGATCCGCCAAACAATAGCTCCACTGCGGGACTTTATCTTTAGAGCTGATAGGCGAACTGAAGGGCCGCCTTGATGTTTTCCGAGACTAGCTCGGGATGATCCGAAACGATTTCGGATTCTGTCATCCCGTGTTTTGCTGATGGTCGTTCACACGTACAGGAGTGATCAGCATGGCGAAGAGGTTATCCGCATCATCTCGGCCAGAAAAGCTACGCAGCGTGAAAGCCGAAGATATTTTCAATAGACCGCTGACGAAGCGGCAGCGCAGCATGTTGCAGCGCTTAGACAAGAAGCCCGAGTCGGAGATCGATACCTCCGATATTCCGCCGTTGAGCGATGAGCAACTGGCCCGGATGGTGAGGGGCGCGGTGGTGCGGCCCCCGGCCAAACAGTTGTTGAGCGTGCGGGTGGACCGGGATGCAGTGGAGTGGCTGAAGAGCTTCGGGGCGGGATATCTTACGCGGATCAACGCGATCTTGCGCGGAGTGATGGAAGCGGATCGGGGGCGGAGGGGACGGTAGTTTGAGCGTGGTCGGGAAACGGCTGCGGATCAAATGGGGCCGCGATCGATTGATCGCGGAAATTAACAAATTTGGTGGCTCATCTTACACCAACTCCCTGTTCGATGGAAGAGTTGCTGGGGCTGGAGGGGAATGCGGCGCGAATTTATTTTGGGGCGTTTCAGCGGCTGATCAAAGTGGAAGACGAGGAGCAATTGCCTCGGATATACCGGATGGATTTCGCGGGGAGGAATCGCAGGCCGCCACGGGATGCGGTGAATGCGCTGCTGTCGCTGGGGTATAGTTTGCTGTCAAAAGACCTGACGATCGCGTGTTATGCGGCGGGATTCGATCCGATGATGGGGTTTTATCATCAGCCTCGGTTTGGGCGGCCCGGCGCTAGCATTGAATTTAATGGAGCCATTTCGGCTGCTGGTAGTGGATTCGGCGGTGGTGACGGCGATCAACACGAAGATGGTCACGCCGAACGATTTTGTGAGCGCAGGGGAGGCGGTATCGTTGACGGCGCAGGGGCGGAAGGGGTTCTATAGGGCATATGAGCTGAGGATGGACACGCTGGTCACGCACCCGATCTTCGGATACCGGGTGAGTTACCGGCGGCTTCTAGAGGTGCAAGTTCGGCTGTTGGCGAAGTTCGTCGATGGGGAGATTGAGGCGTAACCGGTTTTTGTAACGCGGTAGGGGCGAGAGGTGGGATGGCGGGCCGAGGGCGCTCGCAGGGGAGAAAAGCGCGTTGAAGCATGACTCATTTACTGTGGCCCATGCCGCTCTCGCCGCATTTCCGCGATCAATTGATCGCGGCCTCATTGAAGGGCTCGATCAGGTTTCATCGCGTTTCCGGGAAATATCGCGCCGGCTTGCCGCGGCCGGTCATCACGCCTGACGGCAATTCGCGAAGCACTGATACCAC
>CAWFWH010000025.1:0-264106 GCA_963819405.1 uncultured Acidobacteriaceae bacterium | reverse complement strand
GCGGAACCTGGTATATGGTTGTCAAGCAGTGGAAGAGCCGGGACCAGGATAAGATTGACGAATTGTTTTGAACACTTCTCGTGCGATATAGGTCTTCATCAAGCGCAAGGCGGCGGTTTTGTCTTTCCGTGATCGGTTTGTTTTTCAATGAATTGCCTAGAGCGGCCACCGTCGATACGTAATCGGACCAAAGCAATAATGTGCAACGCCCAATTGAGGCGGCGATTTCCACCAGGATTCACCTGCATACGGGAATTTTGGCCACTGCCTCTTTCGACAGGAGCTGCTCTGCAATAGCTGGCAAAGTGATCCGCAGTTGGAAATCGCTGCGGATCTCCTACCTCCGCGAGCAGTGTACCCCGCCACACTCGCACCGACTCCGGGCAATTCCAAGAGCGTCGGCATCACGGTGCGAACGATGTGCTTCGAAGCTGTTTCTCTAATTGTTTGAGTGGAAGCATCAGCGTGCGGATCACTTCCTCGAGGACGGCTCGTACAGGCGAGTGTTGGCTGAGCTCGGCGAGAGCGGAACGGTTCGATCTGAGCTGTTCTGCTAGCCTTCGCTGAGCACGTGATAGCTCTTGTAACTCCCGCTGTCTATCTGAATACTGTAAGCATGGAAGCTGCGGATTGGCCAGTAAAGCCCGAGCCACATTGGCGGCGTCCAGTTGATCGTTTTTCTTTGTTCCGCGCCGGCAACGGTATTGACTCGTAAGACTCGGCGCTATGGCTGCCTGGATGTGGGTCCATGCCTAAAGTAATCATTGTTCTTCTTCCTTTTGAGAGAAGAATGCACAGGTGGCGCAAGTCTGTGAAGATCATGCCAATCAGCACCCTGGTATCCAGCGAACACCTGAGCACTCTTCTCCTGTGGAGAGTCATGCAATTCGGCTTGAAGCCACTTACGGCAGATTTCGGGAGAGCAATGCCTCACCACGAGATTGTTATACAGACTTCTGGACCGCGACTTCTCACCCGTGCGACTAGAGCGTTACGCTGCAGGCCGGCTCCAAACGGAATGCAGTATTTTTCCAGAACGCCCACTCGAACTACAGAAGGAGACCTGCCGTGAAACAGCTTTCAACAGAGCCCGAATCTGATGAAAGGATGGAAGTCGGAGGGACACAGAATAAGCCGATAACCATGAGGCTGGATGTGGGCGACAAGCACAGCATCAACCGTTCAGGATATATTCGTGTGCGTGAAAAGTGGATGCGTCTGCCTGGATGATCGTCACGGGTACTATTGGTTGACTCTCAACCGTCCTCGAGTGGTAAACGCGTTCGATGAAGAGATGCTGCGGGAATTAGTTGGCGTACTCGACACGATTAACGGCTCTGGGCAGCCGCTTATTATCACCGGTGCGGGGCGCGCTTTCTGCACTGGCGGGGATCTCAAGGCTTATCTCGGTCGCCTGGATGACCCGGAAGCGTTGCAACGATATTTCCTCTTGCTCGCGGATGTATTTGGAAGAATTGTTGACTATCCCGGTGGCACCGTAGCCGCAGTGAACGGGGTTGCAGTAGCGGGCGCTTGGAACCGATGTGTGCTTGCGATCTTGCCGTGGCTGCTGAAAGCGTCAGATTTGCAGACGGGCATATCAATTATGATTGCACCCACGCGCAGGCTCGTCAGTATTGCTGGCAAAAATAATCTGTGAACGGCGCGCGCGTTGGCTTTTGCTTTCGGGGGGAGTTCATCGACGCGGTGGAAGCCGGACGCATTGGATTGGTGAATCGCGTTGTCCAGGACACTGAGTTGCAGCAAGCATCCCATTCGACGGCGGCGGTGGTGGCGCGGCATTCGCGCGTGGCGCTACGCCGCACGAAACAACTCATCAGAAGCGACACCCAGGAGATTTTGCGAGCGGAGCGTGAGTCTTTGCTCGAGCACTTTCGGAAGCGAGATCGCATTTGCAAGCTTTTTCGGCAGGATCTCAATCGAAAGCGACATTAGGCATGGGTAAGCGCTACGGCGACCGGCACCTCCAAAGTTTCAAACTGCGCTGATAGCCGAGCGCCCTTGGCGCAACATGTACTTTTGGATCTTGCCTGTCGCCGTTTTAGGAAGCTCGTCAATGAACGTGAAACGATGTGGCACCTTGAAATGCGCGAGGGTTTCGCGTGCGAATGCCCTCAATTCGCCCTCTGAAACCGACGCGCCTGATCTGACAACTACGAATGCTTCGGGCACCTCGCCCCAGCGTTCATGAGGAATGCCAATTACTGCTACTTCTTGAACTGCGGGGTGGCGCAACATTGCTCCTTCGATTTCGATGGATGAGATATTCTCGCCACCACTGATGATGACGTCCTTCATCCGATCGCGGATCTCGACGTAACCGTCCGGGTGCACAACTGCCGCGTCGCCGGAATGAAACCATCCATCCCTCATCGCCTGCGCGGTCGCCTCCGGGTCGTTGTAATACCCCTCCATCACCACATTCCCTCGAACAACGATCTCCCCGAGCGTTTCGCCGTCGTTTGGAACTTGCTCACCGCGTTCATCCACAACGCGCAGCTCGCCGGAAGTAATCAGCTCAACCCCCTGCCGCGCCTTCATAGCAGCCCGTTTCCGTGGCTCAAGCAAAACGTGCTCCGGACGAGGTTCACAGATGGTGATAAAAGGTGACGTCTCTGTCAGACCGTAAACATGCGTTAGAGACCACCCAAATTCATCCTCAATGCGCTCAATCGTGGCAGCAGCAGGAGGGGCACCGGCCGTCAGCACACGGACGCCGCGAGGCAACTGCGATCTCACCTCGAGCGGACAATTTACGAGAGAAAGAAGAACGGTGGGGGCGGCGCAGAGCAGGTTCGCTCGGCCACGGATGATCCACTCAACTATAGATTGGGGGTGAGCTTTGCGCAGGCAGATATGCGCGGCGCCCACGGCGGTGACGGTCCAGACGAATGTCCATCCGTTCGCATGAAACATCGGCAGCGTCCAAAGGTACCGGTCGGCTGTACTCATCGGAAGATGCACTAAAGTTCCGACTACATTCATGTACGCATTGCGATGCGTGATCATCACGCCTTTCGGTTTGCCGGAGGTGCCGCTTGTGTAATTGATGGTCAGCAGATCGCTTTCATGCACCGCAGCGAAAGTCGAACAAGGCGGGAATTCCTGAAGCAGCTTCTCGTAGTTCAGCCAGCCTTGTCGCTCGGCATTCAGTGCAATGAACTGTTCAACGTTCTTCAGCTGCGGACGAATACGGTCGATGGCATCCATGTAATCGCAATCCGCGCATACTAATCGAGCCCCACTGTGGTTGATGAGGTATGCGAAATCGTCAGCGTTGAGGCGGTAGTTGATGGGCACAAGTACCGCTCCTATCTGCGGGACCGCATTAAATGATTCGAGTTGAGCACGAGTATTTGGCGCGATATAGGCGACTCGATCACCCGGACGAACACCGAAATACTGTAGTGCCGCGGACCAGCGGTCGCACCGTTCAAAGAACTGCGCATAGGTGTAGCTCGAATCTTCGTCGATCACAGCCTCGAGACCGCCGTACAGCTTGCGGGCCCGACGAACGAATTCGAGTGGCGTTAAGGCGATTTGCATGTTTGTACCCCGTGCGTTTAGATCTCAGTGCTGGAGTTTACTGCGGTTGTGCAAATTTTTGCAACTGAGGCCGCTCTGCGCTTAGTGCCGCACCGGGGGAAACAGCACCGCCCTTATTCTGTTCGCAGCGTGATGCGCTCAAAAAAGTTCGTCAACGGCACTCCGTCAGAAGAGAATCCTCATGGGTTTCGGCGCGATACCCACAGGCTCGTCGTTAGGGACTGGGGCAGCCCGGTAGTAGTAGTTCAGCATCCCGCCCAGGCGCTGACGCCGGTGGACCATACCTCTGTTTCCAAGGTGGCTCGGTTCTGGGCTGATAAGTCGGTTGGCCAAGCCCTGATGATTGCGTTCGGCATGATAATGGGCAACGAACTTGTAAATGGCCGTCCGCAACGACTCGTCCCCAAATAAGATCATCCGCTCCAGACAGGATTCCTTGATGCTTCGCACGAATCTCTCGGCGTGTGCATTCAGATTTGGCGACCGCGGCGGCAGCTTCACTGCCTTCACACCAATATCGGCGAGCATACTCAGAAATTCTGCCGTGAACAGCGGGTCTCGATCATGGATCAGGTAGTGCTTTCCGTTTAGGATTCCGTCGACGGCGTCGGTCACGTTCCTGCCGATCTGGCTCATCCACAGCCCATGGGCCGCAGCCCCGATGCCCGCAATCTCCACCTTGCGCGTCGACAACTCGATAAAGAAGAGAACGATGAACCGTTGCAGCCCCTGCCATGTCCAGACTTCCAGGTGAAGAAATCCGCAGCCACAATCAGCTCCCAGTGTCGCGTCAGAAACTCCTTCCAGGTCGTCTTCCGGCTCCGCTCCGGTGCTGGCTCGATCCCGTACCGTTCCAGAATCTGAGCGATTGTGCTGCGGGCAAGCTCGTCTCCCAGATTGGATAACGCGCCCTGGATGCGCTGATGGCCCCAATCCCGGTTCTCTTCCGCCATTCGAACCACCAAAGCCTCGATCTCTCCGGCGGTGCGCGGTCGTCCAGGTCCGCGCCGGACACTGCCGTCATACTTACTTGCGATGAGCTTCCGGTGCCAAGCCAGCAACGTCTCGGGCGTGAGAATGGTGGCGACCTCCGCCAGAAGCTTCCGCCCTAAATCCTTTGGCTTTGGCGGCTAATCGACGGCGCTGGTCATCATTCAGACGCAGCCGTCGATCACCGAGCTGTTCCCGAAGAACCCGGTTCTCCTCCCGAAGATAATCAATCATCTGCAGTTGGCGCTGGTTCATCCAACCGGCGACCGCGATCAGCACAAACCGGAATGGATCCAGGACTCTGGGCATCTCGTCCGCTCATTATCGCGAGCGTTAACGACGCCGGTCACGAAGCAACGCCTTATCAAACCTTTCCAGTTTCCGGACCATACGGGAGTATTGCCGGTTGCAGATTCAGGCATAAGCGGAACTATGAGAGAACTCGCAGCGCAGCCCATGGAAGCGTTGCGAAGAAATGCGCGCCTGTTCATGAAGCGTCTTTCAATTGGACTTGGCTCGCGGGCTGCGGGCGACGTCTGAAGAAAGACAGCGTGACGGCTGCAGATCCAATGCAGCAGAGCGATAGCAGCAGCAGGGCGGGCGTTGTGCTCTGCGTTTCGTCGCGTATTTTGCCGACCAGAAAAGGACTGAGGTATCCGCCGAGGTTGCCAACGGAGTTGATCCAGGCGATACCGGCGGATGCCGCGGTTCCGGATAGATAGGCAGTGGGAAGTGACCAGAAGGTGGAAGATGCAGAGATGATTCCGGCCGTAGCGAGCGCGAGGCCGAGGAGTCCAAGCACGCCCGAGATACCTGGGACCGCTGATATCGCCAGGCCAACCGCTCCCGCTATCGCGGAGAGCGCAACGTGCCAGCGCCGCTCGCCGGTGACATCGGAGTGGTGCGCGACAAGCAGCATGGCAACCGCGGCCACCGCCCAAGGAATAGCGGTAAGCAAGCCGATGTACCAAGGATCTTTTGTAAGCGTTTCATTCACAATCTGCGGCAGCCAAAAGCTGATGCCATAGTTGCCCATCACAACTCCGAAATAGACCAGGCACAACAGCCAAACTTTCGGGCTGCGGAAGGCATGCGCCAGATTGTGGTGTCCGGGCGAGCCAGATTTTTTCAACAGGTCGTCCTGGCGCAAGCGATGCAGAAGCAGCGATTTCTCGGCGTCACCGAGCCATTTTGCCGTATGGGGGCCGTCCTCAAGGAAGAACATGGTAATGAAGCCCACGACGATGGAGGGCGCAGCTTCGACGAGGAAGAGCCATTGCCAGCCGCGGAGGCCGCCGACAGAAGACATTTTGCCGAGAATCCAGCCGGAAACTGGGCTTCCGAGAACGCCCGACAGCGGGATGGCGGCCATGAATGCCGCGACCATTTTGGCGCGGTGTCTGCTTGGGTACCAAAACGTCAGGTAGAGAATGACGCCGGGGAAAAATCCCGACTCGACGATGCCCAGAAGAAAGCGGACCGTGTAGAATTGAGCCTCGGTCTTGACCAGCATTGTGCAGCCGGACACGAGGCCCCAGACGATCATGATGGGTCCGAGCCAGTATTTTGCGCCGATCTTCTGCAGCGCGATGTTGCAGGGCACTTCGAAAAAGAAGTAGCCGATGAAGAAGATGCCGGCACCAGCGCCATAAACGGCATCGCTAATCCCGAGATCCTGTTGCATTTGGAGCTTAGCGAAGCCGACATTTACGCGGTCGACGTAGGCAAAGATGTAGCACAGGAAAAGAAACGGAATAAGCCGGCGCGTGACGCGGCGATAGACCTGCTTCTCAAACTCTGGCGTGAAGGTAAGTTCGGCAGCGGAGTCCATCAGACATCACCTCGGCGGGCCATCTCGATCAAGTAGTCGCAGCCGCGGGCGGTCAGGGCCATCATCGTAAGAGTGGGATGCTTATCGCCCGTGGTCACGAAGCAGCCGCCGCCGAACACGAAAAGATTTGGAATATCGTGCGTTTGGCAGAAGGAGTTGAGCACGCTTGTTTTGGGGTCCGCACCCATGCGGCAGGTGCCAACTTCGTGAACGAGGCTGCCGGGAACGGCCATGAACGGTTTGGCGTCGACGATCTCGCCGCCTGCTGCGCGAAACAGTTCCTGAGCATTGGCGAAGAAATCCTGGTAGAGCTTGCGATCGTTGTCGCAATGGGTGCAATGAATCTTCAGCACGGGAATGCCCCATTTGTCCCGAACCTCGGGATCCAGCTCCACGAAGTTCTCTTTACGGGCCAGCATTTCGCCGCCGGAGAGCCAGACGCGCGCATAAGCAGGATACAGCGATTTCACCTGCTTTTTGTAATCGGAGCCAAAGCCGGGCAGAGCAGGAGCAAAGGCAGGGAACTGGGCTGCGCCACCCGAGGCGCTCATCGCATAGCCGCGGATGAAGTTGCGGGAAGAAGGGCGAGATCCGATGTTCGAGAAATTGGGGATATATAGTCCGCTCGCTTTGCCATCGTCGTTACGAATGGCTGTGTTCTTCAGGATGGGCAAGAAACCGCTGACGCCAGCGCCGCTGACTTGGTCCATCAGATACTGGCCCAAGATGCCGCTGCTATTGGCCAGACCGCCGCTCCGGGAGTTCAATAGCAGGCGTGTATTCTCAAGCGCGGAACCTGCGAGCAGCACCATGCGAGCGTTGATCTCAACCTGGCGGTTAGTGTAACGCTCGGTGAAACGAACCCCGCGCGCGCGGTTCTCGTTATCCATGAGCACGTGGCTGACAACGGAATCGCAAAGCAGGGTGATGTTGCCGGTTTTGAGCGCAGGCGGCAAGGTCGACACGATGGTGTTGAACATCGCGCCGACATCGCAACCGTTCACGCAGTTGCCGCAGTAATGACAGGGCGGACGGCCGTTCCACATGCGCGTGAGTTGCGCGACCCGCCGGGGAGTGGCGGGAAGGCCAATTTTTTGGGCTGCGGCCGCGAAGATGGTTTCCGAGCAGTTCAGCGGCATGGGCGGCAGGAAAACACCGTCAGGAAACTGAGACAGACCGGCGGCAGCTGCACTCACACCGATGAAGCGTTCGACCCGATCGTAATACGAGGCGAGATCGCGATATCCGATGGGCCAATTCTCGCCGTAGCCGTCGCGTGAAGCCGCTTTGAACTCGAAGTCGGAGAAGCGGTCGGAGGCGCGCGACCAGTGGAGCGTGCGTCCGCCTAAAACGCGCGACCGAATCCAGCGGAAGGGCTTACCAGCATCCGTCGTGTACGGGTTCTCGCGATCATCGAGCATGATCCGGTAGTTGTATTCGGTTGCGCCCTTGAAATACTTTCTGAGGAATCCCGGTTGACCTGCTCCGCGAAAAGGCAATTCGTAAGGCCAGCGATGCTTGAATTCTTTATATGGAGTGACCTGGGAGCCGGCTTCGAGCAGGACGACTTTGAAGCCGCTCTCCGCAAGCGCCATGCAGGCCCATCCTCCGCAAGCGCCCGAACCAACGACGGCAGCGTCGTATTTCTCCATTCGGATCAGACCTTGTGGTGCTCGGGATGATTGCAGGCCGGGAATTCGGTCAAATAGGCCATCCCTTTGTATTCGAGCACATCAATCAGTCCGATGCGCGAAGTATAGAACGCATGCACGGTCATATCCTTGATGAGGCGATAAGTCGCGAAACCTCCATGCCGCTTGGAACGATCGCGCTCCGGTTCGGATATCTGTTCGATGAAGGCGAGCTGCTCGTCCGGCGTGAGTTGGGCGAATTTTTGAGTGCGGAGCCAGAGCATTGCCGTACGCCATTGCACTTGCATTTGTGAAGCGTACTCGGCTGCGGCATTCACGACGAAATCCGTGAACGCGGCGACGTGCGCTTCGCGCGCGCCAGGTGTCTCGTCGGTTGGGATGATGATGGCCGTGAATGTATCGAGAATCTGAAACTCTTCCGGTGAGAAGAATTTCGGCTGATAGCCAGTCCAGCGGTCGGGCTCAGGCGTCGCGGAAGAACTTGGGTGGTGTGTGTGGTCTGGCGCGGAATCGGTCTGAGCGGCGCGGAGCCAAGAGTCGAAGAACTCGGGGCCACCGGCTACTGCGGCAGCGCGAAGGATCAGCCAACCGGCATCTCGGCGTGTCATTATTATCGGGCGCACCATCCGCCGTCGATCAGAATATCGGCTCCAGTAATGGAGGCGGCTGCATCCGGGCAGAGGAGTTCATCCGAGATCGCGAGGCTTCTCGCGTGTGCCGCGAATTCGGCCACAGATAAGGTTAGAATTTCCGCCATCTGGTGCAATTCGATCTCACTTCCGCCGAGCTCCGGAGTGTACAGCGGCATTTCGTAGTTGTCAGGTAGAAGCTGTTCACCCGCCAGCAGGCGCTTCGGCAGATCACGCCGGCACCCAATCCCGGGCCGTATGACCGATGCCCACTCTCGCCAATGCGATTAAAGCCAGTGCTTGGCGCAACCAGCGTCTGGCGGCGGCCCTCGGCGACCAAAACATTGTTTCCGACGTGATACATCAATAAGTTTAACCGGCAGCGTGTGTTTCCGCCTTGTCGGGCTGACCACTGGATCGGAATTTAGCGACGGCCTATGAGAACTGCTGCGCTCGTTCCACGAACACTTGATACTTGCCTTGAGCAATGCTCTTTGGCCTTGTTCCAAGAACGCAAGGAGAGCGCGCGGCAAAACTGGCCCGGCTCTTCGATTGGCGTGGCGCCTTGATTATCGTCAAACCTGGCACTTTGATCAGTCGGCATTCCGCCGCTTCTGGCATTGGAAATCGCAGCCATCCGGAAGGCCCAAGCTATTGTGGACTGCGACTTCTTTGTTTCATTACTGTGATGCCGATCTGACTGAGATGCCGATCTGATTTTTGCGGACAGCCTCCCAGTGAAGCACTCGGGCGGAATTTCCGTTTACTCATGCAGTGGTCTCGCAGCCAGAAGACGTAAGTAGATTAATCTTTGCTCCCTTAGATGAAATAATATCGGAGGATCGATTTGCCAAAACAAAACCTCGATGGAAAGACTGCTCTAGTAACGGGCGCGAGTAAAGGACTCGGAAAGGCGATGGCACTCGCTCTGAGCCGGGCCGGTGTGGCAATCGCGCTCGTCTCTCGCGATGCGGGCAAACTCGAGAGCGTCCAAGGCGAGATTGAAAACTCAGGAGGAAAGGCGAAGGTCTTTGTCGCGGATGTAAGCGAAGAAGCGAGTGTGACGCGGCTGCAAGCCGAAGTATCGGGTCAATTCGACCGAGTGCAGATTCTCATCAATAATGCAGGAATAAACATTCGGAAAAACCTCGTCGATTTTTCGCTTGCCGAGTGGCAGAGCGTTCTCGATACAAATCTGACCAGCGTGTTCCTCATGTGCCGGGCGTTCGTCCCGCAGATGAGAGGCGCAGGATATGGCCGGATTTTGAATATGACCTCCATCATGAGCCACGTGTCACTTCCGGGCCGAAGCGCTTATTCCGCAAGCAAGGCCGCGTTGCTCGGACTGACGAAGGCGCTGGCGCTGGAGCTGGCAAGTGAAGGCATCACGGTGAACGGCATCAGCCCCGGGCCTTTTGCGACGGAGATGAATGCGGCTTTAATGCAGAATGCTGAGGCAAATGCACAGTTCCTCGCAAATCTGCCTGTGGGACGCTGGGGCAGCGTGGAAGAAATTGGAGGGCTTGCCTGCTATCTCTGTTCTGAGGCAGCGGGCTTTATTACCGGAACAGATATCTTGATTGACGGTGGTTGGTGCGCGAGATAATGGCCGCGCCAGGCAAATGATGCCGATTGTTTGATCGATTCAGCTCGACGCAACGAGATCTGAGAATCAGATGAACAGGCGCAAATTTCTTTGGGAAACTTCAGTGGGCCTCAGTTCCGGCTCCTTTATACTCCCGCTTATGGCGAAAGTATTCGCGGGCGCAGTATCGACAGGGAAGCTGGGGATTGCCAGCACATCGTATTTGACAGCGTGGCGTCCGCAGGACACGTACCAGTTTTTGGAACATTGCCACGCGCTGGGTGCTGCCGGAATCCAGGCGCCCATTCGCGGCGATGTGGAGAGGATAAGGAGCCGCGCCGAGCAACTCGGAATGTACATCGAGGCGATGGTTTCGCTGCCTCGCGGTTCCGATGCATCTGCCTTCGAAGCGTCCGTGAAGAACGCCCAGATGGCAGGCGCCGTGGCATTGCGATCCGCTTGCCTCGGCACTCGGCGCTATGAGACGTTTTCATCGCTTGCCGAATGGCAGACTTTCATCACCCAGAGCCATAGATCAGTGGAAGCCGCGCTTCCGGTTCTCGACCGCTACAGAATTCCGCTGGGGCTCGAGAATCATAAGGATTGGACAGCCGATGAGATGGCTGCTCTGATGAAGAAGCATTCCAATGAGTATCTCGGCGTCTGTCTGGACTTCGGCAACAACATCGCTCTTCTTGACGATCCGATGTACGCGGCGGAAACGCTGGCCCCTTATGCCGTCACCACTCACCTGAAAAACATGGCCGTCGAACCGTATGAGGATGGGTTTCTGCTTTCCGAAGTCTCGCTAAATGAAGGCTTTCTGGATCTTCCGCGAATCATTTCGTTGGTACGTCAATCGCGTCCCGCGACGCGCTTTTCCCTGGAAATGATCACGCGAGATCCGCTGCGCGTTCCTTGTCTGACGGACAAATATTGGATCACGTTTCCCGACCGCAATGGACTCTACCTGGCGCGCACGCTCAAGCTGGTTGAAAAAGAGCGGCGGCCACAACCACTTCCGCAAGTTGGGCAGCTCTCGCACCAGGAGCAACTTCGCGTAGAAGAACAAAACGTCGTTACTTGCCTTCGGTACGCGCATGAGAATTTGGGTCTCTAGGGGGAAGCAATGAATCGCCGGAGATTTCTACAAGCAACTGGCGCGGGAATTGCGATCGGCCCCAGTTATAGGTACGCGTTCGCCGAGGAAAAACGCCGCAGAGCCGGCCTCATCGGCTGCGGATGGTACGGCAAGATCGATCTCCTCCGGCTGATTCAGGTTGCTCCAGTCGAGGTGGTCTCGTTATGCGATGTAGATCGACAGATGCTCGCGGAGGCTGCGAGCATGGTTGCTTCGCGACAGCAATCGAAGAAGACTCCACGCACGTACAGTGACTACCGGCAGATGCTCGGCGCGAGAGATCTGGATCTGGTCCTCATTGCCCCACCAGATCATTGGCATGCTCTCATCATGATTGAGGCCGCGAAATCGGGCGCCGATATCTACGTCCAGAAGCCAATCAGCGCGGATGTAGCCGAGGGCATGGCAATGACCGCAGCGGCGCACAAATATGGTCGCGTCGTGCAAGTGGGTTTACAGAGGCGCAGTACGCCGCATATTGTCGAAGCGCGGGACCGATTTATTGACGAAGGCAAGCTCGGCAAGGTCGCGTTGGTCGAGATCTACTGCTATTACCACATGCGAGCCACTGACAATCCTCCCGATACCGCGGCGCCAGCCAACCTCGATTACGAGATGTGGACCGGCCCCGCTCCGATGCGCCCCTATAACCGATTAGTCCATCCCCGCGGCTGGCGTGCCTTCATGGAATACGGCAATGGAATTGTGGGGGACATGTGCGTACACATGTTCGATATGACGCGTTGGATGCTAGGCCTGGGCTGGCCGTCACGAATCGCTTCCACTGGAGGAATTCTGGTCGACAAAGCGAGCAAGGCGAATATCTCCGATACACAAACCGCAACGTTTGATTTCGACAATCTGAGAGTGGTTTGGCAGCACCGCACCTGGGGAGAGGCAGCGGACCCGAAATACCCGTGGGGTGCGACGTTCTACGGGGACAAGGGGACGTTGAAAGTCAGTGTCTATGGCTATGATTTTGTTCCACTAGGTGCTGGCCAAACGGTTCATCGCGACGTGACTTACGAGCTGGAGCAATATCCAGAAGATAAGACCGAGAAGGACCTTGAAAGACACGTTGCACCGGCAATTCGCTATCACATGAAGAACTTTCTGCAGGCGATCGACACGCGCTCCAAGCCAGTGTCAACCATTGAAGAAGGCTATATTTCGACCGCTTCCTGCATTCTCGCGAACCTTGCCATGAAGCTGGGGCGCACGCTCCAGTGGGATGCGCAGAAGCAAGTGGTGAATGACCAGGAGGCGAATCGCTTGCTCGCCCGGCCATACCGTCAGCCTTGGCGACATCCGGACGCGCAGAGCGTATGAACCCAGTGCTCAGGAAATCAGTCTGGCGAGTACTCCATCCCACGGCTTGCGATAAGGGCGCCCCAGCCTGAGGGAGGCGTCGCGGTCGCCAATAATCTCTTCGCGCTCCGCGTTCCATCTGATCTTCCGTCCCACGAGCAGAGAGATGTTCGCCAAGTGGCAAGCGGTTGTGACTTGATGGCCGCCTTCGACGTCGGCAATCGGGCGCTGGCGCGTTTTGATGCAGTCGAGAAAATTACGGACGTGAAGATCGAACTGCTCGGCGGACGATCCTGGTTCTTTCACGGCCTCCACCCAAGGCTCCGGCTTCACATCCTCACGAACGGGCCCGCCGGAAGGGTGTCCCTCAAAAACCGGGATGGCATCGGCCGGATTGATCTTCATATCGGGAATTACTTGGAAGCCAGCGCGCGAAATTGTCAGGCTTCCTTTTGTGCCGAAGAACTCGAGACCGGCCCCGCCACGCCGTCCCGCGCTGGCTTCGCGATAGGAATAGAGGCTGGTAAAACCCGGATACTCAAAAAGAGCGTCCTGGGTATCGGGTGTCTCGCCCAGACTCTTCAACGCGAATCGCATTCCCGAAGAAGAAACAGCCGAGGGTCCTCGAGCCTGCATGACCCATTGAATAATGTCGATTTCGTGCGCACCAAGATTGGTCATCTGGCCGCCCGAATAATCCCAAAACCAGCGAAAGTGATAGATTCCGCGCATCTTGTTATAGGGGCGTTTAGGCGCCGGGCCAAGCCACATGTCGTAATCGAAATCGCCGGGCGCTGCGGAATCGGGAGGTGAGCCGAATCCCGGCATAATGTTACGAAACGAGCCTGAGCGAACGCTCATGATCTGGCCGATATAGCCGGATTCGAGAAGCTGCTTTGCGCGTTGATAGTGTTTGCCAGAACGTTGCTGCGTTCCCACCTGAACAACGCGGTTGTAGCGCCGGGCAGTATCGATCATCCAGCGGCCTTCTTTGACGAACAGCGTCAGCGGTTTTTCAACGTACACATCTTTGCCTGCGGCGCAGGCCATGATCGTCATGAGAGCGTGCCAGTGGTCGGGTGTAGAGATCACCACAGCCTGCAAATTCTTGTCTTCGAGCAGCTTGCGGAAATCGGAATAAGGTTTTGCAGACTGGCCGCAGGCGGCGACACCCTGCTCCAGACGTGGCTGATAGACGTCGCACATCGCGGCAAGATCGACGTCCTTCTGATTGCGGAAATCGTGAACATGCTGACTGCCTATGAGACCGAATCCGATGAACCCAACCTGAATTCGTTCGTTCGCGCCTAGGACTCTTCGGTAGGAAGCAGCTGTCAGAGCACCTAATGCCACAGCGCGGCGGCGGGTTAGCGGAGAGCCGGCATGGGGTTCGTTTTCCTTGAGGATTTCATCGCCGAATTGTGACAGGCTGCACCTCCACTTACTTTGTAGCGCACTTCTGTGCGGATTCAAGCTGATTAAATTACACACCCTTTGAGTTATCGTTTTCTCTTCATCAGACAAACGCCTGCCCACAAGACATATCACAGTACCGCATAAGAGGGTTCTGTAAATTGCGAGTTGGGTGCATAGCCTGTTCGTGCGGATATATCGCTCGCCTGCGACGTGCAGTTAAGAGGAACACCCTGCGGCTATTTCTATTTGGTTTCAGGACGAGACGCCGACTTTTCGTTCTTAATCCATTCAAACCTCGACATCGACGAGGATTCGCCAACATCGTCGCCAAAACAGCATATAATCGCGTCGATGAATTCTCGTTCTTTCTCTCACACCAATCCCAGCAGACGCGAACTGATAACGAGCCTGGCAGCAGGCCTCGCACTGGGCGCGTTGCCTACGAATGGACAATCCGTTGCCGAACGTGACTGGTCGGGTAATCACCCGGTTCGGTATCCCGATCCCAATGTCATCACTCTCGAAAAGGGATTCAGCAAGTATCGGATTGGCACGGCCGCCCTCGAGCGCGTTTGCACCGGGTTCCGCTGGGCAGAAGGCCCAGCCTGGAATGGCGCCGGCAATTACCTGGTGTGGAGTGATATCCCCAATAATCGGCAGATGCGATGGCTCGAAGAAGATGGTCACGTCGATGTGTTTCGCAAGCCATCGAACTTCAGCAACGGAAATACGTTCGACTGGCAAGGCCGCCAAGTCACCTGTGAGCATCAGACGCGACGAGTCGTTCGATACGAACAGACAGGCGAGATCACCATTCTCGCCGACAAGTTCAAGGGCAAGCCGCTCAACGGGCCAAACGACGTCATCGTCCATCCCAACGGCGATATCTGGTTCACCGACCCTGGTTACGGAGCCCTGAGCATCTATGAAGGCGGCAAATTCCCCCTCGAGCTGAAAGAAGCCGTTTATCGCTTAGACGGAACGTCCGGCCGCCTCGATATGATCACCGACGAACTGTTCAAACCGAACGGGCTGTGCTTTTCGCCCGATCTGAAGAAGCTTTATATTTGCGACACGGGCGCTACGCACTATGCGCAAGCTCCCCGAGAAATTCGGGTCTACGATCTTGACGGAACGAAACTGAGGAATTCCAGGCAGTTCCTGTCCACGGCCTGGGACAACTACACCGGTCTCGCCGACGGGATTCGAGCCGATACAGATGGAAACATCTGGGCCGGAATTGGGCAAGGCGCAAACGGTACAGGCTCTGCCAAAGCCGATGGCGATGCTGTTTATGCGATTTCGCCGCAAGGCGTCAAGATCGGCAAAATCTTGCTGCCTGAGATCTGCGCCAACGTCTGTTTCGGCGGCACGCGACGGAATCGGCTCTTCATGGCGGCAAGTCAGTCTTTGTACTCACTCTATGTAGATGTAAGAGGGGCGCACATCGCCTAGAGTTGCCGTCTCTGCCGCCCCCATCCACGCGCTCATCGAGACTCAGTTAATGTTCGATTGAGAATCCTGCGCCTTCCATCTAAAGAACGGAAGTCTCTGGTCCGCGCTTCGTTATCGAGAAACGTGTATTTGGAATTCTCAGTCGTGAACCCCAGCGTCACGTAGGCGGGATGCGAATGCATGGGAAGCTTGCTGTGTCCCGGCTCGTTGAAGTGAAGCACGCGGCGGGGGGCGCGGCGACTGACGACTTTCAAAACCCAGGAGGTCGCTCCGACCTCACCGCAAACTCCCGCTCCAGCGCGACCCCCGCGCGACCCAGCGTTCCTTCGTCGAACAGCCGTCCAATCAGCGTTACACCATGCGGTACTCGCCTTGGCGGTGAAAACTTTGGAAGAGGATGAGCCGGGTCGGGCGCCCAATCGCTTCGCGCTTCCGACACTTCCACAAACCCCGCGCGCAAAGTCAACGCAGGATGCCCGGTGAAATTCGTCAATGTCAACATTTCATCCCGCAGCGAAGGCACTAGCAGCAAATCCACCTCGCTCATCAACCGTGCCATTTCCTGTGCCACCTTGCGACGGAATCGATCCGCTTGCACAAAATCCACCGCCGACAGGAAACGCGACTCGCGAAACAGATTCGGCCAGGCGTCCGCCACCTGTGCCCGCAGTTGGTCCATCTGTCCACTCAAAGTCATCTCTTCAAAGGCTGCGGCCGCTTCTGCAAACAGGATAATGTCCAACGAGTCGTACGGCCAGTCCGGCATCTGCACCTCGACCGGAACCATCCCGAGCCTCTGCGCCGCCGTTAACGCGTTTCGATCTACATCCGTCGCCGGACTCTCCTTCATCCACCCAGGGAAATAACCTAGGCGGAGCCCCTGAACGGTGGCCGTGACGTCGAAGTCAAGCTTGCTTGGGACACTCGCCAAGTCGCCCGCATCTGGTCCTGAAATCACCCGCAGAACCAGCAGTCCATCTTCCACTCCGCGCGTCATAGGCCCTAGCTTGTCCAACGACCAGCACAGCGTCATCGCTCGGGTCCGGGGTACCCGTCCATACGTCGGTCTCAGCCCCGTTACTCCGCATCGCATGCTTGGACTGACAATGCTCCCGCCAGTCTCGCTCCCGATCGAAAAACCAACCAGGCCTGCCGCTGTCGCCGCGCCCGGTCCCGCGCTAGACCCCGATGATCCCTCTTCCAGCAGCCACGGATTCATCGTCTGCCCGCCAAACCAGATATCGTTTAACGCCAGCGCACCCAGACTCAACTTCGCCACCAACACAGCGCCGGCTTCATCCAGACGCTGTACCACCGTCGCATCCTCCTTTGGAAGGCGGTTGCGATAAAACTCCGCGCCGTACGTCGTAGGGATTCCGGCTGTATCGAGCAGATCCTTCGCACCCCATGGAATCCCGTGCAAAGGTCCACGATAACGCCCGGTTGCCATCTCGTGGTCCAACTGCCGTGCCTGTGTCAACGCCCGCTCGGCCGTGAGCGTAATCACACACCTCAGTTGTGGATTGAACCGCCTCAGCCGCTCCAGATAAATTTTCGTCAGCCGCTCAGAACTCAGTTCGCGGTTCTCAATCCACCGCGACAGCTGTGTCACCGGCGCGTAAGCAATCGATTCATCGTCCTCAGGCAAAGACTCCGAATTGTGATCGCTGCGTACGAAGCGATTCTCACTCGGACCCACTCGCAGACCCGGCAGTTCAGGTTTCCACTGCGTAGCGGGCGCCAATGTTTCTTCGAGGGCAATTTTGCGCGGGCCCGTGCGGCGCTCATACAGCGCCGCCATCGACGTGCGCCAGCTCCCGGCCACCATCTCACGCTGAGCAGCCGTCAGCGTCACCTGCACCAGCTTCTCCGCTTCCGCAAAAGTCGTGGGGAAAACCTCTGGCCCTATCGCGGGACTCGTGTTGAAAGCCGGAGGAGCTCCTGCTGGAGGAGTTGTATTTTGATGCCCACTGACACGAACGCCCACGCTGGCGAGCAATCCAAGGGAACTCTTCTGAAGGAATTTTCTACGCGATTTCGACATAAATGAGCTTCATCGCATTGTAAAGGGAACCAACGGAGCTATCCGCGCCTGGTTGGGTCATGTCTCGCTCAACACGACAAACGTTTAAGCGGAAGTGGATCTAGAAATGAGAGCTAAGGTCTCGCAACCTGCGAGCTGCGGGGGTTGTGCAGCAAAGGCACTGCAAGGCCGACGTCGCACTCATACAGTTCCTACGAACCTCTGAGGGGGGATTATGTGGCGTTGGACAACAGCCGTCTAGTTCCATCACGGAAATCACATCTCCAGCGCCATATAACCGACTGCGCCACAGAAGAGCTATTATGTGGCAGGCCACATAATAGCTCCTAATCCCACTCAGGGCCTTTGGGCAGCGCGCCGGTGCGAAGCAACAGCATTGGGGAGATGAACGCGGCTCTGATTTTCGTGGTGGACGGCATCTATGGGGAATTCTTGCATGCACTGCGCGCAAGATTCGATGTATAAGTCACCGACTGTGCCGTCATTAGGGTGCGTATTGGCGAAACAGATCAGCACATGATCCAATTGGATCGAATGCGAAAGAAACTGAAGCCCGAGCAATTCAGAAGCTATCGCTGGTTCGGGCCAGCCGACATGCAGGGCTTTGGACACCGCTCGCGCATCAAGCAAATCGGATATCAGCTCGAAGATTTCGTCGGCAAACCGGCTATCGCGATTGTCAACACCTGGAGCGAGATTAATCCGTGCCACTACCATCTGAGGGAAAGGGCCGAGGCCGTCAAGCGTGGCGTTTGGCAAGCCGGTGGTTTCCCTTTCGAGATCCCCGCGTTTTCCATCACGGAAACGTTTATGAAGCCGAGCCCTATGCTGTATCGGAATCTGCTTGCGATGGACACGGAGGAAGCTCTACGCAGCCTACCGGTCGATGGCGCGGTTCTCATGGGTGGCTGCGACAAAACTACGCCCGGGCTTCTCATGGGAGCGATCAGCATGAACTTACCGGCTATCTACCTGCCAGCAGGGCCGATGCTCCGTGGCAACTGGAACGGCAAACCAGTCGGTAGTGGAACCGACGTGCGGAAATTTTGGGCCGAGCGGTGCGCGGGAACTATTACTGAAGAAGAATGGCAATCTCTCGAAGACGGCATTGCACGCTCGCCTGGCTTTTGCATGACGATGGGTACGGCGTCAACTATGACAGCCATGGCGGAAGCTCTGGGGCTGACACTGCCCGGTGCCTCCTCGATTCCCGCTGTCGATGCGAATCATCCACGACTCGCGCTCAGCTCAGGCCGACGTATCGTCGAAATGGTCTGGGAGGATCTGAAGCCTTCCGAAATCTTAAACAGGCATGCCTTCGAAAATGCGATCACCACGGACATGGCTCTTGCAGGTTCTACGAACGCGATCATTCATCTTGTCGCTCTCGCTGGGCGTTGCGGCGTGCAACTGGAGCTCCCGCTTTTCGAGAAAATTTCGGAACGTGTCCCCGTGCTCGCGAACATCCGCCCTTCTGGAGCCTACTTAATGGAAGACTTCTATTACGCCGGTGGACTTCGCGCTTTGATGGCGCAAATACGCGATCTACTGCACCTCGACTGTTTGACTGTGAACGGCTGCGCGCTAGGGCAAAACCTGGAAGGTGCTCGCCCAGTCAATACCGACGTAATCCGGCCTCGCGAAAATCCCTTGGCCTTGAGCGGAGGCACCGCAATCCTCTATGGCAATCTCGCTCCCGACGGTGCCGTAATCAAGACCTCGGCGGCGAGTGCTCGCTTGCTTCAGCACACAGGCCCCGCGGTTGTGTTTAGAAACTATAAGGATCTGGAAGCACGTAATGATCGAGAAGATCTGGACGTAACGGAGAACTCAGTTCTGGTCCTCCAAAATGCCGGCCCGCTGGGAGGGCCCGGGATGCCGGAATGGGGCATGTTGCCGATCCCGAAAAAGCTATTGCAAAAGGGGGTTCGCGACATGGTTCGCGTCTCCGATGCGCGCATGAGCGGCACTGCCTACGGCACGTGCGTTCTTCACGTGTCTCCTGAAAGTTACGCCGGAGGTCCACTAGCCTTTGTCCGGGATGGCGACTTGATATCGCTCGATTTGACGAGCCATCGGCTTGATCTGCTTGTTACGGAAGGCGAACTGGCAAAACGGCGCGAGCAGTGGGTCAGACCTTCGCCGAAATACGACCGTGGTTATGGAGCTCTGTATTTAGAGCGAGTAATGCAGGCGCACCAAGGCTGCGATTTCGATTTTTTGAGCCGAACTGGCGAAACGGCAGATCCGGAAATTCACTGAATGGAATCGGCATGGATTCTTGCATGCAACGGACGCGCAGCATCTGTGGCCAGTGCCGCCCAGGGCGAATGCTACAACTCTCGCCGTGGCGTTCTGCCAGGTCAGATACCTGGATATCGAGGGAATCGAGCATCACCTGGAACTCGAATGGGTGCGACCGCAGGCTGGAACGAAACGTTTACGAGTGGCGCATCGTGACAGCCGGTCATGTGTTACGGAGCATGTGTCGGACATGTCTCGCCGGAGCCGCTGGCGGGCGGACCTGTTGGCAGGCTGCGCGATGCCGACATGCTTGAGATCGTGGTGGATCGCGCCAAACTAGAGGGCCACGTGAACTTTATCGGCGAAGCCGGTGAAATATTCGACCCTGAAGAAGGGCGCAGACGTTTACTAAACCGACCGCTCCGAACAGATCTTCGCCCGAATCCAGCATTACCGGAAGACACTCGGCTCTGGGCGGTGGGTTACAGCAAGCGAGTGGCGGAATTTGGGGCGGATGCGTCTATGACGCGGAGGCGATCATAGAGCAAATTAGGGGCAGGTCTAATTTGAGAGGTGGGACTGGGTAGTACAAATTAAGCGAACACAACGGATTTGCACTTCCTACGGCTTAGGCAACGCTCGTACCGCGCCAGTGGAAATGCCGCCATCAACCAACAGAGTTTGTCCGCTGATATAGCGACTGGCCTCTGTTGCAAGGAACACGATGGCAGCATCTAAATCGCCGACTCGCCCGGGACGTTTCACAGGAATTCGGTCTGAGAGATATTCCACCCATTCCTTGTCTTCGTACATCACCTTGTTCTGATCCGTCCGAAACCAGCCTGGGGCGAGGCAATTGACTGTGATGCCATGTTTTCCCCAATCATCGGCCAGACTCATCGTAAGTTGCTTGATGCCGCCCCGGCTTGCGCCGTATGGAGCGAGACCGGCATAACCGTTCACGCTGGTAACTGACCCGATATTGATAATGCGTCCATAGCCGCGCGGGACCATTCGACGGGCTACAGCTTGAGCAACGAAAAAGGTGCCCCGAAGATTCGTGTCGAGGATCAGGTTCCAATCTTCCCAGGTGACTTCGAGGGCCGGTTTGCGAATGTTGGTGCCGGCATTGTTGACGAGAATGTCTATTTGGCCGAACGCTTCTTCTGCTGCAGCGGTCATTTGCTCGATGCTCTGTGGATCGCATACATCAAGCTCGAGCGAGACTGCGCGTCTACCAAGGGCCCTTATTTCTGTCTCGAAAGCAAGCAGATGGTCGCGGTGACGGCTCGTAAGAACAAGGTCACTGCCGGCATTTGCCAACGCGCGCGCAAATTGCTGGCCGAGTCCGCGGCTGGTACCCGTAACGATGGCAACACGGCCACTGAGATCAAAAAGATTGTTGCTCATTGCACTTCGCCGGACCTTAGAATGACCTTCATCAAGTTCGGCTCATGCGAATGGAGACGTTCGAACCATCGTGGGCCTTCTTCCAAAGGACTTACTGCCGTGATCAGCGGTTTCACCTGCACCACACCGCGGGCTAACATGTCGATGCATTCCGGATACTCTCCTGATGATGCCGCTGAACCTTGCAGGCGAATCTGCCGGCTGACAACCGTTTGCAACGGTATCTCGACGGATGGCGAAACGTTGCCGATCAATGTCACGGTGCCCCCTTTGCGGACACTGTTGATGGCGCTCTTAATCGTCGCGCTGCCGCCAACCGCCTCCAGAGCTATGTCCACGCCAATGCCCGAAGTCAGCCGTTGGACTTCAGCGACGATATCAACTTTGCTAGCGTTGATCGTCGCGGTGGCCCCAAGTTGTTCAGCAAGCCGAAGCCGAGTGTCATCAATATCCGTAACGTAGATGCGCGAGCAGTTCTTCGCGCACAGTGCTTGCAACACCAGGAGCCCGATCATGCCGGCGCCAACTACGAGCGCTGTGTTGTTCTCGCTGATTTCTGAAAGAGAAACCGCATGGACAGCGACCGCCAAGGGCTCGACCATAGCCGCCTCGGCGAACGGGATGTTACCCGGGAAGTCATAGATGATGCGCCGCGGTACGACGACGTATTCCGCAAAAGCTCCCGCGCGGCGATATTCGGGCGTGGAGACGCCCAAAACTTGCCGTTGGTTGCAGAGATTCACTTCACCTCTGCGGCAATACACGCATGAGCCGCAATAGATCGTGGAATCGAGGGTAACTCGATCGCCTTCCCGAATGCCGGAGACCTCTGATCCCATTGCTACAACTGTTCCAGCGGCCTCGTGGCCCATTACGATTGGCGGGATTCGGCGGCCAGAGGAGCCATCATAACCATGTACGTCACTACCGCAGATACCGCATGCTTTGACACGAACGAGAACCTCATCTGGCGCAGGAATAGGGGCGGGGACATCGACGACCTCCAGCCGCATGTACTCGCGCAGCATCAGAGCTTTCATGATTGGAATCTTACCCAATTATGCGTGAAATCCTGAGCGGCCGACACGACCGAAAATGGGTAGAGTTCTCGGCTTGCGATAAGCTAGACCGCTCCGATACGTCCATTCTGGATGGATTGGAACGTACGCTCGGCACTATGAAAGAGTCCGCGTCGCGCGATCACCATATTCGAGCAACAAGACCTGTACCCTGAAACCCGAAAAATGGAAGTGTTTTGGTGACGCGGGGCTGAGTCGAACAGCTTCGTCGTATGCGCAAGCGGCCTACCCTGGTGATCGCCTTCTGTCATCAGGCCGACCTGTTTCCGATGTAACTTGCATTTATGCAGATTTTCAATGCTTACTGATCCTGATGGCCCATTTCTTAGAGGGATCCAGTAGCTTAGAGGAGCACGACATGGCAATTCCGTGTTACCACGTTGATGCGTTTGCGCCGGTAGCCGTACGCGCGAGCGAACTCGATGGGTGGCCGGAGTCGCGCTGCAGCTGATGGCGTTTCAATCCTCAAAGTTACCTCTTGGAGAATGTACACATGGCCATTCGAAAGACACTGTCCTTGCTGGTTTTTCCTCTGCTGCTAACCTCTACCGCCTATCCACAGTGTTCGCCGGTCCATCTTACGGCTCCCGAGGCACACCAGCGGATGATGGACCTCCTCCATGTCAAGTCGATACGGCCTCCCTTCTCTGGAAGCGCGAATGGACCGAACCCGGCGAACTATGACGAGGCGAAGGCGGGACCCTTCTCGCAGCCCCCTGATCCTCTCCTGCTGAACAACGGCAAACGAGTAACCACGCCAAGTATGTGGTGGAACAAGCGTCGCCCACAGATTAAGGCCGCTTTCAGCGAGGACGTGCTCGGCAAAGTGCCAAAGAACAGCCCGCCAGTTCATTGGGAGGTTGTGAGTGTCACCCGCGAGGCGAACGGTGACGTCCCGGTGATCAACAAGAAACTCATCGGCCATGTCGATAACTCGGCCTGCCCCGCGATCCAGGTGAACATCGAGCTGACGCTTTCGACGCCCGCAAACGCGAAGCACTCGGTTCCGGTCATTATGGAGATGGATCTCGATCCGGCTACGTTGGCAATGTTGCTCAAGAGATTCCCGAACCTGCCGAGGCCGCAGGGACCAACTTGGCAGCAACAGGTGCTCGCCAAGGGATGGGGTTATGCGAGCTACATCCCAATCACCGTACAGCCGGATAATGGTGCAAGCACCACGGTGGGGATCATCGGCCTGGTGAATAAAGGACAGCCGCGGTCACCGGAGGATTGGGGTGCGTTGCGGGCATGGGCCTGGGGAGCGAGCCGTGCGCTCGATTACTTCGAGACCGACAAGGCGGTGGATGCCAAGCGGGTCGGCGTCGCCGGGCACTCGCGCTACGGCAAGGCTTCGCTGATTGCGATGGCCTATGACCGGCGCTTTGCCATCGGATACATCAGCTCATCGGGCGAAGGCGGCGCCAAGCTATATCGCCATATCTTCGGCGAGGGTATGGGCAATCTCGCTTCCGACGAGCTCTACTGGATGGCCGGCAACTTCCTGAAGTATGACGGGCCGCTGACGGTCAACGATCTGCCCGTGGATGCAAACGAACTCGTGGCCATGTGTGCGCCGCGCCCTGTCTTCATTAGCGGTGGTGCAACGCAGGGCGACGGCTGGGTCGATGCCAAAGGAATGTTTTTGGCCGCTGCCGGCGCGAACCCGGTGTATCATCTGCTGGGCGCGAGCGGACTAGAAACAGACAAGTTTCCGCCAATCCGGACGGCGCTCACCAGTGGTGCACTGGCCTTTCGCCAGCATGACCAGGGGCACACACCCGCGCCGAACTGGCCGTACTTCCTGGACTGGGCGCAGCGCTGGCTGGATTGATAAACGTGACGACATTCAACGATGCGGACGTTCAGCAGATTCGCTTGCTCGAGTCACCGGCTATCCGGTGAAGCTCTGTTTGCTTCGAAAGAATGCCGCAAACGGCAAAGTTAATAATTATGTCCGGCGGTCGGCCACCCGTCCATTGCGACCGCGACGGATCGAATTCGGCCAATTTCCTTTGCGCGTCATCCGTTCCCAAATCAACGGACCCTTAGCTCCTGCTCGTAAACAAGACTGCAAGCACGCAGCGCGCTGTTCGCACCGGCAGGCGTGGCCAATTTTCCGGAACCCCGAACGAGGGCTGTGGCATCGAAATCGAAGATCAAGAATTCTGGAGGTCACGATGTACGTAGTCACGGGTGCGACCGGGCATACCGGATCTGTTATTGCCAAGAAACTGCTCGCGCACGGAAAGAAGGTGCGAGTGGTGGGACGAACTGCGGAGCGTCTAAGTACGCTGGTGTCGCTCGGCGCGGAACCGTTTGCGGCAGATATCAGTAACAAAGAAGCAACTGCCAGGGCTTTTAGCGGCGCGGAGGCGGCGTATGTCATGATTCCGCCGGATCTGGCGAACCCGAATTACACGGCGTATCAGGACAAGGTCATTGAAGCGGTCGCTTCGGCTCTCGAGAAAGGGGCGCCGGCGCATGTGGTGGCGCTCAGCAGTTTTGGCGCGGACAAGCCGAACAAAACGGGGCCGATTGCGGGACTGCACCGGATGGAGGAGCGGTTGAAGCGTATTTCGGGCTTGAATTCGCTGTTTCTGCGCGCCGGGTATTTCATGGAGAATACGCTGCCGCAGGCCGGCGTGATTCAGCAGATGGGAGCGACAGCGGGTCCGCTGAAACCCGAGCTTAAGATTCCGATGATTGCGACGCGGGATATCGGCGCGTTTGCCGCGGACGCGTTGCTGCGACTGGAGTTTCGAGGCTACCAGACCCAGGAGCTCCAGGGCGAGCGCGATCTGACGATGCCGGAGGCGACGAGCGTGATCGGGAAGGCGATCGGAAAGCCAGACTTGCAATACCGTCAGATTACTTATGACCAGTTTCGCGGCTTTCTGCTGCAGATGGGGGCGTCGCAAAGCATAGCGGACCTGTTCGTGGAGATGTCGGAGGCGCTGAATTCAGGGTATGTTCGCGCGCTGGAGGCGAGATCGGAACGGAACACGACGCCGACTTCCTACGAGCAGTTCGTTCGCGACGAGTTTGTGCCGGCTTATCAGGCGACTACAGCGGGGGCGGCCAGAGCGTGAGAGCGCAGCGCTGACCCGGAACGTTGGCGGCTCGTGAAGGGCGGGTCCCAGCCTGCGCGTCGCACGTCACCATGCCGCAGGAATTAGCATGGCGACTTTTCACTAAAGGTCTTGGTCGCGCCAGCTAGCAATCAGGAATGTGATCCTCGCGATCTGCAAATCTTCCTCCGACCGCAGCACCAACGTTTGAAACTTGCCGAGGAATTTCAATCCTGAGCAGATCTCGTCCCGCAGCTCGGCGGCATGTTCGCCGATTCCGCCCGTAAACACCAGCGCATCCAAACCGCCCAGCACCGCCGCCATCTCTGCAATCGCTTTTCGCGCTTGATAACAAAACATCCTGAGCGCCAGATCGACTTGCGCGTCCTGTTTTCTCGCAGCCATCAGCTCGCGTACGTCGCTGCTTTTTCCGGATACGCCGAGCAGACCCGACCGCCGATCGAACAGCGTCTCGAGTTGCTCCGCCGTCCCATAACCGTTGCGCATCAGGTACATCACCACTCCCGGATCCAAATCGCCGCAGCGCGTCCCCATCATTACCCCGCCGGTCGGCGTCAGCCCCATCGTCGTATCCATCGACTCACCATTTCGAATAGCGGTGATGCTTGCGCCGTTTCCGAGGTGCGCCACAATCAGCCGCTCGGGCACAGGGTCCAGTTGTGCGACTACCGATTCGAGCGACAGTCCATGAAAACCATATCGCTCCACTCCCAACGTCCGCACCTCGGCGGGCAGCGGGAATGTCTTACTGACATCGGGCATCGTCCGATGAAAAGCTGTGTCCAAACAAACCACCTGCCTCGTCTTCGGGAATTTCTGCTGCATGGCTTCGAGCACTGCCAGTGCCGCCGGCACGTGCAGAGGAGCAAACGCCACAGCCGATCGCAACTGCTCGATAACGGCTGGTGTGACAAGCTGATGCTCTCGGATTCGCGGCCCTCCATGCACGAAGCGATGGCCAATCGCCTGTGGCTCGACTCCGCCGCATCGCTTCAAAGCATCGAACGCGAGAGGGAGTGCGGCCACAGGGTCGGTGATTTCTTCGGCTTCTCCTTCGTCGATCAGCGTGACCTCTTCCCCACTCGATACGTAAACACCGAATTTCAGCGAAGATGAGCCGCAGTTCAGCGCTAAAATCTGGCTCACAAACTCCATTTCCAATCGCGTACTTCTGGAAGATCTTCTCCGTGCTCCTGGACGTACAATCTGTGCCGCTGAATCTGTTCATAAAACCGGTCTGCGGCTTTTCCCACCATCGATTCCAATCGCGGAATCCGCCTGATCGCATCGAACGCCAGTTGAAAGCGGTCCATATTATTCAAAACCGTCATATCGAACGGCGTTGTGGTCGTCCCTTCCTCCTTGTATCCGCGAACGTGGATATTGTCATGATTCCGCCGCCGGTAAGTGAGGCGATGGATCATCCATGGATAGCCATGAAACGCGAAGATAACCGGTCTGTCCTTTGTGAAGAATTCGTCGAACTCCTCGTCCGCTAGTCCGTGTGGGTGCTCGGTCGATGGCTGCAGCGTCATGAGATCCACCACGTTCACGACCCGCACCCGAATGTCCGGCACAAATTCGCGCAGCTGCGTGACTGCGGCCAAGGTCTCGAGTGTTGGCACATCGCCCGCGCACGCCATCACGACGTCGGGATCGCCTTCGTCATTACTCGCCCATTCGAATACGCCCAGGCCTTTCGCGCAGTGCCGTACCGCGGATGCCATGTCCAGCCACATCGGCGCAGGTTGCTTGCCCGCAATCATCAGATTCACGTAATGCCGGCTGCGCAGGCAATGATCCGCAACCGAGAGAAGCGTGTTCGCGTCCGGCGGCAAATAGACTCGAACAATATCCGCCTTCTTGTTCACCACGTGATCGATGAAGCCCGGATCCTGATGCGAAAATCCGTTGTGATCCTGCCGCCACACGTGCGACGACAGCAAGTAATTCAAAGACGCGATCGGTTTCCGCCACGGCAAATCCCGCGAGACCTTCAGCCACTTCGCATGCTGGTTGAACATCGAATCCACAATGTGTATGAACGCCTCGTAGCAGGAAAAGAATCCATGCCGGCCCGTCAATAAATAACCTTCCAGCCACCCTTCGCACATGTGCTCGCTCAACACTTCGACCACTTTGCCATCGGTCGTGAGATCCATGTCGACCGGTTCCACTCTCGCCATCCATTCTTTTCCCGTGACTTCATACACCGCATCCAGGCGGTTAGAGGCCGTCTCGTCCGGGCCGAACAGCCGGAAGTTGCGCGCCTCCAGATTGTGCTTCATCACGTCGCGCAAATAGCGCCCCAACACCTTGGTCGCTTCCGCTTCCACTCCTCCGGGCTTCGGCACGTCCACCGCGTACTTTCTAAAATCTGGCAGCACCAGCGGTTTCAACAGCAGCCCGCCGTTCGCATGCGGATTCATCCCCATCCGCCTTTGTCCGGTGGGCGCAAGCGCCGCCAAATCCGGACCGCAGCTTTCCCTCTTTCCCGAAAAGCCGGTCGGGCTTGTAGCTGCGCATCCAATCCTCCAGAATCTTCAAGTGCTCAGGATTGTTGCGTACGTCGGAGACCGGCACTTGATGCGCGCGCCAGGTGCCCTCCACCGGTTTTCCGTCCACTTCTTTCGGCCCCGTCCAACCCTTTGGTGTGCGCAGGATTAGCAAAGGCCATTGCGGCCGCTCCACATTCTGCTGCTTTCGCGCCCGATGCTGAATCGCGCGGATCTCCTGAAGCATCTTTTCCAGCGCATCCGCCATTCCTTGGTGCATCGTCGCTGGATCGCTGCCTTCCAGAAATCGCGGCGCATATCCATACCCGATGAACAGATCCCGCAGTTCTTCTTCCGGTATCCGCGCCAGCACAGTCGGGTTCGCGATCTTAAAACCATTCAAGTGCAAAATCGGCAGCACCGCGCCATCGTGCGCCGGATTGAGAAATTTGTTCGCATGCCAGCTTGTCGCTAACGCGCCGGTTTCCGCCTCTCCGTCGCCCACTATGCACGTGACAATCAGATCCGGATTGTCAAAAGCCGCGCCATAGGCGTGCAGCAGCGAATATCCCAATTCGCCGCCCTCATGAATCGATCCCGGTGTCTCAGGCGCAACGTGACTGGGTATGCCGTAAGGCCACGAAAACTGGCGGAACAGGCGCTTAATTCCGTCGCGGTCCTGCTCGATGTTCGGATAGATCTCTGTATAAGAGCCCTCTAAATACGTATGCGCAACAATCCCAGGCCCGCCATGCCCCGGACCGATGATGTACATCATGTTCAGATCGTGCAGCCGGATCAGCCGGTTCAAATGCGTATAGATGAAATTCAAACCGGCCGTTGTTCCCCAATGTCCCAACAAGCGCGGCTTAATGTCCTCTTTGGTCAGTGGCCGCTCGAGTAACGGATTGTCTTGCAAATAAATCTGTCCGACGGTGAGGTAATTCGCGGCGTGCCAGTATTCGTTGAGTGTTTCAATTTCTTCGACGCTGAGTCTTTCAAGCATTACGTCTATCTTCCCGCCTCGATCAACTGCTCGGCGTGCTTCAAAGCCTCAGGCGGGCGCTCACTGCTGTCCCTTACTTCGCTGGATGCAGGATAAGCTTTTGGACACGCCAATTTAGAAGCTCGGCGACGTAGATCTCGTTCTCCGATGGGCATGCCATTTCATGAATCCAGCCAAATTGTTTCGATTGACGGCCGGATCGTCCGAGCATCCCGAGGACCTGACCATCGAGCGAGAGCTTATAAACGCGCCCGGGGAACGCATCCGAACTATATAAGTACTGTGTCGGACCTGGCGTGATGCAAATTGCCCATGGTGAGCCGGGCTGCATCGTCGCTGATGTCCCCGGGCCTGGGCGGTTTCCCATCCATGGCTGCGCGTTCTCCGGCGCGGGCACGTCGATTTTTATTTCGCGAAGGAACGTCCCGTCATGATCGAATACCTGGATGCGGCGATTGCCGCGATCGGCGACATAGATGTTTCCGTGCGCATCCGCCGCGATACTGTGCGGCGTATTGAACTCACCTGGATTCTTGCCTGGTTCGCCCCACTGCTTCACCCAGTCGCCGTTCTTGTCGTATTTGGCCACGCGTGAATTGATGTACCCATCGCTTATGAAAATGTTGCCCTCTTGATCCCATGCGACATCGGTCGGCTGCCGGAACTGGCCGTTCACAGCCGGGCGCGGCGGATTGACGTGAGTCCAGGGACCGCTGTTCTCATCGGCGGCTTCCTTCTTACGCCCAAACAGCATCACGACGCGGCCTTGCGGATTGAACTTCACGATCATGTCGGACCCTTTATCGATAGCCCAGATGTTGTCGTCCTTATCGATGCGGACGGCGTGCGCGTAGGACCACGCGTATAAATTTCTGCCGATTTCACGGATGTATCTGCCGTCGGGAGCGAACTCGAGCAGTTGCGCCGCGGTTGCGCCGTAGGCCGGGCCGGTCGTATTGCCGCGCGAGAAGACGAAGATGTGCCTCTTAGAATCGACCGCGACTCCCGCCGCCTCTCCCAGGTACAGATCCGGCGGGAGTTTCAGAAAATTCGGAACTGAGTCATATGGGATTTCAGGTATCGATTCCTGAGCGAATGCAGCAGCGCCTAATAGGGCCGACGCAACGAAGAAATGAAGTTTCAGAGGAGGCCTCCTCGAGTTACGATAGCGCGTCACAGGCCTAAGAACGTCGGAACGTGCCAGAGTTTAATGGCACCATCCTGGTCGCCCGACGCTAACCAAACACCATCCGGACTGAATGCCACTGACTGTACATTGGCTTCGTGCCCCGATAAAGTTCGAAGCAGTTTCCCAGTGGCCGGATTCAGATTTTCACAGTACCGTCGTAATCGGCCGAGGCAAGCAATCGACAGTCCGGACTGTAGGCCACGGACTTCACGGCATCGACATGCCATTTAAGCATTCCTCCTCTAGATCCCGGCTTGGGCACTGCACGCGACGTCAAATCGAAGATTGCGATAGTGTCATCGGTACTCGCCGACGCCAGTTCCTGTCCGTCCGGGCTGAAAGCGACATGACGTCATCTGAATGCACGGATAACGTCACCTTTATGTCTCCGTTTGCCGGATCGAACAGCTTAACCTCGTGATCCTGGCCTGCAGATACCAGCCAGCGTCCGTCAGGACTGAAAGCAACAGAATTAACATCGAGCTCGCCGACCGAGTAGTTCCGCAGCAATTTTGCTTTCGCTGCATCCCAGATCGCGATGCTGCCGTGTTGGCCTGCCGTCGCCAGCAGTCGGCCATCGGGACTGAAGGCGACCGAATCAACCCTTCCGAAGTTTGGGATAAGGTTTTCGGAAACCTAAGCTGTCGCTTGGCTTCGATCCGAACGAAGATAAATGCGGCGATCTCCACGACGATTGCAGCAATCCCGGCCGCCAAGAGAAAACGTTTTCTCTTATGTTTTCGCTCCTTCTTTTCGGGATCCGGGATCGCGTCTAGAGCTTGGATCAAACGGGTGACGCCGGGCAGAATAACGAGATTCGCCGAAATGCGCTTTCAAGCGGTCGTAAAGACGCCCGGCATACGCGATGCTGTCCTCACGGCGATAGCTGATGAAAACCCGGGCCATGTTCAGGATTTGCGGTCGGCGAACCGGGTGGCAAGCGTTCGAGCCGATCTATATTTGCGTAGCAGACCCTTCATGGCCCGCTCGCCCAGTGTTCCGAAAGGTTGATCGGTCGTCAGATAAGTCCACACAGCGCCGCGTTCACTTGGATCCAATCCAGTGGATTGGGCCTCAGCCAAACGCCGGGCGATCTCGCTATCGAGATTGGCTTCGAGCTCTTCGAACCATTCATGTATTCGAGTCAGAAAAGCATAGAGCGGATCGCGGCCGCCGTACGAGAGCCACTGCACACCGGACCGGAGCTCGACAATGTCCGACAAGTGAGTCGACCAGAGATCGTCGATGGTGCGGAGAGACACGAGGCGCTCCAATTCAGACGTGCACGGCTTTTCGCCAGTGAGGATGGATTGACGCAGAGCCTGCAGCTTTAAACGCTGACCCTCCACAGTTGACTCATATTTCTGCAGGAAGAGGCGTATTTCCAGGTTTTGGCCTTCCGCCCTCCTTTGCATCTCTTCCGGACTCGTTCCGCCATACTTCACGACCAGGTCATCCTCAGCTGAAACGAAAAAACGCGATTCTCCGGGATCGCCCTGGCGGCCGGCGCGGCCTCGCAACTGATTGTCGATCCTGCGGCTCTCGTGACGATTGGTGCCGATGACGTAGAGCCCTCCGAGGCTCGCAACTCCTTCTCCCAACCGGATGTCGGTGCCACGGCCCGCCATATTGGTTGAAATCGTGATTGCGCCGCGCTCGCCGGCGCGCGCAATGATTGCGGCTTCCTGTTCATCGTGAAGAGCGTTCAAAACATTGTGGGGCAAATCCGAGAGAATTGCACTCAGCCGCTGAGATTCCGCGACACTCGCGGTACCCACTAACACGGGTTGACCGGTCGCGTGGGCGCGTCGAATGTCTTGGACGACAGCCCGTTCCTTTTCAGCTTTGGTGGGATAGAGCATGTCGGGGTGATCGATACGGATCATCGGCTTATTGGTTGGGATGACCTCGACCTTGAGTCCGTAGACTTGGGCCAGCTCTTCGGCTTGTGACGCGGCAGTGCCGGTCATCCCGCAGATTTCCGGGTAGAGAGCAATCAGGTTTTGCATCGTGATGGAGCCCAAGATAGTGCCCTCCGGCCGTACTAGGACATGCTCCTTCACTTCCAGCGCGGTATGTAAGCCTGCCGGCCAGCGCCGGTCGTTGACCACTCTCCCCTTCCATTCGTCGACCGACTTTACCGCGCCATCTTTGACAATGTAATCGACATCGCGACGCAAGAGTACATGCGCATGAAGCGCATTTTGCAGAGCCGTCAGAAGGCCGAGGTTGGAAGCCTCGTATAAGTTGCCACGGCCCAGCATCCGCTCTGCGCGTTGGATTCCGAAATCGGTCAGGGTCACGTTGCGACTGCTCTCTTGGACCACAAAGTCGCTACCCCAGTGCATTCGGCGAACCAAAGCATCGGCGATCAGCGGGAGCTGTTCCTGCTTGTCCGCGCCGCCCGCAATCACCAGCGGGATTCTCGCTTCATCGATCAAGATGGAATCCGCTTCATCGATGATGGCGGCTGCGAAAGGCCGATGCGCCTGCTCACTTACATGCAGCGCCATCTGATCGCGCAGGTAATCGAAGCCGAGTTCCGTGCCCGTCGCATACGTAATGTCGGCGCGGTAAGCGGCACGCCGTTCCGGAAGCGCCATCCCCTGCTGTATAAACGCAACGGAGAGGCCTAGTAGCCGGTAGACGCCGCCCATCCAATTCGCATCTCGACGGGCCAGGTAATCGTTGACGGTCATGACGTGGACGCCAACGCGTTTCCGCGCGTACCAAGCTGCCGCGGGTACGGCTGCCAGCGTCTTACCTTCACCCGTTTGCATTTCAGCGATCTTGCCGTTTGCGAGAGCGAGCGCTCCCCTTAACTGAACGTCGAACATTTCTTGTCCGAGAATTCGGGCGGCTGCGACGGCTGTGATCGCAATCACATCATTGAGAGATTCTGCCTGTTGATATGCGGATCGTAACTCCGCATCGCTATGGCCGCGCATCGCCTCGCGTGTCCGGTTGATGGTCTCAATGGCTGAGGCAGTCTTATCGACAGAGCCGAAAAGGGAACCAAGTAAATGCACGCAAGGTCTCTTGGTGGGCGGTTGCGGGAGGGAGTAAGCGAAAGAGCGGGCCACGTATATGACGCGTGGCCCAGCCCTTCTCTAATTTCGCGTTCGGAGGTCCGCGAAACAGAGCCTCCCCTAGCACACGTATTCCCGAGGGTCTGGCAACGGCCTCCGAATCATCACCGCGAACCCTGGGCTAAGTCTACCGCGAGTGAGGGTCTGATTGTTAGGGGAGCGTCTGGAATCTGAAGCTGGAGCGGGTGCTTTGACTAGTCCGGCAGCCAGACAGTGAGCTTGCCTCTAAGCTCCGCCTCGCGCACTGGTTTTGAAAGATAGTCGCTCATTCCCGCCGCGAGGCAAGCTTCACGATCTTCAGCAAAGGCGCGAGCCGTCATAGCAACGATCGGCACTTCCGCGTTAAATCCCGCCTGGCGTCGAATGCGGCGGGTGGCTTCGAAGCCATCCATTTCAGGCATAACGCAGTCCATGAGCACGAGATCGTATCGCTCGCGAGCCGTCGCCTGAAGCGCTTCGGTCCCGGTCGTAGCGACGTCGGCCTCATAGCCGAGACTCTTCAGCATCAGCAGAGCCACTTTTTGATTGATGCTGTTGTCCTCAACCAGAAGCAGGCGATAGTTCCTGCTGCGAGTGTTTTTCGGTAAGACCGCCGGAATCCCCGATTTTGTTGGCAATGTGCCGCTATCGCAGGGAAGAACCTTGATCGTGAACCAAAAGCACGATCCCTCGCCAAAGCGGCTTTCGACGCCAATATTCCCGCCCATCATCTCCGTAAGGCGTTTGCAAATTGCGAGACCCAGGCCGGTGCCGCCGAAGTTCCTCGCCGTTGAAGGGTCGGCTTGCATGAAGGGCTGGAAAAGCTTGGCTTTCTGGTCTTCGGTTATGCCGATTCCTTCATCCGTCACAGAAAAACGAAGCTCGTATTCATTCTGGCTCGAGAGATGAGCTTCAGCTTTCAGTTCTACTTTTCCAGTGGTAGTGAATTTTATGGCATTGCTTAGCAAATTGAGAAGTATTTGATGAAGCCGGAGCACGTCGCCGCGGACGATTCGCGGGAGAGCGGGATCTATCTTCGTCAACAGCCGAAGACACTTGCGCACCGCGGCACCTCGAACCATTTCGAGCGCCCCTCGAATAGCGGCGGCAACTTCAAACTCCGCGCACTCCAATTGCAAACGTCCCGCGTCGATCTTCGAGAAATCCAATACGTCATCGATGATCGCCCGCAGCGTCTCGCCCGAATTGCGTATCGTTTCGATACAATCGCGCTCCAGTTCCGGGAGCTCTTTCGCCAGCAGCACGCTGGTCATGCCGATAATGCCGTTCAGGGGCGTGCGGATCTCATGGCTCATCATGGCCAGGAAATCACTCTTTGCTTGCGCGAGCTGCTCGCGTCGCGCGCCGTGCTGAAACTCGCTCGCTCGGGCAGGACACTCTTCAACCACTAGTGGTTCGACGCAGGATTCCGGCATAGATTCAGTCAGGCCCGGCCCGCCAGGCGCGGTTTTCAGGGACTAATTGACTATTCGGCAGAGTGCCGGAGTGATTCTAGGTAATGTTCGATTCCCGATACTTATCAAGTTCGGGCTAAGCACACCAACAGGCGCGGTCCACGTCTCCAATCCCGGCTTTACTGGGCGTATCTCTTAAGAATCACAGGCAAGTTCTGGGACAGAGCCGAGCGGGCAATGACCATGTCGCAGCCCTTTTCCTGGGCAGCCTGCTTCAGATCCGTCTGGACATGCGAAACATACCCAAGCAAACTGATCCCGCTGGTCGCCGCGTCGTTTTTCAATTTTGAGATCACACTTAGCGGATCGACTGCTGAATTGTTCAAATCGATTATGATGACGGCTGGATTCTGCCGGGCCTGTGCGAGCGCCTCCTGCTCTGTTTGAACGAACACGGCCGGCAGCCCGGCGCGCTTCGCCGCGTCCTGAATCTTTACCGTAAACATGAGGTCGCTCACCACGGCGAGAACTTTCTGGCGGTTTGTCATGGCCGATTCAATTAATAACACTTATCATCAAAAGAGCTATGAGCGTACTTGTCCAGGCGGCGCCCCAAGTTAATCCTCTTCAGGATCAGCTGCGGTTCGACCGGCAGGTGCCTCCGTGCGCCATAGTGATCTTCGGCGCAAGCGGTGACTTATCGAAGAGGAAGCTTCTGCCTTCTCTTTATCGATTATTCTTTGAGCGCCGCATTCCTCCCAACTTCGCGGTAATCGGTAGCTCGCGCACCCCGATGTCAGATGACGAGTTTCGCGAGAAGATGAAGGAGTCAGTCTCAAAGTTTCTCGAGGAAGCGCCTTTCGACGAGGATGTCTGGACATCGTTCGCGCAATCGCTGTTCTATATCCCGGGCGATCTGAATAATCCGTCGTCCTACGACGAGATTCGAGCAAAGCTCGATCAGATTGAACAATCGCACCAGACCGCGGGGAACGTACTGTTCTATTTATCCACGCAGCCGAGCCATTATGCCGAAGCGATTCAGGAGCTGGGCGCGCATAATCTCAGCCGCGGAAACGGCTGGCGCAGAGTCATTATTGAAAAGCCCTTCGGCCATGACCTCGCGAGCGCCCGCCAGCTGAACGAGGAGATCCATAAGGTCTTCGACGAGTCTGAGATCTACCGCATCGATCATTATCTCGGCAAGGAGACGGTTCAAAACATACTGGCATTCCGTTTCGGAAACGGCATCTTCGAACCGCTCTGGAACCGCCGTTATATCGATCACATCCAGATCACTGCGGCGGAATCGATTGGCGTAGAAGGCCGCGGCGCATATTATCAGGAAGCCGGCGCTTTACGGGACATGATTCAAAATCACTTGAGCCAGGTAATGGCCACGGTGATGATGGAACCACCCACGGTCTTCGATGCGACTAATGTGCGCGATGAACGGGCCAAGCTTCTGCGGGCTGTCCGCGTTATGAAACCGGAGGATGTTTCGAAATACGCGGTGGCGGGACAGTACGGTCCTGGGAAAGTCGGCGGTCAGGACTTGCCCGGCTTCCGCCAGGAGCCGAGTGTAGACCCTCAGTCGCAGACCGACACATACGCCGCGGTGACGTTCTTTATAGATAACTGGCGCTGGGCCGGCGTTCCGGTTTACATCCGCACCGGGAAGCGGATGCCGAAGCGCGTCACCGACATTGCTATTCAATTTCATGCCCCGCCGCTCGGGTTATTTAAGCAGGAAACGAAGACCGGACCGATGTCGCCTCGTCCCAATCTTCTTGTGCTGCGCATTCAGCCGGAAGAAGGAATCTCATTGCGCTTCTTATCGAAGAGTCCCGGCAGCGGCATGCGCGTTCGTCCGGTCTCGATGGACTTCAATTATGGTTCCAGTTTTGGGGAACGCACACCGACAGCCTACGAGACGCTGCTGGTGGATGCCATGGCCGGCGATCCGACGCTCTACACACGGCAGGACATGGTGGAAGCCAGTTGGCAAATCGTGCAGCCGATTCTCGACGCGTGGGCGCATACAAAATTCGACTTTCCAAACTACGCGGCCGGAAGCTGGGGACCGAGGGCATCCGACGAGATGCTCGCGCGGCAAGGTCACGTTTGGAGGGTGCCATAACTTATGAGCAGCGCGATCATTTCCCCGGCACAACCCGAGCAAATCTTAAAGGGGCTGGGTAGACTTTGGACATCGCTCGGACAAGAGGAGAAGCAGCAAGGGAAACCGACTGTGCTGCGCGCCTGTGCGATGACCCTGATCGTCGCGACCGATGAACCGGACGGCGGCTTTTCCGCTTCGCAGACCATTTCTGAGCTGATGCACGAGCATCCCAGCAGAGGCATCGTCCTCGCGGTTTCCGATGGCGCCGAAAGCGGCCTGGAAGCTCGCGTTTTGGCACAGTGTTGGAAGCCTTTCGGGAAAGCACAGCAGATCTGTTGCGAGCAAATTGAGATCACCGCCCGGCCTGACACTTGGCCAAACGTTGGCCCAATCTTGATCGGTCTGACGGTGGCCGACCTGCCCGTTGTAGTTTGGTGCCGCCACGCGAGCGCGCTCAACCCTTCGGCTGACGAGCGTCAAAAAGCGGGACTCGAGGCCGTGATGGAGTTGGCGACGAAAGTGGTTGTCGATAGTAAAGCCGAGGATCCCAAAGCAGCTTTCGAGCTGCTGGCGAAATGGAATGCGCAGGGCCGCATAGTAGCCGATCTCGAGTGGACCCGGCTAACGCGTTGGCGCGAACCACTTGCTCATCTCTTTGACAATGCGGCCCGGGAGAACAGACTATCGAGCTTCCGCAAGATGGAAATCGCTCACGGCGGCGAAAAACCGAGTGCCTCAGTCCTTTACATGGCTGGTTGGCTTTCGGCTCCCTATCGAGCCGACGTGTCGTTTGTCAAGATCGGCGGCGCCACTCCCGGTTTGCATGGCGTCACGCTCCATTCCGGTTCCGAAACGATCCATTTCGAACGCAGCAGCGACGAATGTACGACGCTTCGTAGCACAAACGGCCCAGAGAGGAAATACAGCTTCAGCGAACCATCGCTGAACGCTCTCATGACCGAAGAGCTGACTCTACTCGGACCCGATCCCGCATTTAAGGCTGCCTTTCATCGGGCTCAGGAGTTGATGCGTGCCTGAGAATAATTCGCCGCAGTTGCGAATTCGCGCGACTGCGGAGGAGGCTGCCAATGAATGTGCTACCTACGTCTTGAATTCGCTGAGCGAGGCATTGAAATCTCAGCCGCGCGCAACCATTGCCATTTCGGGAGGCAAGACGCCGGCCCTCCTGTTTTCGAAGTTGGCGCAATCCGGATTTGACTGGTCCAACGTTCATTTCTTCTGGGTCGATGAGCGCTGTGTCCCGCCAACGGACGATCAAAGCAACTTCAAACTTGCCAACGAAAAGCTGCTGATGCCGGCACGCATCTCGCAGCACAATGTGCATCGCATCCACGGGGAGATGGTGCCTGAGGAAGCTGCCGTTCGCTATATCGAGGACATCGAGCAGTTCTTTTCACTCCAGAAAGGCCAGCTGCCGGTCTTCGATGTTTTGCATCGCGGTATTGGCCCCGATGCTCACACCGCAAGTCTCTTTCCCGGTGAGCCGTTGATTGCAAATCGGACCGGCATTGCCGCGCATGTATGGGTTGAGAAGTTACAGAGCCACCGTGTAACGCTGCTGGCCGGCGTGTTGCTGGCGGCGAAGCGGACGGTCTTACAAGTAGCCGGGGCGGATAAAGCGGAGCCTGTGCGCAACGTTCTCAGGGGCGACGAAGATCTGCTCAAATTTCCCTGTCAGATCGCAAGTAGGGATTCTAAAGCGACGTGGTTTCTGGATCAAGCCGCTGCGTCGAAATTGTAGTGCGCTCTGCGCTGTGTGCCGCGTTCCTCCTCTGCTGCGCCTCGTGTGCCTACAGTCCGCCGCCTCGAGTCTCTGCGCCGGAGCCTCCATTCAATCGGTTGTTATTCGCCGGGGACGTGATGTTCTCTCGCGGCGTGCGCCGTCAGATTCTCGCGGCCCATGACCCAGCTCTGCCGTTCCGCAAAATTGCGCCCTTGATGGCCGCGGCAGACATCACCTTCGTGAACCTGGAATCGCCATTCTCCGACCGCGGTCCCTATTATGACGGAGGGCTGATCTTTCATGCTGCTCCCGAAATGATCGCCGGACTCAAGCTGGCGGGTGTTTCCATCGCCTCCACGGCCAACAATCATTCTCGCGATTGCGGTCCGCATGGTGTGGAATTTACGGTCACGTGGCTTCGCTCGCACGGCATCTCGCCTCTGGGCAGCAGTGAGTCGGAAGCTGCGACTCATCAAGGTGTGGTGTTGGCGCGAAACGGAATTCGCTTCGGTTTTCTCGGGTACACCTTCGACCAGCAAAACGGAAACTGGCACGATCTCGACACCCGAATCGCCATGACGGATCTAAGTGCGCTGTGCCGCGATGTTGCATCTCTGCGGCGTCGGGCCGAGGTCGTGATTGTTTCCATGCACAACGGTATCGAGTACATGCCGAAACCAAACAAAGCACAAATTGCCTTCGCGCATGCCGCAATCGAAGCCGGCGCGACGCTCGTCATCGGCCACCATCCGCACGTCATCCAGCCCGAGGAGCACTATCGAGATGGCCTGATCTTCTATTCGTTAGGCAACTTAGTCTTCGATCAATACCAGCGCGAGGCAACGCAGCATGGCGAGATTGTGGAGGTCTCTTTTCTGGGGAAGGCAATACTCGCGACTCACGTGATGCCCGTGAAGATTACACGCACCGGTCCGGAACTCGAATAAAACTACTGTGTGGGATGCTGCTCGACGTGGCCGCCAAACTTATAGCGCATCGCGGAAAGCACCTTTTCGGCGAATGTATGCTCCTTTCTGGAGCGGAAGCGCGTGAACAGCGCCGACGCCAGCACTTCGACTGGAATGGCCTGTTCAATGGCCGCATTGATGGTCCAGCGGCCCTCTCCCGAATCTTCCACGAATCCGCTGAAATTCGACAAATCCGGATTTTCCGCCAGCGCCATCGCGGTAAGGTCCAGCAACCACGATCCAATGACGCTGCCACGGCGCCACACTTCGGCAATGTCCGCTACGTTCAACGAATAGCGCTCATTTTCCGGAAGCTCTTCTGAATCTTTGTGCGCCAGAAGATCGAAACCTTCTGCAAAGGCTTGCATGATGCCGTATTCGATTCCGTTGTGTACCATTTTCACGAAGTGCCCGGACCCAGGCGGCCCGGTGCGCAGATATCCTTGCTCAGCGGTGCCTCCCATTTTTTCGCGGCCCGGCGTGCGCTCGATGTTGCCGATTCCCGGCGCCAACGTCTTGAATATCGGCTCTACCTGCCTGAAGGCTTCCTCGTCGGCTCCGACCATCAGACAATAGCCGCGCTCGACGCCCCAGACGCCGCCGCTCGTACCCGCATCCACATAATGGATGCCGCGCTTCTTAAGCTCAGCGGCGCGCCGGATATCATCCTTGTAAAAGCTATTACCGCCGTCGATGATAATGTCCCCCGCCTCCATTGCGGCTGCCAGTGTCTGAACGGTGCTTTCGGTAGCTTTTCCGGCGGGCACCATTACCCAGACAACGCGAGGCTTGGGGAGCTTCTTCACCAGATCTTCGAGAGAGCTGGCGCCCTCGGAGCCCTGGTTTACCAGCTTTTTCACGTTGTCGGCATTGAGATCGAAAACCGTACACTTATGGCCGCCGCTCTGCAAACGCCGCACCATGTTCCCGCCCATTCGTCCGAGACCTACAAGCCCAATTTGCATTCCGTTTTTCCTCGAATATGAGATTCAGTCGAGGGTATCAAGTTTCAGAGACAGCGCACTACAATAAGGTTGCTTATGAGACAGATTCTGCTGTGTCTCGCGGTATTGTTCACGGGCTGTAATCGCGCTCACAAGATAACCATAGCCGTGATTCCTAAAGCGAGCGCGGATATTTTCTGGCAGAGCGTTCATGCGGGTGCGGTGAAGGGCGCGTGGGAGAGCCACGTAAACATCGTTTGGGACGGTCCACCGAATGAAACAGATATAGCCGGCGAGATGCAAATCATGGAGACGATGATCAACCGCAGGGTGGACGCGATTGCTGTTGCGCCTTCGGACAGATCGGCATTCAAGATCGTGGTAGACCGCGCTGCGAGTGCGAAAATTCCTGTCATCATCTATGATTCCGGCATCGACACACAGAACTATGTAACCTTCGTCGCGACCGATAACTACGCCGGCGGCGAGCTAGGGGCCGATCGCATCGGGAAGATTTTGGGCGGCAAGGGCAAGATTGTCATGATCAAAACTACGCCCGGAGGCGCATCGACGACTGCCCGAGAAGATGGTTTCAGACACGAGCTCCAAGCCAAGTTCCCTGAAATCCAGATTCTCGATGAGCGCTTCGGCATGGCGAGTATCGCTGAATCGCTGAAGGTCGCGGAAAACATGCTTACCGCGCATCCGGACTTGAATGGAATATTCTGTTCGAACGAATCGGGCACGGAAGGCGCGGCCCAGGCCCTGAAATCGCGGGCTAGCAAGATCAAGCTAGTAGGATTTGACTCAAGCCCTATGTTGATCGACGAGCTTCAAGCCGGATGGGTGGATTCGCTCGTCATACAGGATCCCTTCAAGATGGGGGAGACAGCGGTGCTCGAAGCCGTTAAGGCGCTGAACGGAGAAAAGACTCCGAAAAATATGTTTCTCCCGCCCCGATTAGTCGATTCTGCGAACCTGAGAAACGCCGATGTTCAGGCTCAGCTTCACCCCGACTTAAGCAAATATCTCGGCTCATCGGGCAGTTAGTGCCGATAGGAGGCCATAATCGAATCGCCAGCCTGAGGCGTGATGGCAGTGTTGGAGAACGTTATGGTTGCGCCGTTCAAGGTGTAATCGCTATTTTGTTGCAGCAATATACCGTTCTTATACAATCTTAGGCTGAGTGGTGGACTCGGCGCAGCCGCTAATGTGAATGTCAAATTCGCGCCGTCGATAGTGCCGCCAGGGGCTTCGTTATCTGCAAAAGCGGCACTCTGACCTGTTCCCGGAGTCCGGTAGTAGGCCTGCAGACCGTCGCTTGGCTGCGGAATATTATTGCTCGCGAACGTGATGGTGTTTCCTGCGAGTGTAAAGTCAACTCCGCTCGTCTGCATCAAACCATTGCGATATAGCTCGAGGCTGGCAGTGGGTGCAGCGGTTTTACTTAGCGTGAATGCTGCGTTGCTGCCATTCATAGTCCCGCTTGGAGACTCGCCATCGACAAATGCAACACTTGTGCCGCCTCCCGAAAGGCTATTTACAGTGGTGACAAGCCCGGCAACCGTGTTGCTTAGAGCGCTCACAGTTGTGTTCAAGGTGCCTACGTTTGCGGTAAGGGTTGCGATTGCATTGCCGTTTCCAGTGACGGTGGTGCTTAAGCCGTTCACTGTTGTAGTTAGACTCGCGAGAGAGCTGCCGTTTGAAGTAACGGTGGAGCTGAGGCCATTCACTGTGCCGGTGAGCCCCGCAATAGAGGTGCTGTTCCCCGTAACGGTCGTGTTCAAGCCGTTCACGGTTGTCGTGAGGCCTGCAATAGCGGTGCTGTTTCCAGTGACGGTGGAGTTCAGGCCATTTACGGTGCTGGTCACACCCGCGATAGCGGCGCTGTAACCGTTTACTGTCGTGCCCAAGGTGTTCACGGTGCTGGTGAGGCTCGCCAGAGAGTTGCTGTTTCCAGTAACGCTTGCGCTCAAGCCGTTCACAGTTGTCGTTAGCCCCGCGATAGCGTTGGTGTTGCCCGTTGCTGTTGTACTTAGTCCATTAACGGTGCCAGTCAGACTTGATAGAGAGGCGCTGTTCGCAGTCACAGTGGTGGTCAACCCATTCACGGTTGAATTCAATCCAGTGACACTCGAACTCAAGCTCGTAACGGTGGAGTTGAGGGTGCCTACAGTTGTAAGGAGTCCATTCACTGTGGTTGTAAGGCCAACGATGGAGCCAGTCGAGTTCACCATCGTGGTCAGATTGTTCACGGATGTGGTGAGACTCGCTAGAGAGCCGTTGATGGTATCCAGGTCCGAACTCAACCCAGTGACCTGACTTAGGGAAATTGGCAGGGTTGCGTACTGAGACCCTCCCGATCCACCGGATCCGCCCGACCCGCCCGTCCCACCGGAGCCACCCCCACCACCTTGATTCGTCGACTGTCGAACTTGGCTTACGGTTAATGGTGTCGCGCTGGGGGGTACCTGCCACGTTTCAGTCCACGTGACGGTTCCATCATTGCTGTTGTAGATGGCTTGATAATACGTCCCCGCCGCCGCGGTGGTAGTGGGAAGGAGAAGCACGGAAAGTACGCCGTTGTAGATGCGTGTCGTCGTGCTAAGCGGTGAAACGGTGGTGCCACTCGAACTCGCGGAGCCATTCCAGGTGATAACGAGGGTTCCATTGAATGGGGTGCCGTCGGCATTTTGAACGGTATCTTGAATCTGCGTGAGCGCCGATTGCGCTCGTGCGCAAGTCACGAAAATTGTGGCGCCAAGAATAAAAGTTGCTAGTACACGGCCGGATTTCAGCATTAAGCCTCACGTGAAAAGTCGCGATAATCTCTAGGACGACTTCAGTCGAACATGTAGGCGTGAATAGCTGTCCCAAAGCGCTGCCGGAGAAGTGCTGCCCGTCACTTCTAACCTAATGAGGGGCTAGGACTTGTGAAAAATTAAAAGAATGTGGTCAGCGTTGTGACCGGCCTGCGTCAGGCGGCGCCGCCGTCACGGCGGACGATACGTTCCGCACCCAAGTAGGGCTGCAATACCGGTGGGACAAGCACGCTGCCATCGGCCTGCTGATAATTTTCGACGATCGCAACCCAGGTACGCCCGACTGCAAGCCCGCTTCCGTTCAGCGTGTGGACGAAATCGGCTTTCGACTTACCAGCCTTCGCGCGAATTTGGGCGCGTCGCGCTTGAAAGGCCTCGAAATTCGAGCAGGAGGAGATCTCCTTATACCCATTCAGCCCGGGCAACCACACTTCGATGTCATAAGTCTTCGCCGCGCTGAAGCTCGTGTCACCCGCGCATAGAAGTACCGTCCGATACGGAAGACAGAGCCTCTGCAGCACATCCTCGGCATCGCGTGTCAGCTTCTCGTGCTCGTGGTAACTCTGCTCGGAACGCGTGAACTTTACCAGTTCGACTTTTTGGAACTGGTGCTGACGGATGATGCCGCGGACGTCTCGCCCGTAGGAGCCAGCTTCGCTCCGGAAACAGGGCGTGTAGGCGCAGAGCGAAATGGGCAGGGTGTCCGCGTTCAGAGTTTCGTCTTTGAACAGATTGGTCACGGGCACTTCGGCCGTGGGAGCGAGCCAAAGATCGTGCCCTGCGCACTGAAATAGATCTTCAGCGAACTTGGGCAAATTTCCGGTTCCATAAAGGCTGGCGGAGTTGATCAGGAACGGCGGTAAAACCTCTTCGTACCCGTGCTCCTTGGTATGCAAATCGAGCATGAAGTTGATCAGGGCCCGTTCTAAACGCGCACCAATCCCCCAATAAACGGCGAAACGGGCGCCAGCCACTTTCGCGGCCCGCTCCATATCAAGGATGCCCAGCTCAGGACCGAGATCCCAATGGGGCTTCGGCTGAAAGGCAAAATCCGGCGGTTTTCCCCAACGCCGCACCTCCACGTTGGCGCGCTCATCCTTTCCGGGTGGCACGCTTTGGTCGGGAACGTTGGGAACGCGCGAAAGAAAGTCCCGGAACTGGAGGTCCAGCTCGTTTACTTGCTGGTCAAGTTCCGCTATCCTTTCGCTTATCGCGCGCACTTGCTGCTGGCGCTCCGCTGTGTCGACGCCCTGTTTACGCAGCTTGCCGATCTCGGCGGTCGCCTGATTGCGTTCGGCCTTAAGTTGCTCGCTGTCCGTGACGCACTGGCGCCGCCGCCGATCGAGATCCTGAAAAGCTTCGACATCCAGCATGTACCCGCGTGGCGCCAAGCGATCCCGAATCTGCTCGAGATTATTTCGGAAGAAATTGAGATCGTGCATTCCAACTCAAGGACGCTCCTCGAGCGGTATCCACTTCTGACCATCCGGAGCGCCTTTGTAATCAGCTCTGGGCCGGATCAGGCGATTGTTGCTGTACTGCTCGAGAATGTGGGCGGTCCACCCGGACATGCGACTGACGGCGAAGATGGGCGTGAAAAGATCGATGGGAATACCGAGCGAGTAATAAGTGGAAGCCGAATAAAAATCCACGTTGGCATTCAAATTTTTCACATCGCGGACAGTCTGCTCAACGCGCGCGGATTTTTCGAATAGCTCCGTATGGCCGGTGCGTTTGCCTAACTCCTCGCTCATCTTTTTCAAGTGAATCGCTCTGGGGTCGAGGACGTGGTAGACGCGATGCCCGAAACCGGAAACTTTGATCTTATTGTTCAGATCGTTCTTGACTTTTTGGGCGGCATCCTCCGGCGACTTTGCGGCTAACAGCATGTGGACCACAGCTTCATTCGCGCCGCCGTGAAGAGGACCCTTTAAGGCCCCGATCGCGGAAGTAACGGCCGAATAGATATCCGACAGAGTGGCTGCCGTTACACGCGCCGCGAACGTAGACGCATTCAACTCATGGTCGGCGTGCAGAATCAGCGCCACATCGAAAACGTGCTCCATCACATCATCTGGCTTCTTGCCGGTCAGAGTGAAAAGGAAGTTCGCTGCGTAACTGAGACCCGGATCTCCTGGGACGACTTCTTTCCCGTTCCGCAGCCGGTCGAAGCTAGTCACCATGGTGGCGATCCGCGCCATCAATTTAAGGGCTTTCTTCCGATTTGCTTCGAGCGAATTATCAGCCGCGAGAGGGTCATAAAGGCCGAGCATGGATACCGCAGTGCGTATCACGTCCATGGGTTGAGCACCCTTGGGTGCATTCTTCAGGAACGCCGTGACTTCGCCGGGCAATTCACGTTCACTGATCAACGACGACTTCAGTTGCGTAAGCTCATTTTTATTCGGCAGCTTGCCGTTCCAGAGTAGATAAATCACTTCTTCGAATGTCGCGTGGTCGGCCAGGGTGTGGATGTTATAGCCGAAATAGCTCAATACTCCCGTATTGCCATCGATGAAACAGATCTTTGAGGTGGTTGCAACTACGCCTTCAAGACCCGCGCCTGCGCTCGCCATGAGATTGTGATCTCTCCCGCTTTGATTTTATATAAGTTCGGATTTACCGCCTGAGCAAGTGCGAACCCGCAGCGTCTGAAATCGGTGCGTCGCTGATGTGCGGCGGCATTGCCGGATGCAGGCGTGGCTTGGGTGTGCGCGCGTCATTCGGTATTGCGAACACCGAGCTATACGCGGCGTTTTCGTGCGCGCGGATACGGTCCACACGAGTTTGAGCGCTGGTGAGGCGCGGATCCAGCTCGTTATTTTTCATTTCGCGGTGTTCGCCTTCGGCTTGGAGCAGCCAAATCTGCATTTTGTGCTTCTTTTCTTTGCGCTTTTCGTTGGCTTCGCGGCGGAGTTCTTCGGCTTGTAGTCGCTTCTGCGATTTCATGCCGCTTGCAAAATTAAGGAATAGAACAAAAGAGGGGTGGAAATGTTTTGAAAGAGGGGCTTGGTCCTTGTAATCTGTTGTTTCCAGGCAAACGGAAACAAGGAGTGAGCCCCTATGCAGATTAACCCACGTGCACGACTGTTGCACTATGCACAGCTGTTGCAAGGCACGTTGTTTGGGATTTTAGAGGCGGAAACAGGGCCGCTTTCAGAAAAAGCACAGCTGTTGATAGCAGTGCTGGAGATGATTCCGCTAAGTCGGCAACTACCCTGTGCACGCGGCTGGCTGGGGCGCCCGGCCACGGACCGGCAGGCGCTGGCCTCGGCAAAAGCAGACGACAGCAGAAGCAGACAGCAAAAGCAGACGGAGGCAGTTAAATCCGAGAGCAATGACCCCAGCAAACAACTCACAAGTATGCCAGCTTTCGCTCGCGTCGTAGTCCCCGATATCCCGTATCACGTAACGCAACGCGGCAATTACCGTCAGGACGTTTTTGCCGCACCCGAGGACCGGAAAGTCTATCTCGGATTGGTCGCCAGCGCTGCCATCGCATACGGGCTAGAGCTTCACGGCTGGTGTTTGATGACGAACCATGTACACTGGATCGTTCTGCCGCGCAACGAGACCGCCATGGCGCAAACCTTCCGCCGAGCGCACTCACGCTTTGCCGTTTACATGAACCGGCAGCACAAGCGCTCGGCCGGTCACCTGTGGCAAGGCCGCTATCGCTCGTGCCCGCTCGATCGCCAGCACCTGTTCACAGCGCTGCTCTACGTGGAGCGGAACCCGGTCCGCGCAGGGCTCGTGCGATCTCCCGCCGCTTACGAATGGTCCAGTGCCGCAGCACGACTTGGCCACGTCAGCGCGCCCGATTATCTCACCCTCTCGTTGTGGGCTGGTTCCTATTCCGCAAAAGAGTGGGCGAGCCTGTTGGATGGCCAAATGAGCACGGATAAGGAGAATGCGCTACGAGCAAGTACCAAGCAAGGTAAACCTTACGGAACGGCTGGATTCGTCGACGAACTGGAACAGAAAACCAACCGATACCTCCGGCTCCGGGCAGTGGGCCGACCCACGTTAGAGGTATCGCTTGCCAAATAGCACTACGGATTATTCTGCCTCCGTCCACATTTCCCCGACGGCCATCCGGCGTTTTTCGGAAAATGTGAAGAGCTAAAGCTAGCTTTCGAATTCAGTATACGCTGGGGTACGAATCGGGCGAGGCGATGTGGAGCGGTAGCGGGCGGCAGGATCTAGCTGTCGGCGAGTGCGTAAAAGCCTATGTCGCGGTGAGATAGGGAACGGGCCGAGCGGCTGGAAATATTTAGCTGCGGCTTGTGAATGGATCTAACGGGCGTAAAGGAGAATAGTATTTGAGTGTCCTGTCCCGCGTTCTTTTTGACGATGATCATTAGCACGCTCGCGCTTATGTCGCAGCTAATCCAGGCCGACGCCAAATCCCGCACAGATTCCGAGATCAAGGGCTGCTCCTTCAATGGTCCGGTACTTCTGGACCGCAGCGGATTTCCTGCAAAGTTTCAAACTAGCGAGCTATTGAGAAGAGTGGTTACTTGCGTTGCGCCGAAATTCCCGGCGTTGGCCAGGCAGATGCGCATGAATGGAAACGTTCGTGTCGAGGTGCTTGTTGACGAGACAGGGCACGTTGCTTGTGCGCGCGCGATAAACGGGCACCCGATCCTCATAGGCTCGGCGATCGACGCAGCCCATCAATGGACATTCAGGCCGCTCAAGCATGGCAATGTCTCTGTTGCGTTTTACGGCTACTTGTCGTTCAAATATTCCACAGAAACGACGCCCCAAAAGGAAAATACATGCCTCGTTGCACACTGGTGAACCTCACGGCCTCCACCGTACGCTTACGAATCTATTGGCGTTCTCTACACTTGTTCGACGGGTACTTCCAGTTCGCCCGCGGTGCTGCCCAGCGGCACATGTTCCCAGCGAGCCACAACGGCTGTGGCCACGCAATTCCCAAGCACGTTGACGCAGGTGCGGCACATGTCCATCAGCGCGTCGACGCCCAGAATCAAGGCGACTCCTTCTTGCGGCAAGTGGAATGTACCGAGTGCTCCAGCCAGGATCACAAGCGCGCCCCGTGGAACCCCTGCCGTACCTTTGCTCATCAGCATCAGCGTCACCATCATGCTGATCTGCGTCCCTAGCGACATGTGAATACCTGCAGCCTGCGCGATAAAGATCGAAGCCAACGACAGATACAGAGTGGAGCCGGTCAGGTTGAAGCTGTAACCTGTCGGGAGCACGAAGCCGACAATGTGTTTCGGTACGCCGAAGCGCTCCATATTCTCCAGCGCCAGGGGCAACGCTGCTTCGCTCGAGGCGGTGGAAAAGGCAATCAGGAAGGGCTGCCGCGCCGCCTGCCAAAATCTTGCGATGGGCACCTTCGCTATCACCAGCGATAAGCCAAGCACAGTAATCGCAAACAGCGCTTGCGCAAAATACAAGACGCCCACAAGCTTTCCCAGCCCGAACAGCACGCCGATCCCTTTCGATCCAATGGTGACGGCAATAGCGGCGCCCACACCGAATGGCGCAAGGTACATGACGTACTTCGTGTAGCGGAACATCACTTCAGCGACGGATCCAGCGAAGTCCACAACCGGCTTTGCCTTTGCCGCCGATCGCTGAACAAGCCGCGCCAAATAAGAAGAAGAAGACGACCATCTGCAGGACGTCATTCTGCGCGAGGGATTCGAAAATATTGCTAGGTGCTGCGTGCTCGACGATTTGGCTCAGGGGGGCGGGCTTAGCGAGCGCCTGCGCCGCTCCACTCTCGCTGGCTAGTGTTAATCCGACACCGGGCTTTGTTAAGTTGACCACGAGCAGACCGATTACCAGCGCAATGGTGGTAACAACCTCGAAGTAAACCAGGGATTTCACCGCAATACGCCCCATGGTCTTCAGTTCGCCGGCAGAAGCGATGCCGTAGACCAGCGTGCCGAATAGCAGAGGGCCTACGATCGACTTAATTAGCCGCAGGAATATGTTGCTGATCGGCGCAAGGTCCTGCGCGAACTGCGGAAAAAAGATGCCCAGCAGGATTCCCACCACCAACGCGATGAAAATCCAGGATGTGAGCGAAATCTTCTTCACGAACCGCATTCGTTCAGGGCTCTCTGTTTTAGCGCTCCCCCCATTTCAACTTCTCCCTGAGGACGTCAAAGAAGAGCATTTTCGGAGGGCGAATCAACTGGATGGTCATCGGAGAAGAACGGCAAATTATACGGTCACCTTTGGAAAGGGGCTCGCCAACCTGCCCGTCGATAGTCAGGAAGGTTCCATCCTCGCCGTGATTCAGAATCTGAATGACGCTCGTGTCCGGCACGATTACCGGCCGGTTCGTCAGCATGTGCGGACAGATGGGCGTGATGCAAAAAGCTGAGACCGATGGAAATATCACCGGACCACCGGCTGAGAGCGAATACGCGGTCGACCCTGTGGGCGTGGAGATGATTAACCCGTCGGCCTTATAGGCGGCAACGAAGTGGTTGTCGACCTGGGTATCCAGGTCGATCATTCGGGCAAGCTCCGTCTTCGTGATCACTGCGTCGTTCAGCGCGGAATAGGAGGCAATAGTCTCGCCGCCACGCACAAGCTCGCAATGAATCATCCTGCGGCGAGCGATGCGATGCTCACCCCTGAGGGCCCGCTCCAACTCGGGGTACAGGTCCTCGACACGAATAGCCGTAAGGAAACCTAGATGTCCTAAGTTCACCGCAAAAAGCGGTATATCGCGCCCGGCTGTCACGCGCACCGCGGAAAGCAGTGTTCCATCGCCGCCCAGGACAATTAGCAGGTCGACGCCGTCCGGCACTTCTTCTCGCGGAAGGAAATCGGTGCTTCCCGCGTACGCGGCGGTCTGTTCGTCGTAGCGATACCGAATGCCGCGCTCTTCCAGCCACTTTAGTAGACCGCAAACAATATCGGTCGCCTCTGCAATCTTCGGTTTCGAGATGATGCCGACTTTGGCGATCTTTTGCATGTCTTTGGGGTTTATGACGCGCCTCTGCGTGCGTGCAGCAGGAACTCTCGGTTGCCCTCGGCGCCTAAGATTGGGCTGTCTGTCAGGGTCGTCACAAAACCTGCCGATTGCAACGCGGCCGCCACTTTATCGCACGCCCTCCGGTGCGCTTCCGGATCGCGCACAATCCCGCCTTTGCCCACCAGTTCGCGCCCAACTTCGAACTGCGGCTTCACTAGGATAATCCAATCTCCGTGCGGCGTGAGCAAGGGAGCTAACGCGGGAATGAGCAGAGTGACTGAAATGAAGCTGACGTCGCAAGCAATCGCGTCGACGAATTCGCCAATGTCTTCGAAGGTCAGATAGCGCGCATTTACGCGTTCGTGCAGGATAACTCGCGGGTTGTTGCGCAGCTTCCAATCGATCTGCCCAGCCCCCGTGTCGACCGCGTGCACGCGCGCCGCACCCTGCTGGAGGAGACAGTCAGTGAATCCGCCCGTGGACGTGCCGACGTCCAGACACGTCTTATCATTCACCCGTACATCGAACCGCGAAAGTGCCGCTTCGAGCTTCAATCCTCCGCGGCTTACGTATTTCAGCGGCTGCTGGACTTCAACATGCGCATCCGGCGCAATCGCTCGGCCCGGCTTCTCCGCCTTCTGTCCATCGACGGTCACCTTCCCCGCCAGAATAAGGGCTTGCGCTTTCTCGCGCGATTCTACGAGCCGCCGCTCCACAAGCGCCACATCGAGGCGTTCTTTCCTGGACGTGCCTGATTGGGAGGCCATGAACTCTCAAGCTTTGCGCTGCACGATGAAATCCGCGATCTGCCGTAAACGGTCCGCCCGATCGTCGAATATCCGCAAAGCGAGGTGCGACTGTACGCGCTCCTCTTCCGCCATTTCGCGCGATCGCTCTAATCCATATACCGCCGGGAAGGTGATCTTCTGCTGCGCCTGATCTTTTCCCGCGGTCTTGCCGAGCGCCTCCGACGATTCCTCGACGTCGAGCACGTCGTCAATGATCTGGAACGCCAGGCCGGCGTGTTCACCATAACTGGTGAGCGCCGCGAGCTCATCGTTCATGGCGCCCGCATAAATCGCGCCCATCCGAACGCTCGCCCGGAGCAGCGCGCCCGTTTTGGCACGGTGAATCGATTCGAGCAAAAGCGCTGTGGGATGTTTGCGCTCGCCCTCGATGTCATTCACCTGCCCGCCGATCATGCCCCCGACTGTGCCCGCCGCCCTGGACAACTCCTCCACCAGCCGGATCTTTCGATCGGCACTCGCGTGCTGCAGGCGGCTGAGCAATTCGAAGGCGAGAGTCAGCAGAGCGTCACCGGCAAGAATGGCCATCGCTTCGCCAAAGACTTTGTGACACGTCGGACGGCCCCGCCGCAAATCATCGTTGTCGAGCGCCGGTAAATCGTCATGTATCAGCGAATAGGTGTGTACCAGTTCCAGCGCGGCAGCGGCATTCTCAATCCCGTCCGGCGAATCAGGACACCGCGCATCCCGCTGCGATTGCCAGGATGGGACGAATGCGCTTACCGCCGGCGAAAACGCTGTATCGCATGGCGCGGTGAATGGAAACAGGTCCGACGCTCTCATCCGGCAGCCATTCGTCCAGCACCGCCTCGACGGTTTGCATCTGCTCCGCAAGATACTCCTGCAAGCCTGTGTGTTCCGCTCTGGTCATTTCGTGGGCTTGTCGGGATTGAAGGGAACCGGTACGACCTCGGATCCTCTCTTCATCAGGATCTCGACTCGTGATTCTGCCTCTTCCAGCTGCTTCTTGCATTCGGCGCTGAGTTGCATGCCGCTTTCGAAAAGAGCCAGGCTTTGTTCCAAAGGCAAGTCGCCCTTTTCCAGCTCCTTTACGATGCGCTCCAGTTCTTCTAAACTGGCTTCGAAATTCAGCGAGGCTGTGTTTTCCCCGGGCATCGCCCTATTGTAGCCGTGAGCACGCGCTGCCATAGCGTGGACTGCGATCGTGTAATTTAAGAATCTGGATACAATCCGGCAGGTCTCAAAGGAAAATTGAAACTATGGCGTTCCTACAGGAATTCAAGGCATTTGCGATGCGCGGGAATGTGGTTGACCTCGCGGTCGGCGTCGTCATTGGCGCAGCGTTTGGAGCAGTCGTCACTTCGCTAGTGAATGACGTCATCATGCCGCCGATCGGCAAGCTGACGGGCGGCCTCGATTTTAAGGAGCATTTCATTGCGTTAGATGGAGGACACTATCCGAATCTGGACATCGCAAGAAAAGCGACCGCGGTCATCGCTTATGGCAATTTCATTAACACGGTGATAAGCTTTCTCATCATTGCGTTTGCGATCTTCTTGGTGGTGAAAATGATCAACCGCCTGCACAAGCCTGCGCCGGCTGCTCCGTCTGCGCCCTCCGCTGAAGTGCAGGTTTTGACGGAAATTCGCGATCTGCTGACAAAACCTCTGGCATAAGCGCAACCATTTAGTACTAAAGCAGGAACGATTTCAGTCGATGCATATCTTATGCGTGAAATCCTCAATTTGGTGAGAGCTTTTGGGACGGAAGAAGAAGGGCAAGATCTGGTAGAGTACTCCTTGCTGCTGGCCTTTATCGCACTTGCATCGGTAGCGATACTGATCAACGCTGGATCCACTGTCAAAAGCCTTTGGTCAATGCTAAGTAACGCGTTAACAAGCGCGACGACCGCGGCATCCTAAGCTTGCCCTAGCGAAACAGCGGTCTAGGACAATCGAGACCAGCTTGTCCGGCGTGTTCCGGCTCGTCTTGCCACTTGACAGCTCTATCGTTCTTGTTTACTCTATGCCTAGAGTAAACAGATGAATGCCCGCGATCAACGCGGTCTCTTCCCCGGCGCGCTCGAGATGATGATCTTGCAGACCCTTCGTCGCGGATCTCTTCACGGTTATGCCATCGCGCAATCCATCAAGCAGAATTCCGAAGATCTTTTGCGCGTGGAGGAAGGCTCCCTCTATCCCGCCCTGCAACGCATGTTGAAAGCGAATTGGGTGCAGAGTGAATGGAGCGTTTCGCCGAATAACCGTCGTGTCCGCAAGTACCGGCTCACCATAGCAGGGCGCAAGCAACTGGAGCGCAAGGTTTCTCAATTCGAGCGTATGTTCGCGGGAATCGCCAAGGTGATGAGGCCATCGGAATCATGAAATCGCTTGTACAGTGGTTTCGCCGCGACCGCTTGGATCGGGAATTATCCGAGGAAATGGATGCGCACCTGGAGGAAAGGACAGCCGAGCTGATGCGCGACGGCATCAGTGCCAACGAAGCGCGAGATAAGGCAAGCCGCGAATTCGGCAACAAGACCGGGCTGCGTGAGCAAAGCCGGGATGTCTGGAGTTGGCCATCTCTCGATGATTTTCTGCGAACGCTTGTCCACGCCGCACGGGCTTTGCGGCACGGCGGCGCCTATACGGCCGTCAGCATTGTGACTCTCGCCCTCGGTATCGGCGCAAACACTGCGATTTTCAGCCTAATCGATTCGGTTCTTTTGCGGCCGCTCCCCTACAAAAATCCGGAGCAGTTGGTGCGCGTTGGTCTAACGCTTCCTGGAATGAGCCAAGCGGTCGGAGTTACACCTGAGTTTGTCGCCTGGCGCAACGAAAATCATACGTTCGCAGATCTCGTTGCATTTAACGACGAGGGATACACCTTGACAGGTGCCGGAGAACCAGAGCAGATTGCCGCCGCAAGCGTCAGTCACGATTTTCTGTCCGCGCTCGGAGTACCTCTGAATTTCGGTCGCGACTTCACGGAGCAAGACGACCGGCCAGGTGCTGCGCGTGTAGCCCTGATTAGCGACGCGCTTTGGCGACGCCACTGGAATGCCAGCCCAACGGTTCTCAGCCGGGGTATGGTGCTCGACGATACTCCAGTGCAGATAGTGGGTGTGCTTCCGCGCGGCTTTGTATTTCCCGGCGGACTGAGGCCAGACATTCTTGTACCGGGACGGTTTGGCGATAAACCCGAGTGGTCGGCAATGACTATGGGGATTCTCACGGTAACCGGCCGCCTTAAGCCCGGCGTTTCTCGGGATGCAGCGGCAGCGGACCTCAATCTAATCAGCCGCAGGCATCAGCCCGACAAGCCAGTTTGGCTCGCGTCGGGAGAGAAGGATTCGCGTGTAATGGCCGTTCCGCTGCATACGAGCCTGGTAGGGAACGTTCGTCCGGCTCTTCTGGCGCTATTAGCAGCCGTTGTTCTGGTATTGCTTATCGCCTGCGCAAACGTCGCAAGCCTTCAGCTTTCCAGATTCAATGGACGTGTTCGCGAGCTTGGCGTGCGCTCGGCCCTCGGCGCCAGTAAGTTCCAACTGCTGCGGGCTGTGCTAGCCGAATGCCTGCTGCTTTCGCTAACCGGCGCGGCGGTGGGATTTACAGGCGCTGGCGCATTGATTCGGCTTGCCCGGCATTACTACCTGCTGCTCCATCTGTCGAATCCACAAAGCATCGCGCTGAACGGTGATGTGGTCGCATTCTCGCTGCTTCTTACTGTGTTTTGCGCTTTAGTATTTGGCGCCGGCCCATCCATGCTTATACAGAGCGTGGATGTGCAGAACGCCTTGCGCACTGACGGTACGCGCGCGGTTTCGGGATTCCGCAATGTTTTTCGCAGCGTTTTGATGATGAGCGAAGTGGCATTGGCGGCAATTCTATTGCTCGGCGCCGGTCTATTGCTTCGCAGCTTTGAGCGCTTGATTTCTGTCGAACCTGGATTTCAAACTCGTGGCGTGCTGACCGCGTCAATGACCCTTCCGCATTCACGTTATGCCGATGCGAGGCAGCAGTCCGCGTTTGCCCAGGAGCTGATCGCGCGGTTGCAGCGCCTTCCTGGTGTCCGCACCGCCGGAGCAGCGAGCTCATTGCCTTTCACACACTATCATCTGGGAGCATCTACTTTTTTCGAGGGCCGTCCCGTTCCGCCACCCGGCCAAAGGCCCTCTGTGCCGGTGATTTCTGCGACACCCGAGTATTTCCGGTCCCTAGGCATTCCGCTTCTCGCTGGACGCGATTTTTCGAGCGGCGACTCCGCGGCTCGGCCGTGGGTTGTTATCGTGAACGCCGCATTCGCTCAGAAGTTCTTCTCACATGAAGATCCGATTGGGAAGCGTATCAGCTGGGCGCAGATGAATCGCTGGGCCACTATCGTGGGAGTTATCGCAAATAGCCATCATGACGACCTGGCCAAGCCCCCGCAGCCGGAAATCTTCGCCGCTTTCGATCAATTCCCTAGTTCGCACGTGATGATCGCGATGCGGACGGTCGTCTCGCCTGAATCTCTTGCCAATTCTGTACGTTCGCAAGTACTCGCCATCGATCGCGACGAGCCCCTCTTCGATATCTCCACGATGGAAGAACGTGTGGACAATTCGCTCCGCGACAGGCGCGTGGAGACGTTTCTGGTGGGCGCATTCGCTCTGCTGGCGCTGTGTCTTGCGACCGCGGGCGTTTACGGTGTGATGTCTTATGCCGTGGCGCAGAGTACGCGAGAGATTGGCGTCCGTGTGGCGTTGGGCGCTACCCCGGCGGGCGTGACTGCGCAAGTGCTGCAGCGGGCCCTATGGCTCAGCCTGTCTGGCGTGGTAGGCGGTCTGGCGGCCACCTGGTATCTGACACGTTTCCTGACTGGCTTTTTGTATGGAGTGGGAGCAAAAGACCCGCTGACCTTCAGTGCAGGGGCTGTCTTTCTGGTTCTGGTGTCCCTTATCGCAAGTTACCTGCCCGCGCGCCGTGCCGCTCATGTCGATCCGGTCGAAGCGCTTCGCGCCGAATAAACCCAACCAGCAGCAGCACTTCTGAACTACACTGGAGTTATGGCGATCCCCGCCAATACCCGCCCGTCACTTTTCGGCTCAGACTAAGTCGCGCCGTTGCGCGCCCCTACCAAGTCTGTCCTTTGATTGCCCAAAAATTGAGGTGTTTGTTATGTTGACGCAGACCGCTGTACATCCTCTGCTGCCGAATTTAGTGACTTCTCTGCCCGGTCCGAAGGCACGAGAAATCATCCAGCGAGACCAGGCCGTCATTTCTCCGTCTTACACGCGCTGTTACCCGCTCGTCGTGAAGCGGGGCGAAGGAGCAATCGTCGAAGATGTCGACGGTAACCGCTTCCTTGATTTCAATGCGGGCATCGCTGTTGTTGCCACCGGCCACGCTCATCCGCGAGTGGTCAGCGCGATTCAAAAGCAGGCGGCCGAGTTCCTGCACATGTCGGGCACCGACTTTTATTACGAGGGCATGGTGCGCCTCGCGGAGAAGCTTGCCGCCTTGACGCCGGGCGACGTGCCCAGGCGCGTTTACTTCGGGAACTCGGGCGCTGAAGCAATAGAGGCCGCTATCAAGATGGCGCGCTATCACTCTGGGCGCGATAAATTTATCGCTTTCTTCGGCGGATTCCACGGGCGAACCATGGGAGCGCTTTCGCTTACCGGCAGCAAGGTCACCCAGCGCCGCGGGTTTCATCCTATGCTGCCGGTCCAGCACATTCCCTACCCGTACTGTTATCGCTGCCCCTACAACAAAGAGCCATCCACCTGCGACGTCGAATGCGTAAAGGTTCTGGAGGACCGGCTCTTCAAAACGATTCTGCCTGCTGACGAAGTAGCAGCCATCTTCGTCGAACCCATCCAGGGTGAAGGCGGCTACCTGGTTCCCACCGCCAAATTCCATCAGGAACTTCGCCGCATCGCCGACAAATACGGCATCCTGCTGGTTCACGATGAGATTCAGTCGGGTATGGGGCGTACCGGACGGATGTTCGCTTCTGAGCACTTCGGTGTTACCCCGGATATTGTCACTCTGGCGAAAGGCATCGCCAGCGGCATGCCGCTCGCAGCAACTGTGGCCCGTGCGGAAGTCATGAACTGGCCGCCCGGAGCCCACGCTTCCACATTTGGCGGCAATCCGGTCTCCATTGCGGCCGCGCTTGCCACCATCGAGCTTCTCGAAGAGAGCCTCATCGCCAATGCCGCCGCAATGGGCGCTCACCTGATGAGTCGCATGAAAACCTGGCCGCAGCGGTTCAAATACGTAGGTGACGTGCGTGGCCTGGGCCTGATGATCGGTATCGAAATAGTTCGCGATCAACAGACGAAAGAGCCTGCGCCCGACCTGCGCGATCGATTGGAGATGCTGGCGTTTGAGCGTGGATTGCTGATCCTCGGTTGTGGTGCGAACAGCATCCGCGTCTGTCCGCCGCTGGTCATCACACGCGATCAGGCGGACCATGCGCTCGATACACTGGAGCAGTGTCTGCGGGCGCTGGAACTTTAAATTCAGGCACTGAGCCTTGCGTTTCCATGCCTGCCCGGGCGCTCGTGCTGCCGGTCTTGGACGTGGGGTGCGGAATCAACAAATATCCCGGCTCAATAGGCCTGGATCGCAACCCGAATACTCAGGCGGACGTACTAGCCGACCTCGATCATATCCCGTTCCCCTTTTGCGACAGCTCGTTTCGCGAAGTGCGTGCCATCCACGTGATTGAGCACGTGTCCGACGTTATACGGACTGTAGAAGAATTCTACCGGCTGCTGATGCCGGGCGGCCGCGCCGTCATTGTGACCCCGCACTATACGGATTTCAGTTCATTTTGCGATCCGACGCACAAATGGCATTTGAACAGCTTCTCGCTTCGCTATTTCGGCGAAGACCACGGCGGCTACGCCTTCTATTCGAGCGCTCGATTCCGTGAGATTTCGACACGCGTCAGGTTACTTGCTTTCTGGAGATATCTCGGCTTTGAACTCCTGGTCAATGGGTCACGGCGATTCCGGCGGTTCTGGGAGTTCTACCTCTGCTATCTCATACGAGGCAAGGTGATCGAATGGCAGCTCGAAGCAGTCAAGAACGTGCCGGCGGCATCCACCCAAGGCAGTTGCTCTGGAAGTTGAGCGACAAAGCAAGGCAGTTTCGCGAACGCCAAACATTGTCGGCCGAAGCCGCTCTTGGCCGGCGCGGAGAAGATCTCGCGCACCGCTATCTGAGGAGTGCGGGATTTACCGTAGTTGCGCGGAATTACCGGCCGGGCGGAGACTCCGAGGTCGATATCGTCGCACGCGATGGGGGTACGGTTGTGTTCGTCGAAGTGAAGTCCCGCACCTCGGCCGAGTTCGGCAGCCCCGACCGCGCAATCGATCGCGAGAAGCAAAAACATATCGTTCGCGCCGCCCGAAGCTACACGACCCGGGCGGGAATCGAGTGGAGCCAAGTGCGCTTCGACACCATATCGATTGTATTCACTGATCCACCCTCCGTATTCCATCAGCAGGATGCGTTTTTCGATGGACGCGCCATCTGAACTGACTTGGGCTGCCCTGATCTGAAACCGCCGCGCCGATACAGGCGTCCGATGGAATGGCCAAGCGGGATCACTTGGAGATCGACGGGCGTGATGTGTCCGTTTCAAATCTGGAAAAGGTCCTTTATCCGGATAATCGGTTCACCAAGACTCAGGTGATCGATTTCTACATCCGCGTTTCGCCATATCTGCTGCCTCATTTCAACGACCGGCCGGTCACGTTGAAACGATATCCCGATGGAGTTCACGGCCAATTCTTCTATGAAAAGGATGCGCCTCGATTCACCCCGAAGTGGGTCAAGACCTTCCCTGTTCCACGCCGCGCCGGCGGACGGGACATTTGTTACATCCTGATCAACGATCTCCCCACGCTGGTCTGGTGCGCAAATGCCGCGAGTCTCGAGCTGCATCCGTTCCTTCATCGCGTCCCCAAGCTCCAACAGCCCAATTCCGTGGTGTTCGATCTCGATCCGGGCGAAGGCGCGGATGTGCTCACCTGTGCCGAGGTTGGATTCCTGCTGAAGGATGCGCTTGCGCGGCTCAATCTCGAATGCTTCCCGAAGGTCTCCGGTTCAAAAGGCATTCAAGTCTATGTCCCGCTGAATAGAGCTGTAACTTACGCCGTTACGCAACCCTTCGCTCACGCGCTCGCCGAGCTACTCGCCAAGCAGCATCCGAAGCTGATTGTGGCGGAGATGGCAAAGAGTGAGCGTCCGAAAAAAGTGTTCATCGATTGGAGCCAAAACGCCGACTTCAAAACCACGGTAGGCGTGTATTCGTTGAGAGCGAAACGCGGACGCCCTTTTATATCGATGCCGGTTACCTGGGACGAACTCGCCACGGCGCTTCGGTCGCGCAAAACGGACGAGCTTTATTTCGAGCCTGAACCGGCTCTGAGGCGTCTGGCTGAGATCGGCGATCTGTTTGCGCCTGTCCTCACTCTGAAACAGTCGCTTCCGAAGTCAGTGGAGAAGAGCCTCAGCCGTTACTCCGCCTTAAGGGCTTCCACGGGATCCACTGCCGCCGCCCGCCGCGCTGGCAGATAACTAGCGATCACGGCGGCCGCTACCAAAACGACCGGCACGGCGGCATAGGTCAGAGGGTCCAGCGGACTGATGCCGAACAGCAGCGACGTCATCAGCCGCGTCAGCCCCGCGGCCGTGCCCAGCCCGATTGCCACGCCGATTCCCGCCAGCGCCAGTCCGGAGCGCACGAACATCCGCTTTAGCTCGCCTTGTTGCGCGCCGAGCGCCAGCCGAATTCCGATTTCACGCCTCCGTTGCGATACTGCGTACGAAATCACGCCGTAGATGCCGATGATCCCGAGCACCAGCGCCATCGCGCCAGCAATCGCCAGCATGATCAGAGTGAAAGACGTTCGCGCCAATGATTCACTGTAGATTTCCTGCATCGTCCGTACCGACGCCAGCGGCAGACTCGAATTCACCGACCAAACGGCTTGCCTGACCTCGTTGAGAAAGCCTTCGGTACCGGCGCGATCGCTTCGGACCACGAACGTCACCGTGCGCACGACATCAAACGTGTGGGGTCCATAGAGATCATTCATCATCGAAGGCCAGTACACGATGGCTGGCGCTTTATCATGAACCCCGTTTTCGCGGACGTCCTGTGCGACGCCGATCACCTGCCACCACTGACGAAACTCCCGGAATCGTTTGCCGAGCGCAGCAGATGGCGTGCCCCACAGCTCGCGGGCAAGATTCTCGGAAACCATCGCCACCGGCCTGAGGCCGTAAACCTCGGTCCATGTGAGCTCGCGGCCAGCAACCATTCTTGTGCCCGTGGTGTGAAAAAATCCCGGCGAGACATTCTTGAACAGCCGGAGTGGAGGGATTCCGCCGGGGTCTGGTTTGCCCTCGACATAAATCGCGTCCCAGTCAGGTTCTATTCCTTCCATCGGCACCGCGCTCGCGAACCCAACGGAAGTCACGCCCGGAATTGCCGCCAGCTTGTCGGCGATATTGTTCTGTATTCGCGTGACTCGTTGGGGCTCCGCGACGAGAGAGGCTGGAATGGAGATTCGCATGGTCTGGAGATGCTCCGCATGCGTGAATCCCGGCTCGACGGTTCGCAATGCCTGGAACGTGCGAATCATCAGCCCGGCGCTGACCAGCAGCACCAGCGCCATCGCCACCTGAGCTACAACCAGGACATTGCGGGCGCGATGACGTTCCCGGCTCACGCTCGCTGTCCTTCCTCCGCTCCGAAGAGCTAGGGAAATCCGCGGCCCGGCATATTTCAGGGCCGGGATCAATCCGAATAACAGACCCGAGAGCAGCGAAAGAAACAGCAGTGAACGCGAGCGCGCGGGCATCGAGAGAGATCTCGCTCAGCCGCGGCAGATTTGCCGGACCTATTGCCACCAGTAGCCGCAGGCCCTCATAGGCGAGCCCTACTCCGAGCGCGCCGCCGATGACTCCGAGCAACGTGCTTTCGAGCAGCAGTTCCCGTACGATTCGCGCGCGTCCCGCACCAAGTGCGGCCCGAATCGCAAGCTCCTGCTGCCGGGCCTCCGCTCTCACCAGCAACAAATTCGCTACGTTGGCGCAGGCGATCAGCATCACGATGCCGATCGTTCCCATCACCACCCACAGCACGCTGCCAATATTGCCGACCACTTCTTGCTTGAGCGGACGAAGAGCCGGCGTAATTCTCCAGGTCTTATAAAATCGCGGATTCGTACCGGGCCCGTTCGACCACGAGTTCATCCAGATCGGCACGATCGGGCTATGTCGGCATTAGCTTGCGCGATCGTCACTCCTGGCTTGAGCCGGGCAATACCTTGGTAACCGAAGCCGGCCAGGATAAGCTTGCTGCGATCGAAGGCGAGCGGGCACAATCAATTCGAAATCCGCATTGACGAACCGGAATCCCTGGGGCATCACGCCCACGATTTCCCGTGGGCGCGATTCGACCATAATGTTGCGCCCGATCACGGACCTGTCTCCCCCGAAGCGCCGCTGCCAATATCCGTAGCCGAGCATCACGGTTTCGGGAGCTCCCGGCATCTGGTCGGCCCGAACAAGCCAGCGCCCCAGCGCGGGTTGGACGCTGAGGGCCTGAAGCACACCATCGCTAACCAAAACAGTGCGCACTTGTTCCGGCTCGGCCAGCCCGGTGACAGACGCCGTGGCACCGATCCACACGCCCAACGCCTGAAACGTCCGGTTTTGCTCGGCATAGGTGAAGTACATCGAGGGCGAGAGGCGAAGGCCGTCCGAGAAATTCGCCAGCCCCGCAGCGCCCGGAGCGGTCTGCCAGAGTCCCACCAGTTCCTCCGCTTTCGGATAGGGCAGCGGCTTGAGGAGCACGCTGTTGACGACGCTAAAGACCGCCGTGTTGGCGCCGATCCCGATCGCGAGCGTCAATAAGGCGATGACGGTGAACATGGGATTGTGGCGCAGCATGCGCAGCCCGTAGCGTACGTCGCGGCTGAGCGTGTCCAGAAAGGCGATCGTGTTCATGCTATAAATCTCCTCTCGAATCAGGGTGCTGTTCCCCAACTTCCGGCGGGCTGCCGCGCGAGCCTCGTCATACGGCATTCCGCGGGCGATGTTTTCATCCGTCTCAATCCGCACGTACGATTCGATCTCTTCGAGTCGTTCCCGGTCCCATTTCGCCCGTCGAAAAAAACGTCCTAAGGCCATCGCGTTTACTCTGAGACCGGCTTCATGATGCGGCCTATCGCCCGAACCACCTGCTCCCACCGCGTCGTCTGCGCAATCAACTGTTTTCGCCCCGCAGGCGTCAGCCGGTAGTACCGCGCCTTCCGATTGTTCTCCGAACTCCCCCAGAAGGATGCGATCCAGCCGCGATCCTCCAGCCGATGCAAAGCCGGGTATAGGGACCCGTGTTCAATCTGGAGGACATCCTCTGAACCATGCTCAATGGCATGCGCAATGGTGTGACCGTGGGCGGGCCCAAGGACGAGCGTGCGGAGGACCAACATATCGAGAGTTCCTTGAAGCATCTCACTTTGAAGGGGCGATTCGCGCCTCGGCATGTGCTTCAGTATACTCCACTCGGTGATCTACCGGAAAGTATTCACTCCTGTACGTTGCTGGCCGAATCATTTCGCAAGCACTTCAGGAGATCATCTAGTTGAGCTTAGCGTTGGCTCAAGCCGCCATCTACCGCCAGAATTTGGCCGGTGATGAAATCGGGAGCGGTTAGGAAGAAGTGTACCGCCTCTGCGATCTCTTCGGGCTTCCCTGCCGGTGCGTTGGGGTCGCAGTCGATCATCCTCCGCATTCGCGCATCCACTTCGTCGAATGCGATGACGCCGGGCGCAACCGAGTTCACCGTTATCTCCGGCGCGCAGCGCCTTAGCCAGCGCTTTCGTCATCATGATCACGCCGGCCTTGGACGCGCAGTAGTGAACATGGTCCGCCCAAGGGCGAATCCCGCCAAGCGAGCTGATATTTACAATGCGTCCAGCGCCTATTTCTTTCATGTGCCGGGCGACTTCCTGACAACAGAAGAAGGTCGCTTTCAGGTTTACGTCATGCACGAAATCCCAGTCCGCCTCAGTGATGTCGAAAGGACTGAATCGCGTGAATCGTGCGGCATTGTTCACGAGGCAGTCCAGCGGACCGAACCGCTCGCGCACTGTAGAAAAAAGGCGCCGGATTTCCTCCACGCTTCGCCAAGTCGGCCTGAAAAATCGGTGCGCCGTTACATTCAAGCGAGACTTGCTCGGCCTCTTTCTGAGAGGTGTTGTAGTGAATGGCGACATCGAAACCGCGGCGCGAAAGCTCGATCGCAATGACGCGGCCGATGCGCTTCGCGGCTCCTGTCACCAGAACTCGACGCGCCGTGCTCAAGCGAAAAACTCAGCGATGGTTTTGGTTGTGTAGACGATATCTTGCGGCGTGTGGGCCGCCGAAACAAACGCCGACTCGAACTGAGACGGCGGATAGTAAATACCGCGTTCCAGCAGATGATGGAAGAACTTGCTGAAAACGGTAGTATCCGAGCGTTTTGCCTCTTCGTAGTTCCTCACCGGCCCCGGCTGGAAGAAGAATGTGTGCATCGACCCGACGCGGTTCACGTGCGTTCCGGGCGGCACATGGCCCGTCAATTCGCCGGTGAGGTTTTCCATCGTGTCGTAGACCTCGGGATGGTTTTCAAGATAACGCAGCATTGCTATGCCCGCCGTCACCGCCACGGGATTGCCAGACAGCGTTCCGGCTTGATACACCGGCCCGACGGGAGCAACTTTCTTCATGATGTCGGCGCGCCCGCCATACGCGCCGATCGGCAAGCCGCCGCCAATCACTTTGCCGAGAGTGGTCAGGTCCGGTTTGATCTTGAACAGTTGTTGAGCTCCGCCGCGGCTCAGGCGGAAACCTGTCATCACTTCGTCGAAGATCAGCAGCGCTCCATATTGCTCGGTGATCTGCCGCAGAGCCCTCTAGAAAGCCCGGCTGTGGAGGAATACAGCCCATATTTCCCGCCACTGGCTCGACGATCATCGCAGCAATGCGATCGCCTTTTTCGCGGAAGGCCGTTTCCACCGCTATCCAGATCGTTAAACGGAAGCGCAATCGTGGTTTCGGAAAAAGAACTCGGCACACCGGCGCTGTCGGGCAGCCCCAGCGTAGCGATACCGGAACCCGCCTTCACCAGCAACGAATCGACGTGACCGTGATAGCAGCCCTCAAACTTGACCGTAAGGTCGCGACCCGTGAAGCCGCGGGCGACGCGCAGAGCGCTCATCGTCGCTTCGGTTCCAGAGTTGACCAGGCGTACCATCTCGATGGATGGAAACGCGTCGATGATCAGCTCCGCCAGCTCTATTTCGCGGCCGGTGGGTGCGCCAAAGCTAGTACCGATTTCGAGGACTGCGGCAATGGCATCGATGACCGGCTTGGGCCGGTGGCCGGTGATCAGCGGGCCCCAGGAGCATACGTAATCGATATATTCGTTGCCATCGACATCGTAGATGTGGGAGCCTTCTCCGCGCGCGATAAAACGCGGAGTTCCGCCAACGCTCTTGAAAGCTCGGACAGGCGAATTGACGCCGCCGGGAATGCATCGTTGCGCCCGGGCGAATAACGCCTCCGACTGCGCGACATTCATACTCGGGTTTCGCCGAGAATCGAATTTTCGGAACAGGAAGCTCATCAAGATTTCGTGCAATGTCGTGTTGACATTCCGCAGCAGCCGATTCTTGAGCTCGAGATAAGGCTGCGTTCCCGCGAAAAGATCTTGCATGATTTCGCAGAACTTCGGACTCCGCTTCATGAAGTCGATCATTCGAGTCGGCACTGCGCCAAAGAAAATCGCGCCGCAGAAAAGGCGTTTTGCGAGACCCGCGCTGTAGGTCAAATCGAGGCCAAAATCCCGCGCAATCAGCTGCCGGTAATTCTCGGCTTTCTTCTCCGATTCCTGATCGTTCAGCACCACCTGGCTGGCCAAGTCACCGGAGCGGACCGCATAGTAAAGACCTTCGCCGGTGATGGGATCGACAAGTCCCCCCGCATCGCCCACCGCAATCCAGCCGTCTCCCGCAAGCCGGTTATTACGCCAACCGCGCGACTCGAGGGCCGGCAACATATGCCCATAGAATTTAGCGTCTTTGCGGCAAAGGCCCTTGTGATCCATATACCGCTCCAATCGCCCGCGCAGACATTGCGCCGATTCGCTCTTTCCGCAGATTCCAACCGAGAGGTGGCCGGCGCGCGGAAAAACCCAAATATATCCTTCAAGTTTTGGCAGGAACTGAATGTCGATATGAGCCTGATCGGTCGGAACCCAATATCCGAGGGCGTACATCGTGTCGTGAGCTGTGTACTGCGTTCCGACATCGCGCAAGGGGTTACGTGCGCCTGTCGCGATCACGCAATAATCGGCATCGAGGTTGCCGGAACGAGTGCGGATGTGCCAGCCCGTTGCAGAGCGTTCCAGACCCAGCACGCGCTCCTTTTCAATTTCGGCGCCAGCAGCTTCGGCGCGGCGCAGCAGCATCCCATTCAACTCGATGCGGGAATAAATGACCAGCGGCTGCGCGAGCGTCATCTTGAAACCGCCCGATTTCGGCGCGGCCAGAAACGTGTCGGTGACGAACTTCTTCGGCGTGTCGTTCTCGATCAAATATGGATATTGCGAATACGCCTTGAAGGTGATACCACCGCCGCAAGGCTTTTCCCAAGCGAGCTTCTCGTCGAGAATAATGGTCCGCAGGCCGGCTCGCGCCAATCTTTCAGCAGCAGAAGCCCCAGCCGGCCCGCCACCCAGAACTGCAACAGTTTTCATTGACTCACCGGTGGATGGCCGGGCGGCAATTGATTCGCCGAGCCACCCAGCTGTGAAGCAGGCGCATGTCCCGCAATGCCGTGTCCCTCAGAATCGCCTACGTTCACAACCACCCACTTTCCATCGCGATCTTCCAACGTGTATTTCATAACCATCCCACTGTTCACGTTGGAATCACCTTTGGGATGAAAGGCAACAGTAGCGTAAGCCATCTTCCTATCGAAGGAAACAGAGGTGGTTGCGATGTCGAGCGCCTTTAGATCGAGACCTGAATTGGCCTGCAGGCGATTCACGATCGCTTCTTGGACTTTTTCCTTGGTCCTGATGTCTTTTCCACACCCTGTAAGTACTACGATTGCAAACAGGAGAGCGGATGCCCTGCCTAACACCATCTGATTATAACTAGAGAGGGTGCAATGGTTTCCGTTTCTCGCATGAAGTTTCATATCATATGCATCCTGTTCTTTGCCACCATAACGCGTGCTGCCCTAATACCCGTGGGCACCGAAATACAGGTGCGCCTGACGACGGAGGTCAGCAGCGATAAACCTTCCGGACAGCCCGTATCGGGAGTCGTGATTGTCCCAGTGTTCGTCGATGGCCTTCCCGCAATCGCCACCGGCACTCGCATTGGCGGGAGCACTGCGGACGTCAAGCCCTTTGCAGCCGCGACGGATCAAGCCGCAGAACAGCCCGCCACACTACGCATCGACTTCAATAAAATTCAGGACCAAAGCGGCCATTCGAAGCCTCTCTCGTGTGTCCTTGAAGCTGTGGACAATGCGCGCGAGTCGGTCGATAGCGCGGGAATAATCACTGGCATTACGGCGTCCCAGACATTTGAATCGAGAATCGATCAAGGCATAAATAAGCTCGAATCCAGATACCAGCAGTTTGCGGAAATCCTCTCGGGCATAAAAGGTGCCCTCGTTAAACAGGTAAATGCTTCTATCGATTACAGGCCAGGAGTTGAAGTAACACTTAAGCTGACCAAAGCTCTTGAATGGAACGCGCCCGCCGATAGCCAATCTGGTCAACGCGATCACGCCTGCCAACGCGCTCGTCGAGTTGGTCGACGCTCAGCCGTTCCGAACGGTCGCGCAGAATCCTCCTACACCATCGGACATGACCAACCTCATGTTCATTGCAACGGTGGAGCAACTCCAGACAGCTTTTCATGATGCTGGCTGGTTCGCAGCCGAGCGATTGAGCGAATCTTCGAAATTAGAAACTGCGCGCGCAATTATCGAAGATCGCGGCTACAGCGAAGCACCGATGTCGATCTTATATCTTGATGGCAAGCCGCCGGATTTTACATTTCAGAAGCAGAACGACACCTTCGCGATGCGTCATCACATTCGCATTTGGCAGCGCCCTCAGACATTCCATGGAAAGCCGGTTTGGGTCGCAGCCGCCACACACGATATAAGCATTACGTTTTCGCCGGTGAGCCGCTCATTCACGCACGGCATAGATTCTAATATCGATAATGAGCGAGCGAAAGTTGTGAACGATCTTCTTTTTACCGGCTACATTCATGGACTCGCGCTCGTCGGCCGGTCCGGCATACCTCAGAATGCATCGAACGCTACCGGAGACAGACTGGTGACCGACGGCCAAATGGCGGTTCTAGAATTTTGAAGCAGGCGGCTGAAGAGAAGCAAAGCGTAGCTGCGCTGTTCCGGAGCGACGGCCGCTATAAATATCTCGACACGTTCATCACGCTTTTCGTGGTGATCCTGCTGGTCTCGAACATCATTGCTACTAAATTCTTTGCCATTGGCCCGCTGCGGATCAGCGCGGCGCAGATTCTTTTTCCGATCACGTACATCTTTGGCGACATCTTCACCGAGGTGTATGGATACGGCGCCTCGCGACGAGCCATCTGGTACGGATTCTTTGCTTCCTTCATTCTCGTGATCCTTAGCTACATCGCCGTGAGAATCCCCCCGGCGCCCGAGTACACGGATCAACTCGCATTCGCAACGATCTTTAAACCTGTAGGGCGAATCGTCGTCGCGAGCTTACTTGCGTATTGGTGCGGTGAGTTTGCGAACTCGTTCACGCTGGCGAAATTAAAGCTGATCACCAAGGGCAAATATCTTTGGACGCGCACCATCGGCTCAACGATCGTTGGACAAGCGGTCGACACAACTGTTGTCATGTTCGCTGCCTTTTACGGTATGAGGCCGCTCAGCGTCATTCTTCGGCTGATCGTCGCCGGCTATCTGATCAAGGTCGCTTATGAGACGCTAATGACGCCCGTCACTTACAAGATCGTGAATTTCCTCAAACGGACCGAGGGAGTTGACTACTTCGATTACCAAACGAACTTCAGCCCTTTCGCGACTACGGAGTAGCCGGAGGTGCGCTGGACGGCCCAGATCGCTCCCCTCGCTCACGCTCAGGGTTCAGCTTGCGTCGGAGGGCGGCCGAACTAATTTGACCGGTAAATTGATGGTGCGGCCATTGCGAATGATGGTCAGTGTAATCGTGTCGCCGACGCGCTTATGCGAGATGGCTCGAACCAGCGCGTCTTCGCGATCAGCCGGTTGACCATCGATGGCGATGATGAGATCGCCGCCGATGCCGAGCTCGACATTGCCGATATCGACAACTTGCCGCGCGCCGCGAACTCCGGCCAAATCCTCGGAAGAGCCTCGAACGATACCTTGCACCAGCAACCCGCCACGCCGCGGCAGACCCAGAGCCTCGGCCAAATCGCCAGCCACGTATTCGGTTGTGACACCGATCTTCGGCCGCTCCGTCACGCGACCGGCTTGATAGTCGGTCAGCAGCGCCTTTGCGCGGTTGATCGGCAGCGCGAAACCGATTCCTATATTCGTGCGGCCGAGAATGGCGGTGTTGATCCCAATCACGGTTCCATTGGAATCGAGCAACGGACCTCCGCTGTTGCCCCCATTGATCGCAGCGTCGGTCTGGATCATACCCTCCATCCGCTGATCGTCTTCGCTATCAATTTTTCTTCCTATCGAACTCACCACGCCAACAGTAAGGGTTCCTTCCAGGCCGAATGGATTCCCGATGGCGAGCACTTTCTGGCCCACCTGCAGATGATCGGAATCACCCAATTTCAAGAACGATTGCTTCGCCTTCGGATTGATTTTGATTAGCGCGAGATCGTCCGAACGGTCGGTATCGATCGCTCGCGCGTAGTACTGCGTCTGATCACTCAAAGTGACCTGAATACGGCTGCTGCCTGAGATGACATGAAAATTGGTCAGGATAAAACCGTCATCATTAATCAGAAAACCGGAGCCGAGACTCTGAGAGGCGACCGGCTGATAAAAAAAGTCGCGGCGGACGGTGGTGCTGGTGATGTAAACGGTGGCAAGCCGCGCGAGCTTATAGATATCGATATTATTCTGCTCATCCGCCGTCAATCCCGCGCTATGGACGGGCATAGGCGCGGACCACCTGAATGCAGTCTTGAAGAAGGGCGCGGCGATATTCCGAACCCCGAAACTCGCGGGCGAGGTGAGCCACACGATGCCAAAGGCGATCAGAGCGGCAAGCAGGAAAACGCGTGCCCTCATATCTGTTGCGCCTCAGCCAGTACCTTCAACTTGCGGTAGACCGCCTGGATCTGGAGAACCGTCTGTTCCTTTCCGCCGCTCGTATCGATGATGTAATCGGCGTGCGTCTTTTTCTCTTCAAGAGACATTTGTTTGCCGAGCCGCGCCAGCACCTCTTCCCGGGTCAGGTGGTCGCGCTTCATACCTCGGGCGATCTGCGTCTCCTCGTCACAAGCGGTGAGGATCAGTTTGTCAAAATCCCTGTATCGACCCGTCTCTATCAGGATAGCGGCCTCGATCACTGCGATACCGCGAGGATCTTGCGCTTCAAACGCATCCAGCATTTGCTGTTCGAGCCGGAAGACAGCCGGATGGACAAAGCCGCTGAGTTTCTCCAGCAGTTCCGGAGAACCAAACACGATTGAGCCGAGCTTCTTCCGGTCGATGGCGCCGTCCGGAGTCAGAATTCCGGTCCCGAATAATTGGACGGTAGGCGCGTAGGCTTCGCCGCCCACTTCGAGCACGGCATGCCCGAGTGCATCGGCATAAATAAGGTGGCAGCCGAGGCGTTCAAGTTCATGGGCGACAAAAGATTTCCCGGTTGCGTATCCGCCGGTGAGGCCGACTTTCAACATCTGACTTACGGGGCAAGATGCTGTTCTGCCAAACGAACTGTGTTGGTCATCAGCATGGCGATCGTAAGCGGGCCAACACCTCCGGGGACCGGCGTATAAAACGACGAGATCTGGCTCATGGCCAGCGGATTGACATCGCCCACGAGCGTGGTGCCGTTTTTGCGAAACGAAGCCAATCGTCCCGGATCGTGAGCGAAGAGCCGCTGGACTTCGACCTCGTCTGTCAGGCGGTTCATTCCGACATCGATCACTGCTGCGCCGGGCTTGATGTAATCGGCAGTGATAATTGCCGGTTTACCCATTGCGGCAATGAGAATGTCGGCGCGGCGGCACTCCTCCGCAAGGTTTTGCGTCCGTGAATGGCAGATGATGACTGTGGCGTTCTCGTGCAACAGCATGAGTGCCAGCGGCTTGCCTACGATATCGCTGCGGCCAACAACGACGGCACGCTTCCCGGCAATCGGAATTTGGTAACGCTTCAGCAACTCGATAATGCCGGCGGGCGTGCAAGCCCGGGGCCCGGGTTGGTTCAGAACCAGACGACCTAGGCTATGGGCCTGAAATCCGTCCACGTCCAGCGATGGATCCACATGGGCGTTAACGGTCGCGGCATCGATCTGTTTCGGCAGAGGCATTTGTATCAAGATGCCATCGATGGAATCGTCACTGGTCAGCGGGACAATCAACTTGATCAACTCTTCTGTAGAGATATCAGCCGACGGAGTGATTTCAATGCTGCGAATTCCTAAGTCATGGCAGGCTTTGATTTTATTTCGTACGTAGATGTGTGACGCGGGATTATCGCCGACCAGGACGACGGCGAGCGCAGGAGGACGTTTCCGAGCGCGAAGGGCCTCAATTCGCGGACGCAGCTCCTCCTGAATTTCGTGGCTGATCTTTTTTCCATCGAGGATAATGCCGCTCATGCACTCGTGAGAATAACAGAGCGTTTCTTGCGGAACGAAGCCAGCCATCGGAAATTACCGAACGAACTCGGGCCGGTCCGGGAGGCTTTCTGAAAATAGGAACCCAATTCCGCATTGTGCCGGGATTTACAGAACGAACCCGATTGGGACTCAGGGCCGAACTCGCGAGACGGAGCCGCAGTTGCCGGGCTGCGATTTTGAAATACGAAGCCAATTGCGAGACGAAGCCAAATCGGGAGCTGTAAGTGACATTTTGCGGAACGATTGGGGAGAGCGGTTGTGCGGGACGAAGCGAATCTGCCGCCAAGGGGTCGGACTTGAAAAACACGAACCCATTCTCGGCGGTCAGCTTCCAGATGGATTGATAGAACACACAGTTCAGATTATGAGGCATGAGGAGGCGCGTACGAACCTAAACTCGCTGTAAGCCGTTGAAGGGTTTACGACGAGATTGTGCGATTTTGCAATCGCGGGCATCGCTCTTCGATTCCAGGTGACCTGGCGCCGTCCCAAATACTATGATTAGCGAGTTGTGGGGACACTTGGAAGCCGCGCAGGCAGAAACACTCTAACCGGCACTTTGGCCCGGATGACGGGAAGGGATCTTGCGGGACTAACGGCGCGAGAGCGACCGGAGGGTGATTGCGGGTTCTTTTCGACTCTCGGCGGAGTCGATTTGACGGTTGGCCTGAGGTTCCGTAAACACATCGCCGTTACACGCGACCTATCCCGAAGTCCTCATTTCCCGATAACGCCATTTACCAAGCATTGACGAACAAGCCATGTCATCGAGAGCCTAGTTGAGAGCGATGAAGAGATTTTGAAAGCTCGGAAGCTATCGCCTGAAGTTCATAGATGCGGGATTTTATCAGTGAGATATGCACAGCGACAGCGCGCCCCTACGGGTCCTTTCGCGCGAGAAGATATCGTGCGCCGACTCCGCTGGGCGTTTGGCCAGGGAGTGTGAGAAGGCGTGCCTGAGGCGAAAACTGTTTACCGCTTATCCAATCGCCGCTGCAGAATCCCAATCGTGCCGAGGCCTATCCCAAGGAGCAGCAGGGTCGCGGGTTCCGGAACGGGGGGAGGGGGAGGGACGGTCGTCGGCGGGAGAGCGGCGTCATTGATCCCGAAAACTACGGGGCCTCCAGTCAGAGTATGAGTCGCGATGGTGTACTCACTGAGGATATCTGTTGTCGATGCCCCTCCCGCGATAAACAGATCTCCGCGGCCATCTGCAACGAGTCCGGCGGCAACTATTCCGCCGGTAACGAGCGTGGCACTGGAAAGGTCCGTAGGGATCTCGTAGAGACCGCGAGCCGGTAAATTACCTGTTCGGTCCGTGACAAACAGATGTCCACTAACGGGATCGAAGGCCAGTCCATAGGCACCGAAGGGCAAAGTAATGCTATTTATGACGGCACCCGAGACGGGGTTGATCTGAGCCAGCTCAGTGTTTCCGAGTACGGCAAACAAGTGCCCTGCCGCGTCGTAAGCCAGCCCCTGCGGAAAAACAGGGGAGACATTCGTGACCGCGTGAGTCGAGAGATTGAGCCGCTCGAGGCCTGGTCCCGAATCGCCGAAGAGCACCGTGGCGCCGCCGGGATCGAGTGTCAGGAAGCCCCCTACATTAGCGGATGCGAGAGTGAAGAGGACAGAGTTGCTATGGGTGACGAGATTGTAATCTGAAAGAGTGTTTGGACCGGTGCTCGATTGTGCTGTGGTGTACAGAATGTCGTTCGGGCCGTTAAATGTCAGGGCATATGGCTCCGCAGAGATAGTGAAGAGATTGGTGACGGTGTTAGTTGCCGTATTGGCGACTTGAACAGCACCGCCCGGACTGAAGTAGGCTCCTACATATACGGTATCGGCGGAAAGCGGAGGAACCGCCGAAAGTGCCAGTGCAACACCCAGCGTGAGCATCGCCGGACGAATGCTTTTTTGTAGCACGTTCATGTGCGTTTTCCCGACTGCTGACAGTTGATTGCGGCTGTTCTTGCGTGAATTCATAAGGCTCTCTTCTCTCTTTTCTTTTCATTACAGTTTCGGTTTGCCGGAGCGTCCATAATCGGTCTCCAAAGGTACTCGATTTTTGTGCGAGCTCTGGAAATGCGATCAGAGAAAGGTTCGGCCAAGTAAAAGCCCTGTGTGCTTGCGGCATCCTGCCGCGGTTCATTATTCAGGATCAAGGTTGCACTCCGCCCGGCCGCGCGGCAAGAACGGGAGGTTAGCTGAGGGTCAGTAACCGCACCCTTCCAAGACAGAAATTAGTCGAACGGTCCTAGACACGGAAGTAACTTACTGTTAGTGCCGTGTAGCGTCATTTTTCATCGGAAGCTGAGCTATTCGCCAAGCAGACGTGCCCTTCATAGCGAAGTATCACCTGGCCCTTGGTGAGATCGGCGGCTCCGTAGACTGATGTCAGATTCCCAGTGGCATTTTCAAAGCGCCCCGTTCCGCCTATAATTTTTATTCCCTTGATGTAGCTGCCTGCATATAGGCCCGCAACAGGTGTCGGAAACAGTGTCGCGTCCGCGTCGTCGAACAGGATCGTATCGCCCGCTTCCGTCACCCAGTGATGATGGTTGTGCAAGATGGTGGTACCGTTCGGCCCCTGTGTCACGCTGTTAACGTGTACACCAAGCCCGCCCTTGAAGTCACCCGTCGCGGTGCCAAGAGTGTCGGTTGGGTCGAGAAAGTTAGTCAGGATCGAACCACCCACGGCTTTACACTGGCGCCCTGAAGCATCCTGCGCCCGTAAGGCGCTGACCGTGAGCAGAGCGCAACACAGCGATAAGACGAAAAATTTCGGTCTCACAGATTATCCTCGTCCTAGACCTTACTCCAAGGCTTCACCTAGATCAATGCACCCGAGGTGAATTGTTTATGAACTACAATGAAGCGCTAAGCCTTGTAGCTGCATCATCTACGCGTTCGGTCTGCAACGGTCGAAAGCCGCGACCCGCTCCATCGCAGCGGAAGGGAGAAGGCCTTGAGCAGCGGTGACAATTCAGATGCTGTCCGTTTCGGCCCGTTCGAGCTGGACATTTTCAACCATGAACTGCGTTGCAAAGGTAAGCTCATCCGGCTGCAACGCCAGCCTTCCAGGCTTCTTGCCGCGCTCGCCTCCGAACCGGGCAAGCTCATTACCCGCGAGGAACTCCGGCAGCAGATCTGGGACAGCGCAACCTTTGTTGATTTCGAGCAGGGCCTGAATGCCTGCATCCGGCGCATCCGGGCCGCGCTGAAAGATGATCCGGAAGATCCGAAGTTCATCGAAACTCTGCCCCGTCAAGGATACCGCTTTATTGGCTGCGTCGAACGCCCGGGAACGCTGGGTGAGCAGGTCATCGAATCCCTGGCAGTGCTGCCGCTCGAAAATCTGTCGAGTGACCCCGAGCAGGAATATTTCGCGGCGGGCATGACCGACGAGCTCATCACGGCCTTAGCGAAGGTCGGCGGCTTGCGCATAATCTCCAGAACATCGGTCAAGCAGTTCAAAGGAGTTCGTAAGTCCCTGTCCGAGATTGCCCGCAAGCTGGACGTCGATGCAATTGTCGAGGGCACCGTTCTACGTTGCAAGGACCGCGTGCGCATCACGGCTCGGTTGATCCGTGCAAGTAGCGAAGAGCACCTGTGGGCCGAGAGTTTCGAGCGCACTCTCGAAAACGTGCTGAAACTCCAGGGAGAACTCGCGAACGCGATCGCTAACCGGATTCATGTCCGACTCACCAAGCAGGGTCAAGCTCGCCGCCAATCGGCGCGCCGGATCGATCCCGCCGCTCTCGATGACTACCTGCGGGGACGTTATTTCTGGAACAAGCGTACGGAGCAGACTCTCAAGAAGGCCCAACAATACTTTGAGCAGGCGATCGAGAAAGATCCCACTTACGCCCGAGCATACACTGGGCTGGCGGACACGTATTTTTATCGTGGGTATTACTTCGGCAGGATGGAGCCGCGTGAGGCGATGCCGAAAGCGAAAGCTGCCGCATCGAAGGCCCTGGAACTGGATGCAAGCCTGGCGGAAGCCTATACGTCGCTTGCCCTCGTTCAATTCTTCTTTGAGTGGGACTGGGCAGGCGCCGAACAGCAACTCCAGACCGCCATACGGTTGGACCCCAACTATGCAACCGCTCATCACGTGTACTGCGTTCTACTCGCGGTTATGCGGCGATTCGATGAATCGATAGCCGAGGCTCAGCGTGCGTTGGAAGTTGACCCGCTCTCGATCCCGATCAACAATATCGCTGGTGAAATGTTTATGGCCGCGCGCGATTGGGACCGGGCCATTGTGCAATATCGCAAGACAATTGAGATGGATCCGGGCGTCGCGCTCGTACACGAGAACCTCGGCGTCGCGCTCGAACAGAGCGGAAACTTGCACGATGCCGTCCAGGAATATCTGTGTGCGCGACAAGTTGCTGGCGTACCTGATGAGAGATTAGCGGAACTGCGCGATTTGTATGTCACTCACGGACTACATGCGTTTCGACAGAAAGACCTTGAACTCGCGCTTGCGCAAAAGGATAGAGGCAACTGGGATGCGATGCTGATCGCTTCGCTCTACGCCCAGTTGCTCGAACGAGATCAAGCTCTCGCTTGGCTTGAAGAAGCCTACAAGCTTCGTTGCGGGAGCATGGTGTGGCTTACTATCTATCCCTACTTCGACAGTCTTCTTCCCGACCCGCGTTTTCAGAATCTGCTTGCGCGTGTAGGGCTGCCGCACTAGAGCATGGAATTTAGTGCGCCGCACGTTGCGATTTCACACACACGCCCGAGAGACTCGAAGCCGCATGCCGATAACGAAGGACTCCGGAGGGCGCAATCCCCCGGGGGGAACGCGACCAGGTGACCCACGGCGTGAGATCGAGTCAGATGCAATATTTAGAGATCAACTGCAGCGGATGAACTAAGGCTCTCCAAAAATCTCGTTGCTCATCGAAGCTGAAAGGATGGTTGTCGAGAAATCGCCTTTAACCAAATATGCTGATAGGTAAAGAGTAGTCGGCCAGCGTTTATTAAAACCGATCTTGACCTGATTCGCGTTTGTGGGGGACGTTACGTGCTCTTCCGTTAGCTTGCCTGTGTCGATTTCCTCACGACCGAATTCGCTGAGGCACAGAGGAATTGAACGCAATGGCCGGTTGTGAGGGAATCGACCTCCGCTGGCATCGCGCTTTTGCGGAACGAACTCGGGCCGGCCCCGGCAGGTTTTCTGAAATACCAATTCAGATCTGCCAGAATTTGCCGAGCGAACCCAACTCGCGCATGGCTGCATTTGTGCCGCGCCGGCGTGGCGCTGCGGTCCTCATGCGGATGACTACTTCGAGTGCTCGGTTGCACGTGATGCTTCGCGCGACGGTCTTGGGAGCGGCTCATTCATAGCGCAATGCGCTATTGGGATCGAGGCGCATGGCGCGGCGGGCGGGGATATAGGAAGCGAGCAGCGCGACGAGAGAAAGAAGCACAGCCAGGCTGACGAATGTGATTGGGTCCGTGGCGCTAACTCCAAAGAGGAGGCTGGACAGAAGGCGCGTGATGGCGAAGGATGCAGCAATGCCGATGGCCACGCCGAGAACCGCGAGCCGAGCGCCTTCGCCCACGATCAGACGCAGTACGGCGCTTCGCTGCGCGCCGAGCGCCATGCGAATGCCGATCTCCTGGGTGCGACGCGTAACCGAAAAGGCCACAACTCCGTAGATACCGACTGCGGCAAGGGCCAGTGCAGCGGCAGCGAATAATCCCACGAGAAGAAGCAGAAAGCGGCGATCCGCGAGCCAGCCGCCCATTTCATCCGCGAAGGTGGAGAATTTGACGGGAACATCGGGAGCGAGATCGTGGAAAACGCTGCGCGCGGCGGAAACGATCTCTCCGGCAGGTGCGGCGCTGCGCATAAAGATGGTAGGCGATGAATTGGCGTTCAATCCGCGCTGGCGGTAATCGACGTAAATGACGGGACTGGGCGGAAGATCCAGGCCGCGCGCTCGAACATCGCCAACGATGCCAATGATGGTGAGCGGCTTGAAATTGCCGTCCATATTGCCGTACTCGATCACTTGACCGAGGGGGTCCTGATGGGGCCAGCGCCGGCGAGCCAAGGATTGGCTGATCACGGCAACATGCGGCGAATTCCAATCATCCTGTTCGCCGAACATGCGCCCGCGGATCAGCGGAATGCCCATTGTCCGGAAGTACCCCTCGCCGGCGACGCAATAAAGGGCGAATCCACTTTGAGATCGATTTTGAGCCATACGACCCCATTCCTCGAAATTGGCGGGCGGCTTTCGGCCATTGAGGATCAGGAAATTCCCGTCAGCGAGATCGTCGCCGGCCGCCACGGGAATCGCGCCGGCCAACCCCACGCTCTCCGCGCCGGGGATTGCGCGAAGCCGGGTCAATATGTCTTCCATTAGATGGGCTTGGCGCGCGATGGCTGCCTGGTCCATCGCGAATACTTGCCCTTGCGGATTCGGAGGCGAGAACTCCATGGTGATGAGGTTTTGCTGGCTAAATCCAGGACTCGTGGAAATGAGGCGCAAGAAACTGCGGCCGAGAAGGCCCGCTCCGATCAAGATCATAAGCGTGGTGGCGATTTCGCCGATCACCACAAAGCCGCGAAGACGCTGGGTGGCGGCCGAGCCACTGTAACTGCGGGAGCCGGCAGTGAGTGCTTCCTGGAGATCTCCCGCAGCGGCGCGCCAAGCGGCAAACAGCCCGAGCGAAAAGGCGACCGCTACAATCGCGGCCAAAGCAAACAGCAGAACCGATGTGTTGATCGACACGCCTTGCTGCCGCGGCAAGTTCGCCGGGAGAATTGCTGGAAGTACCCTGACCGCCCAAATCGCAATCAAAATGCCCAACACACCTCCAGCTAAGGAAAGGGAAAAAGACTCAGTGAGGAACTGCTGAATGAGACGGCCGCGCCCAGCGCCCAGGGCCGCACGCACGGCGAGCTCTTTGCGGCGGGCGGAGGTGCGCGCAACAAGTAAGCCGGCAACATTCGCGCAGGCGACCAGGAGGAGGAGCCCGACGGCTGCCAGAAGGGTCAGGAGAGCGGTCCGAACGTCTCCGACCATCGCGTCGGCGAGAGGCACTACAGCAGCCTCGCTGAGATCAACATTTTTTCCGTACAGATCTTTGATGCGGCGAGCAATCGCGCTGAGATTCGCCCGCGCCTGGGCGACGGTGATCCCATCGCGGAGGCGGCCGAGACCTCGCCAATTATGTCCTGTGCGGCTGGCTTGTCCCGGATGGAGCTCGCCCGGAATCCATATGGCGACGCCGGGCGGAAAATCAAAACTCTCCGGCATCACTCCTATAACGGGATAGACAGCCCCTTCCATCCGCAAGTGGAATTTGGAGAGATCCGCTGCGCCGCCGAGATATCGCTGCCAATAGCTATAGCTGACGATGGCTGCGGGCGCGCCGTGGGGACGCTGTTCTTCGGCGGCAAAAGCGCGGCCGCGAAAAGGCTCGACACCCAGGGCTTTAAAGAAGCCGCTGGTCACTTCCGCCCAATTGATACGCACCGGCTCGCTGCCGCCAGACACAGAGGAAAGCCCATATTGGTATGCCGCCAGAGTTGCGAAGGTGTTGTTCTGTGCACGGAAATCGTCGAAATTGGCGTCGCCTAAATTCATTCGGTGACCGTTGGGAGCCTGTTCCCAGACGCGCACGATCTTTTGCGGATTCGGATAAGGAAGCGCGCGCAGTAGAACCGCGTCCACAACAGAAAAAATTGCCGTGGATGCGCCAATGCCCAGCGCCAGAGTGAGTATGGCGACCACTGTGAAGCCCGGATTTCCGGCCAGCGTTCGAGCGGCATAGCGCAGATCGGCAAATAAGATGTCTACACGGTTCTCCCACCCATACCCGCGTACTTTTTCGCGGACGGCCGTCGCGCCACCTAGTTCCAGCCGTGCGGCCCGGCGGGCCTCGTCGGGAGGGAGTCCTTTGCTGGCAAGATCAGCCGTGGCTTCATCCAGGTAATGATTTACCTCGTCGGCGATTTCCTGGTCTGCGGCTTTCCGGTTTCCAAGCACGCGCAAGCCACGGTTGAACTGGCGCCAAAGGGACACTGTTTAACCCTCAGCCTTGAGGAGACGGGCTATCGCAGACGCCCGGCGATTCCAGCTCGCCGTCTCAACTTCAAGCTGTTTTCGCCCCGACCGAGTGAGCGAATAGAACTTCGCCCGGCGCGACTTATCTGTTTGGCGCCACTCGGAATCGAGCCAACCCACGCGCTCCAGCCGCTGGAACGCAGTGAGGAGCGACCCGGGATTCACTTTGAAGACGCCGCGCGATACCTGCTCGATCCGGCGAGCGATGCCGAAACCATGCATGGGCTCAAGGCTGAGCGTCTTGAGAATGAGCATGTCCAGCGTGCCCTGGATCAGGTCTGTATTCGGTTCATCCATTGATATTCCAGGAAGAATGTATGGCCCCAGAATAGCTGGCCTTCCTAGTGACTGTCAAGATGTGATTGCCAAATGAGAGGGTTCAATCGGAGCTTTGGGGCTGGGTTCGGCTACCTTGTCCCAGCGCTCTTTGCATCAGGACAGTGTCGACCCAGCGACCTAGTTTGAATCCTACTGCTTTGAACGTGCCGATTTGCTCGAATCCCAAACGGTTGTGCAGCGCGATTGAGGCTAAGTTGCCGCTGTCGCCGATGACGGCAATCATCTGCCTCCAATGTCCGGCTTCGCAGCGCTCGATCAATGCTGACAGAAGAGCGGTCCCGATTCCTTTCGAATGCAGGCCGTCCGCCACATAGACGGAGTCCTCGACGGTGTGCCTGTAGGCTGGCCGTGGGCGATAAGAAGTCGCGAATGCAAAACCGGCGACTTGTCGATCAACGGTAGCGACCAGGTACGGCAGACCTGCACTCAGAATCGTTCGTCTCCGCGAAAGCAAATCCTCGACCGTGGGAGGCACTTCTTCAAACGTGGAGCGTCCATGTAAGACGTAAAAAGCGTAAATTTGCCGGACTGCGGCGATATCGGAATCGCTTGCATCACGCACCAAGATTGGAAGGCATGGCATCCTCAAATCAGCGGCACCCGCGGAGCAGACTTTATGACTATATCCTTGCTCTTTCGCGTCCTCTTTTGGCGTCTAGTTGTTTTTGTGCTAATCGCCTGCCGTTGTCCGGCGCAAACTGAAGCCGCAGACGTTCAGCGGCTTTTCCGTGAAGGGCTGGAGCTGCAGCAAAAAGGCGACCTGCAAGGTGCAATCGCCGCTTACCAGCACTTGCTTCAGATTCGTGCCGACGTTCCCCCGGCACACGCTAACCTCGGCGTGGCATTGGCCCGTTTGGGCCGCTATCAAGAGGCCATTTCTAATTACAATGACGCATTGAAAGGCGGGGAAAATCCGGCGACGCGGCTCAATCTAGCTCTGGCCTACTACAAGTTGGGCGAGCTTAGCCGTGCCGCACAAGAGTTCGAGAAAGTGCGGGCCGAACAGCCAGATAATGTCCAGGCCAACGACTTAGCTGCGGATTGTTACTTGCGGCTGGGCGAAAACCAGCGAGTGATTGCAACGATCGGCCCTCTTGCGGCCCAGCATACAGATGATTTGACACTGCAATACTTGCTGGGAACCGCGCTCATTCGCGATCGTCAGGGGGAGAAGGGCAGGGAAGTCATCGATCGCATTCTCCAACATGGAGAAAACGCGGGCGCAAATCTGTTACTGGCGCAGATCGCTCTTGCTGACGAGAACTATTCGGAGGCGGACAGCCGAACGCAGAAAGCTCTCATCGAAGATCCAAAGCTGCCGGACGCGTATATGCTGAGCGGCATTGCAAAAGAAGGTCTGGGAGATTACGGTGGCGCAAGAGCCGCATTCAAACGCTCTCTCGAACTTGATCCGGACGGCTTCGATTCAAATCTTCACCTCGGCGCGCTGATGCTGCGCGAGTCAGATAGTGATTCTGCTCAGCGTTTCACTGCAGCGGCGCTGCGACTCAGGCCGTCTTCCCCTGCGGCGCTTTATCAAATGGGCTTGATCTACAAGGAGACCGGCAGATTACAGGAAGCATTAAAAGCTTTTGAATCTGCTGAGAAAGGCGCTCCGGATTGGGTAGAACCGCATGTTCAGCTGGCATCCCTTTATTACCGTCTGAAACGCCCCAAAGATGGGCTGCGCGAGCGGGAACTGGTAAGCCGCTTGTCTGATCGGCCTACCGCGGCTCGATGACTTTCAGAACTTGATCTGATTTCACGTTCGTAAGCCGCTGCACGATTCCCGACGGCCAGTGAATCTCGATGAGATCTGCAGCCGTTTCTGATCCGAGCCCGAAGTGTACCGGCCCAGCGCTCGAGGATGCATAACCGACACTGGTTGTGACGTGATTGAACTGGGTAGCGCTCTTGGTCACCAGCTTTATGCGAGCACCAATTCCGTCGCGGTTGCTCCTGGTCCCTTCCAGAGATAATTCAAGCCAATGATTTTGGTTCTCGGTCGCATTCATCCAGATTTCCGCATCTGACGCTAAAGCCGTGACGACCACATCAATGCGGCCGTCACCGTTCAGATCGCCAAAGGCAGCCCCTCGGTGCCGAGCGGGTGGCAGGGCATCGAGACCTGCCTGCGCGGACGAAGCAGTCCATTTGCCCTGTTTCCCCGGGTTGTGAAACACGGCATTGGGTTGTGCCACCGGGTTGCCTTCGTGGACGAGAGCCTCTACCTGTCCGCAGGTGACGAACATGTCCTTCCAGCCATCATTGTCAAGGTCGTACATGCCCAGACTGAATCCAGCCATTGGCAAACTCAACGCGCGAATGCCGGTTGAGGCCGTGACGTCGTCGAAGTTGCCGCCGCCTAAATTGCGAAAGATCGGAAAAGTTTCTCCATTCAACGCAACGAGCCCAATGTCGGGAAGGCCATCGTTATCAATATCGCGGAAATCGGCGCCCATTCCCGAAATAAGCTTTCCACTCTCTGCTGCCGCGACGCCAGACTCGAAGGCGACTTCCGCAAAGCTGCCATTCCCTCTGTTGTGAAACAACAGATTGAAAGTCTTATCGCAGGGTACAAACAGGTCGGGCAATCCATCCTGGTCGTAGTCTGCCATCGCGGCGCTCATGCCTTTACCGACGTGTTCCCGGATACCCGCGGATTCTGAGACATCTTCAAAAATGCCGTTGCCCTTGTTAAGAAAGAGCTGATTCGGTAAACCGCCGTAGAATTTGGGACTACAATAATCGGCCACGCCGGCGGTGGCACAGACCCGTTCTGTCGCGAAGTTCCACTGAAGATAATTCACGACGAAGAGATCCAACAAGCCGTCGTTATTGACGTCTACCCAAACGGCGCCCACGCTCCAGAGCGGGCCGAACTTGGGGTCGGGCTTGTTCAAACCAGCCTTGGCCGTGATGTCGGTGAAGGTGCCGTCGCCGTTGTTGTGGTAGAGGGTATTGCGGTGAACGCCGGCTACGAAAAGATCCGGCCAGCCGTCATTGTCGTAATCGGCTACGGCCACGCCGATGTCATAGCCCATCCCAGCCAAGCCCGCCTGCTCAGTAACGTCCGTGAAATGCCCGTCTCCATCGTTACGGAAGAGACGATTCCAATAGCGGGGAGAGTCTTTGTGGAGCGTGCGCAGATCCGCGCCATTGGTGAAAAAAACGTCAAGCTTTCCATCGCGATTGTAGTCGAACAGCGCTACGCCGCCGGCCATTGTCTCTGGCGCATGCTTCAGCGGTGTTTCTGCATTATCGAGATGAAAGGCGATCTTCTGAGGCGTGAAGCGAACTGGGAAGCTGGAATCGGCCGAGGCGAAGAGCAGAGGACAGAAAAGTAAGGCTAGCGTCGTAATAATGGCGCCAGCCTTCTTAGGAGCGCCCAAATTTTTTAGAACCTATACTTCACAGCCAGCTCGAGCACGCGATTGTTCGCTTTTGTGTTAGTGAATCCGAAGACGCTGTTGCTCTCATTGAAAGTTCCCCCGCTTTGCGTGAACTGCAAAGACAGGTTCGTGGTTGATGTGTATGCGTTCAGCGGGTGATTGAGGAAATTGAACGCGTCGAAACGGAACTGCACCGACTGGTGTTCTGTAACATGAAAATCCTTGAAAAGAGAGAGATCGGAGTTGAAGAAAGCGGGCGAGCGAAGTGCGTATGGGAATTCCACTGGCCCGTTTGTCCCGACGCTTGGGACGCCGAAGCAGGACGCGCTGGCGTACTGACCGGAAGCCAGATGCGCAGCGGGATTACAAGTTACCACTGGCTGTATCGAAATATCCGAGGACCCCAGATAATAGTTGCCTCCAAGCGGGGCGGTGTTTGGGCAGTTTTGACAGCTCAAGCCAAAGTTTGCGCTTGTCAGACCGTTGGTCTGAAGCGGAATCCCGCTTTGAAATGTTGTGATGCCAGAAAGGGTCCAGCCGTTCACCACGCCGTTCAATAAGAAATTGCCATGGAGCGGAGTGCCTAACGAAAAGGCGTACGACATGTTGAAGATATTCGGGCGGTCATACCCGAGTACGCCGTAATCGTTATTCACGTTGAAGGGGTCATTGGCTGTATTGATACCGATGGTCTTGCTCCAGGTGTAGTTCAGGTTGAAGGTGGCTCTGCCCCGCTGCTTTGTCCAGCTTATCTGCAGAGCGTTGTACTTAGACCATTCGTTGTTAGAGAGTTGATAGATCTGCTGGTAGGCGTTGAAGGGACGGTAATCGTTCACCGTGGGGTTGTATGGCGTTGGGGCAGCTCCCGTAACGGGGTCCGGTTTGAAGAAGGCGCCAATCGGAACCAAATTGATGTTGGATAAATTTGCGTTCGAATCGTTGAACAGATGAAGACCGCGATTTCCAACATACGCTACTTCCAGAAGAGAGTTGCCCGGGGTGCGCTGCGAAATGGTGAAGTTGTAATCGATGGTCTCCGGGCGTTCCGTGCTGTGAGGGTCTATGACATAGACAGCGCCCAGTGAGCCAGGTGCAACGGTTCCGGTCGGTGCCGCGGGCCGAAAACTCTGGATTTGAGCAAACGTGAGGTTCTGGTTGGTCGATTCGGTGACGGCTCCTTGGCCTTCTTCGACAGCACCAGCATAGCCGTTATAGGAATCCTGGAATCGGTACATGCCCCAGCCACCTCGAAGCACGGTCTTTCCGCTGCCGAAGAGATCGTAAGCGATACCGAATCGAGGCGAAGTGTAGAATGCCGGGTAATTATTAACTCCTGAATTCGGGACGTTGGGATTTTGGGCGTGCCAGGTGATTCCTGTGAAGGTGCCCGCAGGGGCGCGCGGATTGTACGACGCAGCGTTGAAGACGGCCATGCCAAGGCCGTGAACATCGATCCAGGGGCCGATGTGTTCGAAACGGATACCGTAGGTGATAGTTAGCTGCTTTGTTATTTTCCAGGAGTCTTGCCCGTAAAACGAAGCAGTGTGATACAGCAGGTCTGTTACCGGAGCAAAATTCGCTTGTGTGAAGCCGGTAGTCAGCCCCAGCAGAGCATTTGCAATGGAATTGCCTGTTCCCGCGTAGGGTTGGCCGTTGATCGTCCAGGTTCCGGTATTGCCGAAAGAGTATTGACCGTTGGTGGCTACTCCGGTTGCGGTCTGCTCATTGCCCGTGTGCTCGTAATAAAAACCGAACTTCAAGGAATGGGTACCCTTGACCCAGGTCAGATTATCTTGGAAATTAGGCGCTACTTTCTTGGAAAATACAGTGCCATCCTGGCCCAGACCCTCCATGACGATATAGCCCAAGCCGGCGCTAGCACCGTAGCTGTTGATACCGGGCATCTGATTCACACCGTTGTTGAACAGGCCCGTATAGTTCGCAGGGAAATTGTACGCCGTGCGGCTGATTGCCGAGGGATTCGCGAAAGTGGAAGGCTGGTCGAAATAGACATAAGTCGCAATCGCTTCGTTGGTGATAGTGGGACTTAAGATGGTCGTGTAGTTGAGTGAAATGGTATGAGAGGTATCGTTCCCATTAAGTGGGCTGGGATACTCGACCATATTGCCGCCAACCCAATATTTGTTGACGTGTTCCGTGTCGGTTTCAATCTGGCGGTTATAGCTAACGAAGAGCTTATTGTTGTCGTTTATGTTGTAATCCACACGCGTGTGGAACTGCCAGCCGATGGCTGATTCGGCGTATGGCGTGACGTAATCATAGCCGCCATTGGAGGTGGCTGTGGCATTGGCCGCGGGGATAAACTTCATCAGGGCTGCTGCGCCGGGATCGATTGCACTGGCAGGAATCTGTCCGTTTACGATCGGCGTTCCGTTGGGAAGCGTGCCGGTGGGTTGTGAGCAATACTGCTGGGCGCTGGAGTAGCCCCGGGGGCACAATGCGGCGATGGATTGCAAGCTGAAATCTCCACTGCGCATTCCCGGGGTCGGCACGTAAGACAACAGCGGATTGCCGCCGTTGCCGGCAAATTGCTGCTGGTAATCTTCAAAACCCGCCCAGAACAGCAATTTCTTTTCGGAGTTCCACTTGTGAAATTTTGGGATTAGAACCGGGCCGCCAATATTGCCGCCAGGATAGTAGTAGTGACTCGCAACAATCGGTTGGCCGGCCTGATCATTCGCATAGCTATTGGCGTTCAAGACCGAATTCCGAGCGTAGAAATATCCTTCGCCGTGAAAGGAGCTGGTACCTGACTTCCCGATAGCATTGATAACTACTGGGCCTTTGGGGCTATCGGCGCCGAAATTAGAGGTCTGAACGCTTACTTCGGAAATCATGTCCGTATTCAACGATTGCGTGTTCGCGCCGTTGTTACCCGGGTCAATAACGCTAGCGCCGTCGGACATCTCCGCGACGGCGCCATTCGGCTGAGTACCGTTGATGGCGTAATTACCCACGCCCGAGTTGCCGATGCCGGCTTGTGTCCCTGTGTAATAGGGAGCGTTCCCGACGCCCGTCAGAACGGCAGAACCCGGCAGAATTCGCAGGAGCTCGGTTGCGTCGCGTCCCACCGTAGACAGCCGCTCGATATCTGCGTTGCTGAGCACTGTAGTTCGCTCGGCGTTATCAACGGCCACGGCGGAAGCGTCGGCGCTTACAGTAACCTCCTGAGTTTGGGCGCCAACTTGCAATTGAATGCCCGGTACTTTTCGCTGGTCAGCGGCATTTAGAACAATGTCGGCGCGCTCCCAGGCTTTAAAGCCGGGAGCCTCCAGGTGTAAGGTGTATGTTCCTGGGTTCAATGCCGGAAAGTTGAAAACGCCTGAGCCATTACTGGTTGCACTCCGGACATCGCTGGTGGCCTGATTCCGGAGCGTCACTGCGGCATTCGGAACGGCCGCACCGGTGGGATCGGTCACTGTTCCGCTCAGTGTGGCTGAGACCTGCGAATAGGCTGGGCGCTGAGCAGCGAAAGCTATGAGGAAAAGCAGCACGACCGCCGAAGCGGCGCGGCCGATCCAAACGGGAGAAAATCGCCAGAGCGCGTGCGAAAAACCAAGCGCGCGAGAGTTCTGAAACATGGAAACCTCTCTTGACCCAAACTGAAATCGTTCTGAGTTTGATTCTAGGGCCAAGGTTTATGCAGGGAAAGTTAAATCTAAGGTTTTCTATAGCTTTAACGCGTTGCAACAGGCTAGAACCCGACCTGAAGCGTTTTCTCGAGCTTCAGGTCTTCTGAAGAGCTGCCGACCATTACCCTCACTTGGTCCCGCTCCAGCACCCAGCGATTCTGCGTTTCATTCCAATACGCTAATGCTTCGGCTCGTAGTGGGAATTCCACTTTCGTGGTTTCACCAGCACCAACGGTGACGCGACGAAAGGCTTCGAGCTGTTCATTCGGCCGGCTCACGTGCGAGTCGATGTGTTTCACGTACATCTGAACGACCTCATCACCCGGACGATTGCTAGAGTTGGTGACGTCCACGCTGACCGTGATTTCGCCTCCTGCCCGAAGCTGGCCGGAACTGGTTCGGAGGTGGGAGTATTGAAACGTGGAGTAACTTAGGCCATAGCCAAAAGGAAACTGCGGCTTACCTTTGAAGTACATGTAAGTTCGGCCATCCCGGATGTTGTAATCCATCATTTGCGGCAACTGATCCGTGGAAGCCGGCCATGTCGCGACCAAGCGGCCGCCCGGATTGATGTCGCCAAACAGCGCTTCCGCAATAGCAGTACCTTCTTCCTCGCTGTTGTGCGCCATGTGAACAATGGCGGGTATGTTCTGCTTTATCCAATTGATCGCGTAGGGAAAGCTGGAAACCAGAACAACCACGGTGCGTGGGTTGGCCGCGAAAACTCTTTCTACCAATGTTTCCTGTTCAGGATCGATCGACAGATTCTTTCTATCAATCGCCTCCTTGCCTTCACCCGGATCGGGGCAGTGATTCCAACCGGCATTGCAGGTGGGATGATTGCCGATGAAAACGATGGCAACGTCAGACGCGCGACTTGCTGCTACCGCTTTTCCATGGTCATCATCCGCCGCGAAATTGATCGTGACGCTCTGGCCGAGCAGTTTCTTGATTCCCGCAAGCGGCGTAACTGGCGAAGGAGGCGTCCCGCTGTACCAATCGAGATCGACCTCATCGGCACGCGGTCCGATAATTGCAATCGAATGCAGAGTCGCTTTGTCCAGCGGTAACAGGTGATTCGCGTTCTTCAAGAGGACGATAGATTTTTCAGTGATCCGTCTGGCAATTTCCCGGTGCTCGTCCGTATTCCAAGGCTCGGGCTGACCGTCTTTGGCAGCGATGCTGGAGTATGGAACCACCGATGGCGGATCGAGTAGTCCAAGGTGAATCATGACCCGAAAGACGCCGCGAAGATTCTCGTCGATATCTTTTTCAGTTATCAAATTCTTCTGGAGCGCACTATGAACACCGTCTTTGTACTTATCGAGGAACTGATTGATGCCCGCGTGAATCGCCCCCGCAATAGCATGGTCAATGTCGCGATAGTAGCGATGCTGAGTGACCATGTTCGTCAGCGCACCTGCATCCGTGCAGATGATGCCATTAAAGCCCCAATCCTTCATGACGATCTGCTTCAAGATTGGCGAGGCAGTCATTGGGATGCCATTCACGGCGTTGTAGGAAGTCATGAAAGCGCGAGCGCCGCCTATCTCGATTCCCATCCGGAAGGGCACTGAATAGTATTCGCGGAGCAGGCGCTGGTCAAAATCGGAAGACGATCCACCGCGGCAATCCTCATTGCTATTGGCCATAAAGTGCTTCAGCAGCGAGGCCGCTTCCCAATACTTTGTGTTGGAGCCCTGAAGCCCTTTTACGAACGCGACAGCCATGGTTCCGGTCAGATAAGGATCTTCGCCGTAGGATTCTTCAGTTCTGCCCCACCGCGGATCGCGAGCCAGGTCGGCATTTGGTGCCCGGATTACGATGCCTCTGCGATCGTGCGGCGCAGAACTTAGCTTGTATTTCGGGCTCTGAAATATATAACGGGCTTCATCCGCTTCGACGGATGCGGCTTCCTGCAGCATGGCCGGATCCCAGGTCTCGCCCAATCCGACCGCTTGAGGAAATTGCGTGGTGTCGATTGCGGTAGCTTTGCCGCCCCAGTCTGCGGGACCGCCTTCCGCCAATCCGTGCAAGCCTTCTACGTGTCCGCTGCCTTTGATTCCCAGGCGAGGAACGCTCGGATCGGTTCCCAAGCAGTCGATTTTTTCGTCCAAATTCAGCAGGCCGAGAATGTTGTCAATTCGCTGTTCTATCCCGAGATCAGGGTTACGGAATGGATAATCCTGCTGCGCCGACGCCTGTGATTCTACTGCGTTGGCGGCGATCAAAATGGCTGAGGCGGCCGAGATTACCAGAAAGATAAGAGAGCTTGACCGCCAACGCATAGCCACTTCTCTAATGCCCGATGACTTCGGTCAGTTCTGCTTCAGATCCGGTCCAGGCCTCGGGGCCAGTATGACTGAATTTGCGAGAAGCATTGTCCCAGTGCAACTTCGTAATGGTCCTGCCACCGTTCTCATACGCGTAAGTATTTCCATCGTCCTGATACAGCGTGAAATCGGCATTCGCGCCCGCGTAGATGCGCACTTTAGCTAACTGCTGGATTTGTGTCGTGTTCTCAATCGGGCTGCCGAGCGGGATGATCGAGCCGGCTCGTACGAATAGCGGCAGTGTGTCGATTGGCGCATTCACGCGAATAGATTGGCCTCCGTGGACGCATTCATTGGTCCAGAAGTTGTACCATTCAGTACCGGCAGGCAAATAGACGATGCGGCTAGTTGCCCCCTGCTCCGTTACAGGGGCTACTAAGATTGCGGGTCCGAACATGTATTCGTCGCCGATGTCCGCAACCTTTCGATCATCGGGAAAATCCATAAAAAGCGCGCGCATGTAGGGAGCGCCAGTTTCATATGTGTCGATATGCAAGCGAGTAAATGTAGGGAAGTAACTGGTAGCGCAGCTTGAGATACTTAGCGAGAATCGGTTCGGCCTGTCTCCCGTAGGACCAGACTTCGTTGTACTTGCGGCTGCCATGAGTGCGGAAATTTGGCTGGAAAGCTCCGTATTCGAACCAGCGCACATACAGTTCCGGATAGTCGTCGTAGTTACCGATGTTATCGCGCGCATCGGAGGGATCGATGAGCGGCGGGTGGATGGGATGGTGCTCATCGGGCAGATACTGCCAGCCACCGATGTCATTGCCCCAATAAGCAATTCCGGAGGCCGTAAAGTTGAGGCCTGTGGAGATTTGGCGCCGCAGGGTATCCCAAGTGGGATAAATGTCGGAGGACCAGAAGATTGTGCCGTTGCGCTGGGCGCCCAGGTAGGCGTCGCGCGAGAGAATAAGCGCGCGCTGCTTGAGATCGCGGCGGATGCCGTCGTAGAACGCCGCCGTATGGAGCAGCGGGTAGACATCGAAATACCGCGTTCCAGGTCCAATGTGAAAAAAACTGCCGTTTGGCGGCAGGTCGGGTTCCGTTTCGTCGGCCCAGAAGGCGTCAAAGCCTTTGCTGACCAAGTTCTCGCGAATGACATCCCAGTACCAGCGAGCGGCTTCGGGATTCGTCGTGTCGATATCTGAGCCTGCACGATCGTAAGGTAAGCCATTTGTAGGCGTACCGTCTGCCAGGTGCTCAAACCAGCCTTTCTGAAGCAGAAAGTTGTAGTAGCGAGACTCCGGCACGAAGCGCGGCCAAACACTGATCATTGTGTGAAACCCCAGCGCATGCAGCTGGCGGTTCATCGCAGTTGGATCCGGCCACTTCTTCGGATCCATATCCATCTGGCCCATCTTCGTGTAATAGAACCAATCGACGACGATGACGTCAGCCGGAAGATGGCGTTCGCGGTACCCTTTGGCTACAGCAAGGACCTCTTCTTGGGTGGTGTATCGCTGCTTGCACTGAATGAATCCGTACGCGGATTTCGGCAGCAAGTGTGTCACACCGGTGAGCTGGCGGTAACCCGAATAGATTTCATCGCTTGTTTTTCCCGCAATGACAAAGAAGGAAACGCGGTTTCCAACCTCCGAGATCCATCTCGTCTGCTCGTTGAACCCGGGTTCAATTGTCGTTTTCGACGGATTGTCCCAGATCAGCCCATAACCGTAATTGCTGATGAGGAACGGCACGCACGTACTCGGACCGCCGGTCGCCGTATAGTTATTCCAGCACTCGACCGTGTGGCCTCGATGATCGAGGTAGCCTTCCTGGTTTTGACCCAGACCGTAATAGTGCTCGTCGTCGGGAGAACGAAAAGTGGCGCCTACCTGGAAGAACGGCTCATCGGAAGGGCGCAGGTCGTGAAGAATTCCTGCGTTGCCGTCTTTGTAGTTGGGGACAGACATCGACCAGCCTTCCAATTTGAGAAGAGTCTTGCCCTCAGGCGTGCTGAACTCAATGTGAGCCGGTGGGACGGAACCCACGAAGAACTTCGAAATGTCGATTTGGGTGGGAAGCAGTCTACCCGAACGCGCTGCTTCTACCGACACCACAAGGCGGGAGGACCTGTATGTGGTTGCGTAGGCGCTGTCTTCTCGCGTCCAGCCCTGTGTTGAGGGCGAGGCAATGAACCCATATCCAGGCGCACGCCGTAGCTTGCTCTTGCGATTTGCTTAACGTCACACGAACGATATTCGGAGCGTACGGCTCAAGAGCAATAGTGCTGCCGTCGCGATTGACAACGACTTGCGTTGTCTCTGCATACGCGCGACCGCAACATAGCCCAACCAGCAGCACGGCCGCCACGCCAATTCGGTTTGAGTTCTTGGATCTGGTCTTGTTCTTGCCGCTAAGCATGAGGAAATTGAAGCTTAGGCTACTTGAAACAGCAAAACAAGTTAATCCTCTGTTGTATCGCGTATAATCCAGCGGAAGCCCGGCTTAGATTTAGTGCTGATAACGCTGATAGTTTAGGAGGCGCGCAGAATTACGCTAAGAGGCTTTGTGGACGAGTACTATCTCGTACTGAACGGGTACGCCACCTTCTACCTTCACACGCAACAACGCTTCGAACCAGGGAACCGGCTGTCCAGGTTTCACATTCAGCCTTGAGAGCAATCTACTCACCGAGTCTTCCCGGCTAACGAACTCGGCCGCACCCTCAGTACCGTACTCGGTAATCCCTGCCAGAGCGAGCGCCTGGTGACTCTCGTTGAATGCGGGCCGAAGCGAGATCACGGCATAGTCGAAGTCAAACGGGCGGGCTTCCGGGCCAGGGTAGATAAGCGCTTCTCCCTTTCGAGGATTCACATTAATCACGGCGCCAGACTCAGCTGGAATACCAGGCTTGCCGTTCTCAAATTTGAATTCCCGGAAAATCGAGATGTCTCGTAGCGGCGTGTCCGCTAAGGGACCACCAACGAAAATCACATTGCTGTCCTTTGCATCATCCCAGGTGAGCAATTGTCCACGCTTGACGTGCACGGGTTTGTGAAAGAGCGAAAGTGTTCTCGTGATTTCGAAAACGCCCATCACCTCCCCGAGCGTACTCCAAGATTCAATAACTGGTTTATCGTGATCCGCTGGATCCCCACGATACACGTGCATCCCAGCTTGCAGGGAGCCGACCAGTTTGAGATTGGAAAAAACAACCAACGGCGTCTCTTTGCCGGCGACAAACCCGTGCCAGAAAGTGTTGAGCGCGGGTTTGTTCGGTGGTCCCGCCTGTCCGACCCGGGCTGAGGTACCGGCCCAAAATGCTAAGCCAGCAGAACTGAGCATCAGTGCGAGAGTCAACAGGATATAGCGCCTTTTATAGATCCCAGGAGCAGCGATTACCGGAGCGTGAATCAAATGCTCAGCGATTTCCGGCTCCACGGATGGTTCCGGCACTGCGTGATGCCGGCGATGCCAGGAAAGTGCGTAGCTGCCTTTTGGAATGCTGACGACTACATCATCATCGGCTGCTTCGTCCACGTAATATTCGGCGAGTCTTGAACGCAACCGACCCATGTGAACTCGAACCACCGAATCGCTCTGCGAGTCGAAGGTCTCGGAACGCCCGAAAACCGCTGTCGCGATCTCTTTCACTTTGATGGATTCCGACCGTCCTTCCAGAGCGCAGGCGGTGAGGAACGAGAGCAGGTTCCGTAGGACCTCAGAGCTGTGGAAGGTGGTGCTCCGAAGGATTTTGTCGACTTGCTGAGCGAGAATTTGCCCCGAAGCCGGCTGTGAGTGAACGAGATCTACGCTTGCGGACATCATTGCCCCTATGCCGACGATCAGCTCTCCCGGACCGCTCTGATCAACCCAAGTATACGTGACCGAGGCAGCTCAGGCAGGGTTATTCGATGGAGGCTCGCCGGCCAAGGGCAGAGAACGAACAGGCGCATACGGCTCGGTGCGCGCATGTTTCACTCGACCCAAGCGGATCCACTATTGTGCGTTTGGGGGATTGCGTCCTCTCTTCACCTCTGATTCCGGTGATCTGGGCCAACGACATACCCCTGTCAGCCATCGAAGCCAACACGGTGGCCGTGCTCTCTTTGCGCGGGCGGGTTACGACCCAGTTAGTTTGTTTTGGTGCTCTCAAGATTTGCCTACGAGCATGCCGGATGGGGGAAAGCCCTTATATCTGATGAGCTTAAGGTAGCGCGAAGCGCATCTGGAATCCGAGCCAGTTCGCCTCAGGGGTAGATAACCATCCTTCGCATTTCCTGCGCTTCATGAAAGTGCTCGAGCGTATCGCGATTCCTCCCGAGGTGGAGACTGTTTCGGTCTTGCGGCAATGATTCAGAAGTTGGGACTATATTCCTTCTGTGGCATAATATATGCGTCTGAATGGGGTGGGAAGTTGAATTTATCGAGGACTTTGAAGTGTGGTGGAACTCGCTAACCGAGGAGGAACAGGACTCTGTCGACTGGTCTGTCGGATTGTTGGAAGCAAGCGGACCCGCGCTAGGCTATCCGCATTCTTCAAAGGTGCTCTTATCTAAACACAGCAACATGCGGGAATTGCGGGTTCAGCATCAGGGTCGCCCTTACCGTATCCTTTATGCCTTTGATCCGAGGCGCGCGGCGATTCTGCTGCTCGGAGGCGATAAAACCGGAGGCGATCGCTGGTACGAAGAGAACGTTCCTAGAGCCGACAAGATCTATGATGCGCATCTGGTCGAACTGCAAAAGGAGGGATTATCGAGTGGCACGAAAGTTTGAAGAACTTCGCGCAAGGATGTCACCTGAGCGACGCGAACGCAACCGCGAACGTACCCAGGAGATGCTGAAAGATATTCCGTTGGAAGAGTTGCGCAACGCGCGAAAGCTAACGCAAGTCCAGTTGGCCGAAACAATGGGTCTTAACCAAGCTTCGATTTCAAAGCTGGAACGGCGGACCGACATGTACGTAAGCACGCTCGCCCACTTCATTGAGGCGATGGGCGGACGTCTCGATATGCAAGCGATATTTCCTGAAGGAACCGTGAGGATTGCCCGGTTCGCGGAAGAAGAATCACTGGCAAAGCCGAGGAAACGCCGCAAGAGCGCAGCATAACGTGCGGTCTACTCGCTGAATTTATTTGGCGACGGCCGGAATGCCGGAGTAGCGCAGCGTCACCGGCGATCCATCATTGCCGTTGATCTCCAGATCGCTCAGTTTCGACACCTGGGGAGCGATTCCATTGAAGATCAGAGTCATGACGTATCGAAAGCCGGGGAGATCTATCTCGCCGAAAGAATTTCACAGGCGATCGCCGGTTCGATTATGGCGCAGCCGGACTGAGGCTGAGGATCGGGAAGGAGGGTTCGTCGCCTTCGCCGGCGAGAAATGCCTCGAAGAGCTTCTCGTACCACTTGCTTCGGCTTGCGATTTGCTGGTTGCGATCCTTCAAAAAAGAAAAACGGAAAGGTGAATAGCTTTCGACTTCGGACAAATATGGCCTCGTATAGAGTCCGTCCAGATTGCCAGCCGCGCGGATGAGGAGCGAGCGGGAACTTCTGATTAGAAGTTCTTTCAGGGGCTCGGGGGCATTCGGCAGATGCTCCATTTGCCGGGTCACGGTCAGGGCGAATTGCATCAGGCGATTGGTCAGCTTATCGAGTGGCTCGCGTTCTGCCGCTTGCGAGAACAGAGTCAGCGATCCGCGCTGCCGGTCTTGCTCGAGATCCTGAAGATCATCGCTTAGCTGCAACACCACACCCCACTGAAAGGCAAAGCGCGCCTCGAGCGGAGTGAGCGATCCGGCGGCCAGGTAAGCGTCGGCAAGGACCGACGCGCCGCCCTTTGCGAAACTCAACCTCAGAATGTCGATGGCTTTATCGTCGTTGTGAAGGCTGCGATGGAGCTGCCGGACGCTGTCTTCCTGCGCGCCATGGATGGCAAGCAGGGAAGCATAAACCTGCGGGTAATCGGAGCGGTCGTACTGAGCTTCGATCAAGTCGATCAGGCGCCAAACCGCGGTCTCGCGAACATTTTCAGGCGGCAGGACATTACCGGCTAAGCGGCAGCGAAATCGCGCACTGAAGGCGAGCTTCGCCTCGCGTGAGATGCCGACTTCATCGAGATAGTTATCGCTGTACGGATAGAGCATGCTGTAGGCAAAGATTGCTGGAGTGAGCCGCATGGCCTGGCCCAACAAGGCTTGAAGTCCACAGGCTGTCCAAGCGTTCCGGCAAGCTTGCAGAACGTCATCGATACTGGCGGACGGATCGAAGCGGCGGGCTTGGCGCGCGAGATCGCTGCCTACGCCCGAGAAGCCGCCGGGTAACAGCAGCGCCACACACGCATCATCCAGGTCCAGGGCAGATTTTGCGAATTCGGCGAAGGCGGATGTGATGCGCGCGAGCGATTTCTCACGCTGCAACCTTGTCGCGGGTATGTTCAGCGATTCTGCCTGGATCGCGTGAAGGCAGCGATCGAAAAGCGCCTCCCGCTCCTGCTGTGCCCGGGGGCTGTAGCGCGCGCCAAGCGGTGGAAATTCCGTGCTGCTTGCATGCCAAAGAGCAAGGGATTCATCCAACCGCATCTCGTCATATAGTAGCTGCGGCTCACTAGAGATGCATGGCCCATCTGCAATGCGTCTTTTGGGGGTCGTGTTTCGTATATCCATTAGATGGCGGCGGCAGCTTCTCTATTTGCGGCTCTTTTGCTGGACGATCCAAGGGCAGTCACTCGGGGATTGCGAAGGCGCGATCCAGAGATGCTGAGTTGGTTGATCGAGCAGTATCAGTATCGCCTATTTCGCTACTTGCTCCACATAACAGGTAATCGTGAGACGGCCGAGGATCTGTTCCAAGAGACCTGGATACGCGTTCTTAACCGCGGCTATCAATACGATGGCAAGTCAAAATTCGAAACGTGGCTTTTCTCGATTGCCCGGCACCTCGTGATCGACCTCCAGCGGCGGAAGAAGCCGCAAAGCCTGGACGCGTTGACCGATTCGGATGAGCGTGGGCCGCTACAGCTCGCCGCAATGGACCCGTCGCCTCTAGACCTGTTCTCGATGCGGGAGAAAGAGGCAAGCGTCGAATCGAGGCTCGCGCAGCTCCCAGCTGTGTATCGCGAGGTGTTGGTATTGCGCTTTCAAGAAGAGCTTCAGCTCGATGAGATTGCGGCGGTGGTAAACGCGCCGCTCCCGACTATAAAGTCCCGGCTGTATCGGGGTCTCGAAGCGTTGCGTAAATTGCTGGACGGAGAAGAAGTATGAACGAAGACGCCCACGGATTCGCCAAACGCCTCATTCTGCAAGATTGCATAGAGCATATCTCGCCAAAGGAGCGGGAATGGCTTCAGCAGCATTTACAAGGATGTGCGGCTTGCGCGCACTTGGCCTACGGGACGGGTCAAGCGGCCCGGTCGCTGCGCACGGTTTCCGTTCCGCTTCCCCCAGCGCTAGCGAGCCGCACGCAATTGCGCATTTATCTGCGGCTTCAGGAATTGCAACGACATGAGCGCGGCAGTTGGGCTCTCTGGCTTTCGTGCGCACTGTCGTGGGCACTGGGGATAGCCAGCGCACGCTATGTCTGGCGGGTATTCGAATCGATTGGCCATTCCACGGGCGTGTCGAATCTCATCTGGCACATGACATTTGTGCTTTGGTGGGCATTGCCCGCGCTGATCGCAACGGCTATTTTGGTCATCGAGAAGATGGACAGAAGCAGCGGCGGCGGGCAATTGGGTATTGAGCCAAGTTACGCAAACGGAAAGGAGTCATAGTATGTCCCAACATTTAGAGCACCCGGCAGAGCGGCCCGCAGAGCGCCCCAAGGAACCGTTCAGCGAAAAAGTGAGGCTCATTCGCTTTCGCATGAAAAAGGAGAACCTCCGTTTTTCGGATGAGATTCGCCTTGTCCCGCGTTCGTTGCTCGTGGTCGTCGCAGCGCTTTTCGTAATAGCGCAAATTACCGCGCTATTGATTAACCTAAGTGGAGTTGGAAACGATGGGCAGATCTGGCCACCGGGATACGGGCAAGCCGAAGCCGCTCTGATCATGGCAGGTATTGTCACGGCGGCTGCGATTCCGATTGCCGCGATGCTGTTCCTGATTGGATATGTGAATCGCGATGCACGGCGCCGCGGCATGAATTCGACGTTGTGGACTCTTCTGGTCATCATCCTGTTGCCGGCCTATTTATTGACCGGTTTCATTATTTACTTCCTGGTTCGCGAACCATTGCCCTATAGGTGCCCGCAGTGTGGGTCGACGGTGAGTGCGCGCTTTAATTACTGTCCGAATTGCAAGCAAAATCTTCGGCCAACGTGCCCTCATTGCAGCCGCGAAGTCCAGGCAAGCGACCGTTACTGTCCCCACTGCGGATACACCTTGGCGACGGCCGAGAGTCACGAGGAGACGGGCACGGTGAGAGCGTTCACTCCCAGTTGAAGCTTCGCGCCCGGAGCGCTACGGTAATGGCCGCCGATCAACGCTGATTAACGTAGATTTTGGATTTCGTCCGCGAAAGAAACGATGGGCCTTACCATAGGCTTGAGGTAAACAAGTCTTGCGCAAGCTTCTGTCCGCCCTATTTGTCACGTCGCTGGTTGCATTCGGCCAAGCGGATTCGCAGAAATCCCAAGCGCCTGCATTCAAGTGGCAGGAAACTATGATCCCGATGCGCGATGGCGTGCATTTGCAAACCGTCATTCTCACGCCGGTCAATCAGAGCGCGCCGCTGCCCATCTTGCTCGAACGGACGCCCTACGGTGTTCCGGCCAAGGCGCCCACTTCACTGTCGTCTTCCATGAAAGAACTTGCGCAGGACGGATACATTTTCGTGTTCCAGAACCTTCGCGGACGGTTCAAATCGGAAGGCGTCTTTAATCTGTCCTCTCAAGTCGACCTCGCGAATCCGAAATCCACCAGCGAGACCATCGATGCCTATGACACCATCGATTGGCTGGTGAAGAACGTGCCGCAAAACAACGGGCGCGTCGGCATTTGGGGCGTCTCCTACGATGGCCTAACGGCGGCTATGACACTGCTTCACCCGCACCCGGCTCTCAAGGCGGTTTCCGAACAAGCGTCACCCGCGGACCAATGGATGAACGACGACATGCATCGTTATGGCGCGTTGCGCGAAAGCTACGCGGTCGAATATTCGGTTATGGAGCAGTCGGACAAGAACTCGAATACTCATTTCAAGTTCGATACGTATGACACGTATCAGTGGTATCTGGATCTCGGCCCGCTCTCGAACGTGAACGCCAAATTCCTGCACAACTCGATCCCGTACTGGAATGAGATCGTGGAACATCCGAATTACGATTCTTTCTGGCGCAAAGAGGCCTGGGTAAACCAGCTTCACTCGAGTCCGGTGCCCAACTTAAACGTGGCCGGCTTTTGGGATCAGGAAGACCCGTGGGGACCTTGGAAGATCTTCCGCAACTCAGAAGAAGACGATCCGCAGCACAACAATTTCATAGTTGCCGGTCCGTGGTATCACGGCGAATGGCAATCGGGGAAGGGCGACAAGATCGGCATCATCCCGTTCGATGGACACAACACGGCGCTCGAGTTTCGCGAAAAGTTCGAAGCGCCATTCTTCCGGTATTACCTCCACGGAACGGGCGAAAAGTTCTCGTGGAAGGCGTCGACATTCCAGACCGGCTCTAACACTTGGCACAGTTACACTGCGTGGCCCCCGAACGAATCGAAGCCGGCGAATCTTTATCTACATGCGAATGGCAGACTGTCGTTCGATCCGCCGGCAGCGGGTGAGAGCAGCAGCGGATATGTCGAGTACGAATCGGATCCCGCAAAGCCCGTACCTTACCGGCAGCGACCCATCTCGCCAACGTATCCCGGGGGAGATTGGCGCACCTGGGAAGCCGCCGATCAGCGGTTCGTGGAGGGCCGCCCGGACGTGGTCACGTTTACGAGCGCGCCGCTCGATCGCGACATTACGGTGACGGGACCATTGGCTGCGGACCTTTTCGCTTCCACGTCGGGAACGGATAGCGACTTCATTGTCAAGCTGATCGATCGTCTATCCGGAGGACGTGCAAAAGAATTCCTGGAATCCTGAGGCGGGACCCAAGCCTGGCGAATACGCTCAGTCACTCGATGGATATGAACTGCCGATTGCGGCGGAAGTGCGGCGCGGGCGCTTCAACAGCGACTACGAGAATCCGCAGCCGCTCGTAGCCAACAAGCCGACAGAATTCAGGGTGCCCTTGCGCGATCACGATCATGTATTTCGCAAGGGACACCGCATCATGGTCCAGATTCAATCGACTTGGTTTCCGGCCATTGACCGGAATCCGCAGAAGTTCGTACCCAGCATTTACCAGGCAACCGAGAGCGACTTCCAACGTGCGATCGAGCGCGTCTATTGCTCACAGGAACTGCCGTCGCACATCGTTCTGCCGCTCATGCCCTGAGCGGCAGATTCGAGAAGCGCCCGTTAAGGCGCGAAATAACCGAATACATCGATCACGAGGTGCGTCGGATTCGACACGTATATAGAGACGTTGCCGTTGGTAGTCGGTGCGATCGCCAAATTTGAGGTGACTTGGCCATCCAACGCGTTTAGCGTGGAGTCGAATGGCTGCGCTCCGCCCCCGGCCCAAATTGTTAGATAGCCAAGAGGCCCAGGCGGTACAACCGTTACGTTAGCTATGTAAGCCTGCTGCGTTTGCAGGGAATCCACGCTGCTGCCGCATGTGTTGCCGGAGTTGCTGCTGCCGCTCGGACTGTAGTATCCATTGATGGGCGGCGAACCCGCGGGGAGCCGCGTGTCTAAGACGCGGCAAGGCTGCAGATTGTACAGGGACAGGCCGCCGCTCGCCGGCGCTGCGAAGTACCCGTTAATGTCAATTACCAGGTCCGTGTCATTGCTGGCGAACACGTTGATGCTTCCGCTAGTGCCAGCGGGCACAATAGCCGCATTGGCCGTTACTGTGCCGGTGAGCGCGTTCAATGTCGAAACCAGCGGCTGAGACTGCCCGACAGGCCAGGTAGTCAGATAACCAAGCGGGTTTGCGTTCCTAGGCACCGCGGTAAAATTCATCGAGTATGCCTGAGCGCTTGAGGGGACATTGCATGAACTCGAGAGGATGGGGAAGGCGCGTGTTGACTGGCCGGAGATGAATGGCGAGCCAAATGATCCCGATCCGCTACGTGTGTCTGCAATGCGACAGGGAGTCATCGGAAAGAACGCCAGGGCGGAAGCGGTTGATTGGGGTACGAAGTAGCCGTCTATATCGAGCACGAAATTCGTGTCATTGCTCGCGAAAACACTGATTGCGCCGCCACTGCCCGCAGGCACGATCGCGGCATTTGCCTTGACGCGGCCGTCAAGGGAGTTCAGTGTCGAGACGGTAGGCTGCGATTGCCCAGCCGGCCACATGGTCAGGTATCCCAATGGTTGATTCGGAACGACGGTCGCATTGAGTGAATAGGCCTGCGCGGTAGAAGGTATTCCGCACGCACTGCTGGGAATTGTGAAGTTACGGGTAGCTTGTCCTGAGAGGAGCGGGCCCCCAAACGCACCGCTGGCATTGCGCGTATCCGCGACACGGCACGGCGTTACTGCCACGAAGAGGAGACCGGTCGATTCCGCCAGCGCAACTTGGTTTTGGACATTAGATACGTTGGAATTGCTGTTGATCGTGACACTCCCGCTTGTACTTCCGCCTACGGTAGGCGAGAACGCGAGAGCTACCGTGCAAAGACCGCCTTGGGCTAGCGTGGTCGAAGCAGAGCAGGCGTTCGCGCTCGATTGTTGTGAGAAATTCGCCGTGAAAGAAAGAGAGCTAAGCACGAGATTTTGATTTCCCGTGTTCGATACCGTCAGAGTCATGGCTGCACTTGTTTGACCGTTCGCCGTTGCAGGAAATGTGAATGGCGCAGGCGAGGCTGACACTTCACGCAGCGCGTGATTGCCAAAATCAACAATGAAAACGTTGCCGGCGGGATCGACGGCTGCGCCGATTGGTAGGTTCAAGGTTGCGGACGTGGAAGCTCCGCCGTCGCCTGAGTAACCGGCGGCGCTCGTTCCCGCCACCGTCGAGATGATGTGATTTGAATCGCCCGTTACTTTTCGGATCACGTTATTCGCGGTATCGGCGATATAAATGTTACCGCCCGCATCGACAGCTACGCCCTGTGGCCCATTCAGATCTGCGCTCGTCGCGGCTCCGCCATCTCCGCTATTGCCTGCCACTCCAGTGCCTGCAACGGTCACGATATTGCCCGTCGCGCCGATGACCTCTCGTATGACGTTGTTGTGCGAATCGGCGATGTACCCGTTCCCGTTTGCATCGACTGCTAACGAAACCGGATAAGACAGCGTAGCGGCGGTCGCTGGCCCGTTATCGCCGGTATAGCCGGCCACGCCGGTGCCTACCACAGTGGTGATTACCCCGGTATCCGCCGTCACCTTGCGCACTCTATTGTTGTTCGAATCGGCGATATACAGATTGCTGTTCGTCTGGTCCACCGCCATCCCGATAGGCGCAGAGAGCTGCGCACTGGTGGCGGCCCCGCCGTCGCCACCGAATCCCGCCGTGCCATTTCCCGCGACGGTCGTAATAATGTGCGAAAACGCGTTCACCTTGCGGATGACATTGTTCCCCGTATCGGCGATGTACAAGTTCCCTGCGTCTGTCGAAGGCCAGCCCCGATGGCGAATTCAATTGGGCGTTCAGGGCAAGACCACCGTCGCCGGTATACCCGCGGGTGGTGTTGCCGGCGTAGGTGGTCACTTGGCCGGTACCAGTGTTTACAGCCAGAACTACGTTGTTATTGTCATCCGCCACGTAGACGTTTCCTCCCAGGGCGACAGCGACACCGCTAAGAGTGGCCGAAGTCAAGGAAGTAGAGGCCCTGTTCGCAACGGTCGAAATGACGCCAGGCCCAATCGCGAGTTGGGGACCTAGACCAATGCCATACACGAGCCCAGTGGCCAACAGGTTTCCGGTTTGGTCCGTGGCGATAATCGCACCTGCTCGTAGACCCGGATAAATCGGCGAGAAAGTAACGGGAACGGCGCAATTGCCACCGCTGCACGACGGGGTTCCTATCGTGAACTCACTACCGTTGCCATACTGCAGCGAAAAGCTGGCCGTCGACGCCACCGTGAAAGTTATCGTCTGGCTTGTGCTTGAATTCACGCCGATCGAACCGAAGTTCGTCGGCGCGGGTCCTTGCGCCATTAGACCGGGCGCGACGGCCACGGTCAAAGCGGCCAACATCAAAAGCGTACGGCAATGCTTGAACATCAATGATTCCTCCGATAATTAACGATCATTCCTACCCTAGCAGCAAACAGGTGGAATGACCGTGAGAATAATCTCACTTATCGGAGGAGCTGGCCGCAATCTTAGCGGAACGTCCCGGACTTAAGCGGCTCGGATTTTTGCCAATGCGCCGGTAACCTGCCCAGCCAAGGGCAAGTAAACCCACACCCATCAGCGCCATCGGCGCGGGCTCAGGCGCGGCTACAGGCGCTAGAGGAAGGAGCGCCAGCCCAACGTTGCGCACCAGCATGCCAGTGGACGGGCCAGAAGCCATCAATGCCGATCCGTCGTAACTCCGATACATGGTGTTGATGTATGGCGAAACGACGGTAAATTGACCCAAATCGATATACGATCGCGCCGCTAGTCAGGGTTGTATTTGAAGCAGTGAACGTGTAACGCACGTTATACAGCGCAGAAGCAGCGGGGGTTGTGCTGTAGGTGGAGCTACCCGCCGCACTCCAGGTAAAGCTGAAATCGCTGGCAAGCAAGCCCGTAACATTCAAAATTTTGGGCTGGGAGGCCGCGAGACCATATAGGGTTGCATACTGGGGGGTCACGTTGCGGTTCACGGTCGATAACTGCTCATTGTTCGTCAACTGGACATCATAGGTGTAGTCGTAGCCGTGGTTCGCCGAATCTGCCACCGGCGCGCCCACCAGGCTAGTCACAATGTCTGCCTTTGCGCTGGGGGTTGACAGTATGGTCAGGACAGCGCCCAATACGACAATCCCACCTGTTTTGAACCTCATAACCTTCATGTCTCCTCCGAGATCGAGCTTTGCAGCTACCAGAGATTCCTTATACCTCAACACTACCTCAATCTGGTGTAGAAAGCACGTACTACGTCGAGCGTCAACTAACATTGTAGACTGCGTGAGGCGAATCGTATTACCTTTATTGTGGAATTTTGCCCTGCCAAGCGCCGCAAATCGTACTTAGTACTGGGCTTACCGGTCTAGGGCGTGGTACTGGACTCTGCATGAAACATTACACAACGTTGTAATGTAAAGCGATGCTAATCGATGATGAAGGGCACGATTCAGACGTTGTTCCGGAGCTAACCGAGCGACAGCAGGAAGAAGCGCAAGACCGAACCTCGGTCAGCGCCTTAGTAGTACATGAAGCGATCCGGTACGACGGCGAAGAGGAGTTGAATCGGCCCGTTTCTGCCTTGGCGTGGTCGGGTTTGGCGGCTGGATTATCGATGGGCTTTTCGTTTGTGGCGGAGGCCTTGTTTCGAGCGTATTTGCCCGATCGACCCTGGCGACCGCTCATCGTGACCCTAGGCTACCCCTTGGGGTTCTTAATTGCGATTATTGCCCGTCAACAGCTGTTCACAGAAAACACGCTGACGGCGATCATTCCGCTTCTCGCAAAACGGAATTTCACCACGCTTCTGAGGGTTGCCAACCTATGGGCGGTGGTTCTTGCCGCGAATATGGTGGGCGCTCACCTGTTCGCGTGGGTGGTGAGCAACACGCCAATGTTCAAGCCAGAGGTGCAAGCTGCCATGCTGGCGCTTGCGAAGCAGGCGGCTGAAGTGACTTTCGGCGCGGCCGTTCTACGCGGGATTTTTGCCGGTTGGCTGATCGCGCTGGTGGTCTGGATGCTCGCAGCGACGGACACCGGCCGTGTGGCTGTGATCGTGATTCTCACCTACACAGTGGGGCTGGCGGGTTTGACTCACATTGTTGCCGGCTCGGTGGAGGTGCTTTTTCTTCCCATGGTGGGGGCGACGAGCTGGATCGCCGTGGCCTGGGGATACATGCTTCCGACGCTCATCGGGAACATCATTGGTGGTGTCTCGCTGACAGCGGCGCTGAATCACGCGCAAGTGGTGGCGGGCAAGCAAGGGAAGAAAAAGCCGCGTCTGCTGAGCACGTAGAGGCTCCGAACAATATAGCTACGAGCTTCGCTCCGTCACCAGATCCACGATCGCGTCGAGCGCGCGCTGCGCAGGCGAATCGGGAAAACTGGTGATCACCGCGCGGGATTTTTCAGTGAAGGCATGGGCGCGTTCGTAAGCGCGGTCGATGGCGCCGTGCTGTTTCAGAATTTGAAGCACGCGCATGAACGGAACGTGCTCGTAACTAGCGTCGGCGATTACGGCTTCGATGGCGCGGCGCTCGTCGGCCGAGCTGTTTCGAGAGCGTAGATTACCGGAAGCGTCACTTTACCCTCGCGCAGATCGTTGCCTGCCGGCTTGCCGAGGATCTTTTCCGTTGAAGTGAAGTCAAGAATATCGTCCACCAGTTGGAAAGCCATTCCCAGATTCCACGCGAACTCACCGAGCTTGGATTCGGCCGGTTCATCGGCTCCCGCCGCGATGGCGCCGAGGCAAGCACAAGCCGAAAAGAGGCTGGCAGTCTTACGATCGACCAATTCCATGTAATCGGCTTCGCTGATATCGATGCGGTGCAAGCGATCGAACTGGAGCAACTCGCCTTCGACCATCATCTGGGTGAGCGAGATGAGCACGTCGAGAATGTGGAAGTTCCGCTCGCGCAAGGCAACTTGAAAGGCCTGCATGTAGAGCCAGTCGCCGGCAAGGACCGAGATGTGATTGCCCCAAACAACGTTGGTCGAAGGACGGCCGCGGCGAGTCTTGGCCACGTCGATGACATCGTCGTGAACCAGAGTCGCGGTGTGGATCATCTCGACCACCGCAGCCAGACGCCGGGCGCATTCCGTCGACGGGCCGAAAAGCCGGTTGCAAAGCAGAAGCAGCGCGGGACGCAAACGTTTTCCCCCGCCGGCTTGCAGATATTGGTTGATGGTGGTGATCGCCTCGACGGACGCCACCGATTCAACGCTGATTTCGCGCTCCACTTGTTGCAAATCCGGCTGAACGAGATCGAAGACCTCGCGAGCGGTGATTGACTGCCGGATCCTGCTGAACATTTCTGTTCCTATTTAGGAATTCTTCAGTTTAACTGGTGGGCTTGCACAATGGCATAAGATGAGCGAATGAGTTGGTAAACTTGCCCGGCAAGCTACTGAGAACCTCAAGCATGGATCGCGCAGCCCTTGGTGTTCGAATGCATTCCGGTTGGGGAGTGCTCGTGGCCATTTCCGGCGACGCCAACTCGGTGGAGGTACTGGAGCGGAGACGCATCGTCACCACGGATCCGCGAATCCCCGGGGCCAACCAGCCCTATCACTATGCGGTGAGCCTCGGACTGCCAGAGGCCGAGAGATATCTTGCGGAGTGTGCAGCCGTCTCAGAGCGCTTGGCTTCAGCGGCTATCGGGGAGGTGGTTCGGGAGTTGGATGGCCGCCATTATCGAATCGTAGGTTGTGCCGTCCTCTTGGCCTCAGGCCGCCCTCTGCCGTCTCTTTCGAACATTCTCGCGTCGCACGCGCTGATTCATACGGCGGAAGGCGAATTCTTTCGCAACGCAGTCGGGAAAGCTTGTGAAGGTTTGAAAATTTCTGTTACGGCAAATAAGAGAACGAGAACTCGATGAGTGGGCTAAGACAGCATTCGGAAATGCGGCGGTCGGAGTGCAGCACAGGATTTCAAACCTGGGAAAGTCTATCGGTCCACCTTGGACCAAGGATCACAAAACTGCAGCACTTGCCGCTTCAATGGTTCTGGCGGCTCGAGCGCGGGGCTGAAACTTTTCCAGTTCGTGCGGGTCTCGTCTCACGTGAGGGCGGTATGGACGGCTGGGCCGGGCGTTTTGATGGTGGGGTTTGCGTTGCAGGAGGTCTTCAGAGACCTATTCCATCCGACCATGGCCGGGTCGCTCAGCGACTACGTCGCGCGAACAATCTTTCGACTGTTTCGGCGCAGCCGCTCTACTCTCGCCTTGGCAGGACCGCTGGCGCTGATCGTCGTCATTGTGTGCTGGGCATTTCTGCTAGGCGTCGGATTTGCACTGATCTACTGGAGTGATTTTCCTGGGGGATTCCGGTCACTTGCCGGACAGGCTCCAGACGCTGACGGCGGCTTTTGGCAGATGTTGTCTTTTTCGCTGGCAACCATGACGACGCTGGGACTGGGCGATTTGCTTCCGGAACCCGACTGGCTTCGCGTACTGGTGACGATTGAAGCGCTTATGGGCTTTGCGCTGGTCACGGCAAGCGTGTCGTGGATTGTTCTTCTTTATCCCGCTCTGGGGCGGATGAGAACGCTTGCAAGGCGCACGTGGATCTTAGCGAAGGCCGAACAGAGAACGGGCATCCACATTGTCTCCGATGGCGCGGAGCAATTGTTCGGCGACTTGGCGCGCGGTGTAATTGAAGCGCGCGTCGATTTTATTCACTTCCCGATCATCTACTATTTTCATGCGGAGCACAGACAGTCTTCTCTCGCCGAAGCTGTTGCACACCTCGCGCGATTCGCCGAGCTTGGCTCGAAACCGGAAGCTCCGGAGCGGGTTCGGCTGGCGTCTTCTACTTTGCGGGCCGCGTTGGATGATCTAGCGGACATCCTTGCAGAGCGATTTCTGCGGATAAAATGCGATGATCTCAACACGGTATTTCGCGCATACGCCAAAGATCACGTCACTCGTATCGCAACGCCTTGATGGGCTCGACACGCATGGCTCGAACAGCAGGCAACGCGGATGCGGCGAGGGTAGCCGCACTGAGGATTGCAGCGGTAACAGCAAACGAAGGCGCATCGAATTGCGAGACTCCGAAAAGCAGACCTTCGAGCGAGCGCGTTAGGAGCAGTGCGCAGCCGATGCCAACAGCGACGCCGATGATCCCTAGCAGCAGGCCCTGACCGATCACCTGCAGAAGCAACTGCCGGGGCGCGGCGCCCAGCGCCATTTTGATGCCGAATTCCGAAGTGCGCTGCTCGACGGAATAGGAAATAACACCATAGATGCCAACCGTTGCCAGACCGAGTGCAAGCACGGAGAACATGGTCAGAATGAGCGTCAAGAATCGAGGGCGGGAGCTTGCCGCTGCAACGACATCTTCCATTGTGCGGACCTTCGCTAAGGGCAGGCTACGGTCAACCGACGCGACTACCCTGCGAGCTTCGGCGGTCATCGAGAGCGGATCGCCCCTTGTCTTGATGACCACGTCAGCGGTGGAAGAGGGTATGAGGCGGTAAGGCAGAATCAGTTCCGTGCCGGTGGGTTTATCGAGGCCGCCATTCTTAACATCCGCGATTACGCCGACAACTGTAAACCATGGCGTCTTCGGACCGCCAGGGCGCACGCGCCTTCCGATTGCCGACTGGTGGGGCCAGAAGGTTCGGGCCATGCTGGCGTTCACCACCACACCAGGTGTTTGGTTAGTGCCGTCACGAGGTTCAAGAAAGCGCCCCTCCAGAAGGCGCATCCCCATGGTTTGGAAGAAATGGTCTCCCGCGATCTGGTAATAGGCGACGTTTTGAATTGGTCCGTTCGGAACGGGAACGAATCCTTGAATTTCCGTATCATTGTCATTCTCACGCCGTAACGGTGGTAACCCGTACATCATGGTCGCTGAGATCACGCCCGGAATTTGGTTGAGGCGGTCCTGGAGGTTGGTCCAGAAATTCACCAAAGCCGCATTGTCTTTGTAAGTTGAACTGGGCAGACTGAGATTGAAGGTCAAAAGTCCCTTCGGGTTGAACCCCGGATTCACCTGCTGAAGTTTCCAGAATCCGCGGACCATCAGCCCTGCCCCGGCGATTAACAAAAAGGCCATTGCCATTTGAGCGATGACCAAGGCACGGCGAAATCGATTCGAGGCGACACTTCCGGAGGCGCGCCCACTGGACGCTTTCAATGTTTCGTAAACACGTATGGCGGAGACGTGAATGAATGGAGCGAGGCCAAACAGGACCCCGGTCAGCAACGACACACCCAGGGTAAACAGCAGTACAACCCAATCTAAGCGGATTTCGTCGGCGCGGGGAATGCTACCCGAATTCGTCGATTGAATGAGCCTCAGGCTGGCAAAGGCAAGCGCGACGCCAAGCACTGCGCCCACTATAGACAGCAATGCCCCTTCGGTGACGAACTGTTTTACCAGATGGCTGGTGGATGCACCCATGGCTCGCCGGACGGCGATCTCACGCTGGCGGGCCTCGCTTCGAGCAAGCAGCAGATTCGCAACATTTACACAGGCTATGAGCAGCACAAAAACGACCGCGCCGAGCAACATGAACATTGCCTTTCGCACGCCGCCGATGACTTCGTCATAAAACGGATAAATCGACACAGGATGATTTTGAGGGCTGAAGACGTGGTGCATGGGAGATGCGGCCTCTCCCCAGCGCGCAACCAGGCGCGACATCTCGTCTCGTGCCTGCGCGAGGGTAACGCCTGGACGCAGGCGCCCCAGCACGTCATAGTTATGGCCACCCCGGTTTGTGCTCTTCGGATTTAATTGAAGCGCGCTCCAGGCCTCCGTCTGATCGACTTGCCCAGGAGGGAAAACGTACCCTTTGGGCATCACGGCGATAATTCGGGCTTTGGAGTTGTTCAAATATGTTTCCTTGCCGATAATGTCCCGATCGCCGGCGAAGGCTCGTTTCCACAATCCATATGAGAGCAAGAGGACCGGCGCCGCGCCCGGCACATCGTCTTCCTGGGTGATTAGATGGCCCAGAAGAGGCTTGGCGCCCAGCAGTTTCAGGAGATCGGCGCTCGCATATGTGGTGGTTACTCGCAAGGGTTGATTTAGGCCAGCGATGTTTACGCCTGTGGTAGCCCATGCGCCAATCGCATCGAACGATTTCGCGGCTTTGAGATCGAAGACTTCAGGCTCGGAAACCCAGAACTTATGCAGGCCCCCGCCAGGAAACTTCGGAAATTCCGTATAGATGCGCGCCAGGCGGGCGGAATTTGGATAGGGAAGCGGACGCAGAACGACTGCGTTCACAATGCTGAAGATCGCCGAAGTCGCTCCAATGCCCAATGTGAGACAGATCAGCGCCGCGATGGTGAAGCTGGGCGTACGAAGGAGGCTGCGGAGGTGAAACGGAGTGTCTGGATCATCTGAGTTGTTTACAGGCAGCAAGGCTGTGGCCGTTTCCGAGAGAGCATCAACTACTTAGATAAAGCCGTCGTTCGAAAGTGGATGCATTCGCGCGCTTATGAACGGCGGTTCAGTTTTTCAGATGCCGCTCGATTCATCAATTGTCAGAAACTGGTTCGCGGCGACCTTCTTGAACTGCTGACGTGCGCCGCTTGGCCATTCAATCGAGAGCGATGAAATCACCTGGTCTCGCCCAAGGCCGAAGGTAAGCGCAAGATCGCTTTGTGAGCAGTAGCTGGAGCCGCTGTGGACGGCGCGCCACTGTTTACCTAGAGCACTCTCGACGCGAACAACCGCACCCAGACCGCTTCGATTGGATCGCGTTCCATTTAAGCGAATCGTTATCCAATTGTTGCGATTGCCTCCTTCATTTGTGTAGAGCACAGCAGGTCCATCGTTCGTGCTGATTAGCACATCGAGATCGCCATCATGATCGTAATCGGCGTATGCCGCGCCGCGGCCGACGATGGGTCGCCGGAAATCGGGACCAACATCATCGCTTACATTTTCGAAATGACCACTCCCGCGATTGCGGAAAAGCAGCGGGGCCTCGCGATACTGAACTCTGGGCTGAATGCGATTTATGTCAGGCTCGATGTGGCCATTCGCGGCAAAGATGTCGTCATAGCCATCCAGATCGAAATCGAAAAAGAATACGCCAAAAGTCAGGCTGAGGAGACTCGCGCGCCCTACCGTGGATGAGGGCGCTTCGTCGACGAAGAAGCCCTTACCTTCGTTGTGATAGAGCCCGAGCATCTGGTTGGCGAAATTTCCCACCAGAAGGTGCGGACGACCGGAATGGTCATAATCGGCAGCGTCAACGCCCATGGCTCCGCGCGCCACGCCATCTTCTCCATAGGCGACGCCGGCCTGCATTCCTTCTTCGGTGAACGTGCCATTTCCGTTATTGCGGTAGAGTTTGCTGGGCTGCGTGTCGTTCGAGACGAAGATGTCCGGCCAGCCATCGCCGTTGTAATCGAACACGACTACGCCGAGAGATTTACTCGTGGCGTCTCCCAGACCGGCTTTTTGCGTTACATCCTCGAATTTTCCGCCGCCCAGATTGTGGTAGAGCTTCGATGACGTTCCCTTATAGGATTCAGGCGTACAGTAGGATTTCGATACGCCATCGAGCGAACACCACAAATCTTTTTGCGGCGACCAGGCGACATAATTCGCAACGAAGAGGTCCGCTTTTCCGTCGCGATCGTAATCGAGCCAAGCGGCGCTTGTACCGAAGTTCGCATTGTGAATGCCGCTTTGCGCAGTGACATCGCGGAAATGGCCGTGCCCTTCATTGTGGAACAGGCGATCCCCATCTAACGCCGTGATGTAGACGTCCGGAAGGCCATCGTTATCGTAATCCGCGACAGCAACTCCCATCCCGTACATCTCGACATCGAGCCCGCTGCCACGCGTGATGTCTCGAAACGTTCCGTCGTGATTATTGTGATAGAGCGCCGGAAAGAATCGCTGCCCATGCGGCGTGAAATCCTTGCCGTTTAAGAGAAGGATGTCCGGCCATCCGTCGCCATCAAGATCGATAAATGCACAGCCCGCGCCCAGTGTCTCGGGAAGAAATTTCTTTCCCGTAGCGCCCGCGTGGTGAGTGAAATGGATTCCCGCTTTCTTGGTGGAATCGACGAAGCGGATTCCGGTGTCACTTGCGGCAGGGGCAAACGCGAGGAGGCACAAACCAGCGGCTGCTAGAACACCAAGCAGTACCTTCATTGCTGATTCAGCGGCACTGATTCATGGTCGTGAATCGACTGGCGCTCGTTATTATCTTCAGGGCTGATCATGCGGCGCCGCGCCGTAATTGTCTCCGATGACTCGTCGGCTTTGAAACGCTGGAAGAGAATCTCTTCGCGGTCGGCTCTTGACTGATCGCCCAAACCTCGATAGCAAAGCATAGCCGTGTAGTGCATTTGGACATCTTCCGGATCGATATCGCACACACGCTGGAGATAGCCGATGGCACTCGCGTATTGACGTTTTAGAAACAGGATGCGGGCGAGTTGATTCAAGACGACCCGGTCGCGCGGATATTGAGATTCGACCCGTTGCAATGACTTCAGAGCAGCGTCATAATCGCCATCGGACTTTTCAATCATCGCGCGGAAAAAATAGATTCGTCCGAGAGATGAATCGATCTTCAGCGCGCGCTCGATGAAAGGCTTCGCAGCGTCAGTCTCGCCTTCCCGGATCAACGCGCGCGCCACGTTGAGCCATGCGTCGGCATAGTTAGGGTTAGCCTCCGCGGCCTTGCGGAACGCAAATTCAGCGCCTTTCAAATCGCCTTGAAGAAGCAATCCAATGCCCCAGTCGTTCCAGCGTTCCTGCGTACCGGCCTTGGCTACCGAGTTCCACTGTGGAGGCTTTGCATCGACTGGAATCGCGACCTCAGCCTTTGAGAGCGTGACAATTGGCAGATCCGGAATTTGTCCTTTGATTTGACCTGAGACATCCGCGGGAATGTTTTTAGGATCGAAGCTGTACTGAAGACTGTTGTGATCACTCGCGAGAAGAAGAGAGGGCTGGCCGGGCTTGGGCTGACCCGCATAAGAAAAATGTGTGTAATACCAAGAAAACTTGCGATAGTTCAACTTGGCGGTGAAGTGAATTTGGCCTTTCGCATCGGGAGGAACTTTGACCAGGTAATGCACGACATCGTCAGCACCCGGCGGAATCAGCCGCACATAAAGAGTACTGCGGCTTTGCCAGGCATTGCGCTTATCGATCATGTTCCCGGCCGCGTCGAGCTGGTATGAGCGGTAGAAATGAGCGCCAGGCTCGACGGGACCTTTGCCGCCGTCTTCCACTTTCCCGCTCCAGAAAATCGTCTTCCCAGCATCATCTCGAGCTTGCAACTCGACCCAGACATCGAAAGCATCCACAGTGCCTCCAGGAAAGAAGTGACCAATCTTCCGGGTTCGGACGACCACATCGAGACGCACGGTCTCGCCGGGCCGCAGTGTCACGCCGGAGGTGTCGACCGGAGCGGCAACCGCGCCAACATCGCGGATGACGGCTGTGCCGGTTTGTTCGGCTTCTTCTCCAACAGCGAAGGACGTATTCGCCTGAGGAGTTCCGTCCCCGCGGCGGATCATCTCGGTATCGGTTTTTTGGCGCGTGACGGGACTAATTGCGAAAATATCCACGGTGATAAAGCCCGATTTCAGGAACTTCTCCGTGGTTGCAAGCTGCTGCTGATCTTCATTCGCAAACGGAACGGCAGTATTCGCGCCTGGAAAGCGATGCGAATGCACTTTGCCGCCGATGTTGCCGGGGTCGCGAGAATCGACCAGCGGCATGTGGCAATCCGCGCAATTGCTCGATTTCTCCGGATAGTAAAACGAGCGCGCGCCTTGGCCGGATACGCCGCTTGCCTGCCAGTTGTCGTACTCGTTGAAACCGCGAAACCAGCGATATTGATTGACTGGAACATCGAGATGGACTTTGTGGCAGGCCGAGCAAAATTCGGCGGTGCTGCCGCGCATGAATGGCTTCATGAAGGTGCGCCGATGCGCTTCGGGAGCAGCGAAAGTGACGAAATATTCGAGGTTTCTTATGATCGGATTTGAGCTGCTTGCAATTTCGTGCAGCGGTGGATAGGACATTGTGAAGCCGCCGTTGCCGACGCTGCCATCGACATGAACGATGGAGTGACACGACATGCAGCTCAATCCAGCCTGAGCCTCCGGCGTGTCGATCTGCTCTTTAATCGGGCGATCGAAACGGCCGTTGAAGAACACGGCATGATCGTGACAACCGGCGCACCACTTGCTCGGCTTCGTGCCCACGACGGACTGCATATATTCGACCGATTTCCGGTAGAACTGATTGTTGAACGAAGCGAAGTGATGGGCGGAACTCTTCCATTGTTGGTAAATGTCGCGATGGCATTCGCCGCATTTCGCGGATTCCATGAAAAATGCCGACGGAACCAAGTGGCCGTCCGAAGTCTTAGCGGCAGAGGGAAAGAATGGGCTACTTTGGGCCAGCTCCTTCCTGATTCATCGATAGCGGGACGGTTCGCGAATTGACGATGTGATCTTCGGGATGCGGCACGAAGGAGCGATAACCGATTCCAGCAGCCAGGACGAGAGCCGCGATGACAGCCTGACACCTTCGCCAGGGCGAAGTTCTGCCTCCGCGCGAAGAGTATCGCAACTGCCGCGATTGAAATCGCGACGTGGATCAGGAGAATGACTTTGTGATTGCGAGTGTTTCCGATCACTGCGAGCAAAACGCCAGACGCGGCGGCAATCACAATGGAAATCAGCCGTGGCTCAGCGCGCGAAAAAATGAGCGCAAGGACGCCAAGCGCCGCGCCGAGCGCAACGTGCAGAAGCAAGTTGGCGACGTTGAACGCGGTTGCGGTCGGGAAGGCCCATAATAGAGCGCTGTTGATGAGGAGAATAGCGCCCGAAACGGTACAGAGCATTGTAAGGCGGCTATTCACGGCGTGTTCTCTATTCAACGGACTTTACTGGTGCGAGTGGCCGAATCAGCCGCAAAGCCGGACGCGTCAGGTAGTCGTGCACATATTGGACGTGTTCAGCATCGTTCGGAAAATGCTCATCTTGTTTGTATGGATACGCGCTCATCGCGTGAAACGGCAAGGGAGTGGTGCTCTGGCTGAACGCGGTATTCGCATCGGCATCTTTCGCCCAGCCATCCACCAGCAGTAAGAAATCACGTGCCCAGCCTTGGGGCATCGGCGGCAGACCGGTTGGCGCAAACTGCAATTTCAATTCATCGCCAGAGCCCATAATTATGAGGCGGTCGTCCATTTTGTTCACGAGACTTTTGACATCTCCATAACGGGTATAAAAGCCAGGCGTAGGATTCCAGTTCGAGACTGGCCGAACCTGATCATATAGGAACTGTTCCGGTTGTTGGCGGGTTGGATCGATGACGGCCTGCGAAAATCCTCGAAAATGCAGATCGGCGGCATCCGCGTCGATCGCTGTAAGCCGGACTTGCGGCGGTCGCGAATCCGGCATCAAGAAGATTTCATCCCAGTACACGCACAAATTTGTCACAATGCGAACTTCTCTCGAAGCGGAAAGAAACTTCCCGGTGAGATCGACCACGATCGTTTTCGGTTTGCCGGATGGGATACCCATGTCGCTCACTACGGTTTGCCATTTGCCGGATGCGTCCTTCACCTGCAGGTAGGGGAAAACCAAACCGCCTTTGCCGTTCTGAGAAGCGCCCAAAAAAGTGCTACCGTCGGCCCAATCCACCCAGCCGTTCAGAACCAATGCGGCGCGATTATCGGGGGCCGCTCCACCGAAATCAAGATCCAGTGTGTGAAGCTCGGCAACGCCCGCGGTGTTGTGAGCGAAGCGATCGGGATATCTGTGGTCCTCGCGAGCAACAGCGGCCGTGACATCGTTGCCCTCGCCGTCACGGGCGCGAACGGGATGAATCTTTTCAGATGTACCGAACAGCCGGAATTCCGGATACGGCGGCGATTTGAATTTGCTGTTCGTGTAGATGTCGACGTTCGCCGGATGATCTACGGCAATAAGCTGCACCTGATCCAGATACGAAACCTCGTGAAGCTCTTCGGTGATGTGGATGCGATATTCGCCAGCCTCGGCCTGCAGCGACGAACTGGGAATCCGAATATATTCGCGGTGCTGAACGGGGAAATAACTTCCATCGCCTGAGCTTGCCCCCAAGGGCGCTACGCCGAGCACATCTGTTATGAACTGAAACGCGTGCCCATTCCAGGTAAAGATCATCGGGCATGATCCGGAAAGACGCTGCGCTTCGGCGATCGTCAATGCTTCGCCACTCTTTTTGCGTGTTTCGTTCTGAATCAGTCCATTTGGCCAGGTGATGCGAATGGTGTCCGCGTCCGCATGCCCATCCGTAGCGAAAGCTAGCGGCACACCGTCGTAGACTCGCTTCTCGTAGAACGCTCCGGACTTCATTTCGACCGTCGCGCCCGCTCCTTCTTTGAGGTTCTTTACGCCTTGGATTCGAACCGTCATCCAGCGTTGTGAGGGCGACGCATTCAAGTAGACATGAAGCGAGCCGTCGGGAAGGACACGCGCGTAGTCCTCACGATTGTCGCCATTGAAATCCGCACGTATCGATGACGCGGGCACTCCCGCCTTGTCCGCCAGCTCCAATTTTCCCGAATTATTCCGTATCGCAGATACTTCAGGGCTGTAGCTAACGAGATCGAGAAAACCGTCATGGTCGAAATCTTGAACATCGAGCGCAGATGCTCCTGCCGGGATCATGGGAAGATCGACGGCTTCGAAGACACCGTTGAGCTTGTCCCGGTAGAAAACACCGGAACGATCGGCATAGGATACGACGACGTCACGCGCCGCGGTATCTTCCCGAATTGCGAATGCGACCGCGTCGAGAGCTTTGCCTTTCACGAACGGAAACGATGCCGTATGATCTTCGAACTTTCCGTTTCCGTTGTTGCGCATCAGCACTGGGTTGGGTCCGAAAAGCAAGAGATCCAGATCGTAATCATGGTCGTAATCAAGCCAAAGAGCCTTGCTGACGCCCGCCGTGTCAGGCAGGTCAGCGTACTTGCTGAAAGTGCCGTGATTGTTGTGGAACAGCGCGGCGCCGCTGCCGGTAATGACACACAGATCTGTCAAACCATCGTTGTCGAAATCTCCAGCCGAGATGTCCCGGATGTCGTGCAATCCTTCCAAGCCGGAATTCTTCGCAGGTTCCACGCCGTTCTTCAGCAGCATCGCGCGATCGCGAGACCAAACCAGGAGATCCGCATGCCCGGTCCCTTCGAAATCGATCACTTGCATTCTCGATATTGCCGGATCCCATCCGGTGCTCACAAGATGATCGTCATAGCGGGTCGGCTCACTTGCCGCAGAAGGACGAGGCTCGGGAGGATCGTACAGCTCGGCATAGAAACACCATTCCATGTCCTCCGGAACGGCGGCGCCGTCATTGCGCTTCTTGGCTTCTTCAAACGCCTGACGCTCGCGCCCTGCGGCATCCCTATCGCCCGCTCGCTGGTACAAGGTGAAGAGCTGAAAATGCGGTCCCGCTAAATTGGGATCCAGTTTCTCGGCCGTCAGAAATTCGGGAAGCGCCGCAGCGGTATCGCCCTTGGCCCGCAGGACGGCCGCGAGATTGTAGTGAGCCACAGGCTCGCTGGGGACAAGGCGAATTGCGCCTCGCAACTGCTCGATTGCCTTGTCGTAGTCGCCGCTATGTTTGTATGCGATACCGAGATTGAACCAGGTGTGCGGAATGGCAGGATCCTGTTTCTGGGCGCGAATAAGCTCCGCGACTCCTTCATCGGTTCGACCCGCCCGAAGAAGCGCCAAGCCATAGTTGATACGTTCTCTGACGGAGTTCGGCGCCAGCTCGAGTGCGGCGTGTAATTCGTCGACAGCTTGAACATGAGTGTCAGGATTTTCGTAGAACGCTTTGCCGAGATTGCGGTGCGCCCAGAGACGGTCCTCTGCCTGCGGAATGTCGGCCGCGACAATCGCGAAAACACATAGCGCAGTTAAAGCAGCGAAAGTCTTGACGCTTCGCATTCAGAGGGCTGAAGCAACCTATTTTATAAAACAACCAGCCAGGAACATGTTTGGTTGCTAGATTGTTATCGTGCTGAATCGGAGTGCCGCCGCAATGGCGAAGATGATCCGCACGCGTGAGATCTCTTCGGTTGAACTGGTGACAGCGCATCTCGAGCAGATTCAGCGGGTCAATCCCGCAATCAATGCTGTCGTCGACCTGCTTGCGGATTCAGCTTTGCGCGCGGCTCAAACCGCTGATGCCCAATTGGCTGCAGGTGAGCCATGCGGCCCGCTTCATGGGGTTCCAGTTTCTATCAAAGATTCGATCGATGTGGCTGGGACGAAATGTACAGCGGGGACGATCGGCAGAAGGGATGCCCCGCCCGCGGAGAAAGACGCCACTCTTGTTCACCGCTTGCGAACTGCAGGCGCTATTCCTATCGCGAAGACAAATCTGCCGGACCTGCTCTTCGCTTTTGAAACCGATAACCTGATTTACGGTCGCAGCAATAATCCATATGACCTGGAGCGGACGCCTGGAGGCAGCAGCGGTGGCGAATCGGCATTGATTGCAGCGTGCGGCTCGCCACTGGGATTGGGCAGCGACGCGGCGGGCAGTGTCAGAGTTCCAGCGGCATTCTGCGGCATCGCGAGCATCAAGCCAACCAGTGGACGTTTGCCGCGCACCGGTCACGTACCCGCCGCGGGTGGCTGGATCGAAGCTCTTTGGCAGATCGGTCCAATGGCGCGGCATATAGAAGATCTGGCTTTGGCAATGCAGATTCTCGCCGGGGAGGATGGCGCGGATTTTACGTCTCCGCCAGTGCCATTGATGGAGGCCGGTCCGTTGGGCCAGAGGCGCATCGCATTCTTCACGGACAACGGATTCTCTCGATGCACATCTGCCGTGCAGGAGGCGGTTCGCGGCTGCGCGGAGTTCCTCTCGCAGAGCGGAATGATTGTGGAAGAACAAACGCCTCCGGGAGTTGAACGCGCGTTCGAATTGGAGCTGGCATTGCTGGGAGCGGACGGAGCGGACGGGATCGACGAATACCTGGAAAGCGCCGGCAGCACGCACGTGCATCCATTGCTAACACGGATTTTTGAATTACATGCGGCCATTTCGCGCGACAGCATCGCAGTTTGCCGCACGTTGGGCGGAGTGGGACGAATATCGCTCGGCGCTCGCGCAGTTCTTTGAGCGGTACGACGCGATCTTATGTCCGGTTTATACTCAGCCTGCGCTTAGGCACGGCGAGTCGGTGGAAGCGAGCAACTTCGAAGGTTTCAGCTACACCATGGCATGGAACGTTGCTGGCGCGCCCGCGGCGACTGTTCGCTGCGCCGATTCAGACGGGCTTCCAATCAACGTTCAGGTGGTGACCAGGCCGTGGCGAGATTTACAGGCTCTAGAAATCTGCCGAATGATTGAGAGCGAGTTCGGCGGCTACCGCGCTGGCACAAACTGAAAAGACACGGGAGAGGGCACGTCGAAAGCCTGTCCGGTGAGCGCAAGCTGGCCAGTCTTTGTGTCGACGTGGAAGATCACAAATTGATTCGATTTCTGATCACCAGCAAACAGGAAGCGGCCAGTCGGATCGATTTGGAAGCCGCGCGGGAAGGTGCCTCCTGTCGCTATAACCTGAATCTGCCTCAGCGTTCCATTGCCCGGATCGATTGCAAATACGGCCATCGTACCGGGGCCACGGTTCGAAGCGTATAGAAATTTCCCGCGACGATCGACTTCAATTTCGGCTGGAGCGTTTTCTCCCGAGAAGCCGGGCGGGACCGTCGAGGCTGTCTGGATGGGTCGCAGATTGCCGTTTGCAGCGTCGCGTGAAAAAACCGCAATAACCGATTTCAGTTCGTTGACCACATACGCGAATTTGCCGTTCGGGCTGAACGCCATGTGCCGTGGACCGAGACCTGGCTCGCCCTGTACGAAAGGAGGATCATTCGGCGCGAGATTAGCGTTAGAAACATCCATGCGATAAATCCGCACGTGATCCAGGCCGAGATCCGGCACATACAGCAGACGGTTGTCAGCGGAGATCACCACTTCGTGTGCGTGCGGCCCTTGCTGCCGATGAGCGTTCACGCTGGAGCCATGCGCAGTCATTAGACTCGACATCTCGCCCAGCCGGCCATCATGCTGAATCGGATAGGCTGATACGCCGCCAGTGCCGTAATTGGCGACGACGAGCATCTTGCCCGTGTGATCTACAGCCAAATGACACGGCGCTTCACCTCCGGAGGATACGCTGTTCAAAAATTTCAAAGCGCCGGTTTTCCGATCGATGGCAAAGCTGGCAACGCCTCCATTGACTTTCCCTTCGAGCTCACTGACCGCGTAGAGATAGCGATAATCGTGATCGCTCACGACGAACGAAGGATTGATGACTTCGCCCACTAATCCCATCGGCTCGAGCTTTGCATTCGCGGCGTCGAATCGATAACCGTCGATACCTTTGCCGTACGTGCCAACGTAAACGAAATATTTCGTCTGCTCTGAATCCTGCGGACCCCGAATCATTTGTGATGCGGACATGATGGTGATTGCAAAGCCTGTTAAAACGATCGCGATGTTACAAACCCACTGCACAGCTCAATTTCACTGTGACATAGTAGCGGGATCGTGTCTGGGAAGCGGCGTTTATCGTACGTAGTTTTCGCCATCGCGGCCGTGCTTCTTTCACAAGAGAGGCCAGCGCCGATTAAGAAAAGTTACCTGTGCGTTTATGATCTACGCGATAAGTCGATCAAGGTTATCTACACAGGCGATAAGCTGATCGAAGCGCCAAACTGGTCGCCTGACGGCAAATATCTGCTGGTGAATTCAGAAGGCGCGCTTTGGAAATTGCCGGTTCAGGCAGGTTCCTCTGCGCAGCTCGAACGGATCGATATAGGATCAATCACTCGGTGCAATAACGATAAAGGCTTTTCACCCGATGGCAAATTGATCGCCTTTTCAGCGAGTGCAAATGGGAGCGGCTCGCAAGTATACACGGTTCCATCGAATGGCGGCACGCCGAAACTGATTGTTGCCGAGACGCCTAGTTACTTCCACGGCTTTTCACCGGACGGACGCTGGCTGGCTATCGTGGCGCGGCGCAATGACAACTTTGATTTGTTCCGCGTGCCTTCAGAAGGCGGCCCTCAGGAGCGCCTTACCGTTAGTCCGGGCTACGATGACGGCCCCGACTATTCACCTGACGGCAAATGGATCTACTTCAACTCGGACCGATCGGGCAGCTGGGATATCTGGCGGATGCCATCCGATGGAGCAGGGCCAAACGACAGCAAAGCTCAACAGGTCACACGGGACGAGCTCGAGGATTGGTTTCCGCACTGCTCTCCTGATGGGAAATGGCTCGTATTCCTCACCTTTCCCAAAGGCACCTCGGGACATAACGGCCATCTGAATGTTCAGCTTCGGATGATCCCGCTTCCCGGCGGGAAGATCGAGCCAGCGCCGATTCAAACCTTGACGAGTTTTTTCGGCGGCCAGGGAACCATCAACGTAAATTCCTGGGCGCCTGATTCCAGCAGATTTGCTTTCATCCGCTACGAACAATAAGCCGGCACTCACGCTTGCTTGAGAATCATCAGTGAGATCTGCGACCAGTTCGCGTAAGTTGGTCGCGAAACATTGCCGCGAAGCCCTGCATTGACGGGGATCGCAGCTCCTCTATTTTCACCTTCATCTTGCGACGCCAGTTTGGATATTGGGTAGTGCTGCCGGGCAAATTCTGTTGTTCGGTTTCTTTTGTGAAGTCCTCTTGATTCAGCAACAGAATCATTGATGGAACCTGTGCGAGAAATCCAACGATCGCATTGTGAAGATCGCCGTCGATCGCAGGCACCTGCTCCGCATTGCGCGTGTAGTAGTGCGGAAGCAGATTCTCGGAATGAAGCGTGTCGAGCATGCGCTGCTTTTCGCGCTGCCGATCTTCCGCTTGGCCGCGATATCCTGCCTCGTCCGCCAACCCAGCGGCTTTTCGGGCCTCAATGTCACGGAATGTCCAGAATCCAGCGATGGTCGGCAAATCGTGCGTTGTCGATGAGACCAGCGCCTGACGGGGATACTCATAGCTGTGCTTGAAAGACTTATCATTACCATGCTTTTCGAAATAGAACAGGCGGTAACTCAAGATGCCGAAGCGAGAAAGCATATCGCGAATTTCGTCTGTTACAGTGCCGAGGTCTTCACCGACAATAATGTTCTTGCTGCGCACGCTTTCGAGCGCCAGAATGCGCATCAAATCCGTCGCGTTATCACGAACGTAAATCCCCTCTGCGGCTTGGGCGCCATCCGGAATCCAAAACAGCCGGAACAGCCGCATGACATGGTCGATGCGCAGCGCTCCGCCATGACTGACGATTTTCCGGATGCTCTCGCGATACAACCTGTATCCACTGTCGCGATGCGCCACGGAATTGGGCGGCGGAAAAGACCAATCCTGGCCGTTCGGTGAGAAATCGTCTGGCGGCGCACCCACGCGGCACCCGTTTACGTAGAACTCCCGGTACGCCCACAAATCGGATCCACAGCTGTCGATAGCCAAAGCCAGATCGTGGTACAGGCCGATCGGCATTCCGGATTGATTCGCGAACTCTTGCGCTGCCGAAAGCTGCTCGTCTATGACGAACTGCACGTACTTATAGAAATCGACAGTGCGCGAGTGCTCTTCCGCAAATCTTCGACACGCATCGGACGCCGGAGATTGGTATTCGGCGGGCCAATCACGCCAAGTCCAGCGATTTCGGTCTTGCTTGTGAAGGACTTCGTCGAGCGCGCAGTATAGGGCAAATTTGTGCAGCAGATCTCCTTCGCGCTCACAATAATTCGTGAATGCGTTACCGCGCGCGGAGCCGCCCATTTGCCCGCGTCGGAATTCCCGGAATAATATTTTCAGAAATCGCCCCTTCAGCCGGTCGACGCCTTCGTACTCGACGAACTCGGCTTCGCGCAGGCGGACAATAGTCTCCTTCACATGCGGCGAATTGAATACTTGCCGTGCACAGGAGGACTGCTGGAATTCGGGAACACTTTCGATATCGATGTAAATAAAGTTTTTGTAGAAAATCGAAAGCGGCAGGTAAGGGCTCGTGTTGTATGGGGCGCGATTGCGCAGCGCATGAAGGGGGTTCAATCCGATGAAGCTGAAACCAACGTCGTGACGAGCCCAATCAATCAAGCCTCGGAGATCGGTGAAATCCCCACAGCCCCAATTTCTATCGGAGCGCAGACCATATAGTGCAACATTGAATCCGGCCGTTCGCCCGCCTCTGCCAAGATTGTCGGGCAGATAAGCGCGATTCGGACAGACGATGAGATTGCTTTCGCCAGCCACATTGCCATTGATAGTGACGTTGAGTTGGTGATAACCAAGCGGAACTTCCGCCGGCAGCGACAGTTCGAATGTAGACCATTGGCGGTCCCCTAACCTCGTGTCGCTTCTACGCCGTAATTGTGAGCTGTCGAGCGATCCGGCAACCCGCTGGCCGTCTTCCAGCGCGATTTCAAAACAAATCGATGGGGCCGATGACATGGGTAATGTGAGTGGAACTGATTTGTCCGTTTCGCTGACGACGACAGTCTTGGGCAAAGCAGATGTCGCGTTCTGTTCAAAGCGCTTCAGCCAATCTTGTTTGATGGCTTCAAAACTCGAAGCATCCCAGCCGAGCGCTTCCAGGATTTTGCGCCGGACGTCTGATGACACCTCGTGTTTCTTATGGAAGATGTCCCAATATTCGCGATCGATGCCACACTCATCCGCGACTAGCGCCAGCGCATCTTCGTAGCTTGCCGATCGTGAGAAGTCGATTGGAGGCATGGTCACTTCGATTCTATGGGTACTGATGTTTCTACTTTGGGATAATTCGTATGTGGGCGATTCAGAGCGCTTCGAGATAAGCCAGCCGCCTGATCTTTTTGCTCGGACGGATCAGGATGAAGGCGCGGAATTTCACGAGAGCATCATCACCACAACCCTCGGTAACGCGGTCAATTGGGCCCGCAAGAATTCACTTTGGCCGATGACTTTTGGGCTCGCCTGCTGCGCCATCGAAATGATGTCGATGATGGCCTCGCGCTACGACGCCGCTCGTTTCGGCGCGGAGGTGTTCAGAGGCTCTCCCCGTCAATCGGACCTGATGATTATCGCCGGCCGCGTGTCAAACAAAATGGCGCCCGTCATCCGGCACCTTTATCGCCAGATGCCCGAACCCAAATGGGTGATCTCCATGGGCGCATGTGCCACGTCGACCGGTGTGTTTAGCAATTACGCTTTGGTTCCGGTGAACCAGGTCATTCCGATTGACGTTTACGTTCCTGGTTGTCCTCCGCGGCCAGAGCAATTGATCTACGCGATCATGATGCTCCAGGAAAAGATTCAGGCCGAGCGCGGAACGCTCAGAAAAACTTTGAACCTCGCATAGTTAATTACCGTTTAAGAGGATCTTCGACCCAGGGCGGTGTGGCGTCAACAAGCGCGCCGAGCATTGGATCCAGCCGCTCTAAGGCCTGCTTCATCTCCCACGCAACTTTCCGGTAGGAGAAATGGCCTTTCACGCCGCTACGCAGGCGAGCGATGTACTCGAGTTCGGCGAAATCCATCTTGAAGAGAAAGCGCGATCTCGAAGCAAATGGGAGCAAATACTGCGCCGCGGGCTGAGGCAGTTTTTCCGCGGCCGCGCCCTATTTCACGAATTGCATTGGAAAACGTCTCCTCGGCTCCGCACTTCGCCACGACCTCTGGAGTTTCATACCCGAGGGCAGCCGTATACTGCTGCCGAAATTGCTGGCAACGCCGGTGACGATGCAAATCGCGATAGGCGCCGATGTCCATAACGAAATCGAAGACGTAGGGAGCAGAGCGGAAATGCCGAGGCAACTCGTCTTTCCGGCTGCGGCTTCCAAGCACCACGGCCAACATCTCTTGCCTTCGCGCGGCCGGCCAGCCACACGCAAGCTCGTACAATTCCCGATACGGCCGGTCCGTCACTGGATACAGGAGAGTCGCGCAGATATCAGCCACGTGATCCGATGGCTGGAGCAAGTCCACCGCTTGCATTGGACGTCCATCCGGATGCGGTAAGTGGTGCCCGGCCCATTCGCGAAGGTCCGCGCGCAGATGCCCGGTATATTCGTCACGATCGGCATGACGGGCCAGCGTTGGCGCGACAGCCTCTGCGTGGTTGACCTCGCTTTGCCACAGGCAATCCGGCGGAGCGGCGCAGGCTCGCGGCAAGTTCCTCAGCTAACTCCCGGACTTCCTGAAACTCGGATGCCTTCAGCCGGCGTACTTGCTTCTCCAAAGTCCGGATACTGGTTACCTGGCCTACACCAGTCGGGACCCCGAGTGGCAACAGATAGCGCGCTACATCGAAGGCTCGAGCCGCTATGTTGCGCTTGTATGTCTCAGGCTTCATTTCGGCGGGGCGTGGCAATTCGTCCTGTAGGAAGCAGAATGCACGTTCTTGCAGCGAGCGATAGCTGCTCACCAGACGCTCGGCCGCGCTCCTGTAAATTGCCGCTTCATCGGCAGTCAATTCCGGCGGGGCAACCACAGCGGAGCTCGAGAAATCCTGATACCGTGAGCTCCGCGCCTGGCCGTCCCACAATTGTTCGTCTTCGATTTCGGTTGCGGCCAGCTCGGAAACGCCTTCGAAGCAAATCGTAATGTGTCCAAGGTCTGCGATGGATGCATGCCCGTATTGGAAATAGAAGCTTTCGAGAAACTTCGCCGAATCGTGCGTGCGCACCCACTCCACCGAATCCTTGATCGAGTCCGGCGACCTGCTATACCGCGCCAGCGCGTAGGCAAGCTTCTCTGGCGGCATGGGAGCAACGGTCAACACGCGCTTTCGTCCAGACATGAAGCCGCTATGATAACGGATTCTGCATGCTGATCCGTATTAAGAAGCTCGATGACAGCGCCCATCTTCCTGAGTACGCGCATGGGCCTGCCGAAGACGCCGGAATGGATATTCGATGCATCCGCGGCGCCGTTCTCGAACCAGGCGTTCCGCAGGCGTTGCCTACCGGGCTCGCGCTGGAGATTCCGACGGGATATGAAGTGCAGATTCGTCCTCGCAGCGGCCTGGCTTTGAAGCATGCGATTACATTGCCCAACTCGCCCGCCACGATCGACCCAGGCTATCGTGGCGAATTGAGGATCATTTTGCTGAACCTCGGCAAGTCGGCTTATGAGGTCCACGCGGGCGACCGCATCGCGCAGATGATTGTCGCCCGATATGAACCTGTCGAATGGCAAGAGGGCGAATTGGCGGAGTCGGCCCGCGGAATCGGCGGATTTGGTTCGTCGGGCAGATAAAAGAGTTAGTCTCTTTTCTTTGTCACTTCCGCAGTTAACTTGCTGGCGAGTGGTTGTGTTTGCCCTGCGTATTTATTCCCGACCTTCTTGTAATACGGAACTGACACAGGCGATGAAAGCTGTTCGAACGTGAACGAGCAGATGCGCATGCCGGGATAGAGCGCAACAGGCATGATGCCTAGATTACTGAGCTCGAGCGTCGCTTTCCCGCGCCAGCCCGGATCGAATAATCCGGCCGTTCCATGCACGATAATGCCGATGCGCCCGAGGCTTGAGCGGCCTTCCAATCGCCCCAACACATCGTCATCGAGTTCTAACGTTTCTTCGGTGATCGCCAGCGCGAATTCACGCGGCTGTAGGACGAACGGCTCGCCCTCTTTGACATTGACGGTGCGCATGATGTCCTGGATGGCGCCTTTTTCGCGAACATCGATGTAGGCATGGCGGCTATGCTCGAAGACGCTAAACTCCGCGCCTAAGCGGAAGTCGACTGAGCAACTTCCAAGCTGCTCGGGAGGAAGGTGCGGCGTGATCCGTATCTTGCCGAGTTCGAGGTAGCGTTGGATATCGACATCGGAGAGAACCATAGGGCGCTATCAGGATGTTATATTAATGACGTCGCAGGAACGGGCGGCTAGCTCAGTTGGGAGAGCACCACGTTCGCAACGTGGGGGTCGTGGGTTCGAGCCCCATGCCGTCCACCAAAAAATCACGATCTGATTCTCAAGGCGTGGAAGGCGGAGGTACGCGACGTTTGGTTGCTTGCTCAAATGCGTAGGCGAGTTCGAGCAGGCGCGGCTCGCTGCAGGCCATACCGGTAAAGCTGACGCCGAGGGGCGCGGGTTTCGCGTCGAAGCCTGGCGGGAAAGGTGACTGTGCGGGTGCATTCGGCACCATCCCGAATGGCACGATCACAGTCGGATAACCGGGCCTTGCTGCAATCGCAGCGCCATCGGCTCCGGGAAAGAGCAGCGCGTCCAGATTGTTTGCCTTCATCGCCTCGTCGATGCCGTGCGTGCCTGCGAGCTCGATGTCCTTGGCGCGATCTACCTCGTACCGCTGGCGATCAGCCGCGACATCCATCTCATCTGAAATGTCGAGCTCCGATTCACCATAGCGAATGGCGCCAGGCCTGATGTGAGTGATATTCCATATACGCAGTTCGGTCAGTGTCTTGACAGGAGCCGCAGCGCCGAGTGTCGCCAGCCACTTATTGAAATCGCGCTTCATGCCGTATTTCAGGACCACGGAGCAGTTGGCATCTTTGCCCTTCACGTTTTCAATGCCCGCGCATTGACCCCACAAGATGAAGTTCTTGTCGGGATCTTTAGTGACGACACTGGGGATGTCAGCGGGATCAACGATGATTGCGCCTTGCTGCTTGAGAATGTCGATGGCCTCTGTCATCACGCGCGCCTGTTCGGGATCGAGCCCGCCGCCTCGACCTCGGCCGGGCGTTGTCAACGGGCCGCCGCGTCCGGATGGTCCTTCGCTAGTCGCCGATGCTCCGGCAGCTCGGTCTGGCGTTGGGCTCGGACGGGCAGGACCAGGCGGAGTCATCCGGTCGTAAAAAAATGCGCGCGGAATTCCGATGCGCGCGCCTTTGAGGCCATCGGCCTTAAGGAAACGGGTATAGTCGCGGCCCGGCGGCGGCGTACACGTTCGGGTGGCCGGATCGTTCGTGTCGGGCGCTGGGCTCTCGAGCGCGCCGAACATAATCGCCGCGTCAGTCACGCTCTTGGTCATTGGCCCGGCCGTGTCCTGGTCGGCGGTGATGGGAATGACACCGTAGCGGCTGATGCGGCCCACAGTGGGCTTGATGGCGACAAGCATGTTCTGATTCGATGGGCTAAGAATCGACCCCGAGGTTTCCGTGCCCACGTTGGCTGCCCAGAAATTCGCCGCGGTGCCAATACCGGAACTCGATCCACCGGTCCCGAGCGCAGGCCGACCGTCGTCCGTGGCGTCGCGTGGATCGCGCCGCGGATCATATGGGTTGAAGCCGAATTCGCGAATTGCGTTGTAGTTGCCGGGCATCGGCGTAGGAGGGCCGGCCACCCAGTTGGCCAGCTCTGTCATGGTGGTCTTGGCGATGATGACGGCGCCCGCATCGCGCAGGTTCTTCACCAGCGTGGCATCGTAGGGAGGCATGAACCCGTCGAAGGCCAACGCTCCGCCCGTTGTCCTGATGTCGCGGGTGAGAATGTTGTCCTTCAGGGCGATCGGGATTCCATGCAGCGGACCGCGAACTCTACCTTGGGCGCGCTCGCGATCCCGTTCATCGGCTTCCTGGAGCGCATGAGGATTCACTGTAATCGCGGCATGGAGCATATCCTCATAAAGGCCGATGCGGGAAAGGTATTGAAGCACCAGCTCGCGGGACGTGATTCGCCCCTGCTCCATTGCGCTTCGCATCTCGGGGATGGTGGCCTCAACAACGGTGAATGGCGGCGCGGGAGTTGGCTTCGGAATTACATGCTTGGACTGCGCCTTTACATGCTTGGACTGTGCGTAGAGAGGGCCGTGAAGCGATAGAGCCAGCGTGACGGCCCCTGTAAGAAGGAACGGAGCGACTGTTTTCATTCGAATTTTTCAGAAGACCAAACGAAGTGCGAACTGAATTTGTCTAGAACTCAACCTAGCATCCTGCGCTCCCGCAGACAGAATCTTACCGAAGGATGGACTGACTTCGCTGGTCACAGGGTTGTCAAAATTCGGATGATTGAAGATGTTGAAAATCTCGCTGCGGAACTGCACATAGCGGCTTTCCTTCCAAAGCGGGAAGTTTTTCAACAGCGCAAAGTCGAAGTCTTGCGTGCCAGGACCTATCACCACATCGCGGCCTGCATCGCCAAACCGTCCCACAAAGTTATCGCTGAACGCAGCGGTATTGAACCAATGCGCAGGATCGTGGATGCCCGGTCCATTGTTCGGATCGCCGATGAGATCAGGGCGGGTCGTGCTCTGAGTGCCGGTTAGCGAGGTCAGTCCCACGGTTACGTCGACGGGATTGCCCGATTGCAGTGTGAGAATGCCGTTGGATTGCCAGCCTCCGAAGATTTCATTGGCCCACCCGGGTATCGACGATCCAAAGGCGCGCCCACGACCGAACGGTACATCGTATGTATAGCTGAATACAAATCGATTGCGGGCGTCGAACGTCGATAACCCGCGCTCTAGATGAAAGTTGAACGGATCGACGACTCCCGCACCCCATGCCGAAGCATCGTCAATCGATTTGGAATACGTGTAGGCGGCGAGGAAGCTTAAGCCTCCGGAAAATCTCTTCTCGCCAGAGATCTGCAAAGCATTGTAATCGGATGACGCTGATGCAGAATCAACGGTAATGCCCGAGAAATTAGGATAGGGCCGATTGGCTTGCAAAAAGACCGGCGATGGTTGAGGCAAGTTCGCATTGTACTCGCGGTCTAAATGCGTTCCCTTCGAGCCGACGTATCCCACCGTCAAGCCGACGGACTGGCTGAACTGCCGCTCGATGTTGAAGCTCCATTGTTGTAGATACCCATCGCGGAAAGGACTTTCGAGCCAGGTAGCGCTAGAGAATGGCGGCGCAGTCCCGCCGAGATAGGGGTTGGCGAGGTTAATGTTCGGGATGCCGTTCGATGCCGAGTTGAAGGTCAGCGGCACTACGAATGGCGGACTCAATGCAGGCGTCAACAGGATATTCAACAGCTTCTCGTCCCAAAACATTCCGTATCCACCGCGCAAGACAGTCTTTTGACCGAAGGGCGACCAAGCGAAGCCGAAGCGCGGCGCAAAATTTTTCTTCGATACGTCGTAAAGATTCGGTTTACTTGATGTCGATACCCGAATGTCACCCGGAACGGTTGGATCAAAGGTGCTGAGGTGGTTATATTTGTCGACGACTGGGCTGTTGTACTCCCATCTCAATCCTAGATTCAATGTCAATTTCGGAGTCACTCTCCAGTCATCCTGTATGAAAGGATTGACGGAAGTCACGCGGAACGCCGTCACGGTGTTTGCGGTCACTCCACCGAATGAGCGGCTCACGCTGGCTGTAAATGGATCGCCTAGGAGAAGCTCGGCAAGCGCATTTCCAGTTCCCGCCAGTGCGGCCACCGAGCCGCTCTTTAGAGTTGGGTCTGCTGTGTAGAAAGGACTGAAGGTCAGGGTTCCGCGAGCGTTTGAATCGAAGAGCAGGTTCAACTGAAACCGCCGAGCGTCCGCGCCAAATTTCAAAGAATGGTTGCCGATCACCCAGGAAAAAGAATCGGAGTAATCAAACGTATTGTCATGTCTTCTTTGTGGAAGATTTCCCGCATCGCCAATCCCGTCGAAACCCGCTACGCCCACCGAAGGGTAGCCAAAATCGATGGGACTGCGCGATGTCCCTAACACGCCTAACTGCGTTGAGAAATCTTTCCCTTGGTCCTGCTGATAAATAAAGTTGCTCAGGCGGTTGAAACCGATCCGCAGCTCGTTGACCTTTGTGGCTCCAAAAAGATGAGTGTAGTTGACTGTGGCATTCTGTCCGACATTGCCTGTGTTGCAGCCAAATCCGGGAATGTTCGTCGTCGAGCAGAATGGATCGAATGTGTTGAAGCGCGCTTCTTTGCTCCATGTGTAGCGGGCGAAAAAATTATCGCTGGCGCCAAAGGAATGGTCGAGACGGGTTGTGAACTGGTTGAAATCGTCCATGGCGCCGGGACTGGCGGTGTATTGGCCCGAAGCTGGACCGAACTGCGTGTTCGGATTGGGAAACGAGGCGGCGATGTTAGCTCCTGTTGGCGTGATTCGGTTAGCCGGAATCACATTCATTGTTGGAAATGAGTCACGCACCGGTTGCCCGTTCACAAAATGAAGCGTACTGGGATCGAAGATTTCGCCGCTGTAAACGGGTCGCCCTAAAGCGTCGGTTCCAATCTGCGGTCCAAGCAACGCGCGGAAATCTCCGCTCTTCATGGCGGTCGTAGGAACCGTCGAAACCTTGGTGATCGATTGGCGGATTCGAGTGCCCTCATAATTCCCGAAGAAGAACGTTTTATTTTTCCGGATGGGGCCGCCGAGCGAACCGCCAAATTGATTACGTTTGTAAGGCGGAATGGGCCTGGTCGGCACATCGAAAAAGTTCTTCGCGTCTAACTTCGCGTTTCGAAAATACTCATACAGAACGCCGTGGAACGCGTTTGTGCCCGATCTGGTAGCGACATTGATCTGAGCACCGCCGCTTCGTCCGAATTCAGCGGAATAGGTGCTGGCTTGCACTTTGAACTCCTGAATCGCTTCGGGCGAAATAGCAACGGAATACTGGTTGATGGCGAGATCGTTGTTATCGGTGGCATCGAGCAGGAAATTGTTGGCGGCTTCTCGAGCTCCGTTCACCGAAATGGATCCGCCTTGTCCCTGGTTTTGCGAGCCCTTGACGCCCTGATTCGCGCCGGGAACCAGCAAGTTGAGCTGAAGAAAATTACGGCCGTTCAGAGGAAGCTCGGTTACTTTCTTGTTGTCGACCACATTGCCAACTGTCGCCGAATCGGTGGCAATTACAGGCGCGGTGGATTCCACTACCAGTTGTTGCGTAACCTGTCCCACCTGCATGCTGATATCAACCCTCATCTTCTGATCTACCTGAAGCGTGAGGCCGGAGCGCTCGACTTTCACGAAGCCCTGCTTGACAGCCTCGACCGTGTACGGCCCGACCGGCAGTTCGGGCATCAAGTAATCTCCCGAATTATTTGTGGTATCGGTCCGGGTTAAACCCGTCGAGGTTTCGCGAACAGTGACCGTGACTCCGGGCATAACCGCACCCGATTGATCGGTGACGGTGCCGAGAATGGTTCCCCTGGTGGTTTGTGCCTGCAAAGCACAAAACCCGATTAACGAAAACAGCGCCCCTACAGCAAGCTTCGTGGACATGTAAGCTCCTTTATGGGATCAAGCGAGTGTTATGGAGGGAATGGTCCTAATGCCGATAGAATTTTCGTGACCCCAGTGGAAATAAATATATTGCAATCGATTTACGGTGTCAAATCAATTTAAGATTGCGCGCAGACGGGGACATCATCCCGGGCGGTACGCGCTCTAGTCGGTGGGGCCGATGTGACCGGTGCCGGTGGCCTTCTCTCTGGCGATGACTTCGAGCCAATTGCTGTAGAACATCTTCTGGATGGCGCTGGTCTCGGTGACTTCCTGGAGCCGGTTGGGATAGGTCCAGGCGTACTCGGGCGGCACTCCGTCGACAAAACGAATAACACGCGAGACGAATACCGGAAGACTGGGCTGTTTCGCCGCTTTCTCGATGATGTACTCGTTGGGCGGAAAGCAGGAGGTCTTGCACTGGCCCTGCACGGTTTCGACCTCCACCCATTGCTTGACCTTCAGAGCTTCCGCGGCGCGTTCTTCTTTCTTGCTCAACCATTGGGTGTGGATCCTGGAGAGAGCGAGGTGGGCGTCGCGATAGGCCTCTTCCGCGCGTAAGTGTCGACCGCAGCTGGCCTGCAATTCCCTATAAAAGCGGGTGAAGGAGCGCTCGTTGGTGGTTTTGTAGCGGCTGAAATTGGAGTAACGCTTGTGGTGTTCGTCGGTCCAGTGATGGGCGTCGCCGGGGAGCCTGTATTCGCATTCTTCGAGGCGCTTGGAGGCGCGCTTGATAGAACCAGCAAGCGCGCGCGGTTTCCTGCACGAGAACGATGTCGGAGGCGCTTTCGGGTTCATATTGCGTGAACCAGGAGTTGACGCAGTGGTCGAATTCGGCGGGATCTTCATCGGGGAGGACGGTTTTTTCGGAGCAGCAGCCGTGGTCGAGACGGTTCATGCTCGATTTGGCCTTGCCTTCCGGACTAGTCGGTCCTGTAGGGCCGGTGTGTTTGGGTTCGGCCTCGGGGAGCTGCGGTTCTTGGTCGACCGGCGGATTTTCTTCGTCGAAGAGATCTTGCATATTGTGCCTCTCGCGTATGAGTGTGGCGGAGCGGCGTGCGGGGCGGGGGTGCGGAAGCGAGGGAAGGTGTTGATTCGGAGGGGAATCTAGAATTTTGAGCTTTTGTGATGGGGGGGGCGGGAGCGACTCGCGTGGAGTTTTGGGGCGTTTTTACGGAACGAACTGTTTGGGTTCGTTTTTTCATTTTGGTGGGTTCGGGAATTGTGACTTGAACCATCCATTGGCCGTGGTGGCCAACGGATGCTTCCTTTGGAATTCGCAGTACAGCCAGGTTCCTTACCGACCACAACGGAGCATTTCAGTAAACACTGGGCGACAAGGGCGGAGCCATCCACCGCAAGGTGAGTTCTGTCCGAATAGCCGACCTCCATGTAAGTCGAAGTCAAGAGAAAACGCAATTCTCCTGACGCGCGCTTGTGAGGAGCGCGCAAGAACGTTCATGCCAGAACCCGCAGCTCGCATATGCGCCTCTCGGCCGTGATTCCTGCGTTCGCAGAACCGGACATCCATTTGCTGTCTCGGGCCTTGGAGGGCCGTCACAGAAGATTGAGTTTGTGTTCGCTGCCAGTCCCGAAACAATTCGGAGGGAGCCTCAGGAGTTTTTATATCCATCGCTCAGTCGGCCATCTGCAGGACCTGGCAGCCTGCGCGCTGTGTGATCTGTTTTCTCTCGTAATGGGCGGTTTTACGCCACCGCGTTGCTGAAGTTTTCTACCGGTACAAATGGCCGCTGTGCGCGATCTACTGCGAGCAGGTACGTCACCATCTTTCGAGCCACCGCGATGGTTGCTCGATTCGGGTTTCCTTTCTGCTTTGCCTTCTCGTACACCAAGGCCAGCTCGTGGCTCTGTTTCGGCGCGAGCTTTGCGGCTTCCACCAGAACACGCTGGATATGCTTATTACGCTGTTTGGAGAGTGGTGTTCGCAGCATCTTGTCTGCTGAGCTCTTTTCATCGCCGCACAATCCGCAATAGCTGATCGCCTGCTTAACCGACCGGAACCGGGATACATCACCGATCTCCAAGGCCCAAGTCAGCGCGGTAATCGGTCCTACGCCAGGCACAGTTCTTAGGTTTTTGATCCTCTCAGCCAGCATCGGGTCTCGTTCCAGAGAACTGACCAGAGCGTATTCCGTCTTTTGCAACCGTACGATCGTCTCACGGCTGAGTTTCAGTAACGGCCGGATGCTCTCATCTACTTCTTTGTTGGTTGCGAGCAACTCACGGAAGTACTTCACCTTGTGTAGGCGCTGTTTGTTGTGGCTCACTCCGGTCTCGAGAAGCAAACCCGAAACTCGATTCTTCATCTGCACCATCTGGCGTACCAGCAGGTGCCGATACCGCAAAGTGCGGCGCCGATCCCGAATCTCTGTCGAGACCATATGGCATTCCGGCAGGAAGTCGCAGCGCAGGCAGTCTGCGATCTTGCCGGCATCTATGCGATCGTTCTTCTTCTTGGCCGCCGCGATCGCTCGCAGCATTAATGGATGCGCGACCTTTACCTGTGCAGCATGCGGAAGCAGATGATCGTAGATCCAGCCCGTGAAAATGCTTGCTTCCATTGCCACTGTCCAGGGCTGTGGAAGATTCTTCATCCATAAATCCAGTTCGTTGCGTGTTGCTCCGATCGTTCCTTGTCGATGGATCTGACCGCTCGCATCTTTTACGCAATAGCTGATCGTCTTCTTGTGAACATCTAGTCCGATGTAATACATATGTCTGTGAGGAGCCTCCATGGTTGTACTCTGAATCAACGTCCCCGTTGAGTTCAGCTCTTTGTACGCTACGCGCTCCTCGACTTACATTCAAACAATCCTGGAACATGAATGATCACGCGGTTTCGCCACAGCAATGCGGTCAGTCCGTGATCTCGGAAAGCACTAACACAGCAAACCACGCACCCAAAAGCGTCTTATGGTAAATTCTCAGGATACAGCGACTCAGTGATATCATTCCCATGAGTAACTTATGGGAAACCCAGAAGGTGAGTTAATCCCTGGAACTCTCGATCTCCTCATTCTGAAAGCTCTTCTGTCCGGGTCGTTGCACGGGTACGGAATTGCGCAGTGGATCCATCAGCGATCCCATGAGGTCCTACAGGTCGAGGAGGGGGCCTTATATCCGGCGCTACACCGATTGGAACTCCGTGGCTCACTTGCTTCGAGTTGGGGTTTATCCGAGAACAATCGCCGGGCGAAGTACTACAAGATCACCGCGACCGGCCGCAAACACCTCGAAGCCGAAAGTCAGCGGTGGAATCGCCTATCGGCTGCAGTCGGATTTGTGCTGGCGGGAGGATAACGCATGAATTGGCAGGATTTGCGTCAAGCATTCTTGCGCACTGTCGGGCTGTTCCGGCGGAAGGGGCTCGACGAGGACGTGCACGACGAACTGAGTTTCCATCTCGCGATGAAAATGAACTCCGGTCAATCACCCGGCCAAGCGAAGCGCGAATTCGGCAGTCTGGAGAAGTGGAAGGAAGCCTGCCGTGATGTCGGCCGCTGGAGTGTGCTGGATGAATGCGCGCGTGATCTCGCGTTTGCCGTTCGGATACTTCGCAAATCGCCCATCTTCACCGGAGTGGCGGTCTCAACGCTAACGCTGGCGATCGGCGCTAATACGGCCGTGTTCACGCTGATGCGTGATTTGGTGCTGAAGTCGCTGCCGGTGCCCGACCCGAACCGGTTGACCATCCTTCGCATTCAGCAGGACAAACGGGGTTACCAGTTCAGTTCTCCGCTGTTTGACGTGCTTGAACAGAGCTCGCGTCCAGTGATGAATTTGTTCGCGTGGAGCGATCGGGTGTTCACTCTTCACACAGCCGACGGCATCGAGGCCGTGAGCGGACAATTCGTCAGTGGTGAGTACTTTCAAGCGCTCGGCGTGCGTGCCCAAGTGGGACGATTGATACGTCATGAGGATGATGTTCCCGGACAGCGGAACGGATTGGTAGCCGTCGTCGCCGACGGCTTTTGGCGGACCCGGATGGGAGGCGCCCGACAGGCTTTAGGCCGAACCCTTCAGTTGAACCAAAGCTTATTCACGGTGATCGGAGTACTGCCGAAGGGATTCAGAGGCATGAGCCGGGATCACACTTCGCAGATCTTTGTTCCTTTGCAATCGGAACCGCTGATCGATGCTCCATTCAATCTCACCGCTATGGGATACCGTGCCTTTTGGATATCGGTGGGTGGTTCGCTACAACCCGGAGTCTCGCTCGAGCAGGCCAACGTCTTCCTGGCAGCCAACTCCCACAATCTTCTCGCGGCGGTGCCGCCGACGGTCTTCCTGCCCAGCGGCCCCAAACTGACGGACTGTCGCATTATTGCCGAGCCGGGGGCAACGGGCTTTTCACTCTTTCGTGTTCGATTTCGAAAGCCGTTGGCACTTCTTATGGGACTCGTTGCAATGGTGCTTCTGATCGCTTGTCTCAATCTCGCTACTCTGTTTGCGGCACGAGACGCAGCTCGAGAGCACGAAATCTCGACGCGGTTCGCGTTAGGCGCGAGCCGTACCAGAGTCCTTCGCCAGCTTTTGACGGAGAGCTTTCTACTGGCGTGCACTGGGGCGGTTCTGGGCCTGATGGCGGCTCCTGGATTAGCACACATTGTGGCCATCACCTTGGCGCCCCAACACGTTCCTGACTTCGCGCCCTTGCAGGTGCGGCCCGATCTGTACATCTTTGCATTCACCGCATGCGTCGCAGTAGCAGCAACGGTTCTCGCCGGCACCTTGCCCGCGCTTCAAAGCACAAAGCGGAAGCTACCCATCACGGTACGAGAAGGCAGTCATTTCATCCGCGGAGGTGAGCGACGGCATGCCTGGCCGAAGTGGGCACTAGCAATCGAGGTGGCGCTCTCCTTGGTGTTGGTTACCGGAGCCACCCTGCTCGGCTACAGCCTTGTGAAAATTAGGGGCACGCCCCTGGGATTTGAGCCAAACGGACTAGTCGTATTGACTCCGGAAGGTAGACAGCCGATTCTGGGACCGCGCATCCTGCTGGGCTACAAACAGGCAATTGAGGAGATCAAGGCGCTGCCGGGCGTCCAGGGCGTTAGTCTCTCGGTTGCCGTTCCGTTCAGCTCGGGATATCTCAACGACGACGCCCAGCCAGAACGCGGAAGAAAATACCACTTACAAGAAAACGCGGTCGGTCCGGAGTATTTCAAGACGTTACGTACATCTCTCCTGGCAGGGCGCGAATTTCGCTGGAACGACCTCGACGGATCAACCCGGAAGGTAATTTTGAACTCCTCGGCTGCTCGCCTCCTGTTCCCCGACGGCAGAATCATCGGCGGCCGGCTGACATTAAATGGAAAGATACCGGCGGAAGTGGTCGGTCTCGTAGCGGACTCAAAGTACACGGACCTCCGGAAGGCTGATCCGCCCATGCTCTACTCTGCCGCGACGCAAGGCGTGATACCGGGAGCATCGCTCAGCATTTTGCTGCGGGTGCGACACCCGACAACAGCGCTCATAACGGCGGCTCGAACGATCTCAAAACACGTGATCCCAGATATCCCGGCGCCGGCCGCGATGAGCATGGAGGAGACCATCGCGGGATCGCTGGCAACCGAGCGAGTGCTGACAACCCTTGGCCTATTCTTTGGTGGGCTCTCGCTGCTGATTACTGCGATTGGATTGTATGGGGCGGTGGCCTACATGACTCAACGGCGAACGAGTGAAATTGGAATTCGCTTGACCCTCGGTGCGCGGAGGGGCGACATCTTGACCATGGTCTGCGCTGAGAATGCGTGGATTACTGTGTTGGGCTGCCTCGCCGGCGCCGTGGGATCTGTCTGGGTGTCGAAAACGATTTCAAGTCTGGTGTACGGTGTTTCGATTCACGACCCGGCCGTATTGATCACCGTACTTGCGATGCTGCTTTTTGTGGCTGGATCGGCCTCCCTCCTTCCGGCTATGAGAGCGGCCAACATGAGCCCGCTCGCGGCCATTCGCTACGAGTAGTTTTGTGGTGAGCTCAGGCTCGGGCCAGGGTCGGACGGACAACTGTTTGGGCACAGTACGCTGATGATCGGTGTGACGTCGCAGATTGGGAAGCGGCTTCGTTTGGCTGTCGATCCTGGATGACGGGCAACCCGGAAACTGGATTGCTTAATGCACATAGATCGTGTGTGACGGCCCAGTATTTACGAACGGCTCCCGTGTCGCCTGCCACACTGAAAACAAAATTGCTCACGAAATACGTTTTCGATCGCTACCGACGATCTAATGGCTTCGTGAAATCGCGTGGACTAAGGCGGAGACAGAAGACTCGAAAGCGGTGCGCGACGCGACCTCCACTTCGCGCAGAGTCTGAGCGATTTGCCGCTCGAGGCATTTCTCGAGTTGGAGATGGAACAGCACCTGGGCTATCGCAAGCATGATCCGGAAGGCCGCGGCGGCGGGAACTCCCGCAATGGCGCCACCGGCAAGACGGTGCGCGGCGATTTCGGCGAAGTGGAGATCGAAACGCCGCGTGATCGCAACAGCAGCTTCGAACCCAAGGTGGTCGCTAAGCGCCGCTCGCTTTAGCGCAAAACCTCGGTGGGCAACTTTGCCGAAGCGGTGGTCTCGCTCTACGCACGCGGTATGACCACGCGCGAGATCGAACAACACGTCAAGGATATCTATGGCGTGGAGATCTCGCTCGCCACAGTTCGTCTCGCGCGTCACTGAGGAATTGCAGCAGCAGATCACGGAATGGCAAAGCCGGCCTTTGGAGCGTGTCTATCCAATTCTCTTTGTCGATGGCCTGCGTTTGGCGATCCGTATCGAGAAAGGCGTTCTCAGGAAATGCGTGTACAGAGGAACTTTCGACCTGCGCGCGCTCGCCGCCACTCGACACATGTATCGCGGAATGTGGATGATGCTGGTGAGGTCAGCACTGGGGGTGACATGCGCCAGCGCGACGGGCTTACGAGAAGGTCGGATTTGTTCCCATTCCGGTGGTCCACTACTTCAAGAGCCTCAGAATTCCGGAGATCAATCGGAGCGAGGGAGATTCCAGGGGCGAACTCCAAACTGGTCCGAGACTCATCATCGTTTGTGGCCTGCCGGGCTCCGGCAAAACATTCCACGCCAAGCGACCACAGGGGATCTATTCCAGAAGCCCTTTTAGACGCCTCGCTCGCCAGGAGACCTCCAAACTGCTGGCGACAGAGAATGTAACGAGGAGAATATCTTTGATGAACAAGGTCTTTCATTTCGATGCTCCTCGCGAGAAATATCATTGCGACGCAGCCGTCGTTTGGTGCTTTGACAATCGCTTTCAGCTCGGTTTCGCCAAGTTCCTGAAGAGGCTTGGAATCGTGAATTCAGATCCCATCAAGATTGCTGGAGGTGCGAAGTCTTTAGCATCACCTGAGCTTGAAACTGATCGGCAGTTCGTCTTGGAACAGATTCGAAAATCCATTCGCCTTCATGGGACCGATCTTGTGATATTGATGCTGCACTCGGATTGTGGAGCATACGGTGGGCTGATTGAGGGATTCGGCAACAATCCTCGGGTGGAAGCGCAACACCATGAGCAGGAACTGCGAGCTGCTGCAAACTTTGTCCAGACGGCTATCCCGGGTATTCATGTGCAGGCCTATTTCGTCGACTTCGAGGGGATCTGGGCAATCGAATTGGACCAGCAAGCTGCTGCTGCCGTAGCGAGATCATGAATGAGGTTGAGGCGCCGATCGGCATGAATATTCGAGCGGGGTGAGAAGTCGGCTTCGTCGGGACCGAAACGATCTTGACTCGCGTATTCTCGCAGCTGTAAGCTAAGAATTCTTGGTATGGGACGCAAGGCGCAAAAGAACGATTCGTTGCCCGGTTCACTGGACATGTTGATTCTGCGGACGCTGTCGCTGCGCAACCTCCATGGATACGGCATAGTCCAGTTCGTTCAACAATCGTCCGACAATGAGCTCCTCGTCGAGGAGGGCTCGCTGTACCCCGCTCTCCAGCGGCTGGAGCTAAACGGCTGGATCGACGGTGTCTGGGGCGTGACATCGAATAATCGGCGGGCGAGGATCTACAAGATCACGGCGGCTGGCCGCAAACAGCTGGCGGTTGAAACCCGGAAATACGCGAAACTCACGCTGGCGATCGCCCGTGTGATGGGAGCGGAGTGACGGACATGTTGATACGACGGCTGAGGTATTGGATGGAGAGCGCCAGGCGCAGCGAGGCGCTGCGCGAGGAAATGGAACTCCACCTTGCGGAGAAAGCCGCGGAACTGCAGGCAGACGGTATGACGGCGGAGCGCGCCCGGGCTGAAGCGCGCCGGCGATTCGGCAACGCCGGACTGAAGCACGAAGACTCACGCGAGATTTGGATGACACGGTTTTTGTCGGAACTTGGCCAGGATGTCCGCTATGGCTGTCGGACCATGGCCGCCAACAAGGCATTCAGCGCCCTGGCGGTCTTGTTGCTGGCGCTCGGCATCGGAGCCAATACTGCGATCTTCAGCTTCATGGAGTCGATTCTGTTGCGCTCGCTGCCGGTGGCCGATCCCGAGTCGCTGGTGGTCTTGAATTGGCATAGCCGGCCTCCCTACAACGCCAGCAAGCAATGGGTCCACGTCATGCACGGGGTACAAGGCCTTGCCTGGCCGGGCGACAAAGGCGCCATGGTCAGCGGGATGTTCCCGTACGGCGCGTTCGAGGCGCTTCGCGCGGAGAATCCCGTCTTTTCCACGCTCTTCGGATACTTCAACGGACTACACCGTAACCTGTCTATCCACGGGCAGGCCACGACGGCCAGCACGGAGTACGTCAGCGGCGAGTATTTTCGCGGCCTCGAAGTGTCGCCGGCCGCGGGACGTCTGATCGACTCCGAAGACGACCGTCCAGGCGCAGCGCCGGTCGCGGTCATCAGCTTTGCGACCAGCCAGCAGCGCTTTGGGGGACCGCCGAATGCGATTGGACAATCGATTCTCGTCGATAACGTGCCCTTCACGGTGATCGGCGTCGCGCCGCCGGAGTTCTTCGGAGTCGACCCTGCGGTGGCGCCGGACCTCTACCTTCCGTTGCACACGAATCTGCTGGTGGGCGGCGCTGGAGCGGCTCGTATGTATCGCGACGAAAATTTCTACTGGATCGAAATGATGGGCCGCCTGCGTCCCGGCGTCAGCATGGCCCAGGCGCAGGCAGGGCTGGCGCCTCGTTTCCATCAATGGGTTGCCGCCACCGCGACGACCGACGGTGAGCGCGCCAACCTGCCCGCGCTGGTTCTGAATCCCGGCGCCGCGGGTCTGGGTAGCTTGCGCCGCAGGTATTCCAAGCCTCTGTACGTGCTTCTGACGATGGTGGCATTGATCCTGGCGATCACGTGCGCGAACATCGCCAATCTGCTGCTGGCAAGGGCCGCCGCGCGACGCAGCGAAATGGCTGTCCGGCTCAGCCTGGGAGCGGGACGGTTCCGCGTGGTGCGGCAGTTGCTTACCGAGAGCGTGATGCTGGCGTCGCTCGGCGGAGCATTTGGCATCTTGTTTGCGATCTGGGGCGTGCGATCACTGACGTTTCTGCTCTCCAGAGGTCAGGAGAACTTTACGCTGCACGCGGAATTGAACTGGAACGTGCTGGGCGTGACGGCGGCGCTCTCAGTGATTTGCGGCCTCTTATTTGGCCTCGCTCCAGCGATTCAGTCGACACATCCGGACGTCATGCCCGCGCTAAAAAATGGCCGCGGGGGCGGACCGCGCCGCCGCGCGCAGCACGTTCTGGTGGTCGCCCAAATCGCTCTCTCTTTTCTCCTCCTGGTCGCCGCGGGTCTGTTTGTCCGAACACTCAACAAGCTGCACTCGGTCCAACTGGGATACGCCCGCGAGAACATCCTTCTGTTCTCGTTGAATGCGCGCCAGGCCGGGCATCGCGACCCGGAGATCACCACCTTTTACACGGACTTGCGCAACCGCTTCGAATCGATCCCCGGAGTGCGCAGCGCGACGCTTTCGCAATCCTCGATCATCAACGCCGGCCATGCCGGCCGGACATACAGGGGGACAATCAAGATCGGCGCTGTTACCATCCCAGGCGCAGGCGTCCTGGTCGTGGGACCGCGTTTCCTCACGACGATGCAGATTCCGATCCTGGCCGGGCGTGAGATTGACGACCGCGACCAAGCGGGCTCCACGCCGGTTGCAGTCATCAGCGAGCGGCTGGCGCGGACTTACTTCGGGAACGAGAATCCGGTGGGCCGGCGCATCACGTTCGTGGACGAGAACCGCGATCTCGAAATCGTCGGCGTGTCGGCTAACGTGCGGTACGGCGGTCTGAAAAATGAAGAGGAGAGTGCAATGACCGTGTTCGTAGCGGTCAGCCAGACTTCTCCGGACGGAATGACCTACGCGCTGCGCACTGTGGGTGATCCGCTGAGGTATGTCAAGAGCGTCTATGAGATCGTGCGGAAGGCAGATTCACGCATACCCATCACAAACGTGGTCACACAGGCTGCGGAAATCGATCGGACGATCAGCCAGGAAGTCACGTTTGCGAAACTATGCACGGGTTTCGCGATTCTCGCTCTCCTGATCGCGTGCGTGGGACTCTACGGGACGATGTCCTACAGCGTCGCGCGGCAGGTCGGCGAGATTGGAATCCGTATGGCTCTGGGCGCGCAACGCGGCGCCGTGGTATGGATGGTTCTGCGCCGCGTTCTACTACTGGCGGCAGTGGGACTCGCGATCAGCGTGCCTGTCGCGTTGAGCGGGTCCCGGCTTGTCAAATCGTTTCTGTTCGAGACCCAGCCCAACGATCCGGGAACCCTGGCGCTGGCCGGTGTCGTCCTCCTAAGCGCCGCGATTCTCGCTGGCTATGCGCCGGCAAGGCGAGCGTCCCGAATTGATCCGGTGGCGGCTCTGCGGCAGGAATAGGACATAGTCCTTCGTGCCGCTGCATCCGCACGCGGTAGCCGTCAATCGAGCCGGAGGGCGTCCGTGGGGCTCACGTTGGAGGCCCGCCATGCGGGGATGAATGCTGCCGCGAGCGCGCCGGTGGCGAGGACCAGTGCGGCGACGGCAATGGTCGCGGGATCGGTAGCAGTGACGCCGAATAACTGGGATTGGATGAGTTTGCCGAGGGCGGCAACGCAAGGGAGCGCGATGGCTATGCCCACGGCGATCATGGTGACGGCGTCGCGCAGGATGAGGCGGATGGCGGAAGCGCCCGTGGCACCAAGCGCGAGGCGGACGCCGATTTCGCGGGTGCGGCGGGTGACCACGAAGGACATTACTCCGTAGAGACCGATCAACGAGAGCAGCAGCGCCAGCGCGCCGAAGCTGCCGGAGAGCGCCGCCAGGAGGCGCTCGGTGGTAAGCGAGCGGTTGACCTGGTCGTTCAGAGTGCGGAACCAGAGGATCGGCAGCCGCGGGTCGTCCTGGCGGACCAGGCGGCGGATGGAGGGAATGGCCTGCTCGGGAGCGCCGCGAACTTTTATATAGAAGGTAGCGCCGGTGTCGTCGTGTTCGAAGAGCGGAAAGAAGACCTGCTCGGAGTTATCACGGAGACCGCGATAGCTCATGTCGGCGACGACGCCGACGATGCGGCTATTGGGCTTGACGTTCGAGGCGCCGCCGCCTCGGGCGATGAGGACGCCGAGGGGATCGCGGCCGGCCAGATAGCGTTTGACGAACGCTTCATTCACAATGGCGGAGCGGGGACCGATCTCGCCGGGGGGACGAATGTCGCTCTGGTCGAAATCGCGGCCGGCGAGGACGCGAACGCCGAGGGTCGAGAAGAAACCGGGGCTGACGGCGTTAAAGTTGATGGACGGACCATCGGTCACGAAGCGGCGATCGCTCTGGATGGTCACTTTGTTGCTCACGTGGCCGCCTGTGAGGACGGCAAATCGGGCGGTGGCGGAGGAACGGGCGCCCGGCAAGGCGCGGACCTGCTCGTCGAGGCGGCGGACCAGGCGCGAGGCGTCGGCGCGGGAATAGCCATTCTGCAGCGGAGCGATGGCGAAGGAGAGGAGGCTGGACGTATCGAAGCCGGGCCCTTTGGCCAGCAGGCCCGTGAGCGTGCGCAGGAAGAGGGCTGCGCCGATGAGGAGGATGAGGGAGAAGGCCACCTGGAGGGTGACGATCGTCTTGCGGAGGCGGACGCCGCCGAAGCCGGTGCCGCCGCGCTCGCGGAGCGAGTTGACGATGTTGTCATGGCCGGCGTGCAGGGCGGGCGCGAGGCCGCTGAGCAGGCCGGCGGCGAAGCTGGTCACGAGCGCAAACCCAAGAAGGTCGAGGCTGAGGCTCGGACGGAGCGCGTTGGCGGCCAGGTCGCGGGGCAGGAAGGCGATGAGGGCGCGCATGGCCGGCGGCGCGAGCGCGATGCCAAGCACACCGCCTGCGACGGCGAGGAGGAGGCTATCAGCGAGGAGTTGACGGCCGATACGGCCTCGGGAAGCGCCGAGAGCGAGGCGCGTGCCAATCTCGCGGCCGCGTGCAGAGCCGCGGGCGAGAAAGAGGCCGGCAACATTCAAGCAGGCGAGGCCGAGCAGAACGCCCGTGGCGGCGAACAGGAGCCACAGCGGCTGAGATAGGCTGCGGCGCAGCGGCGAATGGCCCTGGGGCGCGGAGGTGACTTCGAGAGTGGATGCCAGGTAGTCGCGGCGGCGGTCGGCCGAAATCATCGGGAAGCCGGCGCGAAGCGTGCTGTCCTGGAGCCACGCCTTGAACCACGGCTGCAAGCCGGCCTGCGCCTGCGCGGGTGTAACGTCCGGACGGAGGCGGGCGAGGATCTGCAGCCAGCGGGTGGGCTCGCGGAGGAGATCCTCATCGGTGCCGAGGTTCGCGTCCGCGTACATGGACGTGGGAATCCAGAAGGCCGGCACGGCGCCGACGTCGACGCCGCGGAAGCCGGCAGCGGCCACTCCGACCACGGTCATGGGGTGATTGCCGATCAGGACCTTGCGGCCGACGATATCGGCAGCGCCGCCGAACTGCGCCTGCCAGAAGTCATACGAGAGCACTACGACCGGACCGGCGCCGGGCGCGGCATCGTCTGCGGGTTCGATGACGCGGCCGAGCGCGGGGACAACGCCGAGCACGGTGAAGTAGCTGCCGGAGACGATCTCGGCCGCAACGGGCTTCGGATCGCCGCCGGCTGTGAGGTTGACCTGGATTTCGGCGCGGCAGAGAACGCCGTCGAAAACCCGGGTCTGCTGCTGGAGTTCGCGGCAGATGGGGTAAGGCATCAGGTTAGAGGAGCCGATGGCGCCGGTGATGAGGTCGTCGCCGTTCCAATCGACCAGCACCAGGCGGGCGGGGTCGCGGACGGGCAGCGCGTGCAGGATCACCTGATCGACCAGGGAGTAGATGGCGGTGGTGGCGCCGATGCCGAGGGCGAGCGAAAGGAGCGTAGCGGCCGTGAAGCCGGGGCTGCGGAGGAACGATCGGGCGGAGAAGCGGAGATCGTAGAGGAAATCGCGGAACCAGCGGGTGAGCCAGACGTCTCGGACTTCCTCGCGCACATGGGCGAGGCCGAGCTCGACGGCGACGCGGCGGCGGGCCTCGGGCTCGGGGATGCCGGCTGATGTGAGGTCAGCGACGCGGCGATCGAAGTGATATTGGAGCTCGCGGTTGAGGCCGCGCTCCAAGTGAGCTCGCGGCGGAACCAGTTGAAGAGCCGGATCATCGGCCGCCCTCCTCGAAGATCAGGTTGACGGCACCGGAGAGGCGCGCCCAGCTATCCTTCTCGACGGCAAGCTGGCGGCGCCCGGCGGGCGTAAGGGAGTAGAACTTGGCCTCCCGGCCGGTCTCCGACTGTTTCCACTCGGCGCGCAGCCAGCCTTTCTGCTGCAGGCGGTGGAGGGCGGGATAGAGCGAGCCCTGGTTGACCTGGACCACCGAGCGCGAGATCTGCTCCAGCCGCTGCGCGATCCCGTACCCATGGGCGGGTTCGAGCGAGAGGATCTGGAGAATCAGCATGTCGAGCGTGCCTTGCGGGATAGGAAAGCGGGGAGACGGCATGAACTGCGTTACCTCAACCTTCGACACATAAGCATACAACGGAATACGTCGAAGGTCAAGGTATCAAGTCCGCCAAGCCTGTGTCTTTCCAGTGGAGGCTAGCGGAACCGCATGCTGATGAAAGGCGTGCGCCGGGTTGGCGTTCGCCTTGGAAACTGGCTGACAGTGGAAGAGGGAAAACGACTGCTGGCGAATGCAGTGGAAGGCCCTTAGGGCTTTGCGGACGGCGGCTGCCAGAGCTCAATCTTATTCCCATCCAGGTCATAGATCCAGGCAAAGCGACCGTAGGATTCATCCATTCGTTTGGCGTCAATCTTTACTCCCTCTTGTTTTAAGCGGTCGAGCAAAGCATCCAGATCGTCCACGATGTAGTTGACCATGAACGATTGCGTGGCTGGGATATAGTCAGTGGAGGTGGGAAAAACAGTCCAAACTGTAACGTGTTCCTTTTCCGGGTCGTCGTGTTCGCGCCACGGAAGCATCACGCCGTGGCCTTTGTCAGTGAGTCCAAGATGCTTCGAATACCATTCGCGCATCTGATCACGATTAGCGGATTTGAAGAAGACACCGCCGATTCCAAGGATGCGCCCGCGCTGCTCCATTTTGACGGGCGGCTTCGACTTTTCAGGTTGCGGAGATTGCACTTCCTGTCCTCCTTTTAAGCAGGCCGAGATGAGCAACAGCGAGCCGAGCGCGATTGTGCTCCAGGGTATTCCTTGCATGTGTGGATTATACAAAGTTTCGATTCGAATGGAGAAAGCGGTTCGCTCAAGGTTCGCCGCGATTCACCCTTTCTAGATCGCGCATGAGGTCTCGAACTGGCTTGGTATCGCCCGTAGAGAACCAGGCTTGCGGGATCGCAAAGTATCCCAGATTGCGCGTTCATCGGCACGAGGCGCGGATGACTCCTGTAAAACGGCTGTCGAAAAACCACGCGCGACTCCGTGACGCCCACGAGATGGCTATTCAAGCTCTTAAGAAGCTGTGAAACCGCGGTTGCGGCTCGGACCATATCAATGCGGCTCTGGCGTACGGCGCCGCATTGGCGCGTGGAGAACGTCTCGTGGGATTCTTGCACACCTGGAATTGGATCGGATCGACGTGATCTGTCTGCAGCCGTTTCACTGAGTGATAATGTCCACTATGCCGACCGGCTGGCAGCAGAGACGTTTGCTCGGAACCGACTTGTTTCTGCTTGTCTATCCGGACTGGAAGACGTCGAATGAAAAGTATCTGCGCTCGCTCAGTGAGCCGGGTGAAAAGGAACGGTTCTTCGTAGCAGAAGAAAACGGGGCGGTCGTAGGTTTTATCCATTACACAGTCGATGCGGAGAATCAATTCGGCAACATTGGCCTCAATGCCGTTCATCAACCGTGATGGGGCAAGCTCAGCTTTTTGCGCGCGTTATGAAGCCAGCCGAGTAGACCTGAGGGAACCCAGACGATGGCCGGTATACCGACCGGGATTGCCGTGAGCAGACCGACGATGCCGGCTTTAATCATGGCGGAATCGTGGTCGTCGCCGTACCACTTCATCTGGGCCTTGTAAGTGATACGTCCGAGTGCGATTCCGGCTGCGATCGCGAGCGGAATCAGAAGTGGCAGGTCGATTCCCATGCTAGCTGCTGCGGTGCCGAACAGCATCAGATCCACGATGAACGCGAGGAACGCGATACGAGGCTCGAGTCCAAAGATCTGGTCGAAGCCCTTCGAGGTCCCATGCGCGGGGGGCGCAGAATACTGGGCCTGATACGGATACGGTTTACTGGTTTGATACTGCGTCATCGGGTGGCTGTCCCTACCGCAGGACGGGCAGAAGCGGGTCGCTTCAAGGGTGACGACCCCGCAATCAGGGCAAACGGGCATGATGCTTCTCCTGGAATCGAACTGATGTGGCAGTTCGCTGCCTGCCTAAATTCTATAACTCTGCGGACGGACTCTATGGGTCACCGTACGTCGGCCGGTGACGAGGGTTCGGCGAGAAATCCTCCGACATGCCGAGTAGACGTCCATGTGGGATTCCTCCGGGTTGATTCGGGCGCAACGTCATCTCTGTCCAGAAGCTGCTTTGCTAAGATCTGCGCGATAAGCGCTGAATATCTGCCAGTACCCTTCGCCGGAAAGAGCGACCGATCCAGTTCCGCCACGAGCCTTTATTGACGCGTCGAACGTCATTCATCCAGTTAGCTAACCAAATATTCTGTAGACAGTCTACTAACTATGCCGTAGAATAACTACACAATGGACCGGAAACTCGACTTGCTGCAAGGAACGCTCGATCTGTTGATTTTGCGGACGTTGCTCAGCGGCGCGGCGCATGGGCATGCGATCGCCAAGCATATCCAGAGGACGTCGGAGGAACTCCTCCAGGTGGAAACCGGGTCACTATATCCGGCGCTGCATCGGCTGGAGGCGAAGGGATGGGTCGAGGCCACCTGGGACCTATCAGATAAGGGCAAGCGGGCCCGGTACTACAAGCTGACGCGCGAGGGGCGAAAGCAGCTTTTGAGCGAGCGATCGAAATGGGATGCGTTCGCGCGCGCAATGGGATTGATCTTAACTGCGAATGAACGCCCATGAATGAGAATCTTCGAAAATTACGGTGGCTGTTTGCGCGTCGGCGGCGTGAGGAGGAGCTTGAGGAGGAACTCGCGTTTCATTTGGAAGAAGAAGCCGAGGAACGCGGTTACGATGCGGCTCGGCGGGATTTGGGGAACCTCGGGTTGATCAAGGAGGATACTCGCCAGATGTGGGGATGGACTTGGGTTGAACAATTGATGCGGGATTTGCGCTATGCGGTGCGGACGATGCTGAAGAATCCGACGTTTACGGCGATGGCGGCGCTGTCGCTCGCGCTGGGGATTGGCGCGAACACGGCAATTTTCAGCTTTATGGATGCTCTGATGCTGCGGTGGCTGCCGGTGGGAAATCCAGAACGGCTGGTGACGCTAAACTGGCACGCCTCGATCGAGCGGATGCGCGGGTCGGTGCTGCATAGCGGGAGTGGCAGCATGTGGAAGGACCACGACGGCACGAGGTCGGGCGCGTTTCCGTATCCATCGTTCGAGATTCTACGCAAAACCGGTGTCTTTTCGAACGTGTTCGGGTACTTCTCGATACGCAGCGCGAACTTCTATGCGCGAGGACAAGCCGAGGCAACCACGGGCGAACTGGTAACGGGCGATTATTTCCAAGGCCTGGAGGTTGTGCCGGCTGCTGGACGATTTTTGGTTGATCGTGACGATCGCGCTGGCGCGGCACCCGTTGTCGTGCTCGGGTTCAATCTGGCGCAGCGGCGGTTTGGCGACGCGGCGAGAGCTGTCGGAGAGTCCGTTCTAATTGACAATCGCCCGTATACGGTGGCGGGCGTGGCGCCGCCGGGATTTTCGGGGCTCGAGCCCGCGGAATCGCCCGACCTCTACATCCCGCTGCACATCGGCGAGGGCGCGCCTAGTTTCCATGACGAGCATTATTACTGGCTGCTAATTTCGGGGCGGCTGCGGCCTGGGATGACGATGGCTCAGGCCCAGGCGCAGATCGCACCAGTGTTTCATCGCTGGGTGGAATCGACGGCAGCGAACGCTGAAGAGCGTGCGCACCTGCCGGAGCTACTCCTGACGAGCGGCGCGAAGGGACTCGATACGCTGCGGCGGAAATATTCGAAGCCGATGTTGGTGCTGCTGGCGATGGTGGGGTTGATTCTGGTGATCGCGTGCGCCAATATCGCAAATCTGTTGCTGGCGCGCGCGACGGCTCGGCGGCGCGAGATGGCGGTTCGGCTGAGCGTCGGTGCGGGGCGATGGCGCGTGATCCGGCAGTTGCTCACGGAAAGCGCGCTGCTCGCATCGATCGGCGGTGCGGCCGGGATACTGATCGCGATGTGGGGCGTACGATCGCTCACGCTGCTGCTTTCGAGCGGCACCCGCCCGTTGACGCTAAAACCGGATCTGAACTGGCACGTGCTGGCGGTCGCGATCGCCCTTTCGTTGTTGACCGGACTGCTGTTTGGGCTCGCGCCGGCGCTCCAGGCAACTCGCGTCGACGTCATCCCGGCTTTGAAAGAAGTGCGCGCGAACGATCGGTCGCGAAGAATCACGCTGAGTCACGTGCTGTTGGTCGCGCAGATTGCGTTGTCATTGCTGCTGGTGCTCGGCGCGGGGTTGTTCGTACGGACGCTTTCGAACCTTGAATCGGTGCAGTTGGGATTCAATCGCGAGAACGTGCTTTTGTTCAAGCTTGACGCGGTGCAAGCGGGCCACAAGGCGCCGGAGATTTATTCGTTCTATCGGGACTTGCAGACGCGCTTCGGGTCGATTCCGGGCGTGCGGAGCGCGAGTGTGGCGCAGACGCCGCTGGTGGGCGAAGGATCGTGGTTCACGCCAGTGGTGCCGGTGGGGAAGCAGCCGGTGCCCGACCAGGACACGCGCGTGCTGACCGTCGGACCGGATTATCTGGCAACGATGAAGATTCCGCTAATCGCAGGCCGCGAGATTGACGATCGCGATTTCGCGCGATCGGCTGCGGTCGCGGTGGTGAATGAGAAGTATGTGAAAGTGAATTTCGATGGGCGCATGCCGTTGGGGCAGCGCATCGTGATGAACCCGCAGCCGGGGAAGCCGGCTCTCGAATTTGAGATCGTCGGCGTCACCAAGGATTTTCGTTACGGCGATTTGAAAGAAGAGCTGCCGGCGATCGCGTTTGTGCCGTTCAACCAGATGCCGTTCGGGCGGATCGGTGAGATGACGTATTCGCTGCGCACGGCAGGCGACCCTCGTGCTATGGTGACCGCGGTTCGCGAGATCGTGCGGCAGGCGGACGCGCGCGTGCCGGTGACGCACATCAAGACACAGGCGACGATGGTCGAGCAGACCATGACTCAGGAGATTCTGTTCGCCCGGTTGTGCTCGGGTTTCGCGATTCTGGCGCTGGCGATCGCCTGCGTGGGGTTGTACGGAACAATGTCGTACACGGTGGCGCGTCGCACGGGAGAAATTGGGATTCGGATTGCGCTGGGCGCGCCGCGCGGTCGCGTGGTGTGGATGGTAATGCGCCAGGTCGCGGTCATGGGGGCGATCGGACTCGCGATCGGATTGCCGGCGGCGTGGGCGACATCGCGGCTCGTCAAATCGTTTCTGTACGGAATCAAGGCCGATGACCCGTCGTCGATCGCGGCGGCGATCGTGACCATGGCGATTGCGGTGCTCGTGGCGGGGTATGCGCCCGCGCTGCGGGCATCGAGGATCGATCCGGTGATCGCACTGCGGTCGGAATGAAATTGGCTCACCCGATTTCCGGCACCACTCGGGATCACGGCTGCACCCGGCGGTTGGCCCGGCAGTCAACTTGACGGAAAACGCGCATGTCGGACATGTGAGATGTCCTGGTCCACAAGTCGGCTTCGAAGAAGTCTTGCCGTGGAGCGCGAACCCAATCAGTCCCCAAAAACGCCGCTCACATGATGCAATGTGGATTTTTCGCGACTAATGCCCGTCAGTGGCTGTTAGCTTCCGGTTTGCTGACGACATGGGAGCCGCCGCTGCAAACACTATTCGCACGACCTCTTTAGGGATTCAGTCAAGGGTTTACCTCCATGATGATGGACCCCATTCCTTTGCTGCTGGCATATTCCCGGTGCGCGTTCTGGACGTCTTGAAGCTGGAACGTAGCCTTCACGGGAACGGATATCTTTCCGGATTTAAGCCAGTCAAAGAGCAACTCGAGGTCCGGCGCGAAGTCCTTCGATGTGCGCCTCAGACCGAAGAAGGTCGTTCGTTTTCCAGACCAGAAGAGCAGGTTCCTCGCGAACAACTTGAGGATCACCGGAAGCACGGGACGTCGACGAGCCTTCGTAAAGCCAGGAAGATTCATGCCATACGCGACCAAGACGCCTCCTTTCCTCAGAATGGAATAGGACTCATCAAAGCTTTCGAAGCCGAGGGGATCGAAGGCGGCATCGACGCCGCCAAGTCCCTTCATCGCGCTGATCCAGTTCTTATTCGAATAGTCGAATGGAACAGCGCCCAGCTGTCGCAACTTGTCGTATTTCCGGGATGACGCTGTCCCGAACACCTCGGCTCCCTGAATTTTGCCGAGGGCTACGAGGGCTTGGCCGACGGCGCCACTGAGACCATGAACAAAGATCCTCTGGCCGGACTTGACGTGAGCGGCATGATGCAGCATCTGGTAAGCCGTCACCCAGTCCAGGACCAGAGCGACAGCAAATTTTGGATCTGCTCCTTCGGGAACCCGTATCAGGAAACGCTCGGGAAGGTTGACCAGCTCTGCCTGCCCTTCATATTTAGAAAGGCAGGCGATCCGATCGCCTACATGAAATTTGGAGCAGCCCTTGCCGTTGAGGCGCACCTTCCCAACCACGCTATAACCGGGTGTGAGCGGTGCCTTTTTCTGAAAAGGGTATGTACCACGGCGCATATTGACGTCGGAACCTGCGACTACCGAGTATTCGACTGCAATCTGAACTTCCCCGGGTCCTGGTTCCGCGATTTCGCGCTCAACGATTGCGAGTTTGCTTTCGTCCCCAAATTCCGTAATCAGGACTTTCTTTATCTTGTGCATGACGTCACCGTCTGACGATTCTACAGGTGTTCGCAAACACGGCGCGCTTGCGCCGGGCTTGCACAACTTCGTGAGTCTCCGGCGGACCAGCGGGGCGTTTTCCCCCGATGTCATCAATTGTGCCCGAACGACCAGCTAACCGGAAACTAACCAGCCGGGTGAAGCCTTTGGTCGTGAAAAATGCCGCTAGCATGATGCAATGTGGATTTTTCGCGACTACTCGCGCCGGTGACTGACAGCGGCCGAAACTTCCGGCTTGCCGACCGTCGGACAGGATTCATAAACCTTTCGCCGTATTTCGCGATCTATGCAGTCGATCTGCGCCCAATTCCGGTCAGCGCGTCATCCTGGCACAACTCGGAAGTGATCTCGAAAGGTCGGTAGCCCTTCCTTACCTCGACTACAAATCTCGCAAAAGGCTCCGAGCCGCCCACGGCCACAACTCCAATTCCTAACAGCTCTGGCGTTTGTATTCGGACGGGCTGACGCCGACAAAACGGTGAATTTTCGGCAGAGCTGCGTAGGTTGACCGGTTAACCCGCCAAAGGGCCAGATCAGAAATTTAAACTGCAAATTAGGAATTAGGTGCTGCGCAGGGAATCAATCGGGTCGATCCGCGACGCGCGCAGTGCAGGAAAATAAGCGGCCAAGCTCGCCACCGCGGTAAGGAAAAGAGTCATCCCAAGAAATGTCGCCGCATCAGTGGGTTTGACGTCAAACAGCAACGCTCTGAGAGATTGGCCCAGGGCCAATGCTGCGGCAACGCCGATAAGGATTCCGAGCCCAGCAGGGATCATCGCCTGGACCATGATCTGTGCTTTGATTTCCCGCGCGGATGCGCCAAGCGCCATACGAATTCCAAGCTCTGCCGTGCGCTGGCTCACCGAAAACGAGATCACAGCGAAGATTCCCAATGCCGCCAGGATCATCGAGAACACGGCGAACCCGGCCAGTAAGAGCATCCAAAATCGCCGCGGCGAAGCGGCTCGGTCGACCAGTTGCTGAAGCGTGCGGAATTCGTTCGCCGAGATGGTTGGCTCGAGTGTGCGGAGAGTTGCTCGAATACCAGAAGCGCATGCTGCTGCAGGGAGACTTGTCCGCACAACCATGAAAACTGAGGAATAGTCTTCGGTCTGATGGATCGGCAGGTAAATCTCAGGGCCCGAGACATCTTCAAGAGCCCGATGACGGACGTCGCCAACGATGCCGACAACGCGGCGTCCCCCCGGGAACGCCATCATTTGCCCAATTGGGTCCCGACCTGGCCAGAGAATTCTGGCCAACGTCTCATTCACCAACACAACGGGTTCTGCCGACCCCACGTCCCGATTCGTGAAGTAGCGTCCGGCTCGCAAAGGGACGCCGATCGCAGGCAGATATCCCTCGCTTACAACTCGAACGAACGAAAACGGCAGAGGATTCTCTTTCGAATAGGTCTGACCTTCAGCTCCTACTCCCCATGTTCGGTCGCCGTTCAGCGGCAATACATCGGTCAGACCGACAGCGCTAATTCCCGGTATTGAGCTGACACGGCGGATCGCCTCGTCAAAATAGGCATCTCGCTGCGCCCGCGTGGAATGTGTCGTACGAGGATCGATGCGGATCGCGACTGTATGTTCCGGCTGGAACCCCAAATCCACATCGACAACTCGAATGAAACTTTGCGTCACCAGACCTGCGCCAATGAGCAGGACACAGCTGAGTGCCACCTCGGAGATCACCAGCGCGTTTTGAATCCAGGAGCTTCTCTTGTTGTTCGTCAAACCGCGGTTTGCGGCCTTTAAAGCATCGTGAACCGCGACCGAAGGCGCCTGAAGCGCCGGAACCACGCCGAAAATAACGCCAGTCAACAAGGACACTATGAGCGTAAAGGCCAATGCGCTCAAGTCAACGTGCACGCTGTCGAGTAAAGGAAGGTTGAATGCGTGTGTGCGCGACAGCAGACGCGTGCCGGCGAATGCCAGGATCAGGCCAACCGCCGAGCCACAGCAGGCAAGGGTGATGCTCTCAGTCAGCATTTGCCGAATAAGACGGCCACGCCCCGCCCCCAGCGCAATGCGGACTGCCATCTCCTTTCGCCGATTGGCATTGCGAGCCAGCAGCAGGTTCGAGAGATTTGCGCAAACGATCATCATGACCATGCCAACCGAGCACGCCAGAATAACCAGAGCCGGACGCAAGCGTCCGCTCACGTGGTTTTGGAGCGTTTCTATGGTGGGCTGAAAATTCCGTCCCGGATCTTTGCGGCGGATCTGCACGGCCAACACGTTGAATTCACTCTGCGCCTGGGCAAGCGTCGAACCCCTCTTCAAACGCCCGATCGTAATCATAGTGTTGCCCTGTTGCGTCACTTCTTCGGTAAGCGGAAGAGGAAGAAAAAGATCCACTCGGTTGCCGGGGTCGAAGATCGAGGCGAAGTCAAACGACGCCGGCAGCACCCCGACAACGGTCACAGTCGTTCCGCCCGGGTGCCATGCCTCGAATTCCGTATCAGTCAATGTGAAATGGCGGCCGACGATCGACGGATCGGAAGCGAAACGGTTCATCCACAGACTATGGCTGAGTATGACCGCGTCCTGAGCGCCCCATCTCGTTCTGCACTCTTCCGTATTGAACGTCCTTCCGAGGGCGGGTCGAACGCCGAGGACGGAAAAGAAATTCTGCGTGACGGGCACGCCGGTGAGGCGCAACGGCTCACCGGTTCCGGCAAGGCTGATATTGCCGGCTCGGTAGCCGCCGAAGTATCCGGCAAGCCCCGATAATGTTTGCGTTTGATCGCGCAAACCAAGGAAATGTCCGACGGGCATCATCCGAAACGGCGCGAGATCTCTGCCTCCGCGATTCCAGACCCAGACGAGATGGCCAGAATCCGGAAGGGGCAGACGGAGCAAAAGCGCCTTCACGACGCAGAACATACTGACGCACCCGCCGATGCCCACCCCTACGATGAGAGTGGCGAAGATCGCAAAGCGGGAATTCCGTCGCAGAGCCCGCAAAGCATAGCGCAAATCTTGCATAAATACGTCGGCTGCCGGCAATCCACGAGCCTCTCGATGAAGCTCTTTCAGAGACTCCATCGTTCCCAATCGCATCGCGGCCTCGCGCCAGGCAACTCTCGGCTCCATGCCTCGGTGGATATTGTCCTCGGCTAACATTGCGAGGTGCGACTCCATCTCCCGCTCGAAATCCTGATCGAGCTCTCGGGTATGAAAGAACGCCCGAATTCTCTCCCATGCGACGTTCAGAAGATTCAACAACGGCTTAGCTCCTGCTTGCGAGTTGCAGCATCCGCCCGATCACGCCGGACACGACGTGCCAGCCCTCGGCTTCCCGGGCCAACTGTTTTCGGCCAGCGTTTGAAATCGAATAAAACTTAGCCTTGCGGTTGTTTTCAGACACGCCCCATTTGGCGATGATCCATTTCCTCTGCACAAGGCGAACAAGGCAGAGATAAACCGTTCCCTGATTCACCCGCAGCGCCTCGTCACTAAGTTGCTCGATCCGGCGGGCGATGCCATATCCATGCAATGGCCCCATGGCGTCGAGGGTCTTCAGAACCATCAAGTCCAGAGTTCCTTGCAGTATCTCGGATTTGCCGTCCACCATGTTCCTCCTGTGGGCTATATAGAGGAGTATTCCACATGCCCTCTGGGATGTCAACACGTCTTGAGGCGCCTGTCAGCCCAGGATGAGAGCCCGGTTCAGCTATCACCCATAACCTACGTGCGGGATGTCCGGGTCGACAGGCCAGCGCACAGCGTTTCACTCGCCCTACTCGTTGGCCAAAAACCTCTATCTATTCTGCCTGCGAGAGGTCCGTTGTTTAGAGGGTTCGGGCGGCCCGATTCACTGGCCGCCGAGGATCCTTTCCGGCCAGTTACGATCCATCGTACGCTAATCAGCGCTCAACATCTCACGGTACGACCACGGCATCCACTTGCCGGGTGCAGCCGCCACTTCGGGTGCGTGTTTCTGCAACTCTGTCAGATAGTGGAAGGAGTTTGCACCGCACAGCTCGCAGGTGTGAATGAGACTCATGAATAAGTCACCGGCCTGCGCGCCATTCATCGTTTTATAGAATAGTGCGTTCTTGCGATGCAGCACGGCACGTTTTAAAGCACGCTCACAAAGGTTATTATCCAGGGGAGCGTTCGCCTCGCGCAGGAAGGCCGTCAACCCGCGCCAATGCCGCAACAGATAGGTGATTGCCTGGCCTAAGCCGGAGTTCGGTTCGGCTTTCTTCTCTGCCAACTGCGCTTCCAGCCAGCGATGCAACTCCGCCATCACCGGACCACTGTGCTGCTGATGAAACTGAAGCCGTTCGACCGCCTTCAGGCCTCGTTCGCGCACTTCCGCTTCGAATCCATAGACTCGTCCCAGCATCTCGAGAACGTAACGGCATTCAGCCGGGAAGTTCTGCACGATATCCACAAACTGCCTTCTCCCATGAGCGAGGCAGTTCGCGATCAAGATCTCCACTCCAGAAGCGAGTTTCGGCACATTCCGCGACAAAGCGTCGGACATCTGTATAGGCGGCGATAGCTCCGCTGCACGCTGCCGTAACACGTCGGCCAGGTTCTCGCCCGCATGCTGACGGCCCGTGAAGTACAGTGCGATCTTGCGTCCTTCGCTCGTGGCCACAATGCCGCTCGTGAACACACCCGTTCGCTTATCAGACGGCTCACGCGCGAGGCGCAACACACGCATACTGGTGTCATCATTGTGCAGAACCTCTCCCTGCGCAGCCTGGCGGGTCAGCTCTTCGAGCACAGGCTTACTCATCTCCGCCACCTCTTCGACGATCTCCCATTGGGTTGCCGCTGGAAGAGGAATCCCCAGACTGGCTTGCAGCTTTTCAAGACGATAGAACGGAACGCCGCTGCCATACTTCAGCTGCGCTATCATCGCGCCGGTCGTTTCGTCGTACCTGTCGGGTCCTACTTCCGCCGGCTCTTGGGCCGTGAACACCTGCCCGCAGGCATTACAGCGCAGCCGTTCGAGCTCATACACCGTGGCCGTTAGCGGAGGCTGCCCGATAATGCGGACCAGCGGCTTCGGTTCCTTCTGCAGATACACTTTGCCCTTTTCGCAACCCGGACAACGATCGCCAGACTTGAGTTCGGCATGTTGGACGGTTACTTTGCGAGCGCCGTTGAAAGCAGCAGCAGCGTTGCGGCCATGTCCGGGCTTTGCCTGCTGGGTCTTCGTATTGGCGGTTTGTTCAACCGCCTCCGCCAGTTCCGGCAAGACCGCACTGGTCTTCTCTGTGTTGCGCACCGGCGTTAGCAACTCGACTAGCGTATGCAGCGTATCCTTGATCTTCTGATAGTCGGGTTGACTCAGAGGTGCTTCCCGTGCGTGATCCAGCACCTGATCGAGTTCCTGCAGATTGATGTCGACGTGCGGCCGGGGGCGTTTCATCTCACTGCCCTCAATCGCTCGCGAAAACGTGGCGTCAATGGCAGCCCGAGCAACTCCTTTACCGGTTGCGTCATCTTCTTTGTGCGTGCATTATGCCCGCGACCCGTCGTGCGTCCCAACACAATCCAGTTCGCTGCGCGATAACACGTGCCTTTGAAGCGAGCTGGGTCCACGAACGTCTCCAACCAGTAAACGGGATGCGCATATAACCGCTGCCAATCCTGAGGCACCAGCTTCGCCATGCGGCCCAGAATGTGCGATGCCAGATGCGGCACCTCCACCCAGGGCAGAATCAGAAACCGTGTATTGTACGCCAGCAGATGAAGATTGCGTCGCCGGACTTCTGCACTCCAACCAATAAAACGATCCCGGCTTGCCAGGTGCCGCGCTGCCGAACACCACGCCAGACACGCGATGGCCTGTCCATTGCTGGAAATCAGATACTTCAGGTGTTCGCCTACCGGCTGTTCATAACCGAGATAGTGATACTGCTCGATCAGGCTGTTGAATAGTACCTCCTGCGCAGTGCGCCGTACCTGCTGAATATCCAGCGGCAGTAACCCATGTAGCGGACCTCGCACGGGCCGATTGTCCGGCACAACCGGTTCAGGCCGTTCCCGCTCGGACAGATTGTTGCGTACTTTGAAGCGGATGGCCGGAAGCTGAATATGCCTGGCTCGCTCTAGTTCGAGCATCAGCCCACGGCACACCATCTCTCGTAGAGCACCGTTCGGTTGTTTCCATTGCCACAGTTCGCAAATCCGGCGTGACAGTGCGCAGCGGCTTAGTTCCGGATGTGCCGCAATGAACTCGCGCAGGAACGTAATCTCTGCCTCGCCAATCGTTCGACCTCGATAGCGGTACTCGATTGCCACAGCAGCAGTGTTACAGAAAATCAGCCTCGAACGCAAGCCCTTTTCACAATGCGCGCTAACTGACTCGCCGCCACATCGGTGCAGCCTGTGTATCCGGGTTGCCCGCAGCTAACAATAACTGCGCTTGATATGCCTCGATCGCGCGTGCGGCTCCGTCTGCCTTCGGCCACCAGAGGAAACGTCCTTGGGAAAGCCGTTTTTGCGCCAGCCAAAAACCTTGGCCATCATAGGTCAAGATGCGGATCGATGTCGCACTGCGGCTACGGAACACGAACAGGCAGCCGGAAAAAGGATCGGCATCCAGTTTCTCCCGGCATAACTGCACGAGCGAGTCTATGCCCTTCCGCCCGTCCACCGCTTCCACGGCGACCAGGATGCGCATCTGCGGCGTAATCTGTAGCACGCCTTTATTGGCTTACGAATGCGCGGATCAGATCTACCAGCTCGGTTGTTGCAATAGACTTCAGTTCCAGCCGCAGCTTGCCGCCTCGCGCCGATTCCACTTCTACGCTGCAGTTGGTCACCGGCTTGGCGCCCGGCGCGAGAAACTCCAGAAAACCGGCCGGTTCCGTTTTCTGACTCTTCGCTTTGGGCCGAACCGGATTCTCCGCTCGCTTCCGCAGACCTCCGTACTCCAGCCGCAATACCTGTGCTGCCCGGTTCACGCCATAGCGCTTGGCCATCTCTGCAGCCGCGCTCCACAACGCCTCCGGGAATCGTGAACGTCCCGATCGCGCAGCTCGAAACTCTTCGAATCGGCGCCGTAGTTGCTCCAGATCGTCGGGAATCGCGTTTGCCTCCAATGCCATCGTGACGGGCCTCCTCCGCCCTCGCCCGACCTTATCAGCAAACCTCATCCGGCGTCATGCATGCCTGCCGAAAACTCACACGGGCTGACGCCGACCTTTCGTCCCCAAAGTCCGTAATCAGGACTTTCTTTATCTTGTGCATGACGTCACCGTCTGACGATTCTACAGGTGTTCGCAGACACGGCGCGCTTGCGCCGGGCTTGCACAACTTCGTGAGTCTCCGGCGGACCAGCGGGGCGTTTTCCCCCGATGTCATCAATTGTGCCCGAACGACCAGCTAACCGGAAACTAACCAGCCGGGTGAAGCCTTTGGTCGTGAAAAATGCCGCTAGCATGATGCAATGTGGATTTTTCGCGACTACTCGCGCCGGTGACTGACAGCGGCCGAAACTTCCGGCTTGCCGACCGTCGGACAGGATTCATAAACCTTTCGCCGTATTTCGCGATCTATGCAGTCGATCTGCGCCCAATTCCGGTTAGCGCGTCATCCTGGCACAACTCGGAAGTGATCTCGAAAGGTCGGTAGCCCTTCCTTACCTCGACTACAAATCTCGCAAAAGGCTCCGAGCCGCCCACGGCCACAACTCCAATTCCTAACAGCTCTGGCGTTTGTATTCGGACGGGCTGACGCCGACAAAACGCCGAAAGACGCGGGCGAAGCTCCGAGTATTTTGAAATCCAGCCTCGAGCGCAATCTCCGACACGTTTCTGGTATCGAGCCTGAGGAGAGTTTTCGCTGCTTGCAGGCGACGGTCGATCAGAAAACGATACGGTGTCACTCCCGTGGCACCCCGGAACAATCGTACAAAGTGGAATCGGCTCATATTCGCTACTCCAGCTAAATCGTTAAGACCGATTTCGAGGTGACTGTTGGCTTCGATGTAATCGAGAACACGTTGTAGCCGAACTCTAGAAATACCGCCCCGCGCAACTGCAGGAATGTCCATATCCTGGCTGTAATTTCTGATAAGAGCAATCACAAGAGACATTCCAAGGTGCTCGCTATAGAGAAATCCCATTTCCCATTTGCTTTCCATCTCACGGCGGAACTCGGACAGAATCAGAGCAAGCTGGCGGTCTTCGAAAACCCATTGATTCTCAAACCTCAGGTGGCGGTTCTTGCCCAGCTCTTCTACTGCTCGCAGAAGGTAAGATCCATCCAAAGATAGGACAATACGCTCCGAAGGCTGATGCCAGTGCGCCCTGTCCCGAGTTCCGGGAGCGGTAAGCATCATAGAGCCGGGACCATGGGTCGCCTCGCCGTGCTTTCCGTCCGACCACCATTCCATTCGGATAGGGCCACTGGTTTGTAAATGCAGACAAAGGGAAGAGTGTTCATGCTCAGGAATTTCAGTCGCGCGGAGCAGATGAGTCTCGACAATTAAACCGGATACGGGAGACACCACACTGTTGCTCAATGGCTCATCAGGCAGCAGTGGTACTACTTTGTGATCGCGGATAACAGAAATTCGCTTCATCCAATTTTCTCAAGATCCTATTTATATCTTGCACTTTCAATAGCGATGCGTGGAGAAAGCCAAGTAACCGTGCTTCAGAGATTCCGATCGTCTTTATCAACTCAAATCGTTCGCCATCACCAGCCGGAAGAAGCGTGGGAGTGGTTTGCGACTTGATTGCTGCGATACCGCGATCACTTAACCTCTTGTTGCAGGAGGGTAGTGCGAAATGGAGATCTGCATTCCAGCTGTGACAGGGTCGCGCTACGAGTTTGGACACTTCACGCGGATGCCACACATTGTTGTCTCACGGGCCTATGAAGATTAGTGACCATAGGTATCGGCATATGCCGATACCTTTCCTCGGAAGAGCCAATAAACAATTCCGAAGTACATCAACGCCAGCATGGTTCCAAAGCTCCACCAGGCTAAACCGACGTGAAGTCCGTGGGGCCCAGCTAGGGCTTTGTCGATGGTGATGTCTCCAGAAGCTTCTATCGACGACGGCAAGAGCACCGGGAAAAGTCCCGCGGCGGCACCGCAGATCATGGCGGTGAGAAATATACACGAGGCCAGAAACGCCTTTAGGGCTCGTCCCTTCCGACAAAATCGAAACATGAGGACGAGACTCAGAAGCACCGCGATGGGTGCCAAAAAAGAAATTGGATGTGAAGTATAGTTTGCCAGAGAATTTGGTCGCGCAATCACAGTTGCAGGTATGCAGATGAGTGCGCTGAGTGCGATAGGAAAAATCAGTCCGTTGGCGATCTGATTGGATCGACGAAACAAATCATGTTCAGTCTTGTAGGCCAAATAAAGTGCACCGTGTATCGCAAGCGCGATAAGGGCCATCACTCCGCCAAGCACGGTATACCAGTCGAGAATCCCAGGATGAGTTCCTGTCCGCCAATTCGTCCACAACGGCAAGTAGAAATAGTTGTCCGGACCGATAGGTACACCACGGATGACATTTGCAAGCGCCGCGCCGAAGAAAATCGCGAGCAACGAACTAGCAAAAGTAAAACTCTTGTCCCAGAAAGAGCGCCAAAGGGCATCTTGAACATGTCCGCGCAACTCGATCGCAAGGCCGCGCCAAATGAACAGCCAAAGCACGATCGTCAAAGGCATATAGAAGCCGCTAAAGGATGAGGCATAGAGTAGCGGAAAGGCAAAAAACATTGTGCCTGCCGTCGCCAGCAGCCAAACTTCATTGCCGTCCCAGACTGGACCTATCGCCTGTAGCGCCTGGCGTTTTTCCTCCTCAGTCTCCGCAACAAAAGGAAAGATGATCCCGACACCTAAATCGAAGCCGTCTAAGACAATGTAGGCAGCGAGTGTGGCTACAACGATCCAGAACCAAAGTGTTCCCAAGAAATCCTCCTATCAGGCTGTCGTTAACGTGAGCGGAACGTCAGGATGTCTAGCGTTCTCCGGTCCGTTCTGGATTGCGGTCCATACAAGGATGATCCAGAGGATCGAGAGAAGCGAGTACATGCCAAGAAACCCGAGCAGAGTGAAGAGGCTTGTTCCTGCACCAATGTGCTTGGAATATCCTTCTGATGTTCGGAGAAGACCATAGACAAGCCACGGCTGCCGACCGATTTCTGCCGTCATCCATCCAGCGGTGTTTGCAATGTATGGAAGTGGGAAGCTCAACAAAATCGGCCAAAGAATCCACTGTGTCTTGTAGATCGATCCCCGCCAAAGAAGATATCCGGCCACTATCATGAGCAAAGCGAAGTAGGTTCCAAGCCCCGCCATGATGTGATAGCTATAGAACAAGAGCGGCAAGGTGGTCGGCCACTGATCTTTTGGGATCGTGTCCAGACCCTGTACTTCGGCCGCTGTCGTTCCGTAAATCAGAAAGCTCAGAACCTTATTCACGGCTAGAGGATTGTCGATCCTTTGGTTTTCAATGTCTGGTTGGCCAAGCAGCACGATGGGCGCTCCTTTCTCAGAGTGAAAGAGACCTTCCATCCCCGCCGTAGCGGCCGGCTGATGCTTTGCCATGTACTTGCCATGTAGGTCTCCCGTCGGGAAGATCTGCACGATGCATGAGATTACACCTGCGATGACGCCTACCTTTAAAAAGATGCGGCCATAGTCTCCCCTCCGCTCTTGCAAGAGATAGAACGCGCCGACAGATGACATAACAAAGGCCGCAGTGACCACAGCACCGCACATATTATGCGCGTACTGGAGCCAAGCCCAAGGATTCATCATCAAGTCCCAAAAGCTGGTGACTTCGTACACGCCATTCGGCAGCAGGTGATATGCCACTGGATGCTGCATCCAGGCATCCGTAACGATGATGAAGAACCCCGATATCCACGATCCCACGAATACAAGGAACGCCGAAGCCCAATGAGCCGCTTTAGAAAGGCGTTTCTCTCCGAAGAGAAAGAGCCCTAAAAAGGCCGATTCCAGGAAGAAAGAAAATACACCTTCCATTGCCAGCGGCTGCCCGATGACTCCCCCGGTACGTCGCGAGAACTCCGACCAGTTCGTGCCAAATTGGAACTCCATCGGAAAGCCGGTGACAACGCCAAGCAGGAAGTTAATCGAAAAGATGCGAGCCCAAAATCGTGCCGCCACGCTGAAGAGTTCGTCGTTGTTCCGCAATGCAATTGTCTTCAGCACGACGATCAGCAACGCAAGTCCCATCGTGAGCTGAGGGAATAGGTAGTGATACGTAATTGCGAAAGCAAAATGGATTCGGTGAAGTGTTAGCGCGTCCATGCTTCCGTATCCTCTCGCTCAAGTGTGACAAGCCGTTGCAATGTGAGTAAAGGAACTTAGCCCAACTTCGCACTTAGTCGCAATAAACGAGACCGAATAGCAAGAACTGACCTTCTGAAAGCATGGCGATCAGCAGAATCGATGCTAGACTTCGAGGCCAGGTGGCATCATGATTTTCGACGACAACCCGCTCAGCATTGGCCACACGCCCTTAGTCAGACTGCATCGCATCACGGATGGCGCTCCGATAAGCCTATTGGCGAAACTCGAGAGTCGTAATCCAGCTCACTCCGTGAAGGATCGCATCGGAGCCTCCATGGTTTGGGACGCCGAGCAGCGCGGGGTACTGATACGGGGCAAGGAGTTCTTGACGTGTTGGCAACCAGGCAGGGGTAGGATGGCCCGTGCCGAAACGAGTGCTTGACCGGAGCTGGCTTCACCCCTCACGTAGTGTTTAGTTTGTTGTTTCCGAATGCTTCTAGACCGGCGCCATCTGAAAACTGAATTGCGAATGAGTAGTCCGGAAGGGTAGAGGAACCACCCGAAATTCATGCCCGGCGGATTACCAAACGCTAGGCCGTGGATCAATCCGACGTCGGCCACTTCTCATCGTCGGGCGTTACACAACCGGGTGCACACAGCAGGCGCTTTCTTGATCAACCGGCCAAATGCCGGCTGGCGCTGCTACCAGCGCGCAGCCGGTCACTCCTGGCGGAGCGCGCGAATCGGGTCAACCCTCGTGGCTCGCAGCGCTGGGATCAGGCTCGCGAGTACCGCAACCACAATAAGGAACAGCGCTGCCCCCGCTATGCTCACAGGGTCGGCTGGACTGACTTGGTAAAGCAGAGGCGCGATCTGCGGCGCCGCTGCCAGGGCGATGGCGAGGCCGGCGGCGATCCCCAATAAAGCCAGCAGCAAGCCTTCTCTCATGACAATCCGAAGCACGCCCCCAGGGTCGGCCCCCAGCGCCATGCGGATACCGATTTCCCGAGTCCGTTGGCTTACCGAGTAAGCCATAACTCCATAAAGACCTACCCCGGCGAGCAGCATGGAAATGGTGCCGAGCACTGCGAGGAACGACGAGGCGATCCGCGACCCAAACCAGGCAGCCGAGATGTAATCCGACAAGGGCATGGCCGTGAGGCCGGTGGAATTTGGATCGATGGCCGACATTTCGCGGCGGAGTACGGGGACTAAATCGCGCGCGTCACGGTCGGTCCGAACGTAGAGGGCCACTCCGTTTTCGCCACTGCCGTAGTGCACCTGGTCGAAGGACATGTAGAAGTATGGCTGCGGCGCTTCCGACAGATTGAAGTACTTGCTGTCCTTGACCATTCCTACGATCTTGAACGGTTTGCCGTAAATCTGCACCCGGTGCCCCACGGGGTCGCGCCCGTCGAAAAAGCGCCGTGCGAAAGACTCGTTGACGATCATGACGCGCGGCGCCGTTTCGTTATCCTCGGCCCGGAAATCGCGGCCGGCGAGAAGCGGGATCCGCAGCAAGTCGAAGTAGCCGGGCGACACCGAGGCGTGATGCACATCCAGGTTCTCGCCGGGCCGCGACGCATACCCTTCCACCACGATGCTGTTCCACTTTCCCAGCCCGAAGCCGAGCGGGATGGAGTCGGAATAGGCGGCGCTTGTCACTCCTGGTGCGGCCAGCAGGTGCTCGCGGAGCCGCCGCGAGAACTCCTGCTCCTCGCTGGGCGTGTAGTTGTTCGTCGACAGAAAAAGACGGCCCACCGTCACGTTGCGGTGATTGAAACCGGCCGGAGCGTTCTCTAACCCGTAAAGGCTCCGAACAAACAGTCCGAGTGTCACCAGAGCCGCGAGCGCCAGCCCCGTTTCGGCTACCACCAGCACCCCGGAGATGCGCTGCGCGTGCCCGTTCCGTGTACCGCCTCTTCCACCTTGCTTCAGTGCATCCACCAGGCTGCGCTGCACCAACTGAAACGCGGGCGGAATCCCGGAAATCAGCGCGCAAGCCAAGCAGACCAGAGCGGCAAACAGGAACACCCGGGCGCTCGGCTGTACGTTGAAACTCACCGGCACTCCTGTGGGCGGTACGAAATAGATCAGCACATTCTCAACCCACAGAGCCAGCGGCAACCCGACAAGCGTTGCCAGGGCCGCCAAAAGCAGGCTTTCAAAAATCAACTGGCGGCTCAAGCGACGCGGACTGGCGCCCAGGGCAGCGCGGATGCCGAACTCCGTCTGCCGGGCTGTGGAACGAGCCAATAGAAGATTGGCGACGTTGGCGCATGCAATCAGCAGCACGAGTACACACGCCGCACCGAGGATCGCCATCGGCCATGCCACAATGGTCGACAATCCCTCCTGCGCCTTCCAGATCGGTACGATCCGGGCGCCGATCCCCTGGTTGGTCTTCGGAAAGCCACGGGCAAGGCGCGCGGCAACCGTCGCCGCCTCGACGTTTGCCTCCGAGACGCTGACGCCGGGTTTAAGCCTGACTATGGCATTGAAGTGCCGCGCATCGCGCTCGCGTTCTCCAGCCAGCTGCGCTGGAACCCAGACGTCGAGCGCCACTCCCGGGAAATCGCCGCCAAATTCCGGAGGCGCTACCCCGACGATGGTGACCGGGTACCGATTGATCCGCACGGTGTGGCCGAGGACGGACTTGTCGGCATGAAAATAGTTCTTCCACAGCCGATAGCTGATGACTGCCGTGAACGCTTTCGCCCGGTCGCCGTATTCGTCACGAGTGAACGCGCGACCCAGGACCGGCTTTACGCCCAGGACGTCGAAATAGTTTCCGGAGACCCCTTCGTACCACACGGAATAGGCCTTTTCTCCCTCGCCGATCGAGGCGGGGCCCTTTTGGTTCAGCAACAATCCGGAAACACTGCGGAGGCTGTCCTGGAAGTCCCGGAAGTCGGCGTACGAAACCTGATGCTCCAGGCCGCTGGCACTGACGGACTCAAGCACGGCGAGTTGTCCGTCGTCCCTAGCGCCGCGGAACGGGTGTAGGACCATTCCGTCGATCCAGCCAAAGACGGTCGTGATAACGGCAATACCTAGCGCCAGAGTAAGCACTGCGACCGCTGTCAGGGCCGGGGTCCGGCGGAGGACACGCATCGCATACCGGAGGTCTTCAAGGACGCCTCGCATGTGGTTTCCTGCCCTTTGGATGCAGGTTGGCTTCCTAAGTAGGTGCTTGTTTCTATTGAACGGTAAGGTCAGTCGGTGGTCGATTTTCGGGTTCAGGTGTCCGAAAATGGGACCCGCCCTTCACGTTTTCTAGCTGATTGCAACGGTGTAGCCGCAGACCGAAATAAGTCGAGTCGCATCTCGGGAATCGTTCCGGGAGTAGGGCGGAGGTATGCGTACAGACGCAGGATTTCGCTGCCTTTCGGTATCCACATTGACCGGTTGTCGCCGATGCTGAGACTTGCCAGAGCGGTGGAGGGAACTAACTCCTGCCTGGTCCGGAAGGGTCACGTAATCAGTGCTAGGGTCGATCTGTTTTGTCAGATCGCCACTTCGCCGTTTTGGGCGAGCTATGCGGCGATGTCCGCCTAATTCACAGCTAACCGGTCACCTTGGCAGAACCGGAAAATGCCGAAATCGGAAAGCAGAGCAGGCGACTTGCTCTCTAAGACGTCTAGGAGTATGATGCTTGCGTGCCAAGAGAAACGCTGCAGGGAACACTCGACCTGCTGATTCTCAAGACCATAGCGCGGGGACCTACACATGGATACGGCATTACGTGCGGGATTCTAAGCGCTTCACAGAACCAGTTGCGTGTTGAAGAAGGATCGCTCTATCCGGCTCTCCGAAGGCTTGAATCCTCCGGTCTTGTGAAAGCCGAATGGAAATCCTCCGAAAATAATCGCCGCGCTCGCTACTACGAGCTCACTCGCACGGGTCGCAAACGTCTTCGTGAGATTGAAGATGAGTGGCGCGCGCATACCGAGGTCATTGAACAGTTTCTCGCTTATGAATAAAGGCTGACAATGCTTCATCGATTCTTCAACCTATTCCGGCGCAACCAGGTCGAAGCGGAAATTCGCGAGGAGATCGAGTTTCATCGCGCGCATTCGAGTGGCTCCTTCGGGAATGCTACGGCAATCGCCGAAAGCATGCGTGATGCCAGCATCATGACCGGACTGGAAACCTGTTTGAAGGATGTGCAGTACGGCCTTCGACAGCTTCTCAAATCTCCAGTTCTGCTCGCTGTCGCCGTGTTCTCACTTGCCCTCGGCATCGGGGCGAACACGGCAATCTTCACGCTGGTTAAGGTGATAATGCTCCAGCGGCTGCCCGTTCGAGATCCCGCGAGTCTGGTTTTATTGAGCGACAACGTATCGGAAGGGACCACCACCGGCGATCTCATCCCGGATGCGCTGTCGTACCCGTTCTATCGAGATTTGATTGCGCATAACGACACCTTCCAGAGCCTGTGCGCCTTTCGCGAAGGCGAAGATGTAGCGAGGCTGCACGTCACCGGGCAGCCGGACAGTGGAACGGCAAGTGCGTCGGCGCATTTGGTATCCGGGAATTATTTTGACGTGCTCGGTGTCAGCGCGACAGCTGGACGACTGCTACGCGATTCCGACGATTCGAGGTCAGCCCCGCCGGTTGCGGTAATGAGTTATCGTTTTTGGGATTCGCGCTTTCATCGGGATCCATCCATCCTCGATAAAACAATCGTTCTTAACGGCACGTCTTTTACCGTCGTCGGTGTGGCGCAGCAATCCTTCTTCGGTGAACGCGTTCGAACGTCTCCCGATTTCTGGGTTCCCCTGGAGTTCCAACCGCAAGTCATGATTAGAGAACGGCCGCTTCTCGAAGCGCTCGATAGCTATTGGCTTAATTGCATGGGGCGACTAAAGCCGGGCGTAACGCGCCAAGCAGCACAACTCGCGATGACGGCCAGACTTCACTCCTTCTACCTTGCACGAGCAGGCACGCATCCATCCGCTGATGCCCGTCGCAGAATCGAGCGAGTGCAACTCAAGCTGAGACCTGGTGGTGGCGGCATCTCATGGCTGCGCTCGAACTATTCGGAGCCCTTATTGGTCTTGATGGGTGTAGTGGCACTCGTATTGTTGATCGCCTGCGCCAATGTTGCGACTCTGCTGCTTGCGCGTGCTTCCGCGCGACATCAGGAATTTCTGTGCCGCCTCGCACTCGGAGCGAGCCGTACGCGTTTATTGCGGCAAGTGCTGACCGAAAGCACTCTGCTCGCGCTGATTGGCGGCTTCGCCGGAGTGATATTTGCGTGGTGGTCAGCGAAGAGCCTTGTCCTGCTTGTGCATCTCGATCCGATGATCAAGGTCAAGCTCGATGCGGCCGTGCTCATGTTCACTCTCGTCGTCTCGGTGGCGACCGGCATCTTATTTGGGATCATTCCCGCCTGGAAGTTCAGTCGGATGGATCCCCGCCCTGGCTATTCCCGGCCTTTCAAGCGGCGCGCACACCGTTTTGGAAGCCTGCAATCTCTGATTACTGCACAAATCGCACTCTCACTGCCTCTGCTAGTCGCTGCCGGCCTGCTCGCCCACAGTCTGGTGGCCCTCGAAACTCAGAACCTAGGATTTAAGAGCGATCAAGTTTTGCTTGCGCGGACGGATGCCGACCTGGCGGGCTATCAACCGCCGCAATATCCCGGACTCTATCGAGACCTAACTGAACGTATGAGTCAGCTTCCGGGCATTCAGTCCGCGACGCTCGCACGGTTTTCACCCTTCAGCGGGTACAACTCTTCGGGCAACTTCTCGATCCAGGGCTATCACGGGGACGCCGGCAAAGACCTGCGCGTTTGGGATCTGTCGGTCGGACCGCGATTTTTCGAAACCCTCAAAATCCCTCTCCTTCTCGGCCGTGCGATCAATGATCGTGATACCGCTACTTCCAACTCGGTCGCCGTTGTCAATCAGACATTCGTTGATGAGTATCTAAAAGGCATGAATCCGCTCGGGCAACGCATTGCACACGGGGCTCCCTTCAAAGCACCGGGTTCGGAGATTGTAGGCGTCGTGGCCGACTCCAAGTTCTACGATCTGCGCGAAAAAGCTGAACCGATGGTCTTCTATCCCATCAATCAGAAGCCGAGTAACGGGTTCGAAGTGATTGTACGCACCGCCGCCGATCCCGATGGTGCCGCCGCCGAGCTGCGGAGCGCACTTAAACAAACCAACGGCCGGTTGCCCGTCCTCGAGCAGCATAGGCTTGTCGATCAGATTGAACACTTACTTGAGGAGCAGAAGATGATTGCCACGCTCACCAGCATCTTCGGTCTAGTAGGGCTCTTGCTCGCGTCAATCGGCATTTACGGCACGCTCTCATATTCGGTCACTGGGCGCACGAAGGAGATTGGTGTTCGCATGGCTATAGGCGCGCAACGGGCTCAGGTTATCTCCCTTGTGCTTCAAGATTTGGTCGCCGTCATGATTGTAGGCCTGCTCCTGGGTCTGTTTCTGGCATTTGTCGGGACTCGTTCTCTGGAGAGCTTCCTCTTCGGTGTGAAACCTGTCGACCCGTTCGCATTAGTTGTTTCGGTTATGCTGATCGGGTTCGTCGCGATACTCGCCGCCTATTTGCCCGCAACTCGCGCTGCCAAAGTCGATCCGATGCTTGCCCTACGAAATGAGTAGGCCCCAGTGCCGCGCATGCGGTTCTAGAAATCGGTTGACGGCAAACCGCGTAGTAAAGGCGCCGCCGACACAGATCCGCCCTAGTCCGGAAGGGTCATGTAATCCGGAGTTGCCAGGAGGCGACGGCCAGATCGCCACTTCGCCGTCAGGGCGGATCTGTCGCACGTCCGCACGTCAGCAAGTACTTTGCTTCAGCCGCTACAATACCGTGATGGCTCCGAAAGACCTCCAACGATTCTTTCCCACGGCTCAATTCGGCGGCATAAACGACATTGTTCCGATCACGATGGGGCAATCAGGCGCGAACGTGTACTCGGTTACCACGGAGACCGGGGCATACATCCTGCGTATTCACGGGGAGGACGATGGTTCCTGGAAGAAGACCATTCTGATGCAGGAAGTCGCTTCTCAGCATGCAATCGCTCCGATGCTCGTCTACGTCGATCATGTGGAGCATGCCACGGTATCTGTAAAGGTTTCGGGCGTTCCGTTTGGCGCCGCTGTCTCGCAGCCGGCGACGCGCGCAACGGCTTTGAGAAGTTTGATAGAAGTTCTGACGAAGCTGCATGCGATTCCGACCCGTCCGTTCGCCCCTACTAACCCAATCGACTTTGCTCAGTCGGTCTGGGACGAGCAGGTGCAGAGGCAATGTTTTCCCGCGTGGGCGATTCCGCTAGGAGATCGAATAACAGAAACGGGCAGGCTCCTTAACCAGGACGACAGAAACGTTTTGAGTCATTGCGACCTCAATCCGGCAAACATCCTTTGGGACGGCCATCGCGTATGGTTAGTCGACTGGGAGCGTGCCGGCCTTGCCCATCCCTATCTCGACGTGTCAACAATTTGCATATTTTTGAGTCTGCCGGATGAGGCTGCACTGAGGCTGCTGGAACGGCAGGAACAAACATCAATCAACAGAAGTCAGAAGCTGTTGTTTGCCGCATTTCGCGATCTATGTAGGGTCGTTTATGGCGCAGTATTTTTCCGCCTTGTCAACGACCTGAGTTCTGCGGAGTTTGCGAGCCGCGAAGACACGCTGACGCTCGGGGAGTGCTTCGCGATGCTCTCGACGGGAAAACTCGGGTTGAGCGAACCGCGAGGGCGGGCGCTGATCGGAGCTGCTTTATTGAAGCAGTGTCAGACATCTCTTCCGCCAACAACCATTGGTCGCATGGGGAATTCTGACCAACCTGGCTGACAAGGCGGCAGAAACTTTAAACTCCCATCGATGGCAACAAGCTTTGTGAAGCCGGTCATCGACGACGAGGCGATGATCTCGGCGTTTCGCGATTTTGAAACTGGCTGCGATGAAGCGCCGATTAATCGTGTGTAGTCGCGAAGGGTTTACGAATCCCGCTCAATCACCCACTTGGATCAAGGACGCGCACGTCGGGATAGGGACTTGGGTAGCAAAATTCAACGCTCCGCCCGATTAGTCCAGGAAAACGCCGCTGTAATCATCCACTTAATTCCACTAGCGAGCTGAAGCCGTCATCGGTGCACGCTAGTTGGCGAGAATACCCCTCCTTTCGCCGGTAACGCATGAGATGCCTTCTGATTTTTGCGAACCACGGCGGGTAGCTGAATAACACTTGCAAGTAGATTGATCTGAACGCGCCGGCGAGCGGAGCGGTTGCACGGGGTATTGTGGCGAGTTCGCTTGCTCGCGCAAACTTGTCATATAGGCTGGTTGTCTATTCGCTTCCACCTCACGGCTTAGGCCCGATTCTTGCGCATGGAATCGCCGCGCATTTCTATGCGTTGGACATTATGCATCAGCCGGTCTAGGATACTCGTCGGCCAGGAGTGGATTGCCGATCTGCTTGTTCCTTTGTGAGACCGGTTTTGTCTCAAGTCTCACCGGACGTCCGCCGATGAGTTCGGTATGGCCACTTCCTTTGCAGACCAGCCACGTCTTGCCGTGATTCAGGTACCATCGCCCGGGAGCGAAGGAACAAAGCGCCAGATTCCGTGTACATGCGATGGGATGCAGGGCAAGCGGCTCATATTGGAAGCTGGCGAGCGGCTGCCCGTCTCCACTGCGGTCAGCGTTGAATGCGAGGACGCGCTTTTCCTCGGCGAGGTGGTAGCTTGTACCCGCACGTCGGGCCAGGCTTGGAAACTAGATATCAAAGTGGAGCAGATTGTCGACGGCTTGCAAAGTTTGATGGCTCTTCGGGCGCGTTTGTTGGCAGAGGGGGTTCCAAAAGCCTTCACGTCAATGCCGATTAGCATTTGGAATTAAGCCGGCGCCCCCGTTCAGGAAGCTGGCACCACTCATCCGCTATGCTGCAAATAAGTGCAGCATAGAGCCATTATCTTTGGCGGCGGCGGCCAGTTGGGTGTCGAACTGTGCCGGGAATTCGAGCGGCGGCATTGGATTGTTCAGCGCTGCGATCGTCAATCGCTGGATATCACCGATGCACACCGGGTAGAGGACGCGGTAGGGAAAGCCGATCCGGAAGTTGTTCTCAACGCCGCGGCATACAACCACGTGGACATCGCTGAGAAGGAACCTGTCGCCGCGTATCAGGCGAATGCTCTTGCTGTACGAAATCTGGCGATGGCGTGCCGTCAGACCGATGCCCAGCTAGTGCATTACTCGACCGACTATGTGTTCGATGGCACGAAGGGTAGTCCGTATGTGGAAACCGATACGCCACACCCGCTCGGGGCTTATGCAGTGTCGAAGTTCGCTGGGGAGCTATACGCCCAGGCTTATCTCGCGAATCCGCTCGTGATCCGAACCTCCGGCGTCTTCGGACCGGGCGGCATGTTCACTCCCCGGGGAAATTTCGTCGAGCTGATGCTTCGTCTTGCAAAAAACGATAAGCCAATTCGGGTAGTGCAAGATCATGTCGCTTCGCCTACGTACGCTCCCGCGATGGCGTCCCGCACCGCCGATCTGGTCGAACGGAAAATCACCGGTCTTTTCCACATGGGCGGAGGCGAGGCGATCTCCTGGTACGACTACGCGAAGTTGATCTTCGAGCTGGCCGGGGAATCGCCCGCTCTGCAGCCTACCGACGAACGGGAATATAGAACCGCCGCTCGCCGGCCGAAATTCTCCGCATTGTCGAACGCCAAGCTGGAAGCAGCGGGTATCGCTCCGATGCCGGCTTTGCGCGAGGCAGTCGCGGATTACTTACACGCGCGCGAACATGCTACTGCGCATCGTTCTGCGTAGCGTAATAACCGCTGCGCGCCTGAACACGATAATCGGAATTAGCGACTTTAATCTCGATGTGCCGGAAGCTTCCATCGCGCTTCGGATTCGTGGACTGATATCCGATCGAGTATTGGTTTCGCATCTCGTCCTGAATCGCTTTGAAAACTTCGTTGAGCGGATGTTTCGAGCTCACGGTGAAGACATGGCCGCCCGTTTCTTCAGACATTTTGCGCAGATCGGATTCGCCTCCGCCGCCCATCATGCCGGCCCTCATGTAAAAGCCGCGATCGACGTAGTAGATGCTGTAAATAATCGCGTCGGCGCGCTGTGCCGCTTCAATCGCTGTTCTGCAGTTGTAAGTGCTGCCTTGATCGTCCCCGTCTGTGATGAGGATAAGAGCCTTCCGCCCCACCTCGCTCTTCAGCTTTTCGTTCGAGGCCAGGTAGACAGCATCGAATAGAAGCGTTCCCTTCGGCGTGCCGCTGGTCGGTAGCGGCCCGGTATTGACGGGAACCCCGCCCAGCATGGGGGTTTGTCCGTCAGGCTTGAGATCACGCAATCCCGCGCTGAGGAGCCTTGGAGAATTCGTGTAATCCTGCAGCAGGTCCGTGCTCTGGCCGAACGAGATCAGAAACGCTTCATCCTTTTGGCGGATGACGCTCGAAAAGAATTGGGAAGCTGCCTCGCGCTCGATATCGACGAGCCGCTCCTGACTGGCGCTTATATCGATTAATAACCCGAGGGTGAGCGGCAGGTCCGTTTCGCGGGAAAAACGTTGAATGGTTTGCTGCTTGCCGTCTTCATAGATATTGAAGTCGCTTTTCTCGAGATTGGGAATGAGCTGGCCGCCCTTCTTAGCCTTGACCGTGAACAGAATATTCACCAGGTCCACGTCGACCCGGATGGTGGATTGTTGATTCTGGCCCGTCTGATCCTGGCCGGGCGGTGGCTGCGTGCTTTGCTGAGCCGTGGCTGTTTGCCAGGTCAGAACGCCGCCGCCGAGAACGGCAGCCGTGCTAATGCACAGAAGGGATCGAAGAAAACTGCTCATCTTGGTTATGATTATCGTCTAGAAGCCCACACGACGCCTCATGAAAATAGCAACGCGGCACCTTCGGAACGCCGATCCTGTCATGGCACAGATTATCAAACGCGTAGGGCGCTGCGAGTTCACGATTCGAGAGCCAACGTTCGAGACGTTGGCCCGGTCTATTACGTTCCAACAGCTCAACGGGAAAGCGGCCGGCGCCATCTTCGGGCGCCTCCGCAAAGCTGTTGGCCGCAGATTCACCGCAACAGCATTTCTGAAACTTACACCCGAGCAACTGCGCGCCTGCGGTCTTTCCAGGCAAAAGATTGCCTCTCTTACCGATCTGGCCGAAAGAGTGGCGCGGCGGGAAATTAATTTCCGCAAGCTTCCGGCCTTAGCCGACGAAGAGATCATCGCGCTACTTTCCCAGGTACGCGGGGTAGGCGTCTGGACAGTGCAGATGTTCCTCATCTTCGCCCTCCAGAGACCCAATGTCATGCCGCTTGGCGGATTTTGGAATTCGCAACGCGGTTCGAAGAGCGTACGGTTTGCCTGAGATGCCAAAGCCTGCTGAGCTGGCGAAATTAGCGGAGAAGTGGCATCCTTATTGCTCCATTGCGAGCTGGTATTTGTGGAGAAGCCTGGAAGGACCGGTCGGAATTTAGAGGGTGAGGGAGTGGGATGAGTGTTGGTTATAGGGGTTTGAGTGTGTCGATCCGGTCAGGGGCCCTCGTGTAGTGGGTCAATTTGAGAACGGGTACCTTGACATGGTGCAGACCCTGCGGTAGTCAACAATCATGGTACGAGTCGTCATCTTGGGTTGCGCCGGCAGCGGAAAGACTACTTTGGCGCGGCAACTCGGCGAACGTACAGGTGCGCCCGTTATCTGTCTGGATGCCATCTGGCAGCCACATTGGGAAGAAAAGGACGTTCCCGTTTTCCGGAGCTTGATGACGGCGGCGCACGCAGCTGATGAATGGATCAGCGACGGTAATTTTGCATTGGCGACCTTTGATATCCGGTTACCTCGCGCCACTCTGGTGATTTGGCTCGACCGCTCGAAATTGTCTTGCGCTTGGCGCGCAATCACGCGCGTATTCAAACGCGGCGAGCCTCATCGAATAGGCCAACTCATCGATGTATTAGCGTTTATCTGGAAATTTGACCGGGTCAACCGTCCGCGCATTGAGGCGACTCGAATTGCTCACGGGACCCACGTGCCGGTTCGCAAATTGACGGGTAGCCACGACGTTGCGGCCTTTCTGTCCGCTTATGGCGATGGCGGAATTATCGAATTAACCCCTGCGGGCGCCCGCGTATCCCGATCATTACCACGTATAGTGGACCGAATAGCGTATGATTTTTTCCGAGTTGGCGGCAATCACGATTGGGAACTCGAGCGTGTTGCTGTCCCGTTGCACGTGCGAATCAGTTTCGCTCAAAATATTCCAGTTCGAGCCGCGGTACAGATGTTCGCGCACGGTGACGTCAACCGGAGCAGCTTTGCGATTCCGCACCGAAATCTCAAACGACTCGTCTGCCTCTCTCCTCTGGAAATCGTTGTGATATTCGGTTCGTTTACGGCTGCCGACCACATCGAACGCGGCTCCGGTGAATACACGAATCGTCTCGTCTTTCGGAGTATGGTCAATCCCGTTTTCGCCGGTGAACTCCAGTTGCCCGCCCGTATCTTGCCGGTAAAACCGGAGCCGCCCTTTCGGCAAAGGTATACCTAAGCGATTTGCCGCGCTGTTGGCGAACTCGCGCATAACCCAGACCTTCCGATTCATGTCGGTTCCATAATCCGAGTTGTTCCGGATTTGGTCATAATTCATATACATGCCCGGGTTCGTGTAGCGGCTCAGGTCCGCGCCATCGTAAAGGTAGATGCGCTTTGTCGCGATGCCATTCGCTCTGACAAATTCGACCTGTTTGGTCTCTCCGTCGAGCAGGGTGGTCTTGTTCGCGAGCCGATACAAATGGTAATCATCGAAGGGCTTTTCGGTAATGACGGGTTGATTCGGGATTCCGGCAATTGCTCCCGCACTCACCATGACCCTGGCATTTGCCGCCTGGTTGGGATTCTTGCTGACGTCCCCCGCCATGAGCGCGACTTGTGCTTCAGGGAAGGATTTGCCGCTGTGGTTCTCCATGGTAACCCAACCGATTAACTCGATGCGGTCTTCAGATTCGGCCGAAACCACGTTGTAATCCGCCTTCCAGGTGAGCCCGCCGGTGATATAGGCGAGCTCTGCATCCAGCGCCGCCGGACGGTCGGAGCGTATTGTCCACTCCATGGTTGGTTTCAGCAGAACCTGATCCGCTGTAGTAGGGAACAGCGGTGTTCCGGGCAACCCAAAGCGTATCTGCCCCTCCAGCTCAATCATTGCTTGCAGACCAGCAGCAGCGTCCGGCACATTGTACGGAGTGGGCCGCGTAAGCGCGGGACGGGTTTGGGCGCGAATAATCCGACCCGTTACTATCTTTCCATCCTGCATTTGGAATCGGATGGTCTTGCCCTCATATAGTTCGAGCATTCGATCTACCGAGGCTGCATCTTTGCGGTAGTTTTGTTCGACGATCTGCCAAACGACCTTGCCGGCAGGATCGCGAAGAATCACGGAATCGGCTTCAGCGTTGGCTGTCATGCCCGAATACTCGATGTGGTTCAGGCCCGAATTGAGACTCAAAGGAACGAGGTCGCGAATGACAGCGAAGTCCTGGTTATAGATGGTGAGAGCGGCCGAGGCGGCATAGACAGACGAGTTTAGGCCAACGCAAAGCAACACGGCAAATGAGCATCGCATGCACATTAAGACAACTCCGAGAGCTTGCGGGTTCCCGGAATGTAAGTACCTCTAGTGCCACAGAACTTGAGAGCTCAAGTCAACCCATACCCTAGATGTGATCCACAGGCAGCGCGAGGGGCGGCAATGGTCTGGCTGGTTTCAGGGCGATCACGCCAAGCGGGGGAATTATGAGCTTGGCCGAAGCCGGTTTGCCGTGCGACGGGGTTGCTTCCGCGTCTACATAGCCCCCATTTCCCATGTTGCTCCCGCCATACATCTCGGCATCTGAGTTGAAAATCTCGCGGTGCAAGCCGGCTTCGGGCATACCGATCCGATAGCCCTTGTGCGGGACGGGCGTGAAATTGCAAACCAACACGAGATAATCATCGCGTCGTTTCGCCCGCCGGACGAACGAGATGATCGAGTTCTCGTGATCGTGGAAATCGATCCATTCGAAGCCCGAGCCTTGGAAATCGACCTCGTACAACGCGGGCTCGCTTCGATAAAGGTCGTTCAGCGCGGCGCAGAAAACTTGGAATCGCCGGTGCACCTCGTAGTCGAGCAGCCACCATTCGACTTGGCTCTCGGAATTCCATTCGGACGTTTGGCCGATTTCACAACCCATGAACAGCAGCTTCTTGCCGGGATGGCCATACATGTAACTTAAGAAGGCTCGCGCGTTCGCGAAGCGCTGCCATTCGTCTCCGGGCATTTTGCTGAGCAGCGCGCGTTTGCCATAAACCACCTCGTCGTGCGAGACCGGCAGCACGAAATTCTCGGTGAATGCATAAATCATGCTAAACGTGATGGAGTTCTGGTGATATTTCCGGTAGATGGGATCTTGCCCGAAGTAGGCGAGCATGTCGTGCATCCATCCCATGTTCCACTTCATGGTGAAGCCGAGGCCATTCAAATAAACCGGTCTGGAAACGCCAGGGAACGCCGTCGATTCTTCGGCAACGGTGATTGCTCCTGGTACCTGGTGAACGATCTCATTGGTCTTGCGAAGGAAATCGATGGCCTCCAGATTCTCATTCCCGCCAAACATGTTCGGCACCCATTCGCCTGGTTTTCGCGAGTAATCGAGATACAGCATGGAGGCGACGGCATCGACGCGCAAACCGTCTATGTGATATTTCTTTAGCCAGAACATGGCATTCGACATCAGGAATGAGCGCACTTCATTGCGGCCGAAGTTGAAGATCAAAGTGCCCCATTCGCGGTGCTCACCACGGCGAGGGTCCTCATGCTCATAGAGTGCGGTGCCGTCGAAGAACGCTAATCCGTGTGCGTCTTTTGGAAAGTGCGCCGGAACCCAATCCATGATTACGCCGATTCCCGCCTGATGGCAGCAGTCCACAAACTGCATGAAGTCTTGCGGAGAGCCGTAGCGCGATGTCGGCGCAAAATAGCCTGTCACCTGATAGCCCCAGGACGGGGCGTACGGATGCTCGGCAACGGGCATCAACTCGATATGCGTGTATCCCATGCGCTTCGCGTAGGCGACCAGCTTTGTCGCGAGCTGCCGATAACTCAGGGACCGGTGCTGCTCACCCCGCAACCACGAGCCGAGGTGAACTTCGTAAATTGAAATGGGGCTCTCGAGCAACTTGGCGGTTTCGCGCTGCCCCATCCAATCCTGGTCGTGCCATTCGTAACTGTCGATATCGGAAACAATGGAGGCGGACTTCGGCGGGGTTTCGGTGGAAAAGCCATAGGGATCGGACTTCATCTGGCTGTATCCGCGAAAGCGTGATTTCACAGCGTATTTGTACGTCGTGCCCGTGGCCACGCCCGGAATAAAGATTTCCCAAACGCCGCCCGTTCGAGCCCGCATGGGATTGCGCCGCGTATCCCAATCGTTGAAATTTCCGACGACGCTCACCACTATCGCGTTCGGGGCCCAAACTGCGAAGCGTGTACCCGCAATGCCCTCGGCAGTGACAACATGAGCGCCGAAAGAGTTATAGCCTTCGTAATTCGTGCCCTCGGAATGGAGGTGCAGATCGAACTCTGTGAGCAGAGGCTGAAATCGATAAACGTCTTCTGCTTCTGAGATCGCGCCTTGGTAATCCGTGATCTTGAATTTGTAGGTCAACGGCTGGGACCCGACGGGCGCGGTAAATAAGCCAGCCGTATGGATGCGCTCCATAGGGAACGTTTTCCCATCGACGACTACTTCGACCTGTTTCGCTTGCGGCAAGAACGCGCGAATTTCCCATTCGGTTTTGCCATTGGTCTTGACTGCGTGTGGGCCGAGCACGGCAAAGGCATCTCCGTGATAGCCGCCGGCTATTGCTTCGATCTCTTGCTCCGTCATCGCACGTTTATTATGTCAGGGGAGTCGATCATTGCCAGATCCTCGAACAAGCCTTCAAGACTTCCTCTACGCCTTGCCGAAGGCCGAGCTGCACCTGCACCTCGAGGGTTCGGTCGAGCCGGAAACAATTCGAGAGCTTGATTCTTCGTTATCTCTGGATGCTATCCGGAGGAACCTCCGTTACCATGATTTTGCCGGATTCTTGAAGGCGTACGTTTGGGTCACGCGCAAGCTGAACGCTCCGGAAGCTTATGCTCTGGCAACGCGCCGTTTGTTGGAAAAGTTAGCGGCCCAAAATGTCCGCTATGCCGAGATCACTTTATCGGTGGGCGTAATTTTGTGGAAAGAGGAGGACCTGGAACGAATCTTCGATGCCATTTCTGCCGAGGTCTCCCGGTCCAAGGCGGTCGAGGTGCGCTGGATCTTCGATGCCATTCGCCAATTCGGTGTTGAACCGGCTGCGCGCGTATTTGCCATTGCCAAGGAGTACCGGAAGGCGGGCGTGGTTGCTATCGGGATCGGCGGGGATGAAGAGCGTGGCCCGGCGCTCTGGTTCGAAGAGTTATATCGCGAGGCGAAGGGCGACGGTCTTGGCCTTACCTGTCACGCCGGAGAAGCAACTGGAGCGGAAAGCGTTTGGCAGGCGATCCAGATCGGCGCCCAGCGCATCGGTCACGGGATTCGCGCGGTTAACGATGCTGAGCTTCTGCTGCAGCTTCGAGAGCGCGATATTCCTTTGGAAGTGTGTCCCTCGAGCAATGTTTGCACCGGGGCGGTGGCCAGTCTCGAGCAGCACCCGTTGCGCCGACTGTGGGATGCCGGCGTGCCAATCGTTTTAGGCAGCGACGATCCCGCGCTGTTCTCGACAGATCTGCTGCGTGAATATACGCTGGCTGCCGAAGTTTTTGGGTTTTCCCGAGACGATTTGCGGCGACTTGCGGCGAATAGTTTGCGCTATCGATTTGCAGTGTAGACTAGAGATCTAGCACTAGCCGCAGGCCTGCGTCAATCGACGCCTGAATGCCCCCAGAAACTGTGCTTAGGTGCTGAGTCAGGAACGCGCGGTCAACCGTCAATAGTTGCGAGACGTTAACAACTGAATCCTTCGGTAAGCGCGACGCGCGAGCCGAAAGCCGAACATTGCCGGGCCCGCTTTCGCGGTTGAGGTTGCTCGTGATCACAGCAACTATAACGGTTTGAATCCGGCTGCGGTTGAAAGAATCGGCTTGAATTACCAGAACGGGACGCGTGAACCCCGGCTCCGAACCGCGAGGATAGGGTAGGTCGGCCCACCAAATCTCTCCACGCTGGATCTCCACTCCAGCATTTACCACGGCGACTTCTTGAGCAGCTCGAGTTCTGCGTGTTGGAACTCCGGGTCTAATTGGTTGCTCTCTATTGAATACAGCGCATTCAGTCGCTCAGTCACGGAGTCCGGCTGGCTGCGTTTCAGGAAATCCTCGATAGCTCGGGCGTAAAGCTTGCTGCGCGAAATGTGCAGCGATTTTGCTGTCAGCTCGGCCTTGTGGAAGAGGTCATTGGGAAGCGATACGGCTGTCTTCACGCCTTGAGTATAACTCAAGTTATACCGACCAGCGTCCGTTAATTCGGGAGATCCGAATCGGGTTCGTCCTGTTTCCCGGGTTGCAAACGCATTTGCTGATAAAGATCGCTGAGGCGACTTTTCATCTTCTTGAGCTTCTCGAACTGGACCAGCTCACGGTGGGAATCTTCCGTGCGTCCGAGCTCCCGATAAAGTACCCCAAGACGATAGTGAGTTGCTGGATTGAACGGCTCCAGTTGAGCGGCATGCTCAAGATGAGGCTCCGCTTTCTGCGGCTGGTGCATGGACATCAGGGCCTTGGCCATTCCGAGGTTGGCATCGGCATCGTTGGATTGCATTTCGAGCGCGCGTGAATAGCATGCAACAGCGCTCTTCAGGTCGGAACGGCGTAAGGCAATGTCGCCCAATCTCGATTCCGACTTCTCATCGAAAGGATTGCCGGCCAAGGCAGCTTTGTATTCCTTTTCCGCTTCCGCTTGCGCCGCTGGAGAGGATTGAGTGTGAAGCATCTCGGCGAGTTCGTAATGGACGTCTGCCCGTTGCGGATCGATCTTTAATGCGATGCGATAGTTTGCGATTGCGGCGTCATCCTTAGCCTGTCTTGCCAGTTCATGGGCCATGAGCTGGTGCATGCGCGCGGAATCGGGCGCAACCATGGCGAGGCTCAGCATTGTTTCATCCGACAGCTCCGAGTAGATCCGGTGCGCGGCGTACAAAATATTGACGTCGGTGGGTTCAAGCTGCCGAAGCACGTTGACAACTTCCGCGGCCTTGCCCAGATCGCTCAGCGCGTAATCGACTTCGATCAGCTCTAATCCGGCTTGTACCCGAAGCTTCTGCTCCTCCAGGTGCGGGAACGCTTTTGCTAAATCGGTCTGCGCTTTGGCATTTTCGCCAATGCGTTTTTCGCTCATGCCGAGCAAAGCCTGGAGCTTCCACAGATTAGGATCGATCTCGAGCGCCGAACGGAGGTCGGTAGCGGCTTTCGCGTACTGGCCTTGGAAGTACTCCAGCACGCCGAGATTCGCACGCGCATCCAGATTGCCGGAATCGATCGCCAGAATGGCTTTGAATTCATCGATGGCCAGATCTGGCTTTTGGTTTTGAAGGTACTGCTGGGCCTGCTGAGAATGAGATTGAATCTGTTGCCGCGAATCGCCGGCCGCTTGCGCGAACAGGGGAGCCGCGGCAATGACAAAAGTACCTAAACGAACGATCGACCTGCGGATCATGCGTTCAGTTTCACATGACAGAAGGGACGCAGCCGGTATTTTTCCGCTTAGAAGGAAATTCGGACGCCGAGTTGGATGATACGCTGCCCAAAACTGTTGTTGGTGCTGTTGTAGTTGTTAGTCGTGGAAGTTATGATGCCAGCACCGCTGGTTCCGACACTGTTACCGGGTGTCGAGAAATTCGGGTGATTCAGACCGTTCAGAGCGTCGAAGCGGATTTGGAGATTTCCGGTCTCACGCGGGATCGGGAGTTTGAAGTTCTTGCCGAGCGAGAAATCGACATCTTCGATTCCGGGTCCGCGCAGGATGTTTCGGCCGACAGTGCCAAAGGTACCGGACGCCGGTACAGCCCAAGCCGGATTGGTGCAGCCGGTTGGGAAGTTGGTCCCATTCTGCAATATGGTGCAGGTGTTAAACCACTGCCCCACCGACGGGTTCGAGACGTTCGGATTGCCGATCAGGTTCGGATACCAGTTGCCCGACAGAGCTCCGCTGTTGTTGTGCGTCCCAACCTGCGGCGTAAACGGCGTGCCCGATTCGAGGATGAAAGTCGTCGCAATCTGCCAGCCTCCGAGGACCGCATCGACGAAACCATTGCTGTTCAGGAATGTTCTTCCTTTTCCAAAGGGAAGATCATACACGAGGTCGCCCTTGAACATTTGCGGTATGTCGAAATTCGAGAGCGAGTAATTGAGCATCGGATTGTAAGCGGACTGGTAGTTCTGTCCGCCGTCGCGGCTGCCCCAGCCGGAGGAGTCCTGGTCGTCCAACATTTTTGACCAGGTGTAATTGAGATTGAATTGAAGGCCGCGGCTGAAACGCTTGGTGATCTGCAATTGTAGAGCGTCGTAGTTCGAGATCGCATTGTAATTGTTTCCGTTGATGCTGCTGAACTGCGGGAAGGGACGCAGATTCTGTGCGTTGCCTGGGTTGGCGGCGCTTTGCAGGAGCAGGTTTCCCGGCACCTGGTTGACATCTACTGGGAAAGACAAATTGCTCCCGTGATTGCCGACGTAAGCGGCCTGGGCCATGAGGCCTGCGCCAAGCTGGCGCTCGACACTGAATGACCATTGATACTGTTTCAAGATCGGAGTATTTTGCGGATAATAGGGCGGACTCTGGCCATTGAAGGAAGCCGGCGAGCGGTTGGGGCCGATGTAGTTGAGATTGGCGTAAGTGGCCTGGGAGAGAACGAAGACCGGGTTTTTCTGGTCTGTCGAGGTCATGCTGCCGTGGCTATTGGTGCCCAAACCTTCGGCTCCGCCTGAGTAAGTATCCAGGCTCCAGGGGCCGTCGTAAATGCCGAAGCCTCCGCGGAAGACCCAACTCTTTCCGGGCGACCACGCGAATCCAACACGCGGAAGGAAGATGTCGTAAATCGTGTTCTCCAGGTTGGTGCGCCCATTTTGGCCCCCGAACCACATCGCGCCAGGGGTATTCGTCACCGGGTTGGTGAGAGTTGGATCGAAATCGCCAAGGCGGTTTGCGACTTCATGCCAACCTTGCTGGATCTGGTAGCGCAGACCGAGATTCACCGTCAGATTGCGCGTAACTTTCCAGTCATCCTGCACGAAGAACTGCGGGACCTTCTCACGAAAGCCGACAATCGGTGTATTGCTTGCGCTCCAATTGGCTACCTGTCCTAAGAGAAAATCGGCGTACCCCAATCCGCCGCTGCCACTGGGGGCTTGTTGGGTGAAGGCGCCGCTAAAAAGAAAAGTGCCGGCATTAATATTCCCCCAGGGTGTCGAGTTGTCCTGGTAATCCAGGATTTCGCCACCGAATTTGAGAATGTGCCTGCCGCGAATCAGTGTCACAACATCTGACGTGTCGATCCCGTTTTCGACATAGATCGCGTTGGTGGAAGGACCAATCCAGGTAGTACCGGGGTTCCCATTGAATTGCAGGGTGGGAGGCAGATTAGCCTCCGGATAAGTCCAGCCCAAGGTTTGAGGAATATTCTTGTTCAGGCTTTGCGGCTCAAACCAGTTGCCCTGGCGGGTAAAGCCAACGCGGAACTCGTTTACCGTGTTGGGGCTGATCGTGTACACATCTGAGACCTGGGTGTTATAGCGATCCACATCGCCTGACTGGTTGCCAATGGGGTAGGCCTGCGGGTATTGCGCCGGGTTGTCGCTCTGGGTGATCGAAAAGGTCAGGCGATTCTTGTCCGAGAGGTTGTAATCCACCCTCCCGAACCACTTGAGGAATGGATTAGGCGATTCGAGGGTCCCCACCCAGTTGTTCGAGTAACCGGGCTGATTGGGCTGTGGAAAGAGCGACTGGAATTTCAGTGCGAGCGGGTCCAGCATGGGCGTCGGAATCTTGTTGCCCGGGAAGGGAACGCGCCCGCCGCCCGGAGCCTGTCCGAGTGTACCTGGCTCGTAGATGATCGGCCACTCACTGAGATCCGAGAAGTCGCCGGCTCTCATGGCCGCGGTCGGAAACGTGTTGGTATAGACGCCAGACGAATTGTTGATGGTCTTGTCGACATTGAAGAAGAAGAATAACTTGTTCTTGATAATCGGTCCACCGACGGTGCCGCCGAAGTTATCGAAGCGCTCAAACGGGACCGACTTGGAGAAGAAGTTTCTCGCATTCAAAGCGTCGTTTTGGAAATACTCGTACACCGAACCGTGCCATTGATTGGTTCCAGCTTTGCTGATCTGGTTGAAAACCGCCCCGCCAACTCCATACTCCGCTGAAAAGTTGGCCGTGTTCATCTGAACTTCGGCGACATCTTCAAAGACCATCTGGTCGAAATTGGCGCTATGGGGCAGCATGACGTTTGCGCCATCGGCCAGGAAGTTGTTGTAGTAGGGGAGATTGCCATTGACGGAAACACCGGTGCCGGAACCCGCGGCCCCGGGCAAAAGCTTAGTGAAATTCGACCAGCTTTGATTGACATTCGGCAATACCTGCATGGTTTGAGCTTCCAGCGTAGTCGATTGCTGGCCGTTTTCTGTCTCCAGCAGCGGCGCCTCCGCCGTGACCTGAATCTCTGCCTGAGTTCCTCCTACGGTCAGTTGTGCGTCGACGGTAGTTATTCCCACGGTCAGGTCGATTCCGCTGCGCACGAGTTTCTGGAAGCCCGGCTTAGTAAAAGTGAGTTGATAGTGACCAGGCAGAATCGAGACTGCGTCGAAAATACCGGCATCGTTGGTGGTTAGCTCTTTCGACACTCCGGTATCGGTATTCAGAATCGTCACGCTCACCCCTGGGGCAACCGCTCCGGAGGGATCGGTGACGGTGCCACGGATCTCGCCCGAATTGGTGTTTTGGGCGGATGCGAAGCCAGGCATTAAGACAAATAAAAACGCCGACAGCAGGATGCTCGGGACAAGACGAGAAAACGGCGCTCGCGAGTGCATACTAGAACCCCCTCTTAGAGCAGATATATTTCTGCCCATTCGAACTTACATCCGAAGAAAAGGAATCCAGAGGTGCTTTACGGAACTTTACCCCTACGCTCGAGGCGCTAGAGAGCCGGGCTGCGACATCCGCTTACCAGAAATAAGCGGCAACTACGGTTGGGGGCCCGCTCACGCCGGAGAGCACCCGGGTGGAGAGCACGATTTGGATGTTTTTTCGATACCAGTCGCTGGGGGCGTGGGCCAACGCTCGCTCGAAGTAAGTTGGATCAGTGACGAATTCGGCTGCGGCTTGGGTTCCGTATTGCGCGATACCGCCCAGAATCACGATTGTTCGCTCCGTCGTGCGATTTACAACCCGAGTTACCAAGGCGTAATCCTTATTGATATCTCTTCCCGGAGGCCAGGCGTCCACGAGTTCCCAATTTTTTGCGGCGGGCCTCTGCTGATCTCGAATGAATTGCGCGTGCTTCTGCTCGTCGGCGTCGAAATAGAAACGCAGTTCGCCCGTAAGGCTCATGGTCCAGCGATTGTCAAAAGCGCCGATGAAGACGGCGGGCTTTCCGCGCAAATCGGCCAGAGATACCGATCTCTCGCCGTGCAAATCGACCTGCTTGCCCTCTCGCGCAAAGAAGTTGGCCAGCCGCGAAAAGGCCTGCGTGTCGGCCAACGCAACTGAGTTGTCCCACATCGGGACGATTTCGTTGAGCGGCACGGAACTAATTGCCGGCGTGGGGCTGGGGGCGTCGATCCCGCTTGCGAACCAGGAATTTAGAACACGCGCAGTATTGGTATGGAACGTGTATAGCTGAGGCTGGCCCAGGCACACTAGCACAGTTTTGTCGCCAAGTACTGGGGCCCAAAAGCGATCGAGCGATGCCGGACGGAAGAGCAGCCATGAACAGACGGTCAGAATGGCGCAGAGGACAAGGCCAGATCCTGCGATGGCCATCCACTTGTTGTGGCGAATAGGAGCATCAGGGGACGGACGCACCAAAGGGACAGTTGGGCTCGGCCGCTCGAGGACAACGTAATGGGCCTCAGGTATATAGGATCCGGGTGGCAAGCTGAATCGAAGTTCGCCACCGTGGGCCGCTTCGACGTAATACTGCGCGAGCCGCTTCCGGACCTCTCCGGCAGTACCACGAACAATGGGATCCTGATTGGTGTCGTAGTGCGGCTCCCGGTCAAAAACATCGACGCCGAGGGTGCGCTCCTTCAGACAGTCGAAGCGGCCCTCGACAGCGGCTTCGACGATATGCCGAAGAAAGCGGGAACATTTCCTGCTAGTGCGAAATTGAGGACTTCCAAGGACTCGCTCGAGTTCGGCTAAGACTTCGCTCTTGGGCAGGTCGGACCAACTGGCCGCCACGCCGGCACTCGCACCTGGAGTGTTATCTAGCGACCCCACTGGTTTGTCATAGTATCACGTGCAGATCGAACGGGCGCAGAGGGTACAGCACGTCACGAGGCACCGTACTGTCCCGTAGAACACCTGAACTGAATGACGCTTGCGACCATATCTTCACAGTGTCGCCGATACATTCGATGCATCCATATACTCGCCGAAACTTACTGAGGCTCGGCTCAGCCGGACTGCTATCACTCGTTCGAGTGCCCCGGGCTCATGCACTGACTGCGGACGCAAATACGCTGCGTCCTGGCGAGATTGAGGTTCATGTCACCTCCGGAACCAGGAGGTTTGCCCAAGCGCCATCTCTTGCGTGGAGGCGCATAGGCGCATCATCGGCTGGCTCAATCACCATTGATCCAGCCACCACTTTTCAGGAGATGTTGGGCTTCGGCGCGGCATTCACCGATGCATCCTGTTATGTATTTAGCCAGCTCTCAGGGGCGGCGCGCGAGGAGTTGTTCCACGAGCTTTTCCATCCCTCGCAGATGGGCCTGAGCGTTTGCCGCGTGTGCATTGGATCGAGCGATTATTCGACCGGAGTGTACAGCTACGATGAGGGCGGTCCCGATCCCGAACTGAGCCGATTCTCTATCGATCGCGACCGCGAGTACATAATTCCGATGCTCAAATTGGCGCGCAGCGTAAACCCGGACCTCTTTTTGCTGGCGTCGCCGTGGAGTCCTCCCGCCTGGATGAAGCTCAATGGGTCCATGCTCGGCGGATTGATGGAGAAGAAGCATTTCCCCGCATACGCGAAGTATTTCGTCAAGTTCCTCCAGGCTTATGCGGAGGCAGGCGTCGGGGTAAATGCGGTTACCATACAGAACGAAGTTGATACCGAGCAGGACGGCCGCATGCCGGCCTCTCTCTGGGGGCAGGAATACGAAACGAGTTTTGTTTCCGGACATCTGGGCCGCGCATTTGCGGATAACAGGCTCGACACGAAAATCTGGATTATCGATCATAATTACAACCTGTGGGGCCGCGCGATTTGCGAGCTGGACGATCCGGAGGTTAACCGGTATGTGGATGGAGTCGCGTGGCACGGTTATCTAGGACAGCCGTCCGCAATGAGCCGTGTCCATGAGGCGCATCCCGAAAAGCACATGTACTGGACAGAAGGGGGACCGGCCTTGCATTCGGCCGATTATCAGACAGACTGGGCTCACTGGGGGACGACCTTCGCCGCCATCCTTCGAAACTGGTCGCGCTGCGCCATCGGGTGGAACTTAGCGCTTGATGAAAACGGGAAACCGAATATAGGGCCTTTCGATTGCGCTGGGGTTGTCACCATCGACTCCAAAACGAAAGCAATCACGCGCAGCGGCCAATACTGGGCGTTGGCGCATTATTCCCGAGGGGCTCGCTGCGGCGCTCGGCGCATGGAATCGTCGGGCAACATCAATGGGGTTTTTCACGTGGCTTTCATGAACCCCGATGGAAGTAAAGCCGCGATCCTCACGAACCGCGGCGCGAGCAAACAGGTTTTATTGCGGATCTCCGGAAACGAAGCGGAAGTAGCGCTGTCTGAGAATTCGATCACAAACCTGGCGTGGACCTAGGAAGTATGTTCTCGTCACGCCGGCAGTTTCTGGCAGTTAGCGCCGGGACTATTGCCGGCTCCGCTTTGCTTCCGGCACGGCAAGCGGGAAGGCGCAATGGCTTCGTCAAGACGCGGGGAAAGGACCTGGTCACTCCGGACGGCGAGAAGCTCAAGCTACGCGGCATCAGTCTGGGCAACTGGTTCGAGCCTGAAGGATACATGTTTCTGTTCGAAGGCGGGCCTCAATCGCCGCGAGAGATCGAAGCGTTCTTCAACGAATTAATCGGGCCCAGCGCCGCCAGCGAGTTTTGGAAAGAGTACCGGCGGCGGTACATCACGGAAAGCGATATCCAGCTTATTCGGCATGCGGGACTGAATTCGGTTCGAATTCCGCTCCATTACAAATTCTTTCTGCAGGGCGGCGAAGGATTTGAGGTGCTTGATCCCGCTCTTGAATGGTGCCGGCGCGCGGGCGTCTGGGTGATATTAGACATGCATTGCGCACCGGGCGGCCAAACCGGCGCAAACATCGACGATAGTTGGGGCTACCCTTGGCTATACGAGAGCTCGCGAGATCAGGATTCGATCTGCCAGGTGTGGAAAGGTATCGCGCAACGATACAGAGACAACCCAATCGTGATCGGCTACGACCTGATGAACGAGCCAATCCCTCAATTCCCCCGATTGCGCAAGTATAACGACCAATTAGAGCCGCTCTATCGACGCATAACAAAAGCCATAAGAGAGGTGGATAGCAGTCACGCGATCATTCTCGAGGCAGCGCAGTGGGACACGAACTTCAAAGTATTCGGTCCGCCATTCGACTCGAATGTGGTGTACGAATTCCATAAGTACTGGATGCCGCCGGTTCAAAACGCCATCCAAGAGTATGTCGATTATCGCGACCGCTATAACGTACCGATTTGGCTAGGCGAATCGGGCGAAAACACGGACGAGTGGATTCAGCAGTTCAGGACTCTTCTCGAGAAGAATGACATCGGCTGGTGCTTTTGGCCATACAAAAAGATGGAGAAGACCTCGTGCATGGTCTCGATCCCGCAACCGATCTATTGGGACGAAATTGTCGCGTTCGCCAAAATGCCCGGAGGAACGGGTAACGCCGAGAAACGCATTGCGGCCCGTCCATCGCTTGAGGATTGTCGAAAGGCCCTCGATGAACTTTTAGACAAGATTCGGGTGGCGTCCTGCCACGTGAATGCGGGTTATTTCCAGGCCCTGGGACTACAGCTCTAAGACCAACCGCAACCCTGCATCGATCGATGCCTGATCTCGAATTATGCGGCTGCGGCTGCCTGTTTGTGTTTCGAAGCCGGCGCGCGACGGCGATTAAGTTATTGCAGTATGACGGTCACGGATTCGTTCTGGCACAGAAACGTCTCTCCAAGGGACGCTTTGTGTGGTGGCCGAGCGGCAGCGGGCCAGCACGTGTCGTGGAAGCTTATCAAGCGCAGTTACTTGTGGCTGCCGGAGCACAATCGCGAAGGGTTTTTGGCCAGTCACGACGACGCGCAAGAATGTTGCGGACTGACTCGGACGCCAGCCGCCCACCAAGTCATTCGTATCGCAGAGCCGTAATAGGATCGATGGCGCTCGCCCGCTGTGCCGGGACAAGGCCCGAAGCCAACGCCATCAGGCCCAGTAATGTAATAGCGGCAACGCTGGTCCAGACGTCTGTCGGCGTTACGCCGAACAACTGAGAAGAAACGTACCGGCTTAATATGTATGCGCTCGGGACGCCCACGATGAGGCCACCTCCCAAGAGGATCAGCATTTCGCGCAACACCAGCCATAACACGCTCGACCTCGGCGCGCCCAACGCCATTCGCAAGCCGATCTCTCCGGCCCGCCGCGTAACCAGGAACGCCATCACACCATAAAGCCCAAGCGCAGCCAGCACCGTAGCAAGTAAACCAAACACCGTCGATAGAAAGGCGATCAGCCGTTCGGTGCTTAGCGTTTCGTCGAGCTGTTCCTCCAGTGTCTTCAAGTCATACACCGGGACCGCGCTGTCGAGCTTCGCCATAAGCCGCCGGAGCGTCGCGAACATCACCGCCGGTGGTTTGGCGCTGCGGACGTAAAAAGTCACGGCCGCGGGGCTCGCCGATTCCAGGTAAGGCAGAAACACCTGCCGGCGGACGCCTCCGCGAGGACCGGCGAACAGTGAGTTCTCCACTACACCCACAATTCGTATCGAGGGTTTCGTGCCGGGGCCGTGACAACAGCCGATGCGCCGACCGATGGGGTCTTGCGCGCCAAAGAAGTGTTTCGCAAACTCGCGATTGACGATGGCCACCGTCCAGGGTTGCGGATCGTCTCCGCCATCCACCCGATCTCGGTCATCGAAATCCCGGCCCTGCAGCAACGGTATGCTCATGGCGTGCCAATATCCCGGAGATATGAGGTTGTAGTACACCTGCATGTCTTCTCCCTGCTCTGCCTGGTGCCCCTCCACGACAACGGTCAAGTCCCACTCACGTCCATTCAGTAGAGGCCACATCGCATAGGCGGCCGACTTCACACCTGATAGGGCCCGAATTTCGCGCAGAGCATCTGTGTAGAACTCACGACTGCGCGCGACCGAGTAGCCATTCTTGGCTGGATCCACCTGAAATGAGAACAGGTTTTGGGCGCCCTCAAAACCCGTGTGAGTGTCCTTTAGATTGATCAGTGTCCTTGTAAATAGTCCCGCTCCAACGAGTAGCAAGAAAGAGAGAGCAACCTGCGCCATAACTAGCACTCTTCGGAATCTCGCCGAGCCGCGGGCGCCTGTCACCGCGCCGGCCACGTCTTTCAGCGCGGTCATCAGGCCCAGTCTCGTGGCCTGCAGCGCGGGACCCACCCCGAACAGCAAGGCAGTTGCGCAAGCCACGCCAACTGTGAACAGCAAGATTCGCACATCGGGCTCCGCGTGCAGCATTAGCGTTGCACCATTCGTCGGCAGCATGCTCAGGAGCCCGCGCGTCGCCCCTACCGACAGCCCTAGTCCGAGGGCGGCGCCTGCTAAAGACAACAAGATGCTCTCCACTAGCAGTTGGCTGATAAGCGCCTTACGTCCGGCACCAATTGCCAGACGTACGGCTGTCTCTCTCTGTCGCGCTACGGCACGCGCGATCAGCAGGCTCGCCACATTCGAGCACGCGATTACGAGGATAAGGCCCGCCATGCACATCAGCACCGTGAGCGCCGCCGAGTATTGCTGGCGTAGACCCGAGTAGCCAGTGGCCGCGGTCTCAACCAATGCTGTGCGGTTCAGAAACTGGTCGCGATCATGCTGGGAACGCCTGCTGATAGCCGGTTCTCCCGTCTCCTCCCGCAGGATCTGGTGAAACAACGGTTGCAGAGAGGCACGGGCTGATTCAACTGTGTACCCTGGCTTCAGGCGGGCGAAGATCTGCACCCACTGGCTGCGTCGGTTTCCCAGGTCATCTCGTCCCGGAGTCATCAGCGATGTCATCAGAATCGGAACACGGATATCCGGCGAACGGGCAGCATCTAGTCCCACAAAGCCCGCCGCCGACACACCCACAATTTCCATCGGATAGTCGTTGACCAGAATCTTCATGCCTACAACTCTCGGATCGCCGGCAAAACGCCGCATCCAGTACTGGTAACTCAGCACTACCGAGGGGTGCCCCTTGTAGATCCGATCGTCCGCCTCCGGTGCGAACACTCGTCCAACCGCTGGGCCAACGCCGAGGGCCTGAAAGTAGTTACCCGAGATCAGTTCCGCGTTGACTCGCTCTGTGCTGCCGTCGACGGTAATAGAAGACGAAGTCTCAAATCGGCAGAACACAAAGTCGAAGGCCTTGGCGTTGCGCTGGAAATCCTGGTACATCGGATAAGAAGCTGTACGTGCGCCAGCGTTGCCGCCGAAGTGCGGACCGGTTGACCAGATCATGACGAGCCGCTCGGGATCGTGCACCGGAAGCAAACGAAGCACAAGCTGGTCAAGTAATGTGAAAACCGCGGTATTCGCTCCAATCCCGAGTGCAAGCGATAAGACCGCAACGGTCGTGAACAACGGATTCAGGCGAAATTGGCGTGCCCCGTATCGCACGTCGCGCCAGAGTGTCTCAAATGACAGGATGGTTAGCATTTTTGTGCGCTCCTCCCGTAATAAAGTCGTATTGCCAAATTGGCGCCGCGCCGCCGAATCGGCATCGCCAGGCGTCATGCCAGCGCGGATGTATCGTTCCGTCAGTAGACGCAAGTGCTCGTGCATCTCATGATCGAATTCGAAGTCCGGATTTCTTTTGCCGAACAGCCGTTTCAGTTTCGCCGCCAGAATGCCGAGCTGCTTGATCACGTTATTTCTGCCCTTCGAGACTCAATACGCGACCAATCACGCCCGAGATGCGATTCCAGTTTTCGGTTTCGCGCGCCAACTGCTTTCTACCGCTTTTCGTTATTGAGTAAAACCGGGCTTTGCGATTGTTTTCCGACGTGCCCCAATCGGAATCGATCCAGCCCTGTTGCTGGAGCCGCAGCAAAGAGGTATACACCGTACCTTCATTCAGTTGCAGTACGTCTTCGCTCACTTGCTCGATACGGCGCGCGATCCCGAAGCCATGTAAGGGGCCGAGGGCGTGCAGGGTTTTTAGAATCATAAGATCGAGCGTGCCCTGCAGGACTTCCGATCTCTTGACTTCCGCGGCTCTTCCTGTGGACATTGCATAGAAGATTAGCATGATTCCTTTGGAATGTCCAGAGAGGTGACCTGAGTACCGCCCGCCTAGGGCTGCGGGCTGGCTTAGCTCTGCCGGGCAGAACTAGCGCCTAAGCCACGCAGCCTTACCGAAAGGACACGACTGTTTCAGCAGCTTCAGTTCCGCGCACTGGAACTGCGGATCGACTTCGTCGGGTTCCTTTGGATAAACTGCACTCACTTGCTCGGTTACGGATTCGGAATGGCTACGTTGCAGAAAATCCGCGAGCGCGCGAGTATAACTTGCTTCGCGACACGCGCAATCTCCCCGCTCTTTGCTCCGCCTGACGGAAGAGGTCGTCGGGAAGCGACACGGCTGTCTTCACGCCATGAGCATAACGCAGGTTATACCGAAACGCACACGCCCGCTAAGTTGGCTCATCCGCGCCCGGAGGCGGGTTTGTGCTGGTATTCGGAGTAGTGGGGCTCTTTGGATTTGTACCGGTACTCTGGGTACTTGGACCCGAAGCCTTCGTAGCCGCTTTGCCGGGCACGGTGCCCTTTGCCTTCCAATCATCTTCGGTCGCGGCGTTTCCCACCACCTTCTTAGCCACGTCGTTGGCGACGTCCGACTTTACGGCGTGATCGGCCTCTTTCGCCGACGCATGCGTTCCATCGCCGAGTTGAATCACCCGGACTCTGACCGGCTTAATACCAAATTTCTTGCAAGCGGCTGCGTTCGGCATGTAGATGTCCAGCTTGCGGCCTTCGACTTTCAATCCGGTGTCGGCCACGACGTATTCTCCAGAAAAACGCCCCGCATGTCTGATCTTGATCCGGGTACCAATGGGCAGGATCGACGGATCGGCTGCTACCACGTGTCGATGAACATACAGCCCGGACGCTGTGATCCCCTGATCCGAGTAGGCGGTTGCCAGGTAGCGGCCATTAAGCGACTGCTGTGCTAAATCCGGGCAGGGAAACGGCTAAGAACGAAAGCACCGCGAGTGGGAGGCAGACGCTGCACTACCAAATTAGATCACGAAAAGGCCTGGTCTGTTACGTACGCCAATAACTGCCGGGGTTCGCCGATCAAAAAATCCGGCGGATCCAATTGAAACGCCTCGGGCTGGAAGCCCCAGGCAACGCCGCAACTCCGGACACCCGCATTGCGCGCGGTCTGCACATCGACGCCGCTATCGCCCACCATCAGTGTTTGCAGCGCGGGAATACCGGCTTCCTGCATAAGGCTGACGATGCCCACGGGATCGGGTTTCTTCTGCTCGAAACTATCTCCGCCATACACCCGCATGAACTGCTTCTGTAAACCGAGCGCGCCGACGATATCGAAACTGATTCGGACCGGCTTATTGGTCAGAACAGCTAATTTATGACCGGCTCCTGAGAGTTCTTCCACGATGTCCCGCACCCCGGGATATAGGCGCGTGTGCTCCAAGGCGTGCGCTCGATAGAACTTCAGAAAAAACTGCAGAGCCTGTTGAACCAGTTCTTCCGATGCATCGGGACCGAATGCACGCCGCATCAAAACGGTTGCGCCATTTCCGACATAGGAGTAAATGAGGGTTGGATCGAGCGGCGTCATGCCAAAATGCTCGCGCGTCGCGTTCATCGAGATTGCCAGGTCCGCGCTCGAATCGATGAGAGTTCCGTCAAGATCGAAGACGATGAGCACTGGTATCTAAACGTGTTGTGCGTGGGGGTTGGACGGGGTGGACCAGAATTGCTTCAGGTTCTGCATCTGTTCAGTGAAGGTATCCTTCAGTTCGCGAGGCGCAAGATCCACAAGCCACCAGGACACTTCTGTCGCATACGGCAGCACGCGCGAGTTTGTCAGAAACTCAGGCGTTGGGGAAGGCGAGAAGGCGACCGCGACATCAACCAGTGTCGCAATCACTAAGGCTCCGCGCAGGAATCCAGCAAGGCCGCCGAGCATATGGTTGAACCACGAAAGTCCGAACCATTTGAACAGTCTGGAGAGAACAGCCGAAATCAGCCAGCCAAGCATCAGCACTCGCGATGAAGATGATGAGGAATCCCAGCACGTTTGCTACGGCTGGGGTTTTTACCCAGGAGCATCAACCTCACGGACAGGATGCGATAAAACCAAAAGCCGGCAAGGAAACCAACCACAGTCGCGCCGATCCCAACGATGACACGCGCAAATCCGGCCCGCAATCCTGACATGGCCGACCAGATCAGGACCAGCGCCAACAGCATGTCGAACCAGGTGAAGGGCATTTGAAATTAATGAATGGGATTAGGGAATGAAATCAGGAAACCCAGGCTTCCTCGAGCGTGCGTCCGGTAAGGCGCGTGTATGCCTCCTGATATTTCTCGCTCGTCTTGCGCACAACTTCGTCTGGCAGTGAAGGGGCCGGAGGACGCTTATCCCACGCGAGCGTCTCCAGGTAATCGCGAACGTACTGTTTATCGAACGAGAACTGCGGACCGCCTGGTCTATAGTTTTCGGCAGGCCAGTAGCGCGATGAATCTGGTGTCAAAACCTCGTCGGCCAATACTAGCTTTCCATCGATAACGCCGAACTCGAGTTTCGTATCGGCGAGTATGATCCCTCGCTGGAGCGCATACTCCGCGGCGCGCTGGTAAATCTCGAGCGTGAGGTCTCGAAGCTGGCCGGCCAGCTCCACGCCCAGCATGCCAGCCACCTGTTCAAACGAAACGTTCACGTCATGTCCTGTCTTAGCCTTCGTTGCGGGAGTAAAAATAGGCTCGGGAAGACGATCTCCGTCGCGCATTCCCGCAGGTAGTGGAATGCCGCAGATTTTGCCGCTTGCACTGTACTCCTTCCAGCCGGAGCCCGCGAGATACCCTCTCGCCACGCACTCAACTTGAATCATCTCGGCCTTTCTTACCAGCATGGAGCGCCCTTCGAGAACCTTACGATGCTTGGCCAGCTTCTTCGGATATGTATTCACATCGGCAGTCAAGACATGCGATTGCACCGTATCCCTCAGAAAATCGAACCAGAATAGAGACATTTGCGTTAATACTCGCCCCTTGCATGGAATACCGCTGCCTAGAACGCAATCGAACGCGGAGATACGGTCAGACGCTATGAACAGCAGAGCGTCTCCGGCATCGTAGATATCGCGCACTTTCCCTTTTGCTCGCAAGGGTAGGGGAAGCTTTGTCTCCAGCAGGACCTCATCCTGGCACATAGCCATTCCTGAGTATCCCAAGAGCAGCGAGAAAGGCTGGAAAAAACGTGCTAAGAGACTGAAGAATTTGCGCGTGCACCGTCCCGTAAACCATTGAGAATTCGATTGGCCGGATTATTGCAATAGATCACCTCGGAAGGAGCTTCAAGAATGAATTCGGATCAATTCGAAGGAAAATGGAAGCAACTGAAGGGTTCTGTCAAGCAGCGCTGGGCCAAGCTGACCGACGATGACTCACCGCATCAGCGGGAAAAAGGACGAACTGATTGGGAAGCTGCAAGAGCGTTACGGGATTACCCGCGAACAGGCTCAAAAAGAAGCGGATGAGTGGGCCAAGGCCACTAACGCCGAGCTAGACGCGGAAACGGCTGGCAAGTACTCGGCGCACGCGGGTTACAAGAGCTAATCCGCTCTGTATAGAGCGGTTCCGGGCGGCTCCGCCAGCGGCGGAGACCGCTCGTTTTGTGTTTGCGCATACACTGGTATGGAATGACAATTCCTTACCGCCCCGCCTTGCATTTGGCAGCGCCGCATAATCACGCATGAAGCGTTACATTGTTACCGGCGGCGCAGGATTCATTGGATCGGCGCTGGTCAGAAGGCTGGTCACCAACGGTCACCGTGTTCACGTGATCGATAATCTCTCGACCGGCAACCTGGACAATCTGGAAGAAGTTGCCGATCGCATCACGGTCCATGAGTTCGACATTCGGGACTACGACCAAATCGCACCGATTATCGCGGGCGCTCACCGCGTATTCCATATCGCGGCTCTTCCGTCGGTGCCTAAGTCAATTCTCCAGCCGGTCCCAAGTCACGAGAGCAATATCGATGGCACGTTCAACGTGCTTCGGGCCGCGGCTGAGGGCGGAGTAGGGCGCCTCATCTACGCGGCTTCCTCTTCCGCTTACGGCGATACCGAAGTGCTCCCGAAAGTAGAGAGCATGCTGCCGCGGCCTAAATCTCCATATGCAGTGCAGAAGCTGTTGGGCGAGTATTACGCTGCCGCATTTTCCGAGTGCTTCGGATTAGAAACCGTGTCGTTGCGATTCTTCAACGTGTTTGGCCCGCGTCAGGATCCAACCAGTGTCTATTCCGGCGTGCTTTCCATCTTTCTGACATGTCTGATCGAGCGGCGCTCGCCAACCATCTACGGCGATGGCGAGCAATCCCGGGATTTCACTTATGTGGAGGACGTCGTGGAACTGATGCTGAAGGCTTCGGAAGCGCAGGGAGTCTCAGGCAAAATGTTCAATGCGGGGAACGGGAATCGCTACACTCTCAATCAAACGTGGCAACTGCTCCAGACCATCGAAGGAGTCCACCTGCCGCCGATTTACGGTCCACCGCGGCCCGGTGACGTGCGTGACTCGCAAGCGGACACGACCGCGGCAGTACGCGAGCTGGGCCATGAGCCGCGCTTTACATTCGAAGAAGGACTGCGACTCACGCTCGATTGGTATCGCGCCGACATGCTACGAAAGCGCGCGGGTATTCGCGCAGGACGCTAAACTGGTTTCGTAATCCTCAGAAATTTTGCCGGAACAAATCCCTGTAAGCAGCTCATTTCGCCTTGGAAACGACGGCATCTATCGTTGCGATGCCTTTCAGGAGTTCGTTTGGCAACGACACGGCTTCGGCACACGCCAAGGCAATCCGCCTGCGGATATCACTCTGCGCCAGATCCACTCGCATCGCGTCTTGAACGCGAATGGATTAAAGGATCGAGAGCGGGAAGGCGATGCTCTGATTACGGACCAAATTGGCAAAACCATCGGCATCCGAACGGCTGATTGCGTGCCTATTTTGCTTTTGGATTGCCGTAATCGCGCGGTTGCCGCGGTACACGCGGGGTGGCGCGGGACCGCTGCGGAAGTTGTGAGACATGCTATCGAAATGATGGGCAGTGATTTCGATACGCAGGCGGCCGATATTTACGCGGCGATAGGTCCATGCATTCGGGACTGCTGTTATGAGGTGGGTTCAGAGGTAGCGGCGCAGTTCCAGCCATTCTTTCCGGAGTGGGATGCGGTCAACGAGAAGCGAAACCTGGATTTGCCAGGAACGAATCGGCGCCAAATGGAAAGCGCCGGAGTCGATAAGGATCGCATCTTCGATTGCTGCCTCTGCACTACCTGCCAGAGCGCGCAATTTTATTCCTACCGGCGTGAGCCTGAGAATCCTGGACGCATGACGGCTGCCATTTGCCGCCTGGCTTGATCCGATTCACTAGAATTCATAGAAGGAGAACAACATGGACCGCAGAGCGCAGGCGCAGTGGAAAGGCGATCTGAGATCGGGTGCTGGAACAATCTCTTCCGGCAGTGGTGTGCTTTCAAACACGCCCTATTCTTTTAGGGACCGATTTGAGCAGGGTGGCGGAACCAATCCTGAAGAGCTCTTGGCGGCAGCACATGCTGCATGCTTTTCGATGGCTCTCTCACTTATGCTTCAAAACGAAAAGCTCAAGGCCGACAGTATCGATACGACGTGTACGATTACGCTCGAGAAGGAAGGCGACGGTTTCGAGATCAAGCGGAGCCACCTCGAGTTGACAGCCAAAATCCCAGGCGCGTCACAGGATGCGTTCAATCGCGCGACTCAAGCAGCTAAAGAAGGATGCCCGGTTTCCAAGCTCTTCGATACGGAGATCACGCTCGACGCCAAGCTGGAGAGCTAATAGTCCGGCTTATTCTTCATCGTGCTGTGAAGAAAGCTTCGCGACCACGGTGAGATCTTCCAGCGTAGTAACATCTCCCGTGACAGCGTTGGTAGTGATGATTTCACGCAGCAGCCTTCGCATGATCTTTCCACTTCGCGTCTTCGGAAGGCCATCGGTGAAGCGTATCTCTTCGGGGCGCGCGAACGGACCAATCTCGTGAGCTACCCATTGGCGTAATTCCTGTCCCAGAGAGTCATGATTCCAATCGCCCTTCTTTAGCGTGACGAAGGCGCATACGGCTTGACCGGTAATTTCGTGGGGCTTGCCGACTACCGCAGCTTCCGCCACAGCCGGATGATGGACCAGCGCCGATTCCACCTCCATGGTGCTGAGCCGGTGCCCGCTAACGTTCATCACGTCGTCAACGCGCCCTAATATCCAGTAGTAACCATCTTCGTCGCGGCGGGCGGCGTCGCCGGTGAAATAGGAACCCGGTACGCGCGACCAGTACTGCTCTTTGAACCGCTCGGGATCGCCCCAAATCGTCCGGACCATGCTCGGCCACGGCTGACGAATCACCAAATATCCTTCGCGATCGTCTCCCAAAACGGCGCCTTTTGTGTCGACGATGTCCACAACGACTCCCGGCAGCGGCAATGTTGCCGAGCCCGGCTTGAGAGGCACCGCGCCGGGCATGGCCGAGATCATGATTGCGCCAGTTTCCGTTTGCCACCACGTATCGACAATCGGGCAACGCTGTTTCCCGATCACGCGGTAATACCACTCCCAGGCCGCTGGATTGATCGGCTCGCCCACTGAGCCAAGCAGGCGCAGACTCGACAGATCATGCGCATTCGGCCACGCGTCTCCCTGACGAATCAACGCGCGGATCGCGGTGGGCGATGTGTAAAAAATGGAGACCCGATACTTCTCGACAATCTGCCAAAAACGATCGAATGCAGGATAATCCGGCGCGCCTTCGTACATGAAGATGTGGCGCCCGCAGCCAGCGGACCATACACGATGTAACTGTGTCCCGTGACCCACCCGATATCGGCGGTACACCAATAAACGTCGTTCTCTTGCAGGTCGAAGACCCATTTCATCGTTAAGGAGGTCTGCAATAGATATCCGGCTGTTGTGTGCAGAATTCCTTTCGGCTTGCCCGTGGTACCGGACGTGTAGAGCACGTAAAGCGGATGTTCCGAATCGAGATCTTGCGCGTCGCAGGTTTCCGCTTCAAGCTGCTCGTCCAGATCATGCCACCAGAGATCGCGCCCTCCTTTCATAGGCAGTTCCGAGCCAGTGCGCTTATAGACAATTACGTTGCGAACATCGGGGCAATCTTCAAGCGCCTCATCCACCGCATCTTTGAGACGAACTTCTTTGCCGCGCCGCCAACCGCCATCGGCCGTGATTACGATAGACGCGCCAAGATCCTGAATCCGGGCTTTCAACGCTTCCGCCGAGAATCCGCCGAACACCACACTGTGAACAATGCCGAGCCGCGCGCATGCAAGCATGGCGATAGGAAGCTCTGGAATCATCGGCATATAAATCACTGCGCGATCATTGGTCCGATACCCCAGCCGTTTCAAGACACTTGCGAAGCGGCATACCAATCGATGCAATTCCTGATAGGTGATGGTACGCTGATCGCCGGGCTCGCCTTCCCAAATGAGTGCGGGCTTGTTCTTACGCGGTGTCGTGAGATGCCGGTCCAAGCAGTTATAGCAGGCATTAATTTTGCCACCGGTGAACCATTTGGCCGATGGAGGGTCCCATTCAAGCGTCTTCGAAAACGGACGAAACCAAGCGAGTTCTTGCCTGCCCATATCGCCCCAGAAGGTTTCAGGGTCCTTCTTCGCGCGTTCGTACAGATCGCGATATTGCTCGATACCGTTTATCTGTGCATGGGCAACAAAGTCCGCACCGGGAGGGTAAATTTTCGCATCACTCATGGGAAGTCGGCGTTCCAGCGCCAGTGTAACGCAGCTTCATCTGCTTGACGACACGGTTCGCAAGTAGCGCGCATCAAACAGCTATGAATTTAGGGCGGGTTCTGATAGTGGCGGGGCTGCTGCTGGCCGGACTCGGCGTAGCGGTGATCGTAGCCAACAGGCTCAATCTTCCGTTTGGGCGTTTGCCCGGCGATATCGTCTGGCGCGGCAAGAACACGACGTTCTATTTTCCATGGGTGACATGCCTGCTGTTGAGCCTGCTCGCGACGCTGCTTTTGTGGCTGTTTAACAGGCGTCCGTAGCCGAACTAGCGAACCGAGCCTATGCGGTCCGGAGGCCAGAATACAAACACCGCTTTTCCGTATATGTAATTCTTCGGCACGAATCCCCAGGCGCGACTATCGTTCGAAGAGATACGATGATCGCCCAACACGAAGTATTGGTTCGCGGGAACAATTGTAGGCGGATAAGGCCGATCGTCGCGATATTCCGGCGGAACGTAATTCTCTTGCAACTTCTTGCCGTTCACGATGACGTAACCGTCGTCCACTGCCACGGTATCGCCCGGTAGGCCGATGACTCGTTTGATGTACGACTTTGTCGTGTCCTCCGGGAACCAGAAGACCACCGTGTCGCCGCGCTTGATGTCGCCCAAGCCAAACTTGTAGCTGAACTGATTGATGAACAGTCGTTCCTGATCGTAGAGACTGGGCATCATGCTGGTGCCTTCCACTTTTACGGGACGATATAGGAACAGGATTACCAGTACGGCGATCAGCACCGACAGCATCAGGTCGCGAAACCACGCGACAGTTGTAATTAAAGCCGCACGCGACCGCTCCAACGCTTCGGGCGCATGGTCAGCCGCGGCCTCGATCCTCTCAGGAACCGGCTCGCTCATAATGGAAAGCTTACTTCTAGAGTACAAAGCGCACCGCTCCTGTGCCGCGCGTCACACACGCTTACGTCGAAGCGCAGCAAGGGCGGGCGTATAGACAGTGCGTTAAGCCCGGCCATTTCTCTCTCAGATTTGGACGGGCAGTTCGAAATTTTGGTTGCCCGCGACACGGCGGGCCGTGGACTGGCGAGCTTTTACCGCTTAGCCTTCAGTTCACGTTCCGCACGAAGCCAATCTTCTTCGGGCGATCCGTGTGTGTAGCCGCGAGCAATCCAATAGGAATGCGCTAGTTTCGCAATATCTTCATACTTGATTTCATGCGTTATTACGCCTACTGAATCGATAGCAACCGAGTTAATCGGATCCGAAGTGGCGCCAGCGGACGCGGCCGCCGCCTTAGCAAGAGGATTCGTTTCCGATGGGGCTTCTGATGGAACTGCGGAGCCAGCCTTGCGGCGGTGCTTTGTCGCCGATCCCTCATTCAATTCGTCTTTGTTCGTCTTTTTCGACGCTTTGCTAAACTGCATGGAGCTTATTGTAAACGGATCGAACAAGTTTGTCAGCAATTGTTTGATGTTAGACGAGAATTTTGTAACTGTAACCGAAGCGTAATTAACGCGCGGCCCTCAACGGTGCAGTCGCGTATAATTCGAAAAGGTGGCCTCGCGGTTCAGTAAAGACCTTCCAATTATTCGTCTCGTGGCACTTTTGTGCCTGAGCGTTCTGCTGATTGCCTCGTTCGCGGCGCCCATTCACAAGCACGATGCAAGCCAGGAAGGCACCTGCCTTATTTGTCATGCGACGCAGCGGGCCAACGTCGTTGCCATCGATACTGACGCGGGCAAGCCATACATCGCCTCGTCCAGCGATGTAACCGCTTCGATTAAGCCATCGCTTGTTTCTAACATTCCGCATCTAGCCCGCACTCCGCGGGCACCGCCGTCCTCACTCCTTTCGCTCTAGTTTTGGGATGATTTCGCGGCCGAAGTAAAGGCGCGCAATCTTCCTCAGAATATTTTTTTCAGGCCAAAAGGAGTTGTATTTTGAAGCGATTGATCAAACCGGCCAGCACGCTGGCATTTTTCTTAATTTTATTCCTGATGCGCACGGAGAGCGGGCTCTGCGCACAAGCTACAGGCAATGGAGGAACCATCCAGGGAACTGTAACGGATCCCAGCGGTGCGGCTGTGCCGGGTGCCGATGTCACACTCAGCAACGCAGTTTCGGCGTACAAACAGGCAGTGAAGTCCGGTTCCGACGGAAGCTTCCGGTTGACAAATATTCCGCCCAATCAATATCGCCTGGAAGTGACAGCCGCAGGGTTCCAGAGCTTTCAGCAAGACATTCCAGTACGTACGCAGGTTCCCATTCAGATCAAGGCGGCTTTGGCGGTTGCGGGTTCCACGGAGACAATCAATGTTTCGGCTTCCGCTGAAGTTCTTGAGAATGTGCCCGCGGCGCACACCGATGTCAGTCAAAACTTGCTGTCGAATCTGCCGATCGCTACTACGGGGCAGGGATTGAGTGATGCCATCACGATGACGTCGGGTGGCGTGGTCGCGGATTCGAACGGCTTTTTCCATCCGCAAGGCGATCACGGAGAAACCAGCTATGTGGTGGACGGGCAGCCTATCAACGATCAGCAGAGCAAGACTTTTTCGACTCAGCTGCCACCGAATGCCTTCCAATCGATGGAACTTGTCACGGGATCGCCGAACGCCGAATACGGCGATAAGACCAGCTTGGTTGTGAGCGCGGTCACACGCTCCGGTCTTGGCCAAAAGCCCACCGGGAGCCTGAACCTGACTTATGGTTCGTTTGGCACCGTGGGCGAAGAAGCCACATTCGGAATAGGCGGTGCAAAATGGGGTAATTTTCTGGTTGTGAATAGCGACAGGACGAGCCGCTTCTTAGACAGTCCCGAATTCACGCCCTTCCACGACAAAGGGAATAATGAAACCATCTTCGACCGTGTCGATTATCAGCCCGGAGGTCGCGATTCTTTGCATCTCGATCTGTTCGGCGCTCGTAATTGGTTCCAGATTCCTAATACTTACGATCAGCTGATTCAGGATCAACGGCAGCAAGCGCAAACATTGAGCTTCTCCCTGGGCTATCAACACACGTTCAGTCCACAAACGCTGCTTACGGTCGATCCGTTTCTGCGCCAGGACCATGTCCAGTACTTTCCGAGCCGGGACCCATTTGATGACACTCCTGCGACCATCGACCAGGACCGGCATCTCACGAACTGGGGTACGCGCGCGAGCGTTTCGTACGCCAACAGCGTACACAACCTTCAGATCGGTACGGAGCTGATGCAGACCAGATTGAACGAGAACTTCGGCCTTGGCATTACCGATCCAGCTTTCAATCCGGTCTGCTTAACTTCAAACGGGAATGCGGTCACCACTCCTACTCTTAGGAATCCGAGTGCTTGCGCCGCTCTTGGATATGTGATGAATCCGAATTTGTCCGTAGGTCTGATCCCGTATGACCTTACTCGGGGCGGCTCGTTATTCAACTTCCGCGGCGCTGCGAACGTCAACGAAGAGGCCGTCTACGCGCAAGATCAAATTACGATCAAAAACCTGACGCTAAGTCTTGGTTTGCGCTTCGACAACTACGACGGCATTTCGACAGACAAACTTCTACAGCCCCGTTTCGGCTTCTCGTATTTATTCAAGCCGACAGGAACAGTCATTCGCGGTTCGTACGATCGCACGATGGAGACTCCGTACAACGAGAACCTGGTTCTCTCCAGTACGACGGGCGCCGGCGGATTGGCGTCCAACGTGTTCGGCGCGTTCGGCAGCCAGTCTCTGCGGCCGGGCCATCGCAACCAGTACGGGGTTGGCATGCAGCAAGCGATCAAGAAATACGTACAAATCGACGGGAGTTACTTTTGGAAGACCACGAAGAACGCTTTCGATTTCGATACGCTCTTCAACACCTCGATCGCATTTCCCATCGAGTGGCGGCAATCCAAGATCGACGGCGTGTCCGTTCGCATTTCTACTTCGAATCTGCACGGATTCCAAGCCTACACAACCTTAGGTCATACGCGTGCCCGATTCTTTGGACCTGAGGTGGGCGGTATCATCTTCAACTCGCCATTGGACACCGGCGTGTTTCGAATCGACCATGACCAGGCCTTCCAACAAACCAGTTACTTGCGCTATCAGCACGGGAAAGACGGTCTCTGGGGTATGGTTACGTGGCGATATGATAGTGGCGAAGTCGCGGGAGCTGTCACGGATTTGGCCGATGCACTTGCGTTGACCGCCGATGAACAGGCGGCTATCGGCTTCTCTTGCGGTAACCAGGTTGCGACGGTCTATAACGCCATCACATCATGCTCAGGAAACTACGGCGCTACGCGTCTGGTGATACCCGCCCCAGGCACTTTCAATCCCGATCACAATCCACCTCGTATTGCATCGCGGAACTTGTTTGATGCCGGGGTGGGCACGGATAATCTCTTCCATAAAGAAAAGCTGAAAACCGCGTTGAAGTTCACGGCAATAAACATCACGAACAAAGAAGCGCTGTATAATTTCTTGTCCACCTTTAGCGGTACACATTTCGTCACGCCGCGAACCTATCAAGTGACTTTGGGTTGGACATATTGAAATATAGGCCATGCCCGATCCGGTGATCTTAATCGCGAGCGGCGATCTGCGCCTTTCCGCGAATCGGGTATGTTGGCCGGCACAGCAGCAGGTTGAAGAAGCAGTCACCAAGGCGATCGAAAAATTCGGCTTCACCGTGAAGCGTGGTCATGCCGTGGATCCCGTGAAGCAACATGGCTTCATCGATTCGCAAAAGCATGGCATGGAAGTGTTCCGCGGCATTCCCGACGACGCTCCGATTATTGTTGTCGAGGCCGTGTGGCAGTACAGCCACCACGTTCTCCCCGGTTTGATCACGCACAAAGGGCCGATTCTCACGATTGCGAATTGGAGCGGTCAATGGCCCGGGCTGGTCGGCATGCTGAACTTGAACGGTTCGCTGACCAAAGCCGGCGTGAAATATTCGACCCTCTGGTCAGAAGATTTTAGTGATGATTATTTTTTGTCGCGGCTCGAAGCATGGCTGAATGGCCAACCCGTGCGGCACGATACCAGCCATGTACGCTCATTGGACGGCGTGCGGCTTCCGTCCGATGCCGAAGAACTCGGAGTGTCGCTTGCCCGGCAGCTTAAGCGCGATAAGGCCATCATCGGCATCTTCGATGAAGGTTGTATGGGCATGTTCAACGCCATCGTGCCCGATCATCTGCTGAATCCAATCGGCGTTTACAAAGAGCGGTTGAGCCAATCTGCGCTTTATGCAGCCATGCGCGCGGTTCCAGACCACGAGGCTCGTGCTGTTCGCGAATGGCTTGACGACCGAGGCCTGACGTTCAGGACGGGGCCAAATCCCGAGACGGATCTTACAGACGATCAGATCCTGGACCAGTGCCGGATGTATATCGCCGCATTACGCATTGCGGACGAATTTGGCTGCGCCGCCATTGGAATCCAATATCAGCAAGGCTTAAAGGATTTGACGCCGGCTTCCGATCTGGCGGAAGGTCTGCTTAATAACTCCGACCGCCCGCCGGTGAAATCTGCCGATGGACGCGTTCTCTATGAAGGACAGCCTCTTCCGCATTTCAACGAGGTGGACGAGTGCGCCGGTCTCGATGCGCTGGTGACCAATCGTGTTTGGAATGCGCTCGGCTTTTCACCTGAAACCACATTGCACGACCTAAGATACGGCGAGATTTTCAAGGAACAGTTTGTGTGGGTGTTTGAGATCTCGGGCGCGGTGCCGCCCGCGCACAACGTCGGCGGTTACAAAGGGTCCGTGAGCGAGCGCCAGCCGCCGATGTATTTTCGGTTGGGAGGCGGTTCTTTGAAAGGCGTGAGCAAGCCCGGCGAGATCGTCTGGAGCCGCGTGTTTATCGAAGATGGCAAGCTGAAGGCAGACCTCGGGCGCGCTCGCGTAATCGAGCTGCCACAGGAAGAGACGGAACGCAGGTGGCGCATCACAACGCCGCAATGGCCCATCATGAGCGCAGTCCTCTACGGCATCAGCGCGAGACCAGATGATGGCCCGGCATAAAGCGAATCACATTCAGGTGGCTTATGCACCCGATGCCCATGGAGCGAAGAAAGCTCTAGCGGCGAAAGCTGCGTTCTTCCGTGAAGCCGGACTTGACGCCAGCATCTGCGGATCTGAAACGGGCCTCTAACATGAAAGTCGGCATTCTGGGTACCGGCGCGATTGCCAATAAGCACGCGCAGGCCTACCGGAACATCGGCTTCGACCTGGTTGCTTGCTCGAACAGAACGGAGGCGCGTGGGCGCGAATTTGCGAAGCGCTGGGGCGCCGAGTTCATCGCTAACTTTCGCGATCTCTGCCGTCATCCCGGTCTGGATTTCGTAGACGTCTGCACATTTCCCGACTCTCATCTCGAGCCGGTCGAGGTCTGCGCCGGCATCAAACGTTCAATCCAAGTTCAAAAGCCAATCGCGACCAATCTGCAGACTGCAGAGCAAATAATCCGGATCGCGCGGGACGCCGGCATCAAGCTCTGCGTTGTAAGCCAACATCGCTTCGACAACGCGACGATTTTTTTGAAGCGCGCTCTTGCCGCTGGACGTCTTGGAAAAGTGCTGGAGGCGGATGCCTATGTGAAGTGGTTCCGCAGTGAAGAATATTACTCGCGCCCAATCAAGGGAAGCTGGCAGACTGAGGGCGGTGGCGCGCTTATCAATCAGGCGATTCATCAAGTGGACCTTCTGCTCTACCTGGTGGGGCCGATCGTGAGCGTTACTGGCGCCTGGCAATTAGGCGCGCGTCATAGGATCGAATCGGAAGACATCGTGAACGCGCTGCTTTCCTATGAATCCGGGGCAACCGGCGTTATCCAAGCGGCCACGGCGTTTTGGCCGGGCTACACGGAGCGAATCGAAATCCACGGAACTGCGGGGACCGCAATCATCTCTGGTGACCGCTTAACAACGTGGGATGTGCAAGACGACGAAGTGGCCAATGCCGCCGATCCAGCGCCCGTCGAGCACGAGGTGGCATCCGGCTCATCCGATCCCATGGCAATCGCGGTCACAACTTTCGAGCGTCAATTCCTGGATTTCGCCGAATCCATCCGCACGGGCCGCGAGCCTGTAGTGAACGGCGAGGAAGGATATCATGCTCTAGCGACTGTGCTCGCGATCTATGCTTCATGCCGCGAGCACGGACGCGTGAGTGTGTGCATCAAGTGTCCGTAAATCTCATCGAAACCTCCATCGATCCCGAGGGCGCCTCACATTACGTCAGTGAGTTCCGGATGCGGCATCCTGGCGCATTTGAGGCTCTCGCGAAAAATCCTGAGAGCTCGCGCTGGTTAATTACAATCTTCGGCCTCAGCCACTTTCTTTCAGAAGAGCTGTTACGCCATCCCGGTTGGCTTTCGAATGTGGGAGACATTCATCGCTGCTTCGCTGTGATGGATTATCAGGACCGTCTCACTACTTTTCTTGAAAGTCGAGCCGTTGCGGCGCCATCGGCTCTGGATCTGGCGCTATTCCGCCGCAAAGAATTGCTCCGAATCGTTTTGCGCGACGGTCTAAGCCTCGGCACGCTGGCAGAAATCACCGAGGAAATATCCAACCTGGCCGACGCCATTCTTGCCCGCGCGCTCGAGACCGTTACGCGTGAACTAGAAACCCGCTATGGCTCTCCTCCCGCGCACGATTCCTCCGGAAATGTGGTTCCAGCGGCGTTCTGCGTGATCGCATTGGGAAAACTCGGAGGCCGCGAGCTCAATTACAGCTCCGATATAGATCTGATGTTTCTGTACAGCGGCAACGGAGATCTATCGGACAATCAGACGATCACAAACAGAGAATTCTTCAAAAAGGTGGGCAATCAGCTCACGACCCTTCTTTCCACCTACACGGCCGCGGGTCCTTGCTATCGCATCGATCTCAGACTGCGACCGGAAGGAAGTTATGGCGAGGTCTGTATCTCTCTGGCTGCCGCGAAAGAATATTACACGAAGCGCGCGCGTGATTGGGAGCTGCAGATGCTGATAAAGGCGCGTGCCGCTGCGGGGGACAAAGCGCTGGGACAGGCCCTGCTCGATTTTGTGGAACCCAGGATCTATTCGACAAGCCTGGACTTCTCAATGATCGAGAGCATGTCCGCAACCCGCGAGCGGATCGGCGAGAAACTGGCGCGCAAGCGTCTGCGCAAGGGTGACCTTGACGTGAAACTTGCCCGCGGCGGGATCCGCGATATCGAGTTCCTTGTTCAATGCCTGCAGCGCTTGCACGGTGGCCGCGAAACGTGGGTTCGGCATGGCGGTACGTTGCTCGCATTATCGCGACTGCTTGATAAAGATCTTCTGTCCGCAACGGAATACTCGCACCTCACCGATGCCTATCAATTCTTGCGGCATCTGGAGCATCGGCTGCAATTTGACGACGATAAGCAAGTTCACGCGCTGCCTTCCAAGCCGGAAGACCTGGAGTGTATTGCCCGCCGGATGCCCTCGCGTCTGCATGCTCAAGACTCAGCGCTCAGCGCTTCTACACAACTCTTGCAGGATCTGAACCATCATTTGGAGAACGTCCAAGCGATCTACGACCGCATCGTACACGCTCAACGGCCGCTCTACTACTCTCCACACGCGACTGCGAGCTCCACAACGGATGCTCTATCGAAAACATCAGAGCAACGCCACGACCGCTCGGAACCTGCACTGGCAAGCTTTCTGGAAGAGTTGCGTAAGCATCCGTCTTATCTAAACCTGCTGGACACCCAGCCTGTTGTGGCCGATTACGTGATTCGAATCTTCGAAGCGAGTCCCTTCCTGTCGGAGCAGCTTACGCGACGGCTCCAGTTGCTTGACGAAATCCGCGACGTTGCCGAGCATCCGGAACGTCGTGCCGCCTTCGAAGCCCGTTCCGCTCCGTTGAATGACATCGATGCGCTCCGTTTATTCTTTCGCCGCGAAATGTTCCGGATCCAAGTAGGTAGCATTTGTCTACCCGAGCCGGTATTTCAAACTCTCGATCGCACCTCCTCCTTGGCGGAATTCGTGCTCGCGCGCGCTTATCGCATCGCCCTCGAGAGGGCACTCGCCCACGCACGCACTCACGCCACAGCGGACAAGCCGTTTCAACACCCCGCCGGCGAAATGATGGTGGTGGCCCTTGGACGCCTGGGAATGCGAGAGTTCGACCTGGGTTCCGATGCGGACGTGCTCTTCATCATTCCGGATACGGAAGCAAATCGGCAGCGCTTCTGGACGCGCGTCGCCGAGCATCTCATCGAGATATTGACGGCATACACCGGAAATGGCGCGATCCTCTCTCTCGATACGCGTCTTCGTCCCGACGGCCGCGAGGGAATGCTCGTTCAGACGGAATCTAAGTACTTTGAATATTTTTCGACAAAGGCCGAGGCTTGGGAAGGAATCGCCTACATGAAGGCGCGCGGCGTGGCGGGAGATATGGATCGCGCAACGACCTTTCTTACCGAGCTGCAGCAAGTCGATTGGCGGCGCTACGGACAAGGCGGCCGCTCCAAACAGGACCTTCGCCAGATGCGTATGCGCCTTCAGAAGGAACAAGGCGCGGCTGCTCCGCTGAAGGCCGGCTTTGGCGGATACTATGACGCCGATTTCATTCTGATGTACCTGCGGCTAAAGGGCGCGGGCATGTTTTACAAAAGCCTCAACACGCCGGAGCGCATCGATGTCGTGGAGAAAATGGGCCACCTGGAGCGGCCCGACGCCGAGTTTCTGCTCCAGGCGACCACGTTTTTCCGCGCTCTCGACCATGCGTTACGGCTTGTCACCGGACACGCGGAAGAGAAGCTGCTCGGGTCCAGCACGGAACTGGAGATGATCGCGGGCCTGATGCACCGCTGGACAAGCCAGCGTCCCACTGCGTCCACGCTGGAGGCGGAATTGCTCGCCTGGCAAAGCAAATTGCGGCGGCTCTTTGAAACTGTGTTTACTTAGCGCTTACTCTTCTTCCTCGACATGCAGGTGGGCCTTTGCCGCCGAAATAATCTTTTCGGCTTGCAGCGCGGGCACATAGTCGTAATGATCGAACTCCATGTGGAACGAGGCTCGCCCTTGTGTCTTCGAGATCAGGTCGTTTTGATAGCTGAGCATTTCGGACATCGGCACTTGAGCGTGAATGGTTTGCATATTGCCCTTTATGTCCATGCCGCCGATCCGCCCCCGCCGGCCGTTGAAGTCGCTCATGAGATCACCGGCGAACTCGATGGGCGTCTCGACTTCGACCTTCATAATTGGCTCGAGTAGCGCGGGTTTTGCTTGCTGCATCGCCGCGCGAAATGCCTTGCGACCAGCGAGCTTGAACGCCATTTCCGACGAGTCGACATCGTGATACGAGCCGTCGTATACGGTCACCTTAAAGTCGGTCACTGGATACCCGGCCAGAAAACCCTGTTCCGCAGCTTCTACAACGCCTTTTTCCACGGCTGGAATGTATTGCCTGGGTATCGAGCCGCCGAAGATATCATTGACGAACTGAAATTTCTCGCCGCGCGGCAACGGCTCGATCCTGATCCAGCAGTCGCCAAACTGGCCGTGGCCGCCGGTTTGCTTCTTGTGCCGCCCTTGAACGCTCGCAGACCCGCGCACAGTTTCGCGATAGGGAATTTTCGGCGCCTTTAGCTCCACTTCCACGCCATAGCGCCTCTTGAGCCGGCTGACCACGATTTCAACGTGCTGCTGGCCGTTACCGGCGAGCAAAAACTCTTTCGTCTGGGGATCGCGATAGAAGCGCAACGATTGGTCTTCTTCCAAAATCTTCGATAGCGCTGTGCTGAGACGATCTTCATCGTTCCGTGTCTTGGCGGAAATTGCATAGGCTATGGAGGGCTCCGGCGCGTCCACGCCGCGGAACACAACGCAGTTCGTTTTTTCGCATAACGTGTCGCCAGTTAGCGTTTCCTTAAGCTTCGCGACTTCGCCTATGTCGCCTGCGCGAAGCTCGGTAACAGGCTGCATCGTCTTTCCGAAAGGAGTCGCGATATGGGCCACGCGTTCGCTCGCATTCGAGCGCATGTTGGTCAAGTGCGCGTCATCCTTAACTGTTCCGGACATGACCTTGAAGTATGTAACGCGTCCGGCAAACGGGTCGGCCGAAGTCTTGAATACGAATACGGATGGAGGCTCGTTCGGCGCGATTGCCTTACTTACTTCGTTGCCATTTTGAGTGGCCGGCAGTTCGGGCCGCTGCAAGGGCGAAGGAAAAATCTCCGTCACAAAATTCAGCAACAGGTCCGCCCCGATGTTCTGAGGAGCCGCCCCACAGAGAATCGGAAAAATGCGGCGGTCGCGAACTGATTCTTGAAGCCCGCTCACAATACGATCGGCCGGTAGAGTCCCGGTGTCGAAGAACTCTTCCATCAGCTCATCGTTTCCTTCGGCTATCATTTCCACCAGCGCTTCGTGCGCCTTGCTAGCGGCGCTTTGCTCGGCTGCGGGAATGTCCGTCTCTTTGCCCTTGCCATCGCCGCCCGGTTTGTAAGAATAGGCGCGCATCCGGATCAGGTCGATAATCCCGCTGAAGCCCTTCTCCGATCCAATCGGCAAATGGACCGGAATGGCCGTTCTGCCAAAGGCCTCTTGAATACTCCCGACCGCCCGGTCGAACGAAGAACGCTCGCGATCGAGTTTGTTAACGACCAGGGCGCAGGGCAAATGGAATTCTTCCGCAAATTGCCAGACCTTCTCGGTTGAAACTTCGACTCCAGCGACTCCATCGACCAACAGAAGAGTGGCATCGGAGGCGGTGAGAGAAGCGCGGGTATCGTTGAGAAACAGATTATAGCCAGGCGTATCGATAAGGTTTACTTTGTTCTTTTGCCACGGAAAGGCAGCCAGGGCTGAGGTGATGCTGAGTTTACGGGCTACCTCCTCTTCCTCGAAGTCCGTGATGGTGTTGCCTTCATCCACTTTGAGATGGCGATCCGTCGCTCCCGCCGTGAAGAGCAGCGCGGAGGTGAGCGACGTTTTCCCGCAATGCCCGTGCCCGATCAAAGCCACGTTCCGAATGTCGGAACTGTCGAAGACCCTCATAGGGATATATCCTCCGGGCCAGCGGAAAGGCTGGCCGAAGTGGAGAGGATAGCAAAATCCATTTTGGATTTTTGCGCGGAGACGACGCGCTACGGCGCTGAAAAATCAGGCGGTCTGCTGGGATGCGGCGATATCGCTCGAAACGTCGATGATCGGATTGTAGGTCAGAATCCTCCCGCAGCTTTCGCAAAACATGACCTGGTCGCCCCGCCGCAAATCCTGAAAGAATTGAGGGCGAAGCGCGATTTGACACGCATCGCAGCGACCGTCGGTTGCATCGGCAATAGCCGTATTCCTGGTCTTTTTGCGAATACGTTCGTAATGCGCGTAGAGCTGTGGGTCCATTTCATCCGCGATGCTTTTACGCTCCGCACTTTTCTCGGTTAGTTGCTTCTGATCGGCAGCGGTGCGCTCGCGTGCGCGCTTCTTCTCGGCTTCCACATGCTGCTGTTCCTGCTTCAGGTCAGTCTCGGCCGTTTTGACATTCTTCTCCAGCGGTTCCGATTGCTCCATCAGATCCAGAATCTTGTCTTCCGCCTTCCGAACCTCGCGTTCGGCATACCCGATCTCGTTTAAGAAGGCCTTGTACTGCTCATTGGTTTTTGCCTGGAGCATCTGCTCCTTCAATTTCGAAACTTTCTGCTGGTGGATTTGAATATCGCCTTCGAGTTTCTTGCGGTCGCGCTGATTCGCGGAGAGCGCAGCGTGATCGACTTCCAGGCGGCGGGTGTGAGCCTCCAGCCGCTTTTCAATTTCAGCGATATGTTTCGGGAGAGTCGCGATCTCGTTCTGGAGACTCGCGATGTTGCGATCAAGCGCCTGAAGACGCAGCGCAAGAGCGAGGTCCTGCAGCATCAACTTCGAAGTTTAACATGCGCCTCTTACTCGAGTTCGGACAACGGAACACGAATTTCCGGATCATCGGTGCAGAGAACGCCGTCTTTCACTTCCTGTACTCGTCCCGCGGTGTAAACAAACGCGCGACGCGTACGCGGATGAATCAGCCAAACATAGCGCACGCCGAAGTTAAGATAGTCGTCGATCCGCTCTTGCATTTCTCCCATCCGGTCACTGGGAGACAGAAGCTCAATACATAAAAATGGCGGCGTTTGTACAATCGGACCCGCTGGAGGCGGACCCACCAAAACCGAGATGTCAGGTACCCGGAAACGCGTGGGCTTGACTTGAACGCGTTGCTCGGGCACTACGAGGATGCCCCATTCCGCCTCGCGACTGTGCAGATAACTGCTCAGCAGCATTTGCAGCCGGCTATGATCCCATTCGCCGACATTTCGCTCCAGCAGCTCGCCATCCAGGTATTCGCAGTCGGGACGATAGCTCGTCTCCAAATACTCGCTCAGCGGCATCAGGGTTGATATTACTGCCCGTAACGATCGAAGAAATGCGCGATCGTCATGATTCCCTGGTAGTAGTTGCTGATCCGGTATTTCTCGTTCGGAGAGTGCAAGCCATCATCCGGCAGGCCAAACCCCATCAGCACCGTAGGAATTCCCAGGTGCGTTGCAAACTCGCCGACGATTGGGATGGAACCTCCGCTGCGAACGAAGACAGTCGGCTTGCCGAGCATATCGCTGAACGCCTTTGCAGCAATGTCGATGGCCGGGTGATTCGGATTTACGGAAATGGCCGGATTCGCGCTCAGCACCCGCACTTCCGTTTGAATTCCCTTCGGCGTGTTCTCCTTTACCCAACTGCTTTAGCGCCGCCAGCACTCGCTCGGGATTCTGCTTCGGCACTAAACGCATACTGACCTTTGCCGTGGCTTTCGCGGGGATCACCGTCTTCGCGCCTGCCCCCGTGAATCCACCCGCTATACCGTGGACTTCGAAGGTCGGCCTCGCCCATGTGCGCGCGAAAATCGATTGGTCAGGCTCGCCGGTCAATTCCGTCGAGCCGACTTCGTCCTTCAGAAACTCGTCTTCGGAAAACGGGAGGCGATTCCAGCTCTCGATCTCTGCCGGATCCGGTGGAACGACACCGTCGTAAGCGCCCGGAATCTGAATGTGTCCGTTCGCATCTTTGGCTTTAGATAGAAGCTCAATCAAGCCATAGACTGCATTGGGCGCCGTGCCGCCGTATATTCCCGAATGTAGATCGCGAGCCGGACCAAGCGCCTCAATTTCCAGATAGATCAGCCCGCGCAGGCCAATGCAAAGCGTAGGCACGCCGTCCGCGAAAAGCTCTGTGTCTGAGACGAGCGCCACATCCGCCTTCAACTTGTCTTTATTCCGCGGAACGTAGTTGGCAATCGATTCGCCGCCCACCTCTTCTTCTCCCTCGATCAGAAATTTCAGGTTGAGCGGCAACTTGCCGCCATGCACGGCTCGCAACGCTTCGGCGGCCTTGATGTGCATGTACATCTGCCCCTTGTCATCGCACGCTCCGCGCGCATAGATGTTCCCGTCTCGAATGTTGGGCTCGAACGGAGGAGACTTCCAAAGTTCGACCGGGTCGGGAGGCTGAACGTCGTAGTGCCCATAACAAAGGACCGTCGGTTTGCCCGGAGCGTGCAGCCAATCGGCGTAGACAAGCGGGTGCTTGCTGGTTGGGACAAGCTCGATATTTTCGAGTCCGGCCCGTTTCAGACTATCGGCGACAAACTGCGCCGCGCGTGCGACATCGTGCTTGTGCTCGGGAAGAGTGCTGATGCTCGGAATACGCAACAATTCGAGCAGCTCGTCCAGGAAACGGGACTCGTTTTTATGTACAAAATCTTCAATCGCGGCTGGCAATGGCGGGTTCCTCGAATTTCAAGTATAAATTCAGTTACCGCGCTCGACGTCTCGGAAAACGTTCTCAAGGAAACCCGATACTATTTCGCTTTGTTCCTGGGTGTCAACAAGAAAAGCATCATGACCATAAGTGGACGTAAGCTCCCGGAACGTAACTTCGACATTCCGGCTCTGCAGCGCGCTCACGATTTCGAGCGATTGATAGGTGGGATATAGCCAGTCGGAAGTGAAACTTAGCACTAGGAAACGGGCGCGAGCTCGATCCAAAGCTGCAGCAAGCGATGCGTGCCCGACCGACAGATCGAAATAATCCATCGCTTTCGTGATGTAGAGATAGGAATTGGCATCGAAGCGATAGACGAACTGGCTGCCGCGGTAGCGAAGGTAGCTTTCGACCTCGAAGTCTACCGAGAAGTCGAAACCGAACGCATCCTTCTGACGTAAGCGGCGGCCGAACTTCTGGCGCATCGAAGTGTCGCTCATATACGTGATGTGGCCGATCATGCGGGCGACGGCCAGACCGCGCGCGGGAGGTTTGGAATCGTAATAGTTGCCTTCGTTCCAATCGGGATCGGCCATGATGGCTTGCCGTCCCACCTCGTCGAAGGCAATCTGTTGCGCGCTGTGATGGGCCGTAGCCGCAATGGGAATGGATGCCGCCACAGAATCGGGATAAGCGACCGTCCATTCGAGAGCTTGCATGCCGCCCATGGAGCCGCCGCTAACCGCCAACAGCCGCTTGATGCCAAGATGATCCACGAGCATTTTCTGAAGCCGCACCATGTCGCTGATCGTGATTACGGGAAAGCCCATCGCATAGCGCTGACCGGTCGCGGGATTGATTGAGCCCGGGCCCGTTGTGCCGCGGCAGCCGCCCAGAACGTTCGAGGAAATGACGCAATAACGATCTGTGTCGAAGGCCAACCCTGGACCGATCATGGCCGACCACCACCCGGGCTGCCCATGTTCTTTGCTGATGCCGCCCGCGTGAGCGTCGCCTGAAAAGGCGTGTAGGACAAGAATTGCGTTGGTGCGGTGCTCGTTCAGAGTCCCATAGGTTTCATATGCAACATCCACGTTCCGAAGCGTTACGCCGCAATCGAGCGTCAGAGACGGGAAGGTAACGATCTCGGGCTCGACAGTTAAGGCAGTCTCGGCTGACGAAGGCATGGCCATACGAGGAGTTACGACTGATTGAAATTGCACGATAACACGGCAATCTCTCGCCAGGCCCGGCGCCCGAAACAGCTACTATCGAAACGTGGACCCGCTACTCGTCTGGCGTAAGGAATTCCCGATTCTGGCAAACACGACTTACATGATCAGCCATTCGCTGGGTGCAATGCCACGAGCGGCGGCGACTGCTTTACAGCAGTTCGCGGAAACATGGGCATCGCGCGGAATCCGGGCCTGGGAGGAAGGCTGGTGGGAAATGCCGGTCTCGATCGGCGACCTTGTAGGCTCGATCATCGGCGCCGGAAAAGGCGAGGTCGTGATGCAGCAGAATGTTTCTATTTGCCAATGGATCGTGACCTCCTGCTTTGACTGGCGTGGACGTCGCAACAAGCTAGTTACAGATGGCTTGAATTTTCCTTCGAATGATTACGTCAACTATGGGCTCGAACGGCAAGGTGCGCGCATAGTTTCCGTTCCATCGTCCGACGGGATGACCATGCCCACGGAGCTGATGCTCGACGCAATCGATGAACAGACTCAATTGGTATCGCTTTCGCACGTGGCGTTTCGCAGTTCTTATGTGCAGGATCTGGCGGCGATCACCAAACGGGCGCACGAGGCCGGCGCGCTGGTGGTCGCAGACATTTATCACTCTGCTGGAACGCTGCCGCTGAACATGCGCGAGTTGGACGTGGACTTCGCCACGGGTGGGTCGGTCAAGTGGCTCTGCGGCGGCCCCGGCGCGGGTTACCTTTACGTGCGGCGGGACCTTTGGCCTCGGCTCGAACCTGCCGCAACGGGATGGATGGCGCATCGTGAGCCCTTCGAGTTTGAAGAAGGGCCGATTCGACTGGCCGGCAACGCTTACCGTTTTCTGAATGGAACGCCCAGCATTCCGGCTCTATATTCAGCGCGCTCCGGCTACGAGATTATCAATCGGATCGGCGCTGCGGCTATCCGCGAAAAGTCCTTGCGACAGACACAGCGGCTGATCGACCTCGCCGACGAGGCTGGCTTCTCCGTGCGTACCTGCCGTGATGCGAACAAACGCGGGGGCGTCGTCATTGTCGACGTGCCGAATGGCGCGGAAGTGACTCGAGAGCTCGCCCGTCGCGAGGTACTGGTCGATCATCGCCCGCAGGCAGGGATCCGAATCTCGCCGCACTTTTACACGGCGGACGAGGAGCTCGATCACACCATCGCGGAGATCCGGTCGGTACTCGAAAGTTCGCTGGCGTTTCAGAGGTGAATGAATGCGCACAGCTCTTGTGATGGTCCTGTTTGCAGTTGCGGCCACCGGTGCGGACGCAATCTACGCGCCGCTGTGGCTCTATAACGGCAGTTGGCAGGTGACTCGGAAAGATCTCGCTGCCGGAGCAAAGCCGGACCAGCTCGTAAACGATTGCAAACTCATCGGCAAGTATTTTGCGTGCCAGCAGACCGTTAACGGCCAACTCAGTGCGTTGATCATCTTCATTTCGCGCGATAAACCGGGCCAGTACTACACGCAGACGGTCACACCGCAGGGCCGCGCTACTGCAAGAGGCGATCTGGAGATTTCGGGGGACCATTGGACATATTCGAGCACGTGGGACGACGGCGGCAAGACCACTTATTACAAGACCACCAACCTTTTTACAGGTAAGAATCGCATTCATTTTGAGCAGCAGGAGTCTTCGAACGGCAGAGAATGGACCGTGAAGAATTCCGGCGATGAGGTGCGCGTTCAAAGCGGCGGGAAGGCGCAGTAGTACTCCTATGAAGATGTTGTTTTTGTTAGTGGCCGCAATATTAGGTGGAGCTTCGACGCTTAACAGCGCCGCGGGCGCAGAACCACAGTCCCGCGTCCCGGTTTTACTGGAACTGTTCACTTCCGAGGGATGTTCGAGCTGCCCTCCTGCGGATAGCCTACTTGCGGGGCTCGACCAGAAGCAGCCAATCGGCGGCGCTGACCTGATTGTGCTGAGCGAGCACGTCGATTATTGGAACCAGTTGTCCTGGGGAGACCCATACTCGAGCGCCCTATTCAGCGACCGTCAGCGCGAGTATTCCGCGTATTTAAAGTCCGGCGATATCTACACTCCGCAGCTAGTCGTCGACGGGCGATGGCAGATCGTCGGCAGCAGGCAGAGAGAAGTTGCGAGCGCGATCGGAAAATCGATCTTGCAACCCAAACTGCCGGTTCAATTCGAAGCGACGCGATCGGGCACTGATGCGCAGTTGAAATTGCATATAGATCCGAATGCACATGGCGAAAAAAACGCTGCTGTGTTTTGCGTGCTAGCGGCGGACCGAGTCCAGAACCATGTTCCTCATGGCGAAAACGCGGGAAGGGAACTGAGTCACGTAGCAGTCGTGTATTCGTTTACGAAAATCGGGACCCTCAAAGGCGGTGATTCCTTCGAAAAGCAGTGGAGTGTCTCGTTAAAACCGAAATTCGCGGCGCTTGGCGGCACCCGGCTGATCATTATCGTGCAAGACCGGACCACCGGACGCGTTGTTGGACTGGCCCAGTCGCATTTGTGAGTCAAGCCCTTACTTCGCTCTCTTGAAATTGGGACGACTCAGCCAGTCTTGAACCGCTGGCGTATTCTTGAGCGCCCCGAACTCGCTCTTCGGCGCCGTTTCGGCCGTTACCTGCGGCTGGGCTCTCGCGCCAAGCAGTCCTTGCGCAAAGCACGGAAGCCCTGGAACTGTGGCGGGTTGAGGCAGCGCCGGAACTTGCAGCATAGGCGACGCGAAATTGAAGTTTGTTGCGGGATTGTTTGCCGCGGTATCGCGCGGCGTTAGCGGTGCAAGCCCAAATCGCCACTCGATCAGCTTCAGGATGGACGTGTGGTCATAAACCGCAGCGTCCACCTGGTTCGTGCCGCGCGTGAACGGTGACACGATGATCGCCGGCACTCGAAATCCAAGCAGCACCTTGCCATTCACTAAATCCGTATCGATACTGTTCGCCGGAACGGCAAGCGGTGGCGGGACGTGATCGAAAAACCCGCCCCATTCGTCAAAAGTAACCACTAGAACTGTATTCGCCCATTTCGGCCCAGTAGCCACAGCGTGAAAAACTTTGGACAGAAACGCATCTCCATTTCGGATGTCGGAATGTGGATGATCGTCGTTGCCCAGGCCATCGTCCAGTTCCGTAAATCGAGGATCGACAAACGACACGGACGGGAGTTTCCCTGAACTGGCTGCATTGAGAAACGCCGAAAACAGAGAAGTCGAAGTCAGGTATTTCAGGCCCCACAACCCGAGGAACGGAACGTTATTGAAATAGTAATGATGGCTGACGCCGGCACTCGAAAGGCGATCGAAAATCGTTGGAAGACTGCTCAAGCTCAAGCTGTTCGTCAGGCGATCGGTTTGCGCCGCCCACAGAAACATGCGGTTGGGAAACGTTTCTGCCAGGATCGGCGCGAACCAATGATCGCAGACCGTATATGCCTGCGCGAGCGCCTCCACGAAAGGCATTTCAGCGCCCAGATAATAGCCGATGCTGTATATGTCGTTTCCCGAGACTCGTAAGAACCCGTCCATCTTCCCGCCGTCGTATGCGGTCTGGTTCGGTGTTCCATAAGAGTTGTCGGGGACCGGGTGGCCGCATCCTGTGTAATCGCCCGCGAGGTTCTGTGGAGGATAGCTCTGGCCGGAGCTATTTGTGTAAGTCAGCCCCGGGTCTTTTGTCAACCAACCCTCTGCATTCGGGAGCCATCCGAGAAAGTGATCGAAGCTGCGATTCTCCATCGTCAGCACCACGATGTGCTCAATCGCCGAGCCTTGCGGCGAAGGTGAAGGCGGAGTACCGCCGCCCACTGGTCGAGGCGCTGAGCAGCTTATGCCCCCAATTCCCATCGCAGAAGCGCTGACAAGGCCTTGCATGAACGTACGCCGAGCTAGAGGCATCGATTACCCTCCGAGGTGAGCCGGAATTTAGACTTTGCGGGGACGATTACGTTACCGCGATCCTGCCAGGCTACAGCGCGGTTATGAGAAAAAGACTCATTGCAAGAATCGAAATCCCGGTATATACTTCTTGCCAAATGGAAATCCTGGCTGATAAGCTTTCGAATTCACAGTCATTTCGCAGTCATAAAGGGAAACTCATGCGACGTACGCTCCTTCTACTTGTTGTTTCACTCCCGATCCTGGCGGATCAACTGACCTATCAGAAGCCGCCCAAGGAAATTCTGGACATCCTGAACGACCCTCAACTGCCGACGCTCGCGGTGAATCCGGCGCGGACCTATGCGACGCTTTCGCAACCCGTGCGCTACCCGCCGATCGCCGAGGTCTCCGCGCCGATGCTGCGCCTGGCGGGGATCCGCATCGATCCGCACACCAACGGGCTGCACCTAGCACCCTACAATACGTCGATCACGCTGGTGAAAGTGCCCGAGGGCACCAAGATCCCCCTCGCGCTGCCACCGGGCGCGCGCGCTGGCGGATTGCGCTGGTCGCACGACGGAAAGCAGTTCGCGTTCACCAACACGACCACTGCGGGCATCATCGAGCTGTGGCTCGGCGATCCGGCGTCCGGCAAGATTCATAAAGTCGCAGGCGTCCGGTTGAACGCCGTGCTTGGCGAGCCGATCGAATGGCTGGGCGACAGTCGGACGCTGATCGTCAAGACTGTTCCTCGCCAACCGCGGAGCCGCGCCGGGTACGCCGCGCGTGCCGGAAGGTCCCGATGTTCAGGAAAGCGACGGCCATGCGATGGGCGTTGCGACATACGAGGATCTGCTGCAGAGTCCTCACGACGAGGATCTGTTCGAATACTACGCGACGGCGCAATTGGTGAAGGTCGATTCGTCCACTGGCACGGCCACGCCGATCGGCAAGCCCGGCATTCTCGACGAAGTGACGCCTTCGCCGGACGGCTCGCATCTTCTGATCACGCGCGAGCATCGGCCCTTCTCGTATCTGCATCCGTTTCGCGAATTTCCCAAGGAAGTGGAAGTATGGACCCCGTCGGGCGCCGTCGCGCACAAAGTAGCGAGCATCCCGCTAGCGGCGCGCATTCCGCTGGGAGGTGTGCAGACCGGGCCGCGCGACATTCGCTGGGTCGCGAATCAGCCCGCGACCATTTTCTGGGTAGAAGCTCTCGACGGAGGTAACCCCAAAGAGAAAGTGCCGCATCGCGACCGGATGATGGCCATCAAAGCTCCCTTCACCGGGCAGCCCGCCGAGATTTTCAAGACCGAAGAGCGATTCGCGGGAATTCAGTTCGGAAAGGATTTCGCGCTGATCGAGGATCAGGCGCGAATTTCACGGTTGCTGCGCACGTTCGAATTCGATCCATCGAAACCCAACTCCGAAGCCAAACTGATCTGGAGCCGCAACGCGCAGGACCGGTATAAAGATCCCGGCCGTCCGGTGGAGCGTCGCACGCAAGCCGGACCTGCCGGTGGAGGCGGATTCGGCGGTCGCGGCGGCGGCGATTCGCTGCTGCTTGCAATCGGGCGATGACATTCTGCTCTCTGGCGCCGGCGCTTCGCCAGCGGGCGACCACCCCTTCCTCGATCGCTTCAACCTGAGCACAATGAAAAGCGAGCGCATTTTTCAGAGCGCCGCGGATAAATACGAAGCCGTCGAAGCGGTGCTCGATGACCAGGGCAAGACGTTCATCACGCGCCGCGAAAGCACTACCGAGCCGCCAAACTATTTCCTGCATAACGGTTCCAGCGAAAAAGCGCTGACCAACTATACCGATCCCGCGCCGCAGCTCCGGCGCATCACCAAGCAACTGGTGACCTATCAGCGCGCCGACGGCGTCCCGCTGTCCATGGAGCTGTACCTGCCGCCCGACTACAAGCCGGGCACCAAACTTCCGGCGGTGCTTTGGGCCTATCCACGCGAGTATAACGACGCGAGACACGGCCGGACAGATCCAGGGATCGCCCAACCGGTTCACCACTATCACTGGATACTCTGAGCTGTTCTTCCTATTGGATGGCTACGCGGTTCTTGAAAACGCCGCGATGCCGGTGGTGGGCACCATCGACGTGGTGAACAATACGTATGTCGAGCAGATCGTCGCCGACGCGAAAGCGGCCATCGACAAAGCCGCTGAAATGGGCGTGGTCGATCCCAACCGCGTGGGCGTGGGCGGCCACAGCTACGGCGCGTTTATGACCGCGAATCTTCTGGCGCATTGCAACCTGTTCAGGGCCGGGATCGCCGAAAGCGGCGCCTACAATCGCACGCTGACGCCCTTCGGGTTTCAGAGTGAGCGCCGGTCGTTCTGGGAAGCTACAGACACCTACGCGAAGATGTCTCCGTTCTTCTTCGCCGACAAGATCAAGGACCCGATCTTGCTCATCCACGGCATGGCGGACGACAATTCCGGAACATTCCCGATCCAGAGCGACCGTATGTATCAGGCGATCCGCGGCAACGGCGGCACCGTGAGGTTGGTGTTTCTTCCCGATGAAGCCCACGGATATCGCGCCAAGGAGACCATTGAGCACGTGCTCTGGGAAAAATTTCAGTGGTTCGACAAATACGTGAAGCATGCCGATGCGCTAAGTTCACGCGCGGAGTAATATTGCGTTAAATTTCTTCCTGACATTCGAGCGCGCTTTAGAAAGGGGAGTGCACATGCCATCCAAGACAGTGGGGTTCTTGGTTACTTGGTTGCTCGCTGTTTCTTTTGCCGCCGCCCAGGTAGAGCACGGTTCTATTACCGGAACAGTGTTTGACCCGCAGGGCGCGGTCGTTCCCAACGCACAGATCACCGTGACGGACAACAGTACCGGCACGATCTTCACCGCCCAGAGCAGTAACGAGGGGACCTTCACGGTTCCGGGCCTCCCATTCGGAACCTACTCGGTAAAGGTCGCAGCCCCCGGGTTTCGCGCAGTGGGACGCGGCCAATGTTCAGGTCATCACCGCGCAGGAATCCAGCTTACGGGTGACGCTGGTCGTCGGCTCCTCGAACCAAGTCGTGAACGTCGAAGACGTCCAGCCGCCGGTCGATACCGCATCGAGCGAGCTGAGAACTCACGTTGATCGCAAACAGATCGTCGACCTGCCCTCGACCACGCGCAATCCGCTGGATTTTGCCACTCAAATGGCGGGAGTGACCTCGACAGGCGCCGCGACCTCCGGCAGTTCCGTCATGAACGGCCTCCGCGGTTCCAGCAATAATCTCGTCCAGGACGGCATTGACGTGCGCGACAGCTTCATTAAAACTTCAGGCTTCGCAGCCGCCGGTAACATCACGCTCGAAAGCATCGGCGAGTTCAGCATTACCGGGCAAAACGTCGGCTCCGATTCCGGCGATGGCGTCGTGCAGATCCGAATGACTACGGCTCGCGGCGGCAATGTCTTCCACGGCAGCGTGTTCTATGCCGGCCGGAATGACGCCTTCAACGCCAATACGTGGACCAACAATTTCACCGGCACTCCGCGCCCGACTTTGCGGCAGGACCGGTACGGCGGCAGCATCGGCGGCCCAGTCCAAATTCCAAAGCTCTACCACGGCAAAGATCGCACCTTCTTCTTTTTCTCCTACTCGGTATTCCAGCAACATTTTCAGATCACCGACACCAGAACCGTCCTCACCGCGCCGGCACGCGCTGGTTTGTTCACGTACCTGGGCGCTGATAAAGTGGACCACACCGTCAATCTGCTGACCGCCAGTTCGCGCAATCTGCCGATCAATACCTTTACGCAAAGCCTGATTAATGCCACTCCGCTACCGGTCCCCTCCGGCCCCGTCAGCGTCAATCCCGAACTTCGGAGACGGCCTGAACACTCGTCGGCATCAATTTCAATACTCTGGGAACGGAGTTGGACAAGCTTTACGACCTGCGCATCGATCACAAGCTGCTCGAGTCCCATACCTGGGGCACCCACTGGCTGGAGGCCGAATGGCACTGGGAGCACGATCCCGTCAGTCCGAGTACCGACGCGCAATTTCCGAAAGGCGTCGCGACCAATTGCATCGGCTCCGTTTGCGACATCGCGAATGCCTCGGATTTCCACCAAGGCCTCGGTGCTCTGGCGATCAACTCCAGCCTCGGTGCCTCGGCGTTCAACGAAATACGCTTCGGCTTCAGCCGCCCCCAGTACACCTTCCTGCCGCCGACGCCCTTTGAACGCACTTTCAACGTCTACTTTCCCGGCGTTGCCAACCAGTCCCCTAATCCCACTGCTAACGCGATCTCAAATCCCGAGTACGCCTATGATCCCCAGGGACGGCTTTCGCCCTTTTATTCGCTTGCGGACAACTTCACCAAAGTCAAGGGCACTCACACGCTCAAGATGGGTTTGCTCATCAGTTCCGCCTCCACCCACCGCTTCAACGATTTCGCCGGCGGCTCCGGCGTCAATGGCGGCGTTATCCCAGTCGTTGCGCTCGGCTCCAACGCAACCAACAGCAATGGTCTGAGCAACTGCGCTGGATTTCCCAGCCTACCCGCCGGCAGCACCGGCAGCAGCATCTGCACCACGGCGCAGAATATCTATGCGTCGCTTGTCGGCCTAGTGAATAACATCTCCGAGACGTACAACGCCATACCGGGTCAAGGCTATGTGAAAGGTCTGACCGACGCGTTCTGGATCCGTGAGCGCGTCGTATAACTTCTACGGCCAGGACGCCTGGAAAGCGCGGCCGAATCTCACCGTCACCGCCGGCTTGCGATGGGAAATCGTTCCCGCGCCCGACATGGTAAACAAGCGCATGCTGGTGCCCGGCAACGAGCTCGGCGATGTGACTCCCTATGGACCGCTGTTCCAACCTGGTTCCAGCACTACCTACAACGACCTGCTCGCCAACCTCGGTTCCGACCACGCAACTGGTCCCCGGCGGCGCCAGCAACGGCAAGCCTTTCTGGAGAACGCGTCTATAACAATCTTGCGCCATCCGTCGGCGTCGCGTGGCAGCCGAACCCCAAAACTGTGGTGCGCTCCGGCTACTCCATCAGCTACGTTCGCGATACGCTGACCCTCATCAGCAATGTCACCACCAGCAACCTCGGCCTGCACACCGGCGTCGCGGTCAGCCCGGCGGCTGGGGATCCTCTGGCTGTGCTGAATCCGAACGTCAACCAAGTCCTGCCCCCTCCGGCGTTCGCAGTGCCGCAACCGCAATACAAGAATTTCCTCGCCAGCTTCTCTTCGACTGGCGGATCGGGCATCTACGCCATCGACCCGAACATGAGGTCGCCTTATGTCCAGCAATGGTCCTTTGGTATCCAGCGCGAACTCACGCCGGCCACCGCTCTCGAGGTCCGCTACGTCGGCAACCACGCGACCGGTATGTATCGCGGCAATGATTTGAGCCAGCCCAACGTGACGCCGGCCCTGCTGAGCGAATTCCAGCAGGCCGCAACGAATTTCTCGATTTGCACCGCCAATCGGGTCGCCTGCACAGGTTCCGCTAGCGGTACGCCCGGTTTCAACAATAAGGGGCTGCCCGGCCAGGGACCGCTGCCCGTATTGGAGCGCATCAATTTCCCAACCTCGTTTTTCACGAACCCTACTTTTACGAACCAGTTCAACGCAGGCCAACTCGCGCCGGGCCAGTTCTGGTTCCTGGTGAGCAATAACTGCACGCAGCAGTTCCTTCTCGGCACCGGATGCAAAGGCCTGGGAACGTTGCCCGCCAATTTCTTCCTGGCAAATCCGCTCACCGCGTTTGACGAAGAGTTCACCAACGGAATGATGTCCAGCTACAACGCGATGCAAGTGGAGCTGCGCCGCCGCCTTTCCGGCGGCTTGCAGTTTCAGGCCAACTACACGTGGGCCAAGGTGCTTTCGAACGCCGGCATCACCGGTTCACAAAGCGAGATCATCCGCACTCTCGATTTTCACAATCCAGCCTACGACCGAACCCGCGCGGACTTCGACATTCATCACACCTTCCATTTGAATTGCCGTCTACGAGTTCCCCGTAGGACGCGGGCGGCGCTTTCTTTCGAGCGGTATTGTCGGCCGCGTGCTCGAAGGCTGGCAGACCGGCGGCCTTTGGACTTGGCGCTCCGGAATTCCGCTGACCATCGTATCCGGTCTCGGCACTCTCAACCGCGCTGGCAATTCGGGCTGAATCCGGCAGTTGCTGTCGGCACCAGCGACAGGTCCATCTGCGATGCCGTGGGCGTGTACGAGGACCCGGCCAGGGGCGCTTGTTTCTGCCTGCGCAGCGATATCAGCTTCAATACCTCGCCCACGGCGCCGCCCGGTTCCACGGTCGGGGCCAACCCTGCGGTGCTCGCCAACCCGAGCCCCGGAACCCTTGGCGATCATGGACTCTACAAGTCTTGCTCCGGCCCGAAGTTCCAGCAGATAGACATGAACTTCGTCAAGAAGACTAAGATCACGGAGCGGCTCACCTTCGAATTTCGCGCCGAGATGTTCAACATCTTCAACCATCCGAACTTTTCGATATCCGCAGCGCCAAACATTAACAGCACCGGCTTCGGCGCCCTGACGTCGACTTTCACCGCCCGCGAGATCCAGTTCAACGGGCGTATCAGTTTCTAGCTTTGGGGACAGCAGTTGAAGAGAATCCCTGTCCCAAAATGCGGCCTCAAGCTAAGCCCCGTTCCGAAGGCGTCATTCCTCTAAGCCGTTGCCAATAGACCTTTCGCGCCTTGTCAGACGTGTCGCTCAACGCCACGGTATTTTTGAGTATCCCTCAGGTGCGGACTCCGGGCCCGGACGTGCAGCAGCTCTTTTGGGTCAAAGCCCGTCAATTCATCTTCAACTGAACTGTTCGCGCGAGCTTGCGCTGTTGGCGATCGAAGGTGTAGAGGGAATCGGCATTTAGCTCCAGAGCGGCGGCGACGTGCAATAGGTCCGCCGTGCGCGTACCAAGGCGCGCGGTTGTTCGGCGGGAGATCTGCTGCGCTCGTTCGAAGACGCCCTCCGGTAATCGGACGAGTTGAAACACGCGTGCGCTTAAATCCCTCTGAGATCACGCAGAGAAGACTTTGCCTGGACAGCCGAAATCTCTTTTCAAAAACGCGTAGTTCCAGAGCATTTACGGCCTCTAGCTCGGCAAAGGTCGACACCAGGTGACTATTGTTAAATCCCTGCATGATTTCTACGGCTGTGATCGAGTTAGCATCTGGAGTGTATAGCGAGATCAGACTCGTATCCACGTAGATTCTCAATAGCGGCTCCGCTCTTCCGCGATGAGATCCGCGCCGGTAACGGCGAGAACCTTGTCGCCATAGATAGCCTGCAACCGCTTGAGGAAATCCGGGAACTCGGGCTCCGCTGTCTCGGGAATCAGGCGCGCGACGACGCGGCGACGATTCGTAATTTGAATTGCCTCACCCTGACGCAGAAGCCGTTCGATCTTCCTGAATCCATAGCGAAGATCGCGAATGGACGCCTTCATCATGTGATACATTTTAGCATCACATGCAAGCGCTACGATCTCGCAGGACACGGTCCCGTCGATCAGGATCGCTGGACCCCTCGGTTCCGGCGCTTGGTTTGTTTGTAAAACCGATGCTTGGCTTCGTTCCGCGAATCGCCCGCGAATCCCACTCACTTATGAAAAAACCTGCATTGCTGCTGCTTTCGCTTAACCTTTTCCTGCCGCTCGTCGCGCAACAACCGGCGCCTACGCCGCCAGGGGCCTCTGCCCCGCCTGCGCCATCCGCTGCCCAGTTCGCTTCGCAAGGCAACGATGAGGTCCTGAAACGAGTGGATGACGTGCTGTGGTTCATCCGCGCTCTCCGACATCGCCGACGTGGACAAAATCGAATACCCCAGCTCCCCGCCGACACACGTCACGAATCCCAAGGCGCCCGGCGCCACCAATCCGCTGATCATTCACGCCTATACCTTCATCCCGAAAAACCTCGACCGCTCCAAGAAGCAGCCGCTTATCACCTTCGCGCATCAGGGTGTCCACGCGAACTTCGACACCAGCGACTTGCATGTCATGCGAGAGCTTCTCGAGCAGGGCTACAGCATCATTGCGCTGCGATTACCGCGGCAGCACCGGTTATGGCCGCGGCTTCTACGAGCACATCGATTACGGCGGCGCGCGAAATCGACGATGTCTACAACAGCACTCTATGGATGCTGCAGAACCTATAGCTTCCTCGATCCGAATCGCGTCGGCATGATGGGCTGGAGCCACGGCGGCTGCATCACGCTGATGAACATCATGGAGCACCCCGAAGACCTACGCTGTCGCTTATGCGGGCGTTCCCGTCAGCGATCTGGTCGCGCGCATGGGCTATGAGCCCGAGGGTTACCGCGCAGCTCTACTCAGCGCCGTATCACATCGGCAAATCGGTCCGCGACGACATCGAGGAATACCGCAGGCGCTCACCCGTCAATCACGTCGAAGATCTCGAAACGCCGCTTGCTCATCCACGCCAACACCAACGACGAAGACGTGAATTACCTCGAAGTCGAACATCTCATTCAGGCGCTAAAAGCCGAAGGCAAGAAATTCGAGTACAAGGTTTATCAGAATGCGCCCGGCGGGCATTACTTCAATCGCATCGATACGAACTGGCCCGCGAATCACGGCGCGGAAGTGTACCGCTTCCTCGCCGGTTATCTGCACCCCGCCAACCCGCCGAAATAGCTCATGCCCAATCACCCTCCGCACGTAACCAAATAGACACCGAAACAGCCATTGTTCTAGACTTGAGTGTTTTCGTAACCATATGCAAATAGCCAAAAGATGCACGTGCTCGTCGCTGCTCGTGCTTGCCGCCGTCGTTTCGGTCTGGCCTCTTCCTGCTCAAACTGCACCGAAGATAACTACGCCAGAAGAACAGTTCGGGTTCAAGCTGGGTGATGATTACAAGCTCACCAATTACACCCAACTGAGCGAGTACTGGCACAAACTGGCCTCCGAATCCGACCGCATGAAGCTGGAGGAGATCGGCAAGACGGCAGAGGGACGGCCACAACTCATGGCTATCGTCACATCGCCGGAAAACCTCAAGATGCTGGATCACTATAAGGAGATCTCGCGCAAGCTGGCGCTCGCCGAAGGGCTCTCTGATGCCGATGCGCACGCGCTCGCCAGGGAAGGGAAGGCCGTGATCTGGATCGATGGCGGCCTGCATGCCAGCGAAGTCGAATGCGCCCAGGCTCTCAGCGAGATGGTCTATCAGATGACCAGCCGTACAGATCCGGAGACGATGCGCTTTCTCAACGACATCATCATTCTGTTCGTTCAGGACAATCCGGACGGGCAGGAACTAGTCGCCAACTGGTACATGCGCAATTCCGATCCCACCAAGCGGTCCGAAGCCGGTCTGCCGCGTCTCTGGCACAAGTACATCGGGCACGACAACAACCGCGATTTCTTCATGTGCAACATGCCGGAATCCACGAATATCAACCGCGTGCTTTATTTGGAGTGGTTTCCGCAAATCATGTATAACCACCACCAGACGGGACCTCCCGGCGCGGTGATTTTCATGCCTCCATTCCGCGATCCGTTCAATTACCACTTCGATCCGCTGATCATGATGGAGCTGGACCAGGTAGGTTCGGCCATGCACAGCCGCATGGAAGCGGAAGACAAGCCTGGCGCTGGTATGCGCAGCGCGGCCAGTTACTCCACTTGGTACAACGGCGGCCTTCGCACGACGACTTATTTTCACAACATCATCGGGCTGTTGACGGAGATCATCGGCAATCCCACGCCTATAGACATTCCTCTGGTTCCGGCGAACCAATTGCCAAGGGGCGATCTTCCCTTTCCGATTGCGCCGCAAAAATGGCATCTGCGGCAGTCCATTGAGTATTCGCTCACCGCCAATCGCGCCGTGCTCGATTTTGCATCCCGCTACCGGGAAGAGCTTCTTTTCAACATCTATCAGATGGGCAAGAACTCGATTGATCGCGGCAATAAAGACTCATGGACGGTGACTCCGAAACGCATCGCGGCACTCGAGGCCGCTGCGGCGGAAGAGAGAAGCCCGGCGCCTGCCCGTGGAAATGCGGCCGCGGCGTTGCTGCAGTTGCTGCTCCGGACGGAGGTGCAACTCCGGCTGGCGGCGGTTTCGGTGGAGGCCGTGGCGTCCCGGCGAAGCTCTACAACGCCGTTCTTCATGACCCGAATATGCGCGACCCGCGTGGCTACATTATTCCTCCCAACCAGCCCGATCTGCCGACGACTATCAATTTCCTGAACGCCTTGCTCAAGAACGGAGTGCTGATCGACCGCGCCACCGCGAGTTTTCAAGCAGGCGGTAAGAGCTATCCGGCAGGATCGTACGTGGTCAAGTGCGCACAGGCATTCCGGCCACACGTCCTCGATATGTTTGAGCCGCAGGACCACCCGAATGATTTTCGATATCCCGGTGGCCCTCCCATTCCTCCCTACGACGCCACTGGATACACGTTGGCGTTCCAAATGGGTGTGCAGTTCGATCGCATTCTCGATGGCTTTGATGGACCCTTCGAGCGCGTGAGCGGGCTGCTGGAGCCGCCTCCTGCGTCGATAGCCGGACCTTCTCGCCCGGTTGGTTATGTCATCAGCCATCGCGTCAACAATTCGTTTACTCTTGTCAATCGTTTGCTGAAGGATAAGTGCGATGTCTATTGGCTGAAGACTGCGCCGAGTGAGCTGGAGGGTAAGGACCTCGGCACAGGAGCGATTTGGGTTCCCGCGTCGGCCGCTGCCCGTCCGATCCTCGAGCGCGGCGCGAAAGAGCTCGGCGTCGCTGTTTATGCCGTCGCGCGGCACCCGTCCGGCAGCGCTCTCAAGCTGAAGCCCGTCCGTATCGCTCTCTACGATCAGTACGGCGGTTTGATGCCTTCGGGCTGGACGCGCTGGATTTTTGAGCAGTTCGAATTTCCATTCAAGGTTGTCCATCCGCAGGAGATCGACGCCGGCGATCTCGCCAAAAACTACGATGTGTTGGTCTTCACCGATGGCGCTATTCGCGTCGGCGGTACTGGAGGCCGCGGTGGCGGCGGTGGGTTCGGCGGAGGACAGCCGAAGCCCGAAGACATTCCCGCGGAATACCGATCATGGCTCGGCCGCATCACACCTGAAAAAACCTATCCACAAATCCGGCAGTTTATTGAGGCGGGCGGAGCCGTCATCACCATCGGATCATCTACCTCGCTGGCCAACGTTCTCGGCCTCCCGGTTACCAACGCGCTCATCGAGCGAACCGCGGACGGAAAAGAGCGTCCACTTCCGCCGGAGAAATACTACATCCCCGGATCGCTTCTGACCGTCACCGTTGACAACACAAACCCACTCGCCTATGGAATGCCTGGCAAGGTCGACGTCTTTTTCGACAACAGTCCCGTATTTCGATTGAAGCCGGATTCGACGCTCAAGGGAACTTCTCCCGTCGCGTGGTTTGCTAACGGAACCCCGCTGCATAGCGGCTGGGCCTGGGGCGAGCAGTATCTCGATGGCGGAGTTGCTGTCGCCGAGTCTTCCCTTGGTTCTGGAAAGATCTTCTTGCTCGGACCCGAGGTGGCATTCCGCGGCCAGCCGCAAGCGACTTTCAAGTTCATCTTCAACGGCATTTACTACGGAGTCGCGAAAGAAGAGGCGAGGCCGTAAGTGCGATTCTATGACGATTCCGCGATCGGAACGCGTAACGTGGCGGTCCTCGTACCTTTACGAACAGCAGCTAATGCTGCAGCTTTTTCTGGATAGACCCGTGCGCCCGATGGAAATGCAGGCGTCGCGAGTAGGCCTTCAACGGAGATCGCGGCATCTTCATCTTCGCCGCGATCCCCAATCATTGTAAGTAGGGCATCGAGGCCTCCGGTGTCTATCTCTGTGTTTTGATCCAATACAAAAGCAATCCTCCTCGCACGCGGCATTGCCTGCCAAATCTTCTTAAGAGCGAAGGACGAAAACAGATTAAGCCTGCCTTGGACCCTTACCGTGTCCGGCGAACCAGGAACAACTTCCAAATATTCATCAGGGTAGGTCTGTATCTGTACGTGCGTGACGAACGCCTCGGGCGATGATTCCGGCCAGCACACCGCCATAAACTTACAATTGCACGCGGGACAGCTCTGCTCGTCCCAACGGCCGCGAAAATCGGAGCTGGGCGGCGTTGTTCGGCGCAAGCAGAACGGGCAGTGACAGTATCGAAGGCCAGGGCGAAAGGATCGTATCGCGGTCTCTTCACTGTCGAACACATCGCAAACCCCATACAACTTCGTCATTTGCAGCAGGGCACGTATTTTCCAAGGAAGATTGATGAATCTCAGACTCCCGCCCGAGTTCTTCACTGTGGTTAAGGCGCTGAATACCTCGCCTAACCCACTGCTATCTATATAGCCCACATTAGAAAAATTTAGGATTATCTTACGCTTGCCTTTGGCTGTCAAACTCCGCACGGCATCGCGAAAACTCCCCGAGTTGTTGCCCAGTGTTATACGTCCGTCGAGATCCAGGATTGTGACATCGTCGATATTTCGCTCGGAAATCTTGAGACTCATCCAAATAAGCTCGTGCGCGGCGCCTTCCCTGAGGTGACGCTGATTGCGACTACCGTTACATCGTCTCCTACATCGCCCTCTCGCGAATGCGCTTTCCATCCGTCCAAAATTGCTTGTCCAATTGCGCGCGCGCCATCCGCGGCGTGAGCGTTTATGATTTCTGAAAACCGGTAGCCGTACGCATCGCCTCTTACTATATGACCCTCGGTCAGCCCATCAGTGAGTAAAACAAGCACATCACCGGCCTCGACCTGCAACATGTATTCCTCATACTCGCTGGATGCATCCGTCGCGCTGTGAAGCAGGTCCCCGGGCATCCGAAGGATATCGCACGCGCCCCTTCGGACAGAATAGTGAACCGGATACGGATGTCCGGCATTTGCAATTTTCGCAAACCCTCGTGACGGATCGATCTCGACGCATTGCATTGAGATCAGCTTGAAGTAGTCGTAGCTGTGAACCGCTCTGTTTATATCTCCAAGAAGATCCCCGAGATCGGCGCGGTACGATTGAGCACCATGCGTCGAAACATGTTGCCGAGGAACCGCGCAGCAAAAGCGCTCTTAAGGCCGATGCTAGGAACATCACCGATTGCGACAGCGAGGTGATCGTCGACGAGGACGAACTCGAAGAAGTCGGCTCGAACTTCAGCCTTCGGAAGAATCCCTACATACGTGTCCAATCCTGCGACGAAGGGAGCCGGTGGCTCTATCAATCGGGTTCGAAAAGACTCAGGGCCCGATCGATAAGGCTGGACGGTTGACGTGACGTCCGGAATAATGTCGCCGCCGATGACGTGGCGGAGCGATTCCACGATGGATATACACCGCTCTATCAGGCCCGGTGCTTCCAATTCCAAGAGCGCCCGGTTCAAAAGCTCGACGTCTTCGAGTACGGTGTATCCGAATTGCCGGATCTTCTCGACAGCGAAACTTTCGTCAACGTTTTCAATGAGCTCCTGATACCTCCCGGATTGAAAGAGGTGGTAAGCCAGCGAGCCAACCGATACGCTCTAGTACGATTCTTCGGAGCGAGGAGCCAGTCGGCGAGCTTATAGTGAGCCCCGCGGATCTCGTCCTCATAGAGAATCGTTCGAGTGATGAACTCGTGAAAGCGAGCGTGGTAAAAGGTGTAGCCGCTTTCGATATTCAACAAGAACTGCTGGATGGCTGAATTCCACGCTCATGGATCTCGCGCTGCGGGGCCTCTGTGATTTCGCTCAATTCACGAATCGTGAGAGGCTTCCGCGCGACGGAAAGCAGGCCAAGAGCTTCGCCGAGAACACGATTTCCCGCGTCCAAGCTGCTGAGCGCCCGCCGGAAGAACCCTTCTATTGTGCCGGGGAGATCTTGAAGATTATAGCCAGGATTGATCGCTAGTTCGTCCGCGACTGCGCGTAGGTAGAGAGGATTTCCCTGCGATGCTTCCGCGATACGCTCAACTTCTGCGCTCGATATCGCGGGACTGCGAGCGTTTAGAATTTCGCGCATTTCAGATAAGTCTAGTGGCGCGAGATCGTGAATCTTGTGAGGAGTGGCGAAGAGCCGCTGTTGTAGACGATCAAGGCAACCCCCGGTCGCGAAGTCACGACGAAGAAGACGCCATCGGGAAGAGCCTCAACGGCAGGTAGGGGCGATCAGCCATTTGGTCCTCGCTTTCTTCATCGAGCGCATCAATTACGATCACCGTTCGCCGGTTGCGCGCCGCCATAACCAACAACAATTCCTCAAATGCTTTGGTCAGCTCCGATAATGACTCGGATCGGCCGGCGTCATTAATGGATGAGAGAAGTTGCGAGATTAGCGAACGTAGAATGAGCCGTGCGTCAGCGCGGCCACCGTTGCGATTTATGAAATGATGAGCGCTATGGTTGTCTTGACAAGTTCGCAGGATAGGGCGGTCTTACCCTGTCCGGGCCAGCGCGAAAGAGAAAATATCCACGCGTCTGTTCCTCGAGAAACCGCCCGAACGCCTGCTTGGCCTGAATTCTGCCGACAAAACTTCGCGTGTACTCTTCTATGAGCTTGTTCTGGATCGAGAAATATTCCCGGCCCTCCCGCTGCGATGCGAGCGGTTTCGAGCGCTCACGGGGCGAGATGGGAAAATTCTCACGTAAGAAGCTGACGAGGTGCCTTCGCAAAAGACGTTCGAATTCCGATGAACCCTTATACGGCCACCACAGGCCTTCCGCAGGGAATTGCTCACTAAATTCCAGAACTTGGTCCCATTGCTTCAGTTCGTCTCTGGATAATGGCGTGTGTGCCTCTTGGTTGAAGTAGATCATCATCTGAGGACGGCCATTCTTCCTAAACGCCTCATATGCGCAGCGGAACTCATGTTCTGTCCCGGAGCCTGCCCCAGTTACAGGCGTGCCGAAGCGTTTCGAAAAGATGCCGACAAGCACGGCACAATCCTCTATTCGCAGAATTGGATCAATTAGGCCCTGTGGTCCCCGAATGTGAACCCGGATACGCATCAGTTTCCCACCGGATCGTTTCAAGCCGGAGTCCTCGGTCAGCGCACGTGCTCTTATTTAGCTCGTCTACGATTGAGGAAACAATCTCACGTTCCGCCGAGGTGTCACTGGGAGAGGCCACCACCACTCGCAGAATTTGGGCCTGTTTGTCCACTGGTGCGATGATACAGAGACGATGTGCGAGCGTCAATCCCGCACGTCACATCTTATGCTCCGAATCTTAACGCTTTTTACAGCCGCGGCGCTCCTCGGGTCCGCCGCCGTTCCTACTCCGGAAAGCCATTTCGGCCATCCCATTGGCGTCGACCGTGTTCTTTTGGATTGGGACCAGGTTGTCTCTTACTTCTACAAGCTCGAAAAATCCAGTCCAGCAAGTATTCGCGTAAGAGAGCTCGGGAAGACCGTAGAGGGCCGGCCGTTTATCGAGGCGATCATCAGCTCGCCCGAAACGATGCGCCAGTTGGATAAGTATCAGGACATTCAGCGCCGCCTTGCGGACCCGCGCATCACCTCGCCTGCGCAAGCCGAGCCGTTGTTTGCGCAGGGCAAGAACATCGTCTTGATGACGTGTTCCATCCACGCGACGGAAGTTGCCTCGACGCATAGCGCGGTCGAGTTTGCCTACAAAATGCTGACCGATCAATCGCCGCGTTTTCAGGCGATCCGCCAGAACACGATACTCATTCTGGTGCCTTCGCTCAATCCCGACGGCGTCGACATTGTCACGCGCTGGTACCGAAAAACGCTAAATACGCCATATGAAGGCAGCCAGCCGCCTGAGCTTTGGCAGCATTACGTGGGCCACGATAACAATCGCGACTGGTACATCTTTTCGCAGCCCGAAACTCGCAACACCATTGGCGGCATTCAAAACGTTTGGCATCCCGAGATCGTTTACGACGTACACCAGCAAGGCGCGGGTGCTTCACGCATTTTCATTCCGCCCTGGCTCGATCCGATCGAACCTAATGTCGACGCGATCCTCTCGCAAGAGATGAATATGATCGGCACGTCCATGGCGACCGATCTTACCGCCGCCGGTAAAGTCGGCGTCGCGATTCACGCCGCTTACGATTTCTGGACGCCATCCCGTCACTATCAGGCATTTCATGGAGGCTTGCGCATTCTCACGGAATCCGCGAGTGCAAGGCTCGCTACGCCGATCACTCTCAAATTCGACCAGCTTGATACCCATCCTCTCGGCTATAACGCGCAGGAGCGAAGTTGGAATTTTCTGGAGCCCTGGCCCGGCGGGACGTGGCACTTGCGAGACATTATCGATTACCAGCTAATCGCCTTCGAGTCGTGCCTGTATAACGCGGCGATTCACCGCGAAGACATGCTGCGGAACTTCTATAAAGTCGGCCAGCGCGCAGTGGCCCGTACGACTCCGTACGCCTTTGTCGTCTCTGCGCAACAGCGCGATCCGGGCGCCACGCGCCGCATGCTCGAAACGCTCGCTTATGGTCTGGTCGAGATTGAGAAAGCGCCGAATGGCGATCACGTGATTCTCATGCATCAGCCTTACAGCAGTTATGCGAAAGCATTGCTGGAGCGCCAGCATTATCCTGACGAGCGGCTCTATCCGGGAGGGCCGCCAAAGCGTCCGTACGACACCACGGCGGAGACTTTGCCGCTGCTCTTTGGCGTGGATGTAAAAACAGTTGACGAGCCGGTCGCGGGACCTTTCACGAAGGAGACTTTCCCCTTCGACGCGCCCGCACCGGCGGCGTACAGTGCTGCGGACACGGACTCCTGGCATACCGCGACGCAGTTGTGGAAGGCCGCTAAACCCGTTTGGCGCAATGAGCAGACCGGAGACTTTTCTGCAACCGATCAAGGTTCAGGATGGAAGAAGATTTCCGAGCCCCGCATCGCGCTCTACAAGAGCTGGATTCCAACCATGGATGAGGGCTGGACGCGATGGCTGCTTGAAAAATTCGGCTTTGCTTACAAGAACGTCACGAACGGCGATATTCAGGCCGGCAACTTGAAACAGAAGTTTGACGTGATCGTCTTTCCGGACCAGACAACCGGAAGCATCACACAGGGCTTCCGAAAAGGATCGATGCCCGATGAATACACCGGAGGCATTGGCGAAAACGGCATCGAGGCGGTGAAGCAGTTCGCCAATTCCGGTGGCACTGTTCTCTGCTTTAATCACTCGTCGGCTTTCTGCATTAGCAGTCTGGGCGCGGAGGCGACGGACGTTCTCAGTGGACGGCTCGCGAATGCTGCGGGCGATTTTCAAGGCGCCCCAGGCGCCAATGCGACGCCAGGACCTGGAGGCGCCGGTGGCGGTGGTCGCCGCGGCGGTGGTCAATCTGGCCCCAATGCAGACTTCTATTCGCCCGGTTCTCTGCTCAATGTGAAGCTCGATTTATCGAGTCCGTTGACGCGCGGGCTTCCGGAGAACATTACGATCTGGAGCGAGCAGAGCCCCGCATTTACAACCAATCAGCCATCCATCGCGACGTATCCCGCCTCCGATATTCTGGCTTCGGGCTGGCTGCTGGGCGGCAATCTGATCGCGAACAAGAGCGCAATCGTCGACGCGAAAGTCGGCGAAGGACACATCGTGCTCTATGGTATGCGCCCGCAATATCGCGCTCAGAGTTATCAATCTTTCAAGTTGTTCTTCAACGCTCTGATCGCATACGAGTAGGCGGTTGCGGCCGCTAGAAGACTTACCGCGAAGCCCGCTAGAACATCGGCGGCATAATGATAGCGCCCGTAGATTGTAGCGATCGACACGCTGATGGCATAACAAAGCATCACCCAGCCGAAGATCTTGCGCTTCGGCAGCAGCAGGAACATGGCCCATGCGGCGGAGAATGCCGATGAGACGTGCGCGCTGGGAAATACACCGACATGGATCGTGCCTTTGCTCAAGATGTAAAGGTTCAGAACACGAAGCCACGTGGTTACACCGGGATTATCGATGTCGGGGAAAACAAAGCGCGGCGGCTGCGAGGGGAAATAGGGGAAGAGCGCATACGCGCAGAGGACCCCTACCAGATACACCGTGAAGAAACGATCTACGCAGTCGCGCCGCTTCTGAGCATAGAGCACTCCGACGCAATACGCGCCGACGCCGTAGACCAGGAAATAACAGAGCTCGAGGTAAAGCGGAATCAGACTGCCGAGGCTCTCAATTGCGCTGCGTACGTGCCACCGGTCCAGAAAGACTTGGTCCCACTTGATCCATTCGGCTTCGTAGCGGTGCTTGAAGCTGGGCGGCAGGAATAGCTCCATTTCACGGAAAGCTGCCAGCGTGAGAAGTATGGGAAGCCAGTCGCGGATTCTGCTGATCGCGTTCGCTGCACGGGTGTGCTCTAACCGTGCCAGCAGCGAAATCAGCGCAAACACCGCCAGTAGAACGTATAACGGCTGGTATCTCAGGTTCGGGCGATCGGGAAACCAGGGCGAAACCACGGCGATGTAGGCGAAAAAAGAAATCAGCACCCACTCAGAGGTTCGAAACTTGAACCAAGCCATGTCTGCCTAGGGAAGAGCAGACCGGTTGGTAATGTACTTCCGCGGCTCGAAGAACAGAGCGAGGCCGGCCAGCACGCCTGCCCATACCGCCCATGTCGTCAGATAACGATGATCGATCAGCAGCCCCGAAATGATGGGCGCGGTGATTTGAGCAATCGACATCAACGATTGGGTAAGCCCAATGATCACGCCCTGTTCGCGCTTACCCGCTTTTTGCGTAACCAGGCTGGTGAGTGCAGGCCGCAAACCCGCGCCCCCGACAGACGATACCGCGTTCACCCAAAGTAACTGGCCGACAGTTCTTGTGAAACCCACTGCTATGTAACCCACCATTGCGGTGAGAAATCCGATGCGGACCACCTTCCGCTCGCCGAGCCATTTCACCATCCTGCCCACCACGCCGCCTTGCATGATGATGCCCAGAAAGCCGCTGTAGGCGAATATGTATCCGACTTCCCGAACGCCAACGGGATGGCCATTCCAGACATAACGGCGTTCGGCAAAGAGCGCGAAGCCGGATATGAATGTCGAGAACGAAAAAGAGAAGAGCAGCCATTGCATTAACAGCCGTGCCAGTTCCTTATCGCGGAAATACTTGCGGTACTCTCCCCAGGAAATAAGAGACAAGCGCTTCCCGCCCGGGCCTGGATCGGCCGCGGCCGCTTCGTTGTGCTCGTGAATGATTTCGTGCTTCGGCAACAAGAAGAACGTACACAAAATAGTTGTGAACGAGAGGCCTGCGGCGGCGAAGATGGGCGCCTGATATCCGTAATGCGCCAGAAACCCAGAGATAGCGGGTCCCACCAGAAAGCCGAAACCGAAGGCGATTCCAATCACCGCAAAAGATTTAGCGCGCTCCTCCGGTTTCGTAACGTCGCTGATGTAAGCCTGCGCGATAGTCAAATTACCCGCCGTCGCTCCATCGATGGCTCGGGCCAGAAACAAGAGCCAGATGTGAGTGGAGAAGGCGAGGATGATAAAGCCCGCAAAAGTTCCCGCTTGGCTGACTAGCAGAATCGGACGACGGCCGCGGCGATCGGATATCTGTCCCAAAATGGGGCCGGCGATCAGTTGGCAAATCGCGTATGTCGAAACCAGCTCGCCGACCACAGTTGGCGACGCGCCCAGCCGCTCCGAATAGAACGGCAGCAGTGGAAGAATGATGGTGAAGCCAAGGACATCCACCGCCACAATCAGGAAAATTGGCAGTAAAGGCGATGCGAATCGCTTTGCAGGCGTCGTTTGGACGGTGCCTAACTGCGGCGGAGTCACACTACGATCTTACAGAGCAGTAATATTTTTAAGTATGAGCTACGGTCTGAACATCCGGCACGAAGGAGCACTCGATTTCGTATCCATTGGTGGTCTCGTCTATCGCTTGGATCCCGGGATCATTCCCTTTCGCAAAGCAATGGAATGCAAGATCCACGTCAGCGGCGGGGAGTTCAACGTCGCTGCAAATTTGTCTGACTGCTTTCGCATGCAGACGGGTGTAGCGGCCGCAATGGTTGACTATCCCATCGGCGATATGATTGCCGAACGCGTAAGGGCAATGGGGGTCAGGCCGTTTTATAAATACTTCAAGCACGATGGAGTCGCTGGTCCGAATATGGCAACGGTATACAGCGACCGCGGTCAGGGCGTGCGGCCGCCAGTGGTTTTCTACAACCGCAGCAACGAGGCTGCAGCCCGCCTGAAACCCGGAGACTTCAATTGGAACGCTATTTTTGCCGGTGGGGTGCGCTGGTTTCACAGCGGCGGAATCTTCGCTGCGTTATCGGACACCACGTCCGAAGTGATCATCGAAGGCATGCAAGCCGCTAAAGCCGCCGGAGCGGTCATTTCATTCGACCTGAACTATCGGGAAAAGTTGTGGAACGTGATCGGCGGGCATGATCACGCCATTGAGGTGATTGGCCGGATTGTGAAGAATGTGGATGTTCTGGTTGGGAACGAGGAGGACTTGCAGAAAGGACTGGGCATTCCAGGTCCCGAGGTTGCGGCCAAATCCAAACTCGATCCAAGCGCGTTCTTCGGCATGATGGACAAGGTGCGGGAGAAACATCCGCAGGTCAAGATTGTCGCGACTACGTTGCGTGACGTGCATTCGACCAACCGCCACAGTTGGAGCGCGGTGGCATGGATCAACGGCGCAACGCACATGGCGCCCACGGCCGAGTTGGATGTGTACGATCGCGTGGGCGGCGGCGACGGCTTTGCAGCGGGCTTTTTCTATGGGCTTCTGACGGGCGAGCCGGAAGAGGAAGCAGTCAAGCTGGGATGGGCTCACGGGGCGCTGATAACGACCTTTCCTGGCGATACAACCATGGCTACACTCGAACAGGTCCAGGCGTTCGCAAAAGGCGGATCGGCGCGGATTCAGCGCTAGAAAGGCCAAACTGCGACGATGCTATGATCGAGTTCAGAAAGCATCACTACACATGCGGACGCGCCATCTGTCTCGCATTTCCTCTCCCGGCGTCCGATCTGGACGCAGTCCGTGCCGCTGGTACCTGACGGCCTTGCTGTCGGTTATTGCCGCTGGCACGGGCCTTGCTCAGTCCGTTACTCCGGGCGAGCCTGTCACGATCGAACCGCGAAAATTACCAGCCACGGCACGAGCCGATTCCCATCCTGTCGACATCCGCGTCAACAAGACACTGGTATTGATCAATGTTACGGTTCAGGACCCGCTCAATCGCTTCGTTACCGGTCTCGAGAAAGAGCATTTCCGCCTATTCGAGGATAAGATCGAGCAAGAGATCAGCCAGTTCTCCAGCGAAGATGCACCTATATCTATTGGTCTGGTATTCGACACCAGTGGGAGCATGGGAGCTAAGCTGCAGAAATCGCGCCAGGCGGCATCGGAGTTCTTCAAACAGGCGAATCCATCGGACGAATTCTTCCTGGTTCAATTCAACGACCGGCCCGAGCTCACTGTGCCTTTTACGGCGGATACCGATAAGATTCAGAGCACGCTTACATTCACGCAATCGAGAGGGCGGACGGCACTGCTCGACAGCGTCTATCTTGCCATGCACGAAATGAAGAAGGCTCACAATCCGCGGAAGGCGCTGCTGATCATCTCCGATGGCGGCGACAACAGCAGCCGCTACACGGAAACCGAGATCAGGAATGCGGTGCGGGAAGGAGATGTTCAGATCTTTGCAATCGGCATATTCGAATCGATGGCGAACCGCGGACGTACGCCGGAAGAAGCTTCGGGACCAGGCCTTCTGAATGAGCTGGCCGAGCAGACCGGCGGCCGTGAATACGCGGTTGAGAACATCGCCGAGCTTCCGGATATTGCGGCAAAGATCGGTATCGAACTTCGGAATGAATACATCTTGGGCTACACGCCGAAGAACCGGGAGCGCGACGGAAAGTATCGCCGCGTGCAAGTGAAGCTGAACCAACCTCGCGGTCTTCCGCCGCTGAAAGCTATTTTCCGTCTCGGTTACTATGCGCCAACTCAGTAGCAGCTTGAGCTTCCGTCTACTACTGGCCGGCTTATCGACCGGCTGCTTGCTTGCCCAGTTCGTCGCCAATACGCGACTAGTCGTCCTGCACGCAAGCGTTACGGATCGCAAGGGCAAGATGATGACGAATCTGGACCGGAACGCCTTTAAGGTATTTGAGAACGGACAACCGCAGGAGGTCAAGGTTTTCCGGCGCGAGGATGTACCGGTTTCGCTCTGCATCATTATCGATGACAGCGGCAGCATGATGACCAAGCGAAGCAGGGTGGAAGCGGCGGCGGTCGCAATGGTTCGCGAATCGAATCCTCAGGACGAGGTGTGCATTGTCAATTTCAATGACGATGCATACCTGGATGTACCGTTCACAAGCGATCCGCACAAGATGGAGCTAGGCCTGGCCCGCATCGACTCGCGCGGCGGGACGGCCATGCGCGACGCCATCAATATGTCGCTCGATTACACAAAATCCGCGGCTAAGAAAGACAAGAAAGTTCTAATGGTCATCACCGATGGAAACGACAATGCAAGCAGCGTCTCCCTGGAGAACGTGGTGAGGCGAGCGTATCAGACCGATACGCTGGTTTATGCCATCGGCCTGTTTACGGACGAAGAAAAGCACGACGCGGTAAAAGCCCGCCGGGCGCTGAACGAGCTGACTGGAGCGACGGGAGGGTTGGCGTTCTACCCCAAGGAAGTAAATGAAGTGCAATCGTTGGCTGTAGAAATCGCGAAGGACATTCGTAGCCAATACACGATCGCCTATACGCCCAGCATCCAGCAACTCGATGGGAGCTACCGTCAGATCAAAGTCACGGTCGAAGCGCCGGGTAAGCCGGTGGTCCGCACGCGTTCCGGCTACTACGCAACGCCGGATGTGGAAAAAACAAGGCAAGCCGCGACAGCTCCGGTTACGCGCGCGTCCGTCAATCCTCGCCCCTGATGCTTCGATTTCTGTGGATCGCCTCGCGCGGATATCGCTTGCGGCCATGGCAATCTCCTTATCTGCGCTGGCGAATGGAAACTTACTCGGGCGTACCTGCCGAGTCAATTACTGCCGCATCGTTTTTCCGTTTCCTGTGGGCTGAAAAAAGCTCGCTCTGGCATTATCTGCGCTGGGTAAGCCGTCACGCATAGGACGAGAGAGTAGCCATATTTTTCGTGGCCCGCTCGCGGCTGATTTTCGCCACATAGCCGCTTCCCTCGAGAGCTCGCAACGGATTCGCAGGCAAGCCCTTCGATTTACGCCACGATGCAAGCATGGGGCGTACGTCCGTTGCAAACGCGTCTCGCAGACACTCCTCAGCAACCAGCACGTCCGATTTGTGCTGTGCTTGCGTCAGGCGCTCGTGATCGACCAATGCCGCCTTCGCAAACAGCTCTTGCGCGGTCATCACGGTCTGAACCATGGCCTCCATTTTGCCTTTGATGTTGTGGCTTTGATCGATCATGTACGCGATGTCCGCTTTGATTCCTGTCTCAAACTCGAAGGAGGCGATCTCGTGAAAGATGCGGAAGACCTGATAAGGATCGATGGCGCCGATAGTCAAGTCGTCGTCCGCGTAGCGGCGGTCATTGAAATGGAAGCCGCCCAGCATGTTTTCGCTGAGCAGCCAGGCGACGATCTGCTCGATGTTTTGAGCGGCGTAATGGTGACCCGTATCTACCAGCACCTTCGCCTGCGGACCGGCCGCGCGAGCCAGCATCAGCGACATGCCCCAATCGGCAATGTCGGTGTGGTAGAAACATGGCTCGAACGGCTTATATTCGAGCAGCATGCGTTGTCGCGTGTCCAGGTCGCTGTGCAGCTCGCGCAAAGCCTCGGTGAACCACTGTTTCCGCTTGCGAATATTAGCGGTGCCCGGATAGTTGGAGCCATCGGCGAACCATAACGAAATGTCGCGGCTGTTCAGGCGCTTCGCGATCTCGACACTCTCGTGTAGATGTGCGAGCGCGCGTTTTCGAATGGCTTCGTCCGGATTGCCGAGCGAGCCGTGTTTATATTCCTGACTCTGGAACGTATTCGGATTGATGGAGCCGGGCCGAACGCCGTACTTCGCTGCGAGGCCCAGGATTTCATCGATATTATCGAGTGCATTCGGCAGATCCCAAAGAACGTGCAGCGCAATAGTGGGGCACGTGCCAGTGAGCTTGTTGACTTCGCCGGCATCGGCGAACTTGTCTTCGATGCAAGTTGCAGCGGCCGCCTGCAGGAACTTCCCAAAACGCGTTCCGGTGTTCGCAAATCCCCAGGACGGCAGCTCAATGCGGAACGAGTCGAGAGCACCCGATATGTCGTTCTCTTGGTCAGCCGTCATCGTTCATTCCAAAAAACAAAAAGATCCTCCCAACCAGCGGTCAGGAGGATCTTACTACACCGAGGCTCGTTTTACCTTACTGAGGCGGGCGGGCGAAGCGGCCACCGCGGCCCGGGCCCCCATTGTCGGCCTTAATCGTATAGGTTGACGGTACCTGGAATAACGATGCAGCCGGCTCGCCGGTCACAATATTGTTCAGCGTATAAGAAGATTGGCCGGTACGAGGATCGTTGCTCGTTGTGGAAACGACAATCTGCAAGTCCGGTGAATACAGGACGGTGCTGGTTGACGTAATTGCCTGCGCATTGCCTATCGCTCCGGGCGGAATCGTGCGCGTGGTCGTCCTGGTCTCGATATTCGAGAGGTTCTCGTAGGTTCCTCCCGTAGTATTCGATACCGCGACATTCGGATTGTTGTGCGCGGAATCACCGGGTTTGTTGCCTGTGGGCGGCCAAGATCCGTTCGCCCGATTCCTTAAAGGGCGCTGGGTAGCAACATTGGTGCTTAAATCCAAGGTGTAGCTATACCCCGCGATTGGATCAAAGATAAACGTGATTGTCTTAGGCCCACTGTTTTGCGAACCCCATGGCCCTCCGGTTACAGTCTCCTGTTCGTAGGTGCGGCCCTGGCTATCTCTGGCGATCGTGCCAGTGGTCGTGCGCGAGATGGTGTTCCCTCCCACGAGAGTCTCGGTGTGCTGCCTCGTGAATGTAGCCGAGTAAGGCGCGCCCGTAACAACCTTTCCAAGGTGCATGCCGAAACCGCCAGGTCCACCTGGGCCAAATCCACGGTGAGGTGGTCCGGGCGGAGGACCGCCTTGTGGCCCGCCTTGCGCGTAAGCCGCAAGGCTGAGAAGCAGCGCGGCCGATAGAACGACTGTGGTTTTTATCATTTCAATTTTCTCCTTGTTAGCAACCCTCCCAAACTTTTGTCCGCAATACGAACTATTCCGCGCCAATAACGTGTACGCCCAATGGTTGGCCATCGATTCCGAGAAGAACGTCAGCGAGCACTGAGCGATCAGGCGCCGCGACTTGGCTCGAAATCGGCTCGAACATAATGCCCGCATCCATCAACGAGGAAACCGGAACCTGCATCTGAACGATATGCGGCGAGCTCATCGGTAGATCCGGATTGGAATACGGCAGCGCAATGAATGTCTCACCATCCACGTCAAAGGATCCACCGCTCTGGGCTTCTAAAGTAGCCGCGGATCTCGACACGACAGGATGTTTTGCGCGCGGGGCGAGCATAATACCAATCGCCAAGGTAGCGGCTATCGCCATTCCCCAGCCAAAACGCCGCAGCACCTTTTCAGGAGCGTGCGGGGCCGGGACTGAACTTTCGCGCGAATAAAGTTCGCGGGCTAGAAGATCGCGCTGTGTATCGGAGAATTCGGCCGGGGTTGCCGTTACGAGCGACTCCACGCGCGCCGATATAAGGCGCAAATCCTGATAACTCTGCCGGCACTGCTCACAATGTGCAAGATGCGATTCGACGAGAACGCTTTCGGCTCCGGACAATTCGTCATCAATCGCCCTCACCAGCAAATCATTGGCGAGATGGTCAGACTTAGTCATATAAGCACCTTCAACTTTTCGAGCCCCCGTTGAACGTTTTCTCCGACGGTCGAAACGGAGAGGTTCAAGATATCCGCGATTTCGCGGTATTTGAGTCCCTGGGCGCGCAGCACCAAACACTCCTTCTGCGCAGCAGTCAACTGATCCATGGCTTGGCGCAACCGAGTCACTCGTTCGCGAGCCAGCAATTCTTCTTCTGCGGATGCTGCGTTCGTCGCGGGCGTGCCCGTAGCGGCTACATCCGGTAGCGCATCCGTTTTCCTGGCACGGGAAGCCGTTTGCGCATTCCTGGCCAGGTTATGCGCGACCCGATATAGCCAAGCGCGCAAGTTGGTGCAGTCGCCACCTGCCGTCAGATGCTCGTGCAGTTTGAGAAAGCTCTCTTGAACAACCTCCTGCGACGTCTCGGGATCTACGCGCAAAAACGACAAATAACGGCGAAGCGAGGCGTGTTCGCGATCATAATGTTCGAGTACCAGGCGGCGAAGAGAGGTGTCTTCCAATAAATCCGCCTCCCATGTCGTCCGGGGCAACGCGAGGATGTTCGCCGACTCCACAGGCACCGCTTTATTCAGCGAGGGCCACAAGAGGATTTTGTGGGGAGTTGCACTTGGGGTTGGGGAAAACCCTCCTGTGGCCTGCCGTCTCGCATGCTAGGTAACTATGAAACAAGCGACGGGGGGATTTTTCCGGTTTGAATACAAGAATTGCGTAAGAAAATTTGAAGCGCATCCGTTTGGCGGTTAATGGATCAAGCTCCACGGATACATTCCGACGTTGATCTTCAAAATCATGTAGCTAAATCCGCCGGGATCCGGCTTGGGCTGATGCGGCGCATCCGGCGGAATCAGCAGCCAATCGCCCGCTTTAATTTTGAAGGTTTGGCCGCCCACCACAGGCTGGCCACGATACTCGCCCGGTATAGGGCCATCTTTATCCATGAGGTTCTGCCGGTTCGCGATCTTCCCGCCCACGATCATCTCGCCGGTACCACCAGTGAACACGTAGAAATCGTAGACGCCGGCGTGCTGTTCCGCGTCATCCCAGACACTGTTGACTTTTGTCAGGCTTAGTACGGGCTGTTCGCGATGCGCGCGGTACAGCATGCCCATGCTGAAATTTCGCGTGCGCTCCCGCACAACCCCGCCGCCCCCGAATGCTTGCGTGCTCCCCTGGCCGGCTTGTGTGAGCGCCTTGGCCGCCCTTTCGGCCAGAGCTTCGTGCGCCTTCCGGATATCGTCGATGGACCAATACGTGGGAGGCGGCGCATCCGGTGCAAGCGCCGGACTTCCTGGCCGATTAAAACCAAACGGCAAAACTTCACCTTGCGCCTGACGTGCATCGCCGGCTTGAGCCATAACGCTCGGCATGATCGAAAAACCTTCAACGTGCCCGGTGACAAGTGACGCTTGGCCCGGCGCTGTTGCATGCCCCACGGTGTAACCCAGCGCAAGCGCGCCAAGCACGGCAAACGGAATGCTTCGCTTCTTCAGTACTGCAAAAATTCGCTTCATGCGTGAATATCCCTTCTTGAAAAGCTCTAGTCTCCGGATATGTTATCCCTTTCCGGCAACAAGGGCCACCAAGGGAATCAAGGCGTTCACGTCTGCAGCGCAATCAGCGCACCTAAGGCTGCTGTTCCAGGAGTTCCTTGACCAGTCGGGAAGTAACGGGACGGGCGCCAGGGCGCCGGGGAAGAACCGGAATCTTGCCATGGTGATGAGAAGCTTTGTGTCTAGGCCGAATGACTTGGCGGAGAAGCTCGGACAGCACCCGGCCCAGGGTTTGCTGGCGTTCGCCAGCCAGACGTTTCGCCACCTGCAGAACGTCTTCGTCCAAGTCGCCGGTGGTACGCACTATCCAGTCCTATCCGCTAAGATGATTTGATGTCAAAATGAGGCGGCATCAAGCACTTGCTGACTACTTCGTTCCTATGATTCGTCGGTGGTAGAGGGTCGGTGAGCAACATCAGCATCAAGGCAATTTCGATTGCAGCGACGAAGGCGAAGATCCATTTTGATTTTGGCCAAATACTAGAAGGAAGCTGGTCAGACAGTTTGTCGAAGAGGGTTTGATTCAGCCGGATTAGCTCAGGTTGTTCGGCGGTTTTCTCGGTGATGTAACCGAGACTAGCTCATCAGGGGGACGCTAACAACTGCCCGCACGCACGGGACGGGATATTGTAGGATGGCAGCCGGATGGTTATACCGAAAGCCGGCTGCCGAACGGTACTTACGTCGATAGAGTAGCGGGGTTACCAGCGTGAGCCGCGTCCGCGGCCGCCGGAATCATTGCGTCGGCCTGCGCCGCCGCCTCCACCCGCAGTCTTTGGTCGCGCTTCGTTCACGTTCATGGCCCGCCCGTGAAGGTCGGTGCCATTCAGCTGAGAAATGGCATTCTGAGCTTCCTGGGGTTGTGTCATTTCCACGAAGCCAAAGCCACGCGGTTGACCTGTGTCACGATCCGTAACGATACTAACGCGCTCTACGCTCCCGTAGGCTGCGAACGCGGCTTGAAGATCGTCCTGGCTGGTTTGATAACTGAGATTTCCGACAAAAATGTTGGTCACAGTGTTGTTGATCCTTTTAGATTTGAATTATCTTTGTCAGACTGCGCTCGAACCAATTTGCAGAGGAGGAAGTAGCGGCCGGAAAGCACTCGAAGGTTAATTAACGGATGCGGAGCAAAGACGTTGTTAGTATAGCAGCAATCACGCCCTATGTCTCTTCGCTAGTTGTTCGCCTTACGTGCTAGCGCCCCAGCGTCTTAATTCCACCCGGGATGCTGCCATAATGGGACCGTTGCTGCTCGGCTTGCCGCTGCCCAGGTTTTTGTAACCTCTTCATATTGTTCAACGTCCGCTGGCATGTATGAGCGGGATGACTGCTACTCTTCCTTTCCCGGCGGTAGCCGGAGAAGCAACTCGAGCGAAGACCAAATTGGATCATCGAAGCACCGAAGAGGCGGCGCTAGTCCGGCGTATACAGGCTGAAGATGAGCTAGCTTTCCGCGAGATCGTGGACCGCTATCAGGCGAAGGTGTTCTCGATCATTTACGGTATTCTTCGCAACCGGAACGATGCGGAAGATATCGCTCAACAGGTCTTCGCGAAGATTTATTTTTCAATCAAGAATTTCGATTTTCGCAGTTCGCTTCTTACTTGGATCTACAAAATCACGGTAAACGAATGCTACGACTATCTGCGAAAGAAGAGAGTACGCAAGCTGGTGTATGAAAGCGATTTTTCCGCCGACGATTCTATGCGGATGGAGAATTCAGAACCGGCAACGGACCAGGCGCCGCCTGTCGATCAGCGGCTTGCGCAGCACGATCTGATACTGAAGCTGCTCTCTAAGATTTCCGAAGAGGACCGGTCGCTCCTCCTGCTAAAAGAAGTGGAAGGGCATTCCGTAGAGGAATTGTCCCAAATGACCGGAATGAATGAAAATACGATCAAGGTCAAGTTATTTCGCGCGCGTCAGAAGCTGGTAAAGGCGGCGCAGCGGTTGGAAAAAGCGCCCTTGACACCACCGGCCGTTTAGTGGATCCGGTTGGGATTTTTAGGTGTAGAGTTGAGTAAAGCGGACACAGATCCGCGAGTTGGTTGGCTTTTTTGAGGGAAAACATGCATGGGTCTATTAGAAGCCGGTTAGAAGATCTGCTCCGGGGAAAGCGATCTGCCGTCGAAGATCAACGGATAGCCGAACACTTATCGTCTTGCGCGGAATGCTCGGGGGAACTCGAATTGATGAAGGGGCAATGCTCACTCTTGCGCTCGTTGCAGGCGCCGGAAGAGATCGAGCCTAGCGCAGGATTTTACGCTCGCGTGATGCAGCGAATCGAAGAGCGGGCAAAGGATTCCATCTGGTCGGTATTCATCTACTCTCCATTCGGAAAGCGGTTAGCTTACGCGTCGCTGACGATAGCCCTGCTTCTCGGTTCGTACGTCGTCACTCAAGAGAGCCTCGATGGACACTTGGGAGGGCAGAGCATGGTTGCTCAGAATCTCCACGATGACGCTCCGGTGGTTGGTGATCAGGCTCAACAGAGAGACGCCGTTCTAGCTAATTTCGCATTTCACTAAAGGATTTCTCCAATAGCTACTCCTGTTACAACACGGCAGCGCTCAGCGCTGCGGCACGATGCTGGATGGTCGAACCCGAAAGTCCTCGCGATTCTTGCGATCATTTTCCTTTGCGGTGCGGCCTTCGGTTCCGCGGTGACGAACGGATATTTACACTCGAGATTGTTCCCTGAAAAGCAGCACGCGCGATCGGCGCCGCAGCGAATCGACTTGGAACGGCTTAGGGTGGAACTAAACCTGACTCCGCAACAAGAGAAGATCGTCACCAAAGAGTTGGACGACTATGCGAAGTACTATCAGAACATCGAGGACGAGCGCGAGGACGTAGCCGAGCACGGCAGACAGCGCATCCTGGATATTTTGACTGATCAGCAAAGGAAACGGTTCAACGAAATATTCGCGACCTTCCCGCACTGAACATTTCAATCGCCCCCTGTGGGCGCGGTCGCTCAGACGTCAACGATCTCCGGGTCGCCCTCTTTGGACCGCCTTCTTCTTTCGAGCGCCTCCATGAGCTTTGCTTCAATGTGGGGGGGCACTGCCTGGGGCTCCATTCCTTTAAAGACTTTTAATGTTTTTTCGGTTGTGTCGCAGACCACCCAGCAATTGGGACACTCGTTGACGTGTTTCTGAAGGTCGGCCCGAAGTTTCGGGTCCAGAGTATCGTCGAGGAAATCGGTGAGCTCCTGCAGGAACTGCTTACAGGTAAGCAAACGCGTCGTCCCCCTTTCGCTTAAATTGCCGGGTCAGCTTCTCGCGAAGCTGCAGCCGTGCTCGAAGTAACCGGCTCTTTACTGCTGAAATGGACAAATCCAAGGCCTCCGCCGTCTCCTCGATGGACAGTTCTTCGATGTCTCTCAGGATAAAAACGGTGCGATAAGCTGGCTTCAAACTTTGAACAGCCTCATCGAGAATTTGGGCCAGCTCATCTCGGGAGTAGCTTTGTTCCGGGTTTTCATCCCAGACGGCAATCTCCCGCACCATCTCGTCCTCGCCGGTATCGATGGGCTCGTCTAAAGGCACCGTGCGGTCCGAACGGCGCTTCCGCAGCTTCATCAGTGCTTCGTTGACCGCAATTCTCACCAGCCAGGTATAGAACTTTGAATTTCCTTGAAAATCGGCCAGGTGCGTGTATGCTTTCAGGAAGGTTTCCTGCAGCACATCTTCCGCATCGTCATCATTCTGCGTAATCTGCTTGGCCATGCGAAAAACGCGGCGTTCATAGTGCTTCACCAGGTCCGAGAAGGCGGCCATATCGCCAGCCTTGGCGCGCGCGACCAAAGCAGATTCATCGAAGGCAGGTGTGACCGTAGAGGTGCTCACAGCGAGGGGTAACTACAGTTTAGCGGATTGCTCTTCTGATTTTTTTGAAGACGGTGGCGGGCGTTTTTCGAGTCAAAGCCGTACGGTCGACACTAGCCGACAATTTCGGTCGAGATTCTCCGCCCAACGCCTTCCGGGAGGCTCTCAGTCAGTGTCTTTTCGAGCGCCGCAGGCAGGGGGGTTGACCGTGGAAGTTGCGCAACGTTCTCTAGATTATTGGCTTGCATCTCAATTTAGTGTCTGATTCTACTCGTACCGCAAGGCGACGACCGGATCGACTTTGGCGGCGCGCCGCGCTGGGATATATGTTGCAAAAAGCGCAACCAAAAGTAGAAGCAGCGAAACAGCCGCAAGCGTCCACGGATCCGTTGGCTTCACCCCGTAAAGAAGCGATACCAATAATTGCGTCAGCAGCCATGAGACGACAAGACCTGCGCCGATACCGCCAACCGCGAGTAGAGTGCCTTGCCGAACAATCAAACCTAGTACATCGCGCCTTTGGGCTCCGAGGGCCATGCGCACTCCGATCTCCTGGGTTCGTTGAGCTACAAGTTGCGCAAGTACCCCGTACAAACCCACGCTAGCCAACAGTAGTGCAAATCCGGCAAATGTTCCTAGCAGAGCTGCGCGAAAGCGTGGATATGCCAGGATGCGCGAAATCCGCAAGCCCAACGTTTCAACGTCACTAACCGGCACGGTAGGATCGAGTGCCGCAATTTGTCTTTGAACTATGGGGCCAAGCTCTGCCGGATTCTTCACCGCACTATGGATGACAAGAGCAAGCCCAGCCGGCGCTTCTTGATCCACAGGGCGAAACACAAGCGGGATTTCGCGCCAACTCATTTCATGAAAGAAGTTCGATTCCTTCTCGTTGGCGGCGACGCCCACGATTGTCAGCCAGGGCCCGCGGCTTTTAGGCACCCCAACTCGTATGTGCTTGCCGATCGCGACTTCATCGGGGAAATATTTCTTTACGAGCGCTTGGTTGACGATCGCAACGGGCTCGGTCCCTTCTTGGTCCCGTATATCGAACGCGCGCCCCTGTAGCAGTGGGACATTCATCGCCCGGAAATAATCGGGTGTAATCGATAGCTGCGCTACATCGGAAGCGGCTACGGCAGGGTCCGGCTCCGGCCGACCCTGAACAGTCAGCTCATTCCCGCCCCAGCGGCCACCATTCAGCGGGAGCGCACTCGCCAGCGCAGCGTCCTGCACCTCCGGAAGCGCCGCGGCCCGATGCAAAACCTCGTCATAGAACCTCGCCCGCTGGTCCGGTTTCGAGTAGCTCCATTTCGGAAGGGTGATCTCCATCGTCAGGACGCGATCGGCGGCAAATCCAAGCGGCACAGCGGAAAAACGGTTTACGCTTTGAATCAGCAGGCCTGCAGCGGCCAACAATACAAGCGCAAGCATCATTTCCGTGGCGACCAGCACGTTTCCGAATAGACCGGCTGCTTTTCCACGCGAAGAACCGCGGCCGGCCGCTTTCATAACGTCATTTAAATCCACGCGGGATGCCTTCCAGGCGGGGATAAGACCAAACAAGAGAGCCGTTAGAATCGCCAACCCGGCATTAAAGCTGAGAACTTGAAGATTGATAGTTACTGGATTACCAGGTGGAAGTTCGATCGGGTTTGCGATACGAAAATAGTGGACGGCGGCAGCAGCTAATAGCGCCCCCGCGAGAGCGCCAGACGATGAGAGAAGCAAGCTCTCCACTAAGAGCTGGCGAATTAACCGGCCCCGACCTGAACCCAAGGCACTTCGCACTGCTAATTCTTTCTGCCGTCTGAGCGATCTTCCGAGCAGGAGATTCGCTACGTTCACGCATGCAATCAGAAGAACGAAACTGACAGCGGCAAACAAAATAATCAGACTGCGACGCAAATTAGGTCCTGTAAGGAATGCAAACTGTTCTTGAAGCGGGTAAACAACTGGGATTCGCTCACCGCGATGCCCGGTCATGCTGATGCTCTTCCCGGTATAAGAGCTGAACTTCCTTCTCGGCGCTTGTAACGGAAATGCCGGGCCTGAGGCGTCCAAATACTCCGACATTCGAGTGGTCTGCATCCCGGGCAATCGCGTCTTCCGGAGTGATGAGTTTCCACATGGAGAGAGCATCGGGATAAAAAGTGAATCCCGGCGGCATCACGCCCACGACAGTACAAGGTTGGTTGTCCAACTCGATCTGCTGGCCGATAACATCCTTCTGTCCACCGAATGCACTTTGCCAGAAACGGTGCTTCAAAACCACGGTGCACGGTCGATTGAGATCATCGGGCTGGAATGTGCGCCCGAGCTGGGGAGAAATGCCGAGGAGCGAAAAGAACTCGATGCTGACCGGCATGGCAAGTACGTCCCGTGCGGCTCCCCGAGCAGTCAGAATCTGTCCACCTGTTGCCCAGGTACCGACGGCGAGCTGCTCGAAACTGCGGCTTCTGCTTTTCCAGGCTTTGAAATCGCGATAGCTGTCGAATACCGGCGGAGCTTTTCTGTCGTGCGCGGGTACTTCCCAGATCACAATCAGCCGATTCGAATCTTTGTAGGGAAGAGGGCGGAGGAGAACTGCATTGACGATGCTGAAGATGGCTGTATTCGCGCCAATGGCTAACGCCAGGCAGAGGATTGCGACAACAGTAAACCCTCGATCTCTACGCAATACTCGAAAAGCATATTGCAAGTCGTGCCGCATTCGTGTATTGCCTCCTAATCTAAAATCGTCTGATACTCTCGAATTTACTCCCAAAATATGAGCAGTTTGACGATCACTCTGCCCGATGGCAGCCAGCAAAACGTGGCGCAGGGCACGCGCCCTATAGATGTCGCCAAGTCGATCAGCCCGCGCCTGGCATCGGACGCGATCGTTGCGCGTGTCAACGGCGACCTGTTCGATCTGACGCGCCCTCTCGAAGGGGACGCGAAGCTGGAAGTCCTCACCACGAAGAACCCCGAAGCTCTTCAGGTCTATCGCCATTCGACGGCGCATCTGCTGGCTGCCGCCGTACTCGAACTCTTCCCCGAAACCAAGCTGGGCATCGGTCCTCCTACCGAGACGGGCTTCTATTACGATTTCCAGCGCGACGCGAAATTCACGCCGGAGGATCTCGAGAAAATCGAATCTCGCATGCGCGAGCTGCAAGCCAAGAATTTGCCTTTTGAACGTAAGCTGACGGCTAAGAAAGACGGTCTCGAAAAATATCGCGATGACTGGATGAAGCGCGAATTGATTGAGGAGCGCGCCGGCGAGATCTTCTCCGAATACACGCTCGGGCCTAATTTCATCGATTTCTGCCGCGGACCGCACGTTCCCTCAACGGAAAAGCTGAAGGCTTTTAAGCTGCTCTCGATTGCCGGCGCCTACTGGAAGGGCAACGAAAAAAATCCGCAGCTCCAGCGCATTTACGGCACGGCATTTTTTACAAGAAAAGAGCTGGACGATTATCTGAATCGGCTCGAAGAGGCCAAGAAGCGCGATCATCGCCGTCTCGGCAAGGATCTTGAACTATTCACCGTCAATGACCTGGTTGGCGCCGGGCTTCCCCTGTGGTTGCCGAAAGGCGCGACGATAAGACGACTGCTCGAAGAGTACATTCTCGAGCGCGAACGGCAGACCGGTTATCAGCACGTCTATACGCCCGACCTCGCGAAAATCGAGCTCTACCAGCGATCCGGCCATTGGGAACATTATCACGAGGATATGTTCCCGCCAATGGACCTCGAGACCGAACAGATGGTCTTGCGGCCGATGAACTGTCCGCATCACATCCTGATCTACCAATCGAAAATGCGCAGCTACCGCGACCTGCCGGTGCGCATCGCCGAATTGGGCACGATGTATCGCTACGAACGCTCCGGCGTACTGAGCGGACTGAGCCGCGTTCGTTGCATGACCCTGAACGACGCGCACATCTTCTGCACTCCGGATCAGATCAAGGATGAGTTTACGAGAGTAATGCAGTTGGTCGAGCAGGTCTATCGAGATCTCGGGATCACGCAGTATAGCTACCGCCTCTCGTTGCGCGACAAGGCCAATACGGAAAAGTACATCGCGAATGACGAGATGTGGTCGCTCGCGGAACGCGTCTTGCATGAGGCCATGGATTCGCTTGGGCTCCCTTATGTCGATGCGCCGGGCGAGGCCGCGTTTTATGGGCCGAAACTGGACATCCAACTGGCGGATGTAATGGGGCACCAAGAGACCTATTCAACCATCCAGATCGATTTCCAACTGCCAAATCGATTCGAGCTCGGCTACATCGGCCCAGACGGTCACGAGCATCGCCCGGTAATGATTCATCGCGCCATCATAAGCACGATGGAGCGCATGGTGTCCTACCTGATTGAGCTGTACGGCGGCGCATTTCCTGTCTGGCTCGCGCCGGTGCAAGCCATCGTGCTGCCTATCACCGACCGGCAAAACGCATTCGCGAAAGAAGTGCATGAAAAGCTGTTCGCCGCGGGATTTCGGGCCGAGCTCGACGAGCGCAGCGAAAAAGTCAATTTCAAAATTCGCGAGGCTCAGCTTCAAAAGATTCCGTATATGCTTGTAGTAGGGGATCGGGAAGCTCAGTCGGGACAGGTCTCCGTGCGGAATCGCAAGCACGGCGATCAGGGAGCTGTGGGGATCGAAGAATTTATTGCGCGCCTTTCGCAGCTCATCTCGACCAAGAGTCTTGAAGAATAGGCGTTGCACACTGCCGTTTTAATATTGTTCGGCTGTTGGGTGTATTGCGTCCTGGCTATCGCGGCGGCGATGAGACACGGGCGCGTCGCGCGTCCATATTTGCTTGCGAAGGCCGTCGGTATCAGCATCCTGAAGCCACTGGCCGGACTGGACGAAGGCCTCGAAGGCAATCTGCGCAGCTACTTCGAACAGGATTACACCGGCTTCGAGCTTCTCTTTGCCGTGCGGCACGATGGGGATCCGGCCGCGGACGTCGTGCGCCGGTTGATGCGTGAATATCCGGCCATCGAATCGCGATTGATTGTCACGGGCGAGCCGCCGTATCCCCATGCCAAGGTCTTCAGCCTGAAATGCATGTTCGACAAATCGAAGCATGAGTTGATTGTGATGAGCGATAGCGACGTCCGTGTGGGTCGCGATTTCTGCCAGAGCCTGGCGGCGGAGTTTGAGAATCAACGGCTCGGACTGGTCACCTGTCCGTATCGTGCGGTTCCCGGCAGCAGCGTCTGGTCGCGCCTGGAAGCCCTGGGGATGAATACCGATTTCCATGCAGGCCTATTCACCGCGGTCATGATGGAAGGCACCAGGTTTGCCGTCGGACCGACGATCGTAGCGCGCAAAGATGTTCTGGTCGCCCTCGGCGGAATGGAACGCGTGAAAGATTACCTTAGTTCCGAAGATTTCATGTTAGGGAGAATTGCCGCTGAGCTCGGATTTGTCGTTCGCTTCTCGTCCTATGTAGTGGAGCACCGCATCGGGAGCGAGAAGATGCTTCAGAATTTTTCCCACCGTCTGCGATGGGCGCGCACCAGCCGTCGTTCGCGCCCCTGGGGATACATCGGGCAATTTTTCACGCATCCGCTGCCTGTGGGGTTTGTTATATGCCTGACGTGTCCGGGCTGCTGGCCGCTGCTCGCGATCACGATATTCCTGCGTGCCGCGGCTGCATGGACCGTTTCGGAGCGAATTCTCCGTGCAGCTGTGCCCTGGGCTCTCCTGCCCATTCAGGATCTGGTAGGGTTCGGGTTCTGGATCGCCGGCTTCTTCGGGAAGTCCATCAATTGGCGCGGGCAGCGCTACATCCTGAACCGCGACGGAACAGTTCAACCAGCCGGTTAAGCGCCTGCGTCGTTCTTCTCCCGCTCTTTATCGACCTGCTCCTCAACTTCTTTCGGCGCTGGTGTTTCGTTGATGGAATAGTAGCCTTCGAGCGTCGCGTTCGAATCGGCGGCATCCTGCAAAGTGCGCGCGGTGTGCTCCGCCTGGTTAGGGCTCTCTACCAGGTTTTCGGGTTCGTCGTGTTCTTCTTGAGTTGGCATAAGCTATTCGTCTTTCATATGTAACACGTCCCGCAGATGAACCTCGATGCCGAGCGAGCTAACCGTCAGTCTGCCATCGAATATCTCCATCGGCGGATTCTCCAGGTCGAACATCCAAGCTCGAGATTCATAAGGATGAATTAGCCATACACAAGGCACGCCCATCATCTGATAATCGGCAACCGAGGCATTCACCCGCGGCCAGCGGTCATCGGGCGAAAGAACCTCTACGCATAGTAAAGGCGGCTTAGTGATAATTTCTTCGAGTTGTTCGACGATGCAGATATCGGGGATACGCACGCGAGCCGGCGAGACTCTCACGCGCTGCTCAGGCAAAACGATCAGCCTTTTGGAAAGAGCCTGTTCGCTGAGCTTCAGGTAGATCTTCCCTTGCGTGAATGCGTGCTTGCCTTTGCCCACGTTCCGCTCCACGATAGCGCCATCGACGTATTCGCAATCGGGCGAATAGGACGTTTGCATGTACTCGTCAAAGGGAATAATAGTGGCCGGTGTAGCCATACGTCTACCTACATTTCATCACGCGATGCGACCGCCGCTACTGCTGAAGCCGAAAGGGAACAAGAATATCGGTGACGATACTTACGGGCTGGCCATTCAATAGAGTCGGCCGGTACGTCCATTGCAGTACTGCCTCTTTCGCTGCGTTCACGAGCAGCGGATGACCGCGCACGAGCGTAAGAGATTGGACGTGCCCGTCAGGTCCTATAACTGCCGTGAATTCCACGGCGCCTTGTACGCGCGCCGACAGCGCAAGTGGTGGATACACCGGCTCGACTTTGTTTAGTAGATTCGCTTCCGCCACTTTGCCGCCAATGCGAACTGCTCCCGGAGACGTCGCAGATGGCCGGATCTGTCCTGCGTTCGCCGATGCGAGAGCCGCCTTCCATTCAGGGTTGGATGGATCGAGATCGATCGCGCGCTGAATCAACTCTAATCCCGCTTGCTTCTGCTCCGGGAACGGCGGCGTGTTCATTTGGATTAGCAACTCTCCGGTTCGGCTCAGCAAAGCCGGATCGCTGGATTCCTGAAGCTGGCTCCGCAACGTCGCGGCCACCTCAGGGCTGACGTTCGGAAAGACTTTGGGTTGAATCCCGGTTCTCAACTCGACCATCGCCGCCTCAGCGTAGATTCTCGCCATTTGCCCTAGGTACAGGACAGATTTAGATGATGAATCGTGTTCCCGTGCGCTTTGAAAGAGCTGCAGCGCGCGTTCCGGATCGGTGGGCTCAAAGAAACGGCCAGCGTTTAACAGCACTTGCGGCGAGTCCGCATGAGCTGCGACTGCCTGTTCCCAAGACGGCTTCAGTTGATCATACTCATCAGGCGGTAGCGGAGAAGCGGCCAGTGGCGATTCGGGATGGTTCTGGATAATCCAAAGCAGTTGCTCGACAAATTCTCTCCGTTGGCCTTGCTGCCGGTAATACATCAGCAGTTGGCCTCGCGCGACGAGATCGTCTGGATTCGCCTCCAGCCGGGCCTGCAGTTGCGCAACTTCATCCTGTGTAAGCGGCGTGCGCGGGAGGCTGAAGGTCATACTCTGCGTTTGCGGCTCTTGGAATGGTGCCGCAGCCATCAAATACAGGGCCGGCACGAAAGCCGCGAAAAACGTGAATTGAATAACAATATGTTTCATCGGATGTTCCTCTTGAAGTTTTCTGCGTGGCCGCCCTGCGTGAATGTGTGCCCTACCTTTATCTGCATTTCATCATGGGGGCTGCTATTTCGGCGGTGGTAGCCGAAACGGAACCAGCACGTCGGTCGCGACACTTACCGGTTGACCATTCAACACAGTCGGCTCGTACGCCCATTGGAGTACTGCATCTTTGGCTGCGTTTACGAGTAAGGGATGACCGGTTACGAGCGTAAGGGATTGAACGTGCCCGTCAGGTCCGATCACGGCCGTGAATTCCACGTCGCCTTGTACCCGCGCCGACAGCGCGAGTGGAGGATACGCCGGAGCGACTTTGTTCAGGAGATTCGTTTCCGTGATCCAGGCGGGATTCGATGCATCGAGATCGTTCGCCCGCTGAATCAACCGTAATGCGGCGTCCCTTTGTGCCGGTAGCGGCGGCGTGTTCAACTTTATGAGCCACATTCCGGTCTGGCTGAGCAGAGTGGGATCGCTGGATTCCTGAAGCTCACCGCGCAAGATTGCTGCGGAAGCACGGCTTAGGTTCCCAAAGCTCGCGGGATTGGCCCCGGATCTCAGATCCTCCATCACCGCCACAGCGTAAATTCTTGCGATTTGCGCCACGTACCACACGGACCTAGAAGATGAATCCAGTTCCCGTGCACTTTGAAACAGCTGGAGCGCACGTTCCGCATCGGTCTGTTCAAAAAAACGCCCGCCGTTGAACAGCACTTGAGGCGAGTCCGCATGATTCGCAAGCGCCTGTTCCCAAGCGGCTTTGAGCTGATCAGACTGATCAGGGCGCAGGGAAAATGCGGCGAGCGCGGATTCCGGGTGGTTCTGGATCATCCAAAGCAGTTGCTGGATGAATTCTGCCTGTTGCTCTTGCTCCGCGTAATACATCATCAGTTGGCCTCGTACTTTGAGGTCATCGGGATTGGCCTCGAGTTGACCCTTCAATTGAGGAACTTCATCTTGAGTAACGGGCGTGCGCTGGACGATAACGGGTGTGTTCTGCGCCTGCGGTTCCTGGAAGCGCGCGGCAGCCGTTAAATAAAGGGCCGGGACGAAAGCCGCGAGAAGCATGACACGAATAGCGCTTGCGCGTCTGTTTCGATCTGCTGAGGCCGCAAAGATCCGGCTCAGACGTGTCTTCAGATGCGAACTTTGGACCACGGCACTCGCTGGCTCCAGCGCTCGCCTTCTGCGCATAGCCACGTCTCGCGCAAAATCGATGAGTACTCTTGCATATTGCTCCGGATTCGGAACTGCCTGTACCGCAAATTCGTCGCACGCCTCTTCAGCAAGCCGCGCCAAATGACGCTTGAGAAACCATGCGAGCGGATGAAACCAGAATAAGCAAGTCGCGACGGATGCAATCAAGGCCGTTGCGGGATCGTTCCGTCTGACGTGCGCCACCTCATGCGCCATCACAGCGCGCAACTTAGCCGTGTCCCATTGCTGCCAGGAGCCAGGCAACAGAATGAACATCTCGTCGAAATCGACCGCGACCGGAACACTTACGTCGTCAGACTCACGGATGCGCGGCTTGATAAATGCGCCGCTCTCCAGCCAGATGTCGTGCGCCAACTGCCGCAGATCCGCCGAGCCGATATACCTGCTTCGGTGAACTATCGTTCTCAACCGGAAGAGACTCAGCGTCAGCCGGACGAGGAGCAAGAATGCAATCGCCGCATAAACGAAAACTGCCACCATAAGCCAAACAAATGAATTCTCGCCCTGCTGAATGGGACGAACAATTACAGTGCTCTTCCAGTCCGCGGATCGCGTTGTCATTACTTGAAACGGCGCGCGGGGAAGAACTGCTGCTTCCATGTCTGTAAGTGCCCGGGACGTCCGCTGCATTGGCGGGGCGAAAATTTCCAGCACGGGCATAAGGAGCAGAGCGAACAGCATCCCCCGCCAGAGCATATGACGTATTTCCGCTGTTTTCGAGCCCAGAAACAGCGCCAACAGTGCACAGATAACCGCGAGGGCCGTCGAGCGAATCGACGTCCCGAATAGGAGAGACAACAAACTCCAACTCAGTGATACCGTTTCCGCGAGACTCATATGTTCTTCTTTCTTCTCCGTGATAACGACGAACCTGCAGAGCGCTCGCGAGCCAAACGATCCGCAATCTTCTGCAATTCCGCGGGGTCGACAACCTCACCATCGACCATGCCGACCAGCAGCGATTCCAGAGAGCCGTTGCAAAACCGCTCCAAAATCTGTTTCACGGCGCGAACAGCCACATTGCGCGGCTGCTCAATGCCCGAATAGACAAATGTGCGCCCCTGTACTTCGTGCTGAAGATAGCCTTTGTCCTCAAGGCGGCCCAGGACCGTGCGAATGGTCGAGTCCTTCAGCGGACGCTCCAGGAAAAGAGCTTGCCGAATATCGCCCGCGCTCGCAGTGCCGCGTTCCCAGACAACATCCATGACGGCTTTCTCTAACTCGGATAACGGTGGTTTCAGCGCCATCGTATATGCTACATTATGTAACACTACACTATGTAGCACTGGCGCATCCCGCGTGTCAAGCGAAATCGCAAAGGCTTATTGCGTGGCTGCTGCTGCCGAGCCTTTTGCCGGATAAGCGGAAAGAAACTTCGCGATCTCTTCGGTAGCCGCAGGTTTTGCCGCGGCGCACAGATGAATCTGCTCCAGCGCATTTGCGAGTGAACGGGGACCTCCCACCACTTTCGCCATGCGCGGCTCGAAAAACGCCTTGGCCTCAGCCTCTGCTTGATCGCTGCACCCTACTGCGGCGGCGATACTGGGCAATCGAGCCGCGTAATCGCTGCTGACGGATGAAGGCAGCTTCGACGCGATTTCATCATAGTGTTCTTTCAGATACTGGTAGGGCAATTGCGCCACCTTCGGATCGTCGGTCATGGCTCCGAACATTCTCATGGACATGCGCAGATCAAACGTACCGTCGAAAGCCATCGCCAGACTGCGCCGGATCAGTTGCGGATCTTGAAAGTCTCCTAACGTTCCAATCAGCATTGGCTTGAAATATGGATCGTGCGCCGCCTTAGCCGCAGCTACAACCTTGTCGTAGAAAGCCGCGTCGCCATTTTGCGCGGCAACCGCAAGAACACTTCCCGCTACATCGGAAGGAAGTATGCTGTGATCGTTCAGCCACGCATTCGCCAAGCGCTTTGCCTCTTCGATGAGTTGCGGATCTTTGCCTCGCCTTGCCACGAATCCAACTATCTGGGGCCGCAGCAGCTTTTCGTCCGGCGTATCGATGGGCTTCGGAAGCCAATCCAGTTGGCGTGCACGTTCGCCGAACATGTCCTCCACATAGCTGGCGTAATTCGGCATCAAATTTGGCTCAATATACTGTGACGGAACAGATGCCAGCCCAATCGCGGCTTGTACGATCTCTCGATGCGAATCGTCCTTCAGCTTTGGCACCAGCCCGAGCACGAGCTGCCAGGAAGCTTCCCCGTTGCGCGCAAGCAGCTGAAGGTCGCCCAGAGCGCCGGCCTGTTCCGCCAATGTCAGGTCACTGCGATGATCGAGCAAAGTGCGTAAGCGCTTCCGCGTCGTATTTCGATTCGTAATAACCAATCTCTTTGTCGTTGCCCAAGTACCAGGCTGGGCAACCGTTTTCCGGAAGCGTCACGGTCGCTTTCTGGCCGGTCACCAGATTGCACATATCTTTTCTGCCGCTTCCGTATGAATAGGCAACGCAAAATGGAACATTCCAAGTGCGATTCACATCTCCCGTGGATCCAAGCGGCAATAGCCGCCGCTGTTCCAATTGCAGCGTGGCTTGCTGGCCCTGCGCGCAGTCCAGATGCGTCTTTATTTCAGGTACGCCCGTCTGGTTTAAGAATGTCGCGAATGCCGCCGCGTATTCAGGTTTCGTATCGCGTCCCAGCTCCGCGAGAAAGTCTTCCGCAGTCGCATTGCCGAACATGTGCGCGTTCAAATAGTCGTGCATCGCGCGCTGGAAGTTCGCCGGTCCCACTGCATTCTCAAACATCGCGAGCACCGCGCCGCCCTTCTCGTAAGTGATTCCATCGAAAGCGTTGGCGATATCGCTCTTGCTCTCGACCGGCTGGTTGATGCGACGCGCGCTGGTTTTTGTATCCGCACTGATCGCGAACAACCGCGCTCCCTCATCCTCGGCGCGCGTATTCCACTCGGGTTTCCACTCGGCAATCAGTTTCGCGGACATCCACGTTGCGAAGGACTCGTTCAGCCACACGTCATTCCACCAACTCATGGTGACCATGTCTCCGGTCCATTGGTGAGCAAGCTCATGCGCTGCGATGGAGGCGTACTGCCTTTGGTGCCGCACTGAATCTTCTCCAGGCGGCGAGAGCACGATGTTCGCGTCATAGGTGACCAGTCCCGGATTTTCCATCGCTCCCCCAAACGAAAGCGGAATTACGAGCTGATCCGCCTTGTCGTACGGATAGGGGATGCCGAAGTAATTCTCAAGCCGGGTCAGAATTTCGGCTGACACGCTGGCAGCGTACTTGGCGCGATCGGCATCACCGCGCGGCACCACAATGCGAACTGGGACATGCCTGCTTCCCGCGGTTCCGGCATCGACAAACTCGAATGGGCCGACACCAAACGCGATCAGATAGCTGGGCAATGGCTTGGTCTCTGCAAAACGAAATGTTTTCGTGCCATCCGCTTCGCGTCCTTCACTTTCGACTTTCGTGTTCGATACCGCGATGTCGTTCTGCGGCACATGCAAGGTCACCTGCCATGGAATTTTGAAGTCCGGCTCATCGAAGCATGGGAAGGCGCGCCTTGCGTCTATGGCTTCGAATTGGGTGAACAGATATTTATCTTGATTACTGCTGTTGCTGAAAATTCCTTCGCTCGACCGCGTGTTCACTTTCCCCGTGTAGGACAGGCTGAGTAGTGCTTTGCCGGTGTGCAACGCTGACGCGAATTGAAACCCAACGAAATCCGTCCCGCCGGGAATAAGCTGAGCATTCAAGGTCTGCCCGTTCTCGACAAGCTTTGCGTCAGTGATGGTGAGGTCCGTCGCATTCAACCAGAAGTGGTCGACTGCATTATTGATAATCAAATCCATCTGAACTTTGCCTGAGAAGTCCGGCTTTTCCGGCGAGAGCGTCAGATCCAGCGAGATGTGTTGCGGCTGAACATCACGGTTGAGCCGCAGCGCGGGTGGATGTGGCGCAGCGAAAGCTAAACCAGAAGCTAGGCAGAAAAAAGCTGAAAAGATCGAGCAGCGGGAATACATACTACTCCCATCATCACTCAGAC